>NZ_JALKCH010000010.1 GCF_023016805.1 Ancylobacter crimeensis
AGGCGGGACGAGTGAGGGAAGGATGGCGCGAGGGGGGGCATATGTCAAGGAATATATTCCTCACACATCAATGCCCGACTGTGGAAAGGCGGCAGACCTGCGCCCGCAGCCCGATGCGATCGCGGCTCATCCGTTCTCCCGGCCGCAGCCGCAATCGCGAGGCGGGATCAGGTACGGCCGGGGGGCTTGTCTGGAGAACCGGACGAGCCGCGGTGCTGGTTCCCGAAGGTCCATGCGATCCCGGCTCGGCCCTGCGCGCCGGCCGGGATGACGGCGGGTGGTGAGGGAGGACGACCGTGATCGGGGAGTGCGTTTGGGAAGGGACGTCCGGAGATTGTGCGTCCGGGTTGGACCTTCGGATCGCCCGTCATCCTGACCGCAGCCGCAGCAGCAGCCGGGATCGATGCGTCGATCGGGGGCGGCGATGGAAGGGGCGGGATTGCTCCCGATGGGGTGATCGGCGACCATGGTCCCCAAGCTGGGATGCTTCCCGAAGCTGGGATGCCACCAAAAGGCCGGATATCCCCCAAAAAGGTCGGGATGTCTCCGATCCCGGCTCGATCCCGGCCCCGCGTTCCGCCTGGAATTTCGGTGCGTGGCCGGGGCGGGTGGACATCGCGACCGGTGGCGATCGGCCTCGCATTCCACTTGCATGGCCGGCAGGATAGCTGTCAGGGCCGCGTCCTTCGTTCTTTCCTCGACCGGCTTAACCCGGTGTCAACCAAGTCGCGCCATTCTCCCTTTCATGACGCGCGGCGTATCCTGGTTTATCGTAGCCCCGCTCGTCCTTCTGGGGCTCTCCGCCTGCCGGTTCTCGCTGTTCGAACAGCGGGAAGCCTGGCGCTCGGAGGCCGAGGAACGGTGTCTGGCGGAGGGTCTGGTGAGGCCCTCCGCCTACACCGTCCCGATGCGGGAGATCGACGGGGCTGGCACCTGCGGCATGGATCACCCCTTCAAGGTGCTGGGGGTGGACCAGGGCCGCGTGCAGGTGACGCCCGCCGCGACACTCGCCTGCCCCGCCACCGCCGCGGTCGACCGCTGGGTAACCGACACGGTGCAGCCCGCCGCCATGGCGTGGTTCGGCCAGCCGGTGGTGCAGATCAAGCAGATGTCCTCCTATTCCTGCCGCAACATGAATGGCGCGGCGACCGGCAAGACCTCCGAACATGCCTATGGCAATGCGCTCGATGTCGGCGGTTTCGTGCTGGCCGACGGGCGGCAGGTCATCGTCCAGACCGGCTGGAAGGGCGCAGTCGACGAGCAGGGCTTCCTGCGCACCGTGCAGGCAACCGCCTGCGAGCGCTTCACCACCGTGCTGGCGCCGGGCTCGAACATCTATCATTACAACCACATCCATGTGGACCTGATGCGCCACAAGGGCAGCAGCATCTGCAAGCCCGGGCCGGTGATGCCGCGCCCGCCCATGATCGCGGCGCCGATGACGCCGCCTGCGGGTTCCGGGATGCCCGTTCCGCTCCCGGCGGCCGCCACCATGGGCGCGCCCGTGCGGCAGCAGGCGCAGCCTTATCCCGGCGGCCCCGCCGAGATTCCGCCCGGCGATGGCGACGATTCCGATATTGGAGCGCAGCCCTCCTACGGCGCGCCGCCGCCGCCCCAGCCCACCTACAGCGCGCCGGCTGCGCAGGGCTATCCGCCCGCGCCCAACGCTCCGGCAACCGGCTATCCCGCACGCAACCCCTATCCGCCGGCGGGAGGCTATGTGCCGCCGAAGCAGGCGCCTGCCCCCGCCGTGCGCCCGATGCCGAACGGCGTGCCGCTGCCGCCCTCGGGCATTCCGATGGTGCGCCGCCAGCCGACCGATCCGCTGGTGACCGGCTCGGTCGCCGCAAACAGGACGCGCAGCTATGCGCAGGAATCGCCGGCGGAGCGGCCGGCGCGCAAGCCGTGGAGCTTCATCACCCCGATCGAGCCGCCGAGCGCGGTGGCGGGCGAGGACTGAGCGCCGCTCAGTCGAGCACGCTGTCGAGCCCCCGCTTCACCCCGGCCCAGCCGGAGACCCGGCGTGCCGCGAGCAGAGTGCCGGCGACATAAGGTGTCGCCGACGCACCGGCATCGTGGCGGATGAGGAGGCGCTCGTCCGGCGCACCGAGGATCGCCTCGATCGAGAACACGAAGGACGGCATCCGCACCGAATGCACGCGCACCTCGCGCGCGCCTTCGCCGACCCCGCCGCCGCGGCATTCCTTCAGGCCGACGACCTCGTCCACCGGCACGCTGGTGGCCGGGCGGCGGATGTCGGACAGCGCCTCGGCCAGCTCGCGGGCGGAGCCGGAGGGCGCGTCGGGCTTGCCCTCGAAGGCGTAGTCGATGACCTCGACGTCATCGACATATTTCGCCGCCTCAAGAGCGAAGCGCTTCATCAGCGTGGCGGTGATCGAGTAATTGCCCGCGGCATGGACGCCGAGGCCCTTTTCGCGGGCACGGGCGTCGATCTCGGCATAATCCGCTGCGTCGAGACCGGAGGTGCCGACCACGACATGGAGCCCGGCATCGAGGCCGGCGAGGACGTGGGCTTTCGCGAGATCGGCGCGGGTGTAGTCGATCAGCACGTCGGCCGGGACCTTCAGGGCCTCATCGAGGCTGCCGGAGATGAGGAGGCCGGCGGGCGCGCCGCCCAGCGCCTCGCCGATGTCGCGCCCGGCGGCGGTGCGGGCCACGGCGGCGACGAGGGTGAGGTCCGGCGCGGCGAGGATGGCGCGGGCGAGCGCGGCGCCGGTCCAGCCGGTGGCGCCGGACAGAATGATGCGAAGGGTCATGGGAGTTCCTCGTGGCGGGCCGTCTCGTCGGCATCTGCGCGTTGCAGCGGTCCGGTCACGTTGCAACGGACGTGCCGGGCGTCGCCAGGGCGCGCATCATCGGCCCGGCACATCCGTCAGGCCGTCAGGCACGGCCGAGACCGGGCAGCCACATCTTTTCGACGTGCCGGCGATTCCGGCTCCGGGGATGGCGCGAGGCGGAGGCGCCGACCACGTTCTTAGTCGGCAAAGATACCGCTCAATCGAGTCGACCCCGAATGGGGTTCGTCCGGACGGCGGTCGCGCGGAAGCGCTTGCCCGGCCGGGATGCGGAGAGGTGCCAGCCGGCCTGTAAGCCGGGTTTTGTAGGGCGGGATCGCTCCCGCGTGACGGCCATTCCTCTGGGACGCCAATTGCTTGGCGCCTCGAGCAGTCAACCCGGGCGGCTGTCCGAAGACGGGACCTGAAGCGTAAGCTTCGCGCCACCCCTATACGACTTTGCTCCCGGTGGGGTTTGCCGTGCCGCTTCCGTTGCCGGCCGCGCGGTGCGCTCTTACCGCACCGTTTCACCCTTGCCGCGGGCGGACCCGCGGCGGTCTGATTTCTGTGGCACTTTCCCTAGGGTTACCCCCGCCGGACGTTATCCGGCACCGTGTCTCCGTGGAGCCCGGACTTTCCTCGGCGCCCGGTAGGGCGACGCGGCCGTCCGGCCGGCTGGCGGGCGAGCAATGGGCGAGATGGCCCGCGGCGTCAAGCCCGTGAACGCCGCCGGCGGGCCCGCGCCTGTGCAAGGCGGGGATGGGATGCCTCAGTTCGCGGCCATGATGGTGCGTGCCTTGGCGCAATAGGCGCGGGCGGCGCCGGACATGCGGGTGGCGCCGTGGCCGCCCTGGTAGCGCATGACGGTGCCGCAGGTGTCACCGCCGGCCAGGCGATAGGCCCCGGCGAGGTAGCGCATGCCCCAGCGGATGTTGGTGGCGGGTTCGTAAAGCGCCTTGCGGGTGCCGCGATAGCCCATGCCGCGCGCGGTCGGCGCCTTGATCTGCATGAGGCCGACCTCGCCGGCCGAACCGGTCATGCGCGGGTTCCAGCCGCTTTCGATGCGTACCACGGCGCGGGCGAGGGCGACGGGCACCCCATTGGCGCGCGCCTCGCGTGCGACGATCGCCTCGACGGAGGAGCCGGTCGCGGCTTTGGCCGAGGTGTCGGGTTGTTTGCTGTCGTCATCGCTGATCTGATTGACGGGCATGCGTGTATTTGGCGTTTCTGATTTCGCGAAAGCGATGTTTCCTCCCAGCAGGATGAAGAAAAGTGCCGCAAGGAAAGAAGAACCGGAAATCTTTAACGTCATTCGGGGGTAGGCCTTCGAGCTGTTGGTCCGATAGGCCGGCTTTTGATCGTCTCACCGTGGCTCGAATGAGGCTCGATTTGGTGCGTATCCGGGAAATACGATGGCACGCCACGTCGGAAGGGTTAGGAGAAGGTTAACCATGCAGGGCGGAACGGCCTGTCCGCGACGTCAGCGATTCCGCATGGGCCAACTCCGGCCGGGCCTGTCACCGGCTGTTTTCAGCCCTCCGCCCCAACGTCCGCACCCCGGCTGCGGCAAAGGCGATAGAGCGTCGCCAGGGTGGAGACGTCGGCGATGCCGTCGACGCGCGCGCGGCGGAAATGGCGCTGGAAGGCGGTGACGACCTCTTCGGTCCGGGCGCAGAAGGAGCCGTTCACCGGCACGTCATAGCCATAGAAGGCGAGCATGGCCTGCAGCGCCTCGATCGGCTGGCCGTGCTCGCCGCGCATGAAATAGCGTCCGTCGCTGGCCGGTTCCTCCGCGACCAGATGGCCGACGCCGTGTCGGTGCAGCACTTCCCACGGGAAGATCTCGCCGGGATCCTGCTTGCGTCCCGGCGCGACGTCGGAATGGGCGAGCACGCGCTCCGGCGCGATCCTCCGGCGGATCACGATGTCGACGGCCAGCGCCGTCACCGCCTCGATCTGCCGGTCGGGAAAAGGCGGTGCGCCGAAATCATGGCCTGGATTGGCGATCTCGATGCCGATGGACAGGGAATTGATGTCCCGCGCGCCGGCCCAGCAGGAGGCCCCGGCATGCCAGGCCCGCCGTGCTTCCGGCACGAGCTGGAGAATGGTGCCGTCCTCCCGTACCACGTAATGCGCGGAGACCTGCCGTTCGGGATCGCGCAGCCAGGCGATGGCCTCGTCGGTCGATTCCATGCCGGTGTAGTGCAGCACCAGCATATCCGGCCCCTCCACGCCGAGGCGCGCGCCGTGATTGGGCGAAGGCAGGATAGCGGACACCATCCGGCTGTCGGCCGGAAAGGCGGAAGCGGGGGCGGCGGGATCGGACGACGGCATGGGTGGCTCACTGCCGGAGGGACGGGTGCGTTGGGAACGGACAGGATAGCGAAATCCCTGCCGCAACGGGCGGCTGGCCGGCGACGGCGGGGGATAAAGCGGACCTGCCCCAGCGGCGGCGCGGCATCGGGCGCGATGCGGCGGCGGCCGGCGCCCGGTTCAACCGAATCTTAAGGTTCAGAGAGCGTTAATGCGGACAGTTGGCGAGGGATTCGGGGCGCATGGCGCAACGGCATCTCCGCTCGTGATTTCATTGACGCCCATCATATCCCATGGTATCCCAATTCATCCCGTTTCATGAGTTCGAACGACAGGGCAGGGCGCTCCCGGCGGCCGGTCTGCGCGCGAATCATGCCGGGTCCATGAGGGGGGAGAACCGGCCGCGCGATGGATCGCTTCGTCTCGACCTATCAGGCACGGCTGGATGCAAAGGGGCGCATCTCCGTTCCGGCCGGCTGGCGCGCGCTGATCGCACGCGACGGGCTGGAGCACCTGTATTGCCACCCGGCGCTGGACCTTCCGGCGCTGGAGGCCGGCGGACAGGCGCTGATGGCGGGAATCGACGCGCTGGTGGAACGCTATCCTCCCTATTCGCAGGCCCGCGAGGAGCTCGCTTCGGCGCTCTATGGCGGCATCGAGACGCTGAAGATGGACCCCGAGGGGCGCGTCATCCTCAGCGAGCGGCTCAGGGCCCATGCCGCGATCCGGGACGAGATCGCGCTGGTGGGGCTGGGGCGGAGTTTTCGGATCTGGGAGCCGGAACGCTTCCGGGCCTATCTGGCGGAGGCCACCGCCAAGGTACGTGCCCTGAGGCAGACGCAAGGCGACCAGCAGGCGACGCGGTAGGCCCGCGCAAAGGAGGCAGGATGGCGGGTCGCGGTGATCCGGAAACGGAAACCGCCGGCGGACCGGCCCGACATCTGCCGGTGATGCTGCGGGAAGTCGTCGCCCATCTGGCGCCGAAGGATGACGCGACCTATGTCGACGGCACCTTCGGCGCCGGAGGCTATTCGCGCGCCATCCTGGAGGCGGCGCGGTGCCGGGTCATCGGCATCGACCGCGACCCCACCGCCATCGCGGGCGCGGGCGGGCTGGTGCTGGCCTGGCCGGAGCGGCTGGTGGTGGTGGAGGACGAGTTCGCCCATCTCGACCAGGTGGCCGCCATGCAGGGCGCGCCGCAGGTCGACGGCGTGGTGCTCGACATCGGCGTGTCCTCCATGCAGCTCGACCAGGGTGAACGCGGCTTCTCCTTCCGCCGCGAAGGCCCGCTCGACATGCGCATGGCGCGGTCCGGGCTTTCAGCCGCCGATCTGGTGAACGCCCTGCCCGAGGCGGAACTCGCCAATCTCATCTACCGCTTCGGCGAAGAGCGGCAGTCGCGCAACATCGCCCGCGCCATCGTCAAGGCGCGGGCCGACGCGCCGGTCACCACGACGCTCCGGCTCGCCGAGATCGTGGCGGGCGTGGTGTGGGCCAAGCCCCACGAGCCGCACCCCGCCACCCGCACCTTCCAGGCGCTGCGCATCGCGGTGAATGACGAGCTCGGCCAGCTCGCCCGGGCGCTGGGCGCCGCCGAGCGGGTGCTGAAGCCCGGCGGGCGGCTGGTGGTCGTGACCTTCCATTCGCTGGAAGACCGCATCGTGAAGAACTTCCTCAATGCCCGGGCGAAACCCGCGGCGGGCTCGCGCCATCTGCCGGCGGTGAAGCAGGAGCCGCCGAGCTTCCGCCTCGTCGCGCGCGGGGCGGTGGAGCCGTCGGAGGCGGAGATCGCGGCCAATCCGCGGGCCCGTTCCGCCAAGCTGCGCGCCGCCGAGCGGCTCGACGTTCCCGCGCGCGACATCGCCGATCTCGCCGCACTGCTGCCGCCACTCCCCGATCCCGACGCCCGGCGCTGAGGTTCGAACCATGTTCCGCATCCTCAACTTCGTCTCCGTCCTCGCGCTGCTCGCGGCGGCCGGCGCGGTCTATCAGGTGAAATATTCCTCGGCCTCCGAGGCGCAGAAGATCGCCAAGCTGCGCGACGACATCCGCGCCGAGCGGGACCGCATCGCCATCCTCAACGCCGAATGGGCCCGGCGCACCGCGCCGGATCGCATCCAGTCGCTGGCCGAGCACCACCTCGACATGCAGTCGCTCGATGTCGACCACATCGACACGCTGGACAAGCTGCCGGCCAAGACCGAGCACAGCGACGATGCCCTCGGCGGCATGATCGAGGCGCTGTCCGACGGGCCTATGGCGACCAGTTCCATCGGCAAGCTGCTGGCGGCCGACAAGGGTGCGGACAAGCCGCTGGCCTCCGGCGCGCATGTCGTCCGCCCCTCAGCCCCCATCATGGCGCAGCCGGTCGCGACCGCCCCGCTCGCGGTGCGTCCAACCCCCGCCCGTGCCGTGCCCGGCGCGCCGCTGCCGCTGTCCGCGCTGCCGTCCGCCGGGGTGATGGGCTCGGCCGGCAATGGCCTTCCGATTCCGGCGCCCGCCGGGCGCGCGCCGCTGGTGAGCGCGCCCGTGACCTCCGCGGTGCCGCTGCTTCCGCCCGGCATGATCGGCAACTGAGCGAGGGGATCGCGTGATGTTCAGCTCTCTGTCGAACCGTCTGGCCGCCCTCGGAGCCAGCCTGCGCCGGCTGCCCGGCTCTCTCGCCGCCTTCCTCGCGACGCTGCCGCAGCGCCTCTGGCGCTGGCTGCGCGACACTCTGCGCAACGCCTCCAATCGCGGCCGGCCGGAGCCCAATGCCGTTGCACGGGCCCGCATCGTGCTGTGCATGCTGGTGTTCGGCCTCGTCTATGCGACCATCGCCGGCCGGCTGGCCCTCTTCGCCTCCGCGTCCGACGGCCAGATCACCCGGCGCGTGGTGAATTCCGATGCCGTCGCCTCCGCCCGTCCGGACATCATCGACCGCCACGGCCTGGTGCTGGCCACCGACGTGAAGACCGCCTCGCTCTATGCCGAGCCGAAGCGGCTCATCGACGTCGACGAGGCCGTCGAGGCGCTCACCGCCGTGATGCCGGACCTCGATGCCCGCGAGATGCGCGAGCGGCTCGACACGAAGCGCGGCTTCGTCTGGCTGAAGCGCGAGATCACGCCGCAGCAGCAGCACGAGATCCACCGGCTCGGCCTGCCGGGCATCGGCTTCATGACCGAGAACCGCCGCGTCTATCCCGGCAACAGCCTTGCCGGCCATGTGCTCGGCTCGACCAATATCGACAATCAGGGCATTGCCGGCATCGAGAAATGGGTGGACGGCAGCGGTCTTGCCGAGCTGCACCTCGCCGGCCTCGCCACCGACCGGCAGCAGGCGCCGGTACAACTCGCGATGGACCTGCGCGTGCAGCAGGTGCTGCGCGACGAGCTGGTCACCGCCAAGGAGAAGTTCAAGGCGATTGCCGCGACCGGCACCGTGGTCGACGTGCGCTCCGGCGAGATCCTCGCCATGGTCTCGCTGCCCGATTTCGATGCCAACAAGCCCGCCGACGCGCTCGACCCCAAGAACCTCAACCGCATGACCACCGGCGTGTTCGAGATGGGCTCGACCTTCAAGGCGCTGACCTTCGCCATGGCGCTGGACAGCGGCAAGGTGACCCTCAACTCGATGATGGACGCCCGCGGCGCGCTGCAGTTCGGCCGCTTCAAGATCCACGATTACCACGCCCAGAACCGCATGCTGAGCGTGCCGGAGGTGTTCACCTGGTCCTCCAATATCGGCACCGCCCGCATGGCGCTGATGTGCGGGGTCGAGGCGCACAAGGCGTTCCTGAGGAAGATGGGCCAACTCGACCGGCTGCGTACCGAGCTGCCGGAGAGCGCCGCGCCCATCGTGCCGCGCAACTGGGGCGAGCTGAACACCGCGACCATCGCCTTCGGCCACGGCCTGGCGGTCGCCCCGCTGCAGGCGGTGATGGCGGTGAACGCCCTCGTCAATGGCGGCTGGCTGATTCCGCCGACCTTCATGAAGCGCACGCCGGACGAGGTCGAGAAGCTCGCCACCCGCGTCATCAAGCCGGAGACCAGCGCCAAGCTGCGCTACCTGCTGCGGCTGAACGCGGAGAAGGGCTCGGCCACCAAGATGAACGAGCTGGCGGGCGGCTATTATCCTGGCGGCAAGACCGGCACCGCCGAGAAGGTGATCAATGGTCGCTATTCCAAGACCCGGCTCCTGACCACCTTTACCGGCGTGTTCCCGATGGACGACCCGCACTACCTCGTGCTGGTCATCCTCGACGAGCCCCAGGCGGTGCCCGGCACCTACGGCTTCGCGACCGCCGGCTGGAATGCCGGCCCGACCACCGGCAAGGTCATCGCCCGGATCGCGCCGATGCTCGGCGAGATGCCGCGCACCAGCGTGCCGCCCGTCGAAAGCCTGCTGACGAGCTACAACAAGGTGGCGCAGGTTCCGTGACATGAGGTTGCCGTGACATGAGGGGGGCGACGGGAATCGGGGATCTGCCGGTACGCGGACCTTCCGCGCCGCGGCGTCCCCGTGCCGGAGATGCCGTCACCCCATTTTCGCCATCTGGACGACTATCCACCTCACGAGGATACGGGTTAAAGCCTGCGGCGCTTCGCGTCCGGCGGCGGAGCGGGGCGTCTCGCGCCGTCCTTGCCTTTTCGTTTTCGGGAGCGCCACGCCATGGCTGAGACCTCACCGCCGGATGGGCAGGCCGTCCGCCTGACGCTCGGCGCGCTCATCGGGGAGGATGCCGATTATGGCGGCTCCGACCGCGCCGCCCGCGTCGGCGCTCCGGTGCTCGACAGCCGCAAGGTCGCGCCCGGCGACGTGTTCTTCGCCCTTGCGGGCGCAAAACTGGACGGCGTTGCCTTCATCGCCGATGCGCTGGCGCGCGGGGCCTCCACCATCGTGGGTGAAGGCGATAAGCCGGCGGGAATCCCGTCCGGCGTCGCCTATGTGCGGGTCGGCAATGCGCGGCGGGCGGTCGCGCTGGCCGCCGCCCGCGCCTTTCCGCGCCAGCCGGGCGTGATCGCGGCCGTGACGGGAACGTCGGGCAAGACGTCCGTCGCCGCCTTCGCCCGACAGCTCTGGCAGGCCGCCGGCCATGCCAGCGCGAGCCTCGGCACGCTCGGCGTGGTGGCGCCCTCCGGCGCGGTCTATGGTTCGCTGACGACGCCCGACCCCATCGCCCTGCACCGCACCCTCGACGCGCTGGCCGGGGAGGGCGTGACACGGCTCTGCGTCGAGGCCTCCTCGCACGGGCTCGACCAGCACCGGCTCGACGGGGTGCGGCTGGCGGCGGGCGCCTTCACCAATCTCTCGCGCGACCATCTCGACTACCATCCGACCATGGACGCCTATCTCGCCGCCAAGATGCGGCTGTTCCGCGATCTGGTGCCGCGCGGGGGCGGGGCGGCGATCTGGGTGGACACGGCCGAGGGCGCGCACGTCGCCGATGTCGCGGCCGCGCAGGAGCTGAACGTGCTCGGCATCGGCACCACGGCCGCCGGGCTTGCCCTGATCGAGCGAGCCGACGAGGGGCTCGGCCAACGCGTCGTGATCGAACATGACGGCGTGCGGCGCGTGCTGCTGCTGCCGCTCGTCGGCGCGTTCCAGACCGCCAATGCGCTGGTCGCTGCCGGGCTTGCGCTGCTCACCGGTACGCCGACCGATGTGGTCTTTCCTGCGCTGGAGCGGCTGGACGGCGTGCCCGGTCGGCTGGAACTGGTGGGTCGGAAGACGAGCGGCGAGGGCGAGGCGGGGATCTTCGTCGACTACGCCCACAAGCCGGATGCGTTGGCCAATGCGCTCGCGGCGCTCAGGCCCTATGCGACGGGGCGGCTGGTCCTGGTGTTCGGCTGCGGCGGCGACCGCGACCGCGGCAAGCGCCCGCTGATGGGACGTATCGCGGCGGAGGCGGCCGATCTCGTCATCGTCACCGACGACAATCCGCGCAGCGAGGAGCCCGCCGCGATTCGCGCCGAGATCCTGGCCGCAGCACCCGGCGCGCGGGAGATCGGCGACCGTGGAGAGGCCATCCGCACCGCCATCGACCTACTGATGCCGGGCGACGTGCTGCTGATCGCCGGCAAGGGCCACGAGACGGGGCAGATCGTCGGCGCCGAGACCTTTCCCTTTTCCGACCGCGACTGCGCGCTCGAAGCCCTCGGGAGACATTGACCATGGCATCGAGCATCTCCGGGACGCCGGCCCCGCTCTGGACGCCGGCCGAACTCGCGGCTGCCACCGGCGGCACGCTGCGCGGTGCACCCGCCCCGGCGCTGTCCGGTGTGTCGATCGACACCCGCACGCTTGCGCGGGGCGATGTGTTCTTCGCCATTCGCGGCGAAAATTCGGACGGCCATGATTATGTCGCCGCCGCGCTCGGGCGTAAGGCGGGGCTCTGCGTGGTGAGCGCGGAAGGGCTCGAGAAGATCGTCGCTTCTCTGCCCGCCGGGGCGCCACTGCTGGTGGTGCCGGACGTTCTGGCGGGGCTGGAAGCGGCCGGTCGTGCCGCCCGCGCCCGCACGGCGGCAAGGATCGTCGCGGTGACCGGCTCGGTCGGCAAGACCACGACCAAGGAGGCGCTGCTGCTGGCGCTGGGAGCGGACGGGCCGACCCATGCCTCGGTCGCCTCCTACAACAACCATTGGGGCGTGCCGCTCTCGCTGGCGCGGATGCCGGCAGGTTCACGCTATGGCGTCTTCGAACTGGGCATGAACCATCCGGGCGAGATCACGCCGCTGAGCGCTCTGGTGCGCCCGCATGTCGCCATCGTCACCACCATCGAGCCCGTGCATCTCGGCCATTTCTCCGGGATCGAGGCGATCGCCGACGCCAAGGCGGAGATCTTCACCGGGGTCGAGCCGGGCGGGGCGGCGGTGCTGAACCGCGACAACCCGCATTTCGCGCGGCTCGCGGCGGCGGCGCGGGCGGCCGGCATCGAACGGATCATCGGTTTCGGCGAGGCGGAGGCGGCTGAAGCACGACTGGTCAATGTCGCGCTGCAGCCGGATTCGTCCACCGCCACCGCCGAGATCCTCGGCAAGACCGTGAGCTTCAAGGTCGGCCTGCCGGGCCGGCACATCGTGCAGAACGCGCTCGCCGTGCTGGCGGCGGCGAAACTCGCAGGCGCCGACCTCGCGCTCGCCGCCATCGCGCTCGGCTCGCTCGGCCCACCGCCCGGACGCGGCGTACGCACGGCGCTGGCGGTGAAGGGCGGGCAGGCGCTGCTGATCGACGAAAGCTACAACGCCAATCCGGCCTCGATGCGGGCGGCGCTCTCGGTGCTCGGCAACATGCCGGTCGGCCCGCGCGGGCGGCGCATCGCGGTGCTGGGCGACATGCTGGAACTGGGCGAGACCGGCCCGGCGCTCCATGCCGGGCTCGCCGGCGACGCGGGTCAGGCGAGCGACCTCGTCTTCTGCGCAGGCCCGCTGATGCGCGGGCTCTACGAGGCGCTGCCGGACAATCGCCGCGGCGGCTGGGCACCGGACTCGACCGCGCTGGCCCCGCTGGTGGCGGGGGCGCTGCGCGGCAGCGATGTGATCATGGTGAAGGGCTCCCTCGGCAGCCGGATGGGTCCGCTGGCCCGCTCGCTCATCGATGCCTATCGCGCCGACGGCGCGCGGACGGAAGGTTAGAAGAGATGTTGCAGTGGCTTGCCGAGCTTCAGGGGAGCGTGCCCGCGCTCAACGTGTTTCGCTACATCACCTTCCGCACCGGCGGGGCGATGATGACGGCGCTGCTCTTCGTCTTCATGTTCGGCCCGGCGATCATCTCGCTGCTGCGGCTGAAACAGGGCAAGGGACAGCCGATCCGAACCGACGGGCCGCAGTCGCACCTCATCACCAAGAAGGGCACGCCCACGATGGGCGGGCTGATGATCTTCTCCGGGCTGATGGTGGCGACGCTGCTCTGGGCGAACCTGTCCAACATCTATGTCTGGGTGGTGCTGTTCGTCACCCTCGGCTTCGGGCTTATCGGTTTCTATGACGACTATCTGAAGGTCACCAAGCAGACCCATAACGGCCTGTCCGGCCGCACCCGGCTCATGATCGAGGCGGTGATCGGCGGCATGGCGGCGGTGGTCATCATGCATGCCGGGCGGATGCCGCTGTCGAGTTCGCTCACCTTCCCGCTGTTCAAGGACCTCGTCATCGACCTCGGCTGGTTCTTCGTGGTGTTCGGAGCTTTCGTCGTGGTCGCCGCCGGCAATGCGGTGAACCTGACGGACGGCCTCGACGGCCTCGCCATCGTGCCGGTGATGGTGGCCGCCGGCAGCTTCGGCGTCATCTCCTACCTGTCGGGCAACGTGCTGTTCGCGGACTACCTCCAGATCCACTACGTCGCCGGCGTGGGCGAACTGGCGGTGATCTGCGGGGCACTGATCGGGGCGGGCATCGGCTTCCTGTGGTTCAACGCCCCGCCGGCGCAGATCTTCATGGGCGACACCGGCTCGCTGGCGCTGGGCGGCCTGCTCGGCACCATCGCGGTGGCCACCAAGCACGAGATCGTGCTGGCCATCATCGGTGGCCTCTTCGTGCTGGAGGCGGTGTCGGTGATCGTGCAGGTGATCTCCTTCAAGCTCACCGGCAAGCGCGTCTTCAAGATGGCGCCGATCCACCACCATTTCGAACAGCTCGGCTGGACCGAACCGCAGATCGTGATCCGCTTCTGGATCATCGCGGTGGTGCTGGCTCTGATCGGGCTCTCGACGCTGAAGCTGCGCTGAGGCGCGCGGACCGGCGAGCCACGCTCTGCAGCTTCACCGCCCCGGCACGGTCCGCAGCACCTTCTTCACATTGTCGGCGTGGACCTGCTCATAGGGCGCGCAATAGATCAGCGTGCCGTCGGTCAGGTCGCGGGCGATGAAGGTGGCGAGGTCCTGGTCGGCGAGCGCCAGATCGGCGTGGAGACGCAGCAGCTTCCGCACATAGCGCAGCGTGGCGTCGATCAGCTCCGGCCCGTAGCCGCCGGTGGCGATGATCTCCGGCGCGCCGTGATTGGGCAGGATGTGCCAGTAATCCCAGCCCTTCATGCGCTCCAGCTCGGCCACATGGACGGCGAGGCGGTCCGGCTCGGCGACATAGGTGACCGGGTCTTCCAGCGTGTCGCCCGCCAGCAGGAGGCCGCGATCCGGCAGCAGAAGCACCAGCCCATCGCGGCTGTGGATCTCAGCCGGCTCCAGGCGCACCGTCAGACGGCCGACCGTCAGCTCCGCCGGGCCCTCGATGATGCGGGTCGGCAGGATGAGCGGGCGGATCGGCGGGTCCCCGGCCTCCAGCTCCGCCCGGTGCGCGGCGAGCAACTCCGCCGTCACGTCGCGAGCGATGATCTCGCAATCGGCGAAGGCTTCGTTCCCCGCGACATGATCGTCGTGCCAGTGGCTGAGCACGACCGTGAAGCGCCGCACGCCGGCCGCTTCCAGCGTGCGGCGGATGATCCCGGCATGGTCGAGCGAGATGTGGGTGTCGTAGACGAGCGCGTCCTCGCCATCCACGATGGCGTAGGAGGCGCAGCCGAGGCCGTAGGCGCCGTCGTCGAGCCAGTTCGGCGCTTCGGACCACGCCCGCATGCCGGGAATCCGCCCGTCATAGAAGGCATAGACGGCGGGGTCCGGGCGCAGCACCCGCATCGTTGAACCCATCGCGATCGGCGGCATTGCGGTCTCCTCGTTCGGGCGAGCATACAGGCGGCGGCGGAGGCTGGAATACCGGCCCGCAAATACCGGCCCGCAAATACCGTCCCGTCGTGCCGCGCATTCCGCGCCGGGCGAAAATGGGTTAGCGAGGGAGCCATCTTCCGCTGGATCCGTCGTGCCATGATTCCCGTCACCTCCATGAAGGACTGCGCGGTCGCCCTGTTCGGGCTCGGCGGCTCCGGTCTTGCCACCGCGCGGGCGTTGATCGCCGGTGGCGCCGGGGTCACGGCCTTCGATGATTCGCCCGCCTCGGTGGAGAGGGCGGCGGGCGAAGGCATACCGACCGGCGACCTGCGCGATCTCGACTGGTCGGGCCTCGCCGCGCTGGTGCTGGCGCCCGGCGTGCCGCTGACCAACCCCGAGCCGCATTGGAGCGTGAAGCTCGCGGCGGCCGCCGGGGTGGAGGTGATCGGCGATGTCGAGCTTTTCTGTCGCGAACGCCGGCTGGCCCCGCGGCCTTCGCTGTTCGCCGCGATCACCGGCACGAACGGCAAGTCGACCACGACGGCATTGCTGGCACACCTGATGAAGGTCGGGGGGCGCGACGTGCAGATCGGCGGCAATTTCGGGCCGGCCATCCTGTCGCTGGATCCGCCGAAGGCGGGGCGGGTGCATATCGTCGAATGCTCATCCTACCAGATCGACCTCTCCCCGACGCTGGATCCCTCCGTCGGCGTCCTCCTCAATCTGTCGCCGGACCATCTCGACCGCCATGGCGACATGGACCACTACGCCGCGGTGAAGGAGCGGCTGGTGGCGGGCGTCGATGCCGGCGGCACGGCGGTGATCGGCGTGGATGACGCCTGGAGCGCCGCCATTGCGGACCGGGTCGAGGCGACGGGCCGGAAGGTGGTGCGCATCTCGGTGAAGCAGAAGCTGGCCGACGGCGTTTTCCTGGAGGACGGCGCGCTGGTGGCAAGCGAAGGCGGGGTGCGGGTGTTCACCCTGCCGCTCGCCGGCATCCAATCGCTGCGCGGCACCCATAACGCCCAGAACGCCGCCGCCGCCTTCGCGAGCGCCCGCGCGCTCGGCCTCGCGCCGGAGGTGATCGCGGTGGCGATGAAGGGCTTTCCCGGCCTCGCCCACCGCATGGAGCAGGTCCGCCGCATCGGCGAGGTGGTGTTCGTCAATGATTCGAAGGCCACCAATGCGGATGCCGCCGAACGGGCGCTGGCGAGCTTCGAGAACATCTACTGGATCGCCGGCGGCAAGCCCAAGGCCGGCGGGATCGCTGCGCTCGCTCCCTATTTCCCACGCATCCGCAAGAGCTACCTGATCGGCGTCGCCGCGCCGGACTTCGCCGCGACGCTGGGCGAAGCGCCTCACGAGATGAGCGGAACGCTCGATGCGGCGGTCGCGGCGGCGGCGCGGGATGCCGCGGCGGCGGGCGGACCGGCGGTGGTCCTGCTCTCCCCGGCCTGTGCCAGCTTCGACCAATTTCCGAACTTCGAGGTGCGTGGCGACCGCTTCCGCGCGATCGTGAACGCGCTACCATAGGTCAAGCTGACAACAGGGGTCGTCGCGGCGGGCATGGCGGAAGGGGTACGGATGTTCCGAGCGGGAACACGCGGCATGGAGGGATGCCATGCCTGATACCGTGCCGGACTGGTTCGATCGGGTTCGTTCTCCACTCGTCATCCTCGATTCGGCAGCCCACAGCGTGCTCGCTCTCAATGCCGAGGCGCACCACCTGTTCGGCCTGGCGGGAGCGGGCGACTGCGTGCCGCTGGCGGTGCTGGTGGGCGAGGGGCCGGCCGCCGCGGTGGCGGCGATGAGCGTGGCTCCCCCCGAGCGCCCGGTCTTTACCGCGTGCCGCGTGCTCGGTCGCACCCGCACGCTCGGCCTCGGCCTGTCGACGCTGCCGGGCGGCCAATACCTGCTCACCCTGATCGACCAGTTGACGGAGCACGAGGCCGCAGACCAGCTTTCCGCCATCCAGAACGACATTCGCGAGATCATGGAGGCACTCCCGGTCGGGGTGGAGATCTTCGACGATGCCGGCAACAACCTGTTCGTGAACAGCCACGGCGCCGAGCTGTTCGGTTATGGCGCCGACGAAGCGCTGACGCTGGAGGAGTGGTGGCCGAAGGCCTATCCCGATCCGGCCTACCGCGAGCTGGCGATCAAGGCCTGGATCAACGGAGTGCGCGATTCGCGCGCGACCCTGGACCATGTGCACATGGTCGACTGGCTGGTGACCTGCAAGGACGGCAGCCAGAAGATGATCCACTTCCGCGTGCGCTCGCTCGGCGGCAGCATCATCCTTGTCTACTGGGATGTCTCCGACCAGCGCCGGCTGCTCAACAAGCTGCGCCAGCTTGCGGACACCGACGAACTCACCGGCCTCGCCAATCGCCGCCGCTTTCTCGCCGAGGCCCAGACCATGGTGAAGAGCGCGCGGGAGGCATCGTCCTCTGTCGCGCTGCTGATGATCGACCTGGATTTCTTCAAGACGGTGAATGACCGCTTCGGCCACCCGGTCGGGGATCTCATGCTGCGCGAGATCGCGGACAAGTGCCGACGAGCCCTGCGCGGGCAGGATCTGTTGGCCCGGTTCGGCGGCGAGGAGTTCGTCGCCCTGCTTCCCGGCACGGGGGCGAGCGAGGCGCTTCGGGTCGCGGAACGGTTGCGCAGCTTCATCGCCGCGGCACCCATGCTCATCGACGGCCACGTTCTGCAGGCCACCGTAAGCATCGGCTTCGCGGTCCATGGACCGGGCATGGGCACGCCCCCGCCGCCCGAAAGCAAGGAAGGCGACGCGGTGGCCTGCCTGATGCGACGGGCCGATGCCGCGCTTTATGTCGCCAAGCGCGCCGGCCGCAACCGGGTGGAACAGGAGCAGGCGCACCGGGAAGCCGATCCCGCGGAAGCCGGCGCGCCGCCGCCCTCGGGCAAAAGGCTGCCGCAGGAGGAATAAGGCTTTTCGACGTTGACCGCCGTGGACTGCACTGAAATCATGCATGCCCATGAAGGCGGCAGTCGGCGCCGGTCGGGTGTCGGGCGATGTCCGCCGGGGCATTGGGGAACATCATGGCCATGGACACATCGGGCGCGGCTCCGCCATCGGGCAGCGGCGTCACCTACACCAAGGTCGACGCCTCCTATTTCGAGGAGCGCGGGCTGAAGCGCTATGCCGGGGTCGCCTCGCTCTGGGCGCTCGGCGTGGGCGCGGTCATTTCCGGCCATTTCTCCGGCTGGAACTTCGGCTTCGGCACCGGCGGCTGGGGCGGCATGCTGGTGGCGGGCATGATCATCGCCGTCATGTATCTCGGACTGACGCTCTCGATCGCCGAGATGTCGGCGGCGCTGCCGCACACCGGGGCGGCCTATTCCTTCGCCCGCACCGCGATGGGGCCGTGGGGCGGCTTCTTCACCGGGCTGTGCGAGAATGTGGAATATGTGGTGACGCCGGCGGTGGTGGTCACCTTCACCGCGGCCTATGTGAGTTCGATCTTCGGCATCGACACGGCCTATTCGCCGCTGCTCTGGGTGCTGTTCTATCTCATCTTCCTCGGCCTCAACGTGTTCGGCCTCGAATTGTCGTTCCGCGTCACCATGATCGTGACGCTGCTTTCGCTGGCGGTGCTGGTGTTCTTCGACATCAGCGCGCTGTTCCACATGGATTTCAGCCGCTGGGCGCTGAACATGGGGATCGGGCCGGACGGCGCGGCGGTCGAATTGCCCGAAGGCGGCGGCCCCTGGTTCCCCTTCGGTTTCGAGGGCGTTCTGGCGACGCTGCCTTTCGCGGTCTGGCTGTTCCTCGCCATCGAGCAATTGCCGCTGGCGGCGGAGGAATCGGTCGATCCTACCCGCGACATGCCGAAGGCGATCCATCTCGGCATCGCGACGCTGATCCTCTCGGCCTTCATGGTGGTGCTGCTCAACCCCTCCATCGCCGGGGTCGGCACCTTCCATCTCAGCACCTCGCTGGAGCCGCTGCTGGACGGTCTGCGCGCCATGTACGGCGATTCCGGCGTGGTGCTGCTCGGCATCGTCGCGCTCACCGGTCTGATCGCCAGCTTCCACACCATTCTCTACGCGCAGGGCCGCCAGATCTATTCGCTCTCCCGCGCCGGCTATTTCCCGCGCCGGCTCTCGGTCACCCACCGCACCTACAAGACTCCGCACGTGGCCATGATCATCGGCTCGGCGGTCGGCCTCGCCATCATGATGATCGTCTGGTTCGGCAATGGCGGCGGCGGCAGCGAGCCGGACGAGCTCGGCGACGACATCATCGGCACGGTGCTGCTCAACATGGCGGTGTGCGGGGCGATGTTCTCCTATGTCGCGCAGGCGGTGTCCTTCATCCTGCTGCGCCGGAACGCGCCGCACATCGCGCGGCCCTATCGCAGCCCGCTCGGCGTGGCGGGCGCGGTGCTCACCATCCTTATCGCGCTGGTGACCCTCGGCTACCAGGTGAAGGACCCGAACTTCTTCAAGGGCGTGGTGTGGGTGTTCGTCTGGTTCGGCGTGGCGACGGTCTATTTCGCCCTCGTCGGCCGCCACAAGCTGGTGCTTTCGCCAGAGGAGGAGTTCGCCCTCTCCAAGGGCGCCTCGGAGTATCGCACCCACTGATCCGTGCCCGGCTTGCCCGCCTGTTCGACACCCGGCCCGGATGCGGCCGGGTGTCGGCCGTCTGTCGGACGGTGTCGGATTTGTCGGGCACATTAAGGCGCCGTCAACCTTAACCACCCGATACTTCCGGCCGGCGGCCCCCGAGCGATGGGGCGGCGTTGAGTGGAGAATCGGGTCCATGATCTCGCGTGCCGAACGGACCGTTGTCGGCGAATGGTGGTGGACGGTGGACCGTCTGCTGCTTGGCGCTCTGGCGGCGCTGATGATCATCGGCATCGTGCTATGCCTTGCCGCGAGCCCGGCGGTGGCGGCGCGGCTCGGCATCGCCAATCCGTTCCACTTCGTGAACCGGCAGCTCATGTTCCTGGTGCCGGCGCTCATCGTGATGCTCGGCACCTCCTTCCTGTCGCCGCGGCAGATCCGCCGGCTTGCGCTGGGGCTGTTCTTCGTGTTCTGGGCCCTGCTCTGCGCGACGCTGGTGGTCGGCGCCGAGGTGAAGGGCGCGCATCGCTGGCTGAACATCGGGCCGATCTCGCTGCAGCCCTCCGAGTTCCTGAAGCCTACCTTCGTCATCATTGCGGCGTGGCTGTTCTCCGAGAGCATCCGCCGCCCGGAAATGCCGGGCCAGCTCATCGCCTTCGGACTGCTGGGCAGCGTGATAACCCCGCTGGTGCTGCAGCCGGACTTTGGCCAGACCATCCTGATTTCGCTGGTGTGGGGCGGCCTGTTCTTTCTCGCCGGGTTGCGCATCATCTGGGTGGTGGGCCTCGGCGGCATCGGCGCGGCGGGGCTCTTCCTTGCCTATCACACGGTTCCGCACGTCGCGCAGCGCATCGACAAGTTCATGAACCCGGATGCGGGCGGCGGCTCCTACCAGGTCGAGGTGGCGACGAACGGCTTCCTCAATGGCGGCTGGCTCGGCCAGGGACCGGGCGAGGGCACCTTCAAGCGCATCCTTCCTGACAGCCACACCGACTTCATCTTCGCCGTGGCCGGCGAGGAGTTCGGCGCCGTGCTGTGCCTCATCCTGCTGTCGCTGTTCGCCTTCATCGTGCTGCGCGCGCTCACCCGCGCGCTCGACGACGAGGACCCCTTCGTGCGCTTCGCGGTAGCAGGCCTTGCCATGCTGTTCGGCCTGCAATCGGCCATCAACATGATGGTGAACCTCCACCTCATGCCGGCCAAGGGCATGACGCTGCCCTTCGTCTCCTATGGCGGCTCCTCGCTGATCTCGCTGGCCTATGGCATGGGCATGCTCATCGCGCTCACCCGCCGCCGCCCGCGCAGCGCGACCCTCGCCGAGCTGGAGCGCCACGGCGCCCGCATGGGCGCCCGCCCCCCGCGCGCCGTGCTGGAGCCGGCCTGAGGACGCTGCCATGAGTCTCGATCCTTCGGCAAAGGCGGCCGCGCCGCTCGTTCTGCTCGCCGCCGGCGGTACCGGCGGTCATCTCTTCCCCGCCGAGGCTCTGGCCGGGGCGCTGGGCGCCCGCGGCATCCTCGTCGATCTGGCGACCGACGAGCGCGCCGCGCGCTATGCCGGGCATTTTCCGGCGCGCCAGCTCCACATCCTTCCCGCCGACACGGTGCGCTCGCGCTCGCCCCTTTCGCTCGCCCGCACCGCGGCCTCCCTCGGCACGGGCGTCCTGAAGGGCGTCGCGCTGATGCGGCGCTTGCGGCCCGCCGCGGTGGTCGGCTTCGGCGGCTATCCGACCGTGCCGCCGATCCTCGCCGGCGTCTGGGCCCGGCGGCCGACCCTGATCCACGAGGCGAACGCGGTCATGGGGCGTGCCAATGTGATGCTCGCGCCGCGCGTCACCGCCATCGCCACCGGCTATCCCGATATCCTTGCCGCCAGCCCGGCGCTTGCCGCGAAGGCCCGGCACACCGGCAATCCGGTGCGCCCGGCGGTGCTGGCGGTTACCGGCATCCCCTTCCTGCCGCCCGAGGGCGGGCGTCTCAACCTGCTGGTCTTCGGCGGCAGCCAGGGCGCGCGGATCATGAGCGAGATCGTGCCGCCGGCTCTGGAGCGGCTCGACCCGGCGCAGCGCGCGCGCCTGTCCATCGTGCAGCAATGCCGGCAGGAAGACCTCGAGGGCGTACGCGCGACCTATGACCGGCTGGGCGTTTCGGCCGAGCTGGCGCCCTTCTTCGGCGACCTGCCGGCGCGCATGGCGCGGGCCGATCTCGTCATCGGGCGCTCGGGCGCTTCCACGGTCGCGGAACTCTGCGCCATCGGCCGGCCCTCGCTGCTGGTGCCGCTGCCCAACGCGCTCGACCAGGACCAGCTCGCCAATGCCAGCGCGCTCTCCCGCGCCGGCGGCGCGTTGCTGGTGAAGCAGAGCGACTTCACGCCGGAACGCCTCGCTGCCGAACTGACGCGCCTTTCGTCGACCCCCGGCGAACTGGCGGCGATGGCGGAGACCGCACGCCGTCTCGGCCGGCCGGACGCCGCAGAGTGCCTCGCCGACCTGGTGATGGAGCTTGCAGGGCTGCCGTCCGCCCGGTGAGGGATGACGCAGCGGCCCCGCTCGTCTATTGCTCCGCCGCGCGCCGCCGGGACGTCGCGCGCCTGACCTGACGAACCTTCCGGGGCCTCCATGGCCCGCCTGATCCTCCTTCTGCCTGCCAAGGACGATGCCCAGATGAAGCTTCCGCTCTCCCTCGGTCTCATTCATTTCGTCGGCATCGGCGGCATCGGCATGAGCGGCATCGCCGAGGTGCTGCACAATCTCGGCTATCAGGTGCAGGGCTCTGACGTGGCGGAGAACGCAAACGTCAAGCGGCTGCGCGAGAAGGGGGTGAAGGTCCTGATCGGCCATGTCGCCGCCAATATCGAGGATGCGCAGGTGCTCGTCGTCTCCTCGGCGATCCGGCGCGACAATCCCGAGCTGGTCGCGGCGCGGGCAAAGCGCCTGCCGGTGGTGCGGCGCGCGGAGATGCTGGCGGAACTGATGCGGCTGAAGAGCTGCGTCGCCATCGCCGGCACCCATGGCAAGACCACGACCACCTCTCTGGTCGCGACCCTGCTGGACGCCGGCGGCCTCGACCCCACCGTCATCAATGGCGGCATCATCAACGCCTATGGCACCAATGCCCGGCTCGGCGGCGGCACCTGGATGGTGGTGGAGGCGGACGAGAGCGACGGCACCTTCCTGAAGCTGCCGGCGGAAGTCGCCATCGTCACCAATGTCGATCCCGAGCATCTCGACCACTTCAAGACCTTCGACGCGGTGAAGGATGCCTTCCGCAGCTTCGTCGAGAACCTGCCCTTCTACGGCTTTGCGGTGATGTGCACCGACCACCCGGTGGTGCAGGCCCTGGTCGGCCATATCGAGGACCGCCGCGTCATCACCTATGGCGAGAACCCGCAGGCGGATGTCCGCATCACCGAGATCGACCTGCGCGGCGGGCAGAGCCGCTTCTCGGTTGCCTGGCGCGACCGGCAGGGCACACTGGTGGGCGAGCTGCGCGACCTGGTGCTGCCCATGCCCGGCCATCACAACGCGCTCAATGCCGTAGCCGCGATCGCGGTCGCGCACGAACTCGGGGTGTCGGACGAACAGATCCGCGCGGCGCTGGCCGGCTTCGGCGGGGTGAAGCGCCGCTTCACCCGCACCGGCGACTGGAACGACGTCACGGTGTTCGACGATTACGGTCACCACCCGGTGGAGATCGCCGCCGTCCTCCGTGCCGCCCGCGCCTCCACCGAGGGGCAGGTCATCGCCATCGTGCAGCCGCACCGCTACACGCGCCTGCAATCGCTGTTCGATCAGTTCGCCACCTGCTTCAACGATGCCGACCACGTCATCGTCGCCGATGTCTATCCGGCGGGCGAGGCGCCCATCCCCGGCATCGACCGCGATCATCTGGTCGAGGCGTTGCGCGCGCGCGGGCACCGCTCGGTGATTCCGCTGCCGGGGCCGGAGGCGCTGGCGGGCATCGTGAAGGGACTGGCGAAGCCGGGCGACTATGTCGTGCTGCTCGGGGCCGGCAACATCACCCAATGGGCCTATGCGCTGCCCGGGGAGCTTGCGGCGTGAGCTTTCCCGACATCACCGCCGAACTCGCCGCTCGCGTGCCGGGACTGCGCGGCCGGCTTGCCGCCAACGAGCCGCTGGCGCCCCTCACCTGGTTCCGCGTCGGCGGGCCGGCGCAGGTGCTGTTCTCGCCCGCCGACGAGGCGGATCTCGCCGCCTTCCTCGCCGCGCTGCCGGAGGAGATTCCGGTGACGGTGATCGGCCTCGGCTCCAACCTCATCCTGCGCGACGGCGGCGTTCCCGGCGTGGTCATAAGGCTGGGACGCGGCTTCAACGCGATCGCGATGGAGGAGGGCCATCGCATCCGGGTCGGAACCGCGGTGCCCGACATGCGGCTCGCCAAGGCGGCGGCGGATGCCGGGATAGACGGGCTCGCCTTTTATCGCGGCATTCCCGGCGGCATAGGCGGGGCGCTGACCATGAATGCCGGCGCCCATCATGGCGAGACCAAGGACGTGCTGATCGAAGCGCGTGCCGTGGACCGGCAGGGGCGGGTGCATGTGCTCTCCAATGCCGATTTCGGCTTTTCCTACCGCCATTCCGGGGCTCCGGCGGGGCTGATCTTCACGCAGGCGCTGTATCAGGGCCGGCCGGGCGAGACGGGCGCCATCCTCGCGGAGATGGACCGAATCACCGCGGCCCGCGAGGCGGCGCAGCCGATCCGGGAGAAGACCGGCGGCTCGACCTTCAAGAACCCTCCGGGCGACAAGGCCTGGCAATTGATCGACGCGGCCGGCTGCCGGGGCCTGAGGCTCGGCGGGGCGCAGGTGTCGCAGATGCACTGCAACTTCCTCATCAACACCGGCGATGCGAGCGCCGCCGATATCGAGGAACTGGGCGAGGAGGTCCGTCGCCGCGTGAAGGCGGCCTCGGGCGTCGAGCTGCAGTGGGAGATCAGGCGGATCGGGCTGCCGGCCGCCTGAGCCGTCGCCTGCGCCGTGGACGGGCCGCCGTGCCGAAGAAGGACCCGCGATGCATCGCGGGTGAAGGAGAGATCATGTCGAAGCATGTCGCCGTCCTGATGGGGGGCTGGTCCTCGGAGCGCGAGGTGTCGCTGTGGTCCGGCGGGCAGTGCGCGCGGGCGCTGGAGAGCGTCGGCTATCGGGTCACGCCGGTCGATGTGGGCCGGGACATCGCGGAGGTGCTGGCCCGCCTGAGGCCGGACGTGGCGTTCAATGCGCTGCATGGCCGGCCCGGCGAGGACGGCATGATCCAGAGCGTGCTGGAGATCCTGCAGATCCCCTACACCCATTCCGGCGTGCTGGCCTCGGCGCTGGCCATGAACAAGGCGCGCTCAAAGGTCGTGCTGGCGGCGGCCGGAGTGCCGGTGCCCGGCGGCATGGTGGTGTCGCGATTCGAGGCGGCGCGCGAGCATGTGCTGCCCCGGCCCTATGTGCTGAAGCCGGTGGCCGAGGGGTCGTCGGTCGGCGTGTTCATCGTGCGGGAAGATTCGGAGCGCCCGCCGCAGGAGCTGTATCGCGAGGATTGGCCGCTCGGTGACCTGATTCTGGCCGAGCCCTACATCCCCGGACTGGAGCTGACCTGCGCCGTAATGGGGGATGAACCGCTCGGCGTTATCGAAATCCGGTCCGACCTAAGGTTCTACGATTACGAAGCAAAATACGCTCAGGGCGGTTCCCGCCACATTCTTCCGGCGCCGCTTTTACCGAATGTTTACCAAAAGGTACGGATGCTGTCCCTCATGGCGCACCGCGCGCTCGGCTGTCGGGGGATCAGCAGGTCGGACTTCCGGTATGACGACCGGACCGGGGACGAATCCGGTCTGTTCTGTCTGGAAGTCAACACTCAACCCGGTATGACCGAGACGTCGCTCGTGCCCGAACTGGCGGCCCATGCGG
The DNA here is from genome assembly GCF_023016805.1 of Ancylobacter crimeensis. Classification (GTDB taxonomy): domain Bacteria; phylum Pseudomonadota; class Alphaproteobacteria; order Rhizobiales; family Xanthobacteraceae; genus Ancylobacter; species Ancylobacter crimeensis. The sequence continues at coordinate 25,254 of NZ_JALKCH010000010.1, forward strand.
GTTATTCGTTCGGCGAGCTTGTGAGATGGATGGTGGAGGACGCAACGCTCGATCGCTGAGCCCCCGGCAGACGCCGGAGGGTTCGGGACGGATCGCGCCCCGGCAACGGGATGAGGGCCCGCGCTTCGCGGATCGCCTGGTCATCGGCGCCAAGCGTCTGGTGGTTTCGCTGTCCGGGTCGTGGCTGGCCAATGGCGGCGGCATCTGGATGCTGGCCGCCTTCTACGGCGCCACCGCGGCCTATGGCATCCATGTGGGCGACCGCTCCTCGGAGGTCGTCGAATCGACCCGCGACGTCGGGGACGCGGCCGCCAATTTCGCCGGCTTCAAGATCAGCACCGTGAACCTTTCCGGCCAGAACCATGTCTCGCCCGGCGAGATCCTGGCGACGGCGGGGGTGAAGCCGACCTCCTCGCTGCCCTTCCTCGATGCCGAGGCGGCGCGCATGCGACTGGAGGAGATGGCCTGGATCAAGCGCGCCACGGTGCAGAAGTTCTATCCCGACCGGCTCGACATCCAGGTGGTGGAGCGGCAGGGCTACGCGCTCTGGCAGAAGGACGGGAAAATCAACGTCATCGCCCGCGACGGCACCGTCATCGCCCCCTATTCGGACGATCCGCGCTACGTCAAGCTGCCGATCGTGGTCGGCGAAGGCGCCGAGGCGCATGTCGTTGAGATCGTTGAGGCTCTTGACCTCGTGCCCGGCGTGCGCGACCAAGTGCGGGCGGCGATTCGCGTGGCGGATCGCCGCTGGACCCTCAAGCTGCGCAACGGCATCGACGTGCGTCTGCCCGAAACCGGGCTGGACGGCGCATTGGCGTCGCTCGCGGTTTTCGATCGTGACAAATCACTGCTTTCCCGGGACATCACCGTGGTGGATCTGCGCCTAGCCGACCGCGTTACCGTCCGCCTTTCGGACGCTGCCTATGAGGCGCGACAGGCCGACCTGAAGGCCCGGGCGAAGGCAAAGAAGGGGAGCAACACCTGATGTCCCGCGCCCCGTTCGAGATCGCCCCCAAGATGCGCCCCATCCCGCCGCGCCGCAGCGCGGTGGTGGGCGTGCTCGATGTCGGCACCTCCAAGATCGTCTGCCTCATCGCCCGGCTGAAGCCGCGCCACGCCAATGATGCGCTGCGCCGCCGCAGCCATGCGGTCGAGATCCTCGGCATCGGCCACACCCGCTCGCACGGTATGAAGGGCGGCGCGGTGGTGGACATGGAACGCGCCGAGCAATCCATCCGCCGCGCAGTGGACGCCGCCGAGCGCATGGCCGGCGTGCAGATCGCCTCGGTCGTCTGCGCGGTGTCCGGCGGTCGGCTGGGTTCCGAACACTACGTCGCCGAGGTGGACCTGCCCGACCCGGCCGTCGCGGAAGGCGACATCCGCCGCGTGCTCGATGCCGCCTCCACCTTCGCGGTGGGCGACGGGCGCTGTGTGCTGCATGCGCTCCCCGTGGGCTATGCGCTCGACGCGGTGACCGGCATCAGCGAGCCGCGCGGCATGCTGGGCCGACGGCTCGGCGTCGATCTCCACGTCATCACCGCCGACGTGCCCGCGGCGCGCAACCTGCTCCTGTGCATCGAGCGCTGCCATCTCGGCGTCGAGGCGATGGTCGCTGCCCCCTATGCGGCGGCGCTCTCGACGCTGGCCGACGACGAATCCCAGCTCGGCTGCACGCTGATCGACTTCGGCGCCGGCACCACCACGGTCTCCGTCGTCACCCAGGGCCACTGCGTCTATGTCGACGGCGTGGCGCTCGGCGGCCAGCACATCACCAACGACGTCGCCCGCGGCCTCTCCACCCGCCTCGTGGATGCCGAGCGGCTGAAGACGCTGCATGGCGGGGTAACCGCGATGGGTGCGGACGACCGCGAATTGCTGACCGTGCCCGCCATCTCCGACGACGACCGCGACCTGCCGCATGCGGTGCCGAAATCGCAGCTTCTCAAGATCATCCGCCCGCGGATCGAGGAGACGGTCGAGCTGGTCCGGGACCGGCTGGTCGCTTCCGGCCACATGGGCGACGCCGGCCGGCGCATCGTGCTCACCGGCGGCGCGGCCCAGCTCATCGGACTGACCGAGATCGTCGGCAAGATCCTCGGCCCCCAGGTTCGGGTCGGCCGCCCGCTCGGCATCTCGCGCCTGCCGGAAGCGGCGCGCGGGGCGCCCTTCGCGGTGGCGGCAGGCCTTCTCGTCTATCCGCAGGTCGCCGGGCTCGAGCATTTCGAAGCGCGCCGCCACAGAGGGGCTCGCGGAGGCACCGACGGTTATTTCTCCCGCGTCGGAAACTGGCTGAGGGAGGCTTTCTGACGTGGACACATCAATCCGCGCCGGCGGAACCGGCAGTGCAGGGAATGGGACAGGGCTCAGGCCCGCCGGCGCTTAGGGGACGAACAGCATGAACAGCATCAATCTTCAGGTTCCAGATATCCGCGAACTCCGTCCCCGGATCACGGTGTTCGGTGTCGGCGGCGCCGGCGGCAACGCCGTGAACAACATGATCACGGCCGGCCTCACCGGCGTGGACTTCGTCGTCGCCAATACCGATGCGCAGGCGCTCACCTTGTCCAAGGCCGAGCGCATCGTGCAGATGGGCGTCGCGGTGACCGAGGGCCTCGGCGCCGGCTCGCAGCCGGAAGTCGGTCGCGCCGCGGCGGAAGAGGCGCTGGACGAGATCCGTGACCACCTCGCCGGTGCTCACATGGTGTTCATCACCGCCGGCATGGGCGGCGGCACCGGCACCGGCGCCGCCCCGGTCATCGCCCGCGCGGCCCGCGAGCTCGGCATCCTCACCGTCGGCGTCGTGACCAAGCCCTTCCACTTCGAGGGCCAGCGCCGGATGCGCATCGCGGAGATGGGCATCAACGAGCTGCAGAAGGGCGTCGACACCCTCATCGTCATTCCGAACCAGAACCTGTTCCGGGTCGCGAACGAGAAGACCACCTTCGCCGATGCCTTCGCGATGGCCGACCAGGTGCTCTATTCGGGCGTTGCCTGCATCACCGACCTGATGGTGAAGGAAGGCCTCATCAACCTCGACTTCGCCGACGTCCGCGCCGTGATGCGCGAGATGGGCAAGGCGATGATGGGCACCGGCGAGGCCTCCGGCGAGCAGCGCGCGCTGCACGCGGCCGAGGCGGCGATCGCCAATCCGCTGCTCGACGAGGTGTCGATGCGCGGCGCCCGCGGTCTTCTCATCTCCATCACCGGCGGCAAGGACCTTACCCTGTTCGAGGTGGACGAGGCGGCGACCCGCATCCGCGAGGAGGTCGACCCAGACGCCAACATCATCCTCGGCGCCACCTTCGACCAGTCGCTGGACGGCCTGGTGCGCGTCTCGGTCGTCGCCACCGGCATCGACCCGGCGGTGATTCCCGAGCAGATCGGCCACGGCTACACCAATCTGCCGGATCTCGGCGGGCGCAAGCGCTCCAATGAAGGCCGCGCCGCGGTCGAGGCGAAGCGCGACGCCGCGCTGCGCTCCGTCGCCACCGCGCTCGACCCGGTACCGGCCGACAGCTATGAGCCGACCTTCGTGGCCCCGGCCCGCGGCGAGCACGTCTACACCGCCGAGACCGCCTACCAGCCCGCTCCGCCGGCCTATCAGCCGCCGGCGCAGACCTCGGTGGACGACGTGACCATCCGCCAGGTGGCGCCGAAGCCGGCCTATGTCGAGCCTCAGCAGCACCAGCCGGTCTATGAAGAGGCGATGGACGACCATCACGAGCCCTTCATCCCGCCGGCGGCGGAGCGTCCCGACGTGCGCACCCCGCGGATGCCGCGCGTGGAAGATCTGCCGCTCCCGGGCCAGAACCAGATCCGCGCGGCCCGCGGCGAGCCGGTCGAGCACGCCCATGCCGAGAAGAAGCGGATGACCCTGCTGCAGCGCCTCGCCAGCGTCGGCCTCGGCCGCCGCGAGGACGAGGAAGCAGCCGAGCCGCCGGCCGAGATGCGCCCGGCCGTGCGTCGCGCCCCGCAGCAGCAGGCTCCCGAGCCGCGCGAAAGCCGCGACATGCGGGAGATGGACTCGGAGTTCGCCAAGCGCCCCAGTGCCCGCCAGGCCGAGGGCTATGGTCGCCAGCCGAGCCGTCCCTCGGACGAGGACCATCTCGACATCCCGGCCTTCCTGCGCCGTCAGGGCTGAGGGCTTTGCGTCACGCCGGGCCGTAACACGGCGTGACGTTCGTTTCTTCCGCGGCGCAGCACCTGATTCCAGGTGCTGCGCCGCTTCGTTTAGTTAATTGATTATAAACGCCTTTCCGCGGGGTATCCCCAGCCGCCGAAACGTAACAGAGCGTAAGCAAGAGTGATTTGGCATGCCACGGAGAGGTGGCTAGTTTGCGCCGCAGTAGAGGGATCGAAGGCGATTCCGGAGCGTATTTCCGGCGAAGTCGATCGAACCTGTTGGTGTTTTACGGAATTGGGGAGAGACCGGCTCCACGTTTTCCCTGTGTGGCCATCTCTTTGGACATCGGATGATTGCTGTAAGGCAGAGGACTCTGGCTGATAGCGTGGCGCTCGAGGGCGTCGGCGTTCACTCCGGCAAGCCCGCCACCGTGTCCGTTTCCCCGGCTCATTCCGACGCCGGCATCGTCTTCCACCGCACCGATTCCCGCCAGACCGTCCGGGCCGGCCGCAATGCCGTGCGCGGCAGCGACCTCGCCACCGTTCTGCGCGATTCGAGCGGCCCCGCGGTTTCCACCGTCGAGCACCTGATGGCCACCTTCGCCGGCCTCGGCATCGACAATGCCCATGTCGAGATCGACGGCCCGGAAGTGCCGATTCTCGACGGCAGCGCCGATCTCTTCGTCGAGGCCTTCGATTCCGTCGGGATCGTCGAGGCCGACCGCGCCCGCCGCTACCTCAAGATCCTGAAGCCCGTCCGTATCGAGAATGGCGAGAGCTTCGGTGAGCTGACGCCCTATGATGCCGGCCTGCGCATCGAGATCGAGATCGACTTCCAGCACGCCGTGATCGGCCGCCAGCGCTATGCCGCGACGGTGAGCCCCGACGTGTTCCGTCGTGAACTCTCCCGGGCCCGTACCTTCGGCTTCGTGTCGGATGTGGAGCGCCTGTGGCAGGCGGGTTACGCGCTCGGCGCTTCGCTGGAGAACACCATCTGCCTCGACGCCAACGGCGTGATGAACGACACCGGCCTGCGCTATGGCGACGAGTTCGTGCGTCACAAGGCGCTCGATGCGCTCGGCGACCTTGCGATTGCCGGCCTGCCGCTGATGGCCCGCTACCGCTCTTATCGCGGTGGTCACAAGCTGAACTTCGCTGTGATCGACGCGCTGCTCTCGGATCGCTCGGCCTACGAGATCGTCGAGGCCAGCCTGCCGGCCCGGCGCCCGCTGCAGGGTCTCGCGGGCGTCGCGGTCGCCGCCCCCGCCTACGCTCCCGACCTCTGAAACCTGTCACAGCAGGCGGCGACGCGTTGCCGTCCTGCCACGCCGGCCCGGCTTCTTCGCGGGCGGCGAAGGAAAGCTGCGGATTGGGGTGGCCTGCAGGTGCGGGCGCCATATTCCGGACGGAAAGCCTCTTTAGCCGCTGCTGTGTGGGACTTGCGGCAAAGCGGCCCCCATGCGATCCGAAGATGGTCCGGGGTTGGCGATACGGGAATCGGGATATTTGCTGATGCGTCTTCTCTTCCAGCGCAGCGCCTTGCCGTCCGGCGGCCGCGGCCGCCTTGCCTTCCGCTTCGCGGCGCTGGTCATGATCGGCGTAACCGTTTCCGGTTGCGCCGGCCTGTTCAGGGACAAGGATGAAGACCTCGTCATTACCGACGAGCCAGCCGAGAAGATCTATAATGAGGGTCTCACCCTCATGGCGAAGGAAGACTATCCCGCGGCGGTGAAGCGGTTCGAGGATGTCGACCGGCAGCACCCGTATTCGGAGTGGTCGCGCAAGGCGCTGATCATGATCGCCTTCGCCAATTACACGCAGGGAAAATATGACGAGGCCGTCGGCGCGGCGAAGCGCTATCTGGCGCTGCATCCCGGCAGCGAGGATGCATCCTATGCGCAATACCTGATCGCGGCGTCGTATTACGACCAGATCCCGGACATCTCGCGCGACCAAGCCCGTACCGACCGCGCGATGGAAGCGCTGGAGGACGTGGTCCGCAAATATCCGAACACGGAATATGCGGTCGAGGCCAAGAAGAAGATCGAGGTCGCCAAGGACCAGCTTGCCGGCAAGGAAATGATGATCGGGCGCTATTATCTCGACCAGCGCAACTACATCGGCGGCATCAACCGCTTCAAGGTCGTCGTCACCAAGTACCAGACCACCCGGCATGTCGAGGAGGCCCTCTACCGCCTGACCGAGGCCTATATGTCGCTCGGCGTGGTCAATGAGGCGCAGACCTCGGCTGCGGTGCTTGGATACAACTTCCCGGACAGCCAGTGGTACAAGGACGCCTACAAGCTGGTGCAGTCGCGCGGGCTTGAGCCGGTCGAGAATAAGGAATCGTGGATCAGCAAGGCCTTCAAGGGCCTCGGCCTCGGCGGGCAGGGCTGATAGAAGAGGCCAGACGCTGGTCCGTTGCGGATTCGTTCTGGAGCTTCACCCATGCTGGCGGCCCTGTCGATCAGGGATATCGTCCTCATCGAACGGCTGGACCTGACCTTCCAGCCCGGCCTGACCGTGCTGACCGGTGAGACCGGCGCGGGCAAGTCGATCCTGCTCGACGCCTTCACCCTTGCGCTCGGCGGGCGCGGCGATGGTTCGCTGGTCCGGCAGGGTACGACGCAGGGACAGGTAACGGCCGAGTTCGATCTCGTACCCGCCCATCCCGCGCTCGCGGTGCTGGAAGATGCCGGCATCGAGGCCGATGGGCCGTTGGTGCTGCGTCGCGTGCAATATGCCGATGGGCGCACGCGTGCCTTCATCAACGACCAGGCGGTGAGCGCGCAGATCCTGCGCACGCTCGGCCGCAGGCTGGTCGAGATCCACGGTCAGCACGACGACCGTGCCCTGGTCGATCCCGCCTCCCACCGTGCCCTGCTCGATGCCTATGGCGGATTGCAGACGCTCGCTGCCGAGGTCGCGACCCGCTTTTCCGTCTGGCGTTCGCTGCGCCGGGAGGCGGCGGGCGAGGAGGCGCGGCTGAACGAGGCGGCCAAGGAAGCCGATTTCATCCGTCACGCGGTCGAGGAACTGCGCGCCCTCGGCCCCGAGCCGGGCGAGGAGGAACGCCTCGCCGACCGGCGGGCCGAGATGATGCGCTATGAGAAGATCGCCACCGATCTGGCGGAGGCGCAGGACGCGATCGGCGGTTCCGCCTCGCCGATTCCCGGCCTTGCCGCGGCGGTTCGCCGGCTGGAGCGGCGCGCGGGCGAGGCGGAAGCGCTGGTACGCCCGGCGGTTGAGGCCATCGACCAGGCGCTCAATGCGCTGGAGCAGGCGCGCATTCATCTCGATGCCGCGCTGGCCGACGCCGATTACGACCCGCGCGAACTGGAGCGGATCGAGGAGCGGCTGTTCGCGCTGCGTGCCGCCGGGCGGAAATATGCCTGTTCCGTCGACTACTTGCCCAATGTCGTCGCCCGCTTCGCCGAGCAGCTCGATGCGCTCGACCATGGTGCGGAGCGGCTGAAGGTGCTGGAGGCGCAGGCGGGAGAAGCGGAGCGGGCCTTCCGCGCCGAGGCCGCCGTGCTCTCGCAGCACCGCCGCGAGGCGGCCACGGCGCTGGACGCGGCGGTGAATGCCGAGCTTGGTCCGCTGAAGCTGGAACGTGCCCGTTTCATCACGGAGATTCAGTCCGATGAGGTGGATGGTCAGTCCGATGGGTATGATCGGATCGAGTTCTGGGTGCGCACCAACCCCGGCACCCGCCCCGGCCCGATGATGAAGGTCGCCTCCGGCGGCGAGCTCGCCCGCTTCCTGCTCGCCCTGAAGGTGGTGCTGGCCGACAAGGGCTCGGCGCCGACCCTCGTCTTCGACGAAATCGACACCGGAGTCGGCGGGGCGGTGGCGGATGCGATCGGGGCGCGGCTCGCCCGGCTGGGGCGGAACGTGCAGGTAGTGGCGGTCACCCATGCCCCGCAAGTAGCGGCGCGGGCGCTGAACCATTTCCGCATCGCCAAGGAGCCGGTGGCCGACCGCGACCAGGTGGCCACCCGCGTCGCCTCGCTGGCCCCGGAAACCCGGCGCGAGGAAATCGCGCGCATGCTCTCCGGCGCCGAGGTGACGAGCGAGGCCCGTGCCGCGGCGGACCGTCTGCTGAAGAGCGCCGCGGCCTCCTGAGGCTGCGCCTTGAGCCGTCGGCGATGGGCTTGTAGACACAGGGCGCGCCGGGCGGGAACCTGCGTCCATGTCCCGCTATTGCCTGCGCATCCTCATCCGCTGCGCGCCGGGAGAGCCCATGTCGTCCTCATCGCCCCCGCCCGAATCGCCGAAAGACGTCGCCGCGCTCACCGCCGACGAGGCGGCGGGCGAGCATGCGCGGCTGACGGAAGAGATCGCCGGCCATGACCGACGCTATTATCAGGACGACGCGCCCAGCATCTCCGATGGCGATTATGATGCGCTCCGCCGGCGCTATGAGGCGATCGAGGCGCAGTTCCCGGAACTGAAGGGCATCGACAGCCTGTCGGAGAAGGTCGGCGCCGCGCCGTCCTCCAAGTTTGCCAAGGTGCGCCACGCGGTTCCCATGCTCTCGCTCGGCAACGCTTTTGCCGAGGATGAGGTGGAGGAGTTCGTCGCCCGTGTGCGCCGCTTCCTCGACCTGCCGCCGGACGCTGAGATCGCCTTCACCGCCGAGCCGAAGATCGACGGCCTGTCCTGCTCGCTCCGCTATGAGGATGGCCGCCTGGTGACCGCAGCTACGCGGGGCGACGGCTTCGAGGGCGAGGACGTGACCGCCAATGTGCGCACCATCGCCGAGATTCCCGAGCGCCTGAAGGGCGACGACGTGCCGCCGGTCTTCGAGGTGCGCGGCGAGGTCTATATGAGCCACGCCGATTTCGCGGCGCTGAACGCGCGGCAGGAGGCGGCGGGCAAGGCGCTCTTCATGAATCCGCGCAATGCCGCGGCGGGGAGCCTGCGCCAGCTCGATCCGGCGATGACCGCCGCCCGTCCGCTGCGGTTCTTCGCCTATGCTTGGGGCGAGGTCTCCGAAGGCGGCTTGCCGGCCGACACCCAGCACGGCGTGATCGCGGCCTTCGCGCGCTGGGGGCTGCCGACCAACCCGCTCACCGTGCTGTGCCGCTCGGCGGCGGAGCTTCTCGCCCATTACCGCGCCATCGGCGAGCGGCGCGCCGGGCTCGGCTACGACATCGACGGCGTGGTCTACAAGGTGGACAGCCTCGCGTTGCAGCGGCGGCTCGGCTTCGTCTCGCGCTCGCCGCGCTGGGCGATCGCACACAAATTCCCGGCCGAGCAGGCGGTGACGGAACTGGTCGGCATCGACATCCAGGTGGGGCGCACCGGTGCGCTGACGCCGGTGGCGAAGCTCGCCCCGATCACGGTCGGCGGCGTCGTCGTTTCCAATGCCTCGCTGCACAATGAGGATTACATCGCCGGCCTCGACAGCCGGGGCGAGCGCTTCCGCGCGGCGGACATCCGCATCGGCGACGTTCTCACCATCCAGCGCGCCGGCGACGTGATCCCGCAGGTGGTGGATGTGGTGATCGAGCGCCGCCCGGCGGGGGCGAAGCCCTATGCCTTCCCCCATCTCTGCCCGGCCTGCGGCTCCCACGCAGTGCGCGAAGAGGGCGAATCGGTACGCCGCTGCACCGGCGGGCTCATCTGCCCGGCGCAAGCGGTGGAGCGCATCCGCCACTTCGTCGCCCGCGATGCCTTCGACATCGAGGGGCTGGGCGACGAGAACGTGCAGCTTCTGTTCGACGCCGGGCTGCTGCGCACGCCGGGCGACATTTTTCGCCTGCGCACCCATGCCGAGAAGGTGCGGCAGGCCTTCCTCGCAGCGCGCGAGGAACGTGCGCGCCAGCGCGAGCTGGAGAAGGGCCAGACCCGCAAGAAGGTGCTGGCGGAGGAGGAGCGGCAGTTCCTCGGCGTCGACAAGCTGTTCGATTCGATCGACGAGCGCCGCGAGGTGCCTCTCGCCCGCTTCATCTATGCGCTCGGCATCCGCCATATCGGCGAGGTGACGGCAAAGGCGCTGGCCCGAGCCTTCCACGAGGTCGAGGCTTTCCTCGCCGCGCTGGAGGCGGCGGCGCCCGGCCGGCCGGGCGAGGCGTGGCTGCGGTTGCTGGCGATCCCCCATGTCGGTGCGCGCCGGGCCGAGGCGGCGGCAAAGGCGGCCGGCGAGGTGGCGGCCGGCGCGGGCGATGCACAGGCAGCTCCCGCGCTTGCGCTGCGTGAGGTGTTCGCCAGGGCCTCGCTGAATGCGCGCCAGCGCGTGGCGCTGCGCGAGGCGTTCGGCGGGCAGGCTGCGGCGGCTTCGGCAGACGGGACGCAGGAAGCCGGCGCGCAGGAGACTGGCGTGGACGAAACCGGCGTAGACGAAACCGGTGCGGAGGGGGCCATCCTCGCCGCGCTGCGGGCGGCTGGGGAGGCCCTGCCGGGGGCGGATTTCCTCAGGCTGGTCGGGGTGCCGGAGGTCGGCGAGGTGGCGGCGGCCTCGCTCTGCGAGTTCTACGCCGAGGCGCACAACCGCACGCTGCTCGGCGAATTGCTGCAGGAGGTGCGCGTGATTGCGGCCGAGGCGCCGGCGGCGGCCAACACCGCCCTGGCCGGCAAGACGGTGGTTTTCACCGGCGCGCTGGAGAAGCTGACGCGCGACGAGGCCAAGGCCATGGCCGAGGGCCTCGGCGCCAAGGTGGCCGGTTCGGTGTCGAAGAAGACCGACTATGTCGTCGCCGGCGCCGATGCCGGCTCCAAGCTCGCCAAGGCGCGCGAGCTGGGGGTGAGCGTGCTCACCGAGGATGAGTGGCTGGAACTGGCCGGCAAGACCGGGTGAAGCGGCGCGGGTGCCGGCGGCGGGCCGGTGCCGTTTCCACGCACGCGCGCGTCGATGCCCGGCGTCATTCCCCCACACCGACCCGCTGCGCGGGCCTCCTCTCCCCCTCGGGGGGAGGGAAGGGCAGGAAGGGAGGGAAAGAAGCCATCTACCCTACGCAACCGGCTCCCTCTCCCGTCGGGGAAAGGGTTGGGGGGTGGGAGCGCAGCGGAGCGCTGGAGGAACTGACGCGCGACGGGGCCAAGGCGACGGCCGAGGGGCTGGGCGCCAAGGGGGGAGGTGTCGAAGCAGATGGACTACGTGATCGCCGGCGCCGAAGCCCGGCGTCATTCCCTCGACCCGCTGCGCGGGCTACCTCTTCCCCTCGGGCAGAGGGACGAGCAGGAAGGGAAGAAGCCATCCCTCCCATGCAACCGGCTCCCTCTCCCCATCGGGAAGAGGGTTGGGGGGAAGGGGCGACGGCCATGGGGAGAAGGCCGGGCTGAGGCGGCGCCGGTCCCGTGTCCTTCAGCCGCGCGCCGTCCGGGCTGTCGCGGTGGCGTTTGCGTCGAACGTGTCCGCCGGCAGTGCCGCGATCGCTGCCGCCAGCCGTTCCGCCCATGCCCGCGCGCCGGTTTCCTGTGCGATCAGGTCCTGCCGCAGCGCGATCAGCACTGCGGGAATGCCGCGGTCCTCGCCGTGGATGGGGACCGTGTAGTCCTCCGCCCGGTCGATGACGTAGGGTTCGTTCGCGGCGACCCAGGGCCCCCCGCCCAGCGCCGCGATCAGCGCCTCGCCATAGGCGGCGTCGCGGGCATAGAGAACTCCGGCGTGCCACGGGCGGGCGACGCCGCGGAACACCGGCGTGAAGGAATGCACCGAGAGGATGCGGGTCGGCCGGTCGGCCGCGCGGCGCGTGTCGAGATGGCGCGCGATGGCGGCGTGGTAGGGCGCAAACATCACCCGCGCGCGGCGATCGCGCTCCTGCGGGTCGAGGCCGACATTGCCCGGAATGTCGGTGTCTTCGGAGCGGATGGGAATGCTGCTCGGTGCCTCGAGCGGGCGGTTGAGGTCGATCAGCAGGCGGGAGAAGCCGGACAGGAAGGCCGGCGCGTCGATGAGCGCGCTCAGATGCCGGGTGACGCTCGCGGCGCCGATGTCCCAGGCGATGTGGCGGCCAAGCTCGCTCTCCGGCAGGCCGAGGCTGTCATAGGCGGCGGGGATGTGGCGGGAGGCGTGCTCGCAGGTCAGCACGAAGGGCGAGGCGCCTTCCGCATTGAGACAGGTCACGGCGTCCGGTCCGTCGGAGAAGGGGTGCGGGTCCATCAATAAAGGTCCCGATAGAGCGCGCAGACGTCCTCCGGGCTTTTCCCGGCGAGGATGGCGAGCTCTTGCCGGCGCACGGCCGCATAGGTCTCGACGAAGAGCGGGTGGAACCAGCTTCGAACCGTTTCATCCGCCTCGAAGACGGCGAGCGCCTCCTCCAGAGAGCCGGGCAGGCGGGCGAGGCCGAGCCGGGCGCGCTCGCTCTCCTCCAGCAGCGCCGGATCGCCGGAGAAGATGGGCGGCGGCGGCAGCTTCGCCTTCAGCCCCTCCAGTCCCGCGCGCACCAGTGCGGCGAGGGCGAGATACGGGTTGGCGGTGGCATCGGCCGCCCGGTATTCGACATTGAACTGCCGGGCAGGATCCTTGCCCGCGAGCCGCACCAGCGGACAGATGCGCAGGCTCGCCTCGCGGTCGCGATCGCCGAGCCAGGTCCAGGCGGCGCTCCAGCCATGGGGCTGCAGCCGGTAATAGGAGGGCAGGCTTGCCGCGGTGAGCACGGTGATCGCCCGCATGTGCCGCAGGATTCCGGCGAGGAAGGAGGCATTGATCGCCGAAAGACCGCCGGGCGCGGAGGGATCGTAGCCGACGGGCGCACCGGTATCGTCCACCAGCGAGACATGGATGTGCACGCCGTTGCCGACCCCGGTCGGGCTGGTCTTGGGGGCGAAGCTGGCGTGCCAGCCGCGATTGGCGATGATCTCGCGCACGATCTCGCGGATCGCGACCGCCCGGTCGGCCGCGGCGAGCGCGTGGGTGGGCGCGTGGGTGACCTCGTACTGATCGGCGCCATATTCGGCGAGGACCATTTCCGGCTCGACGCCCGCCTCGGTCAGCGCCGCGAGGATCTGCCCGCCGAGCGGATCGGCCCGGCGCAGCGCGGCCGGCGAGAAGGCGTGGGCGGGCGGCAGGCCGGCGCCGACGATCTGGAACTCCTGCTCGAAGGTGGCGAGCAGCCGCAGGCCGGTCGCGGCTTCGAGGGCGGCGAGCGCATCGGCGAGGATGGTGCGCGAGCAGCAGCACCAGGGCGCGCCGTCGAGTTCGACGAGAGTGCCCATCGCAAGGCCGAGCGGGGTCGGCGCGCCGGTCGCGGCGGTGCGGTAGACGGCGTCGAGATCGGGCCGGATGCGCAGATCGCCGGCCGAGCCGAAGGGGTTGGGATCGGCGATGATGTTGAAGGGCGTCAGCGCCACATTGGCCGGCACCCAGCCGACGCCGGCGGCGGCATAGCTGCCGAGCCGCTTGTGCGGTACCGGGCGGCCGCGGGTGATGGCGGCGAAATCGGTGGTGACGATGGAGGTGAGCTCGATCGGGGCGTGGCTCATCGCGCGTCGCCGATCGCTGCGATGCGGGCAACGGTGCTCGCGGTGTCGGCGAGGTGGCAATAGCCGCCGAACGCGCGGAACGCGGTGTCCTGCCGCTCGGGCGTGATGGTCGCGCAGGCATCGGTGACGCAGGTGACGAGGAAGCCGCGATCGGCACCGTCGCGCACCGCCATGTCGACGCACTGGTCGGTCAGCACCCCGCACACGATGAGCGAGCGGACGCCGAGATTGCGCAGCAGATAATCGAGATTGGTGGAGTTGAAGACCCCGGAGGAGGTTTTCGGCAGCAGGATCTCGTCCCCTTTCGGCCCGAGATTGTCCGGCGGCAACCCTTCCGGCAGGTCGGGCGGCACATGGATGGGTGTGAGCTTGTGGTCGAGCGAGCGGTCGCGGCCGTCCTTCGTCAGCGACTGGATGATGGTGTGCAGCACCTCCACCCCATTTGCCCGCGCCGCCGCCAGCAGGCGCTCGGTGTTCGGGATCGTCGTCTCGCGCAGGGTGCGATGGAAATAATGGTCCGGCCCACGCTCCGGGTGGTGCGGATCGAGGCCCGGCTCGATCCAGATGCGCTGGAGATCGACCAGCAGCAGCGCGGTCTCGCCAGCCCGGAAGGGCTGGTCGCGGCGGACGGTGTCGGACATGGTTCGGGAACCTGCATTGACGGAACGGAGCGGCGAAACGGGCACTCGTCCAAATCACCTGACGCAGAAGAAGGAGTATTATGCCGGCGCCCGTCAACAGCAAGGCGCATTGACGCGGCGCTTTGCGCCGCCCTAGCGTGCGCGGGTGGCGGTCAGGGGGTGAGGGTGGATATACGGGTCTATTCGAGCTTTCTCGTCACCGCCGAGATGTTGAACGTCACGGCGGCGGCGCGCCGGCTCAACCTCACCCAGTCGGCGCTCTCGCGCCAGCTCATGACGCTGGAGGCGAGCCTCGGGGTCAAGCTGTTCGAGAAGGCCGGCCGCACCATCCGCCTCACCGCCGAGGGCGAGACGCTGGCGGGGAAGGTTCAGCACATCATCTCCGCCGAACGCGATCTGCGCAGCACCGCCAGCGGGCTGAGCCGCGGCGAGGCCGGGCTGCTGCGGATCGGCGCGTGCTCGCAACTGATCGAGCGCTATTTTCCCGCCTTCCTCCGCGGCTGGCGCGAGGCCAATCCCGGCGTCGACATCCGTGTGGAGGATGGCGGAGGAGCCGAACTCGCCGAGAAGCTGAAAGGCGGACAGGTCCATTGCACGGTGAGCGCGGCGCCTTCGCACCCCATCGAGGCGTTCGAGATGCGCCGCATCGGCAGTCTCGGCTTTCTCGCCGTGGGTACAGCGGCGTTTCTGGGCGCTCCGCGACCGATCGAGGCGGCGGATCTCGTGGACAAGCCGCTGATGCTTCTCAACGGCAAGCACGCCTCGCGCGAAATGTTCGACGCAGTGATGCGGGTGAGCGGGGCCCGGCCGGAGGTGATCGCCGAGAGCCATTCGCCCCACACCCTGTTCGCCCTGGCAGAGGGCGGGAACGGCATCGCGGTGGTGCCCTCCTCGGTGCGGATCGCCGCGGGCGCGCTGGTGCGGCGGCCGATCACCCTCAAGGGCGAGACCATCACCTTCGACATCTGCGCGATGTGGAACGCGCATCTGCCGCCGCCGGCCTATGCCCAGCGCTTCATCGAGGATCTCGCCGCCCATATCGCGGCCGAGGAGCAGCAGGAGGTGCTGACCCTCTCCAGCTTCCGGCGCGGCCTTCACGCCGTCCAGAGTGACGATCCATTCCGATCCCGCATGGGTCGCGGCGAATAGAATTCATTGGACGTATCGTTTCGGCTGTCCTTAGCTGCCCTCCGGGCATGTCGTTGCCGGCATGGCATTGGGGGAACTGGGGATCAGATGGTGGCGAAAGGCAGGTTGTTCGGGCCCGGCGCGTTCAACCAGGAGCGGATCGTGCTTGCCACCGCGATCGCCATCTTCGCGGTCGCCTCCTTCGCCCTGCCGGGTTTCTTCACGGCGGAAAACATCGTCACCATCGTGCGTTCGGTCTCGGTGCTCGGCATCCTGTCGCTCGGCATGGCGGTGGTGATCATCGGTCGCGGCATCGACCTGTCGATGGTCGCGATCATGGCGATGTCGGTAGCGGCCTATCTGCAACTCCTGGCCAACGGCATGAGCGACGGCGCCGCACTGGCGCTGGTGCTCGCCGGCGTCATCGGCATCGGCCTGCTGAACGGCTTCCTCGTCGCCTATGCCGAGGTGCCGGCGTTGTTCGTGACGCTGGCCTCCGCCTCCTTCATCTTCGGCTATGTGCGCTCGCAGGTGATCGGGGCGGATGCGGTGCCGGTGCCGCGCGCCCATTGGGTCGCCTCGCTGGGCTCGGTGCAGTTCCTCGACATACCCATCGAGGTCTTCATCTTCGCCGCGCTCGCGCTGGCGATGTTCCTGTTCCTGCGCTTCACCAAATGGGGGCGCTTCGTCTATTACGCCGGCGACAACCCGGTTGCCGCCCGGAATGCCGGCATGCCGGCGCGGCCCATGCTGGTGTTGCGCTATGTGATCTCGGCGATGTTCGCCTTCATTGCCGGCATACTGACGGCGGCCAGCCTGCATTCGATGAACACCCGCGTCGTCAACTCGACGCTGCTCTACGACATCGTGCTGGTGGCGGTGATCGGCGGCATCGGCCTGTCGGGGGGCAAGGGCGGGGTGCGCAACGTGCTGATCGGCGCGGCGCTGACCGGCGTGCTGCTGAATGCCATGACCATCATCGACATTCCGCTGATCTATCAGAATCTCATCAAGTCGACGATCCTGCTGGCCGCCATCATCTTCGACGGGCTCATCAACCCGCGCGACGAGCAGACGGCGCAGCAGGGCGACATCTGACGCCGCCGGGCTCCGGGGGAGGGGCCCACGGTGACGGGACGACACGCGAAACACGAGACAGGGCTAGCTAGGGGATCGCAACGATGAAGAAGTTTCTGTCCATCCTCGCCGCTGGGGCGGCGATCATGGCTGGCGCCTATAGTGCGCCGGCGCTGGCGGCCGACGATCCGAGCCCGGCGGTCTATGCCTCCGCGCTCAAGGGCAAGCGGGTGATGCTGGTGCCGATGGCGATGGGCTTCGACCTCGCCCAGGGCTGGGCGGCGATCCTCAAGCGCGAGATCGACGCGTTCGGGGGCACCTTCGAGACCCGCGACCCGAACTGGAGCGTGGAAGCCGGCGCGCAGGCGATCACCGAGGCGATCTCGTCCGACAACAAGCCGGACGTGCTGATCGTGATGTCGCCGGACCTCAACTCCTACGCCAAGCTGATGAAGAAGGCGCAGTCGCAGGGGATCTATGTGATCCTCATCGACAACCCCGCCAACTTCAAGGCCGATGCCTATGTCGGCAGCGACTGGACCGAGCTCGGCCGGCTCGAGGCCAAGGCGGTGATCGCTGGCTGCAAGGCGGCTTCGCCGAAGAAGATCGGCCTCGTGCAGGGCGATCAGGTGAACGCCACCAGCCTTTACCAGTATGCCGGCATCATGGAGGTGCTGGGCAAGGAGAAGGACGTCGAGGTCGTCGCCAAGCCGGATTCCAACTGGGACGCCACCACCTCGCGCAACGTGACCGCGACCATGCTGCAGCAGCACCCGGACATTTGCGGCATCATCGACTTCTGGGACGGCGACGCCAGCGGCGCGGCGGCGGCGATCCGCGATGCCGGGCTCCAGGACAAGGTGTTCCTCGTCACCACCGGCGGCGGCGAGAAGAAGGCCGATTGCGACAAGATCGCCGACGGCACCTATGGCGCCGTGGTCACCACCGAGCTGGCTCAGGAGAGCCACAACATGGTGACCATGATCAAATACCTGCTGCAGAGCGGCCAGCCGCCCGGAACCGCCTCGCCCTTCATCTACACGCTCATGAAGCCGACGACGAAGGAGAACATGCGGGCCGATAGCTGCTGGGATCTCGATGCGCTGAAGGCGGAAGCCGGCATCAAGTAAGCTTGGCGCCTTCCGGCCTGACGGCGGCGGCGTCCCGCCGCCGTCCGCCGCCGTCCCTTGCATCCCCGCTGCTGCGAACACCCGGCCGAACGGCCGGGCGTTTCGCGCGCCTGCTGTCACCGAGCCCGAACCCGCCGAGCCCGAACCCGCCGATGAGCTTTCGCGAACGCCTGCAGTCCTGGCGCTACAATCTCGTTCCCGATCACCTGATCGGCGAGATCCTGTCCAAGCGCTGGACCGACAACGCCATTCCCTTCCTGGCGCTGATCCTGGTGGTCGCCGGCTTCGGCTCGGTGATACCGGGCTTCTTCAAGCCGGCCTCGCTGCAGGATTCCACCCGCCAGCTCGGCGAGTTCTCGATCGTGGTCACCGGGCTCACCGTGGTCATGCTCGGCGGCGGCATCGATCTCTCGGTCGGCTCCATCTTCGCGCTCGCCACCTTCTCCTCGGTCGCGGCCTTCTTCATCTTCGACCTGCCGGTCTGGGTGGCCTTTCTCGCCGCGCTGGCGACGGGCTGCGTGTTCGGCGCGATCAACGGCTATCTGGTCGGCTTCCTGCGGCTGCGCGCCTTCCTGACCACGCTGGTCACCTTCATCATCGGCCGCGCGATCTTCGACATCCTGATCGTGAATTACGGGGCGGCGGTGCAGACCTCGACCGCCTCCTCCGACACCTGGGACTTCATCGGCGACGGCACGCTGGGCGGGCTCTCCATCCCCGTCATCGGCGCGGCGGTGATCGCGATCTTCACCCACATCGCGCTGACCCGCTCGCGCATCGGCTGGCACATCCTCGCGGTGGGCGGCTCGCGCCGCTCGGCCCACAATGCCGGCATCAAGGTGAAGCGCACCATCTTCCTCACCTATGTGTTCTCGGGGCTCTGCGCGTCCACCGCCGGTTTCCTCATCGCCTGCCGGCTGTCCGGCGCGGGGCCGGGCACCGGGCTCAACATGGAGATTCTCGCCCTCACGGCGGCCGTGGTCGGCGGCAATTCGCTGGGCGGAGGGCGCGGCTCGGTCGCCAAGGGGCTGATGGGCGCGGTCATCGTGCTGGTGATGAACAACGGGCTGATCCGGCTCGGCTACGGCACCGGCACCAACCAGATGGTCATCGGCATCATGCTGGCCATCGCGGTGACGATCGACATCCGCTGGCTGAAGAACCGGCACAAGGTGCTGAACGAGGTCTATGTCGCGCCGATCTATCTGAAGATGGGCGCGGCGCAGTCGGCCCTGCCGGGGTCGGGCACGCCTTTCGCACTCAACAACGCGATCTCGCAGACGGACTATATCGGCCTCGGCGCGCTCGAAGGTCCAGAGGACGTCATCCTCGACCGCGACGACCATCTCTATTGCGGCACGCGGCACGGCGAGATCGTGCGCTTCTTCGCGCCCGATTATCGCCGCTCGGAGGTGTTCGCCCATGTCGGCGGCTTTCCGCTCGGCCTCGCCTTCGATCGCGACGGGAACCTCCTGAGCTGCGTCGGGGCGATGGGGCTCTATTCGATCACCCCCGACCGGGTGGTAACGCGGCTCTCCGCCGAAACGCGCCGCTCGCTGACCTCGGTGCAGGACGACGCCCGGCTGCGCGACCCGAACGACCTCGACATCGCCCCCGACGGAAAAGTCTATTTCACCGATTCCACCAAGCGGTTCGATGCCCATGACTGGGCGCTCGATTCCATCGAGAACCGCGCCACCGGCCGCCTGCTGGTCTACGATCCGAAGACCGGCGCCACCCGCACTTTGCTCGACGGCTATCATTACCTCAACGGCGTCTGCATGGCCCATGACGGGCGCAGCCTGTTCGTCGCCGAGAGCTGGGCCTGCCGCGTGCACCGCTACTGGCTGGAAGGCCCGAAGGCCGGTACCGCGGAATGCGTGATCCGCGACATGCCGGGCTACCCCGACAACATCAACCGCGCCTCCGACGGCACCTACTGGATGGCGTGGCTCGGCATGCGCACGCCGAGTTTCGACCTGTCGCTGCGCCATCCCGGCTTCCGCAAGCGCATGACACGCCGCCTGCCGCAGGACGACTGGCTGTTCCCCAACATCAATACCGGCGGCGTGGTGAAGTTCGACGAGAGCGGGCGCGTCCTCGGCACGCTGGGCGACCTCTCCGGCCGCTCGCACCCGATGGTAACCTCGATGCGTGAGCACAAGGGCTGGCTGTTCATCGGCGGCATCCTCAACAACCGCATCGGCCGGCTCAAGCTGGACGGGGCCGATCCCCGCTGGACCGGGCCGACCTCCTATTGGGGGGAGCGGGCATGACCATTCTCGATCCGCTGCTCGACCTGTTCCGCGGCAAGGCCGTCACCGTGCCGCCGCTCGACGGCGCCTTCCGCCCCAACCGGCTGCTGGACGAGGCTTCGGCGCTCACGAGCATCTCCGAACCGACCGACCTCGCGGTGAAGGACGGGCGCACGCTCGTCGCTTCCGGCAATGCGGTCCACGCGCTGAAGGCCGATGGCAGCACGGAGGTTGTGGAGAGCTTCACGGCTCCGGTCACCGCGCTCGCGGTCTCGCCCACGGGCGCGCTCGCCGTGGCGCTCGACAGCGGCCGTCTGTTCGTGGACGGCACCGAGGTGAAGCTGCCGGACGGCATCAACTGCCTGATCGCTCTGTCCTATGCCGCCAACGGCATCCTGCTGATCGCGAACGGCTCATTCCTGCACCGCCCCACCGACTGGCGGCGCGACATGATGGAGAAGAACGCGGCGGGCTCGGTCTGGGCGCTCCACCCGGATGGCACGACGCGCCGTCTCGCCGACGGGCTGGCGTGGCCGTCGGGCGTGCTGGCCGATGGCGCGGGGGTCGTCGTCGCCGAGGCGTGGCAGCGGCGTCTCGTCCGCATCGCGGACGGCCGGTCGCAGGTGCTGGTCTCCAACATGCCGGGCTATCCGGCCCGGATGTCGCGGGCGGGAGAAGGGGTGCTGCTCGCCGTCTTCGCGCCGGTCAACCGGCTCATCGAATTCGTGCTGCAGGAAGACGATTACCGGCGGGCGATGATGGCGGAGATCCCGCCGGACTACTGGATCGCCCCGGCCCTTGCCTCGGGAAATTCCTTCCTCGAACCGTTGCAGTGCGGCGGCATCAAGACCATGGGCATCCACAAACCGTGGTCGCCGAGCCGGTCCTATGGCCTGCTGGTCAGGCTTGATCGCGGCTTCCAGCCGGTCGCGAGCTATCACAGCCGGGCGGATGGGCGTCGCCATGGCGTCGTCGCGGCGGTGACGGCCGGTGGAGCCATTCATGTGGCGTGCGCGGGCGGCGGGGAAATCCTCGCCCTCGACGCCTGAGCGGGAGCAGGACATGGAACCCGCAGAAGCGAGGGCGACGGAGCCTGTCATCCGCCTGGAGAACGTCTCGAAGCTCTATCGCGGCGTGCCGGCGGTGAAGAATGTCAGCTTCGAGCTGCGCAGGGGCGAGATCCACGCCCTGCTCGGCGAGAACGGGGCCGGCAAGTCGACCCTCACCAAGATCATTGCCGGGGTGGTGGAGGCCTCCTCGGGCCGGATGATCCACAACGGGGTCGAGGCGGCCTATGCCAACCCCAATGCGGCGCTGCAGGCCGGCATCGCCATGGTGTTCCAGGAGACCTCGCTGGTCCCCTCGATGACGGTGGCGCAAAATCTCTATCTCGGCTCGGAGAAGTTCCTGAACCGGCTGCGCGGCATCTACATCTCGGCGCAGCAGTTCCTGCAGTCGCTCAATTTCTCGGTCGATCCCACCGCCATGGTGGAGACGCTGGGCGCGGCCAAGAAGCAGATGGTCGAGATCGCCCGCGCGGTCCACCACAATGCCGAGGTCATCATCTTCGACGAGCCGACCGCGACGCTGACGCCGGAGGAAAAGCGCCATTTCTTCGCGCTGGTGCGACGGCTGAAGGCGCGCGGGGTTTCCATCGTCTTCATCAGCCACGCGCTGGAAGAGGCGTTGCTGCTCTCCGACCGCATCACCATCCTGCGCGACGGCGAGCTGGTCGCCACCGGGGAGACCGCGAGCTTCGACCGCGAGAAGATCATCGCCGCGATGGTGGGGCGCACGCTGTCGGCCGAACTCTACCGCCAGCGCGACGAGGCGAAGATCCGCAAGGCCGGCCGCAAGGTGCTCTCGGTGCAGGACATCTCGATGGGCGCGGCGGTGCGCAACAATTCCTTCTCGGTCTTCGAGGGGCAGATCACCGGCGTGTTCGGGCTGATCGGCTCGGGGCGGACGGAGACCTTCAAGATCGTGTCCGGCATCTACAAGCGCGACTTCCTGCGCGGCGGCAGCATCGAGCTCGACGACCGCCCGGTGCGCTATGTGGTGCCGCGCGAGGCGGTGAAGGACGGCATCGTCTATGTGACCGAGGACCGCAAGTCCGAGGGCTTCTTCGAGACCATGTCGATCGCCGAGAACCTGTTCGGCGGCCTCCTGGCTGCCGACCGGGAGCAGCACCGCATCATCAGCCACGCCGAGATGCACGAACTCTCGCGCGAATGGTCGAAGCAGCTGAACATCCGCGCCATCAACGACAATGCGCGGGTGGTCGAGCTTTCGGGCGGCAACCAGCAGAAGGTCGTGATCGGCAAGGGGCTGGTGCAGAAGCCGCGCATCGTCATCTTCGACGAGCCGACGCGCGGTGTCGATGTCGGCGCCATCGCGGAGATTCACCAGATCATCAACCGGCTGGCCGACGAAGGCCTCGCCGTGGTGGTGATCTCCTCCTACCTGCCTGAGATCCTCAATCTCTCGGACCGCATCCTCGTCTGCCGGCAGGGCCGGATCGTCGAGGAGTTCTCGCCCACCGAGGCGACCGAGGGAAAGATCATGTACGCGGCCGTGCACTGAGCCGCGGCGGAAAGCACAACCATGAACAGCAAGGCCGTCTGGACCTACTACAAGGGCATTTGGCACGAGGGCGACGTGCGCATCCTCGGCGCCAGCTCGCACGCCACCTGGCTCGGTTCGCTCGTCTTCGACGGAGCCCGCCATTTCGCCGGCGTCACGCCCGACCTCGCCTTGCACTGCGCGCGGGTGAACGACTCCGCGCGGGCACTGGGGCTGGAGCCGACGCTGACCGGCGGCGAGATCGAGGCGATCACCCGCGACGGGCTGGCGAAATTCGCGCCCGGCACCGACGTCTATATCCGCCCGATGTACTGGGCCGAGGAAAGCGATGCCGGCGTGGTGCCTCCGCTCGCCGCCTCCACCGACTTCGCCCTGTGCCTCGAGGAGATGCCGATGGTGGAGCCCACCGGGTTCACCATCACCACCACCCGCTTCTGCCGGCCGACGCTGCAGGTGATGCCGGTCAATGCCAAGGCGGCCTGCCTCTATCCCAACAATGCGCGGATGATGCGCGAGGCCAAGGCCAAGGGCTTCCACAACGCGCTGGTGACCGACGTGCTCGGCAATGTTGCCGAGCTCGCCACCGCCAATGTGTTCATGGCCCGCGGCGGCGAGGTCTTCACACCCGTGCCGAACGGTACCTTCCTGAACGGGATCACCCGCCAGCGGGTGATCGGGCTGTTGCGGGAAGCCGGGGTCGGCGTGCACGAGGTTTCGCTCACCGTGGAGGATTTCCGCGGCGCCGACGAGATCTTCTCGACCGGCAACATCTCGAAAGTCGTGCCGGTGATCGGCTTCGACGACAAGGCCCTGCCATTCGGGCCGATGGCGCGGAAGGCGCGCGCCCTCTATCTCGACTGGGCACGGGGCTGACGCAAAGGTCAGGGAGGAAACAATGGCGACCGTAAAGCTGTTCACCGATGCCGAGGCCGAAGCTTCTCCCGCCGTGAAGGCGGTGTTCGACGACATCCGGGCCACCCGCAAGAACGACTTCATCAACAATTTCTGGCGCGCTCTGGCCAATGACCCGGCGACGCTGAAGCGGGTGTGGGAGGGGCTCAAGGCCGTGATGGCGGTCGAGGGTTCGATCGACCCCGTCACCCGCGAGATGATCTATATCGCCGTTTCCACCGCCAATAGCTGCCAGTACTGTGTCCAGTCCCACACCGCGGCGGCGCGTGCCCGGGGCATGACCGACGCGCAGCATGGCGAGCTGCTCTCCATCATCGGCCTCGCCGCCCAGACCAATCACCTCGCCATCGCGATGCAGGTGCCGCCGGACCCGGAATTCGAGGTCCGTTGACAGGTGGGAGCCGTGCCGTGAAAGCAATGGTGGTGCGCGCGCCGGGCGGTCCGGCCGCGATGGAGTGGATCGATGTCGCCCCTGTCGCGCCGGGCCCCGGCGAGGTGCGGGTCCGACATCGGGCGGTCGGCGTCAATTTCATCGACGTCTACTACCGGAGCGGCCTCTATTCCTGGCCGGGCTCCAGCCTCATTCCCGGCGCCGAGGCGGTGGGCGAGGTAACCGAGCTCGGGCCGGACGTCGAGGGGCTGCGTGTCGGCGAGCGCGTGGCCTATGTCACTCGTTTCGGCGCCTATTGCGAGGAGCGGGTGCTGCCGGCCCGCCGGCTAGTGAAGGTGCCGGACGGCCTCGCCGACGAAACCGTGGCCAGCGTGCTGTTGAAGGGGCTGACGGCCCAGTATCTCGTGAATTCGTCCTACAGGGTCGAACGCGGCGACACCGTTCTGGTGCACGCCGCCGCCGGTGGGGTGGGGCTGATCCTCGGGCAGTGGCTCGCCGCACTGGGCGCCACCGCCATCGGCACGGCGGGCGGCCCCGAGAAGGTCGCGGTCGCCCGCGCCCATGGCTATGCCCACGTCGTCGATTATCGCAACGAGGATTTCGTCGCGGCGGTGGACGCCCTGACCGGCGGACAGGGCTGCGCGGCGGTTTATGACAGCGTCGGCGCGGACACCTGGCGGGGCTCGCTGAAATGTTTGCGCCGCCGCGGCATGTTCGTGAATTTCGGCCAGTCCTCCGGGATGATCGCCGAGTTCCGCCTGTCGGACCTTGCCGCGCATGGCTCGCTTTCCGCCAACCGGCCGGTGCTGTTCGATTATGTAGAGGAGCGTACCGAGCTGGTGGAGCGGGCGCAGGACCTGTTCGCCCGTCTGCTGGACGGCACCATCAGGGTGCGTGCGCCCGAGACCCACGCCCTGACGGATGCCGCCATGGCCCATGAGCGGCTGGAAGGGCGCCTGACGACGGGGTCGGTGGTGCTTACGGTCTGACGGAAACCGGCAAACGTCTTCCGGGCGTTTCGCCGCAGTTTTTCCGGCATGACGGGCTCCTTCCGTTATGGCACATCCTGTCGCCATGAACCGGTTGCGCAGGGCTCTCACGCGTACCCTCGGCGGCAATGTCGTCGCCGTGGTGCTGGCCTATGCGCTTCTGTTCCAGCTTCTGGTCGATGCCCCGCTTCTGAAGGCGGATGTCGGCGACCCGGCGCATCTCATTCTTTGCTCCGGCCTTGGCGATGGCGGCAGCCCCCAGCCGGACGCTCCGTCTTCCGACCTCACGCATAAATGCTGCCTCACGCTGTGCCGACTGGCCGGTGGGGTCGCGACGGCGCCAGCTCCCGACGGCGGGCTCGTTCCGTTGGTCCCGCGGCGCATCGTCATCGCAACGCTCGCCTTCGCGCCGCCCGTCCCGGCGACCGGCCGGGCGGCGACCATCGCGCTCGCGCGCGGACCTCCCCGAGCCCTCCTGAACGGCTGAGCCGCCGCCCGCTGCGAACGGGCCGCCCACCTTCCGGAGATCCTTCATGACCAACGACCGCCTTGGCGGGCCGGGCATCGTGTGCCCGCGTGCCTACACCTTCTCTCGTCCCCTCACCGGATATCAGGGGAGGGGACGATGAGCCGCGCTTCCGTCCCCGCCGCGAACAACCCGTTCAGGGCTTTCATCACGCGGCTGCACTTCTATGTCGGGCTCTTCGTGGGGCCCTTCATCCTCGTCGCCGCGCTGTCCGGCACGCTCTATGTGCTGACCCCGCAGATCGACGCCTTCGTCTTCCGCGAGCAGCTTCGCGCCACGCCGACCGGGGAGAACCGCAGCCTCAAGGACCAGATCGATGCAGCCCGCGACTGGCTCGGCACTGACCAGATCGGCACCAAGGCAACGCTTTTCGCGGTGCGGCCCTCCATCGCGCCGGGCGTGACCACCCGGGTGCTGTTCTCCGATCCGGCACTGGGCGAGTCGGAGAACCTTGCCGTCTTCGTCGATCCGGTGACGCTGGAGGTGAAGGGAAGCCTCGTCGTCTACGGCACCGGCGGCGTTCTGCCGATCCAGCGCGTCATCGACCTGTTCCACCGCAACCTGCTGCTGGGCGATCTCGGCCGGAACTACAGCGAGCTCGCCGCGTCCTGGCTCTGGGTCGCCGCGCTGGGCGGGCTCTTTCTGTGGGCATGGCGGCGGGGGATGCCGGCAAGCGGGACGACGGCACGGATGCGCCGGGTGCACACCACGCTCGGGCTGTGGATCGCGGCAGGGGTGCTGTTCCTGTCAGCCACCGGCCTCACCTGGTCGCACTATGCCGGCGACAATATCGACCTGCTGCGCGGAACGCTGGGCTGGACCACGCCGTCCGTCTCGCTGAAGCTCGACACTGCGGCCGCGCCCGCCATGGAAGGCGAGCATGCCGACCATATGGCGATGATGCCCGACATGACGATGCCGGCACTGCCCGACCCGGCGAGCCTGATCGATGCGGTTCATGCCGCCGCAGTGCAAGCCGGGCTCGATTCGCCGATGATCGAGATCCGTCCGGCGAAAAGCGCCGACAGGGCGTGGCTGGTGCGCGAATATGACCGCTCGACCCCGACGCAGGTGGACACGCTGGCCATCGACCCGCGCACCATGAGCGTGACCAGCCGTGCGGATTTCGCGACCTTCGGGCTTATTCCCAAGCTGATCCGCTGGGGCATCGACATCCACATGGGGATCAAGTTCGGGCTGGCGAATCAGATCGTCATGATCGCGATCGGCAGCGCCCTCTCGGTCACCATCCTTTATGGCTACGCGATGTGGTGGCGCCGCCGCCCGGCGCCGGGCTCGCCGGCGCACACGCTGGTGCAGTCCTTCCTGTATCTGGGCTGGCCGGTGCGGATCGCGGTTGTCGGGCTCGCGCTCGCCTTCGGCCTTGCCCTGCCGCTGATGGGGCTCAGCCTGCTGTGCTTCGTGGCGGTGGATGGGCTGCGCTGGAGATATGATCGCCGCATCCGCGCGGTCCGAAGGGTGAAGCAGGCCCCGGCGGAATGACGCCAGCCGCGGCTGGATTTTCTTCCCGGCTTCGGCGAGCCCCAAAAGAAAAGCCCGGGCGTGGAGCCCGGGCAGAGTGAAGACGGTTGGGGAAACCAGGGGTCGGTCAGAGTCGTCCGGTCAGCATCATCACAATCAGCACGATCAGCAGAATGGTCACGATACCGCTTGGGCCATAGCCCCAATTGCGACTGTAGCCCCAGCTCGGCAGGGCGCCGACGAGGATCAGAATCAGGATGATGAGAAGAATTGTGGTCATCGGCAGCCCTCCATTACCCGTAGTGTCGGCGTGGTAACGTTGGACCGCACGGGATGGTTCCTCCCGTGCGTTGCGACTTTGCAGCGTGTGGCGTTCGCCTGCTCAGAGCGGCGCGGTCGTGCTTTCCAGCCATGCGCGCGTCGCCTCGTCCACCAGCGGGCCGATCTCGGCCAACACGCGGGCGTGGTAGGCGTCGATCTGGGCGCGCTCCTCCGGCGACAGCAGCGCCGGTTCGATCAGCGCCCGCTCATAGGGCGCGAGGGTGAGCGTGCCGAAGGCGAGCGTCGGCTTCTCCGCGCCGGCGATCTCCCTCTCCTCGACGATCTGCAGGTTCTCGATGCGGATGCCGAAGCCGCCGGTCTTGTAGTAGCCCGGTTCGTTGGAGAGGACCATGCCGGGCACGAGCGGCACCGCGCCCAGCTTGGAGATGCGGGCCGGTCCTTCATGGACCGAAAGATAGGCGCCGACCCCGTGTCCGGTGCCGTGCTCGAAGTCGAGCCCCGCGGCCCAGAGATATTGCCGGGCGAAAGGATCGAGCTGCGCGCCCGCGGTGCCGCGCGGAAACACCGCGCGGGCGATGGCGAGATGGCCCTTCAGCACGCGGGTGTAGCGGTCGCGCATCTCGGCCGTCGGCGCGCCGACCGCCATGGTGCGGGTGACGTCGGTGGTGCCGTCCTCATATTGCGCGCCGGAATCGATGAGGAAGAGTTCGCCGGGGTTGATCGGCCGGTTGGTGGCTCCGGTCACCCGGTAATGCACGATCGCCCCGTTCGGCCCCGCCCCCGCGATGGTGGGAAAGGACACGTCGCGCATGAGATTGGTCTCGCGGCGGAAGGTTTCCAGCGCGCAGACCGCGTCGATCTCGGTGAGGTTGCCGGCGGGCGCCTCGCGGGCGAACCAGGCGAGGAAGCGCGTCAGGGCCGCGCCATCGCGCCGGTGGGCGGCCTGCATGCCGGCGATCTCCGCGGCGTTCTTCGCGGCCTGCATCAGCGCGACGGGGCTGGCGCCCTTCGAGACCTTGCCGCCAGACGCCTCGATCCGTGCCGCGACATGGGCCGGGCAGGTCGCCTGATCGAGCCGTATCGTGGCGCCCGAGCCGGCGAAAAGGGCAAGAGCGTCGTCGAAATAGACCGGCTCGAGGATTTCCGCATGGAAGGCGAGCTCGCGCCGCACCATGGGCTCCAGCTTGCGGCCGTCGATCAGCAGGCTCGCCCGTCCCTCGGCGGGGATGATGGCCCAGGAGAGCGGCAGCGGGGTGAAGGCGACGTCGGCGCCGCGGATGTTGAACGTCCACGCCACCTGATGCGGATCGCTGAGCACCAGCGCGTCGAGCTTGTCGGCGGCGAGCGCGGTGCGGATGCGGGCGAGCTTGTCCGGCACGCTTTCGCCGGCCAGCTCCGGGTCGCGCACGCTGATGCGGCCGGTCGGGGCGGCGGGGCGCTCGATCCACACCGCGTCGAGCGGGTTGGAATCGACCGCGACCAACGTGCCGCCCACCGCGCTCACCGCGCGGCGCAGCTTCTCGACGCCGTCGATCGTCGTGAGCCACGGGTCATAGGCGAAACGCGCGCCAGCCGGCAGATGAGCCTCGATCCACTGCTCGGCGGTGACCTCGAAGGAGGGCACCACGGTAAAGGAGGCGGTGTCGACCTGGGTCGCGGCCTGCAGCGTGTAGCGTCCGTCCACCAGCAGTGCCGCCTCGTCCGTGAGCACGATGGCGAGGCCCGCCGAGCCGGTGAAGCCGGTGAGCCAGGCGAGGCGCTCGTCGCAGGGCGGCACGTATTCGTTCTGGTGCGCATCGGCGCGCGGCACGAGGAAGCCGTCGAGCTGCCGGCGGGCCAGCTCCGCGCGCAGCAGCGCGAGGTGGCGGGTGCCTTCCTCCGGCGCGGCGGCATCACCGAAGGACTGGTAATGCGCCTCGAATGGTGTGGTCGGGTTCTGGGTCATGCGGGAAACCTGGCGCACTCTCGGCGCAGATGAGCAGCGCTTCGCGCGAACATGCCGCGCGGCGGAAGCAGGACTGATGCCGGCGGCTCAGGCCCGCGAGGCGAAGCCGCGTGTGGCGTCGAACAGCGACTTGGTGCCGAAGGCGATGAACATCAGCCCGACGCAGCGTGTGACGATCCGTCCGTGCCTCAGGAAGAAGCGGCGCACCGGGGCGAGGCCCGCCATCCACACCAGCAGGATGTCGGCCGCGACGAAGCCGGCGAAGGCGGCGGCCATCAGATAGGGTGCCGAATCCCAGGACAGTCCCGAGGCATAATGGGCGGTGAGTGCGGTGAACATCGCGACCGAAACCGGATAGGCCTTCGGGTTGGTAAGGCCGAACAGCACGCCCGTGGCAAGCGGGCGGCCGGCGCCGACCGGGGCCGTGACCTCGCCCTTGGAGCGCACCGCCTTCACCCCCAGCCACACCAGGTAAAGCCCGCAGAACAGGCCGAGCAGATCGAACAGCATCGGCCCGAGCTGGTTGACGCCGATGATGGCGGCGAAGGCCAGCGTGCCCCAGAACAGGTCGCCCACCAGATGCCCGCTGACGAAGCGCGCTCCCGCAGGACGGCCATGGGCGGCCGAGAGCGAGAAAAGCGCCAGGAAGGCCGGCCCCGGCGAGAGCACATAGAGCGCTCCGGCGAGCGCAGTCATCAGATAAAGGCCGTTGGTCATCGAAGGATCCGGGAAAAGCGCGGGAGCAGGCCGCGAATGGCTGGACGGCGCGACCTTAATGACCCACCTTCTGTCGCCATGTGCCTTTCGTCAACGGGTGGGCCATGGCGGGGTGGCCGGAGCAGGAAACGTTATGCGTAAGGCGCTGAGGGCGCTCTGCTTCTGTCTGCTGTTGCTCGCTGCCGCCACACCTGGCACGCGCGCCGGGGCCGAGACCCGGGTGCTTCGGGTCGGCACGTTTCTCGACAATGCCCCCTGGCAATATCGCGATGGCGACCGGATCGTCGGTTTCGAAGCCGACATGGTGGAGCGGATCGGCCATGAGCTCGGTGCCCGGATCGAATGGGTGGTGATGCCCTTCGCCGATCTGTTTGAGGCGGTCGAAAGGGGCAGGGTCGATCTGGTGGCCTGCTCCATCACCATTACCCCCGAGCGGCGGAAGCGCTTCGATTTCACGCAAGCCTATTACGACAGCGCGCAGGGCGTCGTGGTGCTGAAGGCGGGGCCGATCCGCCGCATCGAGGACCTGGGCGCCCGCCCGGTGGCGGTCACGCCGGGCACCAGCAACGAGGCTTGGTTGCGGGAAAACGGCCCGCGGCTCGGCCTCGGCCCGCTCGTTCCGGCGCAGGGCGTTTCCGCCGTGCTCGACCTTCTGACCGCGGGCAAGGTCTCTGCCTATTTCGGCGACCTGCCGACGCTGCTCCATGAATTGCTCCACCGCTCCGACCTCGCCGTGATCGAACGGATCGACACCGGCGACCACTACGCCATGATGTTTGCGAAAGGGGCGCCCTTGACCGTGCCGGTCGATGACGCCATCACGCAGATGAAGCAGGACGGCACCATGGCCCGCATCCACACCCGATGGTTCGGCATGGCGCCCGACCGGCATTCTTCCACCGTGCAGGTGCGTTCGCGCGGCTGAATGCGCTGCCGGCACAAGACCGGCCCGGCCCGAGCGGACCGGCAGCGGGCCAGCACATCTCCAACCTCACCCTCGCCAAACGACCATGGCGGTGCCATTTTGTTCTTGTCAGAATCACGAAAACCCATCTTCACCTGAGACGCGAGACCCTGTTGCCCGGACCCCTGAAGCCGTCGCACCCCACCGCTCCCTTTGACGGGGCGGGCGAGGAAGGTGCCGTTCCTCATATGCCCGGCGCTGCGCATGTGCCGCGGGCCGGCGGCATCGCCGAGCGCGCGCGGGCGATGGCGGCACCGCGGCGGGCGGCGGGTGCGTCCTATCTCGTCGGACTCAATCCCGAGCAGCGGGAGGCGGTCGAGACGGTGGAAGGCCCCCTTCTGGTGCTGGCCGGCGCCGGCACCGGCAAGACCCGGGTGCTGACCACGCGCATCGCCCACATCCTCTCGCTTGGCCTCGCCTGGCCCTCGCAGATCCTCGCCGTGACCTTCACGAACAAGGCCGCGCGCGAGATGAAGGAGCGCATAGGCGGTATCGTCGGCGAGGAAGTGGAGGGCATGCCATGGCTCGGCACCTTCCACTCCATCGGAGTCAGGATGCTTCGCCGCCATGCCGAGCTGGTGGGACTGCGCAGCGGCTTCACCATCCTCGATACCGACGACCAGATCCGGCTGCTCAAACAGATCCTCCAGGCCGAGGACATCGACGACAAGCGCTGGCCGGCGAAGATGCTGGCGAGCACCATCGACGGCTGGAAGAATCGCGGCCTCACGCCCGAGCAGGTGCCGGCCGGGGAGGGCGCGACCTTCGCCAATGGCCGCGGCAAGATGCTTTATGCCGCCTATCAGGCGCGGCTCAAGGCGCTGAACGCGGTCGATTTCGGCGATCTGCTGCTGGAAGGCATCCGCCTGCTGCGCGAGAATCCGGACGTGCTGGCGGAGTACCACCGACGCTTCCGGTTCATTCTGGTGGACGAGTATCAGGACACCAATGTCGCGCAATATCTCTGGCTGCGGCTGCTGGCGCAGGGCTCGCGCAATGTCTGCTGCGTCGGCGACGACGACCAGTCGATCTATGGCTGGCGCGGCGCCGAGGTCGACAACATCCTGCGCTTCGAGAGCGATTTTCCCGGTGCCAAGGTGATCCGGCTGGAGCGCAACTACCGCTCCACGGGCCATATCCTCGGTGCCGCCGGCCACCTCATCGCCCACAATGAAGGCCGGCTGGGTAAGACGCTGTTCTCGGAGGGCGCTCATGGCGAGAAGGTGACGGTGACCGGCGCCTGGGACAGCCAGGAGGAGGCCCGTGCCATCGG
Source organism: Ancylobacter crimeensis (assembly GCF_023016805.1). Classification (GTDB taxonomy): domain Bacteria; phylum Pseudomonadota; class Alphaproteobacteria; order Rhizobiales; family Xanthobacteraceae; genus Ancylobacter; species Ancylobacter crimeensis. The sequence continues at coordinate 57,103 of NZ_JALKCH010000010.1, forward strand.
CGAGGAGATCGAGGACCTGCAGCGGCAGGGGCATAGCCTGTCCGACATCGCCATCCTCGTGCGGGCCTCGTTCCAGATGCGGGAATTCGAGGAGCGCTTCGTCACGCTCGGGCTCAATTACCGGGTGGTCGGCGGCCCGCGCTTCTATGAGCGCGCCGAGATCCGCGACGCCATGGCCTATCTGCGCTGCATCGCCCAGCCGGCGGACGACCTCGCCTTCGAACGCATCGTGAATGTGCCCAAGCGCGGGCTCGGCGACGTGGCGCTGCGGCAGATCCACGAACAGGCCCGCGCCGCCGGGGTGCCGCTGCAGGAAGCCGCGCGCCAGCTCGTCGGCAGCGACGCGTTGAAGCCGAAGGTCCGACTCAGCCTCATGGACCTCGTGCAGTCCTTCGAGCGCTGGCGCGAGCAGGCCGCGCAGATGCCTCAGAACCAGCTCGCCGAGATCGTGCTGGACGAGAGCGGCTATACCGGCATGTGGCAGAAGGACCGTTCCGCCGATGCCGCCGGCCGGCTCGACAACCTCAAGGAGCTGGTGCGCTCGATGGAGCCGTTCGAGAACCTCACCGGCTTTCTCGAACACGTCTCGCTGGTGATGGACACGGAAGGTGCAGCCGGGCAGGACGCCGTGAGCCTGATGACGCTGCATTCCGCCAAGGGGCTGGAATTCGACACCGTGTTCCTGCCGGGCTGGGAGGAGGGATTGTTCCCCAACCAGCGCGCGCTGGACGAGCAGGGCCGCGCCGGTCTCGAGGAAGAGCGCCGCCTCGCTTATGTCGGCCTCACCCGCGCGCGCTACCGGGCGAAGGTCTATTTCGCCTCCAACCGGCGCATCCACGGGCTGTGGCAGTCCAGCGTGCCGAGCCGTTTCCTCGACGAGTTGCCGGACGGCCATGTCGAGGTGACCGAATCCAAGGGCGGCACCGGCTGGGGTGGCGGTCAGGCAAATGGCGCCTCTCGCCGCTATGGCTATGGCCCGAGCCGGTTCGACCAGGCGGAGACCTTCGGATCCACCTATTCGACACCGGGCTGGCAGCGTGCGCAGGCCGCGAAGGGCGGGAGTTTCGGCGGCCGTTCGGGTGGCGCCGGCGGGAGTGGCGGCTTTGCCGAGCCGGCGTCCCGCTTCGGCGGCGTGTCCGGCCATGCGGCCGGCCGCGCCAGCGGGGGGCGGGGCAGCGGCGGGCGGCTGATCGAGGGCCAGCTCATCGCGACATCCACCGGCCCGGCGTCCGCCTTCAAGCGTGGCGAGCGGGTGTTCCACCAGAAGTTCGGCTATGGCGATGTGGTCGGCGTGGAGGGCAACAAGCTCACCGTGCAGTTCGACAAGGCCGGCGAAAAGCATGTGGTCGACAGCTTCGTGCAGCCGGCCTGAGGCGGAACGGAGCTACGCCGCGCTGGCATTCGCGCGCGCCCTCCTCTAAAGCGCTGGCGGGGTCGTTTGGGGCGGCCCGTCCAGTAGGAAGCCGGCCATGCTCGAAGGATTGCCGCCTAACGGGGCCTCCCATGTGATGCGCGTCGATGCGCCGATGGAAGAAGCGCGCGCCATTGCCGAGTTCATCGGCGAGACCTTCGATCCCGCCGAGGTCGCGACCTCCGCTTTCGAGATCGAGCGTCTCGCGGAAGGCTCGGGCTGGGCGGTGGAGATCTATTTCGCCGAGGAGCCGGACGAGGAGAATGTGCGCGAACTCATCGCGCTGGTCTCGCCGGAAGCGGCTGCGGCGGCGGTGTTTTCGCTCCTTGAGCGAAAAGACTGGGTGGCGGCTTCGCTGGAAGGGCTGGCGCCGGTCGCGATCGGGCCATTCGTGGTCCATGGCTCGCATGACCGCGCACGGGTTCCGCCGAGCCGCATCGGCATCGAGATCGAGGCGGCTCTCGCCTTCGGCACCGGCCATCACGGCACCACGCAGGGCTGCCTCGAGGCGATCGCCGCCTATGGCAAGCGGGGCCGGCCGCGGCGCACGCTGGATGTCGGCACCGGCACCGGGGTGCTCGCCATGGCAGCCGCTCGGCTGTTCCACACGCCCGTGTTGGCCAGCGACATCGACCGGGTGGCGGTGAACACCGCGCGCGCCAATGCACGGGCCAACCGGGCCCAAGGCATCTCCTTCCTGCATGCGCCGGGGCTGGGCGCGCGGCCGTTCCGCACAGCCGGACGTTTCGACCTGATCCTTGCCAATATCCTGCTGGCACCGCTGAAGGGCATAGCGAAGCCGATGCGCCCGCTGTTGGCGGCGGGCGGGCGGGTGGTGCTGTCGGGATTGCTCGATTCGCATGCCAATGCCGCGCTCGCGGCCTATCGCGCGCAGGGTCTCCACCTCGTGCGCCGGCGGAGCATCGAGGGCTGGACCACGCTGGAACTGGCTCCGCACAGCGGCAAGCCGCGCGCCGATGCACGCAAGCCTGTGCGCCGGCGCTGAGGACGGCGAGCGTTTCGCCCGGCGCCCGCCGCTCAGGACAGATGCAGCGGCAGGTCGACCTTGTTCCCGAGCCCCTCCGGTACGGGCAGCGTGCTGTGCACCGCCCTCATTTGGGCGAGGCGTTCCAGCACGTCGTCGGGGAAAGGTACCGGGCGGCGGCTGGCGCCGTCGACATGAAGCGCCATCTGCTCCCGGGTCGAGGCGGTCCAGCCCTCGCGGGCGTGATGCATCTCCTGGAAAAGATGGACCCGGAGCTCGTCGTAATTGATGAGGCGCACCGTGATGCGCACCTGATGGCCCGTCCTCAGCTCGCGGAGAAAGCGCTGATGCGTCTCCGTGGGCTGGAAGCCGGCGCTGCGCTGTTCGGCGGCCTTGTTGGTAAGGCCGACGAGGAACACCGCCTCGTCGACCGCGCGGTCGAAAAGCTGACCCTGATAAGCGGCGTTGAGCACGCCGTTATGATCGACCCAATGCGGCTCGACCGTCATGGCGGACGAGACGAAGGGTGCGAAGAACACGGGTTCAAAATCGATCCCGTCCAGCATGACGCGACCCCGCTGCTCTCATTTTATGGAAACGCTGCTGCCTTAATGGTCAGCAACGTGCCGATTTCCAAGGCAATCGTCACCCAAACCGGCGAGAAAGAAAAGCGCTGAATCTTGACGGAGTTAAGATTCTTGAAAGATTTGCGCCACCGCGCCGCAGGCCCGATGCAGCGCTGCGCCGCCGAATGGGCTATACCGCGCCGCAGGGGCAGGCTGCGAAAATGTCGGCGGGCTGGCCAGGGGAGGACGAAATGACGGATCTGGACGAACGCGACGCGGCTGTGGGAACGCCGGCGCCGGAGGCTGTTTCGGCCGTTATCGCACGTCTTTCCAAGGAGTTCGGGGATCGGCTCTCGACCGGCCGGGCGATTCGCGAGCAGCACGCCAACACCGTGACCTGGCTGCCGAACGAGGCGCCGGACGCCGTGGTCTTCGTCGAGAGCGCCGAAGAGGTTCAGGCCGTGGTGCGCGCCTGTGCCGCTCATGGGGTGCCGGTCATCGCCTTCGGCACCGGCTCTTCGCTGGAAGGGCAGATCAATGCTCCGCGTGGCGGCATCTCCATCGACCTCTCGCGGATGAACCGGGTGCTGGCGGTCCATGCCGAAGATCTCGACGTGGTGGTGGAGCCGGGCGTCACCCGCAAGCAGCTCAACGAACATGTGCGCGATCTCGGCCTGTTCTTTCCGATCGATCCCGGTGCCGACGCCTCGCTGGGCGGCATGGCCTCCACCCGCGCCTCGGGCACCAATGCGGTGCGCTACGGCACGATGAAGGACAACGTCATCGCGCTGACCGCCGTGCTCGCCAATGGCGAGATCATCACCACGGCCCGGCGGGCAAAGAAATCCTCCGCCGGCTACGACCTGACGCGGCTGTTCGTCGGCGCGGAGGGCACGCTCGGCATCATCACCAGCCTGACGCTGCGGCTCTCCGGCCTGCCGGAAGCCATTTCCGGCGGCGTCTGCCCGTTCCCGACCATCCGCGCCGCCTGCGATGCCGTCATCATGACCATCCAGTCCGGCTTGCCGGTGGCCCGCATCGAATTGCTGGACGAGGTGCAGGTGAAGGCCTGCAACGCCTATTCGAAGCTCGATCTGCCCGAGCAGCCCATGCTGTTCCTGGAGTTTCACGGCACGCAAGCCGGCGTCGCCGAACAGGCGGAACGCTTCGCCGAGATCGCGGACGAGTTCGGCGGCGGCCCCTTCACCTGGACCGCGCGGCCGGAGGAGCGCAGCAAGCTCTGGCAGGCGCGGCACGATGCCTATTGGGCCTGCCTGCCGATGAAGCCGGGGGCCAAGGCGCTCGCCACGGATGTCTGCGTGCCGCTTTCGCGCCTCGCCGATTGCGTGGACGAGACCAAGCGCGACATCGAGGAGATGGGCATGGTCGCTCCCATCGTCGGCCATGTCGGCGACGGCAACTTCCATACCGTCACCCTCGTCCACATGGACGACCCGCAGGATGTCGCCAAGGCGAAGATCTTCATCGAGCGGATGGTGCATCGCTCGCTCGCCATGGGCGGTACCGCGACCGGCGAGCATGGTGTCGGGCAGGGCAAGAAGAAATATCTGGAGGCCGAGCATGGTCGGGAGACGCTGGACGCGATGCGCGCCATCAAGGCGGCGCTCGACCCCCAGAACATCATGAATCCGGGCAAGATCCTTCCCTGAGGCTCCCGCCCTTCGGCCGGCCGGCGCGAGGCTGGACCGGCATTTGCCTGACAAGGCTCCGTCTTTCGGAGAGGATGCGTGCAGACCTTCCTGCTGACCCTTGCCACCGCCGTCATCCTTGCGATCGCCGCAGCCTTCGCAGCGCCGCTCTATGTCGACTGGAGCCAGTGGCGGAGCAGCTTCGAGGAGCAGATGAGCCGCGCGGTGGGCGCTCCCGTCGCGCTGCGCGGGCGCATCGACGCGGAAATCCTGCCGACCCCGCGGGTGGTGCTGCGCGACGTCGTCATCGGCCGCGACCCGGCCCGCAGCACCGCGACCATCGGCGAGCTGCGCGGCACGCTCTCGCTCGGCGCGCTCATCCGGGGCGAGATCAATATCGAGCATATCCGGCTGGCCGAACCGCGTGTGCGGCTGGTGCTCGGCGCGGATGGCGCCGTGACGAGCCCCGGCGGGGCGGCGCAGCCGGCCGGGTTCAGCATTTCCGAGCTCGGCGTCGAAAATGGCACGCTGGTGGTGGTCGAGCCCGCCGGCGTCGTCCTGTCGCTGGGCGATGTCGACCTCAATGGCGAAGTCACCAGCATCGCCGGACCGATGAAGTTCGAGGGTGAGGTTGCCACCGGCAACCAGCGGCAGAGCGTGCGCCTCGCGCTCGGCGCCTTCAGCGGTGGAGTGTCGAGGGCGCGTCTGGTGGTTCAGGGCATCACCAGCCCGCTTTCCCTGAGTGCGGAAGGAGCGCTTGCGGTGGCGGCCGGCAGGCCGTCCTTCGAGGGACGTGCCACGCTCGGTATGAAGCCGGGCGCCGATGCCTCGTCCCCGCTCGCGCGTGCCGGGTGGAATCTCGCTGCAAATATCCGCGCCCAGCGCAGCGGGGTCGAGGCCAGCGAACTTGCGCTGACCCTCGGCAATGCCGAGCGGCCGGTGGAACTCAACGGCAATGGCCGGTTGGCCTTTGCCGGGCCGGGTGGTGCGGCTCGGCTGGATCTCGCACTCGCCGCTCGCCAGCTCGACCTCAACAATGTCGCCGCCGGCGGTTCGCCCCTCGCCGTTGTGCTGGAGGTGGGCAACACGCTGAACCCTCTCGCCCATTTCGCGCCATCGGGCACGGTGGCGCTGAGCGGCGACACCGTGCTGCTGGGGGGCGCGCAGATGCGGGAGTTGCGCGCCGATCTCGGCTGGAGCGGCGGCAGTTGGCAGGTGCGTGCGTTGCAGGCCAAGCTGCCGGGCCGCTCCACGATGAAGGTCTCCGGGCGGATGGGGGCGGCGCCGGTCAACAACGCATCCGGCACCCCGCCGGGCGGAACGCCGGACGTGTTCTCCGGCACGCTCGCCTTCGAGACTGAAGATGTGCCGGCCTTTGCAAGCTGGGCGTTGCCGGGTTCGGTGGCGCTGGTGTCCAGCCTTCCGGCAGGTGCGGCGACCTTGTCCGGCACGGTGAGCGCCGGGTCCGAGCGGCTGGCGCTGGAGGGCGCGAAGCTCGTCCTCACACCCACCTCGGGACCGCCGCTCGCTCTGGGCGGAGCCCTTTCCCTCACCACGCCGGCCGATGCGTCGCCGCGCATTGTCGCTCGCCTCTCCGCCGATGGCGCCGATCTCGATGCGCTGCTGGCGCCGATGCGCCGGCTCGTCGCCATGGGCGGGCAGGCATCCGATGTCGTGCTGGCACTGACCGGCAGCGATGTCCGCCTCTCCGGCCTGCCGGCGAACCGCATCGACGTCGCGCTGCGTCACGGACCGGGCGATGGTACCGCGCGCGACGGACTCACCATCGAGCGCCTCGTGCTGAACGGCTTCGGCGGCCTCGACATCAATGCCTCCGGCCGGCTCGCCGACGCCTCCGCGTCGAGCGACGGGCACTTCGAGGCACGCCTCACGGGCGGGGGCACGGAGGGCGTGGCGGCGCTGGTGCGGCTGCTGCGGCCGGAGGGAGCCGACAGCTGGGTGCAGCGCCTCGCGCCCTCGCTGGCGCCGCTCGATCTGACCCTGACGCTCGACAGCAGCCCGGCGCGCTCCAGCCTCACCTTGCACGGCAGCGCGGGGCCTCTCGCGGGTACGGCGGCGCTTCAATATGGCGGCGGCGCCTCGCCGACCGGATCGACGGAACTCGACATCGCCGATGGCTCCGCCGTGCTGAAGCAGCTCGGAGTACCGGGGCTGAGGGCCGGCCTCGGCCCGGCGCGGCTTCTGGTGCGCCTGACGCCCGATCTCGATGCTGAACTGATGCTGGCGGGCGCACATCTGGCGGCGCGGGGCGATCCGGGGCTGGATGCCGAGGGCACAGTGCAGCCGAACCTGCAGATCGAGGCGCAGGCGTCCGATCTCGGCCGGCTGTTCCCCGCGGTCGCGGATGCCGCCGATTCCACCGCGCCGGTGGCGCTTGCCATGACCGGCGCGGTGAGCCGGAGCGGCGATGCCGGCGGGGCCTTCCGCCTCGCCCGGCTGTCCGGGCTGCTCGCCGGGGTAAGGCTGGAAGGTTCCGCGCTCTATGGCGGGGATCGGCCCGGCGTCGAAGCCGATCTCCGGCTGGAGCGCTGGAGCCTCGGCCGGGCGCTCGGGCTGGTGGCGGGGCGCACCCTCGCCGGGCCGGGCGTGCCCTGGACCGAGGCGCGTTTCGGCGCGCCGGCCTTGGTCGGGTTGCCGGCCACCGTATCCCTCGCCATCGGGACGTTCGATCTGCCGGACGGGCGCACGCTTGGCGATGCACGCGTGCGGGCACGGCTCGCGGACGGGCAAGCGACGGTCGAGGAACTCTCCGGTGCGCTGGCGGGTGGCCGGTTGGCGGCGAGCGGCAAGCTGCGCCGGCGTGGCGACCTCGTCGATGTCGAGGGTCATGTGAACCTCGCCAATGCCGATCTCGGCCAGCTCCTCGGCCCGCTGGTCGCGACACCGGCGGTGAAGGGCCGCCTCAGCCTCGGGCTCGACCTTGCCGGCCGCGGCCGTTCCCCGGTCGCCCTGGCCCAGACGCTGGCGGGGCAGGGGAGCCTCAGCATTGACGGCTTCGAGATCGCGGGCATCGACCCCTCGGCGGTGCGGGCCACCATGCTCGCCTATGACAAGCTCCCGCCCTCCGACGCCGCGTCCATCGCTGCCAGCCTGCAGCAGGCGATCGGCAAGGGCACGCTCAGGATCGGGCGACTCGACGTGCCGGTGTCCGTGCTGAACGGACTGGCGCGCAGCGGCACGGCGCGGCTGACCCAGAACGGGCAGCGCCTCACCCTCGATGCCAGCCTCGACATCGTCCGGCTGGGCTTCGACGGCACGCTGGAGATCGACGATGCGAGCGACCCCGCCGCCACCGCGCCGCCCGGTGTGGTGGTGGGCTGGCGCGGCCCGCTTGCGGCCCCGGAGCGGCGGTTGGACATCATGCCGCTGACCGCGGCGATCAACATGCGCACGCTGGAGCGCGAGACCAAGCGGCTGGAACAGGAATACAGCCGCAACCCGCGGCCGCCCGCGCCGACAGGTGCGGTTCCCGCAAATGCCGCGCAGGCCGGGATGGAAGCTCCGCCCGCGTCTCCGGCAGCCGCGCCACGGGGGGCCGCACCACCGGCGCCGGGCCCGGAGGTGATGCAGCCGGCCCCGCTGGGTACCGTGCCGGCCCCCCAGCTTGCGCCGCCGCTGGTTCTGCCCCCGCCGACTCCGCCCGCCGCATCGTCCGGTTCGAGCGACGCTCCTTACGTGCCGCCCTTCCTGATGCAGCCCGCTCCGGTGGCGCCGCCGTCGCCGTGAGCGTCAGCGCTCGATGAAAGCGTCGCGGCTGTAGCCCTGCAGGTAAAGCAGCGCGGTGAGGTCACCATGGTCGATCCGCACCTGCGCAGCGGCGGCAACCTGCGGCTTGGCGTGATAGGCGACGCCGATGCCGGCGGCCTGTACCATGGCGAGGTCATTCGCCCCGTCGCCCACCGCCATCGTTGCCGTTGCCGGCAGATCGTGGCGGGCGCAGAGTTGCTCCAGCGCGGCGAGCTTGGCCTCCCGACCGAGAATGGGCTCGGCGACGGTGCCGGCGAAATGCTCGTCCTCGATCAGGAGTTCGTTGGCGCGCTGCTCATGGAAGCCGATCGCTGCGGCAACCTTGCTGGTGAAGACGGTGAAGCCGCCCGACACCAGCATCGTGTGGGCGCCGTTGGCCCGCATGGTGCGCACCAGCGTCGTCGCACCGGGCGTGAGGGTGATGCGTTCGGCGATCACGCTGTCCACCACCCCGACCGGCAGGCCGCGCAGCAGGGCCACGCGCTCGCGCAGGGCCGGCTCGAAGGCGATCTCGCCGCGCATGGCGCGCTCGGTGATCGTGGCCACCATCGGCTTCATGCCGGCGAAATCGGCGAGCTCGTCAATGCACTCCTGCCCGATCATGGTGGAATCCATGTCGGCGAGGAACAACTGCTTGCGCCGCCCCGCCGCCGGCAGCACGGCAACATCGACCGGCGCCTCGCCGATCGTGCGCCTGAGGGCGGCGACATCTGCCACGGGTCCGCACGGAATTTCCGCCGCGACGCCCTCGGCCAGCCAGCGGGGTTGGCCTGCATCGGGCAGTTGCGCGGCGATGCCGCCGACGAGGGCGGCGTCGAGCGCCGGGCGTGAGGGATTGCTGATGAGGATGGCGACGTGAGCAGGCGCGATATCGGACATGGATCGTGTTTCGACCCGGCTGGCCGGGCCCGTTGGAGGATCAGCCTGCCGTAGAGGGCTTGCCCTCGATGCAGTGGCAGGCAAGAAGGGCGGCAGACAAAGGTGGCAGAGCCGGCGCGCAGGCGCCGGAACGCAAGGGAGACGGCGCTTGGCCCCGCGCGTGGTGCTTATTGCAGGGCCGACGGCGAGCGGCAAGTCGGCACTGGCGCTCGCTCTTGCCGAGCGTTCGGGTGGCGTCGTCGTCAATGCCGATTCGATGCAGGTCTATCGCGACCTCCGCCTCATCACCGCCCGTCCGACGGCGGAGGAGGAAGCCCGCGCGCCGCACCGGCTCTATGGCCATGTCGACGGTGCGCAGGACTATTCCGTCGCCGCGTGGCTGGCGGATGTCGCCACGGTGCTGCAGGAGCTGCGCGCGCAGGACCGGCTTGCCATCGTGATCGGGGGCACCGGCCTCTATTTCCGTGCGCTCACCGAAGGGCTGTCGGCGATTCCCGCCATCCCTGCCGAAATCCGTGCGCGGGTGCGCGGGCTGACGGACGATGCGGCCACGCTTCATGCCCGGCTGGCGACCATGGATCCGGAGAGCGCGGGACGGCTGCGCCCTTCCGACACGCAGCGCATCCTGCGGGCGATCGAAGTGTTCGAGGCGACGGCTCGTCCACTGGCCGAATGGCAGCGCGAGCCGGCCGTGCCGGGTCCTCTGGCGGGCGTCGAGGCGGTGAAGCTGTTTCTCGCCACGGACCGGGCGGCGCTGCGCGCGCGCATCGCGACGCGCTTCCTCGCCATGCTGGAGGCAGGTGCCGCCGACGAGGTCCGGGCGCTGCTGGCGCGCGGCCTGCCTGCCGATCGCACTATCCTCAAGGCCCATGGCGTGCCGTGGCTGGCCCGGCACTTCGCCGGGGAGATATCGCTTGCGGAGGCGGCGGAGGGCGGCATTCTCGACACGCGGCATTATGCCAAGCGGCAGGACACCTGGTTCCGCCACCAGCTCGGCGGCTTCGAGGCGGTGACGGTGGAGAAGGCCGAGGCATTGCTGCGCGCGCTCTATCCGTAAGTGCAGTGTAATCGGCCTGTCACGCAAGCTTCCTAAGCGGAACCTTATCCGAAACCCGCAAAGGATTGCCCCGTGCGCATCTCCCGAATGACCGGCCTCGCCGCGGCCCTCACGCTTCTCGCCGCGCCCCTCCTTGCCGCGGAACGCCCGCTGCCCTTCGCCTTTCCGCAGCCGAAGGACACGTCGGAGTTCTATGCGCTCATCGAAATCCCGGCCGGCAGCATGACCAAATACGAGATCGACGCCGATACCGGCTTCGTTCTCGTGGATCGCTACATGTCGATGCCGGTAGCCTATCCGGCGAACTACGGCTCGATCCCGTCCTCGCTTGGCGGCGACGGCGATCCGCTGGACGTGCTGGTCTACACGCGCGAACCGATCGTGCCCGGTGCCTTCATCAAGGTGCGCCCGATCGGCGTCCTGAAGATGATCGACGGCGGCGAGGTCGACGACAAGATCGTTGCGGTGCCCGCCGGCAAAATCGACCCGACCTATGAGAAGATCCACAGCATGGACGACCTGCCGGCGATCGAGCGCGACCGGCTGGAGGCATTCTTCCGCGTCTACAAACAGCTTCCGGCCAAGAGCAAGGTGGTCGAGGTGAAGGGTTACGACACGGCCGAGGCGGCGGGCAAGGAAGTGATCTCCGCGCTCGAGGCCTATCGCGCCAAGCAGCCGAAGTAGCTTCCTGTGACGACGAGGGCCGGGCGCGTGCCCGGCCGCTCATGTCATGCCCGCGCGGTGCGACGGGCGGGCAGCGGACGCAGCCTGAGCGCAATGGCGCTTGCCAGAGCCGCAACCACGCCTGCGCTCGCCACCCACCAGGCCGGGCGGATCGAATCCTCGAAGGCGAGGTTCGCAGCCAGCACGCGGTGCGGGTCGACGCCGGTGGCGAGGCCGTACCACGCTGCCTCCAGGCCCGCCGTCGCGAGGCCGGCGGCAATCGCGAGCCCGAGCAGCGCCGCCGTCGAGGTGCCGAGGTCGCGTCCTTGCAGCAGCCGCCACCCCATCAGCCAGACGAACAGCCCCGCCATCAGGGTCGGTTCGGTGACATCCAGCTTCTGCTGCATGAAGAAGTGCAGGATGCCCAATGCGGTCGCCGGATAGATGAGCGCGTGCAGCCGGTTCCACCGCTCCGCACCGAGCCGGCGAATGGCGGCATCGGTCGAGGTAAGGCCGAGCGCGAGGAATGCGAGCAGCGCGACGAAGCCGATGGTGAGATAGATGCGCACGGCGATCTCTCGGGCGACGATACCGAGATTGCCGCCCATGTCGGCGATGTAGAAACCGAAATGGACAAGAAGCCACGCCAGCGCAGCGACGCCCAGCGTGCGCCGGGCGAGCAGCAGTTTCGGCCAGTTGAAGAGCCGTCGCGCCGGGGTGATGGCGAGGGTGATGAGCAGAAGCCGCACGGTCCAGTCGCCGATGAAGCGGATAATGGTGACGAGTGGCCGTCCACCCCCCGCCGCGCCACTGCCGAGACCCGTATCCGGGCCCGTACCGCCGAGAGCGGATCCGCCCAATCCCGGCCCACCCAAACCGGGGCCACCCAATCCCGGCGCCGCGCCCGATGTCGCATCGAGCCCGCCGCCGAAGCTGAAGCCGGAAAATTCGCCGTGGAAGGCGCGCCACGCCAGCAGCGCGGCCGGCAGCAGCGCCACCAGCAGGGCAAGGACCTTCTCCGGGCTGAGGCGCCCGGATCGTTCGCGCAGGAAGGGCATGACGGCTCCGGGATGGCAGGTTGATAGCGCGCATCCTTGGCTGTGCGATGGACGTCGTCACGTCGCGCGCGAGCAACTTCGCGTGACAAAGCTGCCGCGCCGCCGATTCCCCCTCTTTATTCCGGCAGCACCCGCGTCCAGTGCCCCATCTTGCGGCCGGCCCGCGCCTCGGCCTTGCCGTAGAGATGCAGATGCGCCCCCGGCGTTTCGAGGATGTGGTGCCATTCCCCGGCCTCGTCGCCGATCAGGTTGGTCATTTCGACCCGCGGCCCGCGGCGTGCCGTGGAGCCGAGCGGCCAGCCGGAAATGGCGCGCACATGCTGTTCGAACTGGCTGGTATCGGCGCCGTCCAGCGTCCAGTGGCCGGAATTGTGGACCCGCGGGGCGATTTCGTTGACCACGATCCGCTCGTCGATACCGCTGCCGACCACGAACAGCTCCACCGCGAACACGCCGACATAGCCGAGCGCGTCGGCAATCTGCCGGGCGATCTCCCCGGCAGCGGCCTCGCCCATGGACGTCACGTTGGCCGGCACGGTGGAACGGTGGAGAATGTGGTGGCGGTGCTCGTTCTCCGTCACCTCATAGGCGGCGAAGGCGCCGTCGGCGCGGCGCGCGGCCACCACCGAGACCTCGCGCACGAAGGGAACGAACCCTTCAAGGATCGCCGGGTGCCGGCCGATGGCGTCGAACGCGCTCGCCGCGCTGTCGCCTTCGCGGATCATCGTCTGGCCCTTGCCGTCATAGCCGAAGCGGCGCGTCTTCAGCACCGCCGGGCGGCCGATGACGGACAACGCCTCCTCCAGCTCCTCCAGCGTATCGACCTTGGCGAAAGGCGCCGTCTCGATGCCGAGGCCGGCAACGAAGCTCTTCTCCAGCAGTCGTTCCTGGGTGATGCCGAGCGCGCGGGTGCCGGGGTGGACGGCGATCGTCTTCGCCAGATGCTCCGCGGTCGCGACCGGCACGTTCTCGAATTCGTAGGTCACGACATCGACCGCGGCAGCGAAGCGGTCCAGCGCGTCCGTGTCGTCATAGGCTGCCCGGCTGTGGGCGGTGGCGACATCGAAGGCCGGGCTGCCGGCCTCGGGCGCGTAGATATGGGTCTTCAGCCCCAGCGGGGCGGCGGCGAGCGCGATCATCCGTGCAAGTTGGCCACCGCCGAGAATGCCGATGGTGGAACCGGGGCGGAGCATGGCGGCATGGGACATCAGACGGGACTCTCCGTGACGGCGGCGGTACGCTCGGCGCGCCAGGCGTCGAGCCGTTCGGCGAGGGCGGGGTCCGTGGTGGCGAGGACGGCGGCGGCGAGCAGCGCGGCGTTGGTCGCGCCGGCCTTGCCGATGGCGAGCGTGCCGACCGGGATGCCGGCGGGCATCTGGACGATGGAATAGAGGCTGTCGAGCCCCGACAGCGCCTTGCTCTCCACCGGCACGCCGAACACCGGCAGCGGGGTCAGCGCGGCGACCATGCCCGGCAGGTGGGCCGCCCCGCCGGCTCCCGCGATAATGAGCCTGAACCCTTCCTCGCGCGCTCCTTTGGCGAAGGCATACATCCGGTCCGGGGTGCGGTGCGCCGAGACGATGCGGACCACATGGCCGACGCCGAGTGCATCGAGCGTCTCTGCGGCATGGCGCATGGTGTCCCAGTCCGACTGGCTGCCCATGATGATGGCGACCGGCCGCCCGCTCGCGGTCGTCGAGGCGTTCATCTCGCGTCCTTCGATCCGAAAAAGAGGCGCGGATTATAGGAATCGCCTAACGTTGAGCAAGGGCCCAAGCATGGTGGCAGTATGATTTCGCGCGCGGTCGCGCGGAAGATCTTGCAGGGGAGAGAATGACCGTCAAGCGGGTTGGCGTCATGTATGTCGTCGACAATGCCGTTTCGTTAATCGGGCATTAATGCGTGCACGGGAACAGTGGCATCGCTCGCCGTCCCATTCCTCCATTTGTCCCCTGCCTTGCATCGGGCGCGCTGTGCCCCGGCCGTCGCATGGGATGAAATTTGAACGAACCTTGCATGTGTTGAGTTGCACCTGCGGGAGCTTCGTTCAAAACGGAAGCGTGGGGCAGGCCGGGCATACCCCGGACGCTGGAATGGGACGTGAGAGGCCATGACGATACGGCACCAGGATGAGCGCAGCGGCGCCGGCTTCTCGCGCCGTCGTGCGGCGCTGATGGCGGGCGTGGCCCTGCTGCTGCCGGCGGTCGGGCTGATGGTGCTGCCGGTGGTGCCCGCCGAGGCGCAGGCCGGGCGCGTCGCCACCGTCTCGACCGATACCCCGAGCCTTCCGGCGGGGATGGGCACTGGCGAGGCGCTTCCCCCGGCGGCTGACGAGGTGACCGGCAGCATCGGCGCTCACACCGACACCAGTGAGGATGTGCTGGAGGCTCCGCTGACGCAGGATCTTTCCCCGATCGATCCTGCCCGTGCCTCGCAGAGCCCGGATATCGCCGCGCCTGCGGATGAGCCCGCCGCGACGGCTCCCGTCGAACCGACGCCGCCGGCCGCGACCGGCCCGGCCCCATCGACGCCCGAAGCGCCTCACGACAATGCCGCGGTTCCGGCCCCGGTGACGCAGCCTCCCGCGGCGGCTGCGCCCGTGCCCGAGGCGCCGGTGCAGCAGGCTGTCCAGCCGGCTGCCGATCCCGCTGCTCAGGCCCTTGCTGCGCTGTTCGCTTCTCCGGACCTGTCGCGCTACGTGCCGGCCAAGATCGATCAGGACGCGCTGGTGGCCTTCTACGCCGCCCGTGCCGATCGCCCGTTCCTCATGGACGGGAATGGGCTCTCCTCGATCGGAAAGGACGTGCGCGCGCAGATAGCGACCGCGGCGCAGGACGGCCTGTCCCCGGCCGATTACGACGTCGCCCTTCCCACGGCCGGCGCCAGCCCCCAGACCGCTGCCGAAACCGAGCTTCGGCTCGCCGCCGCGACCCTGCTTTATGCCCGCCACCTGCAGGCCGGGCGTTTCAACCCGGCGCGCATTTCTGACGATGTCGACGTCTCGCCGACGCCCATCGACCCGGCTGCCGTGCTCGCCAGCGTCGCAACCGCCCCGGATGTGAAGGCGGTGCTGGCGGCTTATGCTCCGCAGTATCCGCAATATGCCCGCCTCAAGGCCAAGCTGGCCGAGCTACGCGGCAAGCAGGTGCGTAACGACGGCCCGCCTCCGCCCCAGGTGCCCGGCGGCAAGGTGTTGCGGCCCAACATGCAGGACGTGCGCGTGCCGGTGCTGCGGGCTCGGTTCGGCGTTCCCGGCGAGGCCGACAATACGCTCTACGATGCTGATCTGGTGGATGCGGTGAAGGCCGCGCAGCGCCGCTATGGCCAGACTGCGAACGGTATCGTCGGCAAGGGGCTGATCGACGCGCTGAACGACACCGGCGAGAAGCGCATCGACATGATCGTGTCGAACATGGAGCGCTGGCGCTGGCTGCCCCATGAGGTGGCGCCCGCCTATGTGCTGGTGAACATTCCTGAATTCGTGGTGCGCATCTACAAGGAAGGCGAGGTCGCGCACCAGACCAAGGTGGTGGTCGGCAAGCCGGAGAATCCGACGCCGCTGCTCAGCCACAATATGGAATATCTCGTCTTCAACCCTTCCTGGAACGTGCCGCCCGGCATCGCGCGCAAGGAATATCTGCCGCGTCTGGCCGGCGACCCCTATTTCCTCGCCAAGCAGGGCATCGACGTGGTGCGCAACGGCCGGGTCGTCGATCCGGCGAGCGTGGACTGGAGCCGCGGTACGCAGGGCTATTCGTTCCGCCAGCCGCCGGGCGAGCGAAACGCGCTCGGCCACATCAAGTTCATCTTCCCGAACAAGCACTCCGTCTACCTGCACGACACCCCCAGCCGTGCGCTGTTCGCGCAGGACCGCCGCGCCTTCAGCCATGGCTGCGTGCGCGTGTTCGAGCCGATGGACTTCGCCGAGGTCATCTTCAGGCTGGGTATGCCGGCCGATAGCTGGAGCCAGCAGCGCATCGGCAAGCTGATCGGCGGCTCGGAGAAATACGTGAACCTGAAGCAGCGCTTCCCGGTGCACCTCGCCTATTTCAATGTCTTCGTCGACGATTCCGGCACTCTGGTCTCGCGGGAGGATCTCTACGGCATCGATGCTCAGACCCGCCTGATGCTCGGTCTCGACGGCGCGCGGCGAGTGGCCGATCGGGGGCGCAAGACGGCCCAGCAGTGATGGCCGACCGAAGCCTGCAGAGATCGCCGCGGGCAAGATCTGAGTCGAAAAGGAGGCGGGCCGATGGCTCGCCTTTTTCGTTTGCGCCGTCTTCCCGAGAGGGATGCGCGAACATCCTGAATGGTATTTGTTGCTTCAGTGCAACAAGATAAGACATAGTGCTGGGGATATGTGTGGATCACCTGTTTTTTATGGATCGGCACTATTTCGCCACACTCCACTTTTAGCCAGTGTCATGGGAAGTGGGGGTTGGCTCGCTAACGCGGCCTTAACCAAACCCGGCAAGACTGTGTTGACCATGTCCGACGCGACCCGTGGAGGGTGTCTCCAAAACGGGCCGTGCCGCCTCAGGAAACGTTTGGCCGCGGGTTCAGGTTCGTGCGCATTACCGAAACGCTCCGCAAGCATCGCGTCGCCTCCGCCTTCGTCCTGGCGGCGTTGGGCCTCGTGTGCGGCACCGACATGCTCCAGGACGCCGTCGCCAATGGCGATACGCGCAGCCTGACGATGCATCACGTCCATTCGGGCGAGGACATCAACATCACCTTCAAGCGCGATGGTCGCTACGACCCCGCCGCACTGCAGAAGCTGAACGTGTTCCTCCAGGATTGGCGCCGCAAAGAGCCGACCAAGATGGACCCGGCGCTGTACGACATCATCTGGGAGGTCTACCGCGAAAGCGGCGCCACCCAGCCGGTGCAGGTGATTGGCGGTTATCGTTCGCCGGCGACCAATGCCATGCTCCGCGCCCGCTCGCGCGGCGTCGCCCAGATGAGCCAGCACACGCTCGGCAAGGCGATGGACTTCTTCATTCCCGGCGTGCCGCTTTACAAGCTGCGTGAGGCGGGGCTCCGCCTGCAACGCGGCGGTGTCGGTTTCTATCCGACCTCCGGCTCGCCCTTCGTGCATATGGATACCGGCGGCGTGCGGCACTGGCCGCGCATGACCCGGCCGGAACTCGCGCGTGTCTTCCCGAACGGCAAGACGGTGCACATTCCCGTGGACGGCAAGCCGATGCCCGGCTACGCGCTGGCTCTTGCCGAGATCGAGGCACGTGGCAGCCGTCCGGGCGGGGCGGGCGCGGCCTTCGCAGGCGCCTTCGAATCCGGCGGCAAGACGGGCGGCAAGTCGAAGAACCTGTTCGCTGCGCTGTTCGGCAAGGATGACGACGAGGAGGAGGGCGCCGCGCCGGCTCCCGCTCCGGCCCGTGCCGCGGCGCCGACCCGTGTTGCGGCCGCCAATGGCGCGGGCGCTTCGTCGGATGACGAAGACGACAGCCCGGCCCCGACCGCCGCGGCGCCTGCCTCCGTTGCCGTGCCGCCTCCGTCCCGCGTTGCGGCTGCGGCGAGCGTGGTCGCCAATGCCGACGTGCCGCTGCCGATACGCAAGCCGGAGATGCCGAGCGCGCCGGTCACCCTCGCCATGGCGAGTGCGGACGTGCCGCTGCCGATGGCCCGGCCGGGCCTTGCCGCTCCGGGGGACGAGCAGGTCGGGACCGCCGCCCCTGCGACGGATGTGCCGGTGCCGATGGCACGTCCGCAATTCGCCGCCGCATCCGTTCCCGCACAGCCTTCGACGATCGCGCCTGACGTGACGACGTCTGACACGGGCGCGCAACTCGCCTCCGCCACGCCGTTGCCCTTGCTCATCACCAACGGCTTCACTCGCGGCGACGCCGGCACGGTGAATATCGGCGCAGATCAACTCTCCTACGCCTCGGCCGGCTCGTTCGTGCCGCCGCGTCAGCAACCCGGCCGCGCAGCCAGCGCTCCGATGCTGCCGACGCAGGTCGCTTCTGCCGCGCCGAGCCATGTGCCGTCTTCCGTGCCCGGCCCCGCGCGCATCGCCGCCACCCGTCCGGCAAGCGCGGAGGCACAGGCCGAAATTCGCAAGCTCTTCGCCAGCCCGACCGTGGCGCGCGACACCGCTCTGCGTACGCCGGAACTTCGCCGCTTCGCCGCCTTCGTGGCCGCCCCGCGGCAGGTGGTGGATGGCGGCTTCGGTCGAGATGCCTCGAGCGGGCTTGAGACGAAGCGCTTCTCCGGCGCCGCCGTGGTCGCGGTCCGGGTCGTTACCCTCGCCAGCGCGGCGCCGCTGCCGCCCCGCCGCACCTGGACGGCAGCGAACTGAGGCGGCTTCCACCCTCAAGGGAAAAAGAAAAGGACCGGCGCGAGGATGTTTCCGCGCCGGTCCTTTTGCCTGATGGATCGTGGCCCGGTCAGCCGACCATGCCGAGCGCCTGAAGATAGAGGTCGACAATGGCCTCGTGCTCGGCGCGCTGGTCGGCATCCTGCTTGCGGATCTTGAGGATCTCGCGCAGGGCCTTCACGTCAAAGCCGGTGCCCTTCGCCTCGGCGAAGACATCCTTGATGTCGTCGGCGATGGACTTCTTTTCCTCTTCGAGCCGCTCGATACGTTCGATGAAGGATTTAAGCTGCTCCTTGGCAAAGCCGGCGGCGGCGTCGGACAGCGGCTGGTCGTTCGGAATGTCGGACATGAGGTCTCCCGCGGGGCGGGCCGGCCGATGCACAGGCGATGCGGCCGGCAGCCCTTCGATGAAATAAGGTCGGGGATCAGCGCCCGTCAGCCTCGCCGCGTCAAGCGCGACGGAGCCGACATCCACCGGCGATGTCGCCGCCTGTGGAAAGCTGCGGTGCCATGATGCGGATGAAAACGACGGCCGGCCCGTTAGTGCGGTTCGCCGGCGGCGCGGTCGAAGGCCTGCTTTTGCGCGTCGCTCGCCTCGCTCTGGTGACGCACCTTCCACTCCTCATAAGGCATGCCATAGACCGCCTCGCGGCTCTGGTCCTTCGAGAGCGGCAGCCCGCGTTCCTGCGCTGCGTCGAGATACCAGTTCGCCAGGCAGTTGCGGCAGAAGCCGGCGAGATTCATCAGGTCGATATTCTGCACGTCGGTGCGCGCGCGCAGATGGGCCACGAGGCGACGGAAGGCGGCGGCCTCCAGTTCGGTGCGGGTGGTCTCGTCGAGGGCGGCAGGGGCGGACATGGCGTCCTCCTTGTGATGTTCACGTGGTCTCGAAGATGGGATCGACCGGGCCGGTTCGCGAGCCGAAGGCGCTCACCTGACGCATCTCGGGCCTTGTCAACATCGGTGGCAACAGGCGGGCGAGCCGTTCCGCCCATGCTTCCTCGCCCGCGGCATCACCGATCAGATCCTGCCGGATCTCGATGAGCGCATGGGGCAGGCCGCGTGCCGTGCCGTGGCGGAACATCACGTCGTTGCGCAACGCGCCGTCATAGGGCTCGTTGTCTCCGACCACGAGATCGCCCTCGGCGCGCAGCCCGTCGATCAGCAGCGTGCTGAAGCGCGGGTCCTGGTCCCACAGGATCGCCGCATGCCAAGGCCGCGGGACGCCGCGCCAGACCGGCGTGAAGCTGTGGATGGAGAGGAGCACCGGTACTATACCTGCCGTGCGCATCCGCGCGATCTCGGCCTCTATGGCGCTGTGATAGGGGCGATGGAAACGGGCGATGCGCCGGGCGATTTCCTCCTGTGTGACGTGCCTGTTGCCCGGCACCACCGCGCCATCCGACAGGCGCATCACGAGCGTGGGGTCGTCCTCGCCGCGATTGGGGTCGATCAGCAGGCGGGAAAAATGGGAGAGCACGGCCGGGCAGCCGAGCCGGCGCGCCAGCCCGCGCGTGACGCCCGCAACGCCGATATCATAGCCGATATGCCGCTCCAGCTCGGACTGCGGCAGGCCGAGCGTGCCGTATTCCGCCGGCATCTCGTTCGACGCATGGTCGCAGAGCAGCAGGAGCCCGCTTTCCGCAGCGCCGGCCACGCGCTCGAACGCACCATATCCGGCCTCGCTGTCCAGCGCGGCGGAGGTCATGCTCTGCGGGGGAGTTCCGTTCGAATCCTCTGGGGTGCGACGACGCATCATCCGTTCCGTAAAACACTCTATAGACAGAGGCATAGTGACGAACGCGGCGGGGTGCCATAGGAATACACCGCTTCGCATGGCGTGATGGGCGGCAAGACCCCCTGGAACGCGGCGCACACTATAAGGGGCCTGCGCCAAGCAGGGTATGGGGAGTAGGAATGACGGATTCGCCGCGCGCCTTTCTGGATGAACTGTTCAATGCGGCCGTGGCCGCGGCCCATCCCTCGACCTGTCTTCCGCCCGTGCTGCCACCGGCACCCGTCAGCGGCCGGCTGATCCTGCTCGCCGCGGGCAAGGCCGCCGGCTCCATGCTCGAAGTCGCCGAGCACCATTATCTCGATACGCTCGGCGTCGATCCCTCGCGTCTCGTGGGTATCGGCGTCGCCCGCCATGGCTATGGCCGGCCGACCCGGCAGCTTGAAATGGTGGAAGCCGGTCATCCGGTACCGGACGCCGCGGGCCTTGCCGGCGCGCAGAAGGCGCTCGACCTCGCGGCGAGCGCAACCGCGGACGACCTCGTGCTGGTGCTGCTCTCGGGCGGCGCCTCGGCGAACTGGATCGCGCCGGCCAGCGGCGTCGAACTGGACGACAAGCGCGCCTTGACGCGCGCCTTGCTACGCTCCGGCGCAAACATCACCGAGATCAATACGGTGCGCAAACATCTCTCGCGCATCAAGGGCGGGCGGCTGGCAGCGCTGTCGCAGCCGGCGAAGGTGGTGACCCTCGCCATTTCCGACGTGCCGGGCGACGATCCGGCGGTGATCGGTTCCGGCCCGACCGTGCCCGATCCCTCGACGCTGGCCGAGGCGCGCGAGGTGCTGACGCGCTATCGCATCGACCCGCCGGCTTCGATCGCCGTCGCCCTGCGCGACCCGGCCAACGAATCGCCGAAGCCCGGCGACGCCGCCTTTGCCAACGCCGAATATCACCTCATCTCGCGCCCGCTGGATTCCTTCGTCGCGACCGAGAAACTGGCGCGCGATCGCGGGGTGGAGCCGATCCTGCTCGGCGACAATCTCGAAGGCGAGGCTCGCGACGTTGCGGCGGCACAGGCGGCTAAGGCGCTGGAGCTGAAGGCGGCCGGCAAGCGGGCCATCCTGCTTTCGGGCGGCGAACTCACGGTAACCATGCGCGGCAATGGCCGTGGTGGCCCGAATCAGGAATTCGCGCTCGCCCTGGCCGAGGCGCTGGGGGGAGCGAGCGACATCTATGCGGTCGCGGGCGACACGGACGGCACCGATGGGGGCGGCGGCGATGCGACCGATCCTGCGGGCGCCTTCGTGCTGCCGGACACGCTTGCGCGAGCACGCGAGGCCGGCCTCGACCCTGCCGCGTTCCTGGCCAATAACGATTCGACCACCTTCTTCGAGCGGATCGGCGACCTGCTGAATCCGGGACCCACCTGTACCAACGTCAATGATTTCCGCGCCGTATTCATCGACGTCTGACACGCTGCCGCTGCCGCGCCGCCGCGGCGTCCCGCGCCTTGCCGCCTTGCTGGGCGGGGCGGGGACGCTGCTCCTGCTCGCCTGCGCGCCCGCGGCGGCCGATTTTCGCCTGTGCAACCGTACCGACAGCCGGGTGGGTATTGCCGTCGGCTACAAGGACGGTGACGCCTGGGCGACCGAAGGCTGGTGGAACGTGAACGCCAATAGCTGCGAGACGCTGCTGCGCGGCGATCTCGTGGCACGGTATTATTACGTCTATGCGGTGGATTACGATCTCGGCGGAGAATGGGCCGGCAAGGCCTATATGTGCACGCGGGAAAAAGAGTTCACCATTCGCGGCATCCAGGACTGCCTGGCGCGCGGCTATGACCGCACAGGCTTCTTCGAGGTCGACACCCACGAGCAGCGCAGCTGGACGGTGCAGCTGACCGAGCAGAGCCAGCCCGGCACGTCCACGCCCGGCAAGGTGCCGATCCCGCCCAAGGCACCCGAGCGACCCTGAGCTAACATATTAAAATAAGACAGAAAAAACGCCGCATCCGGCATTCAGATGCGGCGTTTTTTCTGAAGCGCGGAAGGCGCTGGCCGTCAGTCGATCGGCATGGCGGTAAACTGCACCTGTCCATTGGGATCGGACACCATCAGCAAGGCAGACTTGCGGCCGTCCTTCTTGAGGGCTTCGAGCCGCTTCTGGATGTCCTGCGGGGTTGAAACCGCCTCCTGATTGACCTCGAGGATGACAAGGCCCGGCTTGATACCCTTGTCGGCCGCGGCCGAGCCGGAATCGACGCCGGTGATCATCACGCCCTTGATCTCGTCCTTCAGCTTGAACTTGGTGCGCAGGTCGGCAGTGATCTCGGAAAGATCCAGCCCCATCAGCTTGGTGGTGGCCGGCTTGGCGGCCTCGGGAGCCTTCTTTTCCAGCGCGGCCTGCTCGACCTTCTCGCTTTCCTCAAGGCGGCCGACCTTCAGGCGCAGCGTCTCCTGCTTGCCCTTGCGGATGACGACGACATCGACCTCCTTGTCCACCGCCGTGTCGGCCACGACGATCGGCAGGGAGCGCATGTCCTTCACCTCCTTGCCGTCGAAGGCCACGATCACGTCGCCGGCCTTGATGCCCGCCTTTGCCGCGGGGCCGTCATCGGTGAGGCCGCCGACGAGGGCGCCGCGGGCCTTGCCGAGCGAGAGGCTTTCGGCGATGTCGTCCGTCACCTGTTGGATCCGCACGCCGATCCAGCCCCGCCGCGTCTCGCCGAAATCGCGCAACTGCTGAACCACCGGGATCGCGGTGTTCGAGGGAACCGCGAAGCCGATGCCGATCGACCCGCCGGAGGGCGAGATGATCGCGGTGTTGATGCCGATGACGTCGCCATCCATGTTGAAGAGCGGGCCGCCGGAATTGCCGCGGTTGATGGCGGCGTCGGTCTGCAGGAAATTGTCGTAGGGGCCCGCATTGATGTCGCGGTTGCGCGCCGAGATGACGCCCACCGTCAGCGTGCCGCCGAGGCCGAACGGATTGCCGACCGCCATCACCCAGTCGCCGACGCGCAGCGCGTCGGAATTGCCGAACTTCACCGCCTTGAGCGGCTTACTGGCATCTGGCTTTACCCGAAGCAGCGCGAGGTCGACCTTGGTGTCGCGCCCGACGAGTTCAGCCTTGAGCTTTGAGCCGTCATTGAAATTCACATAGATCTCGTCGGCGTCGGCGATGACGTGGTTGTTGGTAACCACCAGGCCGGAGGCGTCGATGACGAAGCCGGAGCCGAGCGAGGACACCTTGCGCGGCCGTTCGCCACCATTCTCGTCCTGCTGCTGGCGGCGCTTGAAGAACTCGTCGAAGAATTCCTCGAAAGGTGAGCCGGGTGGCAACTGCGGCGTCGGTACGCTGCGCTGGGCGGCCACGGTCTGCGAGGTCGAGATGTTCACGACCGCGTCCATCACCTGCGCTGCGGTGTCGGCGACCGTGTCCGGCCCCTTGGTCGCTGCCGCATGGGCCGCGAGCGGAGCCGCGAGAACCATTGCACCGAGAGCGAGGGTGGCGAGCCGGCGGGACAAGGAAGAAAACGGCCCGCGCGGCCTCTGGGTCGGGGTCAGGAACATCATGCCTCCTTGGAGCCGGGGACGAGCTTCGGCTGGCTTGCGGCTCGTGTCGCCGCGGAATGCGCGCCGCCAGCACATGCCGCCAGGGTGGCCGGGCAGGGTGGAACGCTGGACCGGCCGGTCACGCGATGCAAGCCAAAAGCGTGCGAGGCCCTGAGGCAGCACCGGCTGGCGCAACCGGTCAGCCGCGCACCAGCCAGACGACGACGAGCCCCGCAATCCCCCCGCAGATGCCGAGGATACGGAGTGTGTGGTCGGGTAGTGCGTGCAGGGTCGCCATGGCCTGACGCGTTGCGGCAGGAAATGCCGCAAGCATCAGGCCTTCCATGACAAACACCAGACCGAGCGCGACGATGAGATCCGACATCGCCGCCCGCGATCAGTTGGCAGGTGCCGCGGGTGCTGCCCCAGGTGCCGGCGCACCGGGCTGGGCAGCGGTCGGCGTGCCGAAGAACCGGAAGAACTCCGAATTCGGTGCCAGGAGCATGCGGGTATCCTCCGGCTTCATCGCCGTCTCGTAAGCCTGCATGCTGCGGTAGAAGTCGAAGAAGGCTTTGTCCTTGCTGTAAGCATCCGCGAAGATGCGCGCCTTTTCCGCATCGCCCTCGCCCCGGAGACGATCCGCGGCCGAGGTGGCCTCGGCGACGATGACGGTCGATTCGCGATCCGCCTTGGCACGGATGGTCTGGGAGGCTTGGCCACCCTGGGCCCGGATCTCGGCCGCCTCACGCTGGCGCTCGGTCTGCATGCGCTCGAACACCGCCTGGCTGTTCGCCTCCGGCAGATCGGCCCGGCGGATCCGCACGTCCAGCACGTTGATACCGAAACTCTGCGCCTCGCGGTTCACCTGCTCCTGGATGCGGGTCATCAGCGTCTCGCGCTCGTCGCGGACCACCTGGATGAAGGTGGATTCGCCGAGCACGCGGCGCAGGGCCGAATTCAGGATCGTAGCCAACCGCGAATTGGCTGCATCCACCGTTCCGACAGCCTGATAGAATCGCAGCGGATTTACGATGCGGTAACGGGCGAAGGCGTCGACGACGAGCCGCTTCTGGTCGGCCGCGATCACCTCCTGCGAGGGATTCTCGAGGTCGAGGATGCGGTTGTCGATCAGGATCACGCTGTCAATCAGCGGGACCTTGGCATTGAGGCCGGGATCCGTGATGACGCGGACCGGTTCGCCGAAGCGGAGCACCAGTGCCTGTTGCGTCTGATGTACGGCGAACAGGGAGGAATAGATCAGGATGAGGACGAGGGCGGCGACGATCGCGCCGAGGATGCCGAGCGCGCCTTTCATCGGGCCGCTCCCTGCGCGTTGGCGCCGGCGTTCGGTCGGCGTTCGAGCGCGCCGAGGGGCAAATAGGGAATGACGCCCTGTCCGCCTTCCGCCGAAGGATCGATGATGATCTTGTCGATGCCGCTGAACACGCGCTCCAGCGTTTCGAGATAGATGCGCTGCCGCGTCACGTCGGGAGCCTTCTCATATTCGGTGAGCACGCTGAGGAAGCGTGCAGCCTGGCCCTGGGCCTCGATGATGGTGCGTTCCTTGTAGGCCTGTGCGCCCTGGCCGATACGGGCGGCCTCGCCGCGCGCTTCCGGCACCACGCGGTTGGCATAGGCCTGGGCCTCGTTCTGGAGGCGCTCGGCATCCGCGCGGGCAGCCTGCACGTCACGGAACGCATCGATGACCTGCTGCGGCGGGTCGACCTTCTGCAATTGAACCTGTGTGACCTGGATGCCGGAGCGATAGGTGTCCAGTGTGCGCTGCATCAGTTCCTGCACCTGCTGCTCTATGCCCTGGCGGGCGCCGGTGAGGATCGGCTGGATGTTGGTGCGGCCCACCACCTCGCGCATCGCACTTTCGGCGACGGCCTTGATGGTGCCTTCCGGGTTCTGAACGTTGAACAGGAAATTAGCGGCGCCGACATCCTCGGTGCTGCCGGCGGCGGCGGGCTTCACCATCCAGAACACGGCGAAATCGACATCGACGATGTTCTCGTCGCCCGTGAGCATCAGGCTCTCTTCCGGGACGTCGCGCATCGCATTGCCGCGGCGCGGATCGTCGCCGCTGCGGCTGCCGATATCGATGCGGTTGATGCGTGTGACCTTGGGGGTCAGAACGGTCTCGACCGGATAGGGGAGATGGTAGTTCAGGCCGGGATTCGTGGTGGAGATGAACTTGCCGAACCGGAGCACGACCCCCTGCTCGTCCGGCTGGACACGATAGAAGCCGGAGAGGAGCCACGCGGCGACAACCAGCGCGATGACGAGGACGATTCCCTTGCCGGAGCCGAAGCCGCCGGGAAGCGTGGTCCGAAGCCGATCCACACCGCGGCGGACGAGGTCTTCAATATCCGGCGGATTGGGACCCGTGGACTGCGGGCCGTTACCCCAGGGACCGCGCGGCCCACCACCCCATGGACCGCCGCTCTGGTTCTTCCACGACATGCCGTCGCAACTCCCGTTTACGCACCCGAAACCAAAATCTTGTCGCGCGGGTGCGCAACGCAACGGCGGCCCGTGTGGTGCAATCAAAGCAACCGTGCCTCGCATGAGGCGCGACGGGGTCCGTTTATAGGTGACGACACACCCGCTTACAACGCATCCCCGCGGGCGGACATATGAGGCGTCAGGCCAGATTACGCAACGGTAGACCGGGTATGGCTCGCCTTTTCTTGATAATCGCCCTGATCGCGACTGCTCGACGCGTTCCGAAAATGGGCGAGCACGAAGAGGCGTATCGCAGAAGACAGATTGCCCTGATTGCGCCCGGAATCGATCGACGCGACAATCTCCGACAATGTGCTGCGGCGATTATTTGCGATTTCCTTCAGGGCGTCCCAGAACTGATCTTCCAGACTGACACTGGTCTTGTGCCCTGCGATCACGATTGATCGCTTCACCACCGGGCTCTTCATGTTTCATCCCCTTGCATGCGCTTGTGTCCTTCGAGCAAACGCATTCGTTGCTCCTCCCGAAGCGCTTCGGCTTCGCGTTCCTTCTTCGATCGGCCAAAACGGTAACGGTTGCCAGCCGCGCTTTGTTCCGCCGCCTGCTTCTCGATTTTTTTACGGTGGCGACGAAGGTTGATGATCTCGGACATGGGCACGTGCCTTTCAACCCTGTTGTCATGCATTGCTTCCACGCGCAGCGTCAATTGCCACATCCGACTATGGATTCGGCAGTGACCTGCATGCGAAGGACTTCCGATGCCGTCAAAATGTTCCGAAAATGCGCCATTGTTGCTCGTTTCGATGCGGATGAAGACTTTTTTGTCGGTTAAGGAGGACGTTGCAGTGGCGCCTCGACTGTGTGCGGCGCAACAGACCTGCCTTAAGATGTTGCGCAGCAGTGAGGCGAGGCTGGGCCGGCGGGCCGTCCTAGGTCGCATTCCTCGGACCTGCGGCGCATGCTAAATCCGCGCACGAGCAGACGGCTCGGACCGCGCCGCTGTCTTTCCCGCCCGATATCGCACGAGGCACGCATGACCGGAACCCGCATCGAGACCGACACCTTCGGCCCCATCGACGTCGCCAACAACAAATATTGGGGCGCGCAGGCCCAGCGTTCGCTCGGCAATTTCAAGATCGGTTGGGAAAAGCAGCCGCTGCCGATCGTGCGCGCTCTCGGGATCGTGAAAAGGGCGGCGGCGGAAGCCAATAGGCAGCTCGGTCGTCTCGATCCCGCGCTGGCCGACGTGATCGTCCGGGCTGCGGACGAGGTGATCGAAGGCAAGCTCGATAGCCATTTCCCGCTCGCGGTCTGGCAGACCGGCTCGGGCACCCAGTCCAACATGAATGCCAACGAGGTCATCTCGAACCGCGCCATCGAGATGCTCGGCGGTGTGCTCGGCTCGAAGAAGCCGGTCCACCCCAACGATCACGTCAATATGAGCCAGTCGTCCAACGACACCTATCCGACGGCGATGCACATCGCCTGCGCGGAAGAGATCGTGAACCGGCTGCTGCCCGCGCTGCGTCATCTGCAGGCGGCGCTGGATGCCAAGGTCGTGCAATGGTCCGGTATCATCAAGATCGGCCGCACCCACACGCAGGACGCGACCCCGCTGACGCTCGGCCAGGAGTTTTCCGGCTACGCAACGCAGATCGCCAACGGCATCGCGCGGATCGAGCAGACCCTGCCGGCGCTGATGCAGCTCGCCCAGGGCGGCACCGCGGTCGGCACCGGCCTCAATGCGCCGATCGGCTTTGCCGAGCTGGTCGCGGAGAAGATCGCCGGGATCACGGGCCTGCCTTTCACCTCGGCACCGAACAAATTCGAGGCGCTCGCCGCGCATGACGCGATGGTGTTCTCCCACGGCGCGATCAACACCGTGGCGGCTTCGCTCTTCAAGATCGCCAACGACATCCGCCTGCTCGGCTCCGGCCCGCGTTCCGGGCTCGGCGAGCTGTCGCTGCCGGAGAACGAGCCGGGCTCGTCGATCATGCCGGGCAAGGTCAACCCCACCCAGTGCGAAGCGCTGACCCAGGTCTGCGTGCAGATCTTCGGCAACAACGCCGCGCTTACCTTTGCCGGCAGCCAGGGGCATTTCGAGCTGAATGTCTACAATCCGGTGATGGCCTACAATTTCCTGCAGTCGGTACGCCTGATGGCTAATGCTTCGGTCAGCTTCACCGACAATTGCGTGGTCGGCATCGAGGCCCGGGAGGACAACATCACCGCCGCGCTGGAGCGCTCGCTGATGCTGGTCACGGCGCTCGCGCCGAAGATCGGCTACGACAACGCCGCCAAGATCGCAAAGACGGCTCACAAGAACGGAACGACGTTGCGTGAGGAAGCTGTCGGCGGCGGGTATGTTACAAATGAAGAGTTCGATGCCATCGTGCGACCGGAGAAGATGATTTCTCCGGGTTGACGCATGTAGACTTGATTTTAACAAAGACGACATCTTTGTGGCGGTCGCATTACCGAAGTTTCATTTGAAGGAAATGCGGCCGCGGCGCAGGATCATGCCACCCTCTCACGGAGTGACATGCCATGAAGCGCCCGATCGTCGCCCTGACAGCCGCCGCCCTTCTGTTCGGCACCGGCCTTGGTACCGCTTTTGCGGACAATGCCAAGGCCGCGGCGGATCCGGCGGCCTATTCCGCCAAAGCGCTCGAGCGTAGCGAGGCGCGGATCGCGAAGCTGAAAGCCGACCTCAAGCTCACGCCCGACCAGGAAAAGCTCTGGCCGCCGGTGGAGAGCGCCATGGACGCCTTCATCAAGCAGCGCATCGAGCGCCGTGCCCACATCATGGAGATGCGAGGACAGGGCGGAGACAAGAATGTCGACATCCTCACCCGCATCAACATGCGCGGCGAGGCGATGGTGACTTCCGGCACCGCGATGAAGCAGGTCGCGAGCGCCGCGCAGCCGCTCTACGCCACGTTCAATGACGACCAGAAAAAGAGCTTTGAGCGTATTCTTCGGCGTGCGGAGCAGCACCGCAAGGGAGATCGCAAGGCGGGCGACAAGGCGGGCTCGGATGACGGTGCGACCGGCACGACCCCCTGAGCCGGAGCCCGCCACCATCGGAGGATCGTCGTCCACATGCCGACACCCGGCGAGCGCGATCCGTTAGGAGGTGGTTAAGGGCGGGGAGGCCAAGCTGCCGGCGGATGAATGCTGGTTCCGCCAAAGTTCAGCCGATGGGGCTCCCCGCTCCATGAGAATCGGCGGCTCGGGTCGCCGGAGCTCTTCGCAGACTGATTTCTCAATTGGACCCGGGGTGCCGCAAGGCCCCCGAAACAACTCACGCCGCCGCGCCACCCTCGGCCGGCGGCGTTTCTTTGCTCAATTTCAGCTCTCCGCCAGTATCTTCAGCGCCTCGCCGGAGACGCGTTGCACCGTCCATGCCGACATCGGCGCCGCGCCGATCGAACGGTAGAAGCGAATGGCAGGCTCGTTCCAGTTCAGCACCCACCATTCGAAGCGTCCCAGTCCCTCGCTCACGCAGCGCCGGGCAAGATGGCGCATCAGGTTGCGCGCAATGCCGCGCCCGCGAAAGGCGGGCCGCACGAACAGGTCTTCCAGATAGATGCCGTGCCGGCCGACGAAGGTGGAGAAATTGTAGAACCACAGCGCGAAGCCGACGGGTTCGCCATCCCATTCCGCTATGTCGCAGAACGCGCGCGGGTTTTCGCCGAACAGCGCGGCCTTCAGATCATCCACACTCGCCTCCACCTCGTGGCGCAGGTTCTCATATTCCGCCAGTTCGCAGACGAAGGCGTGGATCAGCGCGGCGTCCTCGGCGTGCGCGGGACGAATGGTCAGGCTCATCGGGCGATATCTCAGACGGCGACGGACGCCTTGATGGCGGGGTGGGGGTCGTAGCCCTCGACCGCGATGTCCTCGAAGCGGAAAGCGAAAAGATCCGTCACCGCGGGGTTGAGAACGAGGCGGGGCAGGGCGCGCGGGCTGCGCGAGAGCTGTTCGTGTACCTGCTCGAGATGGTTCGCATAGATGTGCAGGTCGCCGAAGCTGTGCACGAAGTCGCCGACCTCGAGCCCGGTGACCTGAGCCACCATGTGGGTGAGCAGGGCATAGCTGGCGATGTTGAACGGTACGCCGAGGAATGCGTCCGCCGAGCGTTGGTAGAGCTGGCAGGAGAGCTTGCCGTCCAGCACGTAGAACTGGAACAGGCAGTGGCAGGGCGGGAGCGCCATCTGCGATATGTCCGCCGGATTCCAGGCGCTCACGATCAGGCGACGGGAATCGGGGTTTCGGCGGATTTCGGCGATGACCTGCGCGATCTGGTCGATCTCGCCGCCCTTGCCGTCCGGCCATGACCGCCACTGGTGGCCATAGACCGGGCCGAGCTCTCCCATGTCATCCGCCCACTCGTCCCAGATGGTGACGCCGTTCTCGCGCAGGTAGCGGACATTGGTGTCCCCCGCGAGAAACCACAGCAATTCATGGATGATGGAGCGCAGATGCAGCCGCTTGGTGGTGACCAGCGGAAAGCCTTCGGCAAGGTCGAAGCGCATCTGGTGGCCGAACAGCGACAGCGTGCCCGTGCCGGTGCGGTCATCCTTGCGCCTGCCTTCGCGCAGGATACGTTCCAGCAGTTCGTGATATTGCCTCATGGGCCTCACCCGTCCCGTTCTGCGCCCGGCAATCTACTACAAATAGTAGGCCCGTAGCTACAGGCTACATTTTGAAGCGGTCGGAATGCACAGCTTGCAGCCGGCTCTACCAGAAATCGGGGAGCGCCGGCGAGAGGTCGCCGCCGATCCGCACCGGCGCCACCTTCACCGCTTTGCCGGAGCCGTCCGTCTCGATGGCGAGGCCGGTCAGCGTGCCGGGCCCTGCGGCGGGCTCGAAGCGGGAGGCGCCGATCTTGCGGGTGAAGCGGCGTAGGGGCTCTTCCTTGTCCATGCCGATCACGCCGTCATAGGCGCCGCACATGCCGGTGTCGGTCTGGAAGGCGGTGCCGCCGGGCAGTATGCGATGATCGGCGGTCGGCACATGGGTATGAGTGCCGACGACGAGGCTGGCGCGCCCGTCGCACCAATGGCCGAAGGCCTGCTTCTCGCTGGTCGCCTCGGCGTGGAAATCAATGATGATGGCATCTGCCACCAGCCCGAGCGGGCAGGCATCGAGTTCGCGGTCGATGGCCGCGAAGGGATCGTCCAGCGGATCCATGAAGGACCGGCCCATCATGTTGACCACCAGCACCTGCGCGCCGTTCGTCGCCTCGATCAGCGCCGCGCCACGCCCCGGCGTGCCGGCGGGAAAATTGGCCGGACGCACGAGACGCGGCGCGCGCTCGATGAACACCAGCGCCTCGCGCTGGTCGAAGGCATGGTTGCCGAGTGTGACGGCGTCGGCACCGGCGTTGAGCAGGTCGTCATAGATCGCCTCGGTGATGCCGAAGCCGCCGGCGGCGTTCTCGCCATTCACCACCACGAAATCCAGCGCATGGTCCCGCCTCAGGCGCGGAAGGTGCTCGACCACGACCTGCCGGCCCGGACGACCAACCACGTCGCCGAGAAAAAGGATGCGCATGAGGGGTCTACTCCTCGTTGGTGAGGATGACGCCGGTATCGGTGATAACGGCGTCGAGCCGCTCGTCATGCGCGGCGGCGGGAAGATCGTCGAGGCGCTGAATCGCGAAGGCGTAGCCGATCGCCTCGATTCGCTTTACCCGGCGCAGCCGCGCCAGGGTGCGGTCATAAAAGCCGCCGCCATAGCCGAGCCGGTTGCCGTGACGGTCGAAGGCGGCGAGGGGGACGACGAGAATGTCCGGCTCCACCTCCGGCGCACCTTCCGCCGGTGCGGGAATGGAGAAGCGACCGGGACCGGCGCTCGGCTCCAGCACGGAGCCGGGGTCCCAACGGCGGAAGACGAGGGGCAGATGCGGCGCCACCACCACGGGCAGCGCCAGTATCGCGCCTGCTTCGCGCAGCCGCCGGGCGAGCGGGCCGGTGGGAATCTCGTGGCCGATCGGCACGAAGAGCGAGACGGTCTCTCCCGCCACGGCACCGAGCCACTGCATGGCGTGGTCCGCCGCCGTCTCGGCGAGGGCGGCCCGCTCGACCTCGGCAAGCGCAGCCCGCCGCTCCAGCGCTTCGCGCCGCAACGCCGCCTTGGCTTCTGCGATCTGCTCGATCTCGGTGGTCAGTTGGCTCGCGTGCGGCATGAAGGAGCGAAAGGGCTGCTGGTTCGTTCGGAAGCGATGTTTCGACCCTGGGCCGCTGCGGCCGGGCCTTCCGGGAGCGTCCGGCGCCGCCGACAGCGTGCGCCAGTTGGACGAAATGGAACAGTCAGTGCGGAGCCGCGATGGTCGTTGGAAATCGATCCCGGGAACCTACAACGTAGGTGGGCGCCGTGTGTCCGGACCCACGGGTCCGGTCAGGGACAGCTCCCTTTGAGATCGATAAGGCCCCGGGGAATATGTTCTCCTGACGCGCCCCGCAGCCCCGCATGACAAATCTAGGATGCACTGGGGCGGAATGCCAGAGTTTTGGAATATTTCTCCCCTGTTCGTGACAGGGGGAGGACCAGCGCAGCCAGGGCCGCGCTGGCACGTTGTTTCGCTCAGGCGATATCCAGCACGATCTTGCCGACATGGGCGCTGGTTTCCATGCGGGCATGGGCGCGTGCGGCGTCCTTGAGCGGGAAGGACTGGTCCATCACCGGCTTCACCTTGCCGGCCTCGATCAGCGGCCACGCCTTCGCGATGAGGGCGGCGGCGATCTCCGCCTTTTCCGTTCCGGGGCGTGAGCGCAGCGTCGAGCCCATATGCGACAGGCGCTTCAGCATCAGGCGCATATAGTCGATCTGCACCTTGGAGCCTTCCATGAAGGCGATCTGAACGATCCGCCCGCGCGGGGCGGCGACCTCGTAATTGCGGGCGATGTAGGAGCCGCCGACCATGTCGAGAATGACGTTCACACCCTTGCCGCCGGTGGCCTGCTTCAGCTCGGCGACGAAGTCCTGCGTCTTGTAGTCGACGGCGAGATCGGCACCGAGCTGACGGCAGACCTCGCATTTCTCGGCGCTCCCGGCCGTCGTGAAGACGGTGGCGCCGAAGGCCTTGGCGAGCTGGATTGCAGTCGTGCCGATACCGGAGGTGCCGCCGTGGACAAGGAAGCTCTCGCCCGCCTTCAGCCCGGCGAGGTCGAACACATTGGTCCACACGGTGAAGAAGGTCTCGGGCAGCGCCGCCGCCTCGCGCATGGAGAGCCGCTTCGGCACCGGTAGGGCGGAGCCCTCCTCGGCAAGGCAGTATTCGGCATAACCGCCGCCGGAAACCAGAGCGCAGACCGCATCGCCCACCTTCCAACGGGTGACGCCTTCGCCGAGAGCGACCACTTCGCCGGCGATTTCGAGGCCTGGAATGTCCGGCGCGCCGGGCGGCGGCGGATAGAGGCCCTTGCGCTGCATCACGTCCGGCCGGTTTACGCCGGCGGCGGCCACCTTCACCAGGATTTCGCCCGCGCGGGGCGCGGGCACCGGGCGCGTCTCCGGGACCAGGGCCTCGGGGCCACCGGGGGTTGGGATGGCGATGGCGGTCATGCTGGTCGGCAGTGCGGTCACGGCGATCCTCCTGGCAGCCGGCCCGGCGGCCGGCGCGGCAACGTTTCGTCGGGCGGATGTGGTAGGTCATGCCTGCCGGGCTGGCAACCTTCGCCGCCCGGTAATAGCGTGTCCGGCCCACGTCTGAAGGAGGCTGCCCCATGAGTATGGAAGACGAGCCGCGCCGGGTGCGCCCGGCCATCGAGGTGGGCGCCGACATCTCCACGCTCTCGGAAACCGAGATCGAGGAGCGCATCGCGGCGCTCGCCGCCGAGATCGAGCGGCTGAAGACCGCGCTGTCGGCCAAGAAGGCTTCGCGTGCGGCGGCCGACCTGTTCTTCAAGCGCTGACCCGGCCGGTTATCCTTAACGGCGGAGTAACCTTTCCGGGCGTAAAAGGAGAGCGTCCGCTTTCGGACGCGAGTGGCTCCTGTCCACTCTGCTTGACGCCTCCCTGTCAAAGTACCCCTGGGGCCGCCTGTGTGAGGCGGCTCTTTTTTGTGCGCGGCGGGCGCCTTCGCGCAGGCCCGCCCTCGACCGGCGCGGTGTGTTGCGGCAAGACTGCTTCCATGAATGACGATGATCGGGTCCGGCCCGTCGATTTCCGCGCGCGCATGCTAGCCGCACAGCGCTTCGACCAGCTCTTCGCCGCGGGCATGGATCTGGTCGAGCAGAGCGCGGCCTATCTTGACGGACCCGGCCGCGACGACAGCCGGATGCTGGGGCGCACCGCCTCCCTGGTCTATGCCCGCGAGAGCATGCGCCTCACAACGCGACTGATGCAGATTGCGTCCTGGCTGCTGCTGCAGCGCACCGTCAATGAGCGGGAAATGACGCCGCCCGAGGCCGAGAGGCAGAAGGCCAAGATCGATCTCGAAAAGACCCACCCGATCGAGGACGACGAGGCGGCGCTTCTGCCGGAGACGCTGCTGGCGCTGATCGAGACCTCGCACGACCTGCGCACGCGCATCCTGCGGCTTGACGGCGCGCTTCACACGGCATCCCGCGAGCCGGCCAATCCTGTGAACGACCAGCTCGGCCGGCTGCGTGCGGCCTTCGAGCGCCGCTGACGCCACTGGCATCTTCAGCAGCGTGCGACGTCTTCAACATCTTGCGACATGGCAGCGCGGCGCTTCGGCTCTCAACACGCGTCGCGTCGCGGGAAAGGCTCAAACGACAAAAGCCCCCATGCGTCGCATGGAGGCTCACGCCGTCTTCCGAAGAATCCCGCAGCCGCGCGCGAGGCGCAGCCGCCAAGGATTCGTCAGGCCTTGAGGAAGCCTGCGAACTTCTTCTGGAACTTCGACACGCGACCGCCGCGGTCCAGCAACTGCTGCGAGCCACCGGTCCAGGCCGGGTGAGAGGTCGAATCGATGTCGAGCTGAAGGGTGTCACCCTCCTTGCCCCAGGTCGTGCGGGTCGTGTACTCGGTGCCGTCCGTCATCACCACCTTCACGAAGTGGTAGTCGGGATGGATGTTGCTCTTCATGGGTTGCATCCTCGCCGCCGCGGGGCCGGGCCCCGAAAGGGAGCCGCGCGGCGATCTTCAAAACGATCCTGCCGGAAATCCGTGCGGGTCTATAACCGAGAGCTTGCCGTGACACAAGCCGACATCCTGAGGTCGTCGCCAAACGCCCCCGGAGCCGATCAGGCGCCCTCCGAAGCGTCCCGTCCGCGTGTGCGGCGCAGCCTGCGCCCGCTTGCCGCCTTGCGGCCCCACCTGATGCGGTATCGCGGCCGGGCGGCGGCCGCGCTCGCCGCATTGGTGGTGGCGGCCGTTGCGACTCTGGCGGTGCCGATCGCGGTGCGCCGCATGATCGACCTCGGCTTCGACGCCAACCATGCCGGTTTCATCGACCGCTATTTCGCGGTGATGGTGCTGGTGGTCGGTGCGCTCGCTGCGGCCTCGGGCCTGCGCTACTACCTCGTCATGACGCTGGGCGAGCGGATCGTCGCCGACCTGCGCGCGGCGGTGTTCTCCCGCCTGCTGACGCTGGACGGGCGCTTCTACGACACCGCGCGCTCGGGCGAGCTGATCTCGCGCCTCACCGCCGACACGACGCAGATCCGCAGCGCGGTCGGCTCCTCCGCCTCGGTGGCGCTGCGCAACATCGTGCTCTTCATCGGCGCGGCGATCATGATGGTCGTCACCAGCGCCTGGCTGTCGGGCGCGCTGCTGGTGCTCATCCCCGCCATCGTCGTGGTGCTGATCGGTTCCGGCCGCGGAGTGCGGCGGCGCTCGAGGGCGGCGCAGGATACGCTGGCCGAGGCTTCCGCCTATGCCGCCGAGGCGATCGGCGCGGTGCGCGCGCTGCAGGCCAACACCGCTGAGCGCGCCGCGGACCGGCTGTTCGCAGGCGAGATCGAGCAGAGCTACGGGGCGGCGCAGCGGGCGATCCGGGCGCGGGCGCTGCTCACCGCGGTGGGCATCTTCCTCGTCTTCGCCAGCGTGGTCGGCATCCTGTGGGCCGGGGCCAATGCGGTGCTGGCGGGCACGATGAGCGCGGGTACGCTGGGCCAGTTCGTGCTCTACGCGGTGCTGGCGGCGAGCGGACTCGGCCAGCTCGGCGAGGTATGGGGCGAGATCTCGCAGGCCGCTGGCGCCACCGAACGGATCACCGAATTGCTGGAGACGACCTCCGATGTCCGCGCCCCGGCGAACCCGGTGCCGCTGCCCGTTCCGCCCCGCGGTGAGGTGCGGTTCGAGCAGGTGTCCTTCGCCTACCCGACCCGACCCGAGACTCTTGCGCTGGACGGCTTGTCGCTCACGGTGAGGCCGGGCGAGCGCGTTGCCATCGTCGGGCCCTCGGGAGCTGGCAAGAGCACGCTGTTTCAATTGCTGCTCCGCTTCTATGACCCCGCGAGCGGCCGCGTTCTGTTGGACGGTGTCGACACCGTGCGTGCCGACCCGGAAGACATGCGCTCCCGCCTCGCTCTGGTGCCGCAGGATGTCGCCATCTTCGCCACCACGATCCGCGAGAACATCCGCCTCGGTCGCCCCGAGGCAAGCGATGCGGATGTGGAAGAAGCTGCCCGCCTTGCCCTTGCCGACGAGTTCGTCGCCCGCCTGCCGCTCGGCTGGGAAACCCGTGTCGGCGAGCGCGGCGTGACGCTCTCCGGCGGCCAGCGCCAGCGCATCGCGATCGCCCGCGCCGTGCTGCGGCGCGCGCCGATCCTGCTGCTCGACGAGGCGACCTCGGCGCTCGATGCCGAGAGCGAGACGCTGGTGCAGCAGGCGCTCGATCGTTCGATGCAGGGGCGCACCACGCTGGTCATCGCCCATCGCCTTGCGACCGTGCTTTCGGCCGACCGGATCCTGGTGATGGATCATGGACGCATCGTGGAAGAGGGCACCCATGCCAGCCTCGTCGCCCGCGCCGGCCTTTATGCGCGCCTCGCGGCGCTCCAGTTTGGACGGGCGGCCTGACGGCGCTCATCCGAGCGCGGCGAGGGCATCGGCATAGGCGCTTGCATGCGAACCCTCGTGGTTCGCCATGCCGGGCTTGGTGAGCACGCCGCGCCGCGGCGGTATGTAGGAGAGAATCCGGCGCTTCGGCTTCTCGTGCCACGCCAGATTGAAGGCGGCATAGCGGGGGAAGAACTCCATCTCGCTGTAGGGGAGATGGTCGTGAACCCACCATGCCATCGCCTCCCAGCGTCCGGTGGCTTCGTAGAAGGGGATGAAGGCGTTCACCACCACGCAGGCGGTGGCGCCCATCAATCCCTCGCCATCGCGGCGGTCCCAGATGTGCCCGGCGGCACTAGCTTCGTTGGAAGCGCAGTTCCAGCCCCGCTCATTGCCGAGCCGGTTGACCGCCGCGGCACGGAAGGCGGAGCGGATCGAGAGGCGGCCGAATCGCGCCTGCAGCGGCTCCAGCAAATCTTCGCAAAGCTTTCTGCCGCCCGCGATGGCGAGGTCCGGATCGTCCGGGATATTGGGCAGGCCGTTAAAGCTCGCGATCTCCGAATAGAGGAAATCGCGCAAGAAGAAGGAGCGCGAAAGCCGCACCCGCCCCAATTCCTCCAGCGCGCGCACGCTGCCAGGCCGCTTCATGCGGGGCGCCATTCATAGCGCCAGATGGCAAGGCCGGAGCGTGGGTTGATGCCGGCCTCGCGGCGCACGAACCCCTCCCGCTCATAGAAGCGCACGGCTCGCGGATTGTCCTGGTTGACGTGCAGGTCGAGTCCCGCGGGGGAGAGCCGCCGGGCCTCGCCCAGCAGCGCGTCGGCGATGCCGGTGCCGAACCAGCGCGGGCCGATGACGAGCTGGTCGAGATAGCGCGTCGCGGGCGAGACGACGACGAAGCCCGCCAGAGCTCCCGTCTCCCGTTGATCGAAAGCGAGGCGAGTGATGGCACCGCTGCCGGCCAGTTCGTCGAGCCGGCCTTCGAACCATGCGACCCGGGCGGCGAAGTCGATGGCGGGAAGCGTCGCCTGCCACGCGGCGACCCAGAGCGGCAGCATCGCCGGCCGATCGTCCGGGCCCGCGTCCCGGAAGGCGAGGTGGAGCGCAGCGGGTGAAGGTGCGCGGTCCGGGCGGTGGGCGTTCATGGAGACCTGCACCTTCTCCGCCGTTCGTCAAAGCCGGTGGTGCCGGCGCGGATCATCCGGGCCCTGAAGCCCTCTGCGATCCGGTAGAACATCTGATCGGAAAGGAAATGCTCCAGATTCAAGCACCGATCTAGCGTTCGGTGAGCTTGAGTTCGATGCGGCGGTTGCGGGCGCGGGCTTCCTCGGTGTCGGCGGTGTCGAGAGGCTGGTATTCGCCGAACCCGGCGGCGACGAGGTGCACCGGGTTGACGCCCTTGCTGATCAGATATTGCACCACCGCGATGGCGCGCGCGGCCGAAAGCTCCCAGTTGGACGGGAATTGCGGGGTCTGAATCGGCCGGTTGTCGGTGTGGCCGTCGACCCGCAGCACCCAGGACAGGTCGGACGGGATCTCGGTTTCCAGCGCTTTGATCGCCTCGGCCAGTTTGTCGAGGGCGGGATCCGATTCGGGGCGGAGCGACGCGGCGCCGCGATCGAAGAAGATCTCCGACTGGAACACGAAGCGGTCGCCCACCACGCGGATATCCGGCCGGTCGCCGAGGATCTGCCGCAGCCGGCCGAAGAACTCGGAGCGGAATCGGGTCAGTTCCTGAACCCGCTGGGCGAGGGCGAGATTGAGGCGTCGCCCCATGTCGGCGAGCTTGGCCTGGCTGTCCTTGTCCTTCTGCTCGGAGGCCTGCAGCGCCTCCTCAAGGGCCGCCATCTGGCGGCGCAGCGCGGCGATCTGCTGGTTGAGCAGGTCGATCTGGGTGAGGGCCTGCGCGGCGGCGTCCTTCTGGTCGCCGAGCTGCCGGGCAAGGTCGGCATTGCGCTGCTGGGCTTCGGCGCTGGTGTCGGCGGGAGCGCTCCCGAGCTGCGACTGCAGCTTGTCGCGCTCCTGCTCCAGCATGACGAGGGAGGACCGGAGTTTGCCGACCTCGCTCTCGGAATCGTCGTTGTTGCTGCGCTCCAGCGCCAGCAGCTCGGTGAGCTGGCGTATCTGCGCCTGCAGGCGCTGCATCGCGGTGTCCTTGCCGGACATTTCCTGCGTCAGATAGAACTGCGCCAGCACGAACACGGTGAGCAGGAAGACGAAGACGAGCAGCAGCGTCGACAACGCGTCGACGAAGCCCGGCCAGTAGTCGATCTGCCGGTCGCGGCCGCGGAAGCGTCCAAGAGCCATTTCAGCGTCCTGCCATTTCAGCGCCTGCCATCAGATGCGCTCGCGCTCGGCGAGGCGTTCCAGCAGCTTCTTGATGTCCTGCTGCTGCTCGGCCTGCGCTTCCACCCAGTCGCGCACCATCTGCTGCTCGCTGCGCATGTGCTGGACGAGACCCTGCAGGCTCTCGGCGAGATGCGCCATCGAGGCGGTCACGCGCTGGGAGCCGGCTTCGTTCATCGTGCGTTCCAGTCGTTCCACCGCCTGGGTGAGCTGGGCAAGACTGGGCGAGGGCAGCGCGAGAGGAGCCGGAACCACCACCGTCGCGCCGCCGGAGGCGACGGGGGCCGGCGTGGCGGACGGATAGGCACTGACGGGAACGGGTGGGCCGACGCGGTGCTCAAGGCCATAGTCGGCGACCGTGGTGGAGAGCCAGTCTTCGAGATCCGTGTAGAACCGGTTCTGCGCCTGACCGGCCTGCAGATCGAGGAAGCCGAGGACCAGCGAGCCGGCGAGGCCGAAGAGCGAAGACGAGAACGAGATGCCCATGCCCGCCAGCGGCGCGGCCAAGCCGGACTTCATTGCCTCCAGGATCGAGCCGGAATCGGGACCCACATCCAGCGAGCCGATCACCTTGGCGATGGAGGAGACGGTTTCCAGAAGGCCCCAGAAGGTGCCGAGCAGGCCGAGGAAGATGAGCAGGCCGGTAAGGTAGCGCAACAGGTCGCGCGCCTCGTCAAGCCGGGTGCCGATGGATTCCAGCACGCCGCGCATGGTGGTCTGCGAGATGGCCATGCGTCCGATCCGGTCGCGCAGCAGAACCGCCATGGGCGCCAGCAGCACCGGGGAATGGCGCACCGCGAGGCCGGGATCGGCGAGGCGCACGCTGTTGACCCACTCGACCTCGGGGAACAGGCGGAACACCTGGCGGAAGGCGAAGATGACGCCGATGGCCAGCACGCCGAAGATGACGCCGTTGAGTCCCGGATTGTTGAGGAACGCCGCTATGATCTGGCGGTACATCACCGCGGCCAGCGCCCCGCACAGCAGGACGAACACCAGCATCCGGACCAGGAAGATCCTCGGCGAGGAGAGCTTCTGGAAGGGATCTGCCGCTTCAGACATGGGCCGCCGTCTCCTCATCGGCGCGGCGCCATGCGCGCCGCGCGCCCGCCGCAAATCGGGCGCCGCGACTATGCCACAGGCGGGCTGAAATGGAACGCGGCGTGAGGCCTTATCGCCTGCGATCTTCAGGCGCTGCGGATAACGCTCAGCAGATCGCGGCGGATGATCTCGTTACCGGCGACGATGTCGCCCTTGTCGAGCATCTTGTCGGCGTCGTCGAGGTCCGAGACGTAGCCGCCGGCCTCGCGCACGAGAATCACGCCCGCCGCCATGTCCCAGGCCGAGAGGTTGCGCTCCCAGAAGCCGTCGAAGCGGCCGGCGGCGACCCAGGCGAGGTCGAGCGCAGCCGAGCCGGTGCGGCGCAGGCCAGCGACCTTCGGGGCGAGGGCGAAATATTCCTTGGCGAAGGCGCCGAGATTGCCGCGGCCCATATGCGGCATGCCGCAGGTGATGACGCAGTCGGCGAGGCTGCGCCGCGCTGCGACGCGGATGCGCCGGTCGTTCATGAAGGCGCCGGCGCCCTTCTCGGCGACGAACATCTCGTCGGTGACCGGATTGAAGATGAGGCCGGCCACCGGTACGCCGTCGCGCGCCAGGGCGAGCGAGATCGAAAACAGCGGAATGCCGTGAAGGAAGTTCGTGGTGCCGTCCAGCGGGTCGATGATCCAGCGATTGGCGGTGTCGGTGCCGGCGACTTCGCCGCTCTCTTCCATCAGGAAGCCGAAATTCGGGCGGGCCTTCTGCAACTCTTCCTTCAGGATGCGCTCGGCCTTGCGATCGGCATTGGAGACGAAATTGGCCGGACCCTTGAGCGAAACCTGCAGGTTCTCGACCTCACCGAAATCGCGAACCAGCGAGCGGCCGGCCTTACGCGCGGCCTGGACCATGACGGTCATGAGCGGGGAGCGGATCATGGCACTTTCCGGTGATGGCGCAGGATGGGCCGCGGCATAGCACGGCACCGGTCCGGCGCTGAGGTTTCGCGGGCGAGGCTTTGCCGGCTCGTGTGCCCCGCGGGACAGGCCGCCGTCAAGGGCCGGACCCCGCCCCGGAGCGCATGGCAGCCGTGCCGCGTCGCCGCGCCGGCACCGGAACGGCCCGCGCGGACGTCGAGCCCGTCGCCGCGGCGTCGTAGGTGGCACGGGCGCCTGCGATGGCATGGCTGTGGCGGGCCGCCCAGGCAACCAGCCCGTTCATCGGCTCCAGCAGCGAGATGCCAAGCA
Source organism: Ancylobacter crimeensis (assembly GCF_023016805.1). Classification (GTDB taxonomy): domain Bacteria; phylum Pseudomonadota; class Alphaproteobacteria; order Rhizobiales; family Xanthobacteraceae; genus Ancylobacter; species Ancylobacter crimeensis. The sequence goes on from NZ_JALKCH010000010.1 coordinate 98,842, forward strand.
GCGTCAGACGGTATTCCACGCTCGGCGGCGTGGTGGGGAACACGGTGCGCGCGATCAGGCCGTCGCGCTGCAGGTTGCGCAGCGTTTCGGTCAGCATGCGCTGGGAGATGTCGTCGATGCCGCGCCGCAACGCACCGAAACGCTTGGGTCCGGTGGAGAGGTGCAGGACGAGCAGGTAGCTCCATTTGTCGCCCAGCCTGTCGAGGATGCCGCGAATGGGACAGTCGGGGCTGTAGCCGAGGTCGGGCGGGGCGGAGGGCGCAGGGATCGGGGCGGGGTTGGCGCTGGGCATGGCTCTTGCGGAGGATGGCCGCGGACACTCTCATGCCGGGCGCGTACTGGTCTCCCGTCGAGACTAGCACGCAGGACGCAACCGCGTCACGGCTTGCGGTGCATACAGGATGAGGCGTGTCGTTCAGCCGAGGCCGATCCGCTGCTCCGGAGCGGGGCCGAGGTCGAGCGACAATTGCTCCAGACGGGCGGCGGCGGCATTCACGGCCTGGGCGACGCTGCGCTCGGTCTGTTCCAGTCGGGCGAGGGCGGTGGCGCGGGCGGCGCGCTGGTCGGCAAGGTCACGTTCCAGCGTGGCGAGTCGGCGGCGGGTTTCCGCCAGTTCGTCGGCGATGGTGATGGCGGCCATGACGCTGAGGCGCTGGTCGCCGATCTCGCCGAAGGAGCGGCGCAGCCCGTCGATGCGGGAGTCGACCTCGGCGGCGAGCCGGGTGAGGTGTTCCTCCTGCCCCTCGTCGCAGGCCATCCGGTAATTGCGGCCGGCGATGCTCACCGTCACATGCGCCATATGTCCGGGTCCTTCCGCTGTCACGTGCGATCCTTCAGCGCTCATGCGCAGTAAGCACCGCACGGATGGTCTCCATGGCGCTGCCGAGGCGGCGCGAGACCTCCTGGTTCACCGTGGCAAGGTGCTCGGCACGCGCCTTCTCGCCGTCGAGTGCGTCGGCGAGACGGGAACGGTCGAGACCGAGCACATGGATCTGCTGGGCGAGGGTCGCCTCCTCGCTCTCGATTTCGCGACGGCGGGCGAGCGCCTCCTCCAACGCCGCGACGGCGTCGTTCAGGCGGCGCGTGGCCGCGTCGAGCGAACCCGGTTCAGACATGGTGCGAACGACTCCCCGGTCGAAGAACAGGTCCCGTCCGCGTCATTGAGCCCAGCTGCGGGGGAAGCGTCAACCGTCAGGGGCCGGGCGGCCGCGGCAAAGGTGATCTGCGGCAAAGGCGACGATCCGGCCTCACGGTCGCCCACAGGCATCGTGGTCCATTTGACACGTTGCCGCGCGATGTTATCACTCGCCAACCTCGCCCCGGCACCGGCCCGTCGAGTTCTCGCATGCCGAGTTTCGGCCTGTCCGCCCGGTCCTTCCCGCCGATCGGAGATTGCGTTCCTCATGTCGAATCGCGAAAAGCACGACCGCATGGCCAATGCCATCCGGTTCCTGGCCATGGACGCCGTCCAGGCTGCGAATTCCGGCCATCCGGGCCTGCCCATGGGCGCGGCGGACATCGCGACCGTCCTGTTCACCAAGGTGCTGAAGTTCGACGCCACCGATCCGAACTGGGCGGACCGCGACCGTTTCATCCTCTCGGCCGGCCACGGCTCGATGCTGCTCTATTCGCTTCTCTACCTCACGGGCTATGAGGGCGTGTCGATCGAGGACATCAAGCAGTTCCGCCAGCTCGGTTCCAAGACGCCGGGACATCCCGAATACCACCACACCGTCGGCGTCGAGACCACCACCGGCCCGCTCGGCCAGGGACTCGCCAATTCGGTCGGCTTCGCGCTGGGCGAGCGCATCATGGCCGCGCAGTTCGGCGGCGACCTCGTCGACCACTATACCTATGCGCTGGTCGGCGACGGCTGTTTGATGGAAGGCATTTCCGAGGAGGCCATCGAGCTCGCCGGGCACCTCAAGCTCGGCAAGCTGATCGTCCTCTATGACGACAACCACATCACCATCGACGGCCCGACCTCGCTGTCGGTCTCGACCGACCAGCTCGCCCGCTTCGAGGCCTCCGGCTGGGACGCCACCCGGATCGACGGCCACGATCCCGAGGCGATCCTCGCCGCGCTCGAGCGCGCCAAGACCACCGACAAGCCCTCGCTGATCGCCTGCCGCACCACCATCGGCTTCGGTTCGCCGAACAAGGCCGGCTCCAATGGCGTGCACGGTTCCCCGCTCGGCGCCGCCGAGATCGCCGCGACCCGGCAGGCGCTCAACTGGGAGGCTGAGCCCTTCGTCGTGCCGACCGACGTGCTCGACGCCTGGCGTCTCGCCGGCCTGCGCTCCCGGCAGGCCCACAAGGCCTGGTCGCAGCGCCTGGCGGACACGGAGATCGAGCTGCGCTCCGAATTCGAGCGCCGGCTGCGCGGCGACTTACCCTCCAGGTTCGCCGAGGCGATCAACGGCGTCATCGCCAAGGCGATCGCCGATGGCGGTGCGGTCGCTACCCGCAAGTCCTCGGAGATCGTGCTCGACACCATCACCCAGACGGTGCCGGAACTGGTGGGCGGCTCGGCCGACCTCACCCATTCCAACAACACCAAGACCAAGGCCGTCTCCAAGGCAGTCGAGGCCGGCGACTATGCCGGCCGCTATGTGAACTGGGGTATCCGCGAGCATGCCATGGCCGCGGGCATGAACGGCCTGGCCCTGCATGGCGGCCTCATCCCCTATGGCGGCACCTTTCTGGTGTTCTCCGATTATTGCCGCCCCTCGATCCGCCTCTCGGCGCTGATGGGCATCCGGGTCGTGTATGTCTTCACCCATGATTCGATCGGCGTCGGCGAGGACGGGCCCACGCACCAGCCGGTCGAGCATCTCGCCGCGCTGCGTGCGATCCCGAACCTGCTGGTGTTCCGGCCCTGCGACACGGTGGAGACGGCCGAGGCCTGGAAGATCGCGCTGGAGCACAAGACCAGCCCGACCGTGCTGGCCCTGACCCGCCAGAACCTGCCGCTGCTGCGCACCGAGCCGAGCGAGAAGTGCCTGTCCGCCCGTGGCGCCTACGAGATCATCGCGTCCTCGGGGACGGCGAAGGTCTCGCTGTTCGCCTCCGGCTCCGAGGTGAGCCTTGCGGCCGAGGCGCGCGAGCTGCTGGAAGCCAGGGGCGTGCCCACCCGCGTCGTCTCCGTGCCGTGCTTCGAGCTGTTCGAGAACCAGCCGGAGGAGACCCGCCGGCAGGTCATCGGCTCGGCGCCGGTGAAGATCGCCATCGAGGCCGGCATCCGGCAGGGCTGGGACGGGCTGATCGGTTCGGATATCGGCTTCGTCGGCATGAGCGGGTTCGGCGCCTCCGGCCCGGCGCCGCAGGTGTTCGCCCATTTCGGCATCACCAAGGAAGCGGTGGTTGCCGCCGCCGAGGCGAAGCTCGGCAAGGTCGGCTGACGCCGGTCCGGCAGCTTTTTCCGGCGGCGTCCGCGCCGCCGGACATCCGACTTACACATGCCGTGCCGCCCGCGTCCGGGAAGCATGTCCAGACCTTTTCCGACCGTCGGGAGGGAGCGGTCTTCGGATACCTGACACGCGATTTTCGTCCGGACTGCGCTATCCCGGTTTTCCCACGCGCGTCAATGGCTTGGCATACGCTGCACAAAATGCACGAATAGCCGCCAGAGCTGCGCAATTGTGCCGCGAGGGATATGTTGCCGTCTGGTCTCGCGTGCCTCGCCACGCTAATGAGGCGGCATACCGACGGTCTCGGGACTGGTCTCGTTTACTGGGGAATGACGCATGACTGTGAAAGTCGCCATCAATGGCTTCGGGCGCATCGGCCGCAACGTGCTGCGCGCGATCGTCGAATCCGGCCGCACCGACATCGAGGTGGTCGCCATCAACGATCTCGGCCCGGTCGAGACCAACGCCCATCTCCTGCGCTTCGACTCGGTGCACGGCAAGTTCCCCGCCACTGTCGAGGTGCAGGGTGACGCCATCGTCATCAATGGCGGCAAGCCGATCAAGGTGACCGCGGTGCGCAACCCGGCCGAGCTGCCGCATGGCGAACTCGGCGTCGACATCGCGCTGGAATGCACCGGCATCTTCACCGCGCGCGACAAGGCCGCCGCCCATCTCACCGCAGGCGCCAAGCGCGTCGTGGTTTCGGCCCCCTCCGACGGCGCGGACCTCACCGTGGTCTATGGCGTCAACCACGACAAGCTGACCAAGGACCACCTCGTCATCTCCAACGCCTCCTGCACCACCAACTGCCTCGCGCCGGTGGCCAAGGTGCTGAACGATGTCATCGGCATCGACCACGGCATGATGACGACGATCCATTCCTACACCAACGACCAGCCCTCGCTTGACCAGATGCACAAGGATCTTTACCGCGCCCGCGCCGCGGCGCTGTCGATGATCCCGACCTCGACCGGCGCCGCCAAGGCCGTCGGCCTCGTGCTGCCGGAGCTGAAGGGCAAGCTGGACGGCTTCGCCCTGCGCGTGCCGACCCCGAACGTCTCCGTGGTGGACCTGAAGTTCGTCGCCAAGCGCGCGACCAGCAAGGAAGAGATCAACGAGGCCATCAAGGCGGCCGCCGAGGGCCCGCTGAAGGGCGTGCTGAACTACACCACTCAGCCCAACGTCTCGGTGGACTTCAACCACGACCCGCACTCCTCGACCTTCCACATGGACCAGACCAAGGTGATGGAAGGCAAGTTCGTGTCGATCCTCACCTGGTACGACAATGAGTGGGGCTTCTCGAACCGCATGTGCGACACCTCGGTCGCCCTCGCGAAGCTGATCTGAAGATGAGCCTCCCCGCCGTCGCGATCGGTTGTCTTATTCTGATCGCGACGGTGGTTCCGTCGCCGGCCCAGAGCTTTTTCTGCGATAGACCTCGCAAACCCTACATTCCATCCTACTCGACGGATCGCTCCGGCATGGAGCGCGCCCAGGATGACGTCGAACACTATACGCGCCGGATGAAAGAATACGTTGAGTGCGTCCAGAACGAACAGGCGGATGCGGTCGACGAGCACAGGCGTGTAATTCGCGAATGGAATGACGCGGTCTCATCGTACAATAATCGATAGGACCAGAGATGACCCAATCCGCTTTCCGCACCCTCGACGACGCCGACCTGGCCGACAAGCGCGTGCTCGTGCGCGTCGACCTCAACGTCCCGATGGACAATGGCCGCGTCACCGACGACACCCGCATCATCGCCGTGCTGCCGACCATTCGCGAGATTTCGGAGAAGGGCGGCAAGGTCATCCTGCTCGCTCATTTCGGCCGGCCGAAGGGCGAGGATCCCAAGCTCACGCTCGCTCCGATCGCGCGCGAGGTCGCCGACCGGCTGGGCCGCCCGGTGACCTTCGTGCCTGCAACCATCGGTCCGGTGGCGGAAGAGGCGGTCGCCGCCATGGCGCCGGGCGACATCGTGCTCCTGGAGAACACCCGCTTTCACGCCGGCGAGGAAAAGAACGACCCCGCCTTCGTCGAGGCGTTGGCGAAGCTCGGCGATCTCTATGTGAACGACGCCTTCGCCACCGCCCACCGCGCCCATGCCTCCACCGAGGGGCTCGCCCACCATTTGCCGGCCTATGCGGGCCGCTGCATGCAGGAGGAGATCGAGGCGCTCGCCCGCGCGCTCGAAGCGCCCCAGCGTCCGGTCATGGCGGTGGTCGGCGGCGCAAAGGTGTCGTCCAAGCTCGATCTGCTCGGCAATCTCGTGAAGAAGGTGGACCTGCTCGTCATCGGCGGCGGCATGGCCAACACCTTCCTCGCCGCCGAGGGCAAGGATGTCGGCAAATCGCTCTGCGAGCACGACCTCACCGGCACGGCGCGCGAGATCGTGCAGAAGGCGAAGGACGCCGGCTGCGAGATCGTGCTGCCGGTCGATGCGGTGGTCGCAAAGGACTTCAAGGCCCATGCCGAGCATCGCGTGGTGCCGGTGGACGGTGTCGCGGCGGACGAGATGATCCTCGACGCCGGTCCCGCTTCTGTCGAGCACGTCATCGCCAAGCTGGCGGGGGTGAAGACCGTGGTCTGGAACGGTCCCTTCGGCGCGTTCGAGCTGGAGCCCTTCGACATCGCCACGGTGGCGGTGGCCAAGGCGGCGGCCGATCTGACCCAGAAGGGCGACATCCTGTCGGTTGCCGGCGGCGGCGACACGGTGGCGGCTCTGAACCATGCGGGCGCGGCGCAGGAGTTCAGCTATGTCTCCACCGCGGGGGGCGCCTTCCTCGAATGGTTGGAAGGCAAGGCGCTGCCGGGCGTCGAGGCCCTGCGCCGCTGAGATTTCGACGGATCGGCCCATGGGTCCCGTGACGATGCCCGGGTCTTGGCCCGGGCATTTTCGTGCGTCCGGTCGCTTCTTCCATGTGGCGTCCCGCGCACCGGCAGCGTGAGACACGCGCTGTCCCCCGCCGATCAGACTTTCACACAGCCGCTGCTATACTCGCAGGCAGCCGATCCGCTGCGGAAGAACGGGCTGCGGCGGATCGGCTGTTCCATGTTTACGCGCGGGAGAGACGGATGACGGAAGGTCTGGACGCTGTTGCCTACAGGATGTGTGCGGGTGGAAAGGGGCTTCTCGCGGCGGATGAGAGCACGAGCACCATCAAGAAGCGCTTCGATGCGATCGGCGTGGAATCGACGTTCGAGAATCGTCGCGATTACCGCGAGATGCTGTTCCGCTCCGACGAGGCGATGAAGGACTATATTTCCGGCGTCATCCTGTTCGATGAAACCATCCGGCAGAACGCGCAGGACGGCACGCCGCTGGTGAAGCTGATCGAGGCCGCCGGCTCCATTCCCGGCATCAAGGTCGACGAGGGCGCCAAGCCGCAGGCCGGCTTTCCCGGCGAGACCGTGACCGAAGGCCTGGACGGGCTCGACGGGCGGCTGAAGGACTATTACGCGCTCGGCGCCCGCTTCGCCAAATGGCGGGCGGTCATCGACATCGGCGCGGGCATTCCGAGCTACGGCTCCATCCTGGCCAATGCGCAGGCGCTGGCCCGCTATGCCGCGCTCTGCCAGGCCAATGACATCGTGCCGATCGTCGAGCCCGAAGTGCTGATGGATGGCGCCCATGACATCGACACCTGCTACCACGTCACCGAATGGGTGCTGAAGGAGGTGTTCCAGCAGCTTTATTATTCCCGCATCCGGCTGGAAGGCATGGTGCTGAAGCCGAACATGGTCGTGTCCGGCATGACGTGCCCCAGGCAGGCCTCCGTCGCCGAGGTCGCCGAGAAGACCGTGCGCCTCCTGAAGAACTGCGTGCCGTCCGCCGTGCCGGGCATCGCGTTCCTGTCCGGCGGCCAGTCGGACGAGGAGGCGACCGCCCATCTCGACGCCATGATCCGCCATGGCGGGCTGCCCTGGAACCTAACCTTCTCCTATGGCCGTGCCTTGCAGGCCGCCCCGCAGAAGGCGTGGAGCGGGAAGGCCGAGAATGTCGCTGCCGGGCAGGCCGCATTTACCCATCGCGCCCGCATGAATCACCTCGCCGCGCTTGGCCAATGGAGCGAGGCGATCGAGCAGAAGCAGGCGGCCTGAGCCCTTCGTTGGCGGTAGAAACGTCGCCCGTTCGGGCGGCGTTTTCGTTCTGCGGGGCGATTCCGGGCTTCGCGCGGCGGATGCCCGCGGCGCAAAAGGCTTTCGTGCGTGGCGCATGCGAGGTACAGCAGGGCGCCGCCGGATCTTGCTGCCGGTGCCAAGTCTATGGAATGACCGGCCTTTCCGTCCCATCGATTCACGGGAATGGCCGGGGTTGAGCGCGAAGCCACGGCGTGGTGCCCTGCTTTCGCCGACATGTTGCGGAAGGTCTCGGTTCCATGTCCCGCTCCGATAAGTCCCGCTCCGACACGTCCCACACCCGCGAGAGTTCCCGCGCCGCGAAGGAAACCGCCCGGCCGGCGCCGCGGCTGTTTCTCGTGCTTCCCCCGCAGGCCGTCATCGAGGCCGGGGGGCCGGGTCCGCTCGCGCAGATGGTGGGCGATCTCGCCGCCCATGTCGATCTCGCCTGCGTGCTGCTGCACCTCGCGGCCGATGAGAGCGAGGCCGGCGTGCCGCGTTTCCGCCCGCTGGTGCGCGCGGTGCAGGAGGGCGGCACGGCCTTCCTGGTGGCGCAGGATGGCGACGGTAATCCCGTCCGCCTCGCCGGCTTCGCTGCCGCGCTGGAGGCCGATGGCGCACAGCTCGACGGGCTCGCCGCGCTGCAGACGGCGCTGCCGAAGCTGCATCCCGATCGCATCGCCGGCGCGGCGGGCCTCGCTTCGCGCCACGACGCGATGACGGCGGGCGAGCTTGGTGCAAATTACGTGATGTTCGGCGATGTCGAGGACGGGCGCCTTACGCCCTTCGAGCAGGTGCTGGAGCGCGTCGAGTGGTGGGCGCAGCTTTTCGAACCGCCCTGCGTCGGCTACGCCCGCAGCCTCGAAGAGGCGAAGGTCCTCGTCGCGGCGGGCGCGGATTTCATCGCGGTCGAGGTCGGTCTTGTTGGTGCTGTGGGGGTGAGCGCGCTTGCCGCCGTTCTGGCCGCAGCGGAGATCGGATGATGCGCCCCCTGTTTCCGACATCGCTGTGTGGTTCCGCGCGCCGTGCGCCTCTGGCGGGGCTCGCGCTTCTGGCGGGGCTCGCCTTTCCCGGCGCCGGCCATGCGCAGGATCCCGCACCGAAGCCGGCGGTACGCCAGGTCCTGCCGAACGCCGCCACCGCGACTCCAACGGTGCCGGTTGCCGGCTCGCATGGCGATTCCGCCTATGCCGCCTATCAGCGCGGGCAATATGTGACCGCGCTCAAGCTGAGCCTTGCCCGTGCCGGACAGAATGATCCGGTCGCGATGACGCTGATCGCCGAGCTCTACAATCAGGGCTATGGCGTGCCGCAGGATTCGGCCAAGGCGCGGGACTGGTATGAAAAGGCGGCCGCACTCGGCAATGCCGATGCCCAGTTCGCCCTTGGCGTGATGAAGCTGCAGGGCACCGGCATCGCGAAGGACGAGGTCGGCGCCGCCGACCTGTTCGTCAAATCGGCCCAGAAGGGCGATCCGGCGGCGGCGTATAATCTCGGCCTGCTCTATCTGCAGGGCCGCGCGGTGCCGCGCGAACCGCAGGCCGCCGCGCAATGGTTCCAGAAGGCCGCGGACAAGGACCAGCCGGATGCGCTCTATGCGCTCGCCATCATGTATCGCGAGGGCAATGGCGTGCCGCAGGACCAGGCGCGCGCGGCCAAGCTGCTGGACCGCGCGGTGATCCTCGGCCACACGGTCGCGACCGTGGAATACGCCATCATGACCTTCAACGGCATTGGCGTTCCGAAGGACGAGGCCAAGGCGGCGAAGCTGTTTCGCAAGGCCGCGCTGGCCGGCAACCCGATCGCCCAGAACCGGCTCGCCCGCATCCTCTCCGCCGGCCGCGGCGCTCCCCAGGATGTGATCGGCGCGGCGGCCTGGCATATGGCGGCGCGTCAGCAGGGCCTGAAGGACGACATGCTGGACCAGATGATCGACAAGATGACGCCGGCCGACCGCGCGATGGCCGAGGCGAAGCTCAGGCTGTGGCAGGGCAGGGGCTAGAGGCCTGTCTTCCCGGGCGACGCCAAACGGGAAGACCGCAAGGGAAGGTCGCGGAAACGCTGGCGCCGCCGCCGCCCGAACGCGCGATGGCACGGTCTCGCGCCTTGCTACCGCCCTCGCTGGCGGCTACCAATCGTGTCGCTCCGCGCCGGTGGGGGGCTTCTTCCCGCCCGGCAATCCGCCGCGAGTTGCCCCTGCCGCGGCGGGGCGCTTCCGTTCCAAGCTCCGAGGTCGCGTTTTTGGCTGCCGTCCACCCGCTCATCCTCCGTCTCGTCCGGCATCTGGCGCTGTGCTTCGCCGGGCGGTCGCGGCGGCTGCTGTTCGCGCCCGTCATGGTGGCCTTCTTCGCAGCGGCGCTCCATGCCGTCCCGGCCCTCGCCTTCGATCCGATCGCGATCCGGCTCGACGCGCTGGTGGTGGACCTCGCTCCGGCCATCGAACTGCAGTCGAGCGAGACCGACCGCATCCAGGTTTCGACCTCGCCGGGTTCGGACGGAATCGTCCGCCGCATCGAGGTGCGCGCCGTCGCGCCGAGCCCGAGCGGCAGCCAGTGGGCCGTGTTCGCCCTGACCAACAACACCGACGAGCAGGTGGACCGCCTGATCGTCGCGCCGCATTACCGCATGGTCGGCTCCGGCGTGTTCTGGCCGGACCTCGGCAACCGGCGGATCGTGAACATCACGGCCAGCCAGGGCTTCCGTCCGGAGCGGCAGAGCGCGGCCGACGCCGACGTGTTCCTCATCACGCTCGACCCCGGCACCACCGTGACGCTGGTGGCCGAACTGACCAGCCCCAAGCTGCCGCAGCTCTATCTGTGGGAGCCGGAGGCGTTCAAGGACAAGGTCAACAGCTTCACGCTCTATAACGGCATCGTCATCGGCATCGCCGGACTGCTGGCGCTCTTCCTCACCATTCTCTTCGTGGTGAAGGGCAGCGCGATGTTCCCCGCGGCGGCGGCGCTGGCCTGGGCGGTGCTCGGCTATATCGGGCTCGATTTCGGCTTCTGGAGCAAGGTGTTCGGCATCTCGCCGCTGGCCCAGCAGTTCTGGCGCGCGGCCGGCGAGGCGATCCTCGCCGCCACGCTGGTCGTATTCCTGTTCGCCTATCTCAACCTCAATCGCTGGCATGTGCGCTACGCCCACATCGCGGCCGGCTGGCTGGTGTTCCTGGTCGCCCTTGTCGGGCTTGCGGTGCTGGATCCGGCGGCGGCGGCGGGCATTGCGCGCATCTCGCTGCTGGCGGTCGCCTTCATGGGGTTCGGCGTGGTGGTGTGGCTGGCACTGCATCGCTATGACCGCGCGGTGCTGATCATTCCCACCCTCTTCCTCATGGTGGTCTGGGTTGTCACCGCCGCCCTGGCGGTAACGGGGCGCATCGGCAACGACCTCGTGGCGCCGGCACTGCTGGGCGGGCTGGTGCTCATCGTCATGCTGATCGGCTTCACGGTAATGCAGCACGCCTTTGCCGGCCTCGGTGCGGTGGCGGGCGGTGCGCAGGAGCTGGAGCGGCGGGCGCTCGCGGTGGCGGGTTCCGGCGACGTGGTGTGGGACTGGGACGTCGACACCGACCGGATCCATGTCAGCCACGAAGCGGAGGAACTGCTCGGCTTCAAGCGCGGCGCGCTGGAGACCGAGGCGGCGGGGTGGCTCGACATCATCCATCCCTCCGACCGCGACCGCTTCCGCGCCACGCTGGACGGCGTGCTGGAGCAGCGCCGCGGCCGGGTGGACCAGGATTTCCGCCTGCGCGCCCGCGACGGCCATTATTTCTGGTTCAATCTCCGGGCACGGCCCGTGGTGGGCGCGGATGGCGAGGTGGTGCGTTGCATCGGCACGCTGTCCGACGTCACCAAGCTGCGCACCGCCGAGGAGCGCATCCTGCACGATGCGGTGCACGACAATCTGACCAGCCTGCCCAATCGCGAGCTGTTCCTCGACCGTCTTGCCTCGGCCATCAGCTTCGCGCGCGGCGACGAGGCGGCGAAGCCGACCGTTCTGCTGATCGACCTCGACCGCTTCAAGCTGGTGAACGCCAATCTCGGCATGGCGGCGGGCGACAGTCTGCTGCTCACCGTCGCCCGTCGGCTGATGCGGCTGATGAAGCCGCAGGACACGCTGGCGCGGCTCGGCGGCGACCATTTCGGCCTCGTGCTGACCTCCGAGCGCGATCCCGAGCGCATCACCGCCTTTGCCGATACGCTGCGCCGCACGCTCCGCGCGCCGGTGAGCTTCGGTGACCGCGAGATCTTCATCACCGCCTCGATCGGCCTCCTGATGGCCGATGGCCAGCGCCGCACCCCAGCCGAGATGCTGAAGGATGCCGAGCTCGCCATGTTCCACGCCAAGCGCGCGGGCGGCGACCGGATCGAGGTGTTCCGCCCCACCATGCGCGCCCATGCCATCGACCGCGTGGCGCTGGAGGAAGACCTGCGGCATGCCGTGCAGGGCGGCGAGATCAGCGTGCTGTTCCGTCCGGTCTTCCGGCTGGAGGGGCGCAAGCTCGCCGGCTTCGAAGCGGTGCCGCGCTGGAACCATCCGCGGCTCGGCATGCTGGCGCCGGAGGATTTCCGCGCCCTGGCCGAGGATAGCGGCATCATCGTCGATATCGGCCTGTTCACGCTGGACACCGCGGCGCGGCAGCTCGGCTCCTGGCAGCGCAGCGCGCGGGGCGAGCAGGTGTTCGTCTGCGTCGATGTCTCGTCCCGCCAGCTCCTGCGCCACGATCTGATCCAGGACATCAAGGCGGTGCTGGCCCGCAATCTCGTCACCCCCGGCTCGTTGAAGCTGGAGCTGGCGGAATCGCTGGTCATGGAGAACCCGGAATATTCCGCCCGCATGCTGGCGCGGCTGCGCGAACTGGGTGCGGGGCTTTCGCTCGGCGCGTTCGGCGCGGGCTATTCCTCGCTCGCTTATCTCCAGCGCCTGCCCTTCGACATGATCCGCATGGACCGCAGCCTGATCGCAGGCCTGGACGGGCGCTCGGGCGGCAAGGCGCAGCGTCCGCTGATCCTGCGCTCGCTGATCGCTCTGGCCCATGATCTCGGCATGGAGGTTCTGGCCGACGGCGCGGACAGCGAGGCGGGCGCCACCGCGCTGGCCCGGCTGGGCTGCGACTATGCCGAAGGTGCGCTGTTCGGCGACGCGCTGTCGGCGGACGATGCGCGCCGGCTGTTCCAGGGAGAGGCGCCGCCCACCTCGCTGCTGGAGCGCGGCCGAATCGGCGTGCGGGCGCGGACGGGTTCGGCGGATAAGAATGCCGGAGCAGCGCCCGCGCTGGCGGGCGCGGCGGCGACACAGAGTGAGGCCGCGACGGCGATTCCCCAGCGTGCATCGGCATCACCGGTTGGCGCCGGTCCGGCTTCGGCATCGCGTGCCGGCCTTGCGGCCCGCCCGGTTGCGCCCCGTCCGCAGGTGCCGGCATCGTCTGCGCCGGCATCGCATGCGCCGGCATCGCATGCGCCGGCATCGTCTGCGCCGCCGGCTCCTGCAACTCCTGGCTCACCCCCGGCCCGGCCTGTCGCGCCGCGTCCGGCCTCGGCGAGCGTGCCCGGCGCTCCGGCAAGCCCGGCCCGCCCCGCGGTTCCGACACGGCCTGCCGCGTCTCCCCGTCCGGCCGCACCGGCCACGACGGGACCGGGCGCACAATCCGGTGCGGGGCCCGGCGCGGGCAGCGAGAACGCGCAGACCCCGGCCCGCAGCGCACCGGGCGGCGGTTCGCGGAGCTGACGTTCTACAGGAGAAGCGGGTGCGGAACGGGCGAGGAGCGGACGCTGCCTTCAGGCGTGGCCGGCTTCGCTGGACAGCATGCCAGGGTGAATGCCGATCTTGCGCAGCGCCTGATCGTATTTTGTGCCGGTATCGGTACCGAAGATCAGCCCGGTATCGGCCGGGCAGTGCAGCCAGCCATTCTGCTGGATCTCGTTTTCCAGCTGCCCCGGCGCCCAGCCGGCATAGCCGAGCGCGAGCACAGCGTCATGCGGGCCATCCCCGCGCGCGATCGCCTTCAATATGTCGAGTGTGGCGGTGAGGCAGATGCCGCTGTCGATCGGCAAGGTCGAATTCTCGACGAAATAATCCGCGCTGTGCAGCACGAAGCCGCGCCCGGTTTCCACCGGCCCGCCCTTGAGCACCTTCACTTGCCCGACCTGCGTGGGCAGGCGGATGAGTTCGGTTTCGGGGATGACGTCGAGCTGGACCAGCAGATCCGAGAAATTGATGTGGCTCGCCGGCTGGTTGACCACGATGCCCATGGCGCCTTCCGAGGAGTGTGCGCACAGATAGATCACCGCGCGGGCGAAGCGCTCGTCGCGCATGCCGGGCATCGCGACCAGCATCTGCCCGTCGAGGAACTGGTCGGCGCCGTCGTCTTCCGTCATCGAACCGATTTTCATCCTGAGAAGGGTAAAGCGTGGCCGCCCATTTTCAAGCGCCGGGGAGCGCTGGCGAGCCCCGACGCGACCTCGGCTTCACACGAACGTGCGGATTTGCCGCTTTTCCGGCGGGGGTCGAAAAGGCTATGCGGCTTGGCATGATGTGCTCGCGTTCCTCCCTCTTGCGCACCCGCTCGCCCGGTCCGGCCCTGCGGCTCGTTGCCGGCTTCGTCGGGCTGCTTCTGCTGCCGTCCGCGGCTCTTGCGGGGGCGGAATCGGACTGGGTCTCCTCCGGCGGCGGCGCGGTGCGGCTGGTGGCGGGTGCCACGGCTGGAGGCGCGCTCGATGCCGGGGTCGAGATCCGGTTGCAGCCGGGCTGGAAGACCTATTGGCGCTATCCCGGCGACAGCGGGGTTCCGCCACGCTTCGACTGGTCGGGCTCGGAAAACCTCGCGAGCGTCGCAGTGAAATGGCCGGCGCCCCATCGCTTCGACGATGGCGGGGGCAGCTATTCCATCGGCTACAAGCGCGACCTCGTGCTGCCGCTCGTCGTCACGCCGAAGGATCCGGCACGGAAGCTGGCGCTGAAGCTGACGCTGGACTTCGCGGTGTGCGAGAAGATCTGCCAGCCGGCCCGTGCCGAACTGGCGCTCGACGTGCCCGCGGGCGGCGCCGCGCCGTCGAACCCGGAGCTCGTTGCGGCGCAGGCGTCGGTGCCGGCGCAGGCCGCGCTCGGCGCGGCCGGGCCGACGGGAATCGGTCGCGTGCAGATGACCGAGGACGACGGCGTGCCGGTGCTGCGCATCGAGGCGCGCACCGCCCATGCCGAGAGCGCCGATCTCTTCGTCGAGGGGCCGAACGAGGACTGGGCGCTGCCGCTGCCGATCCGCAGCGCGGGCCCCGACGGGACGACGCTTTTCACCGTTCCGATCGACGGCGTGCCCAAGGGGGCCGACATCGCCAAGACCCCGCTGCGCCTGACCCTGGTGGATGGCGAGCGTGCCGTCGAGGTGGAAGCGACGCCGTCCCGGTGAGGCGTTCGCAGTGAGGCCACCCCGGTGAGGCTTCGCGTCGCCGATTGGGCGTACCCTTCGCGCAAAAATGCTCTAGTGTGCCGGCCCCGGCGCCCGATATAGGCGCCGCCGCATCCGCATCGACGAAAGGGACAGACCCATGACGATCAAGGTCGGCGACATGCTGCCGAGCGCCACCTTCCGCATCTCGACCGCCGACGGGCCGGTGCCGAAGTCCACCGACGAGATCTTCAAGGACAAGAAGGCGGTACTGTTCGCCGTTCCGGGCGCCTTCACCCCGACCTGCCACAAGAACCACCTGCCGGGTTTCATCGCCCGCGCCGACGAGTTCTTCGCCCGCGGCATCGACCTCATCGCGGTCACCGCGGTGAACGACCCGTTCGTGATGTCGGCTTGGGAGAGCGCCTCCAATGCCGGTGGCAAGATCCTGTTTCTCTCGGACGGCAATGGCGAGTTCGCCCGTGCCCTCGGCCTCGAGTTCGACGCTTCCGGCGGCGGCCTCGGCCTGCGTTCCAAGCGCTATTCGATGCTGGTCGACGATGGCGAGGTGAAGGTGCTGAACGTCGAGGACGTGCCCAGCAAGGCCGACAAGACCGCTGCCGAAGTGCTGCTCACGCAAATCTGAGGCCCGTTTCTTTCGCGATTGCGAAGGACATTCTGCACACGAGATGCCCGGCCCGCTGCCGGGCATCTGCATTTTCCGGCAGGCCGGTCAGGCGATGATGTCCGGCGTGATCTGATCTTCGAGAAAGCCGATGCGGTCCTTCAGGTGCAGCTTGCGCTTCTTGAAGCGTGCGAGCTGCAGCTGGTCGGAGCCGGGCATGGTCTGCAGGGCATGGATGGCCGCGTCCAGATCGCGATGCTCCTGCCGCAGGCGCTCGAGGAGAGCCGAAAGCTCGCGTTCCTCATCCGCCATCATCTGTCCTGCGCCTCGCACCACGAACCGATCCGGGCCGCCATCGAAGCGGCGGCCGCCGCGCTGCTTCGCGTGAGTCGCGGCGGGGTCGAGTATCCCCACCCATGGCCCGCTCCGCAACATCTGCTGCGCCGCACGACCATGTTGCGTTGCAGCGACGCGATTCGTCGACAGCCGCCATCGGCCATGACAGACTGATGACGTTCCTACCAAAAGACAGGGAGAGATTGTCCATGTCCATGCAGGCGCATGTCGCGGAGTTGGAACGGCGTCACCAGGCGCTCGACAAGCAGCTCAAGGAGGAGATGGCCCACCCGGGCTCTGATGTCAGCCGGATCAACGACCTGAAACGCAAGAAACTGCACCTGAAGGACGAAATCACCCGATTGAAAGGTGAGACGGTACATTAGAGCCGTTCCGGTCAGGTGCAGTCACCTGACCGACAGAACGCGCTCTGGATGATTTTCGAGTATTTTCTGGTCGCGAAACCTCGATCGACGTTCGCGGAAAATGCTCTGGCTGCGGCTGTGGTGCACGGGATGTGTCGGGGCTGATGTCCCGTTCGGTGCGCCATCCGGCGTGAGTGTGCCGGAACCGTCCGGCCGCGTTGCCTGTGCCGGAAGAATCCATGTCTATTGCTGGCGTTTTCCGGCAGGCGTTTCATTCTCGGCTTGGCTGCGGCTTGATGACGAAGTCGCGCTGCCGTGCCGCTTTCCGACGTACCGGCCCATGGTGCCACGGCGCCGGGCCTGCCCATCGCGAGCGCCGCCGGTTCTTTTCTGGAGCCGGCGGCGTCTTGTTTGGCGCCGAGGGGAGCTGCCGTCCGCGATCGGGAGCTGCCGCTTGCCATCGGGCGTCCGAACGACGAATCTTCGATGGCGCCTTGTGCGGAATCAAGATGAGTGACGGGGATCGGTCCCATCATTCCTGCGTGCCGGACGGACTGTCGGAGCCTGCCTCCGAAAGAGACCCCGCAAAGGGGCGAAACCGAGCCAGGCGACGAACCATAAAGAAACGTTCGGAGGAACGCCCTATGACCAATGCAGCGGAGGCTGCCTATCGCGCGGTCCATGCCCGCTCCCTCGCCGATCCGGCCGGCTTCTGGTCGCAGGCGGCGCGAGCGATCGAATGGATTGCGGAGCCGCGCATGGTGTTCGAGGGAACGCTGGGCGCCTATGGCCGCTGGTTCGTCGGCGGCATCCTGAATGCGTGCCACAATGCGGTGGACCGCCATGTCGATGCCGGCCGCGGCCAGCAGGCGGCGATCCTCTATGACAGCCCGGTCACCGGCACCAAGCGCCGCGTCACCTATTCGGAACTGCTGGGCGAGGTACGCACCCTTGCCGGCACGCTGCGCGACATGGGGGTGGAGAAGGGCGATCGCGTCGTCATCTACATGCCGATGGTGCCGGAAGCCGTGTTCGCGATGCTGGCCTGCGCGCGCATCGGCGCCATTCATTCGGTGGTGTTCGGCGGATTCGCCGCCGCCGAGCTCGCCGCCCGCATCGACGACGCCGCGCCGAAAGTGGTGCTCGCCGCCTCCTGCGGCATCGAGCCGAACCGCGTGGTGCCCTACAAGCCGCTGCTGGACCAGGCGCTGAAGCTGGCGAAGCACAAGCCGCAGCGCTGCCTCATCCTGCAACGCCCGCAACTGCCCGGCGAACTCATGCCCGGGCGCGACCTCGACTGGGCGGCGGCGCGCGACCATGCCTATGCCGGCTCCCGCGGGGTGGAGTGCGCGCCTGTCGGCGCCACCGAGCCGCTCTATATCCTCTACACCTCCGGCACCACCGGCCGGCCCAAGGGCGTGGTGCGCGACACCGGCGGCTATCTGGTGGCACTGGCCTGGTCGATGGAGGCGCTCTACGCCATGAAGCCGGGCGAGGTGTTCTGGTCGGCCTCGGACATCGGCTGGGTGGTCGGCCATTCCTACATCGTCTACGCCCCGCTGCTCGCGGGCTGCACCACGGTTCTCTACGAGGGCAAGCCGGTGGGTACGCCGGATGCCGGCGCTTTCTGGCGGGTGATCGACGAATACAAGGTGCGGGTGCTCTTCACCGCGCCCACCGCGTTGCGCGCGGTGAAGAAGGAGGACCCCGCCGGCCTGTTGCGCGCGCCCTACGACCTCTCCAGCCTGCGTGCGCTCTTTCTCGCCGGCGAGCGGGCGGATCCCGATACGGTGCGCTGGGTTGAGGGGCAGCTCGGCATTCCGGTGGTCGATCACTGGTGGCAGACCGAGACCGGCTGGGCGATCGCCGGCAATCCGCTCGGCATCGGAAAGCTGGATGTGGAACCCGGCTCCACCGGCGTGCCGATGCCGGGCTATAATGTCGAGGTGCTGGACGAGGCGGGCCACCCCGTGCCGGCAGGCCATATCGGTTCGGTCGCCATCAAGCTGCCGCTGCCGCCCGGCTGCCTGCCGACGCTGTGGCAGCAGCCCGACCGTTTCCGCGAGACCTATCTCGAGGAATTCCCCGGTTACTACAAGACTGCCGATGCCGGCGTCTTCGACGAGAAGGGCCGACTTTCGATCATGGGGCGCACCGACGACATCATCAATGTCGCCGGCCACCGCATCTCGACCGGCGAGATCGAGGAGGTGCTGGCCGGCGTGCCGGAGGTGGCGGAATGTGCCGTCATCGGCGTGCACGACGCCATCAAGGGCGAGGTGCCCTGCGGCTTCCTGGTGCTGAAATCGGGCGTGTCCGCCGCGCCGGAAGAGGTGGAGCGCGCCGCGGTGGCGCAGGTGCGCGAGCAGATCGGCCCGGTCGCCGCCTTCCGCCTCGCCCTCGTGGTCGGCCGGCTGCCCAAGACGCGCTCCGGCAAGATCCTGCGCGGCACCATGAAGAAGATCGCCGACCATGACGACTGGACCCGCCCGGCCACGATCGAGGATCCGGCGGTGCTGGAGGAGATCGAGGCGACACTGAAGGCGCGCCGCACCGTGGACGGCGAGAAGGTGGCCTGAGGCGGGGAACGCACCCCGGAAAAGCAGAAAGGCCGGACACGAGGTCCGGCCTTTTTCGTCTCGGGCAGGAGGAGGGCGAGGCGCCCGCGGCTCACTCCTCGCCGTCGTTCTCGCTGCGGCGGGAGCCGCCCAGCTTGGCGAACACGGTTTCGAGGTCGAGCGCTTCTTCCTTCTGCCGGCGCGGCGGCGGGGTGAAGGGCTCCTCATAGTCCTGGCCGGAGGTGGTGACGTCGGTCGGCAGCAGGGTCGCGCCCTGCTCGGCGACGGCCGCCGGGCGATCCTTGGAGGAGCGCTGCACCTCGATGTCGAGGTCGATCTGCGAGCACAAGCCGAGCGTGACCGGGTCCATCGGGGTCAGATGCTGCGCATTCCAGTGGGTGCGCTCCTTGATCGACTCGATGGTGGTCTTGGTGGTGCCGACGAGGCGCATGATCTGCGCGTCCTTCAGCTCCGGGTGGTTGCGCAGCAGCCAGAGAATGGCGTTGGGCCGGTCCTGGCGCTTGGAGACCGGGGTGTAGCGCGGGCCGCGGCGGCGCTTGGGCTCGGGCAGGCGGACGCGGGATTCCTGCAGCTTCAGCCGGTGCGCCGGGTTCTTCTCCGCGCGGTCGATCTCCTCGCGGTTGAGCTGGCCGGTGGAGACCGGGTCGAGCCCCTTGATGCCCTGCGCGACTTCGCCGTCGGCGATGCCCTTGACCTCGAGCGGATGCAGTTTGCAGAACTCGGCGATCTGGTCGAAGCTCAGCGCGGTGTTTTCCACCAGCCAGACGGCGGTAGCCTTCGGCATCAGGGGTGCGTTGGCCATGGCACGCTCTCCACTTGCGAATTTCGTTGCGGCGCCGCCGGGAAACGGTGGTTTCGGGGCGGTCATTCGGGGCGTCGGTTCGCGCGCAACAGCTCTCATGCTCTGCCCGACCCTTCGGGGGCGGAGCCTCGGACCGTCTCGCGATGACCGGGATCGGCTGAATATAGGCGGCGACGGCCTCGGGTGCAAATCCTAAACGAGCTGTGATGTTACCGCTGCGAAAGCGGCTGCTAGGGTCGCGGCCTTCGCATCAGAATCAGGATTGACCATGAAGACCTTTGCCGCTCCCGTTGCCGCCCTCGCCAGCGCCCTTCTCCTCGCCGTCGCGGCGCCGGCCGGCATTGCCTATGCCCAGCAGCCGGGCACGGCGGATCCGGCGAAGATCAGCGGCGGCACCTATGGCGTGGACGACCACCACACCCAGGTGAGCTGGACCGTGAACCATTTCGGCATCTCTCCGCTGACCGGGATGTTCGGCAAGATCGGCGGCAGCCTCACCCTCGATCCCGCCAAGCCGAACGAGGCGAAGCTCGACATCACCATCCCGATGTCCGGCCTCGTCGTGACCTCCGCGGATTTCGGCGGCCATCTCGCCAGCGCCGATTTCTTCGACGCCGCCAAATTCCCGGACGCCACCTTCCGCTCCACCAAGGTCGAGGCCTCGGGCACCACGGCGAAGGTGACCGGCGACCTCACCCTGCACGGCGTGACCAGGCCCGTGACGCTTGCCGTCGCCTTCTTCGGTGCCGGCATCAATCCGATGAGCAAGGCCGAGAATATCGGCTTCACCGCAACCGGCTCGCTCAAGCGCAGCGATTTCGGCATGGGCCGCAACGTGCCGGTGGTGTCCGACGAGGTGGAACTGCGCATCACCGGGGCCTTCGCGAAGAAGTGAGGTCCGGCGCGGGGCCGGCCTCGCGCTTGACAGCGCCGGCCCCGGCACCCATGAGGAAAGCGCGTCCCCAAAATGCGCTTCCCTCGGCGCACCTGGGGTGCCGGGGCTGCGATGGATCGAGCGATGAGTGCTGCGGAAAAGCCGCCTTCAGATGTCCTGCCGCCCCTGCGCGTTCTGCTCTGCGCCCCGCGCGGCTTCTGCGCGGGCGTGGTGCGGGCCATCGACGCGGTGGAGAAGGCGCTCGCGCTCTACGGTCCGCCAGTCTATGTGCGCCACGAGATCGTCCATAACAAATATGTCGTCGAGGGGCTGAAGGCGAAGGGCGCGATCTTCGTGGAGGAGCTTCACGAGATCCCGTCTGGCACCTCCGCCCCCGTCATCTTCTCCGCCCACGGCGTCGCCAAATCGGTGCCGGAGGACGCGGCGAGCCGCCGCTTCTTCGCCATCGACGCCACCTGCCCGCTGGTCACCAAGGTGCATCGCGAAGCCACCGTGCACCACAAGCGCGGGCGCGAGGTGGTACTCATCGGCCATGCCGGCCACCCGGAGGTGATCGGCACCATGGGCCAGTTGCCCGAAGGGGCCGTCTCGCTGGTGGAAACCGCCGAGCAGGCCCGCCATTTCACCCCGCGCGACCGGGACAATCTCGCCTACACCACCCAGACCACGCTCTCGCTGGACGACACCGCCGAGATCGTCGCCATCCTCAAGGAACGCTTCCCGGCGATGGTCGCGCCCCACAAGGAGGACATCTGCTACGCCACCACCAACCGCCAGGAGGCGGTGAAGAAGGTGGCGGGCTCCGTGGATGCGATGATCGTGGTCGGCGCGCCGAACTCCTCCAACTCCCAGCGCCTGCGCGAGGCCGCCGAGCGCGAAGGCTGCGCCATCGCCGTTCTGGTGCAGCGGGCGAGCGAGATCGACTGGGACCGGTTCGGCAACATTGCCTCTCTCGCGGTCACGGCGGGCGCCTCCGCCCCGGAGATTCTGGTGGAGGAGATCATCGACGCCTTCGCCGAGCGCTATGCCATCACGGTGGAAACCGTCCATACCGTGCAGGAGGACGTGTTCTTCCCGCTGCCGCGCCAGCTCCGGCCCGACGCGGCGGAATAGCCCCGCCACCTTCCATCCGACGAAAGACCCCGAGCGCGCATGGCCGTCTATACCGATGTCTCCCCCGAGGAGCTGGAAGCCTTCCTCGCCCATTACGTGATCGGCCGGCTGCGCGCCTTCAAGGGCATCGCGGAAGGGGTGGAGAATTCGAACTACCTGCTGCAGACCGAGGCCGGCAGTTTCATCCTCACGCTCTATGAGAAGCGGGTGAAGCGCGACGACCTGCCGTTCTTCATCGGGCTGATGGAGCATCTGGCGAGCCGCGGCATCGCCTGTCCCCAGCCGGTGAAGACGCGCGAGGGCGTCGCGTTGGGCGAGCTCGCCGGGCGCCCCGCCGCCATCGCCACCTTCCTGATTGGCACCTCGGTACGCCGGCCGACCGCCGCCAATTGCGCCGCAGTGGGCGAAGCGCTGGCGCGGCTGCACGAGGCCGGCGCAGGCTTCGCGCTGAAGCGGGCCAATGCGCTCTCGGTCGCCGGCTGGCGCCCGCTCTTCGCTGCGGCGCAGGGCCGGGCGGACACCGTGGTGCCGGGACTGGCGGGGCTGATCGCCGATGAGCTTGACGCGCTGGAGGCCAACTGGCCGGAAGGCCTGCCGGACGGGGTGATCCATGCCGATCTGTTCCCGGACAATGTGTTCTTCACCGACGAGAAGCTCTCGGGGCTGATCGACTTCTATTTCGCCTGCAACGACCTGCTGGCCTATGACGTCTCGATCTGCCTCAACGCCTGGTGCTTCGAGCCCGACGGGGCGTTCAACATCACCAAGGGGCGGGCGCTGCTGGCGGCCTATCAGGCGGTGCGGCCCTTCTCCGAGGCGGAGATCGCGGCGCTGCCGCTGCTCGCCCGCGGTTCGGCGCTGCGCTTCCTGCTGACCCGGCTGGTGGACTGGCTGAACGTGCCGCCCGGCGCGCTGGTGCGCCCGCACGACCCGAAGGAATATGTCCGCAAGCTGCGCTTCCACCGCACGGTGACCAGTGCGCGCGACTACGGGATCGGGGCATGAAGAGCGCCCCGGGAACCCAGCGTGTCTTCGCCGACGATTCCGCGACAGCGGGCGGGGATGCGGGGAAAGGGATCGTGGCGGTGTGGACCGACGGCGCCTGTTCCGGCAATCCCGGCCCCGGCGGCTGGGGCGCGATCCTGCGCTATGCGGGAGCGGAGAAGGAGCTCTCCGGCGGGGAATCGCCCACCACCAACAACCGCATGGAGCTGATGGCCGCCATCTCGGCGCTGGAAGCCCTGAAGCGGCCCTGCACGGTGGATCTCAACACCGACAGCGAATATCTGCGCAACGGCATCACCAAGTGGATCCATGGCTGGAAGCGCAATGGCTGGCGCACCGCCGACAAGAAGCCGGTGAAGAATGTCGATCTGTGGGAGCGGCTGGACGCCGCGCTCGCCCGCCACGAGATTCGCTGGCACTGGGTGAAGGGTCATGCGGGCGACGCGATGAACGAGCGCGCCGACGAACTCGCCCGTGCCGGCATGGCGCCCTACAAGCGCGGGGGCGGGCGTGGCTGAGCCTTTCGCACCCGGCATGGTGAGCGGTGCGCCGCGCCTGCTGCTGCGGCTGGAAGCACTGGGCATCCTTCTGGCGTGCCTTGCCGCCTATCATGGGCTGGGAGCGAGCTGGTGGCTGTTCGCGCTGCTGATCCTGGCGCCCGATCTCGGCATGGCGGGCTATCTCGCCGGGGCGCGGGCGGGGGCCATCGGCTACAACGCCACCCACACCTATCTGGCCCCGCTCGTGCTGGGCGCCGCCGGCCTGCTGTGGGCCGTCCTCCCGGCGCAGGCGCTCGCGCTGATCTGGGCGGCGCATATCGCGGGCGATCGGGCGCTCGGTTTCGGGCTGAAATACCCTGACCGCTTCGGTCTCACCCATCTCGGCCTGTCCTCCGCCGGTAAAAGGGCAGCCTCGGCGGCGCAGAATGGGGATCGGGCGGCTCGCCCGGATTGACAAGAGGGCGTGCCGTCCGTTATCAGCCGACCTCGATTTTGAAGCTGGCGGATAGGGGCGCGGCCGTGGAGGCGCCGTCTCATGCGCAGGCGCCGATCCGAAGGTTGAGTGTCATGAAGATCCGTAATTCGCTGAAGTCGCTGCTCGGCCGTCACCGGGACAACCGTCTGGTGCGCCGCAAGGGCCGCGTCTACATCATCAACAAGACCCAGAAGCGCTTCAAGGCGCGTCAGGGCTGATCGTTCTGCCGCAGGGGGCATCCCTTGCGGCACCTCGTTCCGCTCCGGGAGCCTGTGCGCTCCATCGAGCCCTGCCGGTCGCGTTCACGTTTTCGCGGCCCGCATTGACCGGACCCGCATCACCCCTAGACTGGCATGATGCGCGCTCCCGTCTTAACATCACTCCTCTGTGCCTTGGCTCTCGGCTCCGCCGCGCCGGCTTTCGCTCGCGCCGATGATGCCGCGTCGCGGCCGCTGCCGGCCTTTTCCGAGGTGCAGCAGGACGACAGGCCCGGTGTTCCATCTCCTGATTCCGGCCTCCCCGACGGTTCGGCGTCGCCCGCGCCCGTCGCCCCCACGGTGAACGGCAAGCCGGCCGCGCCGTCCGCCCTCGCGCCCGCATTGCCGGACCGTGCCAGGCGGATCGACGCGCTGTTCGCGGCGTTGAAGGCGGCTCCGACCCCGGATGCGGCCAAGGACATCGCCCAGCGCCTCGAAATCGCGCTGCTGCCCTCCGACAGCGACACTGCCGACGTGCTGATGAGCCGTGCCGCCATCGCCTCGCAGGCCAAGGATTACGACCTCGCGATCCGGTTGCTCGACGGCGTGCTTGCGGTCGCGCCCGACCATCTGGAGGCGTGGAACCGCCGCGCCATGGTCTTCTACATGAAGGAGGACTACGCCGATTCCCTTGCCGATCTGCGGCAGGTGGTGGCGCGCGAGCCGCGCCATTTCGGCGCCTGGGCCGGCATTGCGATGATCTGCAAGGATCTCGGTGACGAAAAACATGCGCTGGAAGCGGCGCGCATGGCCCTCGCGGTTTATCCGCAGCTTGAGGCCATGAAGGAGATGGTGAAGGACCTCGCCATCACCGTCGAGGGCCGGCCGATCTGAGGCGGCCCGTCTTCACGCCCGCTCGTAATCGATGAAGCTGAAGGCGTGGTCGTCCTTCTCGCCTTGCAGCGGCCCCTCCCGATGCACCTCGCGCCAGTCCGCGGCGTCGAAGGGCGGGAAGGTGACGTCGCCCTCCGGGCTTGCGTGGATGCGGGTCAGGCGCAGCGCGTCGGCGCGGGGCAGGGCGGCGGCATAGAGCATCGCCCCGCCGACCAGCGCCGCCTCGTCCACGCCCAGCCGTTCGGCTTCCGCACCGGCCAGCCTCATCGCCTCATCGAGCGTGGCGGCTTTCAGCACGCCGTCCGGCAAGTTGAGGCCGGCATCGCGGCTCACCACGATGCTGGTGCGCCCGGGCAGCGGGCGGCCGATCGATTCGAAGGTTCGCCGCCCCATCACGATCGGCTTGCCCCAGGTGATGGCGCGGAAGCGCTTCAGATCGCCCGAGACGTGCCAGGGCAGCGCATCCCCGCGTCCGATGACCCCGTTCTCCGCCACCGCCACCACGATGACGAGGCGCAACCGCGTGCGCCCGCTCATGCCGCGCTCCTGCCGAGCCGGGCCAGCACCGCATCCGCCGCCGCGAGGCCGGTGAGATGGGCGCCGTGGGCGGTGGAGTAGAAATGGGGCGAGGCCGCCTCGCCGGCGAACAACACCTTGTCGTCCAGCGTCTGCCCCAGCCGCGCGCGCATATGCGCCAGGCCGGGCAGGGCGCAGCTATAGGCACCCCCGATCAGCGGATCGGCGATCCAGGCCGTGGTCGCGGTCTGCACCACATGGCGGGCGATGTCGGCGCCGAAGGCGTCCTTCAGCGCGGCGAGGCCGAAATCCACCATCGCCGCCGGCCCCTCCTTCACCAGCCGCGCCGCATTGTCGCCGGCCAGCTGGCCGATCGCCATGGGATGACCGAAGGGATTCAGCGTGAAGTTGATGGGCGCGCGGCTCGGATCGGCCAGGTCGATGGTGTCGG
This sequence comes from Ancylobacter crimeensis, assembly GCF_023016805.1. Taxonomy (GTDB): domain Bacteria; phylum Pseudomonadota; class Alphaproteobacteria; order Rhizobiales; family Xanthobacteraceae; genus Ancylobacter; species Ancylobacter crimeensis. Next base: position 124,511 of record NZ_JALKCH010000010.1, read on the forward strand.
CATAGCTCACCGCCGGCAGGCCGAACACGTCGCGGTCGAACTGGAAGGCCACCTTCTCCGCGCAGCCGAGCGGCAGGGCTGCGAAGGCCTCCGCGAGTTCCGCGGGCAGGGCGGGGGCGAAGGCGAGCGCGCCTTTCGCGATCACCGTGGTCGGCACCGCGACGATGGCAGTCTTGCCCTCGACGCGACCTTTTGCGGTCTCCAGCACCACGCCGGGCCCGGCCCAGTCGAGTTTCCGCACCGGGCAGCCAAGCGTGATCGGAAGATCTGGCGCGGTATGGCGGGCCAGTGCGGCGATGAGCGCGCCATAGCCGGCCTCGACCGGGTAATTCTCGCCGGTATCCTCATAGGCGACGTAATCGAGCGTCGAGAGCCGCTCCGGCTCGGCGGCGGACATCAGCGCCAGCCAGTGCCGGGTCATGCGGTACCAGGGGGAGGCGGTGTCCATCACCGCGCTGGCGGCGACGTCGCGCCCCGCCTCGCCGGCCGCCTTTACATCGTGATAGCCGACCTCGATCGCGTTCCACACCGCGAGCCGCTCCGCCTCGTCCGCCCAGCGCGTGCCGAGATGGGTGGCCCGCGCCTGCCGGCTGCCGCGCACGGCATAGGAGCGGCCGAGCGCGTCGGCGGCTGCGCGCAGCGTGTTGATGGAGGCCGAATGCAGCCAGTGGCAGCCCTGGTCCCAGGGTATGCCGGAAAAGCTCGTGGTGTCGGTGAAGGCGCGCCCGCCGATCCGCTCAGCGGCTTCGAGCACCGCGACATCGAGCCCGGCGGCATGGAGGCGGGCGCCCGCGGCAAGGCCGGCGGCACCGGCACCGATCACGACGACATCGAGGCTCTGGGACACGGCAGGCACCCGCGCCGGGCAGGAAGGCGCAGGCACCCGGCCGGCGCATCGGGAGCCGCGAGGCGGACGGCCCGGTCCGCTTCTGCGGACCGGGACGAGTTCGAGTCACATCATGGCCGGTCGGCGCCTGAGAGCCGGACCGAGGTGGAGCTATTTCTTGCGGAAGGCGTCGAGCCGCACGACCTGCGCGCCACCGCCTTCGGCGGGAGCCTCGGCGTTGTCGGGCGCGGCGTCCTTGCCCGGCTCGTCCTTGCCCACATCGGCGGATTTCTCGGAAGCCGCGGGCTTCTCGGGCGCGTTTTCCGCCGCTTCGGCACCCTTGCGCGGCGAGTCCGCCGTCTTCGCGGCGGGGCGGGGCTCGGCACGCCTGGATTCCGGCTTGTGCTCGGTAGCCTTTGCCTCGGCCGGCTTGTCGGTGCCCTTGGCTTCGCTGCCCTTGGCTTCGCTGCCCTTGGCTTCGCTGCTCTTGGCTTCGCTGCCCTTGGCTTCGGTGCGCAGCGGGGTGGCGGCGGGAACCGGCTTCAGCTGCACCGGCGCGGGAGCGGCGGCGGGCCCGTCCTCGGCTTCCTCCTCATCCGCGCCCTCGGGCTCGAACTGCAGGCCGAACTTCACCGAGGGGTCGAAGAAGCCCTTGAGCGCCGCGAAGGGCACATGGAGCCGTTCCGGCACCCGGTTGAACGACAGCCCGACCTCGAAGAACTGCTCGGTCACGACGAGGTCCCAGAACTGATGCTGGAGGACGATCGTCATTTCCTCGGGGTATTTCTCCTTCAACCGCGTGGAAAGCCGCACGCCGGGCGCGCAGGTATCGAAGGAGATGTAGAGGTGGTGCTCGCCGGGGAGCCCCTCGCGGGAGACATCGCCCAGCACACGCCGCACGACGCCGCGCAGCGCATCCTGGACCAGCAGGTCATAGCGGATCAGATCGACACTCATGAGCGCAATGAACCCGATTTCCGCGTGGATCGCCAGCGCTGATGCGCAGGAAAGTGTGGGCGGGCGCCGGTGGGGGCGGGAAACGGGGTCCTCGCGCTGTCCCACCGGGAACGGCATGAGGATTGGAACCGAAGGCACGCCCGACGCATAGTCATCCGGTTCTCGTATACCCGGTTCTCTTGCGTCCGGTTCTCTTGCGTCGTGGATGGTCGATGTCGAAATGGCAATGGATCCTGCGCCAGTTTGGTCGCAGGCTTTGGGTGCGGGCGAGCCTGATCGGCGCACTCGGCGTGGCGGCGGCCATCCTGGCGGCGATCGCGGAGCGTGTTCTGCCCTGGCATATCCGCTACGACATCGGCGCCGACGCCGTCGACAGCATCCTGACCGTGATCGCGTCCAGCATGCTGGCCGTCACCACCTTCTCGCTCAGCGTGGTGACATCGGCCTATGGCTCGGCGGCGAGCAATGTGACGCCCCGCGCCACCCGCCTGCTGGTGCAGGACCGGGTGACCCAGAACGTGCTCTCCACCTTCATAGGGGCGTTCCTGTTCGGCATCGTCGGGCTGGTCGTGCTGAAGACCGGCGCCTATGGGCCGCAGGGCCGGGTGGTGCTGTTCATCGTCACGGTGGGCGTCATCGTGCTGGTGGTCGGCACCCTGATGCGCTGGATCGACCACCTGACCTACTTCGGCTCGGTTGCCGAAACCACCGAGCGGGTGGAGCAGGCGGCCCGCGCCGCGATCGAGACCCGGCTGGAGCTGCCGCATCTCGGCGGTCGCCTGCTCGCCGCCGACGCGCCGGTTCTGCCCGAGGTGGTGGAGGCGCGCCAGACCGGCTATGTCCAGCATGTCGACATAGCCGCACTCGCCGCGCTTGCCGAGGAGCGGGGAGGCGAGGCGCAGCTTGCCGTGCTGCCGGGCTCCTTCGTGCATCCCGGCACGACGCTGGTGCGGTTCAGGCCGGCCGAGAGCGCGGAGGAGGATGAGGACGCGCTGCCGGATGCGGCGCGCGGGGCCTTCACCATCGACCATGAGCGCAGCTTCGACCAGGATCCGCGCTTCGGCATCGCGGTGCTCAGCGAGATCGCGATGCGGGCGCTGTCCCCGGCGGTGAACGATCCCGGCACCGCGATCGACGTGATCGGCCGCCAGGCGCGGCTGCTCGGCCGGTGGGCGGACGGACACATCGCGGCCGCCACCGTGGAGCCGCGTCATCCCCAGGTGATGGTGCCGGAACTGTCCGCGGAGGATCTGTTCGACGACGCCTTCCGCCCCATCGCCCGCGACGGGGCCGCGCTGATGGAGGTGCAGTTGCGCCTGCAGAAGGCGCTGCGTGCGCTGGGCAGCATGGGTGACGCTGCTTTTCAAGCCGCGGCCCGCCATCAGGCGGATCTCGCGCTCCAGCGGGTCGGGCAGGCGATGACGCTGGACGAGGACAAGCAGCGGGTGCGCGCGGCGGCGGGGTTTCATGAGGATGTCGCGCAGCGGTAGCCGGCCTTGAGAGCGAGAGCCGGAGCCTCGGCGGCGAGCCCGGAGCCCGCCGTGCCGTTCGGCAACGCGCAGGAGCGAGGAGCCGGCAGCGGCCGGCGGGCGTGGAGCGGGGACGATGACCGGGGGCGCGATGGGCCGGGAGAGAATGCGTCGCCAGCCCTCGACCGGGGGCCTGTCGGGCGACTTGCAACCGCCCGGCTGCTTCCCCGACCGGGAGGGCCGGGATGTACGTCCCGCCGGCCGGGTGCGGGCATTGCTGACGCCGTCGGCCCGCTTTTCGGTGCAGCCGATGCCTGGGCGGGGCTCGGTTGCGTGGCCGGTCGCGGCCCGCCCGTCGCGGGTTTCCGCACAGCGAAACCGGGGCCGCAGGCGGGCGATAAAAGTGCAGAACGTAGGAAATGAAGTGGAGGCTTCTGTTGCCAGGTGCCTCCGAACCCCGCCTTACAGTGCTACCCGCAAGGGCTTATTTCCCAGTGATCGGACCGCTCACGCGGCCAGAGCAACCGGAGCATAGTTGTCGTTGGCAACTATATGTTTGGTCCGATGACGGCGGTACCATGCCGAGCGAAAGTCCACCCTTTACGCCCTCGTCGATCCTGTTTCGCCCCCGCCGGAACCCAGCCGCCGGCTCGGTGTCTGGGCTCGGGTGGAGGCGCCGGGTACTGCCCCCGGGTCCGAAGGGTTTATTCCGATAGCCGTTTATCGCCATAGCCGGCTTGCGCCGGCGAAAGACAATATAGGGGCCCGGCTGGCTTCCGGAAAGGGGGGCGTCGGCGTCATCCAGAGGTTGTGCGGGTGCGGCGCGGCAGCATGGTGCATCCGTGGCCTCGTTGGCGCGCGGGAAGAACGGCACGCTCCGCCCGCCGGCACCCCGTCCTTCTTTCAGCGCCTGTCATGCAGGAGGCTGAGCGCGGCTGCGCGGGCGGGTGCGAGCATCTGCCAGGCAGCGGCCACGGCAGCGGCAGCGGCGGATGGGCGCGCATCCGCGACGTGCGGCGGCGTGCCGTCATCGGCGCCATCCGCCGCGAATGTCGGGGCAGGGCGGGCGCCGGCCATCGTGCGCGCATGCCGGGCCCCGCGCGGCGGTCGTCGCGTGAGGACGCGGACAGCCCTCCGCACCTGCCTCCAAATGGTCACGCAATGACCCCATCCGCGGAGGAACGTCCGCCCGCCGGTGCTGTTCACATCCCGTCGACTGACAGGGAGATACAGCAATGCACACGCTCATGCGTTCAACTGCCAGCCACCCGACGGCCCGCCCAACCGACACGCGCGCGATGCCTGATCGCGCACATCCTTGCGGTACCCGGCATTCGGCACGCGCCGCGCGGCCCGGCGGGTTGCTGCGCGGCGGAGCAGCGGCCCTCGTCGCGGCGCTGGCTCTTGGCGCGGCGGCGTTGCCCGCGGCGGCGGACGAGGTCTATGTCCGCGCCTCGGACGCGCCCTATTACCGCGGCCCCTACGCCAATGAGGGCTATGTGGTGCGCGAGGTTCCCGCCGCGCCTCCGGCCGTGCTCGTGCCAGCACCGGCGATGCCGCGGCAGGTCATCCTGCGCGAGGTGCCGCCTCCCGGCGCGGTGGTGCGCGAACGGACGCCGGACCGCATCATCGTGCAGCAGCGCGCGCCCGATCCGTATGAACCCGGCTGCCGCACCGTGACCCGCGACCTGCCGTCCGGCTACCGCACCGTCTCGACCGATTGCTGACGCGGCAGCGTGCCGAACGAAAAAGGCGCCGGGGTCCCGCCCGGCGCCTTCAGCATGCCGGCTCCGCGCCGAAACCTCACGCCCGTTCTTCAGGCTTCGGTCTGGTCGCCATATTCCAGTTCCTTGAGGGTGAGATTGGCCTCGGGCGTTCCCTTGAGCTTCTCGTCGAGCCAGCCGAGTTTTTCCTTCAGAACGGCGAGCATGGCGGCGCGCAGTGCGTCATAGTCGAGCGCGGCTTCCGAATGGGCGCTGCGCAGCGCCTGGCCCCGGCGCACGATCAGCGTGGGGCTGCCCGGCTTGCCGGCAAGGGTGAAATCGAGCGGCTGGTCGCCATCCTTTTCAAGAAGCGCGATGTGCGCGAGCACGCGATGGCGCTCGACCGACAAGGACTTGATATCCGGCATGGTGGTGCTCCCCTCACACATATGCTCCAAGAAGACGCGCGCCACCTTCGAACGGTTCCAGCCCGCGGCCGGTATTTGCATGGCGCCGGGCCTTCGCGGGGCCAGCGGCCTTTGCGTGCATGCCCCGCCTTTACGCGCGCATGGGCTTGCGCCTATAAGCCTTGCGCATTCATCAGACGATTTTCGCGGGAAGACGGGATCGCTTCGCCAAGGCGCCCCGCCGCGCGACGTGGAGGCGGCGATGGCCGGTCATTCGCAGTTCAAGAACATCATGCACCGCAAGGGGAAGCAGGATGCGGTGCGCTCCAAGCTGTTCTCCAAGCTGGCGCGCGAGATCACGGTTTCCGCCAAGCTCGGCATGCCCGACCCCAACATGAACCCGCGCCTGCGCGCCGCGGTTCTCGCCGCCCGTGCCGAGAACATGCCGAAGGACAATATCGACCGCGCCATCAAGAAGGCGCTGGGCGGGGATTCGGAGAATTACGACGAGATCCGCTACGAGGGTTATGGCCCCGGCGGCGTCGCCGTCATCGTCGAGGCGCTGACCGACAACCGCAACCGCACCGCCTCCGAGGTGCGCTCCTACTTCACCAAGTCGGGCGGCGCGCTGGCCGAGACCGGCGCGGTGTCCTTCATGTTCGACCGCATCGGCGTGGTCGAGTTCGACGCCGCCAAGGCCTCCGCCGACGACATGCTGGAAGCCGCCATCGAGGCCGGCGCCGACGACGTGACCTCCGACGAGGACGGCCACGAAGTGGTGTGCTCCATGGAGAGCCTCAACGAGGTGTCGCAGGCGCTGGAAGCCAAATTCGGCGAGCCGCGCAAGTCCGGCCTCGTCTGGCGTCCGCAGAACACCGTCGCGGTGGACGACGAGGTCGCCGAGAAGCTGATCCGCCTGGTCGACACGCTGAACGACAATGACGACGTGCAGAACGTCTACGCCAATTTCGAGATCTCCGAGGCCATGATGGCCAAGATGGACGCGTGAGGGGGACGCCTGAGGGTGGACGCGCGAGGGTGGACACCTGACCGCGAACGCCCGATCCGGCATCGCCCCTGTCTCACGATCCGGGCGCGATCCCGCCAACGCCTCGCCGCGATCCTCGATCAGGATCCGCGCCGAGCACCGGAGGCGGCGGCTGTGCCCGCCACGTCCGCAGGTCCGAACCGCCGGGGGCCATTGAGGTCGCAACCGGGAACGGCGCGCACGACATGTGCGCCTGCCGCTGCACGGAGACAGACAGATGCAGCGGCAGGCCGCGCGGTGTGTGGATGAAGGGGCTTCGAGCGCCGGCGCGTCCGGCCTCGTGGTCGTCACCGTCACCGACCGGACCTATGTCGAGCTCACCGGCATCATGCTGCTCTCGCTGGCGCGCCATGGCGGCGCCGATGTCGCGGCGGTCCATGTGTTCGGCAATGATCTCGGCCCCGCCGACCGGGCCCGCCTCGCCGCCTGCCATCCCGGCGTCGTGCTGCACGATCTCGACGCGGGAGTGCGCGACCTGCTCGGCCGGCTCGTCGCCCGCGCCCATGTCGCGCCCAGCGCCTATGCACGGCTGCTGATCCCGAACCTGCTGCCCGATATCGGCGGGCGGCTGCTTTATGTCGATTGCGACACGCTGATCAACGCCCCTCTGACCCCGCTCGCAGGCCTCGACCTGAAGGGCCATGCGGTCGCCGCGGTGCGCGACCAGCGGCGCGACGCCCATGCCGAGTGGAACCGCCGGCTCGGCCTGCCGGAGGCGACGCCCTATCTCAACACCGGCGTGCTGCTGATCGACGCCCCGGCGTGGCGCGCGGCCGAGCTGACGCGGCGCTGCCTCGATGTCGCGCTCGCCCATGGCGACCGGCTGCGCATGATGGACCAGGACACGCTCAACATCGCGCTTGCCGGCGACTGGTACGAGCTGGAGCGGCGCTGGAACTATTACGAGAGTTCCTACACCGCGCGGCGCAGCAACAATGTCTCGGGCTTCACGAGCGCCGGCATCATCCATTTCGTCGGCCGCTCGAAGCCGAACCATGCCGATTGCCGCCATCCGGCGAGGGCCATCTATCGCGCCTATCGCGCGCAATCGCCCTGGGCGCAGGCGCCGCTCCTCAATCCCACGCTGCGCAACATCCGGGTCTACGCCATGGAGACTCTGCGCCGGAGCCTGCGTGTCGGCCTGCGCCTGCTCGACCGGTTGCGCGGTCGCCCCGTCGGCCTGCAGGGCGACTGACGGGGCGCCGGGACTTTTTTCGTCCATCCGGCGCGTTTTTCCTTGCCGCTGCGCGACATGCCACGCCCGCGCGCTATGTGCGGGAGAGGATCGGCGGATGGAAGGAGACGGCGATGGAGCGGTTCACCGGCGGCTGCCTGTGCGGACGGGTGCGCTTTTCGGCCACCGGCCAGCCCTTTCGGGTCGGCATCTGCCATTGCCTCGATTGCCGCAAGCATCACGGCGCGCCCTTCAACGCCTTCGCCATCTTCCCCGACGACGCGGTGACGATCGACGGCGAGACGCGGGAGCAGGCCGGGCGCGCCTTCTGCCCGCACTGCGGCTCCCCGGTCTTCTCCCGTGGCGGGGATGAGGTCGAGCTCTATCTCGGCACGATGGACGCCCCCGACCAACTGGTCCCGACTTACGAGCTCTGGACCATTCGCCGCGAATCCTGGCTGCCGCCTTTCGCGCTGGCGCATCGCTACGAGCGGGACCGCCCCGGCGAGGGGCGTTCGGAGGATTAATGTCTCAGCAGCGCGTCGAAGAGCGGCAGGGAGCCGAACGCCGCCGCGCCGATCACCACATAGGCGGCGATGCGGTAGTGCCGGTCCGAGGCGCGCGCGAAGGCATGTGAGCCGAGCCACAGGCCGGCGGCATAGAGCGGGCCGAGCAGAAGCGAGAGCTTCAGGACCTGCCAGGTGAACAGCCCGCCAAGCGCATAGGCGAGGGCGCTCGCCAGCGTGGCGATGAAGAAGAAGCCGAACAGGTTCAGGCGAACCTGCGTCGCGTTGTGGCGGCTGCCGAGCCAGTAGGCCACCACCACCGGTCCGGACATCTGCGCCGCCCCGCCGAACACGCCCGCCGCCGCCCCGACGACGAGACTGCCCCACCAGCGCACCTGACCGCTATGCCGCCAGCCGGACACCAGCAGCGCCAGGAGCGCGAGCGCCAGCCCGGACAGGCACCAGCGCAGCGTCGTCGGGTCCATCTGCTTCAGCAGCGCGACCCCGAGCGGCACGGTCAGCACCGCCCCGATGCCGAGCGGCGCGACCTCGCCCCAGGTGCAGCGCGGCAGCGCGCGGGTCACGATGGGCGCGGTCATCGCGGTATCGACGATCAGCAGCGCCGGCACCGCCACCTCGGGCCCGAAGGCGGCGCTCACCAGCGGCACGAAGATCAGCGCGCCGCCGAAACCGGAAAAGCCGCGGGTGATGCCGGCGATGAGGGAGGCGGTCGCGGCCCAGATGAGGGCGAAGTCGAGCGGCATGACGTCAAGGGACATGGAGGCAACGCTGTCGGAGGGAACGCTGTCGGAGGGGGTGGGCCGAGGTGGGAGCCGCGGGGATGGACCCGGCACGGAGGGGGATCGAGCGCGGCGAACGGAAGCCATCGCGGCGGTCGGTGCCTCCGGAGGGGAGGCGGTTTGATGGAGCCGACGCAGCGCTCAAATCGTCGGCCCGGCGTGGAAGGGCAGGAAACCACGCCCGCTGTCATGCCGCCGGCAAACAGCAGAACGGGCCGCAGGACCGGAGGCCCGGGCAAGCCGATTCCAGAGCCCGGATTTTGGCCTCAGACGCCCGGAATATCAAGATTCATCCCTGCCTCCAGCTCTTTTCGCGGACTGAGGAACGTCTGCGTGTTCGCCGCGGTGGTTCGATGACCGGCCATTGCCCGGCATCGTCCCGCATCCTCGAACGCGGGCGGCGGGCGCGAGGTGCCGGTGCGATGCCGTCTCCGGGTGCTCCCCCCGGCGATCCATCAGCGTTCGCGCATTCATCCATCGCCAAGACTTGTTTGTCGTGCCGGCCCGAAGACGCCAGAGTGCGCGCGCGTCGCGCGTCGTTCTGCACTTCCCGAACGCGCGAGCCGGGATGCCTTCATGAGCCTGTGTTCCTCCTCGACCGAAGCCGGCCTCCACGATGCCGCGCAGCGTGCCGCCGCTGCGCAGACGGCGGCCGCGCAGGATGCCGCCGTTCTCGCCGCGGCGCGTGCCGCCTTTCGCGACCGCCTGCTCGGCATAGGCGGGGCGCTGCTCGCGGTCACCATCTGGGGCGGCTGGATCGTGTCCACCCGCCACGCGGTGCATGGCCACATGACGCCGGCGGCGGTGGGCTGGCTGCGCTTCGTGGTGTCCGGCGTGGTGCTGGCGCCGTTCTGGCTGAAGGTCGGGTTCTGGCCGAAGCGCAACCTCGTGCCCTTCCTGTTCTGTTTCTTCGGCGCCGGCGGCCTCTTCTTCCTCGTGGTCGGCAATGCGATGCGGTTCGTGCCGGCGGCCGATGTCGGCCCGCTGCTGCCCGGCACCATGCCGCTCATCGTGGCGCTGGTGTCGGTGGTGTGGTTCCGCGAGCGGCTGGGCCCGATGCGCGCGCTCGGCTTCGCCTGCATCGCGCTCGGCGTGCTCACCCTGAGCGGGCGCGGCCTGATGGAGCCGGCCGACGGCGCGTGGCGCGGCCATCTGCTGCTCCTGCTCGGCGCCACCATGTGGGCCGGCTATACGCTCGCCTTTCCCCGCACCGGGCTGAAAGTCACCGAGCTGGTGGGGCTGGTGGGGCTGTGGTCGACGCTTATCCTCACGCCCTACGGCCTGCCGGGCGTGATCGACGCGGTGCAGGCGGGTTATGGCGGGGAGGTGCTGTTCCAGCTTCTCATGCAGGGCCTGCTGTCCGGCGTCGTCGCGCTGATGGGGTTCGGGACCGCGCTGGAAAAGCTCGGCTCCTCGCGTGCCGCCGCCTTCACCGGGCTTGTGCCGGCGCTGGCGACGGTGATCGCCATTCCGGTGCTGGGCGAGCATCCCGATGTGCCGGCGATCATCGGCGTGGTGGCCTCCGGCATCGGTGTCGCGCTGGCGAGCGGGGCGCTCGGCACGCGTCGACTCAAGGTCGCGCGCTCTTAACCGCACGTTCACCATAACCGCCGGCCAAGGAGCGGTGAGTGCGGACGGCTCTAGCCGTTCGTCCTTTGTTCGGCTACGCCGAAGCATGGCGACCGCACCGATTCGCATTCTGGGCCTCGATCCGGGCCTCCGCCGCACCGGGTGGGGGCTGATCGAGGCCATTGGCTCGCGGCTGGGCTTCATCGCCTGCGGCGCCGTGCTGCCGCCGGAAGATGCCCCCCTCGCCACCCGCCTCGCTTTGCTGCATGAAGGGCTGGCCCAGGTCATCTCCCGCTATGCCCCGGACGAGGCGGCGGTGGAGGAGACCTTCGTGAACGTGAACCCCGCCTCGACGCTGAAGCTCGGCCAGGCGCGCGGCGTGGTGATGCTTACCCCGGCGCTGGCCGGGATCCCGGTTGCGGAATATGCGGCGCTGCTGGTGAAGAAGACCGTCGTCGGCTCCGGCCGCGCCGAGAAGGCGCAGATCCGCATGATGATCAAGGTGCTGCTGCCGACCTCGAAGGTGGAGAGCGACGATGCCGCCGATGCGCTTGCGGTCGCGGTGACCCATGCGCAGCATAGGGGTCCCGCCGCGCTGCGCGCCGCCGCCCTCGCGCGCAGCGGCACGGTGGCGACCGGCCGGGCCTGAGGACATGCGATGATCGGCAAACTGAAGGGCATCGTCGACAGCACGGGCGAGGACCACGCCATCCTCGACGTGCAGGGCGTCGGCTATCTGGTGCACTGCTCCGGGCGCACGTTGCGCACGCTGAACGCCGGCGAGGCGGCGACGCTGTTCATCGAAACCTATGTGCGCGAGGACATGATCCGGCTCTACGGTTTCACCAGCGCGACGGAAAAGGAGTGGTTCGGCCTGCTCCAGCACGTGCAGGGGGTCGGTTCCAAGGTGGCGTTGTCGGTGCTCTCGGTGCTGTCGCCGGCGGAGCTCGCCAATGCGGTGGCGGTCGGCGACAAGGCGATGGTGGCGCGGGCGAACGGGGTGGGCCCCCGTGTGGCGGCGCGCATCGTGACCGAGCTGAAGGACAAGGCACCCGCCTTCGCGACGGTCGATCCGGCGGTGGCGGGGCTCGCGGGCGCCATCGAGGCGAAGTCCGCTCTGGCGCCGGTGGCGGATGCCGTCTCGGCCCTCGTCAATCTCGGCTATGCCCAGTTGCAGGCCAGCGTCGCGGTGGCTGCCGCGATGCGCGAATTGGGGGAGGATGCCGACACCGCCCGCCTGATCCGCGCCGGGCTGAAGGAGCTGGCACGGTGAGGCCGGCCTGCGCGAAGTGCCTGAAGGGTGGCTGGACTCATTACCCACCACACTGCACTCATCGGACCGCGGGGATTGGGGCATGAGCAATGATCGGCTCATCACTTCCGAGCGGCGGGACGAGGACACGGCGGAGACCTCGCTGCGCCCGCAGATGCTGGCCGAATTCGTCGGCCAGGAGCAGGCGCGGGCCAATCTTGACGTCTTCATCAAAGCGGCGAAATCGCGCGGCGAGGCGCTCGACCACGTGCTGTTCGTGGGGCCGCCCGGATTGGGAAAAACCACGCTGGCTCAAATCGTTGCGCGGGAGTTGGGGGTCGGTTTCCGTTCCACCTCCGGTCCCGTCATCGCCAAGGCCGGCGACCTCGCGGCCCTTCTGACCGGGCTGGAGGAGCGCGATGTATTGTTCATCGACGAGATTCACCGCCTCAATCCAGCGGTGGAGGAAATTCTCTACCCGGCGATGGAAGATTACGAGCTGGATCTGATCATCGGAGAGGGGCCTGCGGCGCGTTCGGTAAAGATTTCTCTCTCGAAATTCACGCTTGTCGGCGCGACGACACGCTCCGGATTGCTGACGACACCTTTACGTGACCGTTTTGGCATTCCGATCCGGCTGAATTTCTATACGGTCGACGAACTGACCTTGGTCGTTACACGCGGTGCGCGGGTTCTTGGCATCGCGATCACACCCGACGGCGCCCGCGAGATCGCCCGCCGCGCCCGCGGCACCCCGCGCATCGCCGGGCGCCTTCTGCGTCGGGTGCGGGATTTCGCGCTGGTGGCAGGGCGCAGCGCCATCGACCAGGTGGCCGCGGACCATGCGCTGCGCCATCTTGAGGTCGACCAGGCCGGTCTCGACCAGATGGACCGGCGATATCTGTCAATGATCGCAATGAATTACGGTGGTGGCCCGGTCGGCGTCGAAACCATCGCGGCGGCGCTGTCGGAGCCGCGCGACGCCATCGAGGAGATCATCGAGCCCTATCTGGTGCAGCAGGGTTTCGTGCAGCGCACTCCCAGGGGGCGCGTGTTGACGGCGCATGCCTTCAAGCACCTGGGACTTGCGGTGCCGACCACGACCGCGCAAATGCCCCTTTTCGATCAAGGGGATGACTGATGTTGTCGACGCGCGGCCGGCAGTGATGTAAGGGCTCGAGACATGAGCTGGTCCAGAGGCGGCGAATCCCGCTCCTATCATCACGGCAATCTGCGCGAAGCCCTGATGAAGGCGGCGCTGGAGCTGATTGCCGAGCGCGGTCCCACGGGCGTCACCTTCGCAGAGGCGGCGCGCCGTGCCGGGGTCAGCCCCGCCGCGCCCTATCGGCATTTCCGCGATCGCGACGACCTGCTCGCCACCGTTGCCGCCGCCGGCTTCGACCGTCTCGGCGCGGCTCTTCTGACGGGTTGGGATGATGGAAAGCCCAGCCCGGCCAAGGCCTTCGAGCGAATGGGCCGGGCCTATCTCGACTTTGCCCGCACCCACCCTGCCGACTATGTCGCCATGTTCGAGAGCGGCATCGGGATGGAGGGCAATGCGCCGCTCCAGCAGGCGAGCCAGCGTGCCTTCGGCGCGTTGCGCGAGGCCGCGGAGGCGGTGGTCGCCGCCATGCCGGGCGAGGCGCGCCCTCCGGCCCTGATGGTGGCGCTGCACACCTGGGCGATGGCGCACGGCGTCGCGTCGCTCTTCGGCCGTGCCGACAATGCGCGGCGCAAGACGCCGATGCCTCCCGAGGAACTGCTGGAGGCAGCTTTCCTCGTCTATCTCAAGGGCTTGGGCGCGCCGACCGGCTGAAGTCGCCCTTCTTCAACGGACTGTGATCATGCCGCGATTCCCGCCGGGCATGCGTGGCCATTGACAGATCGGCGTCGCGCATCTAGCTATGTAAATGTGATTAACATTCACGTTGGACCTCACCAGGACACGATAGCCATGGACTTCGCTCAGAAGCTCGACACGTATGGCAGGCCGGCCTGGATCGCGCTGACGGTGCTGGGCTTCATGGCCTGGTGGCCCCTCGGCCTTGCGGTCCTGGCTTTTTCGATAGGGAGTGGACGCATGGGTTGCCGCAGCCGCCGCGATTTCAGTGACTGGCAGGAACGGGGGCGTGACGCCTTCCGCAGCGCCTTCGGCGGGAATTTCCGCCGTGGGTTCCGCCCCAGCGGCAATGCCGCCTTCGACGACTATCGCGAGGAGACGCTGCGCCGCCTCGAGGATGAGGAACGCGAGTTCGCCACCTTCCTCGACCGGCTGCGCCAGGCCAAGGACAAGGCCGAGTTCGACCAGTTCATGACCGAGCGCCGCAACCGTCCGGCGCAGGAGCGTCCCGAGCCTGTGAACGGCACTGACAACTGATCGCCCGGGGCAATGCCCCAGCGTTACCGCTCATTTGCGCCGCGCCCTTTGTTCACAAGGGGCGCGGCGTCGTTTATGAGGGCGCCATGACCGATATGCGCCCGACCTTATCCGCCGCCGATCCCTACCTGTCGCTCGCCGGGCGCATCGTGCCGGGCGGCCATGTGCTGCCGCTTCGGGTCTATTACGAGGATACCGACTTCACCGGCATCGTTTACCACGCCAACTATCTGAAATTCATGGAGCGCGGGCGCTCGGACCATTTGCGCCTGATCGGCGTGAACCAGAGCGAGCTGTTCGGGCAGGCGCTGGAGGAAGCGCCCGGCTTCGCCTTCGTGGTCCGCTCCCTGAGCATCGACTATCTGCGCCCCGCCCGTTTCGACGACGTGCTTGAGGTGCATACCAGCCCTTCCGAGGTCGCCGGCGCCTCCATCACCCTGCACCAGAAGGTGATGAGGGATAAGGAACTGCTGGTCGAGGCAAAGGTGAAGGTCGCCTTCATCTCGCAGGGCCGCGCCCGCCGCATCCCGGATGCCTTGCGCGCCGCGATGAAGGCGACGCAGGAAGAGGCTGCGCGACAGGGCGCTCGTCCGGACTGACGACCTCGCCGCGCATAAACCGAATTGCCCTGCGAAACACCGCCGCCAAAGGTGTTGCAATGCGGCAACGTAACCCGGTGTTAACCCTGATCTGGCTTAAGTGGGGTTAACGCGGGTCGCGCCACGCCCAAGTTTCGTCGGATTCCACGCCGAACAACGGCTTGCGTTGGGGTACGGGCCTCGACGGTGGCGTCGCGTCCCCAGGTGATCCGTCGCCCCGCCGGGCTTGGCGAGCCTTGGTCGACGAACCCGGCCTTGGTCCGCGAACCCGACTCCGGTCCGCGGACTCCTTGGTCGAATTGCCTTGGTAACGTTTTTCGGGTCGGCGCGAGCCGGGCGATGCGCCGGTATTGGTGCGAGGTTTTGATCAGATGAATCCTGCCGACGTGGCCCAGACGGCGATGGCCGCTCCGAGTGCCGATCTTTCGCTTATCGGCCTGTTCCTGCAGGCGCATTTCATCGTCAAGTGCGTGATGGCGGGCCTTATCATCGCGTCGGTGTGGGTGTGGGCGATCGTCATCGACAAGACGATCCTATTCAGCCGCATGA
The DNA here is from genome assembly GCF_023016805.1 of Ancylobacter crimeensis. GTDB lineage: Bacteria > Pseudomonadota > Alphaproteobacteria > Rhizobiales > Xanthobacteraceae > Ancylobacter > Ancylobacter crimeensis. Next base: position 139,747 of record NZ_JALKCH010000010.1, read on the forward strand.
AGCGACAGATGGATCGTTTCGAGCAGGTGTTCTGGTCCGGGCAGAGCCTCGAGGAGCTCTACCGTTCGCTGTCCTCGCACCCGAACCACGCCATGGCGGCGATCTTCGTGGCGGCGATGCGGGAATGGAAGCGCTCCTATGAAGGGGGCGCGCGCTCCTTCGCGGGCCTTACCCAGCGGCTCGACAAGGTGATGGACGTGACCATCGCCCGCGAGGTCGAGCGGCTGGAAAGCCGCCTTCTGGTTCTGGCGACGGTCGGTTCCGCCGGCCCGTTCATCGGCCTGTTCGGCACGGTGTGGGGCATCATGACCTCGTTCCAGTCGATCGCGGCGTCGAAGAACACCAGCCTCGCGGTGGTTGCGCCGGGCATCGCGGAGGCCCTTTTCGCGACGGCAATCGGCCTTATCGCCGCCATCCCCGCGACGATTTTCTATAACAGGTTCGTGTCCCAGGTGAATCGCCAGGCGTTGCGGCTGGAAGGTTTTGCGGACGAGTTCTCCGCCATCCTGTCGCGGCAGATCGACGAACGGGGCTGACACATGGGCATGGGTGGAGCCGGAGGAGGGGGCTGGCAGTCGCGCCGCTCGCGCCGGCGCGGCGGCGGGGCCGTCATGGCCGAGATCAACGTCACCCCCATGGTCGACGTGATGCTCGTGCTGCTCATCATCTTCATGGTGGCGGCGCCGATGCTGACGGTCGGCGTGCCGATCGATCTGCCGCAGAGCGAGGCGAAATCGGTCGACCAGGACAAGGAGCCGCTGGTCATCTCCATCAACGCCGAGGGCAAGACTTTCCTCGGCGACAGCGAAATCGACCCCAATGAGCTGGTGCCCAAGCTGCAGGCCATCGCCAAGGCGGGCTATGACGAGCGCATTTTCGTCCGCGCTGACAAGACCGTGAACTATGGCACGGTGGTGAAGGTGATGGGCCGGCTGTCCGGCGCCGGCTTCAAGCGCGTAGCCCTCGTTTCCGACATCGAGCAGGGGAGCTGAGCGGATATGCGCGCGGGCCTCGTCTCATCGACCGTGCTGCATGGGGGCATCCTCGCCTTCATGCTGTTCTCCTTCTCGTCGGCGAAACCGTTCGACGCGATGCAGGAGTCGATGCCCGTCGACATCGTCTCCAATGACGAGCTGTCGCAGATGATGGCCGGCAAGAAGGATGCGGCGAAGGCGGAGACGCCCAAGCAGGTGGTCGAGAAGGTCGCCCCCGAGCCGAAGCCTGCAGAGAATCTGGACGATCCGATCAGCGACAAGCCGGAGGTGAAGGCGGCGAACGAGCCTCCTCCGCCTCCGCCCGCGCCGAAGCCACCCGAACCCAAGCCGCCGGAGCCGAAGGTCGTGGAGGCGCCGCCCGCGCCGCCCAAGCCGGAGCCCAAGCCCCCGGAGGCCAAGCCGGCCCCGACGCCGCCTAAGCCGCCGGACGAGGACGCGCTGAAGACCAAGCCGCCCGAGCCGAAGAAGGAAGATCCCAAGCCTGAGCAGAAGGTTGCCCAGGTGCCGGAGAAGCCTGCGCCCACGCCGCCGAAGAAGCCGCCACCGCCCAAGCCGGTGGTGCAGGCGCCGCCGCGCGACCAGCAGCAGGACCGCAAGTTCGACAGCAACCAGATCGCGGCCTTGCTGGACAAGCGCACCCCCTCGCGGCAGGCTTCGATCGGGGCGACGATCAATAACACCGCCGCACTCGGCGCGACGACCGGCAGTGCGGCCCGTCTCTCGCAGACCGAGATCGACGCGCTGCGCGCCCGCCTGATGTCGCTGTGGAATCCCCCGGCCGGTGCATCGAATCCCGAGGAACTGATCGTGACCGTGCGCATCCGTCTCAACCAGGACGGCACGCTGGCCGCGCCTCCCCAGGTGATGACGTCGGGCGGCAGCAGCTTCTTCATGAGCGCGCGCGAAAGCGCGATCCGCGCCATCTTCCGCGGCCAGCCCTTCGACATGCTGTCGCCGTCAAAATACGATTCCTGGAAAGACATCGAGATCACGTTCGATCCGCGCGACATGTTCCGTGGTTGAGCGAGCGTGGCGCCATTGCGAATGCCGAGATTTGGAAATGACTGAGTTGATCCGCCCGACCGCGCCGTTCGTCTCCGCGGCCTCTTCCCTTGGTACCCGGCTGAGCCGGCGCACGCTTCTGGCCGGGGCGGGCGCGCTGGCAGGCACGGGGCTTGCGGGCGTGGGGCCCGCCAATGCGGTGCTGCGCCTCGACGTGACGCAGGGCACCGTGCAGCCGCTGCCAATCGCGATCACCGATTTCGTCGGCGGCGGCAGCGCGCAGGATGCCGAGGCGGGCAAGGGCGTCACCCAGATCATCTCCGCGGATCTGCGCCGTTCCGGCCTGTTTGCCCCCATCGACCCGGCGGCCTTTGTCGAGAAGATCACCAATCCCGACGCCTCACCCCGCTTCCAAGACTGGCGCGTCATCAATTCGCAGGCGCTCGTCACTGGCCGCATGACCCGCCAGCCCGACGGGCGGGTGAAAGCCGAGTTCCGTCTGTGGGACGTGTTCGCCGGTCAGCAACTGATCGGGCAGCAATATTTCACCCAGCCGGAGAACTGGCGTCGGGTGGCTCACATCATCGCCGACGCGATCTATGAGCGCCTGACCGGCGAGAAGGGCTATTTCGACACCCGCATCGTGTTCGTCGACGAGTCCGGGCCCAAGCAGAAGCGGGTGAAGCGCCTCGCCATCATGGATCAGGACGGCGCCAACGTAACCTACCTGACCCGTGGCGACGATCTGGTGCTGACGCCGCGCTTCTCGCCGACCAGCCAGGAAATCACCTACATGTCCTATGGCCGCGGCGATCCGCGGGTCTATCTGCTCAACATCGAGACCGGGCAGCGCGAAGTGGTTGGCAATTTCCCCAATATGAGCTTCTCGCCGCGCTTTGCCCCCGACGGGCAGAAGGTGATCCTGAGCCTGCAGCAGGGCGGCGATGCCAATATCTTCGTGATGGACCTGCGTTCCAAGGCGACGACCCGGCTTACTGACACGGCGGCCATCGACACCGCGCCCTGCTACTCGCCGGACGGCAGCCAGATCACCTTCCAGAGCGATCGTGGCGGCACCTCGCAGATCTATGTGATGGGGGCGGACGGCTCCAATCCGCACCGCATCTCCTTCGGCAACGGCACCTATTCGACGCCGGTGTGGTCGCCGCGCGGCGACGTCATCGCCTTCACCAAGCAGGAGGGCGGCAAGTTCGGCATCGGGCTCATGCGCACCGACGGCTCGGGCGAGCGCATCCTGACCGAAGGTTTCCACAATGAAGGGCCGACCTTCGCCCCGAACGGCCGCGTGATCATGTTCTTCCGCGACGTGGGCGGTGGGTCGCAGCTCTATACGGTGGATGTGACCGGCTACAACGAACAGCGCGTGCCGACGCCGAGCTACGCCTCCGATCCGGCCTGGTCGCCGCTGCGCTCCTGAGCGGATCCGCGCGATCGCGTTAGCGAATTGGAAACCATAAGAAACGGTTTCCGTTTTAGGACGACAGTCGAACGAACGCGGCAAGGTTTCGTCAACCATGCCGCGGCATGACTTACACACGGGATTATGACCGGGGTCGACCGGTCCAAGGGAATTCAGGAGTCTCCGGTTATGACCAGTCTGCTGCGCATGGTTGGCGGTTCGCGCACCGCTGTCGTCGTCGGGCTCGCGCTGCTCGCGGCCGCCTGTGCGAAGAACCCTATGGACGGGCGCGCGGGCGCAGGCGGCATGGGTCAGCTCGGCTCGGCTCCTCCCGGCAGCCAGCAGGAGTTCGTGGTTTCCGTGGGTGACCGCGTTTTCTTCACCACCGATCAGACCGACCTGTCCCCCGAGGCCCGCGCCACGCTCGACAAGCAGGCCCAGTGGCTGGGCCAGTACAACCGCTACACCTTTACCATCGAAGGTCACGCGGACGAACGCGGCACCCGCGAGTACAACATCGCGCTCGGTGCCCGCCGTGCTCAGAACGTGAAGGACTATCTCGTGAGCCGCGGCATCGACGCAAGCCGCATGCGCACCATTTCCTACGGCAAGGAGCGGCCGGTCGCGGTGTGCGACGACATCTCCTGCTGGTCGCAGAACCGTCGCGCCGTCACGGTGCTGAACAATCCCGGTTCGTGATTCCTTGTGACCCATGGCCGGCCACGAAGCGTGGTTCGGCCATGGAGTTCCGATGTGCACAGGCGTGGACTGCGGCTGACGAGCCACACTTTGGTCCCGATCGCTTTCCTATGTTATCGCTCATCCGGGCGATGACTCGCCTGTCCCGATCGCTGCCCCAAGCACCGCACATCATGACCTTACGCATGACGCGCCCTCGCGCATTCCTGCTCGCCGCCTCCCTTGCGGGAAGCCTCTTCGTCGCCGGCTCGCCGGCCTTCGCGCAGCAGAATGGCGACTTTTTCGGCAACCTCTTCAAGCCGCCGGGTTCGGTTGGCCAGGGGCAGCCGCAGCAGGCTCCTCCGCCCGACGATGGCGTGACCACCCGGGTGGAGCGGTTGGAGAACCAGCTTCGCCAGTTGACCGGGCAGGTTGAGGAGCTGCAGTACCACAACCAGCAGCTTGACCAGCAACTGAAGCGGTTCCAGCAGGAATTCGACTACCGCATGGGCGGCACCGGCGGCGCTCCGGCGGCTTCTCCGGGCGCGGCGCCCGCACAGGCGGCCCGTCCGCCGGGCCCCGCTGCGGCACCTGCCGCCGCTCCTCCGCCTGCCGCTGCCGGCCGACGTTCGGATGCCTTCGACCCGAATGCGCAGCCGGCCGCGCCGGGTGCGCCCCGCCAGCTCGGTGCCGCGCCGCAGTCCGCGCCGATGGATGGAGGCGCCACTGCCGATGCCGGCACCTTACCTCCCGCAGGCGGCGGGCAGCCGGCGGCTGCACCCGCGCAGGGCAACAGCCCCAAGGAACTGTACGACCTCGCCTATGGCTATGTGCTGCGCCAGGATTACGGGCAGGCCGCTTCGGCCTTCCAGACCTTCGTGCGGCAATATCCCAATGACCGCGCGGTGCCGGATGCCTATTACTGGATGGGCGAAGCCGATTATCAGCGCCAGATGTATAAGGAAGCGGCGCAGAGCTTCCTCAAGGTTTCGAGCGATTATCCCAATGCCGTGAAGGCGCCCGACGCCATGCTGCGGCTGGGCCAGTCGTTGCAGGCCATCGGCGAGAAGGACGCGGCTTGCGCGACCTACAACGCGATCGGCAACAAATACCCCAAGGCTTCCGCCAGCGTCCGGCAGAATGTGGATCGGGAGCAGAAGCGTGCCCGCTGCTGACGGCCCGTCCCGACAGCATGTTTCGGCCACACCGTCCCGGCGCTCAATGGCAGAGATCGACCTTCACCGCCTTTTTCAGTCGCTGAACCAGCACCACAGGGTGCTTCTGGCCGTTTCCGGCGGACCGGACTCAACAGCGCTGCTGCTGCTCGCACGGCTGTGGCGTGAAGAACTGGATGACGGGCCGGACCTTTTTGCCGCCACCGTCGACCATGGTCTGCGCCGCGCTGCGCGGGAGGAGGCGGAGATGGTCGCTCACCTCTCGGAACGCCTCGGCATTCCGCACGACATTCTCACCTGGGACGGCGAGCATCCGACCGCCGGCATTCAGGAGGCGGCGCGCAACGCCCGTTATGCCCTGCTCGCCTCCCATGCCGGCAGTATCGGTGCCACCGCGCTGGTGACCGCCCATACCAGCGACGACCAGGCCGAAACCGTGCTGTTCCGCCTGATCCGCGGCTCCGGCATAGCCGGGCTGGCGGGCATGGCGCCGGAGCGGCAGATCGGCGCCTTCACCTTGCTGCGGCCGTTCCTCTCGCTGCCCAAGACTGCGCTGGTCGCGACCTGCGAGGCGGCGGGCGTAGAGGCTATCCGCGATCCTTCCAATTTCGACCCGCGCTATGCCCGCGCCCGGTTGCGCGCCGAATTGCTGCCCTCCCTCGCGGCGGAGGGCCTCAGCGCCGATGGTCTCGCCCGCTTTGCCGCCCGCATGCGGCGCGCGGATCTCGCCCTGCAGCGGGTGACCGAGGACGCGCTGGAGCAGATCTGCCCGCAACCCTGGCCGGAAGGGGCTCCCCTGCGGGTCGATCGCGATGTCTTTCTCGACCTGCCGGAAGAAATTGCCCTGCGCGTTCTTGCCCGGCTGGTCGAACATGTGGGCGACGAAGGACCGGCGGAACTCGGCAAGCTGGAGGCTCTTATGCGGTGGATCACCAGCCGTGTGGGACAGAGCGGGCCCGCCGGCCGCACGCTCGCAGGAGCGCTGGTGAGGCTGGAAAGAGACAGCCTCATGGTGGCGCCCGCACCGGCCCGCCGCTTCCCGCTCCCGACCACGTGACGGGATTTCCGTGCCACGAATGTGCCGCGCACCGGCCCGCATCTTGGCAAGGCGCCGCGCTGGACCTAAATTACCGAACGAGAGGGGATCGGCACGGCACCGGCGGCCCCCGCGTCGGGGAATCCCGGCGCCGAAAGGACAATGATGAACGCCAATATCCGCAATTTCGCCCTGTGGGTGATCATCGTCCTCCTGCTTTTGGCCCTGTTCTCGCTCTTCCAGAACCCGGGCCAGCGTCAGGCGGCGAATGACATCAGCTTTTCGCAGCTGCTGAACGAGGTCGACCAGGGGCGCGTGCGCGACGTGCTGATCCAGGGTCCGGAGATTTCCGGCACCTTCAGCGACGGGCGCACCTTCCAGACCTACGCTCCGAACGACCCTTCGCTGGTGCAACGCCTTTATGGCAAAGGCGTCTCGATCACGGCCAAGCCGCTGCAGGACAATGTCCCGTGGTTCGTGAGCCTGCTGATCTCGTGGCTGCCCTTCATCGCCCTCATCGGCGTGTGGATTTTCCTGTCCCGGCAGATGCAGGGGGCGGGCGGCAAGGCTATGGGCTTCGGCAAGAGCCGGGCGAAGCTCCTCACCGAAGCGCATGGGCGTGTGACCTTTGAGGACGTGGCCGGCATCGACGAGGCCAAGAGCGATCTCACCGAGATCGTGGAATTCCTGCGCGACCCGCAGAAGTTCCAGCGGCTCGGTGGCCGCATCCCGCGCGGCGTGCTGCTGGTCGGCCCCCCCGGCACCGGCAAGACGCTGCTCGCCCGCGCGATTGCGGGTGAGGCGAATGTGCCGTTCTTCACCATTTCCGGTTCGGACTTCGTCGAAATGTTCGTCGGCGTCGGCGCCAGCCGCGTGCGCGACATGTTCGAGCAGGCGAAGAAGAATGCGCCCTGCATCATCTTCATCGACGAAATCGACGCGGTCGGCCGTCATCGCGGCGCCGGCCTCGGCGGCGGCAATGACGAGCGCGAGCAGACCCTGAACCAGCTTCTCGTTGAGATGGACGGCTTCGAGGCCAATGAGGGCATCATCCTCATCGCCGCGACCAACCGCCCCGACGTGCTGGATCCGGCCCTGCTGCGCCCCGGCCGTTTCGACCGCCAGGTCATCGTCCCCAACCCGGATGTCGTCGGCCGCGAACAGATTCTGAAGGTTCACGCCCGCAAGATTCCGGTCGCGCCGGACGTGAACCTCAAGGTGATCGCCCGCGGCACGCCCGGCTTCTCCGGCGCCGACCTTGCGAATCTCTGCAACGAGGCCGCCCTGATGGCCGCGCGGCGTAACAAGCGCATGGTCACGATGGTCGAGTTCGAGGATGCCAAGGACAAGGTGATGATGGGCGCGGAACGCCGCTCGCTCGTCATGACCGAGGACGAGAAGATGCTGACCGCCTATCACGAAGGCGGCCATGCCATCGTGGCGCTCAACGTGCCGGCCACCGATCCCGTCCACAAGGCGACGATTATTCCGCGCGGCCGCGCACTCGGCATGGTCATGCAGCTGCCCGAACGGGACAAGCTCAGTATGTCCTACGAGCAGATGACCTCGCGCCTTGCCATCATGATGGGTGGCCGCGTTGCCGAGGAACTGGTGTTCGGCCACGACAAGGTGACCTCTGGTGCGGCCTCCGACATCGAGCAGGCGACCCGTCTCGCCCGAATGATGGTGACCCGCTGGGGTTTCTCGGATGAACTCGGCCGGGTGGCCTATGGCGAGAACCAGGACGAGGTGTTCCTCGGCATGTCGATGCAGCGCCAGCAGAACGTCTCCGAGGCGACGGCGCAGACCATCGACAAGGAGGTTCGCCGTCTGGTCGACGAGGGTTACGAGGAAGCGACGCGCATACTGACCGAGCAGCGCCACCAGCTCGAAGCGCTGGCACGCGGTCTTCTGGAATACGAGACGTTGTCCGGTGACGAAATCGTCAACCTGCTCGACGGCCATCCCCCGGTGCGGGACACCACCATAGAGCCGGCCAATGTGCGCGGCTCTGTGGTGCCGACCGCCGGCAAGAATCGGCCGCGGCCGGATACCGGCATGGAGCCCCAGCCGCAGGCCTGATCTCGGCAGGACCTGACAAGGAAAGGCCCGCTCCCGAGCGGGCCTTTTGGTTTGCGGGCCAGACCTTCCGTCTGTTGCTTTGCAGGGCTCGGCTCCGGGGGCCTAGCTCTCCAGTTTGCCGCGATTCGTGAAATGGGCGTTACCCAGCCCCGTACCGATGGTGAGCACTCCCCATCCCTCGACATCCGCCATGAAGGGGCGCTGGCTCAGTCCCTGCACGACGGCATCGTTGTGCATGACCACCACGGTCTCGTCCCCACGAATGGCCGGAATCGCTTCGCGCAGCGCTTCCGGCAGGTTGAAGCGACTGCTGCTCCAGTTGCCCGGGAGATTCTGGGCGCCTTCCTCGATGGAGCCGTCCGGCGCGATCGCCCCCGGGCAGCCAATGCCGATGAACGGCGCCAGCTGCATCCCGCTCTTCTCCGCACCGGCGATGAGACCGTTCAACATGTCTACCAGGCGCTCGATTGCGGCGGCGCGATCGACCTCCTCATCGGCATGACGCCAGAGCTCAGAGGCGTTTACCGCTACGGCGGAAAGGTCCGGCTTCTTCTTGGCATTGAGCTCGACGATGCCGGCGCGAATATTGCTGCCGCCGATATCGACCGCCACGATGCTGTCATGCCCGCCGAACATCCAGCTTGGAGCCAGATGCACCGCGCCGATCAGACCGGCCTCGTCCGGGTCGTGGCGTATCGGCGCCAGCTCGATCTCGGTGCCGGCCTGGCGCAACAGCAGCTCCGTGCGGGCGATGGCGATCTCTGCAAACCGGCTGGCGCGCAGGCCGCCGCCGACGGCGATGCGCTGGGTGTCCCGCCATTCCTTGGTGCGGAGCAGGCGTCGGGCGACAGTGGCGAGCTGCTGCGCATAATCCTCGATCGCGCTCAGCATCACCGCCTGGCCACGGACGTTCCCTTCAAGGAAGGTTTTGTCGAGAGAGCGTTTCGAGAGTTCGCTGGTGGGCGTGTCGTCGAACAGATCCTTTCCTTTCCGCGCGGCCAGTTCCCTCCAGGTGTCGAGGCCTTCGAAAAACGCGGCACGCCGCGCCTTGTCCCCGACAAAGCCTTCTTCATCCCGCAATTGGCTGTTGTAACCATCCACCTCCACAGCCGGCAGACGTGTGGAACCGTGACCTGCGAGAGGCGCCACGCTGGCCTGCTGAGCTGTTCTGGATTTTGACATCTGACGACCATCCCCTGTTCGTTCGAGAACAACGATGTCGCTTTCGCTTTGTTTCCGGCGGGTCTTCGCCAAGACATGGCGACGTATTGCGCGGCGCAGGCCCGTGCTTTGCGATGACGGTCACCGAACGTTAATCCCGGCACATCAGATGTGACACAATGGAACGGCGAAACCCGCTAGAAGACGAACGGGCGAACGACAGGTTGACGAGCATGGCGCGCAAATTCTTCGGCACGGACGGCATTCGCGGGCGGGCAAACGGCGTGATCACGCCTGAGCTGGCACTTCGCGTCGGCATGGCCGCGGGTGTGGTTTTCCAGCGCGGCGAGCACCGTCATCGCGTCGTCATCGGAAAGGATACGCGCCTGTCCGGCTACATGATCGAGAATGCCTTGGTCGCCGGCTTCACCTCGGTGGGCATGGACGTATTGCTGCTCGGCCCGATGCCGACGCCGGCCGTGGCGATGCTGACCCACTCCATGCGCGCCGATATCGGGGTGATGATCTCCGCCTCGCACAATCCGTTCGACGACAACGGCATCAAGCTGTTCGGCCCGGACGGCTACAAGCTGTCCGATGCGATCGAAAGCGAGATCGAGGCGCTGCTGGAAGGCGATCTCGAATCGAAGCTGGCAAAGCCCGCCGCCATCGGCCGCGCCAAGCGCATCGAAAGCGTGCATGCCCGCTACATCGAATTCGCCAAGCGGACGCTGCCGCGCAACCAGTCCTTCGACGGCATCCGCGTTGTGGTGGATTGCGCCCATGGCGCGGCCTATCGCGTGGCGCCCGAAGCGCTGTGGGAACTCGGCTGCGAGGTGGTGGCGATCGGCGACAAGCCGGATGGCTTCAACATCAATCGCGAGGTCGGCTCGACCGCGCCGGAAGCCCTCGCCGCCAAGGTGCGCGAGGTGCGCGCGGATATTGGTATCGCGCTCGACGGCGATGCGGACCGGGTGCTGATCGTCGACGAGAAAGGCCATCTGGTCGATGGCGATCAGCTCATGGCCGTCGTCGCCGAGAGCTTCAGGGATGACGGCCGGCTCTCGCGCGACGGCGTGGTGGCGACCGTCATGTCCAATCTCGGTCTCGAGCGGCACTTCGCCTCGCTCGGCCTCTCGCTGGAGCGCACCCCGGTCGGTGATCGCTATGTGCTCGAGCACATGCGCACCCATGGCTACAATGTCGGCGGGGAGCAGTCCGGCCACATCATCCTGTCCGACTATTCGACGACCGGCGACGGCCTCGTGGCGGCTCTCCAGGTTCTGGCCGTGGTGCAGAAGATGGGTCGTCCCGTCTCCGAGGTCTGTCACCGCTTCGATCCGCTGCCGCAGATCCTCAAGAACGTACGTTACAAGAGCGGCCGTCCGCTCGAGGTCGAAAGCGTGCAGAAGGCCATCGCCGCGGCCGAGCTCAAGCTGAACAGCCATGGCCGGCTGCTCATCCGCCCTTCCGGAACGGAGCCGGTCATCCGCGTGATGGGGGAGGGCGACGATCGCGATCTGGTCGAAGCGGTGGTCGACGATGTCGTCGAGGCGGTGGGTCGGGCTGCGGCCTGACGCGTGACGCCGCACAAGAAAAGGGCGCCCGAACCTTCCGGCCGGGCGCCTTTTTCGTATCTGGCCCGGGCGCTCGTCAGCCGTCGAGCCGGCGCAGCAGGCCGCGATAGATCTCGTCGTCGTCGCACAGGCCGGCAAGGCGGCCGAGATTGTCGACCAGGAGAATCGGCAGGTCGGTGTGTCGCTTCAACTCGATCGCCGCCTTCAGGCGCAGATCGACCGGGGCGACGATGCAGTCGGCGGCCTCCGCGTCCTTGTCGTCGATCCTACCGGCCTCGCCATCGGCGGTCGCGATCAGGCCGGAGCGGCCGTCGAGATCGAGGGAGATCGGGCGGTCTTCGCCGTCCACCTTGACCCGCACCCGCCCGTGCTTGTCGAGCAGCACGGCATCGCCCTCGCGCTTCAAGTTCCCCGCCGGGCGCATCACCGCCGTGCCGCGCAGCACGTTGAGCGGGTTCATGTGTTTCACGAATTCGGCGACATAGGCATTGGCTGGACGCAGCAGGATGTCTTCCGCCGTACCGGCCTGCACGATCCGGCCGCCTTCCATGATGGCGATGGTGTTGCCGAGCTTGAGCGCCTCGTCGAGGTCATGGCTCACGAAGACGATGGTCTTGTGGATGCGCTTCTGCAGGTCCAGCAACTCATCCTGCAGCTTGTCGCGGATCAGCGGATCGAGCGCGGAGAAGGGCTCGTCCATCAGCAGGATGTCCGCATCGGTCGCGAAGGCCCGGGCGAGGCCGACGCGCTGCTGCATGCCGCCGGACAGCTCGTGGGTATATTTTTCCGCCCAGTTGGTGAGCCCCACCATGGCGAGCTTTTCGTCGACGATACGGCTCTTCTCTTCGGCCGGCGTGCCGCGCAGCTCGAGGCCGAAGCCGACATTGTCCCGCACGGTGCGCCACGGCAGCAGACCAAACTGCTGGAACACCATGGAAACGGTGTGCATGCGGATGTCGCGCAGCGTGTTCTCGTCGCAATGCGCGACATCCACCGGCTTGCCGCGATGCTCGACGATAACTTCACCGCGCGCCACCTCGTTCAGCCGGTTGATGGCGCGCAGGATTGTGGATTTCCCGGAGCCGGAAAGACCCATCAAGACGCAGATCTGGCCGCGCTCAACCTTGAGGCTCACCCCGGCGGCGCCGAGAACCGAGCCGGTCTGCGAGAGAATCTCCTCGCGGGTCTTGCCGGCGTCGATCAAAGCAAGGGCCCGCTTCTGCTCCGGGCCGAAGACGATATCGATATTGCGGAACTCGACGGCTGCCATGCCTGGCCCCCTCAGCTCTTGCGCGACGGCCGTTCCGGCCGCTTGCAGACACGGTCAAGCACGATGGCGAGCACGACGATGGCGAGGCCCGCTTCGAAGCCCATCGCGATGTTCACGGAATTGAGGGCGCGCACCACCGGTTTGCCGAGCCCGTCGGCGCCCACCAGGGCGGCGATCACCACCATGGAGAGGCTGAGCATGATGCACTGGGTGATGCCGGCCATGATGGTCGGCAGGGCGTAGGGCAGCTCGATCTTGAATAGGAGCTGCCGCTTGGTGGCACCGAACGCCTTGCCCGCTTCATAGAGGTTTGGCGGAACCGAGGAGATGCCGAGATGGGTCAGGCGGATCGGCGCCGGGATGGAGAAGATCACCGTGGAGATCAGACCCGGCACCGCACCGAGGCCGAACAGCACCAGCGTCGGGATCAAGTAGACGAAGGTCGGGATCGTCTGCATCAGGTCGAGGACCGGCCGGATGGCGGTGTAGAGCCAGGGACGGTGCGCCGCCGCGATCCCGATCGGCACGCCGATCACCACGCAGACGATGGTGGCGCAGATGACAAGGGAAAGTGTCTCAATCGTCGCCTGCCAGTAGCCGAGATTGGTGACCAGCAGCAATGCGCCGACGATAAAGACGACAAGGCCGATCGACCGATGCACCAGCCACGCGCCGAGCCCGAACAGGGCGATCAACAGTAGCGGAGGGATATAGAGCAGCCCGGTGGTCAGCCCGTTAATGAGGCCGCCCAGCACGAGGGAGATGAAATCGAAGACGCTCTGCCCGTGTTCGGTCAGGAGATCGACGAAGTTCTTGAGCCACAAGCCGAGTGGGATCTTGTGCTCGGTGATCCAGTCATACATCGGGCGTTCCCCGTCGCCGGCGGCAGGATGAACAAGCGCCTGTCGGTGAAGGGCTCCGCGCCGCTGAAGGCGACGCGGAGCGGCGATATCAGAGCTTCAGGCTCTTCTTCACGGCCTCGACCGCAGGCTTGCCGTCGAAGGTGGTGACGCCCGCCAGCCAGGGTTCCCAGGTCTTGGCGTTGTCCTTCAGCCACTTCTCGGCGGCCTTGGGCGCCTCCATCCCGTCGAACAGGATGTAGCCCATGGTCACGTTCTCGTCGTCGATGTCGAACTTCAGGTTCTTGATGAACTGACCGACATTCGAGCATTCCGTGACATAGCCGGCGCGAGCGTTGGTATAGACCGTAGCGCCGCCATAGTTCGGGCCGAACACGTCGTCGCCACCCGACAGGTAGTCGATCTTGTACTTGGTGTTCATCGGGTGCGGTGCCCAGCCGAGGAACACGATCGGCTCCTTGCGGCGGGTGGCGCGGTCCACTTGGGCGAGCATGCCCTGCTCGCTCGATTCGACGAGCTCGAAGCCCTTGAGCCCGAACTTGTCGTCCTTGATCATGTCCAGGATCAGGCGGTTGCCGTCATTGCCGGGTTCGATCCCGTAGATCTTGCCGTCAAGCTTGTCCTTGAACTTCGCGATGTCGGCAAACGACTTCAGGCCCTCATCGAAGAGGTATTTAGGAACGGCAAGGGTGTATTTTGCCCCTTCCAGATTGGGGCCGATGACCTCGACCGACTTGTCCTCCACATAGGGCTTTCGGTCGGCTTCCATGGTCGGCATCCAGTTGCCGAGGAACACGTCGATGTCCTTGGTCTGCATCGACTTGTAGGTCACCGGGACCGAAAGTACCTGCGTCTTCGGGGTGTAGCCGAGCGCTTCAAGGATCGCGGAGGAGATGGCGGTGGTGGCGGTGATATCGGTCCAGCCGACATCGGCGAACCGGACGGCCTTGCACGCTGCGGGTTCGGCCGCCTCGGCACCCGAGACCGCTGCGTCCCGGAGGAAGGGGGCCGCAAAGACCGCGAGGCCGAGGGCGGCGGTCGCGAGGAATTTCAGGCTGCGCATCGTTCGCTGTTCCCGTTATTGAGCGACGTGGTCGATGGCCGGCACCCGGCGCGCAAAATCGCGCCGGTCGGTGTCCGGTTCAGGTTGGCACCGACATTTCGCGTGTGGCCGGTTGCCGACGAGGACATCCTACAGGGTCAGCGTCGAGGCCGCACGTGCCCACTTTGGGGCTTCTTTTGAACGGTTATTCAACAACGCTCGATGCTGTTTGTCACGCGTAATTTTCAATCAGAAACCCAATATTTATGCGCATTTATACGCCAGTTTGGATATGGTCGACATCGCACCAGAATATATGCGTCCACCATGTCCGGCTCTATTGTCGGGGCTTTTCGCGGCGTTCGCTTTGTGTATTATTTGGCTGTTCAATTAACGCAGCGACGACGAGGTCCGTATGCCTGTTCGGGCGGAGGCAAGAGCTGGCATGGAGGCAATGGCCGGCGTGGAGTCGAAGGCCGGTGCCCAGCGCGAGGATGAGATCCGTCGTCGCGAGCCAGAGGACGTGCGCCGGCGTCAACTGATCGATGCGACGATCGATTCGTTGGCCGAGGTCGGCTTCAACGCTTCCACTCTCGCCCAGATCGCCCGCCGCGCCGGCGTCTCGCCCGGTCTCGTTGCCCATTATTTCGGTGACAAGGACGGTCTTCTCGAAGCGACGCTGCGCCATCTCGCCCGGCGGGTCGGCGCCGGAGCCGCCTCCCGCCTCGCGGCCGCCCGCACCCCACGCGAGCGTGTGCAGGCGGTGATCGACGCCAATCTGGCGCCGGAGGAGTTCGACCAGCGGTCCGGCAGCGTCTGGCTCGCCTTCTGGGGGCAGGTCCTGCATTCGGAGCAGTTGCGCCGGGTCCAGAAGATCTACCAGTCGCGCATGCTCTCCAACCTTACCCACAGCCTCACGCCGCTGGTCGGTCAGGAGCCGGCGCGGCACCTCGCCATCGCCGTGGCCGCCGTGATCGACGGCCTCTGGCTGCGGTCCACCCTTTCGGCGACGGGGGAAACGGATTCCGTCACCGCCCGTGCCATCGCCACGGCTTTCGTCGACGGGCAGCTTGCCCGCTCGGCCGCACCCGCAACGACCGGACCTGCTGTCATGTCGAACACCGTGCCTCTTCACCACAACCATATCGGCGGGCGCTTCTGTCCTTCGGTGAGCGCAGAGACATTCGAGACCGTCAATCCCGCCACCGGCGAGGTGCTGGCGCGCATCGAGATCGCCGGCGAGGCCGAGGTCGAGGCGGCGGTCGTCGCCGCCCGCAAAGGGCAGAAGGTCTGGGCCGCAATGACCGGCACCGAGCGCGGCCGCGTGCTGAAGAAGACGGCCGAATTGCTGCGCGCCCGCAACGACGAACTGGCACGGCTGGAGACGCTCGACACCGGCAAGCCGATCCAGGAAACCATCGCGGTCGACGTTCTCTCTGGCGCGGACTGCCTCGAATATTACGGCGGCATCGCAGCCACCCTGTCCGGCGAGCATGTCGATCTCGGCAGCACCGCCTTCGGCTATACCCGCCGCGAGCCGCTCGGCATCGTGGCCGGGATCGGGGCGTGGAACTACCCGCTCCAGATCGCCTGCTGGAAGAGCGCCCCGGCGCTCGCCTGCGGCAACGCCATGATCTTCAAGCCCGCCGAACTCACTCCGCTCACCGCCCTGACGCTCGCCGAGATCTTCAGGGAAGCCGGCTTGCCGGACGGCGTGTTCAATGTGGTGCAGGGCTTTGCCGATACCGGACGCCTGCTCACCCGCCATCCTGCCATCGCCAAGGTCTCGCTCACCGGCGAGGTCGGCACCGGCAAGAAGGTGATGGCGGATGCCGCCGGCACGCTGAAATACGTCACCCTCGAACTGGGTGGGAAATCCCCGCTGATCGTGTTCGAGGACGCCGCTCTCGACGACGCCGTCTCCGGTGCGCTGCTCGGCAATTTCTATTCGGCCGGCGAAGTCTGCTCGAACGGAACGCGCGTCTTCGTCCATGAAAGCGTGCGCGCGGCCTTCCTCGAAAAGCTCAAGGTCCGTGTGGCGAAGATGAAGGTGGGTGATCCGCTCGATCCGGAGACCCAGGTCGGGACCCTCATCTCGCGGGCGCATATGGAGAAGGTGCTCTCCTATATCGGCAAGGGCCGGGACGAGGGGGCGAAGGTGCTGATCGGCGGCGAGCGCGTGACCGCCGACGGGCTCGAAAAGGGTGCCTTCGTCGCCCCCACCGTGTTCGACGGCTGCTCTGACGCCATGAGCATCGTGCGCGAGGAGATCTTCGGGCCGGTCATGACCGTGCTGTCCTTCACCGACGAGGAGGAGGTGATCGCGCGGGCCAATGACACGGTCTTCGGCCTCGCTGCCGGCGTTTTCACGAAAGATCTCGCCCGCGCCCATCGGGTCATCGCGCAGCTCCAGGCCGGCACCTGCTGGATCAATCACTACAACATCACGCCGATCGAGCTGCCCTTCGGCGGCTACAAGCAGTCCGGTCTCGGCCGGGAGAACGGCAAGGCCGCGATCGAGCACTACACCCAGCTCAAGAGCGTCTATGTGAATCTCGGTCCGGTCGAGGCGCCGTATTGAGATGGGAGCCGCGCTGATGACCGAGAATGCCCGCAGCTACGACTACATCATCGTCGGCGCCGGCTCGGCCGGTTGCGTGCTGGCGAACCGTCTGACCGAGGATGGCAGGAGCACCGTCCTGCTGCTGGAATATGGCGGCTCCGACAAGTCCATCTTCATCCAGATGCCGAGCGCGCTCTCCATTCCCATGAACATGGAGAAGTACAACTGGATGTATGAGAGCGAGCCGGAGCCCGGCCTCGCCGATCGCCGGATGCATTGTCCACGCGGCAAGGTGCTCGGCGGCTCGTCCTCGATCAACGGCCTCGTCTATATCCGCGGCAATCCGCTGGATTTCGATGGCTGGCAGGACCTCGGCGCGCAGGGTTGGGCGTATCGCGACGTGCTGCCCTATTTCCGCCGTGCCGAGGGGCGGCGCGATGGCGGGGACGCCTATCGCGGCGCCGACGGTCCGTTGAAGACGACCTATGGGCCGCTTGAAAACCCGCTCTATCAGGCCTTCGTCGAGGCGGCGCGCGAGGCGCGCTATCCGGTGACCGACGATGTCAACGGCTATTCCCAGGAGGGGTTTGGGCGGATGGACATGACGGTGAAGGACGGGGTGCGCTGGTCTGCGGCGAACGCCTATCTCAAGCCGGCCCTCAAGCGCTCCAATCTCACCGTTGAGACCCACGCCCGCGCCGAGCGCGTGATCATGGAGAGACGCCGCGCGGTGGGCGTCGCCTATGAGCGGGGCGGAACGCAGCATATAGCCCGTGCCCGGCACGAGGTGATCGTTTCTTCCGGCCCCATCGCCTCGCCGCAACTCCTGAAGCTGTCCGGCATCGGCCCGGCTGAAGAGCTGCGATCCTTCGGCATCGAAGTGGTGGCTGACCGACCCGGCGTCGGCGAGAACCTGCAGGATCATCTGGAATTCTATTTCCAGCAGGCCTGCACCCAGCCGATCACGCTCTATTCCTCGATGGGCCTGCTCGCCCGCGGCAGGATCGGCCTGCGCTGGATGATGCGCAAGGACGGGCTCGGGGCGACCAACCATTTCGAGACCTGCGGCTTCATCCGCTCCAGGCCCGGGGTGCCCTATCCCGATATCCAGTATCATTTCCTGCCGCTCGCCGTGACCTATGACGGGCAGGGGCTGGCCTCCGAACACGGCTTCCAGGCCCATGTCGGGCCAATGCGCTCCAGGAGCCGGGGCTGGGTGCGGCTGCGCACGGCCGATTATCGCGACAAACCGCGGGTCTTCTTCAATTATATGAGCCACGAGGAGGACCGCATCGAGATGCGGGCCTGCGTGCGGCTTACCCGCGAGATCTTCGCCCAGAGGGCGCTCGAGCCCTATCGCGGCCGAGAGATCCAGCCGGGCCCGAATGTGGTGAGCGACGAGCAGATCGACGATTTCGTCGCCCACAAAGCGGAGAGTGCCTATCACCCCTCCTGCACCTGCAAGATGGGAGCACTGTCCGATCCGATGGCGGTCGTCGATCCCTCGACGCGGGTGATCGGGGTGGAGGGCCTGCGCGTGGTGGATTCCTCGATCATGCCGCGGGTCACGACGGGCAATCTCAACGCGCCGACCATCATGCTGGCGGAGAAGGCGTCCGATCATATTCGCGGCGTGCCGATGCTGGCAGCCTCCAATGCGGCCTATTATCAGGCCGAGGACTGGCGCGTCGCGCAGCGCTGAGGCAGCAGAGGGCGGCGCAGGCCGCCTTTTTCTTGCCTGAGAGTGTCAGCGGCGCAGGACGCCGAGTTCGCGCAAATGCGCGATGATCTCCCGAGCGGCTTCATCGGGCGCCGGATCGACCAGCAGGCGTCCGCCCCCGGCGGCGGATTCCGTCGCCGCCTTGAGGCGGTCCGCCGCCGAGGCGCCGGCGGCGGCCTTGGCGATGAGCTTGGGACGCTTGCGATAGGGCCGCTCGTCGATCGCCGCGCCCGACCGCAGCGCAGCCTGCCCGGCGCGACGTTCGACGGTTCCCCGCCGGGCGGCGGCAAAGGCGAAGGGCAGCGCGGTGGGAGCTGCCGGATGCACGGTCACCACGGCCGGCAGACGCACCGTGACCCGGCGCCGCGCCCCGCGCGGCAAAGCCTGCACCACATGCACCGCGCCTTCCCCCGCCGGCTCGATGGCGACGGCATCGGCGATGATCGGCAGACCGAGCGCCTTGGCGAGGGCATAGGGCAACAGGCCGCTGTCGTCCGCACCCTGTGCCTGACGACCGGCGAGGATCAGGTCGGGACGATCTGTGGCGAGCGCTGCGACGAGGCCCGCGAGCGGATCATCCTCGACTGCCGTTTCCAGCCAGAGCAGCCGGGGCAGCCCCTGTCCGAGCGCATCACGCACCGCATCCGCTGCCGGGCCGGCATGAAGGCCGGTCAGCTCCGGCGTCCCGAGCGTGTGGGCGAGGCGGATGGCCTGCAATTCGACCGCGGCGGGGCAGGGACGGCCGGACACCGGATGAAGACCGGCCGAGAGCAGCACGGTGACCTTCATGCGGTCGTCTCCGTCTCACATTCCAGCGCCGCGAGCAGCGCGGGCATCACCTTCTGCGCGTCGGCGACGATGGCAAGACCGGCCCGCTCGATCATCGCGGCGTGCAGGTCGGTGTTGACCGCCACCACATGCTCGCAGCGGGCGATACCCTGCAGATGTTGGGGAGCGCCGGCAATGCCGAGCGCGAAATAGCAGGTTGCTTCCAGTACTGTGCCGGACGCACCCACCTGCGCGGCGCGCGGCATGAGGCCGGCATCGCAGACCACGCGGCTTGCGCCCGGAGTCGCGCCAAGAGCGGCAGCGACAGCGCGGAAGCCATCGAAATCGGTGACGCCATTGCCCGCCGACACCACGAAGCCGGCTTCGCCGAGCGGCACGCGGGCGGGATCGGCGGGGATGATTTCCGCGGCCAGGATCGCGCGGCGCGTGGGGACAGTCGGCATCGGGTCGTCCTGCAGCGCGCGCGCCTCGCGGGGAGCGCCGGCATAGGGCAGCGCTGCATCGGCGGCGAGCGAGATGAGGCGCGGCGGGGCGCGGCGCTGCTCGACCCTCCGACCCCGGCTGGCTCGGGTCACGGCATTAGCGGCGATGCTCTCCGCCCCGGCGAACAGCGCTTCACCGAGATCCGCCGCCACGCGCCGGGCGATGTCGCCGCCGTCCACGCTCTCAGGGAACAGGGCATGGCGGACGCCGAGCCCGTCAACCGCCATCGCGATACTGGCGGAGCGGCCTTCGGGGTCGTAGCCCGTGCTGGCTTCGACCAACAGCACGCGGTCGGCGCCGGCCGGGCCGATCTCCTCGCAGGGCTCGGCGAGCAGTGCGAGCACGGCGCCTCCCTTTTCCGCCAGCAGCCGCGCGGCGCCGATCATCTGGCGGTCATGCGGGGTCAGGCGGCCGCCGGGCGCATCGGGTACCACGGCGACGAGGAAAGCCGGCTCCTCGATGACGATCAGCCGCGGCGCAGCCGCTGTCTCGGCTGGTGCCGCGATATGAAGGGGCGTCGAGACACTACGCTGCGAGCGGTCGAGCCGGCGGCGAGAAGTGCCGGCCACCAGCATACGCTCGACTTCCGCGCGCGGATTGCGGCGCAGCCGACCTCCGGTCGTCTCGGCGGCGGCAGCAAGGTCGAAGCGCGGACGGGCGGTGCCGTCGATGCGGTGCGCGGCGCGTTCGGTGCGCGGATCCCGGCGCAGGCGCATGGTGCTCATGCCACCGGCTCCGGCTGACGGGCGGCGCGGTTGTCGGCAGGGCTCGCCGCTGCCTCGACCGCCATCAGCACGAGTTCGGAAATGTCGCGCACCTCCGGCCGTTCACCGGTGACGCCTTCCAGCATCGCGGTGCATTGCGGGCAGGCCACGGCGACGATGCCGGCACCCGTGGCCGCGGCCTGCCCCATACGGATGTCGGGAATGCGGGTCTCGCCCTCGATGTCGCTCAAGGGCGCGCCGCCGCCACCGCCGCAGCACATGGAGCGCTTGCCGTGCCGTTCCATCTCCACGCGGTTGAGGCCCAACCGATCGAGCAGCCGGCGCGGGGCTTCCACTTCGCCATTGTAGCGACCGAGATAGCAGGGGTCGTGATAGGTGACGTCCGCCAGCGCCAGCGCACCGGGCGCCAGATGTCCCGCGGCGACCAGTTCGTCGAGCAAGGCGGCGTGGTGCACCACGTCGTAATGTCCGCCAAAGGCCGGATATTCATTGCGCAGCGTGTGCAGCGCATGGGGATCGGCGGTGAGGATGCGGCGGAAGCGGTAGCGCGCCAGCGTCGCGATGTTGTCGCCGGCCAGCCGCTGGAACGTCGCTTCGTCGCCGAGCCGGCGGGCAAGGTCGCCGCAGTCCTTTTCCTCCGGCCCCAGCACCGCGAAATCAACCTTCGCCAGATGCAGGAGCTTGAGCAGCGCGCGCAGGCTGCGGCCATGGCGCATGTCATAGGCGCCCTCGCCCAGCCAGAGCAGGATGTCCGCCTCTCCACGCGCGGAGATCAGCGGCAGGGGGACGCCAGCGGCGAAATCGGTGCGGGCCACCAGCGGGCGGCCCTGCGCGTCGTCTGCATAGCGCAGCTCGGCCAGCGCCGGGGCTGCCTTCTCCGGCACCGCGCCGCATTCCAGTGTCTCGTGACGGCGCAGGGAGATGATGGCGTCCACATGCTCGATCATCATCGGGCATTCCTCGACGCAGGCGCGACAGGTCGTGCAGGACCAGAGCGTGTCCGGGTGGATCATCGCCTCGCGGCCGATGATCGCCTGCTGCGGACCGCCCACACCGGCGACCGCGCGGGCGTGGGGATAGGGGCTGCCGGCATAGGCGGCATTGGTGCCGCCGGGCACGATGGTCGCGGCGAGGTCCTGGATCAGCTTCTTCGGGTTCAGCGGCTGGCCGGCGGCGAAGGCCGGGCAGGCGACCTCGCAACGTCCGCACTGGATGCAGGCATCAAAGCCGAGCAGCCGGTTCCAGGTGAAGTCGGCGGGCGTCTCGACGCCAAGGCGTGGCGCTTCGAGATCAAGCGGTGCCAGTGCGGTCTCACGCCTTCCCTCAAAACGACCGGGACGGGGATGGGCGACGAGGTGCAGGGCCCCGGCGAAGGCATGGCGCATCGGCCCCCGGTCGAGTTGCAGTACCAAGCCCATGCCGCCGGCCGCCGCCAGCCAAAGTCCGGGCCAGGCGAGCAGCCAGAGCCAGCCGCCGGAGGCTGCATCCAGTGCAACGAGGAAGCAGCCGGCGGCATAGCCGATCAGAAGCAGCGGCAGCATGTTGAACCGTCCGCCGGACAGCCGCGCTGGCTTCGGCGTGCGGCGTTTGCGCACCATGGCGCCGCCCGCAAGCATGGCGGCGAACAACAGGGCGATCAGTGCCCAATAGAGGCGAAATCCTCCGGCCAGGGGCGCCAGCAGCAGCAGGCCCGAGCCGGCGAGCAGGCCGCCGGCGGTCAAGGCGTGCATCCGTGCGGTGAAGGGATCGCGCCCGACCACATGGTGCACATCGACCAGATAGCGCTTCGGCAGCGCTTGGATGCCCTTCAGCCAGTCGACCTGCATGGGGCGGCCGGCCCGCCAGAGCGAGACGCGCCGGCCCATCATCACCGCCGCGATGACGGCGAGGACGTACAGCATCGCAACGAGTGACACGGCGGGGGCGCTCATGGCGGGCTCAGGGCTTCGGCATCCGGTTCAGGAGCCCTTTCCCGGGAGGGGAAAGGGCAGGCTCACGTCGCGGCCGGATCAGATGTCCTTGCACAGCCGCAGGGCATCGTAGATCGCGGCGTGGATGTTGCGGCCGGTCCAGGCGTCGCCGATGCGGAACAGCGCATAGCCGCCCTTGCCGACGGCGGGCTGGGTCTGCCCGGCCACCATGGCGTCGAGATCCGTCGCGCCGTCATTCACCGATCCGGTGCGCAGGTCCTCGAACAGGCCGGTCACCGGCAGCACGCCGTAATCGACCACCACGCGATCGACCACGCGCTCTTCCTCGGCTTCGGTCATGGTGTTGCGGAGCGCCGCGATCAGGCGGTTGCCTTCCGGGTAGACCTCGATGAGCTCCATATTCGGGCTCATCACCACGCCGAGCTTGTAGAGTTCGCGCAGATGGATCGGCTGGTTGGTGGTGCCGACCTCTTCCGCGATCATCCGGTCATGGGTGGCGACCTCGACCAGGCAACCCTTCTTGGCCAGCACTTCGGCGGTGGAGGAGGCGTTGTGACCACCGATCTCGTCATAGACCAGCACCGTGCCGGTCGGTTCGACCGCGCCGGTCAGCACGTCGGTGGTGGTCACGACGTGCTCGGAACCCTTGGCGTAACCCTGGATCGGCTGGCCGCCGGTCGCCATGATGACGACGTCGGGCGCCTCGGCCAGTACCATGTCCGGCGTCGGGGCGGTGTTGAGGCGGATGTCGACGCCCTTCTTCTGCACCTGCGCGTAGAGCCAGCGCGGAATGCCGGAAAGGGCCTCGCGCCAGGTCGCCTTTGCCGCGACGTTGATCTGGCCGCCGACCTTGTCGCTCTTCTCGAACAGCACCACGGAATGGCCGCGCTCGGCGCAGACGCGGGCCGCCTCCAGCCCGCCGGGACCGGCACCGACCACCACCACCTTGCGCTTCACCTGCGCCGGGGCGATGACGTGGGGCATGAAGGCCTCGCGCCCGGTGGCCGCGTTCTGGATGCACAGCGCGTCGCCGCCGACATAGATGCGGTCGATGCAGTAGCCTGCGCCGACGCATTGGCGGATGTCGTCCTCGCGGCCTTCGATCAGCTTCTTCACGAGATGCGGATCGGCGATGTGGGCGCGGGTCATGGCGATCATGTCGACATGACCCTCGGCGACCGCGCGGGCGCCGGTGGCGAGGTCGGTGACGCGCTGGGCGTGGAAGATCGGCACCTCGACCTCGCGCTTGATCGCGCTGGGCAGGAACAGGAAGGGCGCCACCGGGAAGGACATGTTCGGCAGCGAGATGGCATGGGCGATGTGGTCGCGGGCCTGCCCGCCGAGCACGTTGAGGAAGTCGACCAGCCCGGCCTTGGCATAGGTCGCGGCGATCTCGACGCAATCCTCGTGGCTGAGGCCGTCGGCGATCATCTCATCGCCGGACATCCGCATGCCGATGACATAGTCGTCGCCGACCGCCTCGCGCATCGCCTGCAGCACCTCGATGCCGAAGCGCATCCGGTTCTCGAGGCTTCCGCCATATTCGTCGGTGCGCTGGTTGACCGACGGGCTCCAGAATTGGTCCACCAGATGGCCGTGCGCGGCGGAAATCTCGCAGCCGTCGAGCCCGCCTTCCTTGCAGCGGCGCACCGCATCCGCGAAGCTCTTCACCACGCGGCGGATGTCGTTCCTGTCCATCTCGCGTGGAATGGTGCGCGAGGCCGGCTCTCGGCGCGGCGAGGCGGAGATGGTGGGGAACCAGTGCTCGGTGTCCCACTTGGTGCGCCGACCCATATGGGTGAGCTGAATCATCAGCTTGGCGCCGTGGGCATGCACCCGTTCGGCGAAACGCTGGAAATGCGGGATCACGCTGTCGTCGGCGACCGAGATCTGCGCCCAGGGCGCGGCCGGGCTGTCCAGCGCCACGGACGACGAGCCGCCGAACATGGTGAGGCCGATGCCGCCCTTGGCCTTTTCCGCGTGATAGAGCTGGTAGCGCTCCTGCGGCTTGCCGTCCTTGCCGTAGCCGGGAGCGTGGGAGGTCGACATCACGCGGTTGCGGATGGTGAGACCCTTGATGGTGAGGGGCTTCAGCAATGCGTCGGCATTGGCGATCATGGCGGGGCCTTAGCGCTCCTGAGGGCAACCATGCCGGGAATGTTCAAGCGGCACGATAGGGTGCGCGCGGAGTTTAGAGACAGAACAAACGCGCCATCGCGCCAGTAGCTTTGCGACCGCACGGTGACGCACGGCCGAATAAGGCGCAAAGCCTTGGGGATTCACGGCTTCGGGTGCCACGCCATGCGCCGCAGCGCAGGCCCAGCGAGGGCGAGAACGATGAGCGCCAGCGGCACGCAGAAGACGAAACCGACATAATGGAAGCCGAGCGCGCCGACCACGCCGCCGAAGAAGAAGCAGACGACGAAGCAGGACAGCAGCTTCAGCTTCTCGCGGTCTGCGAACACAAGCTGCGTGCCGTTCTTCCGGCGCACATGGTTCATGTAGAACAGTTTGCCGAGCTCGATGCCGAGGTCGGTCACGATGCCGGTCATGTGGGTGGTGCGGATCTTGGCGCCCGACAGCTTGGTGACGGTCGCGTTCTGCAACCCCATGATGAAGCAGAGCACTGCCACCGCGGGCACGAAGACCAGCACCGAGGCCTTCGCATGACCGCCAAGCACACCGAAAGCCAGCAGAAGCAAGGCTTCCAGCGCCAGCGGCAGAGCGTATTCCTGGCCGGCGCGGTGCAGCCGCGCCCAATTCACCATCATGGCGGAAGTTGCCGCGCCGGCGAGAAAGGGCAGCAGGGCGCCGAAGCCGGCAATCACCAGTCCGCCGGCGCCCACCACCAGATTGTCCGCCATGCCCGAGACGATGCCGGACATGTGCGAGGTGTATTGCCCGACCGCGAGCAGGCCACCGGCATTGGTGGCGCCGGCCACGAAGGTCATGCACAGGCCGAGCCGGGCATCGGCGAGCGGGGTGCGCTCGGCGCCCAGCATATGGGCGGAGAGGTCGGAATAGCGATCCGCAAGGCTGCGGGTGTCGACGTGGGAATGCGCGTTCATGGCGGAACCGCGTGCCGGGAGCGGAGCGGACGGGTCATGGCGAGGCCCGGTGCCGGCACCGTGGGAAACATCGTCCGAAGCCATGGCTTCGGATTGCGACTTTTGCGCGGTGACGTCCGACATGCCTTCCGCCTTCCGGGCGGCGGAGAGTGTTCGCCGGTGCCGGATATATCCTGAAAACGCAATGCGTTATCACAAGTGTCGCGCGTGTTGCGCGGCGCGGCAAGCACCATTGCAAGGCGCATGGCAGACATGTGCGCGCTTTTATTCCCCCGTCGGGGCGAGACCGCCTGCCGTGGTCGGCGACATGCTGCGTTCCTGGCGCGGCGAGCGGCCGAAATGGCGGGCATAGGCGGTCGAGAAATGCGCCGCCGACTGGAAGCCACAGGCAAGACCCACGGCGGTGATGCTGAGCTTGGACAAGCGGAGCAATTCGCGCGCCCGCTCGAGCCTGATCACCATCTGGTAGGCGGCCGGGGTTGCCCCGAGATGGCGGCGGAAGAGGCGCTCCAACTGGCGGGCCGACACGTCGAGCCGGGCGGCGATGGCGGCGATGCCCGGCGGGTCGTCGATCGCGTTTTCCATCAGCCGCACCGCGCGGGCCAGCGTTGGATCCGGCAAGGCGGGGCGGGGCCGGGCCGGGCGGGCGCTGCGCTCGCTGCCGGCCCGGTTGCGCGCCTCGGAGGGCGCGCGCTCCAGGCTGAACTGCTCCGAAACCCGGCTGACGACGCCGCGCCCGCAGCGGGCCTCGATCAGCGCCAGCATCATGTCGAGCGGTGCAATGCCGCCGGTGCAGGTCAGCCGGTCGCCGTCGATGACATAGGCGTCCTCGACGAAATCAATGTCGGGAAACTCTTCACGGATCGCGGACAGGTTCTCCCAGTGTATGGCGCAGCGATGGAAATCCAGAAGCCCCGCCTCGGCCAGCACGAAGCTGCCGGTGCACAGCGCACCCAGCGCGACGCCGCGGCGGGCAAGGCGGCGCAGCCCGTCCTCGAGCGCGCCGCCGGACGCATGGCGCACGTCGATGCCGCCGCACACCAGAAGCAGGTCTAGCGGCCCGGCCTGGGCCAGCGGCACGGTGGGATGCAGGGTCAGGCCGTTGCTGGCAATGGCGGGCAGGCCGTCCAGCGTGGTGACGCACCAGGAATAAAGAGCTGTTTCCGTTACATAATTCGCCATGCGCAGCGCTTCCAGCGCATTCGCGCATGCGATCAGGGAGTGGTTCGGCAGGGTGAGGAAGCCGATCCGGGTCAGCGCTGAGAGGTCGGTGTCCTTGGCCATCTGGTTTCCGACTGTTGCTCCCGCATGGCGGATTGGCGATGCAAATGCCCGCACTCCGTCATAGCCGGGCAGGAAAGCCGCCGCAGAATCGCCACGTCCACAACGGTCAATGGGGACATCTGAGGAGATCGACCCCATGACCTTCGCGTTGGCACTCCGCATTCCTACGACGCCGCGCCGGCTCGCGGAAGCCGGGCTGCAGCTTGCCTTCTGCGCGGCGCTCGTGGCCGGCACCTATGCGCTGACCCGGCCCGTATCGCCGCCGCCGGGCAAGGATGTCGCCCGTCTGCTTCAGCCGGAGCCGGAAGCGCAGTATGTCTTCGCCCAGAAGGGTGACCGCCTTGCCGTCGTAAACCCGACCGAGGCCGCCGCCCCCGCTCCGGCGCCGATCGCCGAGGTGAAGGAAACGCCTGAAAATACAATGGCTTCTATCGCCGCTCCGCTGCCGCCTGAGCGTCCGGCGGAGGTCGCGCAGAGTGCGGCTGCCACCACCGTGAGCAAGCCCCGCCGCGTCGCCGTCGAAAGCCCGGTGGCCCGTTTCGGCGAGAGCCGCGATCCGCAGCTCGCCAATCCGCCCCGTCCGTCGGAACTCGGTGCCGTGCCGCCGCCCCCGCTCGGGGCGCCGGTCGCGCTCCGTCGCGCACCGGTTCCCCCGCCGGTCCAGCTCGCCGATGCCGAGCCGCTGCCGCCGGCCCCCGTCGTGCCGGCTCCGCCGCGCGAGGAGGGTTTCCTCGGCCTGCCGCCGCTGCCTTCGGTCGAGCAGGTGGTCGACGGCACCGTCGATGGCACGCGGCAGGCCTGGGGTCGGATGAAGGATGCAGTGCAGACGGTGATTCCCGTCGGCCAGTGAGTCCAATTTCGAGTCCGATGAGGTGGACGATGAGTCCAGAAAGGTCGGTCACCATGAGGTGACCGGCCTTCTTCGTCTCGATCGGCGCTCAGCGGTCGACCACGAGGTCGCTGGTCGGCTTCGAGCAACACAGCAGAGCCATGCCGGCGTCAATCTCGCGCTGGCGGATGCCCCCCTGATGCTTCATCTCGACGGTGCCGGAGATGATCTTCGACTTGCAGGTGCCGCACAGCCCCTTGGAACAGGATGACGGCAACCGGATACCGGCCCGCCGGGCAACGTCGAGCACGGAGCGATCGCCCGGCACTTCGATGGTCTTGCCGGACTTGGTGAAGGTGACCTGATACACGGGTACGGCCTCGGCTGCCGGTGCCGGGGGCGCCACGCTCGGCGCGGTCGCAGTCGAGGCATTCGCGCTCGGGGGATTTGCGCTTAGGGGATTTGCGCTCGGAGCCTGTGCCGCGGCTTCCGCCACGATCTCGGCGATGACTTCCGCCGCGGCTTCCGCGGCGGCGGCCTTCACTGCCTCGCCGAGGGTGGCGGCAACAACCTCGGTCGCGACCTCGGGATCGGCGGCGGCCATTTCCTCGAAGCTGAAGCTTTCCTCATGGTGCCGGGTCATGTCGAAGCCGGCTTCCTTCAGCAGCCCGCGCACCGCCGCCATGAAGGGGGAGGGGCCGCAGACGAAGACCTCGCGGCTCGCCAGATCCGGCGCGATCAGCTTCAGCATGGGCAGCGACAGGCGGCCGGCGAAGCCGTTCCACGGCTCGCCCGGGCTGCCGGCCTCGCAGACCGGCACCAGGCGGAAGTTTTCCGGCTGGTTGCGGGCCATCAGCTCCAGTTCCGTGCGGAACACGATGTCGGCCGGCGAGCGGGCGGCGTGCACGAAGACGATGTCGCGCGGCTCGCCGAGGTCGTGGAAGGTGCGGGCCATCGACATCAGGGGCGTGATGCCGCTGCCGCCGGACAGGAACAGGTATTTTGCCGGCGCGGGACGCGGTTCGCCCTCGCCGAAGCAGCTGAAATCGCCCATCGGGCCGACGGCGCGGATTTCGGACCCCACCTTCAGCGTGTCGTGCAGCGCGTTCGACACCGGGCCCCCGGGCACGCGCTTCACGGTGATGGCGATGGTGTCGGGCCGGGTCGGGGCGGAGGAGAGCGTGTAGCAGCGGTTCACCGTCTCGCCGCCGATCTCGACGTCGAGCGTGATGAACTGGCCCGGCCGGTAGTGGAAGCGCCGCGGCTCGCGGGAGGCGAGCACGAAGGTCTTCACGTCGTGGGTTTCCTGGCGGATCGCCCGCACCACCAGCACGTCGTCGGCATCGGGATTCCAGGCGGGAAGAGCCGGTGCCAGCAGGCGGTCGGCGGTCTCGCGGGCGATCGTCATGGGCAACGCTCACTCGTTGAAGCGAAGAGGGGGAGACCGGCGGGCAGAGGCCGGCGTTGGGGCACGGAAGGCAGGCCGGCGGGCAGACGCCGGCATGGAGGCGATGGCAGGGAGGCGCCGGCCCGTCACGGCGCCGGCATGAAAGAGGGCCGGATCGGGGATGCCGGCCGGCCCTTCGCTCTTTCGGGCGCTCAGTCTTCGCCGCGGCCGGCGAGATGGGATTCCATCCGGCCGACATACCAGTTGCAGAACTTGTCCACGAGCATCTCGGTGTGCGGCGAGTAGGGGCCGGGCTCATAGGCCGGGCTGCGCGCGCCTTCCTGGCAGTAGCCGACCAGCTCGGAATCCTGGTCGTTGGTGGCTTCCCACACGCCGACCAGGTTGGCGAGGTCGTAGTCCACGCCTTCCACCGCGTCCTTGTGGACCAGCCACTTGGTGCGCAGCAGCGAGTGCTCGGCGTCGAGCGGCAGCACCGAGAACACCACGGCGTGGTCGGACATGAAATGGTGCCAGCTATTCGGCTGGGTCCAGAAGTGCAGGGCGCCGTGCCGCGGATCGTTGATCTTGCCGAGCAGCTTCGTGCACGCCGCCTTGGTGTCGGCGGTGTGGCTCTCGCCGTCGCCGGCCAGCGGCAGGCGCTCGGTGCGGAAGCCGGTCACCATGTCGTCGAGGTGCTCCATCATCTGCGAGGGAAAGCCGCAGCTTTCCCATTCGCGATGGCTGCTGGTGATGAGCCGTGCATAGGCGTCGGCCTCTTCGCGCTCATGCTCGTCGAGCTGTTCGGGCGCGAAGCCGAAGCCATAGGCGAAGAGCGGCACGGTCAGCTCGGGATGGTTGCCCGCGCAGTGATAGCACTCGCGGTTGTTCTCCATGGTGAGCTTCCAGTTGCCCGGCTCGATGATGTCCTTCTCGAAGGCGACCTTGGCGTTCTTCAGGTCGTGCGGGGCGAGATAGGGCGCCATCTTTTCGGCCATCACGTCGAAATCCTTCGGCGGATCATCGCTGAGGCATACGAAGATGAGGCCTTCCAGCGAGCGCACATGGACCGGCTTGAGGCCATGGCAGGCGGCGTTGAAGTCCTCGCCCATGTGATCGGCGTGGAGCAGTCGGCCGTCGAGGCCGTAGGTCCAGGAATGATAGCGGCAGACGAGATTGCCGACCGTGGTCTTGTAGTCGAGCACGAGCCGCGCGCCGCGGTGGCGGCAGACATTGTGGAAGGCACGCAACTCGCCGTCATCGTCGCGGGTGACGATGATCGAGGCCTTGCCGATGTCGAAGGTCATCGCATCGCCCGGCTCGGGAATGTCGGGGTCGACGCCGACGAAGATCCAGTGGTGGCCGAAGATGATGTCCATGTCCGCCGCGAAGATCTCGGGGCTTGTGTAGAACGGCGCTTCCAGGCTGTGGCCCTTCTTGCGACGGCGCAGCAGCGCCTTGAGCGGCGTGTTGGTGACATCGAGCATGGTGGTCTCCCTCGCGTCGCGTGACCGCTCATCCGGCGGAAACGGTCCTCAGGGCGGCGCGCTCGTCTGGAATTGTTCGACGGAAGATGCCGCGGTACTTTCATGTTTGCGACAGGTTTTTTACTTGGCGCGACATTTCCGTTTTCTGTGACGGTTACTTGCGAGGGGTGGAGCGGCGTGTGGCCCGCGCGCCGCAGCGGAAGACCGCGCATAGTGTTCGCGAAGTCATCGACGAGGGACGACTTGGGAAGGCGAAAACGGGCAGACGGGCAGAAAGCTGGGGCCAGGGGCGCATGGCTGTCGTTCAAGCCGGCCGCCCGTCTACCCGCCAGCTTCCCGCCGTGGCACCATGGCGGCTCCGTCGCGTATCAGGCCGATCATGAAGTCCGTTCTCTCCTCCTGGCCCTTCTGGGCCCTCGGCTCGGCGGCCTTTGCCGCGCTCACCGCCATCTTCGCCAAGGTTGGCGTCACCGGGATCGGGTCCGACTTCGCCACCTTCATCCGCACGGTCGTCATTCTCGGCGCGCTGGCGCTGATGCTGACCCTCACCGGGGGCTGGCAGGGGCTCGGCACGGTGTCGCCGCGCTCGGCTCTGTTCCTCGTGCTGTCGGGTCTTGCCACCGGGGCGTCGTGGCTCTGCTATTTCCGCGCGCTGCAGCTGGGCGACGCCTCGCGCGTCGCGCCCGTCGACAAGCTGAGCGTGGTGATGGTCGCGCTGTTCGCCGCGCTGTTCCTGCGCGAGACGCTGACGCTCATCGGCTGGATCGGGGTCGGGCTGATCGGCACCGGCGCGGTGCTGATCGCCACCGGGCTCTGATCCGAAGGCCGCTGCGCGGCGTTCCAGTCGAACAGCCGCTGCGCGATGTCTTCAGTCGAACAGCCGCTGCGCGGCTTGGGTCTGCGCGGCGGCGGGGTTGGCGGCGCGGGCGTCCGATGGGGTGAAGCCGTGCAGCGCCTTGAACTGGCGCGAGAAATGGGCGCAGTCCGAGAAGCCGGATTCCAGTGCGATGTCCGTCACCGAGCGGGCGGTGGTGTCCAGCAGGAAGCGGGCATAGCGCAGCCTGATGCGGCGATAGAACTCCGCCGGGCGCTGGCCCATCACCGACTGGAACAGGCGCTCCAGCTGCCGGGTGGAGAGCTGGAGGCGCCGCGCTATGTCGGCGATCGGCAGCGGGTCGGCGATGTGCTGCTCCATCAGGATCAGCGCGCGGCGCACCCGGTCGTCGGCGACGAGATCGACGATGGGCGGATGCGGCTGGGCCTCGTTGCCGGGGCGGGCGCGGTCCAGCATCAGCACATGCCGGCCCTTCTGCGCCACCGCGCGGCCGATATGGCGCTCCACCAGCGCCGAGGCGAGGTCCGCCGCCCCGCCGCCGCCGGCGCAGGTGATGCGGTCGCCGTCGATCACGTAGAGCCGGTCGGCGACCGGGGTGTGGTGGGGGAATTCCTCGAGGAAGTCCTGGTAGTGATACCAGGACACGCAGCAACGCCGTCCCGTCATCAGCCCGGCGCGGGCCAGCACGAAGCTGCCGGTGCAGATGCCGACCAGCGAAACGCCCGCCCTGGCGGCGCGCTTGAGATAGGCGGTGGTCGCCTCGTCGAGCTGCGGGCCGGCATGGAGCAGGCCGCCGATCACCACGATGTAGTTGAACGGCGCCGGGTCGAGCAGCGGCGCGGTCGGGGCGACGGTGACCCCGCAGCTCGCGCGCACCGGCTCGGCATTCGAGGCCATCACCTGCCAGCGGGCGAGGATGGGGCGCGAGCGGTCGCCCTCGTCGGCGGCGAGGCGCAGATGATCGACGAAGAGCGAGAAGGCGGAGAGCGTGAAATTGTCGGTCAGCAGGAAACCGACATTCAGCGCCGGCGCACCCGCACTGGTGCCTCCCGTGCCGTTGCCGGAGGGCTGACGCTGGCCCGGCGGGGCGTTCGCGAAGGTGGGTGGGCGCTGCTGGTTCATGTCCTGCTCCGGCCTGTAGCATAGCAAATCTGCCGGCCGTGGCAGCAGGGCGGCGAAAGAAGCGTCGGGGAGCTGGGGAGAACGCGCTTTCGGAGGGAGGGAGCCGCGGCCCGGACGCTTCAGCATGGGTGCATGCTCAGCATTCGGGAAGGTTCACGGCGAGGCCGCCGAGCGAGGTTTCCTTGTATTTCGAGGCCATGTCGCGCCCGGTCTCGCGCATGGTGACGATCACCTTGTCGAGCGAGACGATGTGGGTGCCGTCGCCATGCAAGGCGAGCGAGGCGGCGTTCACCGCGCTGATGGCGCCGAAGGCGTTGCGCTCGATGCAGGGCACCTGCACCAGCCCGCCGATGGGATCGCAGGTCATGCCGAGATGATGCTCCATGCCAATCTCGGCGGCGTTCTCGATCTGCGCGTTGCTGGCTCCGAGCGCCGCGGCGAGCCCGCCGGCGGCCATGGAGCAGGCCACACCGACTTCGCCCTGGCAGCCGACCTCGGCGCCCGAGATGGAGGCGTTCATCTTGAACAGCGCGCCGATGGCGGTGGCGGTGAGCAGGAAGAGATGCATGCCCGCCCGCGCGGCGCCGGGGCAGTGGTCGCGGTAATAGCGCAGGGTCGCCGGCACCACACCGGCCGCGCCGTTGGTGGGGGCGGTGACGACGCGCCCGCCCGCGGCATTCTCCTCGTTCACCGCAATGGCGTAGAGGCTCACCCAGTCCATCACCTCATGCGGGGTGGGGGCGTTGCGCGAGGTGAGGCGGTCGCGGATCGCCTTGGCGCGGCGGCGCACCGCGAGCCCGCCGGGCAGTTCGCCGACCGTGGAGATGCCGCGGTCGACGCAGCCCATCATCACCTCGACGATCCGGTCGAGATGGGCCGTCACTTCCGCGCAGGAGCGGCGGGCGTGCTCGTTGGCGACGACCAGGTCGGCGATGGAAAGGCCGGCGCCGTCGGCCATGGCGAGCAGGTCGCGGGCATTGCGGAAGGGAAAGGGCAGCACGGCGTCGTCGGCCCGTACCGGCTGGCCGACATCGGCCTCCGGCACCACGAAGCCGCCGCCGATCGAGCACCAGCGCTCCTCCACCAGCAGGGTTCCGGCAGCGTCGAAGGCGCGGAAGGCCAGCGTGTTGGGGTGCTTGGGCGTGTCGGCGATGCCGTCGAACAGGATGTCGAGCTTCGGGTCGAAGCGGATCGGTTGCCGGTCGCCGAGGCGCAGGCTGCGCTCGGTCGCGACCGTGGCGACGATGGAATCGGCGCGGTCGGGATCGACGGTCTGCGGGCGCTCGCCGGCAAGGCCGAGGATGACGGCCTTGTCGGTGCCGTGGCCCTTTCCGGTCCAGGCCAGCGAGCCGAACAGCGCGACCTCGACCCGGACGGTGCGCCCGATCAGGCCGGCTTCCGCCAACCGGTCGGCAAAGGCGGCGGCCGCCGCCATCGGCCCCACGGTGTGGGACGAGGACGGGCCGATGCCGACCTTGAAGAGCTCGAACACGCTGATCATGCGTCAACTGCTCCGTCTTCCCGCACGGCGGGCGCGCCGAGCCGGGACCGGTTTCCGATCGAGGGTGCGACGCGACCCCGGGCCGGCCGTGGGGGCGGGTCCGGGATGACGGGCGACGAGGCGGCGACGAGGCGGCCGGGCGCTCAGGCGCCGCGGCGGGCCTCTTCCAGCAATTGCCAGACATAGGGCGCGAAGGAGCGCCAGACATCCACGACGAAGCTGTCCGGCGCGGTGCGACGCAGCACGATCTCGCTCTTGGCGAAGACCGTGCGGGTGCACATGCCGACCGGGAACGCGTCAAGCGACAGATCGAGCGGGTTGCCCTGGTTCAGCACGAAGCCGGCCTTCGGCCCTGACAGATCGAAGGCGACCGAGCGCGAGGAGACGTCCACCAGCGCGTGGGGCAGGCCCGCGGTCGCGGTCTCGATCGCCGCGAAGAGCGGGGCGGGACCCTCGCCGGGGGCGAGCAGGATCCACTCGTCCGGCCCGAGCCACAGCACCGAGCGGGTGCCGTTGGTGTTGAAGCGGCAGGCCTCGCGCGGCAAGGCGACGCCGAAGGCCTCGCCCGCCGGGCCGATGGCGGCTTCCCGCCCGCGGAAGACGAGGCGGGCGGTAGCCGGCAGCAGCTTCAGGCTCGCGCTGGCGGAAGGCTTCGAGCCCTCCGCCAGCGCGGCGAGCGACACGCCGGGATAGGGATGGCCGTGGCCCAGATCCGGGCCGGAAACACGCGCGGCTTCAGACATCGAAGCGCTCTCCCTTGGGATCGTAGAACACCGGCTCGGTCACCTCGACCTCGATCACCCGGTCGGGCATCGGGACGAAGAGCTTTTGCCCGATCCGCCCGCGCCCGCCCTTGATGACGGCGAGGGCGATGGAGCGGCCGAGCACGGAGGAATGATAGGAGGAGGTGACATGGCCGAGCATCGGCACCGGGACCGGGGCCTTGGGATCGGCCACGACCTGTGCGCCTTCCTCGAGCACGGTCTGCGGCTCCACCGTGAACAGGCCGACGAGCTGCTTGCGGTCCGGCGCCGACATCGAGGCGCGGGCGAGCGCGCGCTTGCCGACGAAATCCTTCTTGGCCTTGCCGACCGCCCAGCCGAGATTGACGTCGTCCGGCGTGGCGGTGCCGTCCGTCTCCTGACCGACGATGATGTAGCCCTTCTCGGCGCGCAGGACGTGCATCGTCTCGGTGCCGTAGGGCGTGATGCCGAACTTCTGGCCGGAGGCATAGATCGCCTCCCACACCTTGCGGCCATGCTCGGATGGCACGTTGACCTCGAAGCCGAGTTCGCCGGTGAAGGACACGCTGAACACGCGCGTCGGGATGCCGAGGATGGTGCCCTCCCGCACGCTCATATGCGGCATGGCTTCCTTGGAGAGGTCGATGCCCTCCAGCAGCGGGCGCAGCACCTGCCGGGCCAGCGGGCCCTGCACGGCGATGACCGACCACTGCTCGGTGGTGGAGGTCAGCCACACGTCGAGGTCCGGCCATTCGGTCTGGAGGTAGTCCTCCATATGGGCCAGAACGCGCGGCGCGCCGCCGGTGGTGGTGGTGACGTGGAAGCGGTCCGGCGCCATGCGGCCGACCACGCCGTCATCCATCACGAAGCCGTCCTCGCGCAGCATCACGCCGTAGCGCAGCCGGCCGGGTTCCAGCTTCGCCCAGGCGTTGGTGTACATGCGGTTCATGAATTCGGCGGCGTCGGGGCCGACGATCTCGATCTTGCCCAGCGTCGACGCGTCGAAGATGCCGACCGCGCTGCGCACCGCCCGGCATTCGCGGGCCACCGCCTCGTGCATGCCCTCGTTTCCGCGCGGGAAATAGAGTGCGCGCTTCCAGTTGCCGACATCCTCGAAGATCGCGCCCTGCTCGGCGGCCCAGCCATGGATGGCGGTCTGCCGGGCGGGATCGAACAGCTCGCCCCGCGCCGCGCCGGCGAAGATGCCGAAGGTGGTCGGCGTGAAGGGCGGGCGGAAGGTGGTGAGGCCGATCTGCGGCACCGGCGTCTTGAGCGCGTCCGACACGATGCCGAGCGCGTTCATGTTCGACGTCTTGCCCTGATCGGTCGCCATGCCGGTGGTGGTGTAGCGCTTGATGTGCTCGATCGAGCGGAAGCCCTCGCGGGTGGCGAGCTTGATGTCCTTGGCGGTAACGTCGTTCTGCCAGTCCACGAAAGCCTTGGCGAAGGCCGGGTTGCGGTTGTGCGGGGTGGCGCCGATATGGCCGTCGGTGCCGAGCCGGGGTGCCTGCGCCGCGAAGGCGCGCGCGGGCGCCTTTGCACCCTTGGCTGCTTTTGCTGCGTCCGCACCCTTCGCATAGCCGTCCTCCAGCGCCGCGCCGAGCTCGAACAGCCCGCGCGAGGCGCCAGCCGAGCGCTCGCGCTCGACCGAAGTGCCGGGCACGTAGCAGTTCAGCACCGGATCGAAGGCCAGCTTGCCGCGCGACTGCGAGAACAGGTGGACGGAGGGGGTGAAGCCGCCCGACATCAGCAGCACGTCGCAGGCGATCTGCTGGGTGGCGCCGAAATCATATTCGCCCATCTTGGTCAGCGCCGCGCCGCTGACGCGGAGCCGGCCGGAGGTGCCGGTGACGGCGGTTGAGGGCCGGACCTCGATGCCGGCCGCGAGAGCCTTGGCCGGCAATTCACCGGCTGGGTTCCTGCGCAAATCGGCGATGGCGGCGATCTCGACGCCCGCGGCGGCGAGGTCGAGGGCCGAACGATAGCCGGCGTCGCAAGCGGTGAAGATCACCGCGCGTTTGCCGGGCTTCGCGCCGTAGCGATTGGCGT
Source organism: Ancylobacter crimeensis (assembly GCF_023016805.1). Classification (GTDB taxonomy): domain Bacteria; phylum Pseudomonadota; class Alphaproteobacteria; order Rhizobiales; family Xanthobacteraceae; genus Ancylobacter; species Ancylobacter crimeensis. The sequence continues at coordinate 176,558 of NZ_JALKCH010000010.1, forward strand.
AGGTGCGGCCGGAATCCGCCAGCATCACGCCGGGACGGTCATTGTCCGGGAAGACGAGGGGCCGTTCCAGCGCGCCGGTGGCGAGGACGACCTCCTTCGCCCGCACCTGCCACAGGCGTTCGCGCGGAAGCTCCGGGTCCGGCACCGCGACATGCTCGGTCACCCGCTCGGCGAGCGCGATCATGTTGTGCGGGAAATAGCCGAAGGCGGTGGTGCGCGTCATCAGCGTGACGTTGTCCGCCGCGGAAAGCTCCGCCAGCGCATCGGCGAGCCACTGCTGAGCCGGCTTACCGTCGATGCTCGCGTCGCGGGAGGCCAGCAGCGAGCCGCCCATTTCGGGCTGTTCGTCGACCAGCATCACCTTCACGCCGGAAGCGGCTGCGGCGAGCGCGGCGGCAAGGCCGGCAGGGCCGGAGCCCACCACCAGCACGTCGCAATGGGCGTAGTGCTGGGAGTAGCGGTCGGCGTCCGGCGCTTCCGGGGCGCGGCCGAGGCCGGCCATGGCGCGGATCTTGGGCTCGTAGAACTTGGTCCACGCCTTCGCCGGCCACATGAAGGTCTTGTAGTAGAAACCGGAGGGCAGCAGCGGGCTGGCGAGGTCGTTGACCGCGCCGGCGTCGAATTTGAGGGAGGGCCAGCGGTTCTGGCTCTCGGCCTTCAGCCCTTCATAGAGCTCGACCTGGGTGGCGCGCAGGTTCGGCGCGTAATGCGCCTCGTCGCGGCCGACGCCGACCAGCGCGTTCGGCTCGTCGGTGCCGGCGGAGAGGATGCCGCGCGGGCGGTGATATTTGAACGAGCGGCCGGTGAGGTGGATGCCGTTGGCGATCAGCGCCGAGGCCAGCGTATCGCCGGAAAAGCCGGAGAGATGCTGGCCGTCGAAGGTGAAGGCAACGGGCTTCGAACGGTCGATGCGCCCGCCCGAGGCGGTGCGGAAGGCGCCGGTCATCGCGCGCTCTCCTCAATGTCCGGCCGGGCTTCGCCGGTCTTGTAGGTGGTTACGAAGAAGTCGCTCACCGTGTCGCGCACGGCGTTGAAATAGCGGCCGCAGCCATGGATGTGACGCCAGCGCTCGGCGTGCTTTCCCTTGGGATTGGTGCGGTTGTAGAGGAAATCGGTCCATTCCGCGTCGGAGAGCGCGGAGGGGTCTGCGGGGCGGGCGATGTGCGCCTCGCCGCCGTAGCGGAATTCGATTTCCGGCCGTTCGCCGCAATAGGGACAATTGATGATGAGCATGTCTCTCGCGCCCCTTTTCAGTGCGCCACGGCGGCGGCGGCCGCCTCGTCGATCAGGAAGCCGTCGCGGAAGCGCTCCAGCGAGAAGGGCGCGTTGATCGGATGCGGCGCGTCCTTCGCGATGGTGTGGGCGAAGACGTTCGCCGAGCCCGGCGTCGCCTTGAAGCCGCCGGTGCCCCAGCCGCAATTCACGTAAAGGCCCGGAACCGGGGTCTTGGCGATGATGGGCGAGCGATCCGGCGTCACGTCGACGATGCCGCCCCAGTTGCGCAGCATGCGCAGCCGGCGGAACTGGGGAACCAGCTCGCAGATGGCGTCCAGGGTGTGGGTGGTGATGTGCAGGCCGCCGCGCTGGGAGTAGGAGGTATAAGCGTCGGTGCCGGCGCCGATCACCATCTCGCCCTTGTCGGACTGCGAGATATAGGCGTGGATGGTGTTGCTCATCACCACGCTGTCGAAGGCCGGCTTCACCGGCTCGGAGACGAGGGCCTGCAGCGGGTAGCTCTCCAGCGGCATGCGCACCCCGGCCATGGACATGACCACCGAGGTGTGGCCCGCCGCCGAGACGCCGATCTTCTTCGCCCTAATGAAGCCGCGGCTGGTCTCGACCCCTTCCACCGCGCCATTGGCGCCACGGCGGATGCCGGTGACCTCGCAGTTCTGGATGATGTCGACGCCGCGGTCCGAGGCGCCGCGGGCGAAGCCCCAGGCCACCGCGTCGTGCCGCGCCGTGCCGCCGCGCCGTTGCAGCGCGCCGCCAAGGATCGGGTAGCGCATCGACTTGATGTTGAGCGGCGGACAGAAGGCCTTCACGCCGTCGGCGTCCAGCCACTCATTGTCCACGCCGTTGAGGCGGTTGGAGTGGACATGGCGCTTGAAGCTGGCGACGTCGTGATGGTTGTGCGCCAGCATCAGAACGCCGCGCGCCGAATACATGACGTTGTAGTTGAGATCCTGCGACAGGCCTTCCCACAGCTTCACCGAATGCTCGTAGAGCGCGGCGCTTTCGTCGAACAGGTAGTTCGAGCGGATGATGGTGGTGTTGCGCCCGGTATTGCCGCCGCCCAGCCAGCCGCGCTCGATCACCGCGACATTGGTGATGCCGTGCTCCTTGGCGAGGTAATAGGCCGCGCCGAGGCCGTGGCCGCCGGCCCCGACGATGACGACGTCATATTCGTCCTTGGGCGCGGGATTGCGCCACTGGTGCCCCCAGTTCTGGTGGCCGCCAAGGGCGTTTCGCAGCAGTGCGAAGCCTGAGAATTTCTGCAACGGAGCCTCCGCCGCCGCGTCGGGTCGCATCCGGCAGGCCGTCCCCGGGAGAGGGGCGGGCGCCGGGGCCGCGCGGTGCTTTCAACGGTCGGCATGCTGGCGCGAAGGGGCCCGGACGGCTCGCATCCGCGCGGCGGCGGCGTTGTACGGACGCGACATTGCCTCCGGCGGCGGCGCTGCCGTGGCGGCGCGCGAGCGGGTGCAGGGCCTGCCGCCGCGCGATGTCTGGCGAAAGCATGGCCGGCGGAGGCGAGGAGGTTGGCCGCTTGAACCTGTGCGACACCCCAGCTGCATGCCGAACGGCGCGCGCCGGCTTCGCATTGGCGTGAGTTTCCCTTGCGGAACATGGCGGGGCGCCACACCTGCCGACGACACAACCGGACCCTCGGAAGGAGCCCACCTCATATGTTCGACACCCGCAACATCGACGCCCGCAAGCTGCTGGACCAGTTCCTCACGGCCGCCCGCACTGGAACGGGCGCCACCCCGACCACCGCCAATTCGGGCAGCGGCGGGCTCGGCGACCTGCTGAAGGGCGGGCTCGGCGGGCTGTTGGGCAGCACGGGAGGTGCCGGCGGAGGTGCCGGCGGAAGCATCGGGGGCGGCGTTGGCGGCGGGCTCGCCACCGGCGCGCTGATCTCGCTGGTGCTGGGTTCGAAGAAGGGCCGTGCCTTGGCGGGCAAGGCAGCGACGCTCGGCGGCCTCGCCCTGGTCGGCACGCTGGCCTACCGGGCATGGCAGAACCACCAGGCCGGGCAGCCGCCGGCAGAGGCGCAGGCTCGAGCGGCGAGTGAAGCAGCACCTGCCCTTCCGCCACGCGATTCCGTGTTCCATCCGGAGGCCGCGGCCGCCGGCGAGATGCCGCTGACCCTGTTGCGCACCATGATCGCGGCGGCATTGGCCGACGGCCATGTCGACGAGGCGGAGCGGACGGCGATCGGCGCACGACTGGCGGAAAGCAGGCTCGCCGGCGCGGACAACGCCGCGGCCTTCCTCGCGCATGAACTCGCCAGTCCGGCAAGCGTGGAGGATATCGCCCGCAGCGTGGCGCGACCGGAGGAGGCGGTCGAGGTCTATCTGTGCGCGTTGCTGGCGATCGATCCCGATTCGAGCGCCGAGCGCGCCTTCCTTGCCCGGCTCGCTCTCGCGCTGCGGCTCGACCCTGCGCTGGTGCCGCATCTGGAGGCGGCCGCACGATCGGCTCACGCCGACTGACGGAAACGCCCCGCTCTCCGGGTGGAAAGCGGGGCGCCTCGATGCTTTTACTCAGGCGAAAGCCTCACCAGTTGCGCGGGTAGAACACCCGGCCTGGCACCGGACCGCAATGGCAGCGCGAGCCGGGAGGGGCCGGACGCGCCCGGCAGGGCGGCGGGGGCGGACCGTAGCCCGGAGGCGGCGGCAGCGGGGCGCACATGGCCCGGCGGGGCGGGGGCGGTCCATAGCCGGGAGGTGGCGGCGGCCCCCAGCCGGGTCCGGGAGGCGGCGGTCCGCCGCCCCAACCCGGACCGGGAGGGGGCGGGCCGCCCCAGCCTGGGCCGCCGGGCGGGGGTGGAGGATAATATTGCGCAGCCGCCCCGACCGCCGAGGCCAGCAGCAGGCCGGCGCCGACAAGGGCGGCGGCAAGCGCGGGTCGGGCGCGCGAGGGGCGGGCCGGAACGGAGTGAGCAGGAACGGGCATGGCGTATCCTCCTGCGGATGACGATCCGCTGATGCGCGATCATCCGTTAAAGCGCGGCGGCTTTTGGGCGGGATCAAGGGCGGATGCGGGCGTGCTCACCGTGCCGTGATATTTCGCTGAGCGGCCCAACAACGCCCGGGCGGGCGGTGGGTTCGGATCAGTCTCCTGCGATATGATCACGCATTCGTGAGGGCACGGAAGCTTCCCCAGCGCATTGTTGGTTTTGCTCGGGAAAGCCGCGTGCAGGCGTCGGCGCCCGACCGATGACGAGAGGTGCCCTGATGAAGAAACTCGCTCTTGCGGCGGCTGCGGTGGCGGCGCTGTTCACTTTGGGTCTGCCCGTTGAAGCCCAGAACCTGCCGCCCGGCGCGCCCGGCATCGGCCCGCCCCGGTTCATCCCGCACACTGCGTCTCCCAACCGTCCGCCGCACATGCGCCCGCCCGGTCCCTCGCGCCCGCCCTATGCAGGCCGTCCGCGTCCGGGCCCGGGTCCCGGCGGCTATTATCGCCCGGGTCCGCCGCACTACTATGGCCGGCCGGGGCCGCGCTACCACAACGGATATCGCGGCTATTCCTATTACCGACCGGGCTACCGGCGTTACGATGGCTGGTGGTATCCGGCCGGTGCCTTTGCCGCCGGCGCGCTCATCGGCGGCGCGATCGCCGCGCAGCCGCACTATTCCAGCGGCGGCAGCGAGCATGTGAACTGGTGCTATAATCGCTGGCGCTCCTACCGCGCCTCGGACAACACCTATCAGCCCAGCAGCGGCCCGCGACGCCAGTGCGTTTCGCCGTATTCGTGACCTTGACGACCGTTCCAAGCGACAAGGCGGCAGGAGCGACGAGCGGGCGCTGCGTCTCCTGAAGGGTGATTGCCCGCCGCGATTGATGGGCCTTCCGGCGGAATGGCCGGAAGGCCGATTGTCGGACGGATGTTTCGGATGTGCGGCGAAAGAGGCTGTGGCGGGTGCCGTTTCCCACCACGCCGGGTGAGCCATCACGCTTTCGTGAAAGCATGAAAACGGAGTGCGGACGTTGACAGGCGCAGCAGCATACTTCCGGCGCTTGCAGTGCGCCTGAGCGTGAAAGGTGGCGTTATGAAAAGACTCGGACTGGCGATCGCCGCGATCGCCACGGTATTCATGATCGCGGCTCCGGTCGCGGAAGCACAGAACTGGCCCGGCGGGCGTCCCGGGGCGGCCCGCAGAGGTGCGCCGAGCCATCATGTCCATCGCCCGCGCCCGGGCGGTCCAAATATGCATCGCCCGCGTCCGGGTGGCTCGAATGTGCATCGCCCACGTCCGGGAGGGCCCTCGAACGTCCATCGCCCGCGTCCGGGCGGTCCGTCGAACGTGCACCGCCCGCGCCCCGGCGGACCGAACGTGCATCGGCCGCGTCCGCCGCAGGCCCATCGGCCGCCACCCCACCGTCGCGGCTATTATCGGCAGGGCGGGCGGCATTACTTCAACGGGTATCGTGGCTGGAGCCGCTACCGTCCCGGCTACCGCCGTTATAATGGCTGGTGGTTCCCGGCCGCGGCCTTCACCACCGGCGTGATGATAGGCTCGGTGGCGGCGAGGCCCGTTCAGACGAGCAACTGGAACGCCCATGTCGCCTGGTGCCACAATCGGTGGCGTTCCTATCGTTCCTCGGACAATACCTTCCAGCCGAATAACGGCCCGCGGCGTCAGTGCATCTCGCCCTACCAGTGAGTGCAACTGCTCCGTTCGCAGAAGCGGCGCCCCTCACGGGGCGCCGTTTTTTGTGTCGGCAGGTGATGCTTCGCCGGCTTTGTAACTCGTTGTCCATGGCGGGTCGAACCGGCGACGGGGCGGTGCAGCAAAAAGCGTCGCACCTCCGGGTTCCGCTTTCTTCTTGCGCCCGCAGGTCTGCGGGAGTACATCCGTTCTCGGGCTATCCCACCCCACCGTGGGACGTCCATCTGAGAGGATGGTTCAATGACGACGATCACGAAGCCGGCGCGTGCGCCGGCGAATCCCAATTTTTCGTCCGGCCCCTGCGCCAAGCGTCCCGGTTGGACGCTTGAGGCCTTGAGCGATGCACCGCTCGGCCGCTCGCACCGTGCCAAGGTCGGCAAGGCGAAGCTCACGCACGCCATCGACCTCACCCGCGAAATTCTCGCCATTCCCGCCGACTATCGCATCGGCATCGTCCCGGCGTCCGACACCGGCGCGGTGGAGATGGCGCTGTGGTCGCTGCTCGGCGCCCGCCCGGTCGACGTGCTGGCGTGGGAAAGCTTCGGCGAGGGCTGGGTCACCGACATCGTCAAGCAGCTCAAGCTGAAGGATACCCGCACCTTCGCGGCCGGCTATGGCGAGCTGCCGGACCTCGCGCAGGTCGATTTCGACCGCGACGTGGTCTTCACCTGGAACGGCACCACCTCCGGCGTGCGGGTGCCGAATGGCGACTTCATCCCGGACAACCGTGCCGGCCTCACCATCTGCGACGCGACCTCCGCCGCCTTCGCCCAGGAACTCGCCTGGGACAAGCTCGATGTCGTGACCTATTCCTGGCAGAAGGTGCTCGGCGGCGAGGCGGCGCACGGCATGCTGATCCTCTCCCCCCGCGCGGTCGAGCGGCTGGAGAGCTATGTGCCGGCGTGGCCGATGCCGAAGATCTTCCGCATGACGAAGGGCGGCAAGCTGGTCGAAGGCATCTTCCAGGGCGAGACCATCAACACCCCGTCCATGCTCTGCGTCGAGGACTATATCGACGCGCTGGAATGGGCGAAGGGCCTCGGCGGCCTGAAGGGCCTCGTCGGCCGCTCCAACGCCAATTTCAAGGTGCTGGCGGACTGGGTGGCGAAGACCGCGTGGGTCGATTTCCTCGCGAAGGACGAAGCCACCCGCTCCAACACCAGCGTGTGCCTCGTCGTCGTCGATCCCGAGGTGAAGGCGCTGGCCGCCGATGCGCAGGCTGCCTTCGCCAAGCAGCTCGCCACGACGCTGGAGAAGGCCAAGGTGGCCTATGATATCGGCGCCTATCGCGACGCCCCGGCCGGGCTGCGGATCTGGGCCGGCGCCACGGTGGAAGCGGCCGATCTCGAGGCGCTGACGCCCTGGCTCGACTGGGCCTTTGCCGAGGCCAAGGCCGGGCTCAAGGCCGCGGCCTGAGCTGCCGCTACCGTTCCATCCCCTCGCCGCCGACGCGAGGGGACGGCGAAGGGCCGATGCGGTGCCCTTCGCGGAAGACCGGCTACCTCCTCCCGGCCGTCTTGCCCGCGAAGGCGCAGACCCTCTCCCCGCCTTCATCGGCGGGCGCCCACGAACGCTTCGTCGTCCCCTCCCGCCGGCGGCGGGATCTTTCCGCGCCATTTCCGACCGCTGCCGACGCCTGCGGTCCATCGAGCAGGATGATTTCCATGGCTCCCCGCGTACTCATTTCCGACGCCCTGTCCCCCGCCGCCGTGCAGATCTTCAAGGATCGCGGCATCGAGGTCGATTTCCAGCCGGCGCTGGGCAAGGACAAGGACAAGCTCGCCGAGATCATCGGCGATTACGACGGCCTCGCCATCCGCTCCGCTACCAAGGTGACGCCGAAGATCCTCGCCAATGCGGCGCGGCTGAAAGTGGTCGGCCGCGCCGGCATCGGCGTCGACAATGTCGACATCCCGGCCGCGACCGCCAGGGGTGTGATCGTGATGAACACGCCCTTCGGCAACTCCATCACCACCGCCGAGCACGCCATCGCGATGATGTTCGCGCTGGCCCGCGAGATTCCCGCCGCCGATGCCTCCACCCAGGCCGGCAAGTGGGAGAAGAACCGTTTCATGGGCGTGGAGCTGACCGCCAAGACGCTGGGCGTGATCGGCTGCGGCAATATCGGCTCCATCGTCGCCGACCGCGCGCTGGGGCTGAAGATGAAGGTGGTCGCCTATGATCCCTTCCTCTCGCCGGAGCGCGCGCTGGACCTCGGCGTCGAGAAGGTGGAGCTGGACGAATTGCTGGCCCGCGCCGACGTCATCACCCTGCACACACCGCTCACCGACAAGACCCGCAACGTCCTCTCCGCAGAGGCGATCGCCAAGACGAAGAAGGGCGTGCGCATCGTCAATTGCGCGCGCGGCGGGCTGGTCGACGAGGCGGCGCTGGCCGAGGCGCTGAAGTCCGGCCATGTCGCGGGCGCGGCGTTCGACGTGTTCGTGACCGAGCCGGCGACGGAGAACCCGCTGTTCGGGCTGCCGGGCGTGATCTGCACCCCCCATCTCGGCGCCTCCACCACGGAAGCGCAGGAGAATGTGGCGCTGCAAGTCGCCGAGCAGATGAGCGATTATCTGCTGCGCGGCGCCATTTCCAATGCGGTGAACTTCCCCTCGATCACTGCCGAGGAAGCGCCCAAGCTGAAGCCGTTCATCGAGCTCGCCGAGAAGCTGGGCTCCTTTGCCGGCCAGCTCACCGAGACCGACATCAAGACCGTGCGCATCACCTATGACGGTGCGGTGGCCGGCCTCAAGATCAAGGCGCTGACCTCCTCCGCCGTCGCCGGCCTTCTGCGTCCGGCGCTGCAGGATGTGAACGTGGTGTCCGCCCCGAGCATCGCCAGGGAGCGCGGCATCGTGATCGAGGAGACCACCCGCGAGGTCGCCGGCGACTATGAGAGCCTCGTGACCCTCACCGTGGTGACGGAGAAGATGGAGCGTTCGGTGTCGGGTACCGTCTTCGCCGACGGGCGTCCGCGCATCGTCGACATCAAGGGCATCAAGGTCGACGCCGAGTTCGCGCCGTCCATGCTCTATGTCACCAATGAGGACCGTCCCGGCTTTGTGGGCCGCTTCGCCAGCCTGCTCGGCGATGCCGGCCTCAACATCGCGACCTTCGCGCTGGGCCGCGACCGGCAGGGCGGCGACGCCATCGCGCTGGTCGAGGTGGATGGCACGGTGCCGGCCGAGATCATCGACAAGGTGCAGCAGCTTCCCTCCGTGAAGCAGGCCAAGCCGCTGGTGTTCTGAGGACTTCGCTCGCGTTCTGAGGGGCGCGAGCGTTCCGCCACGCGGTCGCGCATCCTCCGGCTTCGAGGAAGGGCACAGCCGCCGGACAGAGTATTCGGATGAAGAACCGCACCCGATGGCTGCCGGATAGAGTATGACCTAACGTAATCTGTACCAAAGGCCGGTGGTTTCGGCCTTCCGGCGGGCCCAAACGCCAGAAAATACCGGCCGCGCCGGCACAACCGCTCTTGCCGCCGCAGAGGGGCTGCATGATGATGTTTCCTCGTCATCAGGCGTGTCCGCGGGGGGCGGCATGGGCAATAATCTGGATCCGGATTACATTGCCGGTCGGGACGGCTACACGCATTTCGTCCCGACAGACCGCGAGGCGTATCAGCGCGGCGTCGACGAGCGCGAGGGTCGGGCCGGGCGCAGCATGAATTGGGGAAGCGGCGGGGCCGGCTTTCCCATAGTCATGCTGGCCTTCATTCCGATTCTCATCGGCATCGGCTTCGTCGTCGCGGTGCCGATCTTCCCGGTGGCCGGAATCATCACCGCGGTCATCGCTTACGGCGTCTCTCTCTATCTCGGTGTGGACCTCTATACCGACCAGGGCTTGAATAATCTGGCCATCTCGGTGTTGATCTGCATCCCCCTCTATCTCGTCGCGCTGTTCCCGGAGAGCCGCGCCGCGCGATATCCGGCTTATCGCGCGGCGCGGCACTGGGTGCGTGTCGTTGGCCTTGCCATTGCCCTCAACGAGGTCCTGCTGCCGACCCTGGCGGTGTATCTGCCGGGTGGTGACGAGCGGGTCTATGCCGCCTGGGGCATCGTCGCCGGCGGCTTCACCCTTGAGAAGCTGGCGTGGCTGGTCGCGCTGATGGTGGCCGTGCACCTGTTCTTCCGCTGGTGGGTGACGAGGGGCATGGCGATGAGTCCCGACCGGCGCTTCGGATGGCGGCAGCCGGTGTGAGCTTCCTTTCGCTCGGCTCTCGCCGCCGGGGCGTTTCCGCAACCTGTCCGGAGCTGTTGCGCATGTCGCCGCGTGTCGCCTGTCTGGCGCTGTTCGTCGTTCTCGCTGCACAGCCCGCCGCCGCGCAGGTGCGAAACGGCGCCGACGCGCTGCAACTGGTGGCCGCCTCCGGCATGACGCTGAAGAACGGCACGGTCGTGAATCCCTGCGGCCGGCCGACCAATCCCCGGGTCAGGTTCATTGATCTGGACGGCGACGGCGGCCAGGAGGCGGTTTCGGAGGATCGCGACCCCGCCTGCTATGGGCCGAAGCCGGGGATCCAGTCCAAGGTGCTGGCGCGCGATCGTTCGGGGCGCTGGAGGGTCGTCGGCGTGGTGCCCGGCGTCGTCAAGCCGGTGGCGGGCCGCTCCAATGGCTGGGCGAACGTCACGGTGGAGGGCAGGGGCTGCCAACCGGTGTGGCGCTTCGACGGGCAACACTATCGGCCGACGGCCTGTCCGGCCGCGGGAGCGGCGCAGGCTGCCGCTCCAAAACCGGCCGCTCCAAAACCGGCCGCCCCGAACCCGGTTGCCCCGAACCCGGCCGCACCCCCCGCCGGCGCGGCGGTTGCATCTGCGGCAGCTTCTGCGGCTGGCGGCTCCGATCCCGATCTCTCACGGTTCCCGGAGACATATGGCCGCTTCGCGCCCGGCGGCGGCGGCTGCACCCGGCTGCCGCGCGTGACCATCGCGGCGGATGCCATCCGCATCGAGACGCCGGAAGGCACCGCGGCCTTTCCCAGGGCCGGCGTGCCCACCAATTTCATGGGTCCCGAGGACACGTCCATCACCTATTTCCTGCAGGGAGCGGGCGAAGGGCTCGTCGTCACGGTGGATCGGAACGACCTGCGGACCGCCGGCGGCGAGCGGCTCGGCGCGGCGGAGAAGGCGCTGTCGGCGGCCGCCGACGTCAACGGGCCACCGCTGCGCCGCTGCGGCGCGCAGATGCCCGCACCCGCGCCCGCGCCCGCACCGCAGATGCGCGCGAGCGCCTCGGGCGACGTCGACGCCCTGCTGAAGGACGGCTATACGGAGGATCCGGGTTTCATGGCGGCCTATCGGAAAGCGCTCGGCCCGCTTGCTGCGGAGGACTGGCTGACCAGCTTCGAGGGCCCCGGCGACAGCAGGGCCGTCACGCTTGCGGGCACGCGCTATCTGCTCGCCGCCGTGTGCAAGCCCCATGATTGCGGCGACAACGCGATGATGGTGCTGTATCGCCCGGATACCGGCGCGCTGTTCGGCATTGTCTCGATCCGGCACGGCAAGAGGACGGTGGGCAATTCGCCGGCGCCGCTTCGTCCCGATCTGCTCAGGCTGTGGAAGGACATCTGGCCGGCGGGCTGAGGCCGCCGGCCTTTCGTTTCGTCGGATCTCAACCGGGGAAATGCGGGCGCGGCAGCATCGCCGCGGCCTTGGACAGCGTGACGATGCGGTCCCAGTCGCCGGCGTTCACGGCCTCGTTCGGGCAGACCCAGGAGCCGCCGACGGCGAGCACGTTGGGCAGAGAGAGATAAGTGCCGACATTGTCCGGCCCGATGCCGCCGGTCGGACAGAAACGCAGGTCCGGCAGCGGTCCGGCGAGCGACTTCAGCAGGCTCGCGCCGCCCACCGATTCGGCCGGGAACAGCTTCAGCACCGCAAAGCCCATGGCGTGCAGCCTCATCGCCTCCGAGGCGGTGGCGCAGCCGGGCAGCACCGGCACCGGAGCCTCGGCAAAGGCTTCCAGCAGCGCTTCGGTGCAGCCGGGGCTCACGAGGAAGCGCGCGCCGGCGGCGATCGACTTCTCGACCAGCTCCGGGCGGGTCACGGTGCCGGCGCCGACGATGGCGTCGGGCACCTCGGCGGCGATGGCCGCGATAGCTTCCAGCGCGGGGGCGGTGCGCAGCGTCACCTCGATGAGCGGCAGGCCGCCGTCGACGAGGGCACGGGCGAGCTTCACGCCGGCCGCCACGCTCGGCACGGTAACCACCGGCACGACGGGAGCGCGGGCGAGGAGGAAGCTGGGATCGGGAAGCGACATGCCGTTGGTTCTCGTTCGAAGGGGTGTTCGCAGGTGCGGCATCCAAGAACGTCGCACCTCGAATGTCGAGGGGGCCGGCGCGTTTTTCGCGCGTGGCCGGCCGAATGGCCGGGTATCCTGCCTGCCGGGCTGCCACATCGCACTGTCGCTGCTCGTCTGAAGGATTGCGCGGGAAGGTGTGACAGCGGCGGAAATGGCCCACAATTTGCCGCTCGGCGTTGCGCCCTTCCAGATGGAGGGCGGCCAAGACGCATGCGGAACTGGTAAAGCGATGAATGACGTTACCATCCGGCGGATGAGGGCCGGAGAGATCGCGCTCGCCGTCGATTGGGCGGCGCGCGAAGGCTGGAACCCCGGCATGCACGATGCCGATTGCTTCGCGAAGGCCGATCCGCAGGGCTTCTTCCTCGCCGCAATCGACGGCGAGCCGGTGGCGACGATCTCGCTGGTGAATTACGACGCGGCCTTCAGCTTCCTCGGTTTCTACATCGTGCGGCCCGATTTGCGCGGGCGCGGCATCGGGCGGGCGCTGTGGCAGGAGGCGCGCCGGCATGCGGGGTCTCGTACCATCGGCCTCGACGGAGTGCTGGCGCAGCAGGCCAACTACGCCCGCGACGGGTTCCGGCCGGCCTATCGCAACATCCGTTTCGCCGGGCGGCCCGGTACGCATGCGGTGCAGGCCGCCGGCATGGTGGGGCTCGCCAGCCTGCCCTTCAGCCAGATTGCGGCAAGCGACGCGCTGGTGTTTCCGGCGGCGCGGGATGCGTTCCTGCGTGCATGGATCGGGGCGCCGAGCCATGTCGGCCGGGCATTGGTGGAGAACGGACGGCTGGCCGGGTGGGGCGTAATCCGGCCGGTACGGCACGGCTACAAGATCGGCCCGCTGGTGGCGGAGGACGCGGCCTCGGCGGAGCGCATCTTCATGGCGCTTGCCGGCGTCGCTGGAGATGCTGAAATCGTGCTCGACGTGCCCGAGCCGAACGGGCTTGCCGTTCAGCTCGCCGCACGCGCCCATCTGCAGCCGGTCTTCGAGACGGCGCGCATGTATACCGGCCCGGTGCGGCGGGTCGATCTTGCCCGGCTCTATGGCGTCACGAGTTTCGAACTCGGCTGACGGGAGGCTGCCGGCGGCCCGCCAGCGTCGCCGCGGCCACCCCGGCCAGTACCAGCCCATAGCCGGCGGCGTGGTAGAGGTGCGGCTCCTCGCCCAGCAGCAGGATGGCGAGGGCCGAACCGAACACGGGCAGCAGATGGAAGAACGGTGCAGCCCGGTTCGGCCCGATCAGCTCCACCCCGCGATTGAAGAAGAGATAGGCCAGCAGAGAGGCGAACAGCGACACATAGGCGAAGGAGGCCAGCGTCACTGCGTCGATGTGCAGCGGTGGCCCGGCGATCCGTTCCCAGATGAAGGCCGGGGTCAGCATGATGGCGCCCCAGCCGAGGGAGAAGGAAAGGAAGCCGAGGCTGCTCATGGGCGGGCGCTTCGCCAGCAGGGTCGAATAGAAGGCGTAGAGCGTGATGGCGACGAAGAACCAGACATCGCCGCTGTTGAACGCCAGCGCCGCGAGCACCCCCGGATCGCCCCGGCACAATATGACGACGACGCCCACCAGCGACAGCAGCACGCCGAGCGCCTGACCGAGCGTCGGGCGCGCGCCAAGCAGCAGGAAGGCGAAGGCCGCGATCAGCAGCGGCGCCATCGAGGTCATGAGCAGGCCGTTCAGCGCCGGACTGGTCTGCAGGCCCCAATAATAGAGCGTGTTGTAGAGCGTGATGCCCGATAGCGAGAGCAAAGTCAGCACGCCCATATTGGCGCGGATCACCGGCCAGTCCTGCTTCAGCGCCTGCCAGGCGATGGGCAGCAGGATGAGGGCGGCGAGCGTCCAGCGGAACCAGGCCAGTGCGATCGGCGGAACATGGCCGGCGACATGGCGGCCCAGCACGATGTTGCCGGCCCAGAGCAGCGGCACGAGGGTCAACAGCAGATAGGGCGCGTCGAAAAGGCGGCGGAGCATGGCGGGCCATCGGCTAGATCCGCGGCACGCTGCGCGCGGAATGCCCGGATAGGCGGCACCGCGTCCCCGGTCAATGCGCGCCGCAGCACGGGGGCGGGATCGCCCGGCGCCGCTGTCGCCGGGCGATCCCCTCAGCCCGCGATGACATGGATCCGGGTGCCCCACGGATCGGCGCTGGCGATGCCGCCCTCGATGGCCGAGACCGGCGCGCCGGCAGCCTTCAGCCGTTCCGCCACCGCCTCCACATCGGCCGCCGCCGGCAGCTTCACCGTGTGATGCACCAGCCCGGTCGCGCCTTCCGGGGCTGGGCCGCGGCCGCGGCTCTGCCAGATATTGAGGCCGAGATGGTGGTGGTAGTCGCCGGCCGAGACGAACAGCGCGCCCGGATAGCTCTGCGTCGTCACCGCCATGCCGAGCGTGTCGACATAGAAGCGCCGCGCCGCGGCAAGGTCGCCGACCTGAAGGTGCACATGGCCGATCACCGTGCCGGCGGGCATCGGCGCGTCGCCCGCGCCGGCGGGCAGTGCGCTCATCACGCCGCGCCCGTCGAGACCCTCGGTCGCCATGGCGACTTCGCCGTCCTGCCACGTCCACTCGTCGCGCGGTCGGTCGCGGTAGATCTCGATGCCGTTGCCGTCCGGATCGTCGAGATAGAGCGCCTCGCTGACGAGGTGGTCGGAGGCGCCGAGCTGCACCCGCTTCTCCACCAGCCGGCGCAGTACCACGGCGAGGGACGCCCGGTCCGGCACCAGGATCGCGACGTGGAACAGTCCCGTGGTGCCGCGCGGGCGGGGTGCGGCATCGGGAGCGACCTCCAGCTCGATCAGCGTCCGGTCACCGGCGCCGAGGCGGATCAGGCCGTCGCCGCGATCCGCCTGAGGGGTGAGGCCGACGATGTCGCGATAGAAGGCGAGCGAGCGGGCACCGTCGCGCACCCGCAGGCGCACGGCGCCGAGCGTCAGGCCATCGGGCAGCTTCGGGTGGGTGTGGCGGGCGGCGGGGGCGAGCGTGGTCATGTGCGTAAGATCCTGAGCGCGAGACGGCGCTGCGTGATCGGCAGCGCGAGGCATGCCGCAGATGTTGGCGATGGTGCGCTTTACCGCAACCGGCTGGTCGCTGCCGGGAAGGAAGGACTGTCTTTCGCGGGACGGCCCTGGCCGGCGGCAGACGGCGTCTGCGGCACCCATCCCGGTATTCTTGCCCCGACTTTTCTTGCCTCGCCTGTAACGATCCCTTAAGACGGGGCAGCCCCGGTGGAGTGTTTCGCCGGGGTTTCTTCTGCGCCGGCCTCTCGTCCGACCTGTCGGACCGTGCCGGTCTGTGCATGGCATTCGGGAGCATTGCTCGTGGCGAACGTGGTCGTCGTCGGGTCCCAGTGGGGCGACGAGGGAAAAGGCAAGATCGTCGATTGGCTGAGCGAGCAGGCGGACGTCGTCGTCCGCTTCCAGGGCGGCCATAATGCCGGCCATACGCTCGTGATCGACGGTGTGACCTACAAGCTGTCGCTGCTGCCCTCGGGCGTGGTGCGCGGGGCCAAGCTCTCCGTCATCGGCAATGGCGTGGTGCTCGATCCCCAGGCCCTGGTCGACGAGATCACCCGCATCGGCGCGCAGGGCGTGGACGTGTCGCCGGCCCGGCTGAGGGTGGCGGAGAACGTCGCCCTCATTCTGCCGCTGCACCGCGAACTCGACGCGATTCGCGAGAACGCCGCAGCGATCGGCACCAAGATCGGCACCACCAAGCGCGGCATCGGCCCCGCTTATGAGGACAAGGTCGGCCGCCGCGCCATCCGCCTCGTCGACCTCGCCCACCCCGCGAGCCTCGACGGCAAGATCGAGCGCCTGCTCACCCACCACAACGCGCTGCGCCGCGGCCTCGGCATCGAACCGGTGGACGGCGCCGCGCTGCGGGCGGAGCTTCTGGCGCTGGCGCCGCAGGTGCTGCCCTATATGGACCGCACCTGGGCGCTGCTGGACGACGCTCGCCGCCGCGGTGACAAGATTCTCTATGAGGGTGCGCAGGGCGCGCTGCTCGACGTCGATCACGGCACCTATCCCTTCGTGACCTCGTCCAACACGGTCGCGGCGCAGGCGGCGACCGGTTCCGGCCTCGGCCCGAACGCGATCGACTATGTGCTCGGCATCACCAAGGCCTACACCACCCGCGTCGGCGAAGGTCCGTTCCCGACCGAGCTGGACGACGAGATCGGCCGTCGGATCGGCGAGCGGGGCCGCGAGTTCGGCACCGTGACGGGCCGTCCGCGTCGCTGCGGCTGGTTCGACGCCGTGCTGGTGCGCCAGACCGTGCGCACCTCCGGCATCACCGGCATCGCGCTCACCAAGCTCGACGTGCTGGACGGGCTGGAGACCATCGATGTCTGCACCGGCTACCGGCTGGATGGCGAGACGATCGATTATTTCCCCGCCGGCCAGGATGCGCAGGCGAAGGTCGAGCCGGTCTACGAGACCATCGAAGGCTGGTCAGCTTCCACCGCCGGGGCACGATCCTGGGTCGACCTGCCGGCCGAAGCGGTGAAATATGTGCGCCGAATCGAGGAATTGATCGGCTGCCCGGTCGCGCTGCTCTCGACGAGCCCGGAGCGCGCGGACACCATCCTTGTCCATAACCCTTTCGAAGCCTGAGCGCGGGGGCGTTCCAAGCCCGCGCGTCTTAACCGCGAAGCGAGATGGCTGACTATTATCCGCTGCTGGCGCGTGCCATTGCCGGTCTTCCGGTCGATTCGCCGGAGAACCGGCAGACCGTTTACGACCGGGCACGGCGTGCCTTGCTCACCCAGCTTCGAAGCGTCGATCCTCCGTTGCCGGAGAGCGACATCGAGCGCGAGCGATCTTCACTCGATGTCGCGATCCGGCGCATCGAGAGCGAGCGCGCCGAGACGGACGATCCGTTCGCCGGCTTCGCCCATGCGGAGCCGGCTGCGCCGGCTCGCCCGCGGATGTTCGACCAGCTTCCCGAACGGCCGGCGCCGCGCCCTTTCTCCGAGCGCGTGCGGCAGGAGTCGGCGAATCCTGCTGCGCCGCCGTCTGCAAGTCCTTCCGCGGCGCCCGTGGCCAGGCCCGCGCCGGCGCCAGCGGCTGCCGAAGAACCTGTGGCTCCTTCATCCCCGCCTGTAAAGGGCGGCCGGATTCCGCTATGGACACGCGGTGCCGGGGGGACCGCGCCGAAGCCGGCTGCCGATGAGGGGGGCGATGAAACTCGCCCGGCCGTGCCGGTTCCGCCCGTTGCCGAACGTCGCGAGGCCTCGACCACTTCTCCAGCACCCGAGCCCGTGGTCGCGCCGCCGACGCCGACAGCGGCGCCGGCCGATGCCGCCCCGAGCGTGCGGGCTCCTGCCGCCGCGGAGGTCGAGGAGCCGACCCCGGCTTCGGTCGGGCGGATGCGTCTCAACAGCCTGCTGCGTCGTGCCGCCGAGAGCGAGCGCAGCGAGCCGATGCCGGATCCGATCGCGGCGGCACGGGAGGCGGACGGTCTTCCTGACCTTCGCGCCGATCGCGGCGGCTATACCGCCGATCCCATCTTCGCTGACCCTGCGGACGCCGCGCCGCTCGCCGACGAGCGACCGGCCGAGGAAGGCGGGGTGGATGGCGTGCCTGCGCCGCGCACCGAGCCGACGGATTGGGACGTCACCGATCCGACCGAGCCCGTGGTGCGTGAGCGCCGCTGGGGGCGGCTGGTCACCGTGGTGGTGATGCTGGCCGTGCTTGGCGGCGCGGTCGCCGTGGGCTTCAGCGAACGCGAGAAGCTGATTGGTCTTATCGGGGATTTCAGCACCGGCACCACTCCGCCGGCGAAAGAAACCGCGAGCGGCCCGGCGCCCGATGCGTCCGCCGCCAATAGTGCGAAGTCGACCGATCGCGTGGCGCAGAGCCCCGGTGCGGCCGAGCCTCAGCCCGTCGCCCAGCCTCAGGCCGCTACCCCCGCTTCGGCTCCCGCGCCGTCTCCCGTTACGTCTCCGCCGGCGACGCCGGTACCCGGCGCTCCGGCGCCGGCCGGCGCGTTGAACGCCCAGCGGGCGGTGATGTTCGAGGAGAATCCCGGCGGCGGCCAGCAGGGCCTGCAACAATTCGTCGGCACGGTGACGTGGAAGACCGAGACCTTCGACGCCGGCAATGGCAATGGGCCCGACCTCGGCATCCATGCGACGGTGGAGATTCCCGATCGGCAGGTGAAGGTCGAGATCAGCCTGCGGCGAAACCAGGATAGCTCGCTGCCGGCCTCGCACATCATCGAACTGCATTTCGACCTGCCTCAGGATTTCGACCTCGGTACGGTGGCCAATGTGCCGGGCATCCGGGCGAAGCCCAGCGAGGGCGCGCAGGGCGTACCGCTCGCGGGTCTTGCGGTGCGGGTGACGCCGGGCTTCTTCCTGGTGGGCCTGTCGGCGCTCGAGGCGGATCGCCAGCGCAATCTGGCGCTGCTGATCACGCGCAACTGGCTCGACGTGCCGCTGGTCTTCAGCAATGGCAGGCGCGGCATTCTGGCGCTTGAAAAGGGTCCGACCGGGGATTCGGCGTTCCGCGAGGCCTTCGGCGCCTGGGGTCTGCCGGTGCCGCAGCAGCGCGCTCCGGCGCAATAACGGAGCGCATCGGGGCACACCCAAGGCCCGCCGCTTCTTCATCCACACTATTTCCGGCAAATAGAAGCCGCGCTGCATTGCAATATAACTATTGCGATGCAGCGCGGCTTTATCGTTTCATGGACACCCGCGGCAGGCCGTAAGTGCCGTTAGGTAAAGACTTTTCCGCTATGCGCTGCATGCGTATCTGGCATAAGGTATTCCGTATACCAGAAACTGCTGGAATAAGTATTCTGCATCGCAACAGACACCCCGCACGCAGGATCATTCACATGCTTCAGTCCGTCTTCCCCGTTCTCCCCGCCCTCATCATCGCCCATGCCTTCATGAGCGCGCTCCTGTTCCGCACCTTCAGCGAAGCCGCGGAAGGCGCCGAAGACTATGTGCTGCCGCCGGAAGCCTACCCGGCCTGAGCAGCCGATCCCTTCTCCCGGATTTCCTTTCCTCGCGTGACCTCCGGCTCCACCCGCTCGGGTGGGGCCGGTTTTTCTTTGCCGGCCTGCCCTCGGGATCAAACAAAAACGCCCTGCCCCGGTCGCACCGGGGCAGGGCGTTTTTGCATTCGATGCAGGGCGGGACGGCCGGAACCGTCCCTGTCGCGTCAGGCCGCGGCCTTGTTCTGCAGAACCTCGACCAGCGTCTTGCCGAGCCGGGCCGGGGAGGGGGAGACGGTGATGCCGGCCGACTGCATGGCCTCGATCTTGTCTTCCGCGCCGCCCTTGCCGCCGGAGATGATGGCGCCGGCATGGCCCATGCGGCGGCCGGGGGGAGCCGTGCGGCCGGCGATGAAGCCGACGGTCGGCTTCATGCGTCCGCGCTTCGCCTCATCCTTCAGGAACTGGGCCGCTTCCTCCTCGGCCGAGCCGCCGATCTCGCCGATCATGATGATCGACTCGGTGGCGTCGTCGGCCAGGAACAGTTCGAGTACGTCGATGAACTCGGTGCCCTTCACCGGATCGCCGCCGATGCCGACCGCGGTGGTCTGGCCGAGGCCTTCCTGCGAGGTCTGGAACACGGCCTCATAGGTGAGCGTGCCAGAGCGCGAGACCACGCCGACGGAGCCCTTGCGGAAGATGTTGGCCGGCATGATGCCGATCTTCGATTCGCCGGCGGTGACGATGCCCGGGCAGTTCGGCCCGACGAGGCGGGACTTCGAGCCGTCCAGCGCCCGGCGCACCTTCACCATGTCGAGCACCGGAATGCCCTCGGTGATGCAGACGATGAGCGGGATTTCCGCCGCGATCGCTTCGCAGATGGCATCCGCCGCTCCCGGAGGCGGGACATAGATGACGGAGGCGTCGGCGCCCGTCTTCTCACGCGCCTCGGCCACGGTGTCGAACACCGGCAGGCCGAGATGGGTGGAGCCGCCTTTGCCCGGCGAGGTGCCGCCAACCACCTTCGAGCCATAGGCGATGGCCTGCTCGGAGTGGAAGGTGCCGTTCTTGCCGGTGAAGCCCTGGGTGATGATCTTGGTGTCCTTGGTCAGCAGAACCGACATCACGCAGCCTCCTTCACGGCCTTGACGATCTTCTGGGCGGCGTCGTCGAGATCGTCCGCCGGAATGACGTTCAGTCCGCTCTCGCGGATGATGGTCTTGCCTTCCTCGACATTGGTGCCCTCGAGGCGCACCACGAGCGGGACCTGCAGGCCGACCGCCTTTACCGCCGCGAGAACGCCGCGCGCGATGACGTCGCACTTCATGATGCCGCCGAAGATGTTGACGAGGATGCCCTTCACCTGCGGGTCGGCGGTGATGATCTTGAAGGCCGCGGTGACCTTCTCCTCGGTGGCGCCGCCGCCGACGTCCAGGAAGTTCGCCGGGGATTCGCCGTAGAGCTTGATGATGTCCAGCGTCGCCATGGCGAGGCCGGCGCCGTTCACCATGCAGCCGATGGTGCCGTCGAGGGCGATATAGGCGAGGTCGTATTTGGACGCCTCGATCTCCTTCTCATCCTCCTCGGTCTCGTCGCGTAGCGCCATGATCTCGGGGTGGCGGTAGAGCGCGTTCGAATCGAAGGAGATCTTGGCGTCGAGACACTTCAGCTCGCCGCCCTTGGTCACGACCAGCGGATTGATCTCCAGCATGGCCATGTCCTTGGCCGTGAAGGCCTTGTATAGCTTGTCGACCAGCGTGCCGGCCTGTTTGGCGAGGTCGCCGGACAGGCCGAGCGCCTTGGCGACGGTGCGGCCGTGGTGCGGCATGATGCCGGTGGCCGGATCGACGGCGAAGGTGTGGATCTTCTCGGGGGTCGAGTGGGCGACCTCCTCGATGTCCATGCCGCCCTCGGTCGAGACGACGAAGGCGACGCGCGAGGTGGCGCGGTCGACGAGCGCGGAGAGATAGAACTCCTTCTCGATCTCAGAGCCTTCCTCGATATAGACGCGGTTGACCTGCTTGCCGGCCGGGCCAGTCTGCACGGTCACCAGCGTCTTGCCGAGGATGAGCTTCGCGTTCTCGGCAGCCTCGCCGGCGGACTTGACGACGCGCACGCCGCCCTTCTCGCCGGCCTCGGCTTCCTTGAACTTGCCCTTGCCGCGGCCGCCGGCATGGATCTGGCTCTTCACCACCCACACCGGGCCGGGGATCTTCGCGGCGGCAGCCTCGGCCTCGCCTGCGTTCAGCACAGCTACGCCGTTCGGCACGGGAACCCCGAATTCACGGAGCACGCCCTTGGCCTGATATTCATGGATGTTCATTCAACCCGCTCCTTCACGCGCTGGCGTCAATGAAGCATGCAAGGCCTGCGCCTGCACGCGCTCATTCGCCGCACGTCTGATCTGTCCCAGTCAGCGCGCCGCCCCTTCTAGCCCGGCGGCGGCCCGATGCGCTACTGCACGAAAGTGTTTCTGAGCGTGCCGATGCCGTCGATCACGATTTCGACGGCGTTCTCAGGCGCCTTCATGGTGCCGACACCCAGCGAGGTGCCGCAGCAGATGATATCGCCCGGCAGCAGGGTCATGTCGTGGGAGATGCGGCTGACCAACTGGGCCGGCGAGAACACCATGTCGCTGATCGGATAGTTCTGGCGCTCGTCGCCGTTGAGCACGGTGCGCACGACCAGGGTGGAGGGCTCCACATCGGTCGCCACCACCGGGCCGAACGGGCCGAACCCGTCGAAGCTCTTGGCACGGACCCACTGTGCGAAGGTGGCATCCTTGTTGATGATGTCGGCCGCGGTGATGTCGTTCACGCAGGTATAGCCGAGGATGTGGGTGGGTGCGTCCTCCTCGGAGACATTGGTCGCCGTCTTGCCGATGACGATACCGAGCTCGCCCTCATAGACGACCTTGCCGTCATAAGAGGCCGGCCGGCGCACGGTGGCGCCGGGCGTGGTGAGAGAAGAGCCCGCCTTCAGCAGATAGAGCGGATCGGCCGGGACGGGCGAGTTCAGTTTCGCCGCGAGGGCGTGGAAGTTGTTCCACAGGGCGATGATCTTGGTCGGCACGGTCGGGGTGAGCAGCTCGACCTCGGCGAGGGAGACGGTCTCCCCGGTCGGCTGCGAGGCGCCGAACATGTCGCCGCTGTGCACGGAGATGGTGGCGTCGTCGAGCGTGCCGAACTCGGCAGCGCCCGCGCGCTTGAAGCGAACCCAATAGGCCATGACGCTACGTCTCAGTTGTAAAGGCCGGCGATCTGGGCGCGCTGGCGCACCAGAGACAGCACGGTGTCGATGGTCGGGGTGGCGATGCCCGCGAGGCGACCCATCTCCTGCACCACGGTGACGAGCGGATCGATCTCCATTGCGCGGCTGCGCTCCAGATCCTGCAGCATCGAGGTCTTGTGGGCGCCGACAGCACCCGCGCCATCGATGCGGCGCTCGACGCCGACGCGGAAATTGACGCCGGACTGTACCGCAATCTCCTGGGCTTCCAGCATCATCGCCTTGGCGATGGCGCGGGTGCCGGGGTCGGAGGCGATGGTGTCGAGGGTTGCGTGGGTGAGCGCGCTGATCGGGTTGAAGCAGAGATTGCCCCACAGCTTCAGCCACATCTCGTCGCGGATGTTCGGCAGCACGGGCGCACGCATCCCGCCGGCGGCGAAGGCCTCCGACAGCTTCGTCGCACGCTCGGTGATCTCGCCGGAGGGCTCGCCAAGCGGGAACTTGTCGCCATAGACATGCTTGATCACGCCCGGCTCGACGACCTCGGTCGCCGGATAGACGATGCAGCCGATGGCGCGCTCCGGGCTGAGGCCGTTCCACTGCTTCGCGCCGGGATCGACGCTCTCCAGCGTGCGGCCTTCGAGCTGATCGCCGTGCTTGTAATAGTACCAGTAGGGAACGCCGTTCACCGCGGTGACGACGGCGGTGTCGTTGCC
Organism: Ancylobacter crimeensis; assembly: GCF_023016805.1. GTDB lineage: Bacteria > Pseudomonadota > Alphaproteobacteria > Rhizobiales > Xanthobacteraceae > Ancylobacter > Ancylobacter crimeensis. Next base: position 199,646 of record NZ_JALKCH010000010.1, read on the forward strand.
AAGCAGCGGCTGCATCTTGTCGACGACGCCAGGCACCTGGTGGGCCTTCAGCGCGACGATGACGTAGTCCTGCGGGCCGAGGTCTTCCGGATTGTCGGAGGCGGGGATGTGCTCGACCCGCTCCTCACCGTCGATCAGCAGCTTCAGGCCGTTGGCCTTCATCGCTTCCAGATGTGCGCCGCGCGCCACCAGGCTGACATCGACGCCGGCCCGCTTCAGCTGGACCCCGACATAACCGCCGATCGCGCCGGCGCCATAGATACAGACCTTCATGAGGCTCCCTCCTCGGGTCCCGCCGACCGTGTTCGGTATGGCGTGCCCTTTGTTTGGTATTTTGTATGCCATCATGGGCGGAAAATCGGCCCAGTCAAGCGAAATAGTATGCCGTGATAATACGTCGCGCGTCGGGCGAAGGCGCAGGGGGGACTATTCCGCAGTCACGCCTTGCTGATCAAGTCGATGCGGACAAATTCGCGACGGATCGACGAAAGATAGTCTGAACAATTGTCTCGATGGGGCGTCATATGACTGCGCCCGCCATTCGAGAAGAGGAATCCATCGCCACATCAACTGATTTGTGGCGTAAAGAACTGTCAAGTTTTTCGCCGATCCTGTCAGGAGTTTACAGCGGACCGGAACAAGGCTCGGCCCCGCCGGCTGCGACGCCGACGGGGCCTTGATCGTTTGGCCGGGCGGTCACCGCCAGGCCGGGGCGCGATTCACATCCGCCACATCGGCGCGGAACCTGTGCGCAAACTCACTTATCCGGGGCGACGGTGTGGTTGGCGAGGAGCTCGAGCGCCTTCACCAGGGCCGAATGGTCGAGGGCGGCGCCGCCATGGGCCGCCACGGCGCTGAAGAGCTGCTGCGCGACCGCGGTCGCCGGCAGCGCCATCTGCAGCTGGCGGGCCCCGGTGAGCGCCAGGTTCAGGTCCTTCTGGTGCAGCTCGATGCGGAAGCCGGGGTTGAAGGTCCGGTTCACGAT
>NZ_JALKCH010000011.1 GCF_023016805.1 Ancylobacter crimeensis
GCAACAACAACGTCCCCACCAAGCCCGACATACCGCTTCACCGTGTCAGGCGTTCCCCCAACACGAGACTCCCCGGCATTCGTCTCCCGCAACACGCTGACCTGCATGGCGCGGCTCACGAGGTCACGACGAGGAGAAGGAGCAGCACCACCAGCACGCCGCCGACCAGAGCCGGCCGGCCGGTGTCGGAAGCAAAGCCGATGGCGGTGGTGACGAGAAGGGCGAGCACGCCGAGCGAGGACAGGCCCCAATGGCCGTTCACGCCGCCAATGGCCAGCGAGATCATGAGGCCGACGAGCGCCAGCGTGCTGACCAGCGTGAGCTTGACGAAGAACTTGTAGGTGCCCTGGTGCGCGGCATAGTCGTTGCCGGTGGCGGTGGCGTATTCGGGCGTACCGTGGTCAGCCATGACCCCCTCCCAATGGATTATAAGGCAGTCCTCCGCTTTAGCGGAGAACGCCGACCCCGGCAACGCCGCCTGCCTTTGCTTTCAGGCAAGACCCACCCGACCGAGCGCGGCGCCTTGCCGCGTGGTCACTTTCTCCACCGAAAAGTCCCGGCTGGCGGCCTCGAACAGCGCATGGAAATTGAGTTCCGCCGCCAGATGCAGGAACACCCCGCCGAGCCCGATGGCCGCACGGTCCATGAAGACGAATTCGCGCGGGATGGTGAGTGGACCGAGCCGCTTGAGGGACTGGTGCACCTGGAAGGCCTCGCGCCGTCCATAGGCGCCCGGCGCCACGCCGTCGGCGACGCTGCGCACGCGGTCGTCGAGCAGCGGGCCATAGATGAAGCGCGCCCAGATATCGAGGACCTCGATCACCTCCCGCTTCAGTCCGCGGAAGCCCCAGGTTTCATAGGCATGAACGATGCGGGCCGCGTCGCCGTCACGCAGACCGCGATAGAGGTCCATCACGCCGCCGACGAAGCGTGGCGGGAAAATGCGGATGCAGCCATAGTCGAGCAGGTTGATGCCACCCGCCTCCGGGGCGCCTTCGCCCGGCACCTCGAATACGGTGTAGTTGCCCAGATGCGGGTCGCCGTGGATCACGCCATACTGCACGAACGGCACCCACCACGCCGCGAACATCGCTTCCGCGATGCGATTGCGGATGGCGAGCGGGGCGCCTCGATAGTCGAGCAGGCGTCGCCCTTCCAGCCAGTCCAGTATCAGCAGGCGGCCCGTAGAAAGCTCCGCCCACACCTTCGGAACCCGCACTGCGTCGATATCCGCAAGGATATGGCTGTAGAGCGCGGCATGTCTGGCCTCGCGACGGTAATCAAGCTCCTCGCGGATGCGCGCGCCGATTTCCCCGGCCATCTCGCTGGTGTCGATGGCCGGATCCATGCGCCGATGCAGGGCGAAGACGAGATCGAGCTGGGAGAGATCCGCTTCGACCGCCGACTGCATGTCCGGATATTGCAGCTTGCAGGCGAGCGGCGAGCCATCCAGCGCCGTCGCGCGGTGCACCTGGCCGAGCGAGGCAGCCGCGGCCGGAGCATGGTGGAAATCGCGGAAACGGTTGCGCCAGTCGGGTCCGAGTTCGGCCATCATCCGCCGCTTGACGAAGGGCCAACCCATCGGCGGCGCCTCGCTCTGCAGCTTCGCAAGCTCGGCGGCATATTCCGGCGGCAGCGCCTCGGGAATGGTCGCCATCATCTGCGCGACCTTCATGATCGGCCCCTTCAGGCCGCCGAGGGCCGCGGCCAACGCCGCAGCATTGCCGCCGCGCTGGCCTTCCATGCCGAACAGCCTCGTGCCCGCGATCCGGGCGGCCACCCCTCCGACACGGGTGCCGACCCTCGCATAGCGGGCGGCCCGGGCGGTGAGACGGTTCCCCTCGCGGTCATCCGGTGCGGAGGTGGCGGGAGCGTTGTCGGTCGGGCCGGAATCGTCGGACGGGCTCAAGGGCAGGCTCCTTTGCTCCCTGAGCTGTGCGTGCGGAGCCGGTGTTTCAACCGGCCGCAGTCGAGAAAACGATCACGGCACCGTTCCCTCGCGCGTGAAGCGCTGCATCAGGAGCAGAGCGAAGATCGACAGCGGGGTGAGGAAATCGGTGTAGAGAATCGGTCCGGCATTGCCGGCGGCCATGTTGCCGGTACCTGCGATCTGGATGAGATGGCCGAGGCCCGCTCCCCCGAGAAAGCCCAGCGCCACCACCCCGATCGCCAGTCGGAAGCCGCGGGAGCGTAGGAACGCTCCGATCATCCCGCCGAGCCCGATGCCGAGATTGGCCATACCCACCTCGAACTGGAACGGGCTGGCAGCCCAGCCGATGGCGGCAGCGGATTGCTCGGCGAAGAATACGTGGCCGACGAAGCCCCACAGCCCCATGATGCCGACCGGCAGAAGCAGGATGTAGCGCAGCAGTTGCTCGATCGCGAAACCGGTGCGAATCGGGCGCCCCATCCGCCAGACGGCGCTGCCGGCCGCAACGATCGCCGCCAGCCACATGAGAATCGGAAACCAGAAGACCATCGGGCGAAACTCCCCTGCCCGTTTCGGCCATGCCCATCATCGCGGCGCGAAATGGGAACGCAAGGACGGAAGCGTCCCATCCGGTTTGGCCGGGACGCCATGCGGGGCCTCAAGCGCCCTGAGCGATGCGGTCCAGCGCGGCGACGACCTGGTCGCGATGCTCGGTCAGCGCCTTGTAGGCGAGCTGATCGGGATCCAGCGAGAGGATCTGGTCACGCAGCCCCGCGGCCAGCGACGTGCCGTCGGGGTGGCGGCGGAACGCGGTGAAGGGATCCACATGCACGCGGATGTTGAAAAGGATGTCGCCCGTTTCGGGCAGCCGGCGCAGGCCCTGCCGCTCGACCCGCACGAAGGCCTGCGGCGCCACGTCGTCCGCCCCACCGAACCAGTCGCGCGGACGCTCCTTGGATTCGGGATGGTGCAGTTCGTTGTCGGGGTAGATCGACCAGTTGATGCGCCAGACCGGCTGGTCGACCTTCAGGTTCTCGAAGATGCGGTTCATCACCCGCGCCATCTTGCTCGGATAGCCGGGCACGGCGGCGTGGATGCCGTCGAGCGACTTGCCGAACTTCTCCGCCAGCGACCAGGCGGACGGAAAGCACAGCGCCGCGGCGGTAAGGCGATAACCCTCCGGGCCCGGAGTCATGAGGATGAGGTCGTCGGAAACGAGGCGCGCCGCGGTCATCAGCGGCGGCTCGTCGGTGTCGAGCCGCACGCTGCGGCCGGCCGGCACGATCACGATGGCATCGCCCTCGCGCCGCCAGATCTCCGGCGACGTCTGCGTCAGATAGGCGACCACGAGATCGAGCGTCTCGCGCTGGGCGGGCCGACTCGTCGCCTCCTCGCGGAACACCACGTCGCGCTTGTCCGCCAGCAGCCGCTCGCGCTCGGCGAGCGTCGGCACGAGCCGCGGGTCGGGCTCGAACCATTCCGCCAGATCGAGCGGGGCCAGCGCGATCGAAAACGGCTTGCGCGATCCGTCATAAGGCGTGTGGCGCAGCAGTTCAGAATCGAGCCCGGCGGACGATGCGGGCACGGGCGCTTCGGCAAGAACGGACATGGCGACGGCAACCGGCGGAAGAGGACAGGGAAAGTGAACGTATCACTCTTGTCCGCCAGCCGACGCATATCGGGCAAGCCCAAAATTGGAGCAGCCCTGCGCAAGGCACGCACCCCGGCCCACGGCCGAAACCCCGCGCAGGGTTTTCTCCCTCAGTCTTCCATTTCTTCCAGCTCGGCGATCATCCGCTCGATCAGGTTGAGCCCGGTCTGCCAGAAGGCCGGGTCGCGCGCATCGAGGCCGAAGGGGGCCAGCAGCTCGGAATGGTGCTTCGTGCCGCCCGCCGCCAGCATGGCGAGATAGCGCTCGGCGAAACCGTCCGAGGCGTTCTCATAAACCGCATAGAGCGAATTCACGAGGCAGTCGCCGAAGGCATAGGCATAGACATAGAAGGGCGAGTGGATGAAGTGGCCGATATAGACCCAGTAACTCTCATAGCCGGGCCCGAGGTCGATGCCTTCGCCGAGGCTTTCGGCCTGCACGTCCTTCCAGATGGTGCAGATCCGCTCGGCGGTCAGCTCGCCCTGCTTGCGTTCGGTGTGGATGCGACGCTCGAAGGTGTAGAAAGCGATCTGGCGCACCACCGTGTTGATCATGTCCTCGACCTTCGAGGCGAGCATCGCCCGCCGCGCGGCACGGTCCGGCGCGGCCGCGAGCAGGCGGCGGAAGGTCAGCATCTCGCCGAACACCGAAGCTGTCTCGGCCAGCGTCAGCGGGGTCGGCGCCATCAGCGCGCCATTCGGGGCCGCCAGCACCTGGTGCACGCCGTGACCCAGTTCATGGGCGAGCGTCATCACGTCGCGCGGCTTGCCCATGTAGTTCAGCAGCACATAGGGATGCGCCGAAGGCACCGTCGGGTGGGCGAAGGCGCCCGGTGCCTTGCCGGGGCGCACGCCGGCATCGATCCAGCTGCGGTCGAAGAAGGTGCGGGCGATGTCGGCCATGCGCGGCGAGAAGGTGGAATAGGCGCCCAGCACGGTGTCGCGCGCCTCGTCCCAGCCGATGGTACGGGTCTCGACCCTGGGCAGCGGGGCGTTGCGGTCCCAATAGGCCAGCTTCTCCTTGCCGAACCACTTCGCCTTCAGCTTGTAGTAGCGGTGCGCGAGGCGCGGATAGGCGGCGTGAACGGCCGAGACCAGCGCATCCACCACCTCGCGCTCCACCCGGTTGGCGAGATGGCGGGAATCCGCGATGTCCTGGAAGCCGCGCCAGCGGTCCGAGATGTCCTTGTCCTTGGCCAGCGTGTTGGTGACGAGGGTGAAAAGCCGCAGGTTCTCGCCGAACACCTTGGCCAGCGCCTCGGCCGCTGCCTTGCGCTTCCCCTCCTCCGGCTCGGCGAGGTAGTTCAACGTCTGCTCCAGCGGCAGACTCTTGCCGTCGATGTCGAAGCGCAGGCCTGCGATGGTCTCGTCGAACAGCCGGTTCCAGGCACCACGGCCGGTGATGCCCTTTTCGTGGAAGAGCTGCTCGATCTTGTCGTCGAGCTGATAGGGCTTCTCCGCCCGCACATCCTCGATCCACGGGCGATAATGGGCGAACGCCGGGTCGGCGAGCGCCGCATCCATCTTCGCATCGTCCAGCCGGTTCAGCTCCAGAGTGAAGAACAGGAGGTGGGTCGAGGCGTCGGTCAGCTTCTCCTGCAGGTCGCCATAGAACTTGGCGCGTACAGGGTCGGTGGTGTCGCCGGCATAGACGAGGCCGGCATAGGAATAGAGCCGGCCGAGCAGATCCTCGATCCCCTCATAGCGTTTCAGGATCGCAGCCATGCGGGCGCCCGCGTCGGGAGCGTCCAGCACCTCGGCGAGCCTGCCTTTGTGGTCGGCCTCGAACACCAGACACTCGGATTCGGCGCGGGCGAGATCGGCCGTCAGCTCCGGTGATTCGAGACCGGGATAGAGATCTGTGAGATCCCATTGCGGCAGCGCACCGAGCGCGGCAGCAGCTCCCCCGGGGGCGGCGGAGGCGGCGAGGGTGGCACGCAAGGCGGGCAGAAAACGGTCGAGGCTGCGCAAGACGGATCACTCCGGTGAAGACATTCGTGTCAGTGATATCGTGCGCCGGCATGCGCAATCAATGCGCCGCATGATCGACGGACGGTCGTGCCGGACACGCGCCGGCGTCTCATGCCCGGCCGCGAGCCCGCGATGCCACGACGTCCACCGCGAAGCCGACGAGATAATCGTTTAGCGCGCGCGAGGCTGCCTGTGCCGCTTCGATATCCCGCGCCGCGACACCGGCGAGCAGGGCCCTGTGCAGCGCCTTGCCCCGCGCGACCTCGCAAGCCGGCTCGCGCAGATGCATCACCCAAAAACGGCGGGACAGCGCCTGCAGCGGGGTCATCACGGCGTCGAGATAGGGATTGTGCGCGGCGTCGATGATGAGCCGGTGGGTGCGCCGCACCGTGTCGACATAGGCCGGCAGGGCGAAATCACCGTCGAGCTCGGCCGCCAGCGCGGCGATGGCGGCGTTCTCCCCGGTGCTCGCCCTCTCGCAGGCCAGCGCCACGGCGAGCGCCTCCGTCGCGCGGCGCACCTCCAACCCGCTGAGCTGGTCCTCCACCGACATCGCCGGCACCTCGATGCCCCGGCTCGGATGGATGCGCAGCATGTGGGCGAGCGCAAGCTGCTGGATCGCCTCGCGCACCGGGGTCCGGCCCAGGCCGAGCCGCTCCATCAGCCCGCGCTCCGACACCATGGTGCCGGGCTTCAGTTCGCCGGTCTCGATGAGCTCCTGCAGGACCATCACCGCCTGGTCGCTCTGGCTGATCATCGGCGCGCCTCCCGTTGCTTCTGCGCTCATAGCGCAGGGCGATGCGGCACACAATGTGCGAAATGCGCTTGCTATATGACCAATATATTGGTGGTGTGCCGTGCGGCCCACTCCGGAGAACGATCGTGAAATATGCGCCTGCCACAGATGCCTGTCCCCTGCCCTTCTCGCCCTTCAAGAGCTGCACCGTGCCGCGCCCGATCGGCTGGCTTTCCAGCGTGAGCCTGGCGGGCGTGGAGAACATCGCACCCTATAGCCAGTGGCAGAACCTCACCTTCGACCCGCCCATGGTGATGTTCTCGGCGAATCACTATCCGGACGGCCGCCGCAAGGACACGGTGCTGAATGCCGAGGAAACCGGCTGGTTCGTGTGGAACATGGCGACGTGGGACCTGCGCGAGGCGGTGAACATCAGCGCCATGGCACTGCCGCCGGAGGAAAACGAGTTCGACCGCCTGAACGTCACCAAGGTCTATGCCGAGAACGCCGCGATCCCCATGGTCGCGGAAAGCCCGGTGAAGTTCGAGTGCCGCTATCTGAGCACGCACCGGCTGAAGGGCAATTCGCCGGTCGGCAGCATCGACATCGTGTTCGCGCAGGTCGAACTCATCCATATCGACGACCGCGTCATCCGGGCGGACGGGCGGCTCGATATAGAGACCATCCGGCCGATCGCGCGGATGGGCTATTTCGACTATGCGGTCATCGACCGCGTGTTCGAAATGCGCGTGCCCGGCTCGGACAGCGACGCTCAGGCAGGGCTCGAAGGCCGCGCCGGCACGCGCTGAGGTCCCCCACGGCCAGTGCGCAAAATCCCGCCCTTACGTGGAAACCGTTCGGCCCATGCATCCGTTGTGCTCACACGGGCGGATCGGATCGCGGCCGGTGCGGCGAACGGAGTGGCGGATGAGCGGGAAGCGCAGCGTGGTGAGACAGTCGGTGGACCTTGTAGCGGTCGGTGGACTGCTCGTGGTTCTGGCCGGCTGGCGACGCCGGTACGGCCATATCGCCATTTCCGCACAGGGGACTGCGCTGGACGCGCACCATCCCGGGCTCGCGGCGTCGTCCCCCGTCGAGATTCCGGCGCGAGGCTGGTGGAGCATCCTCAAGCGCGTCTTCAGCGAATTTGCCGGCGACCGGGTGCTGAGTCTCGCGGCGGGTGTCACCTTCTATGCGCTGCTGGCGGTCTTCCCTGCGCTCGGCGCCTTCATCGCGCTCTACGGCCTGTTCTTCGATCCGTTGCAGGTGCAGCAGCAGCTCGACGCCGCGGCGTGGATCCTGCCGTCCGGCATGATCGAGGTGCTGCGCGACCAGGCGATGCGCGTCACCTCCCACGGCACGCAGGCGCTCGGCATCGGCTTTGCCATCGGCCTCGTCACCGCCTTGTGGAGCGCCAATGCCGGCACGAAATCGCTGATCGAAGCTCTCAATATCGCCTATGACGAAGACGAGAGCCGCTCTTTCCTGATGCTTACTTTGCTGTCCTTGGCGCTTACCGTCGCCGGCATCCTCATCGGCATCGCGGCGTTGGCGGCCGTTGTCGCCCTGCCGGTGGCGCTCTCCTTCCTGCATCTCGACCAGAACACCGAATGGCTGCTGCGCCTGCTGCGCTGGCCGGCACTCGCCGTGCTGGTGATGGCGCTGATCGCAGCGCTGTATCGCTATGGCCCCTGCCGGGCGCATCCCCGCTGGCGCTGGGTCGGCGCCGGTGCTGTCGCTGCCGCCGTGTTGTGGCTCGGCGTTTCCGCAGGCTTCTCCTGGTACGTCTCGCACTTCGCCTCCTACAACGAAACCTATGGCTCGCTCGGCGCGGTGATCGGCTTCATGACTTGGATCTGGCTGTCGGTGACGGTGATCCTGCTGGGTGCCGAACTGAACGTGGAGATCGAGCGACAGACCGCGCGCGACACCACGACCGGCCATCCCCGCCCCCTCGGCACGCGGGGCGCCTATGGAGCCGACACCGTGGCGGCCGAGTAGGCGGAATCGACCGACATTCGCAGGTGTACGCTGCGGCGCCCGTCTGCCGCAGCGCGCAGCACCGATTGCAGGCGGGCGGGCCATGTGGCAAGCGACAGCAGGGGCCGACGCGGATCGGCCCAGCTGTATCGCGTGCCCGATCATCATGCCCCGCCCCGCCGCTGCACCTCATCCGACCATGCCTGCCCATGCCCGCTACCTTCTGGTGCGGCCGCGGGGTGGCATGAATGATTGCCTCGTGCAGATCCATCGCTGCCGGCGCTATGCGGCGGCCCATGACCGGATCGTGCTGCTGGACCTCTCGCGCGGGGCCATGCGGGTGCCCTTCGATACCTTGTTCCGCGTGCTGCCGGAGGCAAGCTGCCGGCTGGAAACCGCGGACGACGCCCTGCTGGCGGCGCTCGACACGCCCGGCGCGGTGCGACCCGCGAGCCTTTGCAGCCAGCTTGCCGGCTTCGAGCCTTCCTGGTGCACGAAGCATGAAAACTACGTCGACGAGGCCGGGGCGCCCGTTACGTTCGACATGACGCGTGACCATCCCGAACGCTGCCTTGTTCATGAACAATGTGGCGGTGGGCTCATCGGCGCGCGCGGGCTCGAGGGTCTCGCGCTGGCGCCGGACATAGCCGGCGAAGTCGTCGAGCGTCTCGCCCGCCTCGGTGCCGTCTATGACGCGCTGCATGTGCGCCATTCCGATTACCGCACCGACTTCCAGCAGCTTTTCGCCCGTGCGCGACCGATGTTCGCCGGACAGCGGCTGCTGCTGTGCACCGACAGCGCGGAGGTGCAGCAGGTCGCGCGGCGATTCTTCCCGCCACAGGTCGATCTCATCACCAATATGGACGTGCCAGAATCGGACGAGCCGCTGCATTACCGCCCGGCCACCGACATCAGGGCCGCAGCCATCGACCAGTTCTGCGATCTGATCGCCATGGCGCGCGCTCGCCGCTACCTGTTCACCACGCTCGACACTGTGGCGATCATTTCTGGCTTTTCCGCTCTGGTGGAAGGTCTGCGCGCTGCGCCTGCGATCCCCGAACGCCTGCTGTCGCTGGCTCCGAACCATGCGCTGCTCGGGGCAACCCACCCCATGCCGCGCAGGCAGCTGCCCTTATCACGCCGGCTCGCCCGCATCGCGGCCCTGATGGCCGAGCCCATCTGGAACCGCCGCGCCCGTCGCCGTCGCCGCAGGGTGCGCCGCGCGGTGCTGCGGGCCGGGTGACAGCCGGAACAAACGGCAGGCGCGGCGCACACCCTCAAAGCGAGGATTCAGCACCACCGCACGCTTCGTCGCGCGGACGCCGCAAGAGCGTAACATCTTGATGAATAAGAACCGGAATGGTGGGCGCGACAGGGATTGAACCTGTGACCCCTACGATGTCAACGTAGTGCTCTCCCGCTGAGCTACGCGCCCATTCCGTTCGCCGGAGTGCGGCTCCTATAGCGGAGCCCTAACCGCGGCGCAAGGCGACTTGCGCATCGTGCGGAAGATCGGAGCCCCTCCTGTGGAGAATTCCGACCCCTCCCCCTCCGGCCCGGGCGACAACGGGCCGCGGCGGATCATGCCGCCAGCATCTTGCCGACCTCGTTCACCAGATCACGCAGGTGGAAAGGCTTGGACAGCACCTTGGCATCTTTCGGCGTCTGATTGTCGGCATTGAGCGCGACCGCCGCGAAGCCGGTGATGAACATCACCTTGATGTCCGGATCGAGATCGGTGGCACGGCGCGCCAGCTCGATGCCATCCATTTCCGGCATGACGATATCGGTCAGCAGCAGGTCGAAAGGCTCCTCGCGCATGCGCTGATAGGCGGAGCGGCCATTGTCGAACGCGACCACATCATAGCCGGCCGTGTTCAACGCCTTCTCCAGAAAGCGACGCATGTCGCCATCATCCTCGGCCAGAAGGATCTTCGTCATCCCCATCACCTAACTCCCGAAACGCAGCCGGCAGGCACAACCCCATTCATGGAAGGGTCGTAGCACGAGAAGGTTACCGAACCCTCCGCATCGGAACGAGCCCTTGCGCGGGGGGGGGCGGCCCGATTCGCCATCGACAGCCCCCCGCTCGCCCGGCCATGATGGCGCGATGCGGCCGGCAGGATGCACGGCGGCTTTTGCAGGCTTGCCTCTCGCCCTTGCCGGATTGCCGGGCTAGATAAGCGTCGCCGGACCTTGCCGACGACCAGAGAACAGGACGAAGACGGACCGATGATTCCCGTCATAGCGGAAACGATCGACCCCGCCTTCGAGCTGGTGGAGCCCGGCGCCTTCAAGGCCCCCGTGCTGATCAACTCGCCTCATTCAGGCCTCGTCTATCCGCGTGCCTTCGTCGAGCAGGCCCGGCTCGACATGGCGACGCTGCGCCGCTCCGAGGATGCCTATGTCGACCTGCTGTTCCGCAGCGCGACCGAGGAAGGCCTCCCTTTCATGCGAGCCCATTTTCCCCGGTGCTTTCTCGACCTCAACCGCGAGCCCTATGAACTGGACCCGCGCATGTTCGAGGGGCGTCTCCCGGCCTACGCCAATACGCGCTCGATGCGCGTCTCGGGAGGGCTCGGCACCATCGCGCGAATCGTCGGCGAGGCGCAGGAGATCTACGCCGCCCGGATCCCCGTCGCCGAGGCGATCGAGCGCATCGAGCTCTATTACAAGCCCTATCACCGCACGCTGCGGCGCATGATGGTCGAGATGCAGCGCAACTTCGGCGCGGCGGTGCTGGTGGACTGCCACTCCATGCCTTCCAGCAATGGTCGCGACCAGCGCGTCGCCGCCGACATCGTGCTGGGCGACCGCTACGGCACGAGTTGCTCGTCGCTCGTCACCGAAACGCTCGAACTCGAGCTCGGCCGGCGCGGCTATGCGGTGATACGGAACAAGCCCTATGCAGGCGGCTTCATCACCGAGCATTACGGCAATCCATCCTCGGGCATGCATGCGGTGCAGATCGAGATCAACCGCGCACTCTATATGAATGAGCGAACCTACACCCGCTCGGACCGTTTCGAGCGGGTTCGCGCCGACATGATGGCTGCGATCCGCGCTGTCGCGGCACTCGATCCCGGCTCTCTCAACCCCATGCGCACCGCGGCAGAATGAGCAAAAGACAGGGCGTTGAGCAGAAACGCGCGCAAAAAGCGTTCACTCGAAAAATATTATCGCGCGATGTGAAAAGGCGTTTTGAGAGCCTTGCAATTCGGGAATGAGAGATATACGAATTCTGCACGTTCGGTGTCGCCGGACCTTCCCCTCACATTCGCTGAGGAATAACCGCCACAATAACGGCGGACAGGACAGGCTGACACCGGCACGGCCCTTCTTGAGGCGCCAGCTGTCGCAGAGAACATGCCGGACCGTTCATCGGACACCGGCAGGACAGGACGAGGGGTGCTGAAAAGAAAAGGGGCCGCTCACGCGAACGGAGCGGCCCAAGTCTAGGGAGGAAACGCCCAAGGAGGGCAGTACGGAGCGACGCCAATCGCTCGGTACAGGCGTTAAGATGTCGGAGCATTGCGGAATAATCAAGGCATCCGGCGCCGCTATCGGCGTGAACGGTCCCGCTTCGGCACCCACTGTGGCTGAAATGTCGCGAAAATCTCCATGAAAACACGCCGGGCGGCCTTTTTGGCATGCCCGGCTTTTGTTTTTGGTCATTTTCCGCGCATTTTCTGCGTCACCCCGCCTCACGTCACACACGCGTCCACGACCTGCATGCAAGATACCGCACCTCGTCGGCTCGCCTGGCATCCCTGACAGCATCCTGCCCCGCCCGCGCCCGCAAAGCACAGTGGCCCGCTGCCCGCTGCGGTGGTTCAGCGCGCACAAGATCCTGAAATGTCTGGGCTTAAAAAGAAAAGGGGCCGCTCACGCGAACGGAGCGGCCCAAGTCTAGGGAGGAAACGCCCAAGGAGGGCATGCGGGCGACGACGCCAATCGCGGCCCGCAAGATCTTTATGCCCGTGCACCGCACAAAATGCAAGGCTCAAATGAAAGGAAATGAAACTGATCACACCGCTGTGACGCGCGGATCGCGCCAAACGCGCCTCTTGCGCGCATTGACGCACCTTTGCCACTTGACTGGCATACGAAATACAGCATTGGCCTTCTGGCGCCAGAGGTTACAGGTAACAGGATGCGCCTTGATGGAGGCCATGGGATCGAGGGCGTGACGCGTTTCGCATCACTCCGTAAAAAGCCCTTCCTTTGCAGACACCTACCAGCGTCCCGCAAGAAAAGAAAAAGGCCGCTCACGCGAACGGAGCGGCCCGAGTCTAGGGAGGAAACGCCCAAGGAGGGCGGCGAGAACCAACGCCAATTGCGTTCTCGCGCTGCAATAATATGGCAGCGATGCTTGCCCGTATCAAGACGTGTGCATGCCCATTCTCGCGGCAGATGGAGATAACGCCTATGCGATCTACGCATAGCTCAGCAGCCGCCTGCCGGTCGCTCAGCATCTGACGCTAGGTAATATCTCCGAGGCGCCTTTCAAGTCGCCCCCGCACCTTTCGACATTGCCGCCCGCCCGGCCCGTGGATATGCACATGAAGCGCGCGGGCGCGAGCGGCGGGCAATGCGTGTCGCTGGACCGGAAAGGGAGCACCATGGCCGCTGTTGATTTCGAAGCCTTCGTCCATGAACTCGCGGATGTGTCCGGCCGCGCCATCCTGCCCTTCTTTCGCACGGCGCTCGGGGTCGAGGACAAGACCCGCGGCACGGCGGCGTTCGATCCGGTGACGGCGGCGGATCGTGCCTCCGAGCAGGCGATGCGCGCGCTGATCGGCCGCCATTTTCCTGCGCACGGCATCCGTGGCGAGGAATATGACGATGAGCGTCTGGATTCCGAATTCGTCTGGATCCTCGATCCCATCGACGGCACAAAGTCCTTCATCGCCGGCATGCCGGCCTGGGGCACGCTGATCGGCCTCACCCGGCATGGCGCCCCCTGCTGGGGCATGATGCACCAGCCCTTCATTCGCGAACGCTTCTATGGCGACGGCTCGGTCGCGCGCTATCGCGGCCCGGCGGGCGAGCGTCGCCTGCTGGTGCGCCCGTGCGAGCGCGTGGCCGATGCCCTCATGTTCACCACCAGCCCGCTGCTCATGAACGACGCCGACCGCGCACGTTTCGAGGTAGTGGAGCGTCAGGTGCGGCTGTCCCGCTATGGCGGGGATTGTTACGGCTACTGCATGGTCGCGGCCGGCCATGTCGATCTCATCATCGAGACCAACCTGAAGGACCACGACATCGTGCCGCTGATTCCGGTCATCGAAGGAGCGGGCGGCATCGTGACGGACTGGGACGGCAACCCGGCGCTCGGCGGCGGGCGCGTGGTGGTGGCGGGCGACAGGCGCGTCCATGCGGAAGCGCTGGAGTTGCTGGCGCGGGGCTGAAGATCAGGCCGCCTGGCTGCCAGGAATGAAGGCATCGAATGCGGCGAGGCACTGCTCACGGTAGAGGTCGCGCTCCTGCAGCAATTCGTGGCGCGCGCCGGGGATGACGACATGCCCGCCGGCGATCAGCCGGCTGCCGAGCCGCTCGATGGCGCGGGTCGAGACCACCGTATCGGCGCCCGCGCCCACCAGCAGCAGTGGCTGGCGGATGATGCGCGCCGTCGCCGGGTCGGCGAGACGCTCCATCATATCGAAGGCGCAGCGAATCCAGCCGATGGTCGGCGCACTGACATCGAGTTCGGGGTGCTCGAGCGAAATGCCGGCATTGCGGGCGAAGCGCACGGGATCGGAAGAAAGCCGGTTGCCTTCGAAGGGCGGGAGATTGGCGTGCAGCGCCCGGCGCGAAGGCACGCCCACCCGCTGCATCTGCAGCGTCGAAAGCACCCGCGCCAGCCCGCGCGCGATGGAGGGATGGCGGATCAGCGCGATGTCCAGCATCGGCGCCACCAGCAGCATGCGGGTGAACCAGTCGCGATCCTGCCGCTCGCCGTCGAGGCGCGCACAATCCAAAAGGATGGCCGCGCCCATGGAATGGGCGAGCGCGAAATAGGGCGCCGGGCAGGTCGGCAGCACCCAGTCGCGCATGAAGGCGTCGATGTCGAGCTGGTAGTGCTCGAAGCTGCCGACATGGCCCTTGATGGGGTTGCGCAGCAGACGGTCGGAACCGCCCTGCCCGCGCCAGTCCATCACCGCGACGCAGAAGCCGCGCCGGCGCAGATTCTCCACCGTCTCGAAATATTTTTCGATTTTCTCGGTCCGCCCGGGAAAAATGCAGATCGTGCCCGCGGCCGGTACCGCCGGCTCCCACCGCGCCACGCGCAGCATCACCCCGTCCGTCGCGCGGACACGGGAACAGACGGCACCCTCGGGGACGGGATTGGCAGGCGTGGCGAATAGCATGGAAGCGAAATCAGGCCGGGCAACGAGTGAAGGGACGAGCAGGGCTCGCGGGGACAAGGCGCGAGCGATACACGTCGGGATTGTCGCAAACAAGGATGGTTCGGTGTGCCGCGACCGTCTTCATGTCAATTCGACGACAGGCACGCTTCACATCCTCAATACCGCCGGTCGCCGAAGCCGATAACCTTCATGCCGCTGATCGCCCCCGAAGGCGCATCGACGACGAGCTGCACCCGCTCGCCGCGCGGACCATTGGCCTCGACGATGATCATGGCGCCGCGCTGGCGCACCACCTCGATATTGGAAAAGCCACGCCCGCGCAGCATCTCGACCACGGCGCCGGGATCCATGCCGGGTCCGTCCGGGCCGCCTGGACGACGCGCCGGCGTCGTCTCGTAGGGCGCGTAGGGGCCGGCGCCGGGGCGACCCGAAGCACCTGGCGGGCCCATTTCCTCCCACGGCCCCCGGAATCCCTGCGCCGCGGCCGGCAGCGCAGCGGTGCCCGCGAGCAGCATGACGAGGAACGGAGCAAGGAACGGGGCAATGAACCGGCCTGCAGCCACGGCTTGGGCACCTCCGAACAGCCTGCTGTCACCCGCACGGACCCTGCCATCCGAGCAGACCCTGCGCATCCGCGAAACACTGTGCGGAAGGAGAATTCAGTCGCGACGCAGATGAACGAACGCCGAAGCCGGCATTCATCTGCCGTTCATCGGCAGGACCTGCACACCGCAGCAAAGCAGCCCTTGCACGCGCGCAGGCGCTCACCATGTCTCCCCTGCACCGGCCCGATGGCGATGCATTGCAGGCCCGGCTCGCTTGTCGAGAGGGCCATGCGCATGTCGCTTCAAAGGAGGATATGCTTATGCGTACATTCGATCTTTCCCCCCTTTACCGTTCCACCGTCGGTTTCGACCGGCTGTTCTCGCTGCTCGACCAGGTCGGCGGCGTGGAAAACGGCGGCACCACCTACCCGCCTTACAATATCGAGCGCACCGGCGAAAATGCGTACCGCATCACGGTCGCGGTCGCCGGCTTCACGGAGCAGGATCTCGGCATCGAGGTGAAGGAGAACACCCTCACCATTCGCGGCGAGAAGCAGCCGGTCGAGAAATCTGCGGACGTGCTCTATCAGGGCATTGCCGCGCGCGCCTTCGAGCGTCGCTTCCAGCTTGCCGACCATGTCGAGATTCGCGGCGCCAGCCTCGCCAACGGGCTGCTGCATGTCGACCTCGTCCGCAAGGTGCCGGAGGCGATGAAGCCGCGGCAGATCCCGATCACCACCGGTTCGGCTCCCTCGACCATCGAGGCCACGGCGGTATCGGACGGTGTGCAGACCGGTGCAGGCAGCAAGGTTGCCGCGTGATCGTTTCCAGGGCGGCGGGCTCTGCCCGCCGCTCCCTCGCCAGACTTCGCCGACAAAACAACGGGCGCCCCGGTTATCGCTGGAGCGCCTTTTTTGTGGCTCGGCACGGTCTCAGGGCGTCGGCGGGCTGGCGATCACCGATGCCGTGCCGGCGCTGCCGGTGCTCGGCGTGCCGGTGCCTGCGTTGATGCGCGGCCGAGCGGGCTTTGCGGCGGGATCCATCTTGGCGGGTGCGCCGGTGTCGGCCGTCTTCGCCGCATCTTCCCTGGGCGCCTCGGGTGCTGCCGGAGCGGCGCTGCCGCCGGGAACGGCGACGCCAGGAATGACCCGCACATTGTTCTTCTCGCCGTCCGGCGCCGCGGAAGCGGGCGGCGTGCCGGCCACCTCCGGCTCTTGCACGGGAGCGGCCGGCGGCACGGCGGCGTTGCGTTCGGCTGGCGCCTTGGGGGGCACCGGGACGGCGGACAGCTCCGGCCGCGACGGTGGCGGCACGGCTGCTCGCGGCAGGCCCCCCGGCGGACGCGGCGGCTGCTGGGCGTTGTAGCCGCCGGGCGGCGCAATGGCGCGTGATGAAAGGATCTCGCCGCTATAGCGATCCAGACGCAACTGCACGCGCGTGCCGTCGAGTTCGCTCGCCTCGACGATATAGTCGTCCCGCACGCGCTTGATGAATCGCACCTGCCGGAAGCCGAGGGAGCGCAGCAGCGGTCCTACATTCTGCGGCGGCAGGGCCGGCGGAGCGGCCTCGGGCGGCGGCCCGTAGCGGTAGTCCTGCTCCGGCATGACGTAATAGGGTTGATAATACTGCGCATGAACCGGCCCGGCCCCGAGGGTGAGGCCGACGGTCGCAGCCAGCAGCGCCGCAAGGCCCGCCGCCCCGGCCGCGACGACGCGCACGGTCCGCGGGCGCGGATCCGCGAGGCCGTCCGGTGAGTGCGATGCGCGCAAAGACGACAGGGGCATGGAAGCTTCTCTCGATGACCGCCCGGCTCAAGGGAAACGCCGGATTGCGGCACGGATGAGACGACAGGCCTTTGCGCCGCTTGGTCACTTTGCGCCGCTTGGTCAGGCACCACGGAACGCCGCCCCTCACAACGCACCTCGCCGCGGTTTCGCCGCAAAGGCCGCGCTCCGGGAAGCCAGACCTTTCCCGCAACGGCGTTGCGCCTCGACGCCGGAGGTCTTACCTTTCGTTTCGCGGCTTGGGCCGCCCCCGCAACAAGCGTGAAGTCGAGACGGCCCCGCGCCACGCGCGCCGCTTGTGCGGGATGCGTAATTCTGGCATCTTCGCGATTGATAGGGAAGCCATGCTGTCCTATATGGGCTGCGCTCGCGACCGCCGGGTGAAACGGTCGTCGTGCCCGTTCTGAAAACGGCCTCCGCCGGGAGGCACGCCGCAAGGCATTTTGGGAGACATAAGGCCATGAGCGAGGAATTCGACGGCAGCGCCGTGCGGAACGTCGATGGAGGTGCGGCTCGTCGTGCCACGACGGACCGCGCCGCCGTCAAAGCCGCTCGGCCGGTTGCGATGGATCCGGGCCTGCCGGATGCGGTGGGCCTGTATGACCCGCGCAACGAGAAGGATTCGTGCGGCGTCGGCTTCATCGCCGACATCAAGGGCCGCAAGTCGCACCAGATCGTGCAGGACGGTCTGCAGATCCTCCTGAATCTCGAGCACCGCGGCGCGGTGGGTGCGGATCCGCGCGCCGGCGACGGCGCGGGCATGCTGGTGCAGATCCCGCACCGCTTCTTCGCCAAGGAAGCCGCCAAGCTCGGCTTCGAGTTGCCGGAGCCCGGCCATTACGCCGTCGGCCACGTCTTCCTGCCGCGCGAGGCGGAAGGCCAGCAGATCGTGCGCGAGACCTTCGAGCGCGTGGTCGCCGACGAAGGCCAGGTTCTGCTCGGCTGGCGCGACGTGCCGACCGACAATTCCTCGCTCGGCCACACCGTGCTGCCGACCGAGCCCCGGCATGTGCAGGTCTTCATCGGCCGCGGCGAGGCGATCCAGAGCGAGGACGATTTCGAGCGCCGGCTGTTCATCCTGCGCAAGGTGGTGTCGAACGCGGTCTATGCCGCGAAGGACCCGCGCACGGCCGGCTATTACGTCGTGTCGCTGTCGTGCCGCACCCTCGTCTACAAGGGCATGTTCAACGCCGACCAGCTCGGCGCCTATTACGCCGACCTGCACGACACGGATTTCGAGAGCGCGGTCGCCCTCGTGCACCAGCGCTTCTCCACCAACACCTTCCCGGCGTGGTCGCTGGCTCATCCCTACCGGATGGTCGCCCACAATGGCGAGATCAACACGCTGCGCGGCAACGTCAACTGGATGGCGGCACGGCAGGCTTCCGTCGATTCGGAGCTGTTCGGCAACGACATCTCCAAGCTCTGGCCGATTTCCTATGAGGGCCAGTCCGATACCGCCTGCTTCGACAACGCGCTCGAATTCCTCACCCAGGGCGGCTATTCGCTGCCCCACGCCGCGATGATGCTGGTGCCCGAGGCGTGGGCCGGCAACCCGCTGATGGATGAGGAGCGCCGCGCCTTCTACGAGTACCACGCCGCCATGATGGAGCCGTGGGACGGGCCGGCGGCGATCGTCGCCACCGACGGACGCCAGATCGTCGCGACGCTGGACCGCAACGGCCTGCGCCCGGCGCGCTATCTCGTCACCACCGACGACAAGATCGTGCTCGCCTCCGAGATGGGCGTGCTGACCTTCCCGGAAGAGACCATCGTCACCAAGTGGCGGCTCCAGCCGGGCCGCATGCTGCTGGTCGACATGGAGGAAGGCCGGCTGATCCCCGACGAGGAGATCAAGACCGAGCTCGCCCGCGCGCATCCCTACAAGGAATGGCTGAAGCGCACCCAGCTCGTGCTGGAGGATCTGCGCCCGGTCGAGGCGCGGGAGATGCGCACCGATGTGACGCTGCTCGACCGCCAGCAGGCTTTCGGCTACAGCCAGGAAGACCTCAAGCTGCTCATGGCCCCGATGGCCGTGACCGGCCAGGAAGCCGTCGGCTCCATGGGCACCGACACGCCGATCTCGCCGCTGTCGCGGCGCTCGAAGCTGCTCTACACCTATTTCAAGCAGAACTTCGCCCAGGTCACCAACCCGCCGATCGATCCGATCCGCGAGGAGCTGGTGATGAGCCTCGTCTCCTTCATCGGGCCGCGGCCGAACATCTTCGACCTGGAAGGCAATGCCCGCCGCAAGCGGCTCGAGGTACGCCAGCCGATCCTGACCAATGGCGATCTGGAGAAGATCCGCTCCATCGGCTTCATGGAAGAGCGGTTCGACACCCGCACGCTCGACATAACCTACCCGTCCGACAAGGGCGCGGGCGGCATGGCCGACGCCATCGAGCGGCTGTGCGAGCGCGCCGAGGCCGCCGTGCACGGCGGCTACAACATCATCGTGCTGTCCGATCGCCTCGTCGGGCCGGACCGCATCGCCATCCCCGCGCTGCTGGCCACCGCGGCCGTGCACCATCACCTGATCCGCAAGGGCCTGCGCACCGCTGCCGGCCTCGTGGTGGAGACGGGCGAGGCGCGCGAGGTGCACCATTTCGCCTGCCTCGCCGGCTATGGCGCGGAGGCGATCAATCCCTATCTCGCCTTCGAGACGCTCGCCGACATGAAGGCGGACTTCCCCGAGGAGGTGAGCGAGGACGAGATCGTCAAGCGCTTCATCAAGTCGGTGGACAAGGGTCTGCTCAAGACCATGTCCAAGATGGGCATCTCGACCTACCAGTCCTATTGCGGCGCGCAGATCTTCGACGCGGTCGGCCTGTCGGACGAGGTGATCGCGCAGTATTTCACCGGCACCGCCTCCTCCATCGGCGGCATCGGCCTCGCCGAGATCGCCGAAGAGACCGCGATGCGCCACCGCGACGCCTTCGGCAACGCCCCGGTCTATCGCAACGCGCTCGATGTCGGGGGTGAATACGCCTACCGCCTGCGCGGCGAGGAGCATGCCTGGGACCCGGAGACGGTCGCGACCCTGCAGCACGCCGTGCGCGGCAATGCCGAGGATCGCTACCGCCACTTCGCCGAGCTGGTGAACGACCAGAGCCGCAAGACCCTGGCCATCCGCGCGCTGTTCCGCATCCGCGGCGCGGACGAGATCGGCCGCGCGCCCATCGCCATCGAGGAGGTGGAGCCCGCTTCCGAGATCGTGAAGCGCTTCGTCACCGGCGCCATGTCCTTCGGCTCCATCTCGCGCGAGGCGCACACCACGCTCGCCATCGCGATGAACCGGATCGGCGGCAAGTCGAACACCGGCGAAGGCGGCGAGGAATCCTCGCGCTTCCGGCGGCTGTCGAACGGCGACAGCATGCGCTCGGCGATCAAGCAGGTAGCCTCCGGCCGCTTCGGCGTGACGGCGGAATATCTCGTCAATGCCGACATGATCCAGATCAAGATGGCGCAGGGCGCCAAGCCCGGCGAAGGCGGCCAGCTGCCCGGCCACAAGGTGGACGCGGTCATCGCCAAGGTGCGCCACTCCACGCCGGGCGTCGGCCTCATCTCGCCGCCGCCGCATCACGACATCTACTCGATCGAGGATCTGGCCCAGCTCATTTTCGACCTGAAGAACGTGAATCCGGAAGCCGACATCTCGGTGAAGCTGGTTTCCGAGGTCGGCGTCGGCACGGTCGCGGCGGGCGTCGCCAAGGCGCGCGCCGACCACATCACGGTTTCGGGCTTCGAGGGCGGCACCGGCGCCTCCCCGCTCACCGCCATCAAGCATGCCGGTTCCCCTTGGGAGATCGGCCTCGCCGAGGCGCATCAGACGCTGGTGCTGAACAATCTGCGCGGGCGCATCGCGCTGCAGGTCGATGGCGGACTGCGCACCGGGCGCGACGTCATCATCGGCGCATTGCTCGGCGCGGACGACTTCGCCTTCTCCACCGCCCCGCTCATCGCGGCGGGCTGCATCATGATGCGCAAGTGCCACCTCAACACCTGCCCGGTGGGCGTGGCGACGCAGGACCCCGTGCTGCGCAAGCGCTTCAAGGGCACGCCGGAACACGTCATCAACTATTTCTTCTTCGTCGCCGAGGAAGTGCGCGCGCTGATGGCGCAGATGGGCGTCGCCACCTTCAACGAGCTGATCGGTCAGTCCGACTGGCTCGACCAGCAGGAGGCGATCGACCACTGGAAGGCGAACGGGCTCGACTTCTCGCGCATCTTCGCCAAGCCGCAGGTCGGCCCGGAGGTCGCGATCTATCACACCGAGCGGCAGAACCATCCGATCGCCCATGTGCTCGACCGCAAGCTGATCGAGGCGGCGATGCCCGCGCTGGAGCGCGAGGAAAGCGTCGTCATCAACATGCCGATCAAGAGCATCGACCGATCGGCGGGCGCCATGCTCTCCGGCGAGGTGGCCAAGCGCCACGGCGAGACCGGGCTCGACGACGACACCATCGAGATCAGGCTGTCCGGCACCGCCGGTCAGGCCTTCGGCGCCTTCCTCGCCCAGGGCATCTCGATGACGCTGGTCGGCGAGGCGAACGATTATGTCGGCAAGGGCCTCTCGGGCGGGCGCATCGTGGTGCGGCCCCCGGAGAACGCCGCCATCGTGCCGGAGAACTCGATCATCGTCGGCAACACCGTGCTCTACGGCGCGACCTCGGGCGAATGCTATTTCCGCGGCGTGGCGGGCGAGCGTTTCGCGGTGCGCAACTCGGGGGCGATCGCCGTTGTCGAGGGCACCGGCGACCATGGCTGCGAGTACATGACCGGCGGCGTGGTGGTGGTGATCGGGCAGACCGGGCGCAACTTCGCGGCCGGCATGTCGGGCGGCGTCGCCTATGTGCTGGACGAGGACGGCAGCTTCAAGAACCGCTGCAACCTCTCCATGGTCGACCTCGAACCCGTCGAGGAGGAGGAGGACCTGCTGGAGCGCCTCCACCACCATGGCGGCGACCTCGAGACCAAGGGGCGCATCGACATCGGCAATATGGGGCATGGCGACGAAGAGCGCCTGCACCAGATCATCGCCAAGCATCTGCACCACACCGGCTCCGCCCGGGCGCAGGCGATCCTCGACCACTGGCCGGAATATCGCGGCAAATTCGTCAAGGTGATGCCGGTGGAATACCGGCGGGCGCTGCGCGAGATGGAAAAAGCGCGCGGCCTCCAGGCGGCGGAATAACGCGGCGGACAGCCCCCGGGCTGCCGCCACGGCGCGGCGGCCCGGTTTCTCACCAGAAAACGGAACGCTTCGCCCGACGCTGGAACGCGTTGCGCGCCGGTCATGTGAGGGTGCGACAACCCTGCGCGGACCGGCCCGTTTCCGGCGCGGCATGCGGCCGCGCCGGTTTCCCAACTGGCATGATTGATGTATCAGGCACCGAGTGGAACGCCTCCAAGGAGAGGGCGGTCCGCGGAAGAGGGCGCGATGGGTAAGGTTACTGGCTTTCTCGAAATCGACCGGCGCGAGGCGAAGTATCAGCCGGCCTCCGACCGCATTCGCCATTTCCGCGAGTTCACTCTGCCTCTGCCGGACAGCGAGGTGGCGAACCAGGCCTCGCGCTGCATGGATTGCGGCATCCCGTTCTGCCACGGCCCGACCGGCTGCCCGGTGCACAACCAGATCCCGGACTGGAACGACCTCGTCTATAATGGCGACTGGGAGGAAGCCGCGCGGAACCTTCACTCCACCAACAACTTCCCCGAATTCACCGGCCGCATCTGCCCCGCCCCTTGCGAGGAAGCCTGCACGCTGAACCTGGAAGACGTGCCGGTCACCATCAAGACCGTCGAGCAGGCGATCGCTGACAAGGCGTGGAAGTCGGGCTGGATCCGGCCCGAGCCGGCGGCGGTGAAGACCGGCAAGAAGGTCGCGGTCATCGGCTCCGGTCCCGCCGGCATGGCCGCCGCCCAGCAGCTCGCCCGCGCCGGGCACGAGGTGCATGTGTTCGAGCGCGAGCCCAAGGCCGGCGGCCTGCTGCGGTATGGCATTCCCGACTTCAAGATGGAAAAGCACTACATCGACCGCCGCGTGGCGCAGATGGAAGGCGAAGGCGTCACCTTCCATTACGGGGTGAATGTCGGCGTCACCAAGCCGTTCGAAGACATCCACGCCGCCTTCGATGCCGTGCTGCTGGCCGGCGGTTCGGAGCATCCGCGCGACCCGCAGCTTCCGGGGCAGGATCTGGACGGCGTCCACTACGCCATGCCCTATCTGGTGCAGCAGAACCGCCGCCTCGGCCATGAGGATGTCAGCCACGAGCAGCCGATCCTGGCCTCGGGCCGGCATGTCGTGGTCATCGGCGGCGGCGACACCGCGTCCGATTGCGTCGGTACCGCCTTCCGGCAGGGCGCGCTCTCGGTGCACCAGCTCGACATCCGCCCAGTGCCGCCGGCCCATGAGGACAAGCTGGCGGTGTGGCCTTACTGGCCGACCAAGTTCCGCACCTCCTCCTCGCAGGCCGAGGGCGCGGAGCGCGAATTCTCCGCCGCCACGCTCGGCATCGCCGGCAAGAAGGGCCGCGTCATCGGGGTGAACTGCGCCCGCGTCGACGCGAAGCGCCAGCCGATCCCCGGCACCGAGTTCCAGATCAAGGCCGACCTCGTCTTCATCGCGCTGGGCTTCAGCCACCCCGTGCGCGCCGGCCTCATCGACCAGAGCGCCGCCAGCCTCGACCGGCGCGGCAATGTCGCCGCCAATGAGGACGACTACGCCACCTCGGTGCCGAAGCTGTTCGCCGCCGGCGACATGCGCCGCGGCCAGTCGCTGGTGGTGTGGGCGATCCGCGAGGGCCGGCAGGCCGCGCAATCGATCGACACCTACCTGATGGGCGCCTCCGTCCTGCCGCGCTGAGCGGCGGGATCGGGTGAGAGCCGCCTGCCGCGCCGGGCGGCAGGAAAGACAAGGACCACCTGCCGCGCCGGGCGGCAGGAAGGGATGGGGCCACCGCAATGACAGAGGACGGCTTCCCCGCACCCGGCTTCACCTTCGCGGCCCTCGTGCCGGAACTGCTGGTGCGCGACCTCGCCGCCAGCCTCGCTTTCTGGCGCGACCTGTGCGGCTTTTCGATTGCCTTTGCCCGCCCCGAAGACGGCTTCGCCTATATCGAGCGCGAAGGCGCGCAATTGATGCTGGAAGAGATCGGCGAAGGCCGGCAGTGGCGCACCGGGCCACTGGAGCCGCCCTTTGGTCGCGGGCTCAATGTCATGATCGGCGTGAGCACGTTGGACCCGATCCTCGCCGCGCTTGCCCATGCCAGCCTTCCACTCTACATGGCGCCGGAAGAGAAATGGTATCGTGTCGGCGAGCGGGAAACAGGCGTTCGCCAGTTTCTCGTTCAGGACCCGGACGGTTACCTGATCCGCTTCAGCAGATCGCTCGGCATGCGGCCTTTGCTGCCTCAGCAAGGGTAACAATCCCGGAGGCGAAGGCTTCCCGCCCTCAGGGCGCGCCGGCAGCCGCCCCGCTCGCGCTCGCCTGCCCGGCCCCGGCATCCGCCGACTGCCCCTGCTGGGCCGCACGGCCATTGGTGGATTTCGGGTCGTCCATGGCGCTCGCCGCCTCGCTGGCGGGCACGACCGGGGGCCAGCGGAAATCGTCGATCCGTCCCGTCACCACCGGCAGCGGCGCGCCCTCGCGCAGAGCGCGCGCAGCGAGCTGTTCGGGGTTCGGCGTGTCGGCCGCCTCCTTGCCGTTCACGCCCACCGCGACGGCATCCGTCCGCGGCGGCCCGCCGCCGGCCAGTTCGCGCGCGCCCTGCGTGGCGCCGGTCAGGTGGATGAGCGAGGGCGGCCCGCTTGGCGAAGCGCCGGGCGGCAGGCCGGCGACCGGAGCGCCCTCCCCGGTCAGCAGCTTGCCGATCGCCTTATCGACGAAGAAGCCGAGCTTGCGGGCGCCCGAGCGGGTGAAGCCCACCCCGTCCGCCCCGCGCAGGCGGCGCTTCTGGCCGTCGACGCCGGGGCCGGAGACGACATATTTACCGTTCTCGTCCACGAAGCCGTCCCACACATCGACATAGATCAGCCCGGCACGCGACACCCGTTCCTCGATCAGCCGGTTGAGCTCGGCATTGCTCTCGCTGGCCCTGGCGTCGCGCAGCGGGGCGAGCCCCACCACCGCGACCGGCCGCCCGGTGGCCTTCAGCCGCAGCAGGAATTCGTCGAGCCGGCGGCCATAGAGTTCGCGCCAGCGCTCGTCCAGCGGCTCGGCCTCGCCGGTCGCGTCGGGCAGCGGCTTCAGGTCGTTGTTGCCGATCATCGCGACGATGACGGTGGGCTGCTCCTGCCGGGCGAGATCGCCGACGCTGCCCGGCCAGTCATAGCCGCCCGGCAGAAGGCCGGAACCGGCCTGCGTCTTCATCACCACCGCAATCGTGGTGCGGTCGGGCGCGAAGAGGTCCGCAAGGCCCTGCGCCAGCGTGCCGGCATAATCGTCGCCAACCACCATCACCGAGGCGGTGAGCTGCTTTTCGGAGGCCTTCCGCGCCGCCTCGAGCGAGCCATAGATCGTACCGCGCGGCTCGGCCGCGATCTCGGGCTGGCGGGGCGCCTTCGGCTGCGGCGGCGGGCCGTCGGGCATCAGGTTCTGCGGCGGGCCGAGCGGGCGCGAGCGCTGCGGCGCCGGTGAATCGAACAGCCCGAAGAAGGGAAAGAGTGGACGCCAGCGCTGCTCCTGCTGCGGTGGTGGCGGCGGCGCCTGCCGCTGGATCTGGCGCTGCGGCCGCGCCTGCCGTGAGGGGGCGCTGTCGCCCCCGACATTGGCCGGCGGGCGGAACCAGTCCTGCTGGGCCTGTGCGGCAGGCACGGCGAGGAAGGGAACGGCGAGCACGACCAAAACGGCCGCGCCAAAGACCCGCGGGCCAAGACCCCGCAGACCGAGGATCCGCGCGCCGAGAACCGGTGCCCGCTCGGCGCCCGGCTCGCCGCCGGCCGGCCGGCGTCTCCGCCACGCTGTCCGCTTCATCGCCATATCCCAGCGGTGCCTCATCCTCATGGCCGTTTCAAGTCCCTATGCGCGCGCCGCCCATGGAACGCCGCACACCCGTCCCTACCCGGCTGCTGCACACCAGACGCGAGTGGCGCTTATCCTGTGCAAACATTGTGAAAGGCCTTCGTTTTCACATATATGTTGCCGAGAGAGGTGTTGCCTGTTGCGATGACCTCGGGGGCGAGCGTTGACGTCGGATGAAGTAAGCCAGACCGCTCTGTGGCACGCCGCAACCCTGATGGCGGGCTACAGCGAAGCGGACTATGCGGCGTGGCTTCCACGGGAATTGCCGCTGAGCGCGAAACTTGCCGTTCCGCTGCTCGACATGCCGGCGGCAGCGCAGCCACGGCTGAGCTTCCTGATTGCTGCGCCAGCGGTTACGCCGGCTCTGGAGACGACGCTGCGATCGGCGTGCTGGGATTCCCGTTCCATCGAGATCGTCCTTGCCCTGCCCGCCGACGTGACGTTCGAGGGTGCGGCCTACGGCAATGTGCGGCGTGTGGCCCTGCCCGCGGAGGAGAGCGCTACGGCGAACGCCGCGCTCGCGGCGGCGGCTGGAGAGTTCGTTGCGTTTCTCTCGCCCGGCGATGTCCTGCGTGCAGGGGCCTGCGCCTTTATCATCGGGCGGCTCCTGGCAGCTCCGACGCTCAACATGGCTTATGCGAGCGAGGACTGGATCGACGCCGACGGACGCCGGTGCCTGCCTCGCTTCAAGCCCGAATGGGACCCCTTTGCCCAGCTCGCCTTCGATCTGCCGGGCCGGCTCTGCATCATGCGCCGGGAGCAGGTGACGGCTCTGGGTGGCCTGCGCCCGGCCTTCGCACCCGCCGATCATTACGACCTGCATCTGCGGCTCGGCACGCATGTCCCGGAAAGCACGATCGCCCGCTGGCCCGAGATCGTGTGCCACCGCGCCATACCTGCGCAGAGCGACGCCGCCACCGTCGAGCATTGCGTCGCGCGCTATGCCGATGCCGCGCAACGCGCCGCGAGCGCGCATCTCGGACGCCCGGTCACCGCCTCGCCACTGGCCACCTTTATCAACCGGCCCCATTTCGCCCGGCCGGAGGAGGCTTTGCGCGTCACCATACTGGTGCCGACACGCGACCGGGTGGAACTCCTGCAAAACTGCCTGTCGGGCCTGCTGCAGCGGACGGATTATCCCGCGCTCGACATCCTCATCCTCGACAATGAGAGCCGCGAGCCGGCAACGCTGGCCTATTTCGCCGAGCTGGCCGCCGATCCGCGGGTCGAGGTGCTGCGGGTGCCCGGGCCGTTCAACTATTCGGCCATCAATAATACCGGCGTTCGTGCGGCGCGCGGGGATATCCTCGTCTTCATGAACAACGACGTCGAGGTCATCACGCCGGGCTGGCTGGCGGAGATGGTGGCCGTAGTTTGCCGGCCGGAGGTCGGCTGCGTGGGTGCAAAGCTGCTCTATGGCGATGGCCGGGTGCAGCATGCCGGCGTCAGCCTCGAACCCGGCCCGCTCGCCATGCATGTGCATCGGCTCCGCGGAAGCGAGGAACTGGGCAGCAATGCCGAATTGGCCGGGCTCGCGCGCTGCAGCGCGGTGACGGCAGCCTGCCTCGCGGTGAGGCGCGACGTGTTCGACGAGGTCGGCGGCTTCGACGAGCACAAGCTCAGGATCGCCTATAACGATATCGATCTGTGCCTGAAGGTCGAGGACAGCGGACGCTCCAATGTGTGCGTCGCGTATGAGCCGCTCTTCCACCTGGAAGGCGCCTCCCGCCATACCCAGGCCGATCCGGTCAAGATCGCGCAGGACCGGCGTGAGATGAACGCGTTCCGCAACCGCTGGCGTGAGCGGTTTGACGCAGATCCCGTCGCGCATCCCAACATCCGTCGAGACTGGGATCTGCCGGATCGGCTCGTCGCATTCAAGGCATTCTAGGGCCGGCTTTCCGGTTGGCTAATCGTGGAGTTCTCCTTGTCCATCCTTCCTACCGACCCCGGTTCGTCCGACAGCCAGCCTCATGCCAGCAACGCGGCCGAACGTGACAGCAGCCTGGACATCTTTGCCTCGCCCGCACTGGAGCCGATTTTCTATCCGCCGGCGCTGCTCGGAAAGCCGAGCGCCTGGTGGTCGCATGTTCCCTTCGCCTTTTGGGCGATGACGGCATGCCGGCCGCGGCTCTTCGTCGAGCTGGGCTCGCATTACGGCGTCTCCTATGCGGCGTTCTGCGAGGCCAACCTCCTCGGCAATCTCGGCGCACAGTGCATCGCCGTCGACACCTGGAAGGGCGACGAGCACGCCGGCACCTATGGGGACGAGATCTATGACGAGCTGCGCAGCTTCAACGAGCAGAAATACAGCGCGTTCTCGACGCTGATCCGCTCGACATTCGTAGACGCGCTCGGTTGGGTCCGCGACGGTTCCGTCGACCTGCTGCACATTGACGGCCGACATCGCTACGAGGATGTGGTCGAGGACTTCCAGTCCTGGCTTCCCAAGCTCTCCGACCGCGCGGTCGTGCTGTTCCACGACACCAATGCGCGCGAGCGGGATTTCGGGGTGCATCGCGCCTTCGCGGAGCTGAAGGAGCGCTATGCGACCTTCGAGTTCCTGCACGGTCACGGCCTCGGCATCGCGATCGTCGGCAAGAACGCCCCCGCCGCGATGACCGCGCTCTGCAGCCTCACCGACACGACGAAGATCGCGGCCATCCGCAACCGCTTCAATCGTGTCGGGTCTCTCTGGTACCAAACCACCCGCGAGCAGATCGGCGCCGAGGCCCATGGCCGTGCCATGGCGGAGCAGGACGAGAGCTGGCGCCAGCGTCTCAACGCGGCGGCACACGAGGCGGCCGAACATCTCCGGCTGGCCGAGGCCGAGCTGGGCAGCGTCCGCAATATGCGCGACCGGACGGCAAGCCGGCTCGCCGCGCTGCGTTCCGAAGTCGAGGCGCTCAACGAGGAACTTGCCGTCGCCCTTGAGCGAAACGCCGAAGCCGCTGCGCTCCTCGCCCGGCAGGAGACGACGCGGGCGGTACGCAACCGGCCTGCCGAGAAGAAGCAGGGCCGGCGGAAGAGCCCGGCGGCGCTCGATCGCCTGCTGCAGGTGCTGCGCCCCCGGCGGCGGCGGCGCGTTCCCGGCGAGGAGACGCTTTCGGCTTCCGCGCTGTTCGACCGCGACTGGTATCTCGCGACCTATCCGGACGTCGGCGCCATCGGCATGGAGCCGGTCGTGCACTATGCGCTGTACGGCGCACAGGAAGGGCGCGATCCCGGCCCCCGCTTCTCCACCTCCGACTATCTGGCGCGCAATCCCGATGTCGGCGCGCTGGGCATCAACCCGCTGGTGCATTACGAGCTGCACGGGCAGGTCGAGAACCGGGCCGGCGGCATGCGCGGGGGCGCCGACACGGCCGCCGTTGGGGAGAGCACACGCAACATCCTCCCCCGGCTGAAGCGGCGCCAGTCGCTGCTCTGGGTGTCGTCCGAAACGAACACGCCCGGCCATCTCTACCGCGTGATGCGCTATGTGAAGGCGGCGCAGGACAATGACGCCCATGCCGACTGGGTGGACGTGCGCGACGTCGATACTGCGCTCGGCAAGGCTCGGCGCTGCGATGCCGTCATCTTCTGGCGGGTACCCTGGAGCGCCGAGGCCGAGCGCATCGTCGCTGCCGCCCGCGAAGCCGGCGCGACCGTGCTGTTCGACGTCGACGACCTGATGATCGACCCGCAATTCGCCAAGACCGAAATCATCGACGGCATCCGCTCCCAGCATCTTACCGATGCCGGCGTGCAGGGCTTTTACGCCCAGATGCGCCGCATGATGATGGAGGCGGACCTCTGCTGCACCACGACGGAGGAACTCGCCTTTCACATGCGCTGGGCGGGCAAGCCCACCTTTATCCTGCCGAACGGCTTCGACGACGCCACCCATGACCTGTCCCTCCTCGCTGCCCGCAAATGGCGCGACGAGCGCGACGGGCTCATCCGCATCGGCTATGCCGGCGGCTCACGCACGCACCAGAAGGATTTCGGCCTCGCCGTGCCCGGCATCGCCGCGGC
Source organism: Ancylobacter crimeensis (assembly GCF_023016805.1). Taxonomy (GTDB): domain Bacteria; phylum Pseudomonadota; class Alphaproteobacteria; order Rhizobiales; family Xanthobacteraceae; genus Ancylobacter; species Ancylobacter crimeensis. The sequence goes on from NZ_JALKCH010000011.1 coordinate 30,007, forward strand.
ACTCAGGAACAACCCGGACTGTCGGCTGGTGCTGTTCCGGACCGCTGACGGCAAGACGCCGCTCGTCGATGTCGAGGAGTTTCCCGAACTGGTGCCCCTCGCCGGCCAGATCGAATGGCGTCCTATGCGGAAGCTGCCGGACCTGCCCTGGGAGATGGCACGCTTCGACATCAACCTCGCGCCGCTCGAATTCGGCAATGTGTTCTGCGAAGCGAAGAGCGAGCTGAAGTTCTTCGAGGCCGCGCTGGTCGACGTGCCGACCGTGGCCTCCCCCACCGGCCCGTTCCGCCGCGCCATCGTCCATGGCGAGACCGGCTTCCTCGCGGCGAGCCCGGAAGACTGGACGCGCTATCTGCAATGTCTGGTGGAGAGCCCTGAGCTGCGCCGCACGATGGCGCACCGCGCCTATCACGCCACGCTGTCCACCTTCGGCCCCCGCCGCCGCATGCTGCAACTCGGCACGGTGCTCGACCAGCTCGACACCCGCTCCCGTGCCGCCCGCGGCTTCGCCCTCGCCGCCGCCCGGGCCAGGACCCCGGCACCGCTGCCGACCATCTACCCCTCCGAGGTCGCGTTCGAGCACGACAGCGGCGGCCTCGCCGAGGTCACCGTCATCATCCCATCCCACAATTACGAGCATTACGTCGTGGAGGCGCTCGATTCGGTCGCCGCGCAGACCTTGGAGACGCTCGACCTCGTCGTGGTCGACGATGCGTCGCCGGACCGCTCGCTGGAGGTCACGGTGGCATGGGCGCGCAGGAATGCGGCGCGCTTCAACCGCATCGTGGTGCTGAAGAACGAACGGAATTACGGCCTCGGCCCAAGTCGCAATGTGGGCTTCGATGCCGCCCGCTCGCCCTATGTGCTGCCGCTCGACGCCGACAACCGGCTGCAGCCGGAATGCTGCGAATTGCTGCTGGCGGCGATCAGGAACACCACGAAGGCCTTCGTCTATCCGACCATCCAGCATTTCGACGCCTCGAGCGCGCTGATCTCGAATGTGCCCTATTGCGCGCAGCACCTTGCCGCCGGCAACTACATCGACGCGATGGCCCTCATCTCCAAGGAAGCGTGGGCCATGGTCGGGGGCTATGACCATGTGCGTTTCGGCTGGGAGGACTACGATCTGTGGTGCCGTTTCGCCGAGCTCGGCCTCGCCGGCGAATGGGTGCCGGAAGTGCTCGCGGACTATCGGGTGCATGCGGCCTCGATGCTGCGCCAGCAGACCACGGTCACGCAGAACTATATGACATTGATGCGCGATTTCGAAAGGCGCCACCCCTGGGTGGGACTCGTCGACCGCCCGGCGTCTCTGATGCCGATAACCGCCTCGGCCGTCGCGAAGCCGGAGCCGAGCCGCCTCGACCGCCTGATCTCGATCCTGCGCTGTCCGGTCACCGGCCAGAAGCTGATGATGTCGGACGACGGCACGCATCTGATCAGCCTCGATCGCACCCAGCAATGGCCCATCGTCGAGGGCCGGCCCGCGCTGGCGCCCGAGCTGGCAGAGCCGGAGGTCCGGCCCTACGACCTCATCAGCAACGAGGTGCCGCAGCCCGCTCTCGACATCATCAATGAAACCGTGGGCTGGGTGCTCAATCTCAGCGCCGGCGGCTCGGCTGTGAAGCATGACAGGGTCGTCGAGGTCGAATACGCCATCTTCCGCCACACGGATGTGCTGGCAGATGCCCATCACCTGCCCTTCGACGACGAATCCTTCGATGCCGTCATCTCGATGAACGCGTTCGAGCATTACCGCGACCCGCCGAAGGTCGCGGCGGAACTGATGCGCGTGCTCAAGCCCGGCGGACGCATCCATGTGCGCACCGCCTTCCTGCAGCCGCTGCACGAAAAGCCCTGGCATTTCTACAACTGCACGCGCTACGGGATGAAGGCGTGGTTCGAGGCGTTCAACGAAGAGAAGCTCGACGTTTCGCTGAACTTCTGCCCCAACCATACGGTGAGCTGGATCGCGTCCGAATGCGAGCAGGCGATGCGGCAGGACCTCTCGGCCAGTGAGGTGGACGCCTTCATCGACGCCCGCATGGGCGAATTCGTGGAGCTGTGGCGCGATCCGGCGAAGCGGGCTTCGCCGCTGTGGCAGAATTTCGAGAAGCTCTTGCAGGACCGGCAGGAAGTCACGGCCGCGGGCTTCGAATTCATCGGCCGCAAGCCCACCCGCGCGGAGGCGGGCCATCGCAACATGCGACGCTGACGCGATCCGGCCGCGTCTCCCCCATGCGCCCCGAAACGCACCCCCGCGCCGACACCGCCGGCACGGGGCGAAGGCGGGCCTGTCGCGGTGGCCGGCTGCGTTGCATGTCGTGCGCCCGCCGATCGACGCGGCCGGCAATGCTGCGCTTGGCGCTGGCGACGGATAGCGGATAACAGGGCGAGCGGGAGCATCGCGGCGAGGATGCCGGCAGCCTGGCCATGCCTACGCGCCTGAGGAGCCCCACGGGGCGATGACCGTCGCCCCATGGGACTGCGGTACGTCCCTCGCCTTCGACGGTGCCGGCAGCCGCATCATCGTTGCAGCGCCGGCGGAAGCCGGCGAGCGGGCCTCAGAGTCCCGCCTGCCGGTAGCCGGCCGGGTTGCGGCGGGCATGTTCCAGCACCGCCACATCGGGCAGGCCGTCCGGCACCAGCCCGGCGCGGATCTGGAAGTCGCGCACCGCATCGCGGGTCTTGGCGCCCATCACGCCGTCGGGCGTTCCCACCTCATAGCCCATGGAGGCGAGGCGCTGCTGAAGCTCGATGCGCTCGCCGCGCGCCAGCGGGCGCTGGTCGGCCGGCCACGGGGTCACGAAGGGATCGCCGCCGCGCAGCCGGTCGGCCAGATGGCCGATCGCAAGCGCATAGGCGTCTGCCGGATTGTAGGACAGCAGCGCCTTGAAATTGCCGGTCATCACGAAGGCCGGCCCTTCCGCCCCGGCGGGCAGCAACAGGTAGCCGGCTTCCGCTCCGTTCGCGAAGGGCCGGCCGGCGACCCGGCGCACGCCGAGAGAGGCCCATTCCGCCATCGGCTTCACGATGCTCTTGTCGGCGAGGCGATAGTCGAAGCCGCGCGGCAGCTGCACCTCGTAGCCCCAGCTCCGCCCCGCCACCCAGCCGCCGCGGCGCAGCTTGGCGCCGGTGGAGCCCATAGCGTCGGCCACCGAATCCACCACGTTGCGGTGCCCGTCGCCGTCGAAATCCACCGCGTCGCGCTGGAAGGCGGTCGGCATGAACTGGGTGAGGCCGAACGCCCCGGCCCAGGAGCCGCGCAGATGGCTCTCCGGGATGTCGCCACGATCCACGATCTGCAACGCGGCGACGAACTCGTCGCGGAAATAGGCCTGCCGCCGCCCGACGCAGGCCAGCGTCGCGGTGGCCTGCAGCACCGGATAGGTGCCGCGCACGGTGCCGTAATTGGTCTCGATGCCCCAGATCGCGGCGACGACATATTTGTCGACCCCATAGGTGCGCTCCACCGCCTCGAACACGGCGGCATTGGCGGTCATCGCCTCACGCCCGCGCTGGATGCGGGTGTCGGAGACCAGCGAGGTCACATAGTCGCCCGTGGTACGGGTGAACTCCGGCTGAGTGTCGAGCTTGGCCATGATCGACATGTCGGGCGTCAGCCCCGCCGTATAGGTGCGCACCCCTTGCGCCGAGACCCCGCGGGCGCGGGCCTTCTCGCCGAGTTCGGCCACGCAGCGCGGGAAATTGGCCTCCGCCGCGGCGAGGGCCTGCGGCTGCATCGCCGGATGGCTGGAGCGCACCGCCCGCGCGGGCGCAGGCTTGCGGGCCACGGGAATGCTGGCGGTACGCTCGGGCGCAAAATCGACGCCGCCGGAACAGGCCCCGAGCGTCAGCAGCACGGGCAGTACAAGCAACGCCCGCGCGGTGCGCGCGGCGACGCCTGCCCGAGGGCCCGTCAGGGCAGAGGTCCGCCGGCGAAGGCCGATCGCCCGATTACGCATGATACAGATCCCGACGCGAGTGCCTCGGTACATTACGAATGGTCAAGGTTGAGAAGCCGTTAAGCCGCTCCATCCATGCGGCGGATGAATGAGCCGGGCGTTGTCTTTGCATTGCGGGGTCTTTTAACCGCCACGCAACATGCACTAGTCTCCGGTGTCCGTTCGTCAGCGGCGCCGGGGGGCCCATGAACACATCTCGCGCCTTCCCTGCTCCGCGCCCGCACAACCGGCTCGGCCGTTCCCGGCATGACGGATCGAACGCTTTCCCTCCTCCCTGAAAGAGTGGCGTCTTCTTCCATGGCAAGTCCCATCCGCAAAGCCATCCTGCCCGTCGCCGGCCTCGGAACCCGCTTCCTGCCCGCCACCAAGGCGGTACCGAAGGAAATGCTGACCGTGGTCGACCGGCCGGTGGTTCAGCACGTGGTCGACGAGGCGCGCGCGGCCGGCATCGAGCACATCGTCTTCGTCACCGGCCGGAACAAGGGCGTGATCGAGGACCATTTCGACCGGCAATACGAGCTGGAGGCCACGCTGGCCGAACGCGGCAAGTACCAGTTGCTCGACGCCCTGCGCGACGAGACCATGGGCCCGGGCAAGACCAGCTTCACCCGTCAGCAGCTCCCGCTCGGCCTCGGTCACGCGGTGTGGTGCGCCCGCGACATCATCGGCGACGAGCCCTTCGCCCTGCTGCTGCCCGACATGCTGCACAAGTCGCGCAGCAACAAGGGCTGCCTCGCCCAGATGGTCGCGGCCTATGCCAAGACCGGCGGCGGCAACCACCTCGCGGTCTATGAGGTGCCCCCGGAACAGACCGATCAGTACGGCATCGTGGGCCTCGGCGAGGAAGTCGGCGCCGGCGTGCACCGGATCAGCGGCATGGTCGAGAAGCCCAAGAAGGACGTCGCCCCGTCCAACCTCGCCATTTCCGGTCGCTACATCCTGCAGCCGGAGATCTTCGACCTTCTCGCCAGCCAGGAGCGCGGCGCGGGCAACGAGATCCAGCTCACCGATTCCATGCTGAAGCTGGCGAAGAGCCAGGACTTCTACAGCGTCACCTTCGACGGCGCGATCTATGACTGCGGCTCGAAGCTCGGCTTCCTGATGGCGAACGTCGCCTATGCGCTGTCGCGCCCCGACATCGCCCGCGAGTTCCGCCCCGAGCTCGACGCCCTTCTCAAGGGCCAGTGAGCGTCCGGCACGACCAAGGAAAAAAGGGCGCCGCATGAGCGGCGCCCTTTGTGCTTTCAGAAGACGGCGGCCCTCAGGCCGCCCGCTCCGGAAAAGACGGCGGCTCTCAGGCCGCCTCTTCCACCGCCCCCGGCATCGCGTCGAACAGCAGGCCGTCGGCCCCCTTCTCCACCTTCACCAGATCGCCGTCCTTCACCGTACCGGCGAGGATGCGCCCGGCCAGCGGGTCCTGCACCAGCTTCTGCACCACGCGCTTCAGCGGGCGTGCGCCATAGGCCGGGTCGTAGCCTTTCTCGGCGAGGTATTCCCGCGCCTCCGGCGTGAGCTCGATGCGGATCTTCCGCTCGTCCAGCAGCTTGCGCAGCCGGGCGACCTGGATATCCACGATCGCGCCCATCTGTTCGCGCCGCAGCCGGTGGAACAGCACGATCTCGTCGATGCGGTTCAGGAATTCCGGCCGGAAGTGCGAGCGCACCACCGACATCACCTCCTCGCGCACCTCTTCCGTGTCCTCGCCATCCTTCTGGTTGACCAGGAACTCGGAACCGAGATTCGAGGTCATGATGATCAGCGTGTTGCGGAAGTCGACCGTGCGGCCCTGCCCGTCCGTCAGGCGCCCGTCGTCGAGCACCTGCAGCAGCACGTTGAACACGTCCGGGTGGGCCTTCTCCACCTCGTCGAACAGCACGACCTGGTAGGGCCGGCGCCGCACCGCCTCGGTCAGCGCGCCGCCCTCCTCATAACCGACATAGCCGGGAGGTGCGCCGATCAGCCGGGCCACCGCGTGCTTCTCCATGTATTCCGACATGTCGATGCGCACGAGGGCGGTGTCGTCGTCGAACAGGAACGCCGCCAGCGCCTTGGTCAGCTCCGTCTTGCCGACGCCGGTGGGGCCGAGGAACATGAAGGAGCCGATCGGCCGGTTGGGGTCCTGCAACCCCGCCCGGGCGCGACGCACCGCGGTCGAGACCGCTTCCACCGCCTCGCGCTGGCCGATGACGCGCCTGGCCAGCTCGTCCTCCATGCGCAGCAGTTTGTCCTTCTCGCCTTCCAGCATCTTGTCGATCGGCACGCCGGTCCAGCGGGAGACAACCTGAGCGACGTGGTCGGGCGTCACCGCCTCCTCCACCATGGCGCCGGCCTTCACCTCGTCGGCCAGTCCGCGCTTCTCCAGCTCGTCGAGCTTCTTCTCCAGCGCCGGGATGGTGCCATAGGCGAGCTCGCCCGCCTTCTGGTACTCGCCGGAACGCTGGGCGATGGCGAGGTCGGCGCGCGCCTTCTCGAGATCGCTCTTCACCTTCTGGGCGTCGCCGAGCTTCTCCTTCTCCGCCTTCCAGCGGGAGGTGAGCGCGGAGGACCGCTCCTCGAGGTCGGCCAGCTCCTTCTCCAGCTTCTTCAGCCGGTCCTTCGAGCCCGCATCGCTCTCCTTCTTCAGCGCCTCCTGCTCGATGCGCAGGCGCACGATCTCGCGGTCGATCGAATCCAGCTCCTCGGGCTTGGAATCGACCTGCATGCGCAGCCGCGAGGCCGCCTCGTCGACGAGGTCGATCGCCTTGTCGGGCAGGAAACGGTCGGTGATGTAGCGGTTCGACAGCGTCGCCGCCGCGACCAGCGCGGAATCGGTGATGCGCACGCCGTGATGCAGCTCGTACTTCTCCTTGATGCCGCGCAGGATGGAGATGGTGTCCTCCACCGTCGGCTCGTTGACGAAGACAGGCTGGAAGCGGCGGGCGAGCGCCGGGTCCTTCTCGACATGCTTGCGGTACTCGTCGAGCGTGGTCGCACCGACGCAGTGCAGCTCGCCGCGCGCCAGCGCCGGCTTCAGCAGATTGGAGGCGTCCATCGCGCCGTCGGTCTTGCCGGCGCCGACGAGGGTGTGCATCTCGTCGATGAACAGGATGATCCCGCCCTCGGCCGCCTCGACCTCGGAGAGCACGCTCTTCAGCCGCTCCTCGAACTCGCCGCGATATTTCGCCCCGGCGATCAGCGAGCCCATGTCGAGCGCGAGCAGGCTCTTGTCCTTCAGGCTCTCCGGCACGTCGCCATCGACGATGCGCAGCGCCAGTCCCTCGACGATGGCCGTCTTGCCGACGCCGGGCTCGCCGATGAGCACAGGGTTGTTCTTGGTGCGCCGCGACAGCACCTGGATGGTGCGGCGGATCTCCTCGTCGCGGCCGATCACCGGGTCGAGCTTGCCCTCGCGGGCCGCCTCGGTGAGGTCGCGGGCATATTTCTTCAGCGCATCATAGGCGTTCTCGGCCGTCGCGCTGTCCGCGGTGCGGCCCTTGCGCAGCGTTTCGATCGCCGTATTGAGCTTCTGAGCGGTGACGCCGGCCTTGGCGAGGATCTTGCCCGCTTCGCTGTCCTTCTCCAGCACCAGCGCGAGCAGCAGCCGCTCGACGGTCACATAGCCGTCGCCGGCCTTCTTCGCGGCCTTCTCGGCGGCCTCGAAGACGCGCGCCGTGGTCGGCGCGAGATAGACCTGCCCCGCGCCCGAGCCCTGAACCTTGGGCAGCTTGTTCAGAGCCGCCTCGGTCTCCGCCAGCACGAGGCGCGGATCACCGTCGGCGCGGCGGATCAGGCCGGCGCACAGGCCTTCCGGGTCGTCGAGCAGCACCTTCAGAAGATGGTCGGGGGTGAACTGCTGGTGGCCCTCACGCAAGGCGAGCGCCTGCGCCGACTGAACGAATCCGCGTGCCCGATCGGTATAGATCTCGAAATTCATGGGTACATGCCTCCTGGCCCCTCGCTCGCCCTCCCCTGAGGCGCGAACGGTCATTCGGGACAGCGGCGCCCGTATCCCGACCGCCGCGGCGGGCCCCCGAAGGCAACCCGCCTTACGCCAATGTAGTGTGGCCGATCGGCAACGGAAGGGCTTCGGAGTCGATCGGACGCAATTCTCTCAGGCGGTAGCCCGATCGGGTCCGGCCTCGGCCGTTTCCGGCCCGCCCTCTGACCCGCCGGGGCAGCCGCCGATGAGATAGGCCCCCGCCGCGAGCGCGGCCACCCCGCCCAGCACGAGAAAGGCCGCCGGATAGCCGAAGCCCTGCGCTACGCCGCCCCCGAGCAGGGTGGAGAAGGAGGCGCCGATGCCTTGCGCGGTCATCACGAAGCCGAGGCCGAGATTGAAGCGGCCGGACCCCTTCAGGATGCGCGCGGTGACGCCGGGCGTCGCTACGCCGAGCAGCCCCGCGCCCACACCGTCGAGCATCTGCACGGGGATCACGCCCCAGTAGACATCATAATGCACCGCCGCCGCCGCGATGACGCCACGCACCGGCAGGGCGGCGAGCGCGAGCAGCAGCACCAGACGGTAGCCTTGCCGCTGTGCCAGCTTCGCCGCCAGCAGCGCCATGGGGATCATGGTCGCCTGCGCCACCACCACGGTCAGCGCGGTGAAGGCGCTGGGATCGACCCCCGCGCGCGCCACCATGGCCTGCCCGAACAGCGGCAGCATCGCGCCATTGCCGAGGTGAAACAGGCCGAAGGTGATGGCAGCGGTGATCAGCGCCGGCTCGCGCAGAAGAGCGAGAATGCCCTCGCGGCCGGGCTTCGAAGCACCGTCCTTGGCGCCTCCCTCCGCCTGCGCCGTCCCGCCGCGCGCTGCCGGATGCTCCGTCTTCGAGGCTGCGCCGCGCGCCGCCTCATGGTCGATGGCGTCCGCCGGGATCATCAGCACCGAGATCGCGGCGAAGAACGCCATGCCGGCCATCAGCGCGAACACCGCCGGCAGGCCGAGCCACCAGCCCAGCACGCCGGCCAGCACCGCGGCGAGGATGTTGCCGGCGTGGTTGAACGCCTCGTTGACGCCGAGCTGGTGGTCGAATCCCGCCGGTCCGACAAGGCCGAGCGTGAGCCCGGCGATGGCCGGCAGCAGCACCGCAGCGGCGATGCCGTTCACCGCCTGCGCCAGCGCCACCGTCGGGAAGTTGGGGAACAGCAGGATCGCGAAGGAGGCGATGATGACGACCGCCGAGCCGGCCACGATGATGGCGCGCTTGGCCCGGCTGGCATCCACCAGCGCGCCCATCGGCATGGTCGCGATCATGCCGGCGAGCCCGCCAATGGTCATGACGAGGCCGATCTCGGAGGGGCTCCAGTGCTTCTCCTGCAGGAACACCCCGAGAAACGGCCCGAGCCCGTCCCGCACATCCGAGAGGAACAGGTTCAGCGCGGCCAGCGCCGCGAGCGGCGTTGCGAAGGCCACCGGGTTCGGCGCGGCGGGTGCGGAGGTCGCGGCAGGCATGAGGGGACCCGTGACGATGGCGGCGCAGCTAGAAGCCGGCCGGGGCGCGCGGGTTCCCTCGCCCCCGGCGCGAACCCGCCGAAACCGCCCTCAGCCCGGCCGGCCGGCCAGCATCATGTAGTTGACCGCCATGTCCGAGGAGCGGCGCCATTCATTGGTCAGCGGGTTGAAGACCACGCCCTGCCGATCGAGCACCGTGAGCCCTGCCGCCTCCAGCGCCGCGGAAAGCTCCTCGGGCGTCACGAACTTCCGCCAGTCATGCGTGCCGCGCGGCAGCCAGCCCAGCACATATTCCGCCCCCACCACCGCGAGCGCGAAGGCGCGCTTCGTCCGGTTCAGCGTCGCCGCCGCCATCAGCCCGCCGGGCTTCACCATCTCGCCCGCACGGGCGAGGAACAGCGGCACGTCCGCGACATGCTCCACCACCTCCATCGCCAGCACGACGTCGAAGCGGGCGCCGCTATCGGCAAGGTCCTCGGCGGTGACGGCGCGATAGGTGAGGTCGAGTCCTGAGCCCTCGGCATGGGCCGCGGCGATTCGCACATTCCTCTCGGCCGGCTCAATGCCGGTCACGCTCGCCCCCATGCGCGCCAGCGGCTCGGACAAAAGCCCACCGCCGCAGCCGATGTCGAGGATCGAGAGCCCGGAAAGCGGGCGCAGCGCGCGGGGGTCACGCCCGAAATGGGCGCAGACATGCTCGCGCAGCCAGCCGAGGCGCACCGGGTTGAAACGGTGCAGCACCGCCATCTTGCCGTTGGGGTTCCACCATTCCTCGGCGAGGCGGGCGAAGCGCTCCACCTCGGCGGGGTCGACCGTGCTGCGCGCGTGCGCCGTCTCGGCGCCGGTACCGGCGGCATTCGACATGATTGTCCCCGTGAAGTGTTTCCAAGCTGCGGATCGGTGCGCCCCCGCCGTTGCGGGCCGGGCGCGACGCCAGTATGTATACGCGCCTTTCGGCCGGGGGGACCCCTCCCCGCCGATCAAACGACACGTCGCCGCTGTTTTCCGCACTACGGTTTTCCCCGCTTACGGTTTTTCCCCCATGGCACGTCTGGTGATGAAGTTCGGCGGCACGTCCGTCGCGAACGTGGAGCGCATTCGCAACGTCGCGCGCCACGTCAAACGCGAGGTCGAGGCCGGCCACCAGGTCGCCGTGGTGGTCTCGGCGATGTCCGGCAAGACCAACGAGCTCGTCGGCTGGTGCCGCGAGGCCTCGGTCCTGCACGATCCGCGCGAATATGACGCCATCGTCGCCTCGGGCGAGCAGGTGACGTCGGGCCTGCTGGCCATCGTGCTGCAGGACATGGGCATCCCGGCCCGCTCCTGGCAGGGCTGGCAGCTCCCCATTTCCACCGACGACGCCCATGGCTCCGCCCGCATCCTCGACGTGAACGGCGACGCGCTGGTCGCCGGCATGGAGAATGGCGGCGAAGTCGCGGTGATCGCCGGCTTCCAGGGCGTGAACCTCGCCACCGGGCGCATCGCCACGTTGGGGCGCGGGGGCTCCGACACCAGCGCGGTGGCGGTCGCCGCCGCCATCAAGGCCGACCGCTGCGACATCTACACCGATGTCGACGGCGTCTACACCACCGATCCCCGCATCGTCCCGAGGGCGAAGCGGCTGGACAAGATCGCGTTCGAGGAAATGCTGGAAATGGCCTCGCTGGGGGCCAAGGTGCTTCAGGTGCGCTCGGTCGAGCTCGCCATGGTGCACAAGGTGCGCACCTTCGTGCGCTCCAGCTTCACCGACCCGGACGCGCCCGAACTCAAGACCGCGGGCGACCCGCCCGGCACGCTGATTTGCGACGAGGAGGAAATCGTGGAGAGTGAAGTCGTCACCGGCATCGCCTTCGCCCGGGACGAGGCGCAGGTCAGCATCCGCCGCGTGCCGGACAAGCCGGGCATCGCTGCGAGCGTCTTCGTGCCGCTGGCCGAGGCGAACATCAATGTCGACATGATCGTTCAGAACATCTCGGCGGAAGGTTTCACCGACATCACCTTCACGGTGCCGACCGCCGATTTCGAGCGTGCCAAGGCGACGCTGGCGGCGGTGAAGTCCGAGGTCGGCTTCGAGACCATCGAGGGCGCCACCGACGTGGTGAAAATCTCGATCATCGGAATCGGCATGCGCTCGCATGCAGGCGTTGCGGCGAAAGCGTTCAAGGCGCTGTCGGAGCGCGCGATCAATATCCGCGCCATCTCGACCTCCGAGATCAAGATTTCGATCCTGATCGACGCGGCCTACACTGAGCTTGCGGTGAGGACTCTGCATTCGATATACGGGCTCGATGCCTGAGCGTGCCGGTCCGCAGATCGGCCGTCCCTCGCCGGGGCCTGCGCCGCGAAACGGGAACGGGAGACGGCGCCTCACGGCGGCGTGTATTGAAACGATGCCGTCTGGCGTCGTGATGTGAAAGACGCCGGCCCGGATGTCGCACGACGTCGGGCCCCGGCACACTGGAACGACACCGGGCGGCGACCATGCCGCCGGCGTCGGGGGCAATCAGGGACGGCACGAGCGATCAGCCCGTGCCCCTTCATCCACTCCGGGTTGAGCTATAGTCCCGGAAACCGAGGACGGCCGATGCGAGGCGCTCTCGGCGGCCCCCGCGTGCTTCTGAGGCGGCTCCGCGAAGTCATGGCGGAGCCGGTGAGCGCGCAGGACCGCCTCGACAAGATCGTGGTTCTCATCGCGGCCAACATGGTGGCCGAGGTGTGCTCGATCTATGTGCTGCGCGTGGACGGCACGCTCGAACTCTATGCCACGGAAGGCCTGAACCGCAGCGCGGTCCACCTGACCGTCATGCGGATCGACGAGGGCCTCGTCGGCACCGTGGCGCGCGAAGCCGAATCGATCAGCCTCTCCAACGCCCAGGCGCATCCGGCCTTCTCCTATCGCCCCGAGACGGGCGAGGAGATCTACCACTCCTTCCTCGGCGTCCCGATCCTGCGCGCGGGCAACACGCTGGGCGTGCTGGTGGTGCAGAACCGCGCCCACCGCACCTACACCGAGGAGGAGGTCGAGGCGCTGCAGACCACCGCCATGGTGCTGGCCGAGATCATCGCCTCCGGCGAACTGACCTCGCTGGCCACCCCCGGCGCGGAGCCCGCGGCGCGCCGGCCCGTGCACATCAAGGGTCTCGGCCTGTCGGACGGCATCGGGCTCGGCAAGGTGGTGCTCCACGAGCCACGCATCGAGGTCATCAAGATCGTCGCCGACGACGTGCCGGGCGAGCTTGCCCGCCTCGACACCGCGATCGAGACCATGCGCAGCTCGATCGACACGCTGCTGGAGGACGAGGGCGTCGCCCGCGTCGGCGAGCACCGCGAGATTCTCGAAGCCTACCGCATGTTCGCCCATGACCGCGGCTGGATCGCCCGGATGCGCGAGGCGGTGATGACCGGCCTCACCGCCGAAGGCGCGGTGGAGCGGGTGCAGTCCGATACCCGCGCCCGCATGCTGCGCATGACGGATCCCTATCTGCGCGAGCGGATGCACGATCTCGACGACCTCGCCAACCGGCTGCTGCGCCAGCTCACCGGGCGGGCCGGCGGGCCGGAGCATCCGGAGCTGCCGGACGACGCCATCATCGTCGCCCGCAACATGAGCCCGGCGGCGCTGCTCGACTATGACCACACCCGCATCCGCGGCCTCGTGCTGGAGGAAGGTGCGGCGACCAGCCATCTCACCATCGTCGCCCGCGCGCTCGGCATCGCCGCGGTCGGCCATGTGGAGAACGTGGTCGGCCTCGCCGATCCGGGCGATGCGATGATCGTGGACGGCGTCGGCGGCGAGGTGCATCTGCGCCCGCCGGCGGATGTCGAGGCGCTCTACCAGGAGAAGGTCCGCTTCCGCGCCCGGCTGCTGGAGCAATATGCCGCGCTGCATGACCTGCCGACCGTGACCCGCGACGGCGTGGCGCTCGAGCTGCACCTCAATGCCGGCCTGCTGGTGGACCTGCCGCATATCGAGGAGACCGGCGCGGCCGGCATCGGCCTGTTCCGCACCGAACTCCAGTTCATGATCGCCTCCGCCTTCCCGCGCACCAATGAGCAGCTCCGGCTCTACCGCGCGGTGCTGGACGCGGCGGGCGAGCGCCCCGTGGTGTTCCGTACCCTCGACATCGGCGGCGACAAGGTGCTGCCCTACATGCGCGCGGTGGAGGAAGAGAACCCCGCGCTCGGCTGGCGCGCCATCCGTCTCGGCCTCGACCGGCCGGGCCTGCTGCGCAGCCAGATCCGCGCCATGCTGAAGGCTGCAACCGGCCGCGAGCTGCGCGTCATCTTCCCGATGGTCTCGGTGGTGGACGAGTTCGACAAGGCCCGCCACATCGTCGAGCGCGAGCTGACCCATCTGCGCCGCCACGGCCACGGCCTGCCCGAGCGGGTGCTGGTCGGGGTGATGCTGGAGGTTCCTTCGCTGCTGTTCCAGCTCGACGAGCTGCTGGCGCGGGTCGATTTCATCTCGGTCGGCTCCAACGATCTGGTTCAGTTCCTGTTCGCCACCGATCGCGGCAATCCGCGGGTGGCGGAGCGCTTCGATCCGCTCTCGCCGCCGGCCCTGCGCGCGCTGAAGCTGGTGGCCGACGCCGCCAACCGGCACGGCAAGCCGGTGACGCTGTGCGGCGAGCTCGCCTCCCGTCCGCTGGAGGCGCTGGCGCTCGCCGCCATCGGCTATCGAAAGCTCTCCGTCTCGCCGGCCTCCTTCGGCCCGGTCAAGGCGATGCTGCGCGAACTCGATCTTTCCGCCGCCGCCGCACTGGTCGAGCCCCTGCTGGCCGACGGCGCGAGCCCGGCTTCGATCCGTCCCCGGCTTTCCGCCTTCGCCGAGGCGACCGGCCTGCCCTTGTAGCGCCATGCTCCCCGATGCCCGCCTCGACCAGCTTCTCGCGCGCCATGCCGAGATCGAACATGCGCTGTCCGGCAGCCCGGACGCGGAGTCTTTCGTGCGTCTGTCGCGCGAATTCGCCGAGCTGTCCCCGCTCATCGACCGGGTGAAGGCGCTGCGCAGCGCCGAGCGCCAGCTCACCGAGGCCCGCACCCTCGCGCTCGACGCCGCGGGCGAGCCCGAAATGGCCGCGCTCGCCGCCGAGGAGGTCGCCGCGCTGGAGACCCAGGTCGAGGCGCTGGGCCACGAGGTGCGGCTCGCTCTGCTGCCCAAGGACGCGATGGACGAGCGCGGCGTCATCCTCGAAGTGCGCGCCGGTACCGGCGGCGACGAGGCCGCCCTGTTCGCCGGCGATCTGTTCCGCATGTATGAGCGCTTCGCCGGGCTGAACGGCTGGTCGGTGGAGGTGCTCTCGCTCAGCGAAGGCACCGCCGGCGGCTACAAGGAAATCATCGCCGCCCTGCACGGGCGGGGCGCCTATGCGAAGCTGAAATTCGAATCCGGCGTGCACCGCGTGCAGCGCGTGCCGGAAACCGAGGGCTCCGGCCGCATCCACACCTCCGCCGCCACCGTCGCGGTGCTGCCGGAGGTGGAGGAAGTCGATATCGACATCGACGAGGGCGACCTCAGGATCGACGTGTTCCGCGCCTCCGGCGCCGGCGGTCAGCATGTGAACAAGACCGAGAGCGCGGTGCGCATCACCCATCTGCCGAGCGGCGTGGTGGTGGCGGTGCAGGACGAGCGCTCCCAGCACAAGAACAAGGCCCGCGCCATGGCCCTGCTGCGCGCCCGGCTCTATGAGGGCGAGCGCGAGAAGCGCGACAGCGCCCGCGCCGCCAACCGCAAGCTTCAGGTCGGTTCCGGCGACCGCTCCGAGCGTATCCGCACCTATAATTTCCCGCAGGCCCGGGTCACCGACCACCGCATCGGCCTCACCTTGCACAAGCTGCCCGAGATTCTCGCCGGCGATGGGCTGGGCGAACTGGTCGACGCGCTGGTGACCGAGCACCAGGCCGCCCTGCTCGCCGAGGCCGAAGGGCTCGATAGAGGCGCGGCGTGAACGGGGACGGGGGTGAATCCCGGGCGCCGGCGACCCGTGCCGCCCTGCTTCGCAGCGCCGCCGACCGATTCGCTGCCGCCGGCATCCCCGAGCCCGCCCGCGAGGCTCGCCTCATCGTGAAGGCCGCCCTCGGCCTGACCGACGCCGACCTGATCGCGCGCGGCGACGCAGGCGTCGAGGCTGGACTCATCACCCACCTCACTGCACTCATCGGCCGCCGTTGCAACGGCGAGCCGCTGGCCCGCCTGACCGGGCAACGCGAGTTCTGGAGCCTGCCGCTCGCCCTCGCCCCGGAGACGCTGGTGCCGCGCCCGGAAACAGAGATTCTGGTGGAGGTCGCCCTCGCCGCCTTCCCCGACAGGGCCGCACGACTGCGCATTCTCGACCTCGGCACCGGCAGCGGCGCCATCCTCGCCGCCCTGCTGAGCGAGCGCCCCAATGCCGTCGCGATCGGCGTGGACCGCTCCGAAGGCGCCGCGCGACAGGCACGCAATAATCTGGAAACGCTGGGCTTTTCGGGCCGTTTCGGCATTATCGTCAGCGAATGGGGGGAAGCGCTGGAGGCCCGTTTCGACCTCGTCGTCTCGAACCCGCCCTACATCGTGAGCGCCGATATCGACGCGCTGGAGCGCGAGGTGCGCGAACACGACCCGCGCCTCGCCCTCGACGGCGGCGCCGACGGCCTCGACGCCTACCGCGCCATTGCGAGCGCCCTGCCGTCCCTCCTCGCCCCCGGCGGCCGCGCGGTGCTGGAACTCGGCATCGGCCAGGAAGCCGCCGTCGCCACTCTGCTGGAAGCCCAGGGCCTCCCCCCCGAGGGCCCCGCCCGCCCCGACCTCGCCGGCATACCCCGTGCCCTTCTCACCACAGCCATGCCGGTTCTACCGTCCTGCAGCAAAAAAAGGCTTGGAACGCCATCGCGAACCGATTAGTGTCGCCTTCAGGAATCGACCTGACGCTCCATCTGTCAAAACATAGGCGCTGCAACCACATCCCGATCGAGCCCGTGCTCGTGATGTGTGTGCGGAAGATGTTGATAGAACACCGTTTTTCTGCGGTGTCGGAGCCTGAAAGGCGAATGCTTCACCGGGTTTGTCGCGGACGGCTTTGCAGGTGCGCGACGAAACATGGGGTCGGCCGCTGCGCTGGTCGCGCGTGCCGAAGGATCGATCTGCGTGCTCCAGTCGGCCTTGGCCGGCCAGCGGCGGTCGCAACGCATCTCAGGATGCATTCCCATGGCAAGAGGTCCGATGGTCGGCGGAACCGGCAAGCCGCTCCGGGCGCGAAGAGCCCCGGCGGGAGGTCGTCCGGCGTCACCCGCGGACAGCAAGTGCCCTGACGTTCGGCTCATTCATCGGGAATGAGCGCGGAGCGCCAGAACCCAGACAAGGCGATTGACACGCCTGTGCCATTTCCCCGGCGGGAACGCCGGCACGGCAAGGGCCCCAGAGATCAGCTCGATGCGAAATAACAATCAGCAGAAGCGTATGCGTGGCCGCAACAATAATAATCGTCGCAGCCAGAATCCGCTTACGCGTGTCTATGAGTCGAACGGCCCCGATGTGAAGGTGCGCGGCACGGCCCATCATATCGCGGAAAAATATCACCAGCTCGCCCGCGACGCGCAGGCCTCCGGCGACCCCGTCGCCGCGGAAAACTACCTGCAGCACGCCGAGCACTATTACCGGATCATTGCCGCCGCGCAGGCGCAGTTCGGCGTTCAGGGCCAGCCCTTCCAGCGGCCGGACGAGGACGAGGACGACTTCGATCTGGAAGAGGCCGGCGCCTCGGGCAACCAGGGCTTCGGCCAGAACGGCGAGAGCCAGCCCTACCAGCAGAACGCCCGCGAGGGCGGCCATGGACGCGAGAATCGCGAGTTCCAGCCACGCGAGCAGAACAGCTCGCGCGAGAACGGTCGCGACGGCCAGCATCGGCGCGAGCGCGACAATCGGGACCGCGACAACCGCGATCGCAACCAGCGCGACAACCGCGAGGGTGGCGACCAGCCCCGTGAGTTCCGCGACCGCGAGGCGCGTGAACCTCGTGAGCCCCGCGAGAACCGGGAGCCGCGCGAGAATCGGTGGCAGCGCAATCGCGCCCAGCGCGAGCAGAACGAGGCCGCGGAAAGCGCCTATCGCGACCCCGCCCAGCAGCCGCAGCCCGTGCTCGGCCCGCAGCCGGCCTTCGCCTCGGAGAGTGGCGATATCGGCCTGCCCGCCTTCATCACCCAGGGCGGAACAACGCCGGCCGCAACGCCGCCTGCCCCGCCCGCTCCTGCGCCCACCCGTGGCCGCGCCGCGGCGGCGGCCGCTGCAGCAGCGGCTGCCGCAGCAGCTGCCGCAGCAGCAGCTCCCACCACATCGGAGCCGGTCGTACCTGTTCCTGCCGAGGCCCCCGTCGCTCCCGCCGAATCTGCCCTGGCGACCGAGGCTGCGGAAGGCGCCGATGGCGATGCCAAGCCCCGCGCGACGCGCCGACGCCGCTATCGCCGGACCGACAAGGCCGAGGATGGCGCCCCGGAAGCCGCTCCCGCCGAAGTCGGCGAGTGAGGCAGGCCGGCGCGTTCGCTGGCCCGATCCGCCGGAATATCAAGTCGACGAAATCCGGAGCTCCTCAAAGAGCCCCGGATTTTTATTGGCTCGATCGACGTAGAATGAAGGGACGCAAGCCTGTCCCTCGTCGCGCGGCAAGACAGGGCTCATCGACCCGGCGAGCGTCATGAACGAGCATGGGCGCGACCAGTCCCTGGCCGTCCATCGGACATCCGGTGCGTGGGTGCTTAGGCTTCAGCCGGCGAAGCGAACCGGATCCCGTTCGGAGATCACGCCGCCGCTCACCACCTCCGCGAACACCCCGCAGTCGACATTCCCGAAGGTGCGCATCAGCGTCCCGGGAATGTCCATGTCGCGCCGCCCGGTGGACGGGTCGACATTGGTCGCGGCGCAGCGGTCGATCCGCTCCGTGACACGCAGCTTCACCCCGTTGCCGACACTGATGGTATGGCCGATCAGGTCGAACTCCTCCCAGGGCTCCAGCCCTTGAAGGTAGAGGTTGGCACGGAACCGCAGCGGGTCCACCGGCATGCCGATTTCCTCGCCAAGCGCCCGGCAGCTCGCCAGATTGACGAGCGAGACGAAGCCGCGCGGGGTGTCCACGAAACGGAAATCCGGGCTCGGACTCTCCAGCAAATGCGGGGCGCCGCGGAGCTGGTACCGCATGAAGCGCTGGAAGAATTCCTCGACCTCGAGCCGCCCCTCGGGGGTGCGCAGATCGGCGCGCACGCCTTCCTCCCCCTCGTGCCGGATGACGAGGATGCCGGTCTCGGCCTCATAGCGCGTCTGCAGCGCGGCGAGGCGCTCATTGCGCATCAGCATGAGGAACTTGATCTTCGGCTGGAACACCGGCGCCGCCGGATCGAAGCCGGACGGCCCGTTCTCGATCGCGAACAGGCGGTCGCCGGGCACATAGGCCCCCGCCTCCAGTTCCACCGCGTCAAGCCGCTCGGGCGACAGGCCCTTGACCGGATAGCGATAAATGCCGGCAATGGTCGCGAACGGCTCGGAAAACAGATCATCCTCGCCCTCTGCGGCAACCAAGCCGGACGGCGGGTCCATTACAACCTCGGGAGCGGCGTCCTCGCCGCTGCTCTCCGCGAGGACTTCCTCCACACCCGTTTCGGAAGGGCCGGTCTCCTGCATGGGCTGATCCTCGGCGGGGTTCGCCGCCGGAATGTCCGCGGCCGGGCCAGAGGTCGGCGCGGCGTCCCCATGGGTCTGGGGCTCCTCCGGAGTGCCGATCGGCATATCGGGCGATTCGCTCATGGCTCGCACTCTATAGGCTGACGCGCGCCGCGTCAGCCTCGCAGAAAACGCCCCGCATCGGCCACATTGCGACGCACCATTGAAGGTGGATGGCGGGCGCGGGAACCCTTTTCATCGCCGGCCGAATCCGTGTTCAATGGCGTCCGATGCTTCGCTGGCCATGCTGGCGAGATGCCGGGAACCGATGGAGGCCCGCATGCCGCGGCTTTTCACCGCCCTCGAGATTCCACGGGAGATCGCGGGTCCGCTCGCCATGCTGCGGGGCGGCATACCCGGCGCGCGCTGGATAGACCCCGAATTCTACCACGTCACCCTGCGCTTCATCGGCGATGTCGACTACGCGGTCGCCCGCGATGTGGCCGCCGCGCTGGACGAGGTCGAACGCTTCGGCTTCGAGATCGGTATCGACGGGGTGGACCAGTTCGGCAATCACAAGCCACGCGCCATCTTCGCCGCGGTGAAGCCGAATTCGGCATTGATCGAACTCCAGGCCGAGCAGGAGCGGCTGATGAAACGCGTCGGCCTGCCGCCGGAAGGGCGGAACTACAAGCCCCACATCACCCTCGCCCGCCTGCGCAACACGCCGCCGCGGCAGGTCGCCGATTATCTGTCACTGCGTGGCTATTTCCGCAGCCCAAATTTCGAGGTGCCGCGCTTCGTGCTGTTCTCCTCGCGCGATTCGGTCGGCGGCGGGCCCTACACTCTCGAAGCCAGCTACCCGCTGATGTGAGCAGGACCGCCCCTTCCTCTTGCGGAAGCGAAAAGCCGGGGCCATTTGCGAAGGCGTGGAGGGACCGCCAATGGTCGCAGCGCCTTTTGACACGATGACGGACGGCACCGGAGCGGAAAGCGCAGGCACCGACGAAGCCAAAGTGCGCGCCGGCTTCTGGAAGAAGATGGCGGCCCATGCGACGCACATCCCCTTCGCTGCGGACATCACGGCCGCCTATTACTGCGCGCTCGACAAGGACACGCCATTCCGCGTGCGGGCGGCGCTGTTCGGTGCCCTGGCCTATTTCATCCTGCCCATCGATTCGGTGCCGGACTTCCTGCCTTTCGTGGGCTTCACCGACGATGCCGCCGTGCTCGCCACGGCGCTGAACCTGCTCGCCGGCCATATCGCACCACGGCACAGGGAGGCTGCGGAAGCGGCACTGGCCCGGCTTCGCGGCAGCGCGGACGCCCTCTGAGCAGCAGAAGAGCCTGCCCGGGCTGCTGCGCACCGTCTCGTGATGAACGTTGCCTTGTCATCGACCCGTTCGGAAAATATCAGCTTCCCCATGGGCGGAAAGACACGCATTCACGCGACAGATCGAACGGTGGGTTCACAGCGACGAAATGGCCGGATATCCCTTATCGCATGATTGGGAATCGTCGGCATCGTCCTGCTACCGAACCAGAAAATCGGGGGAGATCCAGAATGGCACGATCGCTCGTGCGCGCCGCTCTCACCAGCATGGCGCTTATCCTTGGCAGCGGCGCTTTCGGCGCGGCCGAGGCAGCACCGAAGCTGGTCACTCAGATCGGTGACTGGGGAGTTTATCTGGACACCAGCGGATCGGGAAAGATCTGCTATGCGCTGTCCCAGCCCAAGACGCGCGCGCCGGAGGGCCTCAAGCGCGACCCGGCCTATTTCTTCATCAGCACCCGCACGGCGGAGAATGTGAAGAACGAGATCAGCGTGATCGCCGGCTTTGCCCTCAAGGAGGGTTCCGACGCGACGCTGACGATCGGCGCCAACAGCTTCACGCTCTATACCCGCGACACCGGAGCCTGGGTGCGCAACGTGGCGGAGGAAGCGCGTGTGGTGGATGCGGTGCGCAAGGGCCAGAGCGTCGTGGTGAAGACCACCTCGAAGCGCGGCAATGTTACGACAGACACCTATTCGCTGAACGGCGTCTCGGCTGCGATCGATCGCGCGGCGCAGGAATGCCGTTGAAGCTCTGGACTTGATGGGCAGGCGCGCGCAGGCGCGCTCCGCCCGTCTTTTCGAGTGCCGTGCAGGGTCCGACACAGGGTCGACGCGCCGCATTGACGCACGAGGTCGCGATGTCCGTTGAAATCCGCCTGATTCCCTGCCTCTCGGACAATTACGCCGTGCTGCTGCGCGACCCTGTGACCGAAGCGGTCGCAGTGGTCGATGCACCGGAGGAGGGTCCGATCCTAAGGGCGCTCGACGCCGAAGGCTGGACGCCGACCCATATCCTCGTCACCCATCACCACACCGATCACATCGCCGGCGTACTGGCGCTGAAGGAACGCTTCGGCGCGACGGTTATCGGACCCAAAGCCGAGGCCGACACCATTCCGGGCCTCGATTTTGCCGTGGTCGACGGCGATCCGGTGGCGGTGGGCTCTCTGGTGGGACGCGTGATGGAAACGCCGGGCCACACGCGCGGACATATCGTGTTCCTGTTCCCCGAGCAGGGACTTCTGTTCAGCGGCGACACGCTGTTCGCCATGGGCTGTGGCCGGCCGTTCGAATGCCCCCCGCCGGTTCTGTGGGAATCGCTGCTGCGCCTGCGCGCCCTGCCCGACGAGATCGTGGTCTATTGCGGCCACGAATACACGCTCTCGAATGCCCGGTTTGCCCGCAGCGTCGAGCCGGACAATGCGGCCCTCGCCACGCGTCTCGCTGAGGTCGAGGCCCTGCGCGCGAAGGATCTGCCGACCGTGCCGACCACCATCGGCGCGGAGAAAGCCACCAATCCGTTTCTCCACGCCGACGATCCCGAGCTTGCCGCCCGTATCGGCCTGCCTGGAGCCGCGTCGGGCGCCGTCTTCACCCACCTGCGCGAACTGAAGAACAGCTTCCGGGGGTGATGACGGCATGTCGGATGCGCCCCCGACCCCGTCCCTTAACGGTCTTTCCGCCGCCGAGATCGTGACGCGTCTCGCGCTTGAACCCCATCCCGAAGGCGGGCACTTCCGCGAAACCTTCCGCGATCCGCACCGGCTCGTGGATGGACGTGCCGCCTCGACCGCGATCTTCTTCCTGCTGGCTGCGGGGGAGCGCTCGCACTGGCATCGCGTGCTCGATGCGGTGGAGGTCTGGCACTGGTATGCCGGCGCCCCGTTGCGCCTCAGCCTTGCCGGGAGTGACCAAGGGCCGATCACTGATCACTGGGTCGGACCGGACATCCTCAATGGTGCCCTGCCCCAGTTGGTCGTACCGCGCGGGGCATGGCAGGCGGCGGAAAGCCTCGGGGACTGGACACTGGTCGGCTGCACCGTGGCTCCCGGCTTCGAATTTGCCGGCTTCGAATTGGCCGCGCCCGGCTGGTCGCCCGGCGGCTGAAGGCCTCAGGCCTTTCGCCCGAGAAGCGTCGCGACACCGGCACCCCCGACGATGAGCAGGCAGGCAAGCGCGAGCGGCCAGCTGGCGTCGGCATAACCGGCCAGCACCAGTAGCAGCGTCGACAGCACCGGCGCGGCATAGGAGGCGACGCCCAGCAGGCGGATGTCGCCGCGCTTCATGCCGATGTCCCAGGTATAGAAGGCAATGCCCACCGGCCCGAGGCCGAGGCCGAGCACCGCGAGCCATTCGGTGCGCCCCTGCGGCCAGATCGCGGGCTCAAAGGCCACATGGCACAGCGCGGAGAGCGCGGCGGTCGCGAGGCAGAACCCCGCGACAGCCTCCGTCGGCACGCCTTGGAAGCGGCGCGCCAGCACCGAATAACCGGACCACAGAAAGGCGCAGAGCAACGCCGCTGCATAACCTGGCAGATAGCGCGCATCGAAGCCGAAACCGCCGGCCTTGGCACCCAGCAGCACGACCGTGCCGGCCAGCCCCAGCAGAGCGCCGACGATGTGGGCCGGCCGCAGTCGCTCGCCGGGCAGCAGTGCCGAAAGAAGCACGATGAGCAGCGGCCACAGATAGGCGATCAACCCCGCTTCAGCCGGTGGCGCCAGCTTCAGCGCGGAAAAATAGAAGAAGTGATAGCCGAACAGCCCTCCGACGCCATGCAGCCAGACCGGCCAGGGCTGGCTGAGCACCGACAGCCCCACCCCGCGCGCCAGCGCCGCGCCGATCCCCACCGCACCGCCGATGGTGAAGGTGAGCGCGGTGAGCAGAAAGGGCGGCACCTTGCCGGTGGCGGACGTCGCCAACGCCAGAGTTGCCCACAGCAGGATCGCGGAGAATCCGATGAAGGTGGCGGTCGTGCGGGACGGGGAAACGGACATGAGGGCACCGCTTGAGGTGCCCCCTTATGGCCCGCGCACGTCCGGACGCCAATGAAAAATCCGCCAGCCCGCCACCAGCGGATAGTGCCCTCGCCGCATGCCTGCATCGCGCTACCTGGAAGGGCGTCGCCATATCTTACCGGAGCTGCAGAATGACGCATCGTCGCCTTGCGAACGCCGCCCACGTGAGCCGCACCCTGTCGCTCGCCGCCTTCGGTGCGGCAGCCTTCATCACCGCGGCGGTGGCGCAGCCCCCGGGCGCGCAGATCAGTATCGACGATGCCCTGCGCATTGCCCGCCAGAGCGGCCTCGCAACCATCACCAAGATCGAGCGCGACCATCGGAAATGGGAGGCGGAAGGGCGTGACGGATCAGGCCATCGCATCGAACTCGACATCGACGCGACAAGCGGTGCTGTGCTGAAGACCGAACGCAAGTGACGACCCGGCGCCCGAATGGGCGCCGGGTCGTCATCTCAGATCATGAACTGCCCGCCATTCACCGTGATGGTCGATCCGGTGATGAAGCCGGCGTCGTCCGCCACGAGGAAGGCGACGCAGCGCGCGATCTCCTCCGGCTCTCCGAGACGGCCGACCGGGATCTGCGGCAGCACCTGCTTGTCCAGCACCTCTTTCGGCACCGCCCTCACCATCTCCGTGCCGATATAGCCGGGGCAGATGGCATTGACGGTGATGCCCTTCTTCGCATTTTCCTGCGCGAGAGCCTTGGTGAAGCCGAGTTCGCCCGCCTTGGCGGCCGCATAGTTGGTCTGCCCCATCTGTCCCTTCTGGCCGTTGATGGAGGAGACCGTGACGATGCGCCCGAAGCTTCGCTCGCGCATGCCCTCGATCACGTTGCGACACATGTTGAAGACGGAGTTCAGGTTGGTGTTGATGACGGCGTGCCACTGCTCCGGCGCCATCTTGTGCAGCATACCATCGCGGGTGATGCCGGCATTGTTCACCAGAATCTCGACCGGGCCGAGCTTGCCCTCGACCTCGGCGATGCCCGCCTTGCAGGCGGCAAAGTCCGAAACGTCCCATTTGAAGGCCGGTACGCCCGTCTCCGCGGTGAATGCCGCCGCTGCTTCGTCATTGCCGGCGTAGCTGGCCGCAACCTGATAGCCGGCACCGGCCAAGGCCTTGCTGATGGCGGCACCGATACCGCGGGTGCCACCCGTGACCAGAGCAACTCGCCCCATTTTCTCCCCCTGGCGTTCCTCTCCGGCGATCCGCCGCCGGTCTGTTTCTGGTTTGACCGCACGCAGGGCGGCGCGGCGTAAAGTCGTCGCGCCGCCAAGGGGTTCGCCTGCACCGGCTCCGCAACCGGGGCAAGGTATGGCGGCTCAGGGCCGCTCGATGCACATGGCGATGCCCATGCCGCCGCCGATGCACAGCGTCGCAAGGCCCTTCTTGGCGTCACGCTTCTGCATCTCGTAGATCAGCGTAGTGAGGACACGCGCGCCCGAAGCCCCGATCGGATGGCCGATGGCGATGGCGCCGCCATTCACATTCACCTTCGAGGTATCCCAGCCGAGATCCTTGTTGACCGCGCAGGCCTGCGCCGCGAAAGCCTCGTTGGCCTCGATCAGGTCGAGATCGGCAACCGTCCAGCCCGCCTTTTCCAGCGCGCGCCGCGAGGCCGGGATCGGTCCGGAACCCATGATCGCCGGATCGACGCCGGCCTGCGCCCACGAGACGATGCGGGCGAGCGGCGTCTTGCCGAGCGAGGCGGCCTTGGCCTCGCTCATCAGCACAATCGCCGCCGCGCCGTCATTGATGCCGGAGGCATTGCCGGCGGTCACCGTGCCGTCCTTGGAGAAGGCGGGGCGCAGCTTGGTCATGCTGTCGAGCGTGGCGCCGTGGCGGGGATATTCGTCATCGGCCACCACGACGTCGCCCTTGCGGGTCTTGATGGTGACGGGAACGATCTCGTCCTTGAAGCGACCGGCCTTCTGCGCCGCCTCGGCCTTGTTTTGCGAGCCCACCGCGAAGCTGTCCTGTTCGTCGCGGGTGATCTGCCACTGGCGGGCGACATTCTCGGCGGTGGTGCCCATGTGGTAGCCGTTGAAGGCATCCCACAGGCCGTCCTTGATCATGGTGTCGACCATCTCAAGGTTGCCCATCTTGGTGCCGTTGCGCAGATGCGCGCAGTGCGGGGCCTGGCTCATCGACTCCTGGCCACCGGCGACCACGATCTCGCTGTCGCCGTTCAGGATCGCCTGGAAGCCGAGCGCGACCGCGCGCAGGCCCGACCCGCAGAGCTGATTGACGCCCCAGGCCGGGCTTTCCACCGGAATGCCCGCCGCCACCGAAGCCTGCCGCGCCGGGTTCTGGCCGGCACCCGCCGTGAGGATCTGCCCCATGATGGTTTCCGAAACCTCGGCAGGGGAAACACCCGCGCGCTCCAGAGCCGCGGTGATCGCGACCTTGCCGAGTTCGTGAGCCGGCAGGCTCGAGAGTGAACCGTTGAACGCGCCGACGGGCGTGCGGGCCGCGCCGACGATCACGATGCTGTCTGACATGAGGGACGTCCTCCGCCTCTTTGGGCCGGGCGCCGCGAACGCGGCGTCGATGGGCTTGTTATATCTGCATCGTGGTTGCCACGGATGACGGATGTCAATGCACCCGGCGCATCATGCTTTAGGGGAGGTCGCCGCGGTGCAGAAGCCTATGGCGGTGCGGTAGGAAACGTCCTAGTGTTTCCTTGGGAAACGACCAAGGCAAACAGATACATGGCCAAATCAAACGATCCGGTCACCATCAAGAAATACGCGAACCGGCGACTCTACAACACCGGCACGAGCACCTATGTGACGCTCGAGGATCTCGCGCTGATGGTGAAGAACGGCGAAGATTTCGTCGTCTATGACGCCAAGACCGGCGAGGACATTACGCATTCGGTTCTCACGCAGATCATCTTCGAACAGGAAGGCAAGGGCCAGAACCTGCTTCCGATCAATTTCCTGCGGCAGATCATCCGGTTCTATGGCGACAGCATGCAGATGGTGCTGCCCCGTTACCTCGACATCTCCATCGAGAATTTCACGCGCGAGCAGGAAAAATTTCGCGACCAGTTCACCAAGGCTTTCGGGGTGAGCGGCTTCTCCGGCTTCGGCGCGATGGAGGAGCAGGTGCGGCGCAACATGGAAATTTTCGATCGGACCTTCAAGATGTTCCTTCCGAATGGCCGTCCCGAGGATGCCGTCCCTCCGGCGCCTCAGGCGGAACGTTCGACCGATCTCGACGAATTGAAGCGCCAGGTCGCCGAGATGCAGAAGCAGCTCGCCCGCCTCGGCGACAAGGATCCTGACAAGGCGTGAGGCCGACGCGCGCCTGATGCCGCACCACATCCAGCCGGTCGTCCATGGAAGCATGGCGGCCGGCTTTGTTTTATGCGTCATCGCAATGGAAGGAGACCGGCCGCGCTTGCGGGCGGGCTCAACTCGACAGCAAGGCTCCGGAGGGCGAGGTCGGCGCGGCAAGGCCGATCGCTTCGCCCTGCAGATAGGTGCAGCCCCAATCCCGCAGCAGCGCCGCAGTCTGTTCGTTCGGCACCCATTCGGCCACGGTCTCGATGCCGAGATGGGCGGCCAGCGACAGCAGGGTGCGCACGAATGCCTGGTCGTCCGGCGAGTTCAGCAGCGGCGAGATGTAGCTGCCGTCGATCTTCAGCATGTCGATGCCGAGACGGCGCAGATTGCGGAACGAGGTATAGCCCGCGCCGAAATCGTCCATCGCAACCTTGCAGCCGATGTCGTGCAAACGGTTCACGAAGCGCTCGGTATGGGCAAGGTCGTGGATCGCGGCGGTCTCGGTGATCTCGATGGTGAGCCGCTCCCCGACACGGTTGCGGGCTCGGTCCATCAGAACGCCCAGCCACTCGGAATCATGAATGGTCGAGGGCGAGATGTTGACGGAGAGCCGTACCGCGGCATCCGCTTCCAGCGTGTTGAGGGCTAGTTCCAACACCCGGCAGTCCAGCAGCCGCATCATCCCGCATTTCTCGGCGACAGGGATGATCGCCGCTCCGTTGAGCAATTGCCGCTCCCTGCCCCGGATGCGGATCAGGCATTCATACAGGCTGATCGCGCGCGTCATGCTGTCGGCGATCGGTTGGTAGGCGAGGCTGATCCGCCGCTCGGTCAGGGCCGACACCACGTCATGGGTCACCCGAAGATTGGCACGGCGGTGCTCCTCCCGCTCGGGATTCGCCACATAGGCGTGGAAGGTGCCTCGGCCGACGAACTTGGCGCGCTCCAGCGCATCGAGCCCGTGGGCGAACACTTCGGCCACATCGCCGGCATCGTCCGGCGCCAGAAGCCCGCCCACCGTCGCCGATGCAGCGATGGGACCCCTTGCAGTCATCAAGGGCTGGCCCACCACGGCCTCAAGACAGCGCTGCGCGCAAGCCGTCAGCACAGCCGCCGAGGCATCGTCGATGACCACCGCGAACTTGTTGCTGGAAAAGCGGCCGACCACGTGGCTTGACATCCGGTCCTTCAGACGACGGCCAACCAGTTCGATGATCTCGTCGGCGATGCCGAAACCGTAGAACTCGTTCACCCGGCTGACATTGTCGACATTGACCAGAAGGAAGCCGAACCCGCCGCCACCGGCCGCGACGTCGACGAATCGCTGTTCCAGAAGCCGGACCAGTTGCTGCCGGTTCAATACGGCGACTCCCGCCGTCAGCAGCGAATCAGACTGTTCCGCCGAAACGGTCGGCAATTCCGGCGCGCGACGGGGAGCGTGAGGCTCGTAACCGCCAAGCCGGCGCACAATGCCGCTCATCTCGCTTGGCGAACCATCGGCACCGCCGACCAGAATGCCCTTGTCCTCGACCCAGAACGCGGCATCGTCACGCCCTTCCGGCCGGATCCGGTAGATGGTCTCGAAAGGTGTCGAAATGCCCGCCAGAACACGATTTTCGCCGTTGAATACGGCGCGCCGGTATTGTCCGGTGTCAGAACCGAGAAGCTTGTTGTAGGAGGCGCCATTGCGGGGCGGTTCGCCGCCCAGCACTCGTGAGGCGTTTTCGCACCACAGGATGCGATCATCCACCAGCGTCCAGCGATAGGCGGCACCGCCAAGCTTATGGACGATTGCCGTCACCGCGTCGTGCCGCAGGGGCACGAATCCGTCAGGTGTGTTGGCATCGTCGGGGGTGGAAACAGGCATGTTGGTTCCGGAAACGGCGTCGCGTGGCGACAAGGACCATGCCATGCGCCGAAATCAATTGCACGTAAAATAGCTCTAAATTTGTTGTATATGATATTGAAAGCGAGAATACGGTTTCAATGTACCGCCTGCCATCTCAACGTAAACGGGCCCGATCGGCTCTCGCCTCGGGCCCGTTCAATATGTCCATCGCGCGCCGTGACATGCCGCCCGGTTTGCCACCGGGCCGTCACGCAACGGCTCAGGCCTCGGCCTTCACCTTGAGGATCTGGCGACCCTTGTACATGCCGGTCTTCAGATCGAGGTGGTGCGGACGGCGCAGCTCGCCGGAATCCTTGTCCTCGATATAGGTCGGCTGCTTCAGCGCATCCGCCGAACGGCGCATGCCACGACGCGACGGGCTGGTTTTCTTCTTCGGAACGGCCATTGTCTCAACTCCTGTGCCGGCTGCCTCCGCACCCAAACGGGCGCCCTGAAGGGGGCGAGCCGGTGCCGGATAGCTCTTGTTCGGAAGGCGGGCTTATACAGCGTCGTCGCGCGAAACGAAAGAGGGCCCGACCACAAGGAAACGCGCTTTGCGCAGGCGTTCCGCCGGCAGCGGCCGCTTCAATGCCGCGGTGTCGCGCCCAAGCGGTCCGAGACAGGCCGTCAGCTCAGCTCCCTCACGGGGAATCCGCCCCTGCAGCCGTGTGGCGAGACGCGCGAGGCCGGGCTTCGGCTTGCCGGCATCGCGCGTATGGGGGTTTGGCAGCATCACCGCCATCAGCGCCGCCTCGCGCGGGCTGAGGGCCGCCGCACTCTTGCGGAAGGCGCGCTGGCTACCGGCCTCGATGCCAAACTGCCCGTCCGGCCCCCATTCGGCGATGTTCAGGTAGATCTCAAGCTGCCGCCGCTTCGACAGCACCGTGTTGAGGTAGACCGCCAGAGGCATTTCGAGCCCCTTGCGGATATAGCTGCGTCCATTCCACAGGAAGAGGTTCTTGGCGAGTTGCATGGTGATGGTGGATGCCCCGCGCGAAGGCTCGCCCTCCTCCGAGGGGTCCATCGCGTTGTTCAGCTCGACAAGGTCGACGCCGAAATGCTGGCAGAATCGCGCATCCTCGGATGCCAGCACGCTGCGGATCAGGGCGGGCGCGATCGCATTGATCGGCACCCAGCTCTGCACGACGGGCCGCGCCGTCGCATAGCGTGCGAGCATCAGCGTCGAGATCGGGTTGACGAACATGTAGAGCACGCCGAGCGCGAGGATGACCATCGCCAGCAGCGCTGCCGCGCGGAAAGCGATACGCAGCAGGCGGGTCATCTCGTCTCCTTGTCGCGCGAGGGATTCGCGGGCGCTCCTTGGCCGCGCCATACCCTGCCCCATCGAAGGCTGCTCCGACAATGCTTCGATGCCCGCCTGGCGGATCGGGCCCCGCTTGACCCCCGACGTGCGGTCGGGCACGCAGGGGCCCTGATCGGACCGAGTATCATGACCTCCCTGAACGTCGACGCCCTCGCCATCGCCATCGCCCGGACCGCCGAGGCCGTCTCCGCCCATATCGACGGCGCCATCGCCAGGCATGGCAGCGTCAGCCCGCGCCTTGCCGCGGCGATGCGCCATGCCGCGCTAGGTGGCGGCAAGCGGCTGCGGCCTTTCCTCGTCGTGGAAAGCGCGGCGCTTTTCGGGGTCGACCGCGAGGCCGCGATGCCGACAGCGGCGGCGCTGGAATGCGTGCACTGCTATTCGCTCGCCCATGACGACCTTCCCGCCATGGACAATGACGACCTGAGGCGCGGCCAGCCGACCGTGCACCGCGCCTATGACGAGGCAACCGCCATCCTGGCCGGCGACGCGCTGATGACACTTGCCTTCGAACTGCTCGGCCAGGAAAGCGCCCACCCCGATCCGGCGGTGCGGGCCGCCCTGGTGCTGGCCCTCGCGCGGGCTTCCGGCGCCAACGGCATGGTGGGCGGGCAGATGCTCGACCTTGCAGCCGAAGGTCGCTTCGAGGAACAGGGTCGCCGCGACCTTGGCCTCGCCGACATCGCCCGGCTGCAATCGCTGAAGACCGGCGCGCTGCTCGCCTTCGCCTGCGAGGCCGGCGCTCGGCTGGGCGGCGCAGACGCGGCAGAGCACGAGGCGCTTGCCGCCTATGCCAGCGCCATCGGGCGGGCTTTCCAGATTGCCGACGACCTGCTCGACGTCGAAGGCGCGCAGGAAACGGTGGGCAAGGCCGTGGGCAAGGATGCGGCGGCCGGCAAGGCGACCTTTGTCGGCCTGCTCGGCGTCGAAGGGGCCCGCGCCGAACTGGCGCGGCTCGTCGGCGAGGCCGAAACGGCGCTGGGGCGGTTCGGCGCGCGAGCCACACTGCTGCGGAAAGCGGCGCATTTCATAGCCGAACGGCAGAATTAACGGCGCAGCACCCTCGACGCGGAACCAACTTGCCGCCATCTTCTTGGTAACGTAAGCGTTCGCGCGGTGGCGGCATCAGGCCGCCGGGAGGTTGATATGCGTTTCGTCCGGTTCGCACCGGCCATTGCGGCCACGGTTTCGGCGGTATTCCTGTCGGGTCTCATTGCGGCACCGGCGCTGGCGCAGGACAGCCCCACCCGCATCATCATCCGCAAGGCGCCGGAACGGTCCTTCCTGGATCCCGGCACCGTCATCAGGCCGGGCACCGGCCGCTACAACAATTACGTCACCGCCAGCACGCCGCGGGTACCGACCTATGGCGGCGACGGTGGCATCACCGGCAGCCGATTCCCGCTGCCGCAGGCCTACGAACTGCCGGGCTTCTGAACGGGACTTCCATCGTGACATGAGACATGAGCCGCGCGGGTTCCCCTCGCGCGGCTTTTTGTCGTTTCCCTTGTATCAGGCAGCGGAAACGAAAACGGCCGGGCCCACGCGGAGCCCGGCCGTTCTCGAATGGAGCAAACGCCTCAGGCCGCCTTGTCCAGCTCCGCCAGCATCGCATCGCCCATCCCGGAAGTGCCCACCACGGTCGAACCGCCGGTGCCGGCGATGTCGCCCGTGCGGAAGCCTGCCGCCAGCGTGCCGGCGATGGCCGCTTCGATGCGGTCGGCCGCTTCGGACAGGTTGAAGGAATAGCGCAACGCCATGGCCAGCGAGCCGATCATCGCGATCGGATTGGCAACGCCCTTGCCGGCGATGTCGGGCGCCGCGCCGTGCACCGGCTCATAGAGCGCGCGACGCTTGCCGGAAATCTCCTCCACCGCGCCCAGCGAGGCAGAGGGTAGCATGCCGAGCGAACCGGTGAGCATCGCCGCCACGTCTGAGAGGATGTCGCCGAACAGATTGTCGGTCACGATGACGTCGAACTGCTTGGGCGCACGCACCAGCTGCATGCCGCAGGAATCGGCGAGCTGGTGCTCCAACCCGACATCGGCATAGTCCGCGGCGTGGACCTCGCTCACCACCTGCTTCCAGAGCACGCCGCTCTTCATCACATTGTGCTTCTCGCAGGACACCACCTTGTTGCGGCGGGTGCGCGCGATCTCGAAGGCGACGCGGGCAATGCGCTCGATCTCGTAGGATTCATAGACCTGCGTGTCGATCGCCCGCTTCTGGCCGTCGGCGATGTCGACGATCTCCTTCGGCTTGCCGAAATAGACGCCGCCGGTGAGCTCGCGCACGATCAGGAGGTCCAGACCCTCGATGATCTCCGGCTTCAGGCTGGAGGCGGAAGCGAGCGCCGGGTAGCAGATCGCCGGGCGCAGATTGGCGAAAAGCTCGAGATCCTTGCGCAGCCGCAGCAGGCCCGCCTCGGGGCGCGCCTCATAGGCCACGTCCGCCCATTTGGGACCACCCACCGCGCCGAGCAGGATGGCGTCGGCCTCGAAAGCCCGCTTCATCGCGCCCTCGGAGATGGGCTGGCCGCAGGAATCATAGGCCGAGCCGCCGACGAGATCTTCCTCGATCGCGAAAGACGC
The DNA here is from genome assembly GCF_023016805.1 of Ancylobacter crimeensis. GTDB lineage: Bacteria > Pseudomonadota > Alphaproteobacteria > Rhizobiales > Xanthobacteraceae > Ancylobacter > Ancylobacter crimeensis. The sequence continues at coordinate 62,476 of NZ_JALKCH010000011.1, forward strand.
CAGGCCCACCTTTTCCAGCCAGCCGATGACGCGCTTCACCTCGGCCATGACTTCGACGCCGATGCCGTCGCCGGGCAGAAGCAGGAGCTTGTGGGTGGCCATGTGCGTTCCTCGCGATGCGCCTTCAAGACAGGCGGGTGGACAAAATCCGGGCGCGGGGAGTGCTAATCGCTGGCGTGGCGGCTGGCAAGCAGCGACGCTGCAGGAAACGCTGCAGGAAACACGGCCATCGGAGGCACGCGGCCGGTCATTCGTCCCGAAGGCGATCTGTCGAGGCGGAAGAGGCCGCCGACTGCCCGGCCGGTCGCGGAGTCGGGGTAGCCTTCGCGAAAGGCCTGAAGGCAGCCGGCGGCAGGCACGGCCATCGGTCGGGAGACAATCCGACCGGCCGGAGGACGGCGGCGAGGCCAACCCGTCGCCGGGCGCGCGACCGGGATGCACGGCGCCGGACCGGCGCCGTGCGGTTCCGCGATCAGATGGTTTTCTTCGACATTTCCCCGGCGATGAACTCCGCCTGCCGAATCGCCAGCGCCACGATCGTCAGCGTCGGGTTCTCCGCGCCGCCGGTGGTGAACTGGCTGCCGTCCGAAACGAACAGGTTGGAGATGTCGTGGGTCTGGCCATGCTTGTTCACCACACCGTCCCGCGGCTTCTCGCTCATCCGGTTGGAGCCGAGATTGTGCGTGGAGGGGTAAGGCGGGGTCGGCATGGTGCGGGTCGCCCCCACCGCCTCATACATCGCCGCACCCTGCCGGTAGGCATAGTTGCGCATGGCGATGTCGTTGGGGTGGTCGTCGAAATGCACATTGGCGACGGGCAGGCCGTATTGGTCCTTCACATCGGTATTGAGGGTGATGCGGTTGGTTTCCTGCGGCATGTCCTCGCCCACCAGCCACATGCCGGCCATGTTGGCATAGCCGTCCATGGCGGTGGAGAAGGAACGTCCCCAGGCGCCGGGGTCGAGGAACGCGGCCATGAAGGGCAGGCCGAGCGACAGCGTTTCCATCTCGTAGCCGCCGACGAAGCCGCGCTTGGTATCGAACCGCGCCTCGTCGCGCACCACGCCCGCCATGGTCGTGCCGCGATACATGTGCACCGGCTTCTCGAAGATGCCGTACACCGAGCCGGTCATGTGGCGCATATAATTGCGCCCGACCTGACCGGAGGAGTTGGCCAGACCGTCGGGGAACATGCTGGATGCCGAGTTCAGCAGCAGGCGCGGGCTCTCGATGGAGTTGCCGGCCACCGCGACGATGCGGGCTTTCTGGCGCTGGTGGTTGCCGTCCTTGTCGGCATAGACCACGCCCGTCACCTTGCCCGAGGCATCGTGCTCGATCTGCAGCACCATGCATTCGGACCGCACTTCGAGATTGCCGGTATCCTCGCCGACCGGGATCTCCGCGATCAGCGTCGACCATTTCGCCCCCGACTTGCAGCCCTGGAAGCAGAAGCCGATCTGCTGGCACGAGCCGCGATCGTGCCGGGGCTGGCTGTTGATCGCCATGTGGCCGGTCGAAACCTCGGTGTAGCCGACCTTCTTGGCACCCGCCTCGAACACCTTGAAGTTGTTGTTGCCGGGCAGTCCGGGGATCCCGTTGGTACGGGTCACGCCCATCTTGTCCTCGGCCTTGACGTACCACGGCTCCATCTCGGCGAGCGTGACCGGCCAGTCGAGCAGGTTGGCGCCCTGCAGGTCGCCATAGGTCGAGCGGGTGCGGAACTCATGCTCCTGGAAGCGCAGCGAGGCGCCGGCCCAGTGGATCGAGGACCCGCCCACCGCCTTCACGATCCAGGCCGGCAGGTTCGGGAAGTTCTTGTGCACCCGCCACGAGCCCGAAGTGGTGCGCATGTCCTTCCAGGCGAGCTGGGCGAAGCTGTCCCATTCATTGTTGATGAAGTCTTCCATGTTGTGACGCTGGCCGGCTTCCAGGATCACAACCTTGATGCCCTTGAGGGCCAGCTCGGTGCCCAGCGTGCCGCCGCCGGCGCCCGAGCCGACGATGACCACCACCGAATCGTCATTCAGGTCGAAAGGCGCTCCCATCTTTCCCTCCCTCAGAGCCAGGCGAGATCGTTGAAGCCGCGGTTGATGTAACCGCCCTTGTCGGCCGAGGAGCCCTCATAGCCGAAGATCGGCCATACCTCCTCCTGGTTGTAGAGCCCCACCACGAGGCCGGAGCGCACCTTCTCGAAGAAAGCGGTGTGCTCCATCTTGTGCAGGATCGCGACCCGCTGGTCTTCCCAGCCGACCTGCGCATAGGGCACGCCATGCTCGCCCTGCGCGATGGTGTCGAGCGCCGCCACGCCGCCCTCGACGAGCTGCTTCAGCGCCGGGTCGGTTGAACCGGTCTCGTAGGGCTTCATCGCCACCGCATAGAACTGGTCGGCGAGCCGGTCGTGGGGGTAGATGTCGCGCGCCATGACGATGAGGGTGCGCATCGTCTCGGGCTTTAGATTCGTGACCTCGAGGCCCCACGCCTCGCGGGGATTGATGATGGCACCGCCAGCGATCATCAGCGCGCCAGCGGCCCCGATGCCGGCCAGAAGCGAGCGACGCGACGGGCCGCCGGGTGATTGTCGAGGCGGACTCCGCCTGTCGATCAAAGTGGTCATGGGCATCCTCCTGAATATTCTTATGTAACGTTGGCCGCCCCTTGTTTTCCGGGGTCGTGCCTTAAAGACGTCAGCGGTAGCGTCCGTGCTTCTGTAGCACCTCGATCTTGTATCCGTCCGGATCGGCGACGAAGAAGAACTTGGCCAGAAGCGCGCCGTCGCGGAAAAACTCTTTCACCGGATTGGGGTTGAGCCCGAGTGACGTGAAGCGCGTATGTTCGGCGTCGAGATCATCGACCGCGAAGGCGATGTGGCCGTAGCCATCGCCCAGCGCATAAGGTTCGGTGCGGTCGTGATTGATGGTGAGCTCGACTTCGAAATCGGCTTCCGCATTGCGCAGATAGACCAGCGTGAAGCCGTCGAAGCCGAACCGGTCGGCGATCGCGAGGCCGAACGCCTTCTCGTAGAAATCGACCGAGCGCGCCTCGTCGAGAACGCGAATCATTGAGTGAATGGCCTTGGCCAAACCGTCCCTCCCTTGTCCGTGACGACATCATCGTCATGAAGAGGATGCTAGGCGCGCGGCAAAAGGCGTGGTGGTAGACGGCTAGCACAGGCCCGATAAGGCGCAGGAGCACGGCGGTGAAAGGCCGCACCACCACAAGCGGACGGCCGGCGCCGTCTCATTCGGCCGCCGGCAGGTGCACCATCTGCGAATCACACAGCCGCCGGGCAGCCTCGCGCGGGCTGATCACGGCAGGGGCCGTACCGCGCACCTCGGCCAGATAGATGAGACAGGAACAGCGCAGCAGCGAAGCGAAGTTGCGGACTTCGCCATGCAGGTTCAAGACCTCGTCATTGAGCGTGGTGATGAATTTGCCCAGGCTCATCCCCTGATGGGCGGCCACCTCGTCGAGGATCGACCAGAAGGCCGCCTCCAGTCGGATCGAGGTGGAATGGCCGCCGATCCGGATGGAACGGGTCTGACTTTCATAGGTTTCGGGCGCTTGGCCCGCGAAGATGTGGCACATGAGGGGCGTCTCCCGAGATCTCGTTTTTCTTTCGAACGATTCCACTCCGGGAAAACGGCGCTGTAAAGCGGGAAAAAGAATGAGGTCCCTCGTCCTCTCGGCCTGTTTGCGCCCTTCAGCGCGACCGCCGCGCCGTCACCTCGATCTCGATCTTCATTTCCGGGCGTAGCAGGCCGGCGACGATCAGCGTCGCGGCGGGACGCACCTCCCGGAAATAGGTGCCGAAGATCGGGAACACCGCATCGGCATAGGCGACGTCAGTGATGATGTAGCGGACCCGCACCACGTCGCCGAGGCTCGATCCCGCCTCGGCTAGCGCATCGGCGATGTTGCGGAAGCAGGCATGGGTCTGCGCCTCCACGCCTTCCGGCATGTCCATCGCCTCATAGTCGTAGCCGGTGGTGCCGGAGACAAAGACATCGTCGCCGTCCACCACCGCGCGCGAATAGCCTGCTACCGCCTCGAAGGGCGAGCCGGAGGAAATGAGACGGCGCCGGCTCATGGCCAACACTCCCCGGACTATGAGGGTGGAAGAGGCGCAGAGCGCCGCCGCCCGCGACCTGCGGCAGGCGGCAGGTGTACTGCCGTGGGCTCAGGCCCACGGGCGCTCCGTGGCGAGCTTGCTCTCGAAGCTCTCGATCTCGGAAGCCTTCACCTGTGTGAGGCCGATATCGTCCAGCCCGTTCAGCAGGCAGTGCTTGCGGTGCGGGTCGATGTCGAAGGAGATGGAGCCGCCGTCCGGCCCGGTGATGGTCTGGCTTTCCAGATCCACCGTCACCCGCGCATTGGCGCCGCGTGAGGCGTCGTCGAACAGCGCCTTGAGCTGCTCCGGCGTCACCTTGATCGGCAGGATGCCGTTCTTGAAGCAGTTATTGTAGAAGATGTCGGCGAAGGACGTGGAGATCACGCAGCGTATGCCGAAATCCAGCAGCGCCCACGGCGCGTGCTCGCGCGAGGAGCCGCAGCCGAAATTGTCGCCCGCAACCAGGATCGAGGCCCCCTTATATGCCGGCTTGTTCAGCACGAAATCCGGATTATCCGAACCGTCCTCATTGTAGCGCAGCTCCGAGAACAGGCCCTTGCCGAGCCCGGTGCGCTTGATCGTCTTCAGGTACTGCTTCGGAATGATCATGTCGGTATCGACATTGACCAGATGCAGGGGCGCCGCGACGCTGGTGAGGGTGGTGAACTTGTCCATCGTGTCTGATCCCGGATCGGGCAGGCCCTGCGACCTGCCCTGTTGCTCGTTGTAGTTGCTCGCTCCGCCGGGCGCAAAGTCGCACACCCGGCCCCTGCCGTCAGTTTCCGCCGGCTTCCGTCTCGACGCGCTCCATGTCGTCGTCGGACAGGCCGAAATGGTGGCCGATCTCGTGGATCAGCACATGGGTGACGAGGCGCCCCAGCATCTCGTCGTGCTCCGCCCAATAGTCGAGGATCGGGCGGCGATAGAGGTGAATCATGTTCGGCATGGCGAAGGGCACGGCATCGCCGCCCTGCGCCAGGCCGATGCCGCGGAATAGACCGAGCAGGTCGAACTCCGTCTCGGCTTCCATCTCGTCCAGAACCTCGGGCTCCGGGAAATCCTCCACCCGGATCACGAGATTGCCGCACATCGCGCGAAAGCGCCGCGGCAGACGGGCAAAGGCCGCCTCGGCCATGACCTCCATCTCCGCAAGGCTCGGTGCCTTGAGGCGTCGCAGGCGAGTGATCTCGTCGCTCTCGTCGGTCATCGTTCCGTTCATCGCAAGAAGGTGGCGATCAGGCTGGCGGCAAGGACAATACAGGCGATCACGGCGAGGCTGCGCCCGATCCGCCGACCCCAGATCACGGTCCAGTCGTCGGGCGACGGCTCCTCGCCCAAGGGAGGTGTCATGCCGCCCTCCCCGGCCCGGCGGCGACGGCCGGGCGCCAATATGGCGCAAACACGGCATCGCCCCAGGGTTGCCCGCATGCTGAACGCGCGCTGAACCCGCCCCTCAAGGCCGGTTCATCCCGAAAGGCGTGAACTGTGCGCAGCAAGGGCTGATACGTCTTGCCAGGGAACCGTCCCGCAAAGCCGGGCGTTTCCCCTTGAGACGGCGCAGCCGACGCCGCCCTCCGGCCGGAAACGGGTTCCGTCCGGTCCCAAACGGGGGGCAAAACCGTTGGAGGAGTGCTCGGCATGACAACTGCTCTCAAAACCGGACCTGTTCTCAAGATCGGCGCCTCGCTGACCATGGTGCTCGCCCTTCTCGGCACAGTGCCCGCGGCTCAGGCCGCTCCCATGCAGCCCGCCGCGATCCAGAATGCCGCGGGCGCGATGCCGGCCGCAACGCCGGTCGACTGGGGCCCGGGCGGCCCCGGCTGGCGGCGTGGCCCGCCGCCCGGCGGCGGCTGGCACAGCGGTGGACCCGGCTGGCACGGGGGCGGTCCCGGCTGGCGTGGAGGTCCCCCGCCGCGTTACGGCTATGGCTGGGGCCCGCGCCGCAACTATGGCTGGTATGGAGCCGGCACCGGTCTCGCCGCAGGCCTTGCTCTCGGCGCCATCGCCGCACAACCCTATTACCGGTCGAGCTGCGGCTATGTGATGGTGCCGACCTGGCGCTACGGGCATCGGGTTTACGTGCAGCGCTATCGCTGCTGGTAACCCCCTGCCCCGCCGTGAGCCCGACCGCGAGGTCGGGCTCACACGGTTAATCACGCCGCCTTCGGCCATTCCCGGATGTCGACGAAGCGCCCCGCGATCGCCGCCGCCGCCGCCATGGCCGGCGAGACGAGATGGGTGCGCCCCTTGAAGCCCTGCCGGCCCTCGAAATTGCGGTTCGAGGTCGAAGCGCAGCGCTCCTCCGGGCCGAGCTTGTCCGCATTCATGGCAAGGCACATGGAGCAGCCCGGCTCGCGCCAGTCGAAGCCGGCGGCCTTGAAGATCGCGTCCAGCCCCTCGGCCTCGGCTTGCAGTTTCACCAGCCCCGAGCCCGGCACGATCATGCCGGAAACGCCCTCGCGCACGGTACGGCCGCGCACGACATCCGCCGCGGCGCGCAGGTCCTCGATACGGGCATTGGTGCAGGAACCGATGAACACCTTGTCGATGGCGATGTCGGTGATCTTTGTGCCGGCCTTCAGGCCCATATAAGCCAGCGCCCGCTTCTTTGCCTCGCGCTTGGCCTCGTCCTCGATCAGGTCGGGATCGGGCACCAGGCCTTCCACCGAGATCACGTCCTCCGGGCTGGTGCCCCAGGAGACGATCGGAGGCAGCGCGGCGCCGTCGAGCCGGACAATATGGTCGAAGAACGCATCTTCGTCGGTGTGCAGCGTCTCCCAATAGCGCAGCGCGGCATCCCAGGCCGCGCCCTTCGGCGCGCGCGGACGGTCCTTCACATAGGCGAAGGTGGTCTCGTCCGGGGCCACCATGCCGGCGCGCGCGCCGCCCTCGATGGACATGTTGCAGACCGTCATGCGGCCTTCCATCGAGAGGTTGCGGAACACCTCGCCGGCATATTCGATAACGTAGCCGGTGCCACCGGCGGTGCCGGTGGTGCCGATGATGGCGAGCGTCACGTCCTTCGCCGTCACGCCGGCCGGCAGCTTGCCGTCGACGATGACCCGCATGTTCTTGCTCTTCTTGCTGATCAGCGTCTGGGTGGCGAGCACGTGCTCCACCTCCGAGGTGCCGATGCCGTGCGCCAGAGCACCGAAGGCGCCATGCGTCGAGGTGTGGCTGTCGCCGCACACGATGGTGGTGCCCGGCAGAGTGAAGCCCTGCTCCGGCCCGATCACGTGGACGATGCCCTGTCGCTTGTCGAGCTCGTTGAAATACTCGATGCCGAAGTCGCGGGCGTTTTCGGCCAGCGTCTCGACCTGGGTGCGGCTCTCGGGATCGTCGATGCCGAAACGGCGGTCGGACGTCGGGACGTTGTGGTCGACCACCGCCAGCGTCTTGGTCGGCGCATGGACCTTGCGGCCGGCGACGCGCAGCCCCTCGAAGGCCTGCGGGCTGGTGACCTCATGGACCAGATGGCGGTCGATATAGAGCAGGCAGGTGCCGTCGGGCTGACGGTCGATGATGTGGTCGTCGAAAATCTTGTCGTACAGGGTACGGGGAGCGGACGTGCTCATGTCGGGCGTCTCGATCGCGGAAATGCAGGAACGGTCTTGTGATGCGGGGGTGCGTGAACCCCTGGGCGGTGCCTGGCCTCGACCAGCGGAGGCGACGGCGCGCCGCCGGGAGCGAGACCGCTCCGGGCGACGCTCAGCGAAGGCCCGCGACCGCGCAGGCGGTGAAACGGCCGAAGAAGCGCGCCGGCATGCGTACATGATCGGGCACGGCGGCAAAGCCGATCGTGGTCGGCAGGCGACGACGCACCTCCGGCCGTGCGCCAGCGCACGCCCGCTTCATGTCGTCGATGGTGCCGAGCCTCATCATGGAACGGTTCTACCAAGTCCTGCCGGCTAAAACAATCCGCACGACGTCGCTGGCCAGCCGGGCAGGCCCGCGCGCCGTGCAACCCCGGCATATCTGAACATGGCGGGTTGTTTCATCAAGGGCGCCAATCGGCGGAACCTGCCCTGCCCCTGCTGCCGCACTATGCGAGAGGGTAGGTTCATCGTCAAAAAGGGATCTATAATAATGTATTTCAGACAAACAGGCCCTTTTTGTCGCAGATGACCTAAAGGAATGACGGTAGGATGCACAGGAGTGCTGTGGGATGATTTGTACGGTGTTTCATCATGCCTGGGGCAGTGCCTGCGGAGATGGCGATGCGAATGAGCGACATGGCTTTGGCAACCGCGCTGCTTGCGACGCTCTTTCTCTATGAGCATCACAACCGCACCGACCTGACCGCCCATCTCGCGGCGACGGAACGCCTCGCCGACGCTTCCGCTTCGATGCCGATGATCACCTGCCCCCTGCGCCATCCGGACTTCGCCACCGTCATGCAGGCGGCCGTGCTGGGCGACGGCATGCTCATCGTGGAGCAGCAGACACAAACCAGGGTGCGGCACATCAAGGATTGCTGATCCGGCCGCAAGGGTTTTGCGCAGGCAACAAAAAAGCCGGGGCGCTGCCCCGGCTTTCGAAAATGTTCCGCCCGAAGCGGCAGACAGGATCACTCGGCCGCGACGGGAGCGCCCTTCTTCGCGCCGGGCTTCTCCTGACGCTCGGCGATACGGGCGGCCTTGCCGCGACGGTCGCGCAGGTAATAGAGCTTGGCGCGACGCACCTTGCCGCGACGGACGACCTTCAGGCTGTCGATGTTCGGCGAGTAGAGCGGGAACACGCGCTCGACACCCTCGCCATAGGAAATCTTGCGAACGGTGAAGTTCTCGTTGATGCCGCCGCCGGAGCGGGCGATCACGACGCCCTCATAGGCCTGAACGCGCGAACGCTCGCCTTCCTTCACGCGAACGTTCACGATCACGGTATCGCCGGGCTGGAAGTCCGGGATCTGCTTGCCGCCGGAGAGCTTTTCGACCTGCTCGTTGTCGAGCTGCTGAATGATATCGACCATGGGATCACCTCGGCGAACGCACGGCAAAAACCGCCGTCCGCATTTTGCTGTTGTCAGTTGGTGGAACTGTAATGGCGCGCCCTATACGCGATGCGGAGTCGTTTGTCATGCCCTTTCGGTCGCAGAACCGTCATGCGCAGAACCGCCATGCGCAGAACCGCCATGCGCGGGAAACCTCGATCCGTCTCAGGGTTCGATCCGGCTGGCCCGACGCGCGGCCTTCGCTGCCATCTTCGCCGCCCTTGCTGCCGCGCGCTGGGCCTCCTGCGCTGCCTCATAGGGCTGCCACAGGTCCGGCCGGCGCTCTCGGGTGGCGGCCTCGGCCTCCGCCCGGCGCCACGCCGCCACCTTGCCGTGGTCGCCGGAGGCCAGCACGGCGGGAACCTCCCGGCCCTCGAAGATCGCCGGGCGGGTATATTGCGGATATTCCAGCAGGCCGGCCGAGAAGCTCTCCTCCGTGCCGGATTCCGGGTCCCCCATCACGCCGGGCAGCAGGCGGACGCAGGCATCCAGCAGCAGCAGCGCGCCGATCTCGCCGCCGGAGAGCACCACATCGGCGATGCTCACCTCCTCCAGCCCGCGCGCCGCGACGAGCCGCTCGTCGACGCCCTCGAACCGGCCGCAGACGATGACGACGCCCGGCCCCGCCGCCAGTTCGCGCACCCTCGCCTGTGTCAGCGGGCGGCCGCGCGGCGTCATCAGAAGGCGCGGGCGAGCATCCCCGTCAGGCGCGGCGGCATCCACCGCGCGCGCCAGCACATCGACACGCATCACCATGCCCGGCCCCCCGCCGGCGGGGGTGTCGTCCACCGAGCGGTGACGGTCGCTCGCGTGGTCGCGCGGATCGACGGTCTCGATCCCCCAGCTTCCCGCGCCGAGCGCACGGCCGGCGAGCGAGAGGCCGAGCGGACCCGGAAACATGTCGGGGAAGATGGTGACAATGGACGCCCGCCACGAGGCGGCCGATTCCGTTGCAGCAGGTTCCACGCCTGCGGGCTCCATGACGGCTAGTCCTTCGGGCCTACGGAATCCGGCTTCGCGTCGGAATCGGCGTCCTCGCCGTCCTCGGGCTTATCCTCGGCGACCCACGCCGCAACATCCACAACGAGGCGGCGGCCCTTCACGTCGATCACGGGCACCGCGGCCTTGGTGAAAGGCACCATCACGGTCTTTCCGCGCCCTTCGCCGCCGGCTTCCGGGGCGATCTCGAGAATGTCGCCGGCGCCGAAATCATAAAGGCCCACCACCGTGCCGAAGGGAGCCCCCTCCGGTGTGAAGGCCGACAGGCCGATCAGGTCGGCGTGGTAGAAATCGTCCTCGTCCTCGGTCGGCGGAAGCTGGTCGCGCGTGACGTGGAGGCCGAGATTGGTCAGCGCCTCGGCTGCCTCGCGGGTCGAGACCCCGTCCAGCCGGGCGACGAAATGATCCTTGGCGGCGCGCAGCGCCGTGATGCGGACCGTCTTGCGTCCGGCCTCGTCGGTCAGCCTGTAGTGGAGCAGGCTCTCGGGATCCTCGGCGAAGACGAACAGGCGCACCTCGCCCCGCACGCCATGCGGCGCGCCGATGCGGGCGAGAAGGATGCGGTCGGTCGACATGAGCAGGCGGCCTCGTGCGGCAGGCGTGCGCCGCCGAAGCGACGGGAGCCATATGGAAGCATTCCGTCCGGGGCCGCCGCAAGGCGGGAACGCCGGTCGAACCGGCCAGATGGAAGCCTCACGCGCATAAAAGGAATGGAGCGCTCCCTTGGTAAGGGAGAGGTCGAGAGTTCATCCTCCAGCATGCCTCCAAAACCGCGCTGGAAGGCGGGGAAGAGCGGGCCGGAAGTAAAGCCGCCGCGGACCGGCCGTTGAGCCAGCCCGCGGGAGCCGATCACGAGGTGCCGATCACTCGGTGGTCGCGGCAGCGGCGGCGGCTTCGGCAGCCTTGGCGGCCTCGGCGGCGCGCTCCTGGGCCTTCTTGCCGGGAACGGCCTTGTTCGGGTTGTTGCGCGCGGCGCGCTTCACCAGGTCGAGGCTGTCGAGGAAGCGGGCGACGCGGTCGGTCGGCTGGGCGCCCTTGGCGAGCCAAGCCTTGGCCTTCTCGGTGTCGAGGATGAAGCGATCGGCCGCGTCCTTGGGCTTCAGCGGATCGAAGGTGCCGATCTTGTCGATGAAGCGGCCATCGCGCGGGGAGCGCGAGTCGGCGACGACGATGCGGTAATAGGGACGCTTCTTGGCGCCGCCACGGGCGAGACGGATCTTGAGGGACATGGTTTTCTTCCTTCAGGTAAGTCTTGGGTCGGTTCGTTTGCCGTCCCGGGCGAAGAGGCGAAGCGAACGGAGATCCGGGATCGCAGGCCGCATGCGCGGCGGACGATCCCGGATCGCCGCCTGCGGCGCCGTCCCGGGATGACGGGATGGAGTGGTTACGTCACTTCTTCTTGTCCGGCTTGCCGAAGCCGGGAAGCCCCGGCAGGCCGCCCGGCTTGCTGCCGAGGCCGGGAAGGCCGGGCAGGTTGCCGGGGAATTTGGAGGGAAGGCCGCCCGGCATTCCGCCGAGGCCGCCGGGCATCTTGTCGGCGAGCTGCTTGAGCTGCTCCGGGCTCGGCATGGGCGGGGCACCGCCGCCGCCGAGGCCGAACATCGAGGCGAGGCCCGCCATCGGGCCGCGCTTGGCACCGGCGCCGCCCATCATCTTCATCATGTCCGCCATCTGCCGATGCATCTTCATCAGGCGGTTGACGTCCTCGACCTTGGTGCCGGAGCCGGCCGCGATGCGCTTGCGCCGCGAGCCGTCGAGCAGCTTCGGATTGCGGCGCTCCTTGCGCGTCATCGAATCGATGATCGCCTTCTGGCGCTTCACCATGCGGTCGTCGACGCCGGCGGCGGCCATCTGGTTCTTCATCTTGCCGACGCCGGGCAGCATGCCCATCAGCCCGCCGAGGCCGCCGAGCTTCTCCATCTGCTCGAGCTGCATGCGCAGGTCGTCGAGGTCGAACTGGCCCTTGCGCATCCGCTCGGCGGCGGCCATCGCCTTCTCGGCGTCGATGTTCTCGACCGCCTTCTCGACCAGCGAGACCACATCGCCCATGCCGAGGATGCGACCGGCGACGCGGCGGGGATCGAAATCCTCCAGCGCGTCCATCTTCTCACCGGTGCCGAGCAGCTTGATCGGCTTGCCGGTGACGGCCCGCATGGAAAGAGCGGCGCCGCCGCGCCCATCGCCATCGGCGCGGGTCAGCACGATGCCGGTGAGGCCGACGCGCTCGTCGAACGCCTTGGCGGTGTTCACCGCGTCCTGGCCGGTGAGGCTGTCGGCGACGAGCAGCACCTCATGGGGACGGGTGATCGCCTTCACCTCGGCGACCTCCGCCATCAGCGCCTCGTCGAGCGTGACGCGGCCGGCGGTGTCGAGCATCACCACGTCGAAGCCGCCGAGCCGGCCGGCATCCATGGCGCGGCGGGCGATCTGCACCGCCGACTGGCCGGCGACGATCGGCAGCGTCTCGACGCCGACCTGCCTGCCGAGGGTGGCCAGCTGCTCCATCGCCGCCGGGCGGCGGGTGTCGAGGGAAGCCATCAGCACCTTGCGGTTGCCCCGCTCGGTCAGGCGCTTGGCGATCTTGGCGGTGGAGGTGGTCTTGCCCGAGCCTTGCAGGCCGACCATCAGAACCGGCACCGGCGGCGCGGCGTCGAGGTCGATCGGCTTGGCGTCGGAGCCGAGCATGGCGACGAGTTCGTCATTGACGATCTTCACCACCATCTGGCCGGGCGTGACGGACTTCACGACTTCGGCGCCGACTGCGCGGCTGCGCACCCGGTCGGTGAAGGAACGCACCACGTCGAGCGCGACGTCGGCCTCGATAAGCGCGCGACGCACCTCGCGCATGGCTTCGTTCACGTCGGCCTCGGTGAGGGCGCCGCGCTTCTTCAGCCGGTCGAGTATGCCGCCAAGGCGGTCGCTCAGTGAATCGAACATGCGTTCGCTCAGCTCCATCTGCCCGCTGATCTGCGCAATGCCGAACGCGCCCGAGGGCGCACAGCGCTGTCGGGCGTGGACCTCCGGCCTCAGGGACCGGGCGGCGGGACGGCTCGCGGAGATTGCGAGAATGGCGGGGAATTAACCGCGACGGTCGGCAAAGTCAAGATTTGGCAGACAGGCACATCCCATGATCGCCGCAGTCCGGCCGGTCCGGCAGGGTCCGACCCTCGCAAAACCCGGGCGAACGAAGCCGATCCGTCCCCATCGGATGAACCGCCCGGCCCCAGGTACAAAGGAATACGAAACAAAATTATCTTCAAATTAGAAATATACTCTTGACAATACCACCGCATTTTCCTGCCTATTAGGCTCGGCGCCGCAGCGAGGACGGCGCGGGTGCAGGGGACGTCGCGATGCAGTTGCGCGAGCCTACGGTGACGACGGACGAACGGGCGGTGAGCGACGACTTCACGGGGGACGCGTGGCGTCGCGCGGCCCTGCTCGGCCTTGCGGTCTTTGTCTGGGCGCTGCTCGGCATCATCACCCGGCCCGGCGGGCACCTTGCCGCCTTCTGGCCCGCCAATGCGCTGATGCTGGGCGCGCTGGTCCGCTTTCCGCGCCTCGTCAGCCGGCCGAGCTGGCTGACGGCCGCGGTCGGCTATATTGCCGCCGACCTCATCACCGGCAACACCTTCACCATGACCATGCTGCTCACCGCCGCGAATCTTTCCGGCGTGGCGATGGGTTATCTCGCCTTCGGGCTGGTGGAGCGGGACGACCGCCGCCTCGCCCGGCCGAATGCGGTGCTCGCCGTGGCGCTGGTCTCCGCCGCCGCATCGGCCGCGGCCGGCGTTACCGGCGCCATCATCACCATCGCGCTCTATGGCGGCGCCTTCGGAACGTCATGGCTGCTGTGGTTCATCACCGAGCTGCTGAACTACATCGTCATCCTGCCGGTGATGCTGACCTTCCCGCAGACGTTCCGCTGGCCGGCTTCGGCGACGGGCGGCTCACTCGCGGGGCATCTCCTGCCCTTCCTCGCGCTCATCGCGTCGACCGCGGCGGGCATGGCGGTGGGCGGGCCCGGCGCGCTGGCCTTCCCCGTGCCCGCGCTGCTGTGGTGCGCCATCAGCTATTCGCTGTTCACCAGCAGCGTGTTGAACCTGCTTTTCAGCGCCTGGAGCCTGCTCGCCATCGCCAGCGGCATCCTGCATGTCACGCTCGATCCGCAGAGCGGTCCGACCCTGTTGTCGATACGGCTCGGCATCAATCTCATCGCGCTGGCCCCGCTGATGGTCGCGAGCGCGATGCAGGCCAATGCCGCCCTTCTGGACCGCATGAGCTTCATGGCCAATCACGACCCGCTGACCCGCCTGCCCAACCGCATCTCCTTCTCCGAGCGCGCCATGCAACTGCTCGACGATGTGGCTCTGGAGCGCCGCTCGGTGGCGATGCTGATGCTCGACATCGACCGCTTCAAGACCATCAACGACAGCTACGGCCACCAGGCCGGCGACCGCGTGCTGGTGGCGTTCGCCCGTCTGCTGGAGGCCAATGTGCGCCAGCGCGACGCCCTTGCCCGCATGGGCGGCGAGGAATTCGCCATCCTGCTCTGCGACTGCACCCCGGAAGATGCCACCACCGTTGCGGAGCGCATCTGCAGGCTGTTCGCCGAACAGCCCATCGACATCGGCGAAGCCCGGTGGATCCATGTGACCGTCAGCATCGGAATCTCCACCGCGCGACAGGCGCCGTCCGAGATCGGCGGGCTGCTGCAGGTGGCCGACGAGGCGCTCTATGCCGCCAAGGATGCCGGGAGAAACCGGGTCATCATGCGCGATTCGATGGCTACCGCCGCGCCGCGCTGATGGTCAGGCGGCGCGGTGCATCACCGCGCCCAGCCGGCGCTCGACCGCCATGCCGAGGAAGACCAGCCGCCCGCCCGCCGTCGAGAACTGCGCGCCCCGGCTGCGCCAGCCGCGGGCGATGAGGAAGCCCTCGCTTCCCACGCCGACCAGCGCCTGCGCCGTGACCAGCCCGGCCGCGCGCAGATCGGCCTCGATGTGCTCCAGCAACGCCGCGCCGATACCGTTGCGGATGAAGAGCGGATGCACATGCGGGCCGAGCAGGCAGACCGGGACGCCGGCCTCGGCCACCATCTGGCCCGCCTCTATGGACTGGGCGGCGTCGGCCCGAGCGGCATTCGGTCGGTCGACAGGGGCATCGTCGATCTCCGCCGTCGGCATCCACCCCGCGCACCCGACCGGCTCGCCCTCGATCTCGGCGAGGAAGAACCGGCCGGCCACCAATGCTCCGGCATCGACCGGTGCCGGCTCCGGGGCGCGTCCGCCCGCTGCGCGCCACGCGTCGTGGCGCAGGCGCCGGATCTCCGCGAGATCGGCGGTGAGGGCGGCGCGCAGGCTGAGCCCGGCGGATTCGAGCAGCGCGGGCGTGGGCAGGGCCTCGATCATGCAATCGCTCCATGGCGCGGGCCCCGATGCCGGGGCAACCCAATCGGTCGGCAGGCACGTCCGGTCGCCACGGTAGGCGGCGGTGGCAGACTCCCGGCGGAACATGGCATTCGCCGGGCGCTCATCGGGCAATGCCGGGACCGTGATGAGGCGTTTCATCACGGCCCCGTTTCCTGCCCCAGCGTCCATCACAACCGCGTTGTGCCGCAGGGGCGGCGTGTTGCGGGCGGGGGCGACGGCGTCTAGAACCGCTTGGAAGTCTGGAACCGCCCAAGGGTGCCGCGAGAGCGCCCGGCGCCGGCATCATGAACGCGCGACCGGAGGACACGGCCCATGGGGCTGATGGATCTTGCCAATCCGACCCGCTTCCTCGCCCTGTCCGGGCGGCTGCTGCCGTGGCTCGCCGGGCTGACGGCTTTGACGCTGGCACTCGCTTTCGTGTTGGCGATCCGCGCGCCCGCCGACTACCAGCAGGGCGAGACGGTGAAGATCATGTACATCCATGTGCCCTTCGCCTGGCTCGCCATGATGGGCTACACGCTGCTCGCGCTGTCCGCCCTCGGCATCCTGGTCTGGCGCCATCCCCTCGCCGATGTCGCGCACAAGGCGCTGGCCCCGATCGGTGCGGTGTTCGCCTTCCTGTGCCTCTTCACCGGCTCGCTCTGGGGCCGGCCGATGTGGGGCACCTACTGGGTGTGGGATGCCCGCCTCACCTCGATGCTGGTGCTGCTGCTGCTCTATCTCGGCCTGCTCGCCCTGCGCTCGGCGATCGAGGACCCCAACCAGGCTGGCCGCGCCGCCGCGGTGCTGAGCCTTGTCGGCTTCGTCAACGTGCCGATCGTCAAGTTCTCGGTGGACTGGTGGAACACGCTGCACCAGCCCGCCTCGGTTTTCCGCATGGGCGGTTCGACCATCGACCCGAGCCTGCTCTGGCCGCTCATCGCCAGCGCCGTCGGGTTCACCCTGCTCATGCTCACGCTGCACATGATGGCGATGCGCACCGAGATCCTGCGCCGGCGCCTGCGTTCGCTCGAGGCGCGCGCCGCCGCCGAAGCCGCCTTCGCCTGAGGGTCACATGCTGCCCGACCACGCCGCCTTCATCATCGCCGCCTTTGCCGGCAGCGCGCTCGTCATCGGCGCCCTGATCGGCTGGATCCTCCTTGACGGACGCGCGGTGCGGCGCAGCCTCGACGCGATGGAAGCGCGCGGCGTGCGCCGTCGCTCCGACCGCACGGAGCGCGGCTCGTGAACACGACACCACCCCGCGAAGCCGCCCCCACGCACGGGACGGGCTCCCACGAGACGCTCCCGGACGAAACGCTCCCGGACGGGACGGGCTCAGGCGGGACGAGCGCCGGGACAGCGGGCGGAAGCGACACCCCCGCAGGACGTTCGCGCCTGCTCCTGCTGCTGCCGCTGGTCGCCTTCATGGCGCTGGCCGGCCTGTTCTACGGCCGGCTGTTCTCCGGCGATCCCGCGCGCCTTCCCTCCGCCCTCATCGGCCAGCCCGCCCCGCCGCTCGACCTGCCCGCGCTGGACGGGCTCGCCACCCCGGACGGGCGGCCGGTGCCCGGCCTCGGCTCCGCCGAACTCAAAGGCCGGGTGACGGTGCTGAACGTCTTCGCCTCGTGGTGCGTGCCCTGCCGCGACGAGCACCCCGTGCTGGTGGAACTCTCCAAGCTGCGCGACTTCCGGCTCGTCGGCCTCAACTACAAGGATGACGCGGAGAACGCCCGCCGCTTCCTCGGCCGGTTCGGCAATCCCTATGCCGCGGTCGGAGTCGATGCAGGCGGGCGCACCGCCATCGACTGGGGCGTCTATGGCGTGCCGGAAACCTTCGTGATCGGCAAGGATGGCCGCATCGCCTACAAATATGTCGGCCCGCTCGACGCCGACGGCGCCGCCACCCGCCTTCTGCCAGCGGTGCAGAAGGCGCTTGAGGCCCCTGCCCCGGCGGATGCTTCGCCGGCCGACATGCCGAAGTCCACAACGCCCTGAAGACGCGCCTCAGGAGCCCAGACCGGCTACCAGCGCCCTGCGGGCCGCCTCGTCCGGCTGGCCGAGGAAGCGCATGCCTTTCGGCGTGCGGAAGGCGCCCGTGGCGCGCCGTCCGTCCGGCGCGAACAGCACCACGAGCTGGTTGTCGGCGCAGTCATGCGGCTTGCACAGGCCGAACAGTTCCTGCGGCCTGCCCTCGATGATGCTGCGCCGCGAAGGAAAGCCCACGCCGCGCCCACCGACCACCCAGGGCTCCGCCTTGGCGATCGGACGCACCAGCGCGGCATAGGTTCCGCGCCAGGGCTGGACCTTGACGGCATCGAACAGATAACGCCCCGCCGCTGCATCCTGCGCCCGCGCCGGAAAGAGAGTGGCCGCGAGAAGGCACGTCGCGAGCAGCGCCGCGCCGCTCCCCTGCGTGAAGACCCGCCCAAAGCCGCGAAGCCCCGAACCCACCGCCATTCCGCCCCTCGTCATCCCCAGCCGGCAAGACCCCGCAGGCTTCCGGCCGGACTATATGGACCTCAGTTCCGCTCGTCCGGCAGATTCGGCAGCGGGTGCACCTCGATCTCATCCTCGATCAGCGCGCGCACCTCGTCCGGGCTCGCCTCTCCATAGATGGAGCGCTTCTCGACATCGCCCTCATGCATCTGCCGGGTGAGGCTGGCGAAGTCCCCGCCGACATAGTCGGCGTTCTTCACCACATGCTCGCGCATCGCCCGCAACAGGCCGCGCAGCGCCTGCTCGCGCTCGGAGAGCAGGACAGCCGGCGCGCCCTCCCCCGCCGGCACGGCCGGCGCGGCAGCGGGCGCGGCGTCCTCGGGCGGCGTCGGCTCCGCCCCGCGGCTGCGCGCGAGGCGTGGGGCCATGATCGCCTTCTCCACCTTGTCGGCACCGCAGGCGGGGCAGGTCACGAGGCCGCGGACGCGCTGGTCCTCATAGGCTGCGGAGTCACGGAACCAGCTCTCGAACTCATGCTCCCCCTCGCAGACGAGGCGATACAGGATCATGCTGCGTCACCCGCCGGAGAGACGAGGTGCAGCCGACCCTCCTGCTCGGGGCGTACCAGCTCGAAGCGCCGGCCATTATCGAGCGAGGGAATGCGGCCGCGCACATAGGCGACGCGGGCGGGATCGATCTCGGCATGGATGATGCCCGGCTCCACGCCCGCCTCGGCGAGGATCTCGCCCCACGGGTCGATGATGAGGCTGTGGCCATAGGTCTGGCGGCCGTTCTCATGCGTGCCGCCCTGCGCCGCCGCCAGCACATAGCTGCCGGTCTCGATGGCGCGCGCGCGCAGCAGCACATGCCAGTGCGCCTCGCCCGTGGTCTTGGTGAAGGCCGCCGGCACCGCGATCATGCCCGCCCCGGCCTCGGCCAGCGCGCGGAACAGCGCCGGAAAGCGCAGGTCGTAGCAGATGGCAAGGCCCAGCCGGATCTGCGGGAGGTCGGCCAGCACGGCCAGTTCGCCGGGGCGATAGGCCTCGGATTCGCGATACACGTCGCCATTGGGCAGCGTGACGTCGAACATGTGGATCTTGTCGTAGCGCGCCGCGATGGCGCCGTCCGGCGCGAGGACGAACGCCCGGTTCGCCGCGCGGTGCTCGCCCACGCGGATCGCCAGCGAGCCGAGATGCAGGTGGATCTTGAGCTCGGCCGCCAGCGCCCGGAAGGCGGCGAGCGCGGGGTCGGTCTCCTCCGGGTGCAGCGAGGCGAACAGCGCCTCGCGGCTTTCCTCCATGGTGCCGGTCATTTCCGGCGTCTGCACATAGGAGGCGCCCAGCGCCGCGGCCTCCCGGATGAGCCGGCTCGCCTCCGCGACATTGGCCATCACGTCCCTGCCCGTGCACATCTGCACCAGCGCGGCGCGGAAGGGGGCGCCGGAGACGGGCGAGGCGGGTGCGGAAGCGTTGCTCATGGCGGTGATCCGGTCCATGGGAAAGGGAATCGAGGTTCAGTCGGCAGCCAGCAGCGGGTCGAGCTCGCCGGCCCGTTCCAGCGCATAGAGATCGTCGCAGCCGCCGACGTGATGCCCGTCGATGAAGATCTGCGGCACGCTGGTGCGGCCATTGGCGCGCCTCGTCATGGCCGCTCGGCCGGCGGGGTCGCCGGTGACGTCGGTTTCCGCGAAGTCCACCTTCTTGCGCCGCAGCAGGTCCTTGGCCGCGTGGCAATAGGGGCAGGAGGAGGTGGTGTAGATCTCGACCGCTGGCATGCGCGACAACCTTTTCGGGACCCGGCCGTCACATCCGGGCAAAGCTGGCATGCGAGCCAGCCGAAACAGCACTGGATTCAGGCGCTTGGCTAAGATAGGCCGGCATCGGGCGCCGTTCAACGCCCGTGCGACGCGCCTCCCCTATGATATGGGCGCGCGGTCACCGTCAACAAGCGGGAGAGCCGTGCCCTCCACCACGCGGGCGAAGACCAGCACGTCGACCGTCCCCGCCCCGGCGCGCAGGAGCGCCTTCGCGCAGGCATCGAGCGTCGCGCCGGTGGTGAGCACATCGTCCACCAGCACGAGGCGCCTGCCCGCGATCTCCGCCTTCGCCGCCTCCGGCACGCGGAAGGCGCCGGCGACATTCGCGGCCCGCGCCGCCCGGTCCAGACGCACCTGCGGGGCGGTGCTGCGGTGGCGCTCCAGCCAGCCGGGTTCGACCGCGATCCCGCTCTCCCGCCCGATGCCGCGCGCCAGCATGGCGGACTGGTTGAAACGCCGGTGCCACAGCCGCAGGCCATGCAGCGGCACCGGCACCAGAACGTCGGCTCCGTCCAGCACTTCGATTCCGGCCCGCGCCATCATCCGCGCCATGGGTCCCGCGATGTCCAGCCGGTCGCCATATTTCAGCCGGTGCACGAGGTCGCGCGCCACCCCGTCATAAGCCGCCACGGCGCGGGCGCGGTGATAGGCGGGCGGGCGGGCCAGCGCCTCCGGCGAGATCAGCGGGCCGCCGGGATGATGGGCGAAGGGCGTGCCCAGCCGCTCGCAACAGGGCGGCCCGATGAAGGCGATGCCGCCCCAGCAGGCGGCGCACAGGCAGCCCGGCGCCTCGACATCGGCCCGGCACAACACGCAAAGCGGGGGCAGCACCGCATCGGCAAGGCGACGGGCGAGGCCGTTGAGGCCCGCGACGACACGCCCGGCGAGACACACAACCACGCGAGGCGCCGCGGTGCCCGGGGAAGCGGCCATGCCGGGCGCCCGTCCACCCGCGACACCTTCCGGCAGCCATTCCGTCATGAACTCTCCCCGCTGCGCTCAGGCTATCGGGCGTGAAGGGCGGCGGGCAAGGGGCAGGCGGAATGCGGCGCGAGCCAAAAGCGGCTGCGGACGGCGGCAAGCCGCCCCGGCACATCCGCTGCCTTGGCGACAGGGCATGACGGTGGAAGGTTTGGGATTTCCAAACCGCTCCCCACATGGCATCCACCGCCGGCAAGCGGGCCCCTCGCACCGGGAGTCATGCCATGCGCGGAAGGGAGCCGGAGATGAACGACAGCACGGGCGCCGTCCCCCACCGCGTCTTCGACCCCGCCGCGCTTGCCGCGCGTCGCCGCCGGGCGCGTCTCCTCGGCGCCGAGCCCTTCCTGCTGGAGCGGGTGGCGGAGGATCTCGCCGACCGGCTCGCCGCGGTGAACCGTCGCTTTCCGCTCGCCGCCGACATCGGCACGCCTTCGGGCGAACTGGCCGCGACGCTCAGAGGCCATCCCGGCATCGGCCGGCTGGTGAGCGTCGGCCCGCCGGAGCGCCCGGATGCCGAGATCGCCTTCGACGGCGAGATCCTGCCGCTCGCCCCCGCCTCGCTCGACCTCGCGGTGTCCGCCCTCGCCTTCCAGAGCGTGAACGACCTGCCCGGCCTGCTGGCGCAGATCCGCCGCGCATTGAAGCCGGACGGGCTGCTGCTCGCCGCGCTGTTCGGCGCCGGCACGCTGGCCGAGCTGCGCGAGGCCTTCGCCATCGCCGAGAGCGAGACCACCGGCGGCATCTCGCCCCGTGTCGCGCCTTTCGCCGATCTGCGCGACCTCGGCGGCCTCGTCCAGCGCGCGGGGCTCGCTCTGCCGGTCACCGACATCGACCGCGTGGTGGTGCGCTATGCGAACCCGCTGGCGCTTTTCAACGATTTGCGCCGCATGGGTGCCACCAACCCGCTGGCCGACCGCCTGCGCACGCCGCTGCGCCGGGCCACGCTGGCGCGGCTGTTCGAGGTCTATTCCGAACGCTTCGCCGATGCCGACGGGCGACTGCGGGCGACCTTCGAGATCGCGTGGATTTCCGGGTGGGCGCCGCATGAAAGCCAGCAGCAGCCGCTGCGCCCCGGCTCCGCCAAGGCCCGCCTCGCCGATGCGCTGCGGGTGGAGGAGGGCAAGCTGCCGGGGCATTGAGGGGAAGCCGGCCACAGTTCGCCGTCGTCGCCAGGCCGACATGCCTCGCGCGAACCGCCGCTCCCGGCCAAGCCGTGGGGGCCCGGCCTGCGCCGGGCATGACGTCGCGAGGGGCGTGACGTCGCGAGGGGCATGACGTCGCGAGGGCGGGTCGGGTCGCGCCAACAGGCCGTCATGGCCGGGCATGGCCCGGCCATCCACCTCTCCACCGGGTGCTCCGCAGCACATCATGGACGCCGGCCGCGTCAGACAGACGACCGCCTTGCTCCTCTCGTCATCCCGGACGGCGGAAGGCCGATCCGGGATCGCGTCCCGCCGGGCCTGCCCTTCGTCCGCGCTCGGGCCTGTGAACACCCGGAAGCCCGGACGATCCCGGCTCCGCGGTTCGCTCCGGCCGGATGACGGCAGGATGCAAGGGCGAGAGATCGGCGAGGGATCCGGGCATGGCGGTGCCCCTGACCGATCTCCTCAACCACCCGCCGCTCAGTCGCGGCCCGCCCCGACAATGTCGATCAGCGCCGGAATCAGCGGTTCGTCGGCGGGCGGCATGGGGTAGTCGCGCAGCTTGCCGGGGCGCACCCAGGCGAGGCGCTGGCCTTCGCGGCCCTGCACGAGACCTTCCCAGCGCCGGCAGATCCACAGCGGCATCAGCAACTGGAACGTCTCATAGGTGTGGCTGGCAAAAGTGAGCGGGGCGAGGCATGCCTCCTTCACCGTGATGCCCAGCTCCTCCGCCAGTTCGCGGATGAGGCAGTCCTCCGGCCGCTCGCCGGGCTCCACCTTGCCGCCGGGAAACTCCCACAGGCCGGCGAGCTGCTTGCCGGCCGGGCGCTCGGCGATGAGCACGCGCCCGTCGGCGTCGATGAGCGCGGCGGCGGCGACGAGGACCAGCTTCACGCGCCCGCCCTCACGACCGGTAATCGCCATTGATGGCGACATAGTCCTTGGTGAGGTCGCAGGTCATCACCCGGTCGGCGCCATGGCCGAGCCCGAGGTCGACGCCGATGTCGATGACGTCGTTCTTCATGTAGGCGGAGACCTCGGCCTCGTCATAGGAAGGGTCGCGCATCCCCTCCTTCGCCACGGTGATGTCGCCGAAGCGGATGGCGAGCAGGTCGCGGTCCGCCGGCTCGCCGGCCTTGCCCACCGCCATGACGATGCGGCCCCAATTGGCGTCCTCGCCGGCCACCGCGGTCTTCACCAGCGGGGAATTGGCGATCGACATGCCGATGCGGCGTGCGCTCTGCTTCGACACCGCGCCGGTGACATGGATGCGCACCAGCTTGCGGGCGCCCTCGCCGTCGCGGGCAACCTGCTCGGCAAGGTTCACCAGCACCTCGTCCAGTGCGATGCGGAAGGCCGCGAGGCGCGGATCGGCGGCGCTTGCGATGGCCGGCGCGCCGCGCTTGGCCGCTGCGCCGGTGGCGAACAGCATCAGCGTGTCGGAGGTCGAGGTGTCGCCGTCGATGGTGATGGCGTTGAACGTGTCCACCACCCCGTCGGAGAGCAGCGCCTGCAGCGCCGGGGCGGCGATCGGCGCGTCGGTGAAGACGAAGGAGAGCATCGTCGCCATGTCGGGCGCGATCATGCCGGCGCCCTTGGCGATGCCGGTAATGGTGACGGCGACGCCGCCGATCTCGGCGGTCGCGGTCGCGACCTTGGGAAAGGTGTCGGTGGTCATGATGGCGCGGGCCGGCTCGATCCACGGCACCGGCGCCAACCGGGCTGCGGTTTCGGCAAGCACGCCGTCGAACTTGGTGGCGTCCAGGGGCTCGCCGATCACGCCCGTGGAGGCGAGGAAGATCTCGTTCTGCGCGCAGCCCAGCGCCTTCGCGGCGATCTCGGCGGTGAGCCGGGTCGATTCCCGGCCCTTCAGGCCGGTGAACGCATTGGCATTGCCGGAATTCACCACCAGCGCACGTGCCGTACCGGAGGCGAGATTATCCCGGCACCATTCGACCGGCGCCGAGGGGCATTTGGAGCGGGTGAACACGCCGGCGACCGTGGTGCCCGCGTCCATGGCCAGCAGCAGCACGTCGGTGCGGCCCTTGTAACGGATGCCCGCGGCGGCGGTGGCGAAACGCACGCCTTCCACCGGCCCCGGCTCCGGGGTGTGCTGCGGGGCGAGCGGGGAGACGGGGGCGTCATGGGCCATGTTCGGGAACTCTCCGGCGGAAAGGGCGCAAGGGGTGTGCCGCAGATGCGCGACATCTGCAAGACGCCCGATCCCGCCGGCCGGGCCGCCGCCGCCTCCGGGACGGGCTCCACGGAGCACGACGGGCATGATGACGGTATTATGAAACCTTCAAAAAAACGGCATTTCGGGAATGATTCCAGTCTGTTGCTCGCCAGGACGAATCCTGTCCTAGTGGCGGCCAGGTTGGGGAACCCGTCATGTTAGCGTCTGCCCCGGTCGGCACGGTCGCAGCGGTCTGCATGTGTCGCGATGCCGCCGACATCATTCTCGTGCTCTGCGGTCATTACCTGCGGATCGGGGTGGCCCGAATCCTCGTCATCGACGACGGGTCGAGCGATGGCACCCATGAGCGGCTGCAACGGCTCGCCCGCCGCACCGCAGGACGCGTCGAGGTGCGCCGCGTGCTCAACAGCCGCAACGAACAGCCCACGGTGATGACCGAGGCGATCAACGAACTGATCGCGCAGGGCTACCGACTCGTCATTCCCTTCGACAGCGACGAGTTCTGGGCGTTGACCCGCGCCGATCTCGTACGGCTCGCCGCCCGCCGCGAACCGCGGCTCATCCTCGCCCGCTGGCGCAACTTCGCCCAGCGCCGCAACCAGCATTACCCAACGCCGGCGGGACTGTTGCACGCGTACCATGCCGCGCCGGCGTCAGCCGCGGCCGATCGCATCGCGATCGAGAATCTGGAGGCACCGTTCCTCCATGTGCAGGCGCCCAAGATCGCCGTCTGGACCGAGGATCCGGTGCGCATCCTCCGCGGCCAGCACGGGCTGGAGGACGGGCCGCAGGTGCAGGATCCGGAGGTGTTCGAGATCCTCCATTTGCCGCTGCGCAGCCGCGCCGAGCTGACCAAGCGCGGACTGAATTACGAGGTCCGCCGCGACCCCGAGCGCCCGTGCGGCATGAGCTGGCAGAGCCGATTCCATCGGCGCGTGGTCGAGGAGGGGCTGACCGATCGGGTCTGGGCGGCGAACAGCGTCGATCGCGGCGGACATCTCGACGTCTATGGCCGGCGTGTCCCCTTGGAATGCGACCGGCGCCTGCAGGCGCTGGTGCTGCGCTCGGCGCTGCACCTGCTGCTGAGCTGGCGCATCTCGCCCTTCTGATGAAAGGCGCGCAGGCATGAAAAAGGGCCGCCTCGGCGGCGGCCCTCTCCTTCTTGCGCGATCCGCGGCGGGAGCGTCCGATCAGGGAGCGTCGGTCTTGGGCGGAGTGTCGGTCGGCGCGTCGGTGCGCAGGTCGCCCGGCGAGGGGGCGGCGCTGGTCTTCTCGACCTTGGCGGCCTCGCGGACCTTCTGCACCAGGTCGGCCTGCGCCTTCTGCACAAGGAACTGCTCGATCTGCGGCTTGACCTGCTCGAAGGTCGGCACCGGCTTCTCGCGCTTCTCCTCCAGCTTGATGACGTGCCAGCCGAACTGGGTCTTCACGGGAGCGGAAACCTCGCCCGGCTTCAGCTCGAAGGCGACGGTGGCGAATTCCGGCACCATCTGGTCCTTGGTGAAGAAGCCGAGATCGCCGCCATTCTCCTTGCCCGAGGGATCCTCGGTGAGCTGCTTTGCGATCGTGGCGAAGTCCTCGCCCTTCTTCAGCCGGGCCTCGACCTCGTCGGCCTTGGCCTTGGCGGCGGCGGAAGCCTTCTCGTCCTTGGGATCGGCGACGCGGAACAGGATGTGGCGGGCGTGTACCTCCTGCTCGGGCTTCTGCTTCTTCACGGCGTCCTCATAGGTCGCCTTCATGGCGTCCTCGGTGATCGCCGCCTTGGTCGCCTTGGTGAGCGCGGCCTGCATCAGGATGCGCTTGCGGGCGAAGTCGATCTGCTTCTGGAAGTCCGGGCTGTCGGCCAGCTTGTCGGCCTCGGCGGACTGCGCCAGCGCGGTCATGTCGATGAGGAAGCCGAGCACATATTCCTCGCGCGCCGGGCCGGTGAGCTGGGCCGGCAGGCTGTTGCCGAGCTCTTCCTCGGCGACGGCGAGGTCGCTCTTGCGCAGCGCGACGCCGTTCACCGTGGCGAGCACCGGATCGTCGCCCGTGGCGGCGGGCGCGGCCGAAGCGGCCGGGGCCGGCGTCGCGGGCGCAGCCGGGGTCTGCGCAAAGGAGGGATTGGCGAATGCCGCGACCAGCAGGGCGGCAAGGCTCGCCCCGGCGACCAGCGAGCGGCCGCGGCCGGTGCGGGTGGCGGCCTTGCTCTTGAGCGCAGCGCGCGGGTGATGGATCTGCATAAAACCTGTCCTTGGGGGTTTGCGGTTGTCCGCTGTTCGGGCGGCCGCAAGCTGGCGCACTCCCGGCCGGCTTGCAAGGCACTCGATGGCGGCAGGCACGGCGAGAACGGCGAAGGGATGGTGCCCCGATCCCCGGAAACCCCGACCCGATGCACAGGATCGGGCCGAACGGGGCCTTCGAGCCATCCTTCCGCGGCCTGCCGGCGGCCCGGTGCCGTGCCGGCCACGACGCCTCCTTGCCCGGACGTCCTAGCCGACGCGGCGTTCTGTCTCCGGCCCGCCGGCAATTGACAACCCCCAAACCCGTTCATAAGTGTGGCGGGCCGCGCGGGCCCACCCCGGCGCTCGCATTTATGTGACGTGTCCATGCGCGCTTTGCCGTGCGAAGGGCGCGGGTGAGGTCTATTCGGGGGTCGGCGATACGCCCGGCTGTAGAGCCGGCTGCCGCGAGCGGCGACCACACGCCGCACCGCCGGAGCGGCTCGGCGAATGCGCAAGACAGGGCCCGGCGGCCCGCCAACGCCGGCCCTTCCACACCTGCCCTGGCGGGACGGATTGGAAGACGCGATGTTCGGCGCCCTTGCGCGAAAGCTTTTCGGATCGGCCAATGACCGCCGCGTGCGCGGTTACCAGCCGAAAGTCGCCGCCATCAATGCCCTCGAGCCGGAGATGCTCAAGCTCACGGACGAGGAGCTGCGCGCGCGCACCGACCTCTTCCGCTCGGAGCTCGCCGGCGGCAAGAGCCTCGACGACCTGCTGGTGCCCGCCTTCGCCACCGTGCGCGAGGCGGCCAAGCGCGCGCTCGGCCAGCGGCATTTCGACGTGCAGCTCATCGGCGGCATGGTGCTGCATGAACGCGGCATCGCCGAGATGCGCACCGGCGAAGGCAAGACCCTGGTCGCGACTGCACCGGTCTATCTCAACGCCCTCACCGGCAAGGGCGTGCACGTCGTCACCGTGAACGACTATCTGGCCAGGCGCGACGCCGAATGGATGGGCCGGGTCTACCGCTTCCTCGGCCTCACCACCGGCATCATCGTCCACGGCATGGACGACAATGAGCGGCGCGAGGCCTATGCCTGCGACGTGACCTACGCCACCAACAACGAGCTCGGCTTCGACTATCTGCGCGACAACATGAAATACGACCTCGGCCAGATGGTGCAGCGTCCGCACCATTATGCCGTGGTGGACGAGGTCGATTCGATCCTGATCGACGAGGCGCGCACCCCGCTCATCATCTCCGGCCCGCTCGACGACCGCTCTGACTTCTACAACACCATCGACCTGTACATCCCCAAGCTGGGCAAGGAGGACTACACGGTCGACGAGAAGCAGCGCTCCGTTTCCATGACCGAGGACGGCATGGAGAAGATCGAGGGCCTGCTGCGCGACGCCGGGCTGCTCAAGGGCGACAATCTCTACGACATCGAGAACGTCTCGGTGGTCCACCACGTCAATCAGGCGCTCCGGGCCCACACCCTGTTCCAGCGCGACAAGGACTACATCGTCCGCAACGACGAAGTCGTGATCATCGACGAGTTCACCGGTCGCATGATGCCGGGCCGCCGCTATTCGGAAGGCCTGCATCAGGCGCTGGAGGCCAAGGAGCGGGTGAAGGTCCAGCCCGAGAACCAGACGCTGGCCTCCATCACCTTCCAGAACTACTTCCGCATGTATGAGAAGCTGGCCGGCATGACCGGCACGGCCAACACGGAAGCGGCCGAGTTCCAGGACATCTACAACCTCGAAGTCATCGAGATCCCGACCAACCTGCCGGTCCAGCGCATCGACGACGACGACGAGGTCTACCGGACCGCGGGTGAGAAATACAACGCGATCATCGAGCTGATCGCCGACTGCAAGAGCCGCGGCCAGCCGGTCCTGGTCGGCACCACCTCGATCGAGAAGTCCGAGCTGCTGGCCGAGCTGCTGAAGCAGCGCGGCTTCAAGCAGAAGGATTTCTCCGACCCCGACGCCTTCCGTCCGCTCTATGACGGCGACGCCGGCAAGGCCGAGGATAAGGTGTTCGCGGTGCTGAACGCCCGCCACCACGAACAGGAATCCTACATCGTGGCGCAGGCCGGCGTGCCGGGTGCCATCACCATCGCCACCAACATGGCGGGCCGCGGCACCGACATCCAGCTCGGCGGCAATGCCGACATGCGCATCTCCCACGAGCTGACCGAGCTGTCCGAGGGCGAGGCCCGCAGCGCCGCCGAAAAGGCGATCCGCGAGGAGGTGGCACGGCTGAAGAAGACCGCGCTGGAGGCCGGCGGGCTCTATGTGCTCGGCACCGAGCGCCACGAGAGCCGGCGCATCGACAACCAGCTGCGCGGCCGCTCCGGCCGTCAGGGCGACCCCGGCCACTCCCGTTTCTTCCTGTCGCTGGAAGACGACCTCATGCGCATCTTCGGGTCCGACCGGCTGGACGGCATGCTCCAGCGGCTCGGCCTGAAGGACGGCGAGGCCATCATCCATCCCTGGATCAACAAGGCGCTGGAGAAGGCGCAGCAGAAGGTCGAGGCACGGAACTACGACATCCGCAAGAACCTGCTCAAATATGACGACGTGATGAACGACCAGCGCAAGGTGGTGTTCGAGCAGCGCGTCGAGCTGATGCAGGACGAGGACGTCGCCGAGACCGTGGTCGAGATGCGCCACGGCGTGATCGACGACCTCGTGACCAAACACGTGCCGCCGACCGCCTATCCCGAGCAGTGGGACACCCAGGGCCTCGCCGAGGCGCTGCGTCAGGCGCTGGGGCTCGATCTGCCGGTGGTCGACTGGGGCCATGAGGACGGCATCGCGGACGAGGAGATGCGCGAGCGCATCCAGCGCCGCGCCGACGAGGTCATGGCCGCCAAATCCGCCCAGTACGGGCCGGAGATCATGCGCTATGTGGAGAAGTCGATCCTTCTCCAGACCCTCGACCACCTCTGGCGCGAGCATCTGGTGACGCTCGACCATCTGCGCCAGGTCATCGGCCTGCGCGGTTATGCCCAGCGCGACCCGCTGAACGAGTACAAGTCGGAGGCGTTCCAGCTCTTCGAAACCATGCTCGCCAGCCTGCGCGAGGCAGTCACCGCCCAGCTCATGCGGGTCGAGATCATGACCCAGCAGCCGGAAGAGCCGGCGCCGCTGCCCTTCATGGAGGCGCACCACCTCGACGCCTCGACCGGCCGCGACGATTTCGCCGAACTGGTCCTCGCCGAGCCTGACCTTGCGGTGACCCTCGCCCCCGGCGAGGACGCCGACAGTCCGAACCGCGATCCCAACGACCCCTCCTCCTGGGGCCGTGTCGGCCGCAACGAGCCCTGCCCCTGCGGCTCCGGCAAGAAG
Organism: Ancylobacter crimeensis; assembly: GCF_023016805.1. GTDB lineage: Bacteria > Pseudomonadota > Alphaproteobacteria > Rhizobiales > Xanthobacteraceae > Ancylobacter > Ancylobacter crimeensis. The sequence continues at coordinate 92,122 of NZ_JALKCH010000011.1, forward strand.
TACAAGCACTGCCACGGCAGCTTCGAGTGAGATTGGCCCCCTTGGGGCGCTTGTCACCGTCGGAACGACGAGAATGCCCGGCCGCCGCGCCGGGCATTTGCGTGTCGGGAGCCGATCACGCCTTCGAGCCGATCACGCCTCGGCTCGATCCGCCAGCCCCATCGCCAGCACCGCCGCCACGCCCGCGCAGGCGGCGCTGACGAGGATGGGGGCGAGGTAGCTTCCGGTCCGGTCGAACACCAGGCCCGCCAGCGTCGGCCCCACCAGCGCCGATATGCCGACCGCGGTATACAGGTGGCCAAGCACCGCGCCGATGTGCCGGGCCCCGAACACCTCGCTCGCCACCACCGGATACAGCCCGACGCAGCCGCCATAGCTGACCCCGAACAGCACGGCGAACACCGCCAGCGCCGCGAAGCTCGTCGCCATTGCCCAGATGAGGAAGCACGCCGCCACCGCGAAGGTGAGCAGCACCAGCAGCCGCAGCGCGCCGAGCCGGTCGCCGAGCCCGGTCAGCACGAAGCGCCCGGCCACGCTCCCCGCCCCGATCAGCCCTACCAGCAGGGTGCCCGTTTCCAGCGGCAGGCCGAGATCCTGGCTCGCCGGCACGATGTGCACATAGGCGATGAAGGAGCAGAAGGAAGCCAGCACCAGCGACAGGTAGAACCGCCGGAACCGCGCGTCGCGCCACAGGTCACGCGCGCCGGGAGCGGCCAGAGCGGGGGTGTTCGGGTCGGGCAGATGGGTGCGCCGGTGCAGCAGCGTCGCCGCCGGCACGCCGAACAACGCCACCGCGCCGGCCAGCATCATCAGCCCGCCGCGCCAGCCGAGCTCCGGCATCAGCCGGGCGGTGAGCATGGGCAGCACCAGCGTACCGACCCCCAGCCCGGCCAGCGCAATGCCCGAAGCCTGCGCCCGCCGTCGCGCGAACCAGGACTGCACCGCCCCCAGCGCCGGCACATAGGACAGCCCGATGCCGAGCCCGGCGCCGGCGGCATAGAACAGATAGACCGCGGCGAGCGAATGCGCGTTGGCCGCCCCCACATAGCCGAGCACCATGGCGACGAGCCCGCTCAGCACCAGCACGCGCGTCGGCAGCCGGTCGCCGAGCGGGCCGGCCACCGCGCCGAGCGAATAGAACACGAAGGCGGACAGCGAGAACACCAGCGCGGTGGCCCCGCGCGAGGCGCCGAATTCGGCGGCGAGCCCCGGAAACAGGGCCGAAAACGCGTAGGACGAGCCGAAAGTCACCCCCGTCACCACATGGGTGCCGGCCACCACCGGCCAGCCGGCCCGGGAATCGACCGCTGCGGCCGGGGAGGACGTCATGCAAGGCTCCTGGGGAACGACGCCGGCAACCGGCGAAGCGCATCCTAGGAGCCCCCGCCTGCCACGAATATCGGAATGTCGCGAAGCACGCGCGGACCGGAGCGAACGGCTGAGCGTTCAGGTCCGGCCGTTCGGGCGTCGAAGCCCCGCTATTGCTGGAAGCTGCCCGGCTGCACTATGCCGGCGCCGGAGAGCGTGCTGCCGGATGACGGCGTACCGAGATTGACGCTGGCGACCGGTTCCGCGCCATTCGCCCCCGCGCTGCCCACCGGCAGGCTGGCGGCAGGAGAGGTACTCGCGGTGGCGGGTGCGGCCGGCCTGACAGGCGGCTTCGCGGCGGCGCTCGCCGGTTTCGCGGCAGGCCGGGCGGCGGCGCGGTTGCGGGCCGGCGCCGCGTCGCCCGGCGTCGCGCTTGCGGGCTCGGTGAGCGCCACCGGGGCCGGTGCGGGAGCCGGGGCCGGCTCGTCGCCGCCGAACAGCCGGCGCAGCGAGAAGCCGGAGGAGGCCGCATTGGCGGCATTCACCGCCGGCGAGCTCTGCACAATGGAATCGGAGGAGGTGCGGCCGAGCAGGCGCGTCACCGTGCTGCTGAGCCAGGATTCGTCGCCGCCGGCCGAGGCCACCTGCACCGGCGCAGAGTTTTGCACCGGCGTGGCACCGGCGAGCAGCGTCTCCGCGCTCGGGCGCGGCGCATCCGCCGGGCGGGCCATGGGCAGCGGCACGTCGGCGCTGGCGAGCGCGACGCTTTCCGCCGCGGTCGGGGTCGGCTGCTCGACGCCGGGCAGCGGAATGTCGGCCGGCGCGTTGGTGGCGACGCCGTAATCCAGCCCCGGCGGCTTCACCACCGGCGGCAGCGAGCCCGGCGCGTTCAGCTTGGGGTCGCGCAGCTTTGCGAGGAACACCTCGTTCATGCCGCCGTCCTTGCCGGTCTTCGCCGGCTCGACGGGCGTGATGGGCGAGAGCATCGCCATCGCCCGGTCGTCCTCGGCCTTCTTCTTCGCCAGCTCGGCCTCGAGGTCCTCGGGTACCGAATAGGGCGGGCAGGCCGCGGAGGCGTCGAAGCGCTGCGAGGTCTCGGCGTTGAACACATAGCGCTTGCCGCAGACATCGACGCGCGGCGGGCGCTTGGTGATCTCGAAGGTGTCGTAGCCTTCCTTGATCATCCGCCAGAACGCCATGTTCGGGTTGTCGCGGTGGCGCGCCATGTTCTTCGGCGTCATGCGGAAGGGATAGGCCTGCACCTGGAAGGCACGCTGCCCGCCCATGAAGCTTTCGCGGCCCAGCGCGAAGATCTCCTGGATCTGCTCGTCCGTCATCGCGTAGCAGCCGGAGGAGGAGCAGTCGCCATGCACCATCAGATTGGCGCCGGTCCGACCCCAGGCGCGATCATAGGCGTTCGGAAAGCCCATATTGAAGGCGAGATAATAGTTGGAGTTGGGGTTCATCTGCCCCTGGGTAATCGTGTAGAAGCCTTCCGGCGCCTGCCGGTCGCCTTCCTTCACCTTCGGCCCCAGCTCGCCGGACCAGCGGCAGATGGGATAGGTCTTCAGGAGCGCGTAGTCGCCGTCGGTCTTCTGCTTCCAGACCTCCAGCTCCGATTCTTCCTTGAAGATGCGCACCACCACCGGGCTGTCCTTGGACATGCCCTTGCTCTCGATCAGCGCGACGGTTTCGGGGGAGAGCTGCTTCATGCCCTTGGCCATCGGGCCGGGGCCATTGGCGTTGCAGGCGCCGAGCGCGAGGGCGGCCACCGAGATGATGAGCGCGCCCCGGAACCGGGCGATGAGGCCGGCCCTTGCCAGCGGCGCCGTCGCGAGAGCCTTCAACGCACTCCTCCTCGTTCCACCCGGCGAGCGGCGATGAGTCCTGCGTACAGCGATAGCCTTGCCCGCATTTTCCTGCAAGCAAGGCGTACGGCCCCTGTCCCCAGACGCCCCTGTCCCCAAGACCTTCGGCGCGCTCCTGCGCAGGCCACGCCCGCGCAACACAACACGTCACGCAACACACCGGCCGCGCCCCCGCGGCAAAATCCATCCGCAGCACGACCGGACCGGCACGCATCCTCCGCGCGGCGACCGCGCGAGAGCCTTTCCCGCGGCTCAGAGGTTCCGGCCGATGGCCAGGAACTTCTCCCGCCGCGCCTTCCTCAGCGCCGCAGCGTCGAGCCCCTCGAGGCTCGCCAGCGCGCTTTCGATCGCATCGCCGGTGGCGGTCATCGCCGCCTCCGGGTCGCGGTGCGCGCCCCCGGACGGCTCCGCAATGATGGCATCGACGATGCCGAAGCGCTGCAGGTCCTGCGCGGTGATTCGCATGTTGGTGGCGGCTTCCTGCGCCTTGGCGGTGTCGCGCCACAGGATGGAGGCCGCGCCTTCCGGCGAGATCACGCTGTAGATCGAATGCTCCAGCATCAGCACACGGTTGGCCGTCGCGATCGCGATGGCTCCGCCGGATCCACCCTCGCCGATGATCACGGCAACATTGGGGACGCCGAGGGAGAGGCAGGCGTCGGTCGAGCGGGCGATCGCCTCGGCCTGTCCGCGCTCTTCCGCATCGAGGCCGGGAAACGCGCCGGCCGTGTCCACCAGCGAGATGACGGGCAGGCCGAACCGGTCCGCCAGCTCCATCAGCCGGGCCGCCTTGCGGTAGCCTTCAGGCCGCGCCATGCCGAAATTATGCTTGATGCGGGTTTCGGTGGTGGAGCCCTTCTCCTGCCCGATCAGGCATACCGCCTGCCCGCGGAACCGGGCGAAGCCGCCGAGAATGGCCTGGTCGTCGGCGAATTTGCGGTCGCCCGCCAGCGGCACGAAATCCTCGAACAGCGCCCCGGCATAGTCGGAGAAGTGCGGGCGCATCGGGTGGCGCGCCACCTGCGTCTTCTGCCAGGGCGTGAGGTTGCCGTAGAGCTGGTTCAGCGCGTCGGCGGCCTTGGTCTGAAGCCGGCTGATGTCGTCGCCGATGGCCACCGCGTCGCCCTTTGCGGACAGCTCGCGCAGTTCCTCGAGCTTGGATTCCAGCTCGGCCACGGGCTTTTCGAAATCGAGATAGCTGCGCATGAGTGGTAGGCGATCCTTGCGTGCGATCTTCGGGCGTGTCGGCACCGGCGACCTGCGGGAGATCCGCCGGCACCACGGGCACGCGCCCCGGCGGGGCTTCAGTCCATAAATGCGCGCGGAAGCTGCCCTGCAAGGGGCGCGACGTCAAGGCGCGATGGCGCGAGGGCTTCGCGCAGCCCGGCGCGGCGCCGTGGCCGGCCCTCCCCCACGCCGGCGTCCCGGCCGAAGCCAAGCCATCCGCAATCGTCATCCCGGCCGGAGCGAGCGCCGAGCCGGGATCGTCCGCGCCCGTCGGGAGTCGCCCTCGAGCCGACGCGCTTCCCCGCCTCTTCGTGCGCTCGCCCGTCACGGCAAGGACGCCGGACCCGCCGGATCCGATCGCGGATCGGCCATGGTCATCCGGGATGACGGACATGGTGAGGGACGGAAATAATGAAGGATGGAAGGGGTGAAGGGCGAGCGCCCGCGCTTTCGTGCCCGCAGGGAGCATGGATAACGGCGCGGGACGGGGCGGACCGGAACGCCCCGCCGCCACCCGGCCTCACGCCACCGGCCGCAGCCGCTTCCAGTAGAGCCGCGTGCCGGTGAGGCCGCCCTGCGGCTTCAGCGCAAAGTCGGGAATGGTGCCGGCATGGACGAAGCCCTGCTTCTCATAGAGCCCGGAAGCGCCGTCCTCCTCGGCGGTGTCGAGCACCAGAAGGGTGCGCCCCTCCGCCCGGGCGCGGGCCTCGGCCGCCGCCAGAAGCGCGCGGGCGATGCCGCGACCGCGATGGGAGGGCCGCGTCATCATCTTGGCGATCTCCGCGCGGTGCGGCTGGTTGGGCGGAAGATCGGTGACGAGCGTGACCGTCGCAACCAGCGCCGGCCCCTCGCAGGCACGGAGGTCGAATGCCTGGAGGTCGAACGCCCCGAACACCACCCGCCGCCCGGCCTGCGCCGCCGCCAGCGAATCGCGCCAGAAGGCGCGCGCTTCCTCCGGGTCGAGCGGGTCCATGAAGCCGACCGAGCCGCCACCCGCGACCGTCGCCACCAGCAGGCCGGTCAGCGCCTCCAGAATCGCGGAATCGGGGCCGAGCGGGCGGATGTCGATGCCGGGAGGCGCGTCGCGGTCGGGATCGGCCATGCGACGCCCTATTCCTTCGCCAGCGGGTGCAGGTCGCGGACCATGCCCTTCAGGCGCTCGTCGAGCACATAGGTGTAGATCTGCGTCGTCGAAACGTCGGCATGGCCGAGCAAGGTCTGCACCGCCCGCAGGTCGGCGCCATGGGCGAGCAGATGGCTGGCGAAGGCGTGGCGCAGCACATGGGGCGAGAGGCGCGCGGGGTCGAGGCCGGCGGCAAGCGCGAGATCCTTCAAGTCGAGCGCCACCTGCTGGCGGGTCACATGCCCCGCTTCGGCGCCGGAGGGAAAGAGGAAGCGGCCCACCATGGCGGCCTCGGGCCGGGCCGTCACCGGACGACCGCGCCGCTTCGCCGGCGTCTCGCCGTCAGCCGCACCGCCCGCCTCCCCGGCGCGGGCGGCGGCGAGGTCCGACAGCGCGCCGCGCCACGCCGCCATCGCCGCGCGGGCGGGCTCGCCGAGCGGCACCAGCCGCTCCTTGTTGCCCTTGCCGCGCACGATGATCGCATCCCCCTGCGCCCGCGCCGCCGCCGCCGGCAGGCTCGCGAGCTCCGAGACGCGCAGGCCGGTGGCGTAGAGCAGTTCGACGAAACACGCCACGCGCGCCCGCCGCGCTCGCTCGGACAGCGTCGTCCCCTCCTCCGCGGCACGGGCGTGGGCGGTCTCGATCAGCCGGGTCACCTCGTCGACCGAGAGCACCTTGGGCAGCGCCCGTCCCCGCTTCGGCCCTTCCAGCACGGCGGCGGGGTCGTCGGCGCGCAGGCCCTCGACATAGAGGAAGCGGTGGAGCTGGCGCACCGCGGAGAGCCGGCGGGCGATGCTGGTCGCCTTGAAGCCGCGCGCGGTGAGGTCGGCGAGGAAGGCGCGGATATGGCTGGTCTCACTACCCACCACATCGGACCCATCGGTCACCAGGAACAGCTCGTAATCGGCAAGGTCGCGGCGATAGGCGTCGAGGGTGTTCGCCCCCGCCCCGCGCTCGGCCGCCATCATGTCGAGGAACAGGGCGACCGGCCCCTGCAGCGGGGCGGTCGTCATCGGTTGAACCGCTCCGCCGGAATGGTCACGCTCATCTCGCGGGGATGTGGCGGCACCAGATTGGCAAGCGCCCACATCGCCCCGTAGCAGAGCCCGCCCAGCAGACCGAGAACGACGAGAAGTCGGATCAGGCTCGGCATGAGGCTATGTCGGCACCGCGAATCGCAAGGGGAAGCCACATGCTAGGCGCATTCGCCGCTGTGGCGAAGCCTTGATGATGCAGTGCAATGGCCGCGCATCAATTGCCTCGCCTCGCGCACGATGCTAGTCCGGCAGGAAACGCGCCGGCCACCGGCTCGAAGACACGCCTTCCAAGACGCCCTCGAAGATACGCGCCGAGCCGATACGACCATGGGTCCCCTGCTGTCCGAACCCGAAAGCGAACAGGCGGCTCGGCTGCGCCAGCGGCTCGGCACCCGTTCGATCGTGCTGGTCGGCATGATGGGCGCCGGCAAGTCCTCCATCGGCAAGCGCCTTGCCCGCCGTCTCGGCATGCATTTCGCCGATGCCGACACCGAAATCGAGCAGGCCGCCGGCATGACGATCCCGGAAATCTTCGCCGCTCACGGCGAACCGGCCTTTCGCGACGGCGAGAAGCGCGTGATCGCGCGGCTGCTGGAGAATGGGCCGATCATCCTCGCCACGGGCGGCGGCGCCTATATGAACCCGGAGACGCGCGAAGCCATCGCGCTGCATGGCATCTCGGTCTGGCTCAAGGCCGAGCTGGACGTGCTGCTGCGCCGGGTGAAGCGGCGCGACGACCGTCCTCTGCTCAAGGCCGGCGACCCGGCGGCGATCCTCGCCCGGCTGATCGACGAACGCTACCCGACCTATGCCGACGCGCATGTCACGGTGATGTCTCACGATCTGCCCCACGAAGTCATGGCGGACGCCGTGATGAGCGCGGTGGAGCGCCATCTCGATACCGCCGATGCAGACCCGAGCGGAGACCCGCCCCATGCCGGCTGAACCGATCCACGCCGAGACCCTTCCCGCAGCGCATGGCAGCGCGCCGACCATCCTGCCGGTCGGACTCGGCGAGCGCAGCTATCCCATCGTGATCGGCCCCGGCCTTTTGGCCGGCATCGGCGCGCGCCTCGCCGCGCTGCGCCCCGGCGCGCGAGTCGGCATCGTGACCGACACCAACGTCGCGGAGCGCCATCTCGGCACGGTGGAGACCTCGCTAAGCGCGGCCGGCCTGCAGCCGTCCACCGTCACGGTGGCTGCGGGCGAGAAGTCCAAGTCCTTCGCAACGCTGGAAAACGTCCTCGACGGCTTGCTCGCGGCACGGATAGAGCGGCGGGACCTCGTGCTGGCGCTGGGCGGCGGCGTGGTGGGCGACCTCACCGGTTTCGCCGCGGCGGCGCTGCGGCGCGGCGTCGATTTCGTGCAGGTGCCGACCAGCCTGCTGGCGCAGGTCGATTCTTCCGTTGGCGGCAAGACCGGGATCAACAGCCGGCACGGCAAGAACCTGATCGGCGCCTTCCACCAGCCCATCCTCGTGCTGGCCGACACCGACGTGCTCGACACCCTGCCGCTGCGCGAATTCCGCTCCGGCTATGCGGAAGTCGCGAAATACGGCCTCATCGACAACGCGCCCTTCTTCGGCTGGCTGGAACGGCACTGGCAGAACGTGTTTCGCGGCGGCAGCGAACGAATCGAGGCGATCGCCACGAGCTGCGCCTCCAAGGCCGCCGTGGTGGCACGCGACGAGAAGGAAACCGGCGACCGCGCACTTCTCAATCTCGGCCACACCTTCGGCCACGCGCTGGAAGCCGGCGCCGGCTTCTCGCAGCGCCTGCTGCATGGCGAAGCGGTCGCGATCGGCATGGCGCAGGCCTTCCGCTACTCGGCCCGACACGGGCTGTGCAGCGCGGAGGACGCCGCCCGCGTCACCGCTCATCTCAACACGGTAGGCCTGCCGACCCGCATCGCCGACATTCCCGGCGAGCTTCCCGACACCGACGGGCTGATGGCGCTGATCGCACAGGACAAGAAGGTCTCGCGCGGCTCGCTCACCTTCATCCTCGCCCGCGGCATCGGCCGGTCGTTCATCGCCCGCGATGTCGAGCCCGCAGCCATCCGCGCCTTCCTCGATGCCGAGCGGGCCGGCATCACCTGATGAGCACGCATCCGCTGATCGCCCGGCTGCGTGGCCGGCTCGGCTACCGGCGGCGACCCGAGCCTGCGCCCCCGGCGCCGGCCGGCCCCAGTGAGGCGGAGCTGCTGCAGCATGCCCTCGACGCGCTCCAGCGGGTGGCGACGCTCGGCAATGACGACCGCGACATGGTCGCGGGTCTTCTCAACCTGCGCGAGCTCGAAGTCTCGGACGTCATGGTCCACCGGACCAAGATGGAGACCATCGACGTCTCGGAATCACCGGCCGAGATCGTTGCGCAGGTGATGGCCTCGCCTTTCACCCGCCTGCCGCTCTGGCGCGACATGCCGGAGAACATCACCGGCGTGCTCCACGCCAAGGACCTGCTGCGCGAATTGCAGCGGCTCGGCGAGAACATCGACGCGCTCGATGTCGAAAAGATCGCGCTGCCGCCCTGGTTCGTGCCCGGCAACACGCTCGCCGCCGACCAGCTCAAGGCGTTCCGCCGCCGCAAGCAGCATTTCGCGCTGGTGGTCGACGAGTATGGCGAGGTGATGGGTCTCGTCACCCTGGAGGACATCCTCGAGGAGATCGTCGGCGACATCTCGGACGAGCACGACAAGACCTTCGCCAGCGCTCGCCGCCACCCGGACGGCTCGGTCAGCGTGGAAGGCAGCCTCGCGATCCGCGACCTCAACCGCGCCATGGGTTGGCATCTGCCGGACGAGGAGGCGACCACCATCGCCGGGCTCGTCATCCACGAGGCGCGGATCATCCCCGAGCCTGGGCAGAGCTTCATCTTCCACGGCTTTCGCTTCCAGGTGATGCGCCGGCAACGCAACCGCATCACGCTTCTGCGGGTCATGCCGCTGCCGCCGGCCCGCCCTGCGCCCTGAGCCGGGCTACGCTCCAACGACCTATGCCCGCGCTGGCAAAAGACGGCCCGCGCCCCATATCAGGGGAACCGCGGCGTCCCGCCCTATTCGCCGGGCGCCTTTGCCTCTATGGCGAGGGCATGAAGACCGAGGCTGATTTCTTCCGCGAGAAGGCCGTTCACCAGCCGGTGCCGCGCAATGCGGTTCTGGCCGCGGAAGACCTCGGAAACGATGCGGACGCGCAGATGGGTGAGCCGGCCGGGACGATGGCCGCCATGACCCTCGTGGCGGTGGCTCTCGTCCTCGAGTTCGAGAAACACCGGCGACAGCTCGGCCAGCGCGGAGCGAATCCGGGCCAGAGCCTCGGCGACGGCCGCGGTCGGCGGATGGGATGGCGTGGAGGCGCGCATATGATCGGAGCTCATCGTCCTGCGGTAGCCGCGACGCCACACCGCGTCAATATCCCCGCGGGAACCGCACAGGAGGGCCGTGACCTGCCTGCGGTTTCTTGTATACCTGCCTCGGCCTCAGCATAATCGAACCCATGAAGCTCGACTCTCCCCTTTTTGACCGCATCCGCGTCAAGCCGGACAAGGACCGGCGCTTCCAGGCGAGCGCACCGACCTGCGAATGGGCCGGCTGCGACCAGCCTGCGACGCATCGCGCCCCAAAGGGACGCGATCGCGAAGGGCAGTTCTGGCGCTACTGCTTCGATCATGTCCGTCAGTACAACCAGTCCTACAACTACTTCGCCGGCATGAAGGACGACGCCGTCGCGGCCTATCAGAAGGACGCGATGACCGGCCACAGGCCGACCTGGAAGATGGGCTCCAACAACACCGGCGGCACCAAGCGCTTCCGCGAGGCCGAGCCGCATGAGGGCATGGCGGACCCGTTCGGCGTGTTCGGCGAAATGGGCGGACGCGCCCGCCCCGAGGCGGAACCGGCGCGCGAAAGCCGCATGATCCGCAATGCGGAGCGCAAGGCGCTGGAGACCCTTGGCGTCGAGATGAGCGCCACGGCGGAGGAGATCAAGACCCGTTTCAAGGTGCTGGTGAAGAAGTATCACCCGGACGTGAACGGCGGCGACATTTCAACCGAGGACCGTCTGCGCGACGTGATCCAGGCCTATAATTACCTGAAGAGCGCCGGCTTCTGCTGAGGCATGGCGACGAATGAGACGTCCGCTGAGGCGGGCAACGGAGGACGAATGACTGCGACGCTTACCCAGGCCGCCCCGATGCCGGACATGAAGGTTTCGGTCCGCCAGCTGTTCGGCATCGACATCGATCTGGAGGTGCCGGCCTATTCGGAGCCCGACGCCTATGTGCCCGATCTCGATCCGGACTACCTCTTCGACCGCGCCACCACGCTCGCCATCCTCGCCGGCTTCGCCCACAACCGCCGCGTGATGATCACCGGCTATCACGGCACCGGAAAGTCCAGCCATATCGAGCAGGTGGCCGCCCGCCTGAACTGGCCGTGCGTGCGCGTGAACCTCGACAGCCACATCAGCCGCATCGACCTGATCGGCAAGGACGCCATCGTGGTGAAGGACGGCCTGCAGGTCACCGAATTCCGCGACGGCATTCTGCCCTGGGCCTACCAGAACAATGTCGCGCTGGTGTTCGATGAATATGACGCCGGCCGCCCGGACGTGATGTTCGTGATCCAGCGCGTGCTGGAATCCTCCGGCCGCCTGACGCTGCTCGACCAGAACCGCGTGATCCGCCCGCACAATGCGTTCCGCCTGTTCTCGACGGCGAACACGATCGGCCTCGGCGACACCACCGGCCTCTATCACGGCACCCAGCAGATCAACCAGGCACAGATGGACCGCTGGTCCATCGTCACCTCGCTGAACTATCTGGCGCACGACAAGGAGGTGGACATCGTCGCCTCCAAGGCCAAGCACTTCCAGACCAAGGAAGGCCGCGACACCGTCTCGCGCATGGTGCGCCTCGCCGACCTCACCCGACAGGCCTTCATCAATGGCGACCTGTCGACCGTGATGAGCCCGCGCACCGTCATCACCTGGGCCGAGAACGCCGAGATCTTCAAGGATCTCGCCTTTGCCTTCCGGGTGACCTTCCTCAACAAGTGCGACGAGCTGGAGCGCACGCTGGTGGCCGAGTTCTACCAGCGTTGCTTCGGCAAGGAGCTCACGGAATCGGCGGTCAACGTCGCATTGTCCTGAGCCTCTCCACCGCGTCGGGCCGCAGGCAGGTCCTGCGGTCCGCCCGCCGTCTTCCCGCACGGGAAGGCCACCGCCAGCCATGAAGGCGCCGTCATGAATCCGTCGAACCGCACCACGCGCACGCCTCCGAAGGAGTCGCCGACCGAACCGCTCAAGCGGGCGGTGTCCGGCTGCCTGAAGGCGATCGCCGGCGAGAGCGAGATCGACGTGACCTTCGGTACGGATCGACCCGGCTTCGCCGACGGGCGCGCGCGCCTGCCGGAACCCGGCCGGCGCATGAGCAAGCAGGATGTCGCGATCCTGCGGGGACAGGCCGATTCCATGGCGCTGCGCCTGGCCTGCCACGACCCCAAGGTGCATAAGCGCCTCTCTCCCGCCGGTCAGACCGCCCGCGCCGCCTTCGAGGCCGCAGAGCAGGCCCGCTGCGAGGCGATCGGCGCGCTGCGCATGGATGGCGTGGCGCAGAACCTGACCGCGATGATCGAGGACAAGTACCAGCGCGCCAATTTCGCCAATCTCGCCGACCGCGCCGACGCCCCGATCGAGGACGCGCTGTCCCTCATCCTGCGCGAGAAGCTGACCGGCGCGCCCCCTCCGGCCGCGGCCCGCGAACTGGTGAATCTGTGGCGCGGCTTCGTCGAGGAGCACGGCGCCACCGCGCTCGCGGAGCTGGCCTCCACCACGACCGACCAGCAGCGCTTCGCCGAAGCGGTGCGCGACCTGCTGTCCTCCCTCGGCATGGGTGAGGACATCGCACCCTTCGACGAGAACAACGATCCCTCCACCGACGCCGACGATCGCCGCGACGACGATTCCGGCAAGGGCAGCGACGCCGAGGAGGAGGAGAGCACCGAGGGCAGCACCGAGATCGACACCGACCTGTCTTCCGACCAGACCCCGGAGGACAGCGAGGAGCAGCAGGAGCAGCAGCAATCCGACCTGTCGGAGGACACCGAACTCGGCGAATCCGATGAATCGACCGAGCCCTGGCGTCCGCAGACCATGTCGCCGGCCGAGCCCAAGCCGCCGGAATACCACCCCTTCACGCCCCGCTTCGACGAGACGGTGAATGCCGACGAGCTGTGCGATCCGGAGGAGCTCTCGCGCCTGCGCGCCTATCTCGACAAGCAGCTCGTGCATCTGCAGGGCATCGTCGCCCGCCTCGCCAACCGCTTGCAGCGCAAGCTGATGGCGCAGCAGAGCCGGGGCTGGGAGTTTGACCTCGAGGAAGGCATGCTGGATCCGGCGCGCCTGCACCGCGTCATCATCGACCCGATGCAGCCGCTTTCCTTCAAGCGCGAGCGCGACACCGACTTCCGCGACACCGTGGTCACCCTGCTGCTCGACAATTCTGGCTCCATGCGCGGCCGGCCGATCACGGTCGCCGCCGCCTGCGCCGACATTCTGGCACGCACGCTGGAGCGTTGCGGGGTGAAGGTCGAGATCCTCGGCTTCACCACCAAGGCATGGAAGGGCGGGCAGGCGCGCGAGAGCTGGCTCGCCGCCGGCAAGCCCGGCACGCCGGGCCGGCTGAACGACCTGCGCCACATCATCTACAAGTCGGCGGACGCACCCTGGCGGCGGGCTCGCAAGAATCTCGGCCTGATGATGCGCGAAGGGCTGCTGAAGGAGAACATCGACGGCGAAGCGCTCGATTGGGCGCACAACCGCCTGCTGGCCCGCAACGAATCCCGCCGCATCCTGATGATGATCTCGGATGGTGCGCCGGTGGACGATTCGACGCTTTCGGTGAATCCCGGCAATTATCTGGAACGGCATCTGCGCTGGATCATCCAGCAGATCGAGGACAAGTCCCCCGTCGAGCTCATCGCCATCGGCATTGGCCACGACGTGACGCGCTACTACAAGCGCGCCGTCACCATCGTCGATGCCGAGGAACTGGGCGGAGCGATGACCGACAAGCTGGCGGAGTTGTTCGACGAACAGGACGCCCGCAACCCCGGGCGCGGACGTCGCCTGCACTGAGCAGGCGCGCGGGGGCGGATGCAACCCTGCCCCCGACATGCCGTTCCCGAAATCTTGGCTTTACCTCTTGAAACGCCGCGGATTGCCCCCACATCAAGGACATCCCAGCCAGAGAGGGGCTTCCGGCATGCCGGCGCATCGTCAGCGCCGCGTCGGATGGGGAAGGGTCAGGACGGATGTACTCCGGCCCTTCGCATTCCCCCCGGTCGCCTGACGAGCGACCGGCGCTCTGGCGGGAGACGTCTTTTCCTCTCCGTCGTCTTGAACATCGGCTGTGTCGCCGGATGTCTTGGATGACGGATGCGAAGATCGAAAACGGGCCGCACCGCTTCATCCGGCGCGGCCCATTCTGTTTTTACACCCCGAAGGGTGGACGCGAGCCTCGCGGGTCGCCGACCTCGTCCAGCGCCACGTCCGGCCCCGGATCGTCCGGCATATGGGGCGTCGCCAATACCGGGCGCAGCGGGATCGGTGCTGCCGGCGGGGGGACGGGCGCCGCTTTAGCCTCGACCGGTGTGGCCACGACCTCCGGCTCCGGCACGATTATGGTCGGCACCTCGCTTGCCGTGCGGGCTTCCACGATCTTGGCCTCGACGATGCGGGCCTCGGCGGCACGCTCCTCGACGATCCGCTCCTCGATGGCCCGCGCTTCCTCCGCCTCGCGCTGCTCCACCGCGGCGGCGATGGCGATGCGCACGCGCTCCGCCTCGTTCTCGAGCACGGGCGTCGACGGCACGCCGGGCGGCACCCGCCACTCGAAGGCGTCGAGCCGGCCGGTCACGGGGGAGACCGGCGCCCAGCGCTCGGCGACGATGCCGTCCGCCACCCAGGCCGGGTCGCGCGGCGCACGCACGGCGCGGGCGGTCCATTCGCGGGCCTTGCCGATGTCCCCGCTCTCCGTGGCTTCGAGCTCCGCCATCAGCAGGCAGACACGCTGCGAGGCCGTGTCGAGCATATCCTCCAGCGCCGCCCGGGCGACGGCGAATTCCTGCGCGTCGAGCGCCGCCCGGGCGATGATCATGGCGCTTTCCGGATGGGTCGGCGCACGGGCGGTGAGGTTGTGGACCCGGCGCATCCGCTCCCGCGCCGAATCGCTCGGCCTCAGATGCAGATAGGCGTCGCCGAGTTCGGGATGCGGGGTCGCGGCATAAGCGTGCTCGAGGATCTTGGACGCCTTGCGCACATCGCCCGCCGCGCCGAGCAGACGCCCGGCGATCTCGGCCGCCGGCACGAGGGTCGGGGCAAGCCGCACCGCTTCGACCGCCCGATCCTTCGCCACCGCGGGGTCGCTGAATTCCAGCCCCTGCGCCTGAGCCGCCAGCAAGACCGCGCGGCGGCGCCGATGGGTCGTCCGGTCGAGCGCGCCATGAGCGACCTCGCGCTCCAGCACCGCCAGCGCACCCTTGTAGTCGCCGGCGAGGCAGCGTGCCTCGATCACCGCATCGGAGGCCCAGATCAGGCCCGGCTCGTGACGGGCCGCTTCCTCGGCGGTGGCAAGCGCGGCGACCGCATCGCCACGCCGACGGGCCTCCACATGCAGCCCGCGCAGGCCGAGCACGCGGGTCGCCGGCGTCTCCGCCATGGAGCGGAAGGCCGCTTCCGCCGCCTCGGCATTGCCGGAAAGCTGTGCCGCCTGCGCCGACAGCAGCCGCGCCAGCGGCTCGTGCCCCACCAGCCGCTCGGCATCGGAAGCCGCGCGCCGGGCACCGGCGACATCGCCGGAGCCGACCGCGACGAGCCCGCGCGAGATGGCGGCGAATCCCTTGTTCCGCCGCCTATTCCGCCAGGCCATGGTCATCAGGTCGGGCGACTGCAGCAGGAACCGCAGCAGGTTCCACAAGAGGATCGCGAGGGCGATGACCACCAGCAGCGCGCTGGCCGCCACCATCACGCTGGTATGGACCTCCCAGCCCTGCCAGACGATGGAGATGTCCCCGGGCCGGTCCGCGAGCCAGGCGACGCCGAACGCGACCGCCGCGAGGACGAGAAGATAGATGACGAGACGGATCAAGGCGTCCTCCCGGCGAGAGCGGCGAGAATGCGCCGGTTGACGGCATCGATGCCGGCGAGCGCGGACTGGCGGGCATCGAGCTGGGCGAGAACCGCGGTCACGCTCTCGGGTTGGGGTGCCGGCACGCTCTTCAGAAGTTCGGTCGCCTTGGCGGTGTCGCCGCGGCGCAGCGCGTTGCGCGCAGCCCCCAGCGTCTCGCCGGTGGCATCGGCAATCGCCGCGTCATCGTCGGTGCGGCGCACGGTGATGAGGCCCTGCGCGCCCTGCTTCAGCCGGTCGAAGAAGCTGGAACCGCCCTCCCCGGTCGCAGGCTCGGGCGCCGCCTCGGGCTTCGGCTCGAGGGTGAGCCGGTTCGCCAGCATTGCCGGTGTCGGCAGGCCTGCTGCAGCATAGGGGTCGAGACTGGAGAGCTCGGGCACCGCGCCGCCGGCCAGTGCCTTCAGCGTCGCGAGTTCGTCGGCATAGGGCTCGCCCGCCCGGATCGCGCTGCGCAGCGCGACAAGGGCCGTGAGCTGGGCGCCCTCGCGCGCCACTGCCTCGGACCGCTCGACCATCGCCTTCGCGGAACCGGCCGTCTGCTCATTGACCTGGCCGAGAGTCTGGACACGTTCGTCCAGCGCCGCGATCCGGTCGCCGAGCCCGCTCACGGCACCAACGGCACCTGCGGCGCGGGCGGCGTCGTTCACGGCCTGCTGGGCCTGATCGCTCACCTTGCCGGCCTGTTCGGCGGCCTGCCGTGCCGCCTCGTCGGCGGCGCCGGCGCGGTCGCCCGCCTGCTTCGCCGCCTGTTCGACGGCGGCGATGCGATCCAGAACTTCGGGTGCTGGCGCGGCGTTCGCCGGCGCCTTCTCGAGCGCGCTCACACGGCTGTCGAGCTGGCCGACCGAATCGCCCAGCGTGCCGACCCGCGCATCGGGCTCGGCCGCCGGTGCGGGTCGGGCCTCAAGCGCGTCGAGCCGCTGGCGCAGATCGACGACATGCGCCTCCACGTCGGTGATCGCCTCGGCATTCTCGGAAGCGTCATAGACCATGCCGGCAACGGCGAAGGCGATCGCCCCGCCGATGATGCCGCAGGCGAGTGCAAGGCCCGCCACCGCGAGCGGCCCGGGCGACCGGCGCTGCGGCGCCGGGACGGCCGCGAAGCGTTCCTCCCGCGCGGCCGGCTCAACCGGATCGCCGGGGGGCGGCGCATCGGGCGAGCGGTCGGCAAAAGCGGACTTGCCCTCCGGTGAAGCCGGAGAGGAGGCCAGGGCCTCGACACCGGAAGCCTCGGAAGGAGCCGAATCGGCGGATGCGGGTTCGTGCGCAGATTCCGGCGCAACGATCTCCGGCGCGGACGTGTCGGGCGTGGACGTCTCGGTGGAGAACGTCTCGGCCGGCGTTTCGGGCGCGAATGCCTCGGAGACCGATGTCTCGGGCGTGGGTGTGTCCGTCTTCGGCGTTACATCGGTGGCGGAGAGATTGATGGTCGCCGGCGCGCGGCGGCGCCCCTTCCGGCCGGCAAGCGGCACCGTTGCCGTCGCCGGATCATCGGTCACCGGCTCGGCCGTCACCGTCCTGTCCACGTCGGACCTGCCGGCCTGCGGGCCGGCCACATTCGGCTCGGGTGCGGGCTGCTTTGGGGTGTCCGCCGGATCGTCCTTCACCACGTGCTCACCTCACGATCAACCTGCCGGTCAGGGTAGCAGCGGGGATAGACCGCCGCACCTCTGGTAGCAACATCGTATGGTCCTTGTGGTTCACATCCCAAGCAAGGAGAGAAGAGATTCTTCCGTCGGTTCCGCACAGAAGCCAGCCGACCAGCCGGCCTGCACCAGTTTTGCGGCAATATTCGCCGAGAGGCAGACATGCCGCATCGCGCCGAGCTGCGCGACGAGCCCCGCCTGCCGGCCAAGCGCCACCAAGGTCGCGGCCGTCTTCGGCGAGAAATGCAACACCGCGTCGATCTGTCCCTGTGCAAGCGCGGCATGGGTAGCGGGCGTCAGGACCCGCGCCGCCGCGGTGCGATAGATCACCATCACGTCAACCGCGATGCCGTCCGCGCGCAGCGCCTCGCCGAGATCGACCGCACGGTCCTCCCCGGCCACATGGAGCACGCGCGCACCGGCCGGGAGCCGCTCCCGCAGCAGCGCGGCGAGGGCCACCCCGTTGCCGGCGGCGATCTCCACCGCGCTGAACGCGTCGCCGGCCGCCGCGGCCGTGCGCCAGCCCACCGCGAAGAGCGGCAGCCGATCCAGCTCCCCCCGCGCCGGGTGACGCTGCAACAGCCGCGCCCCGTTCACGCTGGTCAACGTCACCGCGTCGAAACGCCCCGCCGGCAGCGCCGCCGCGAGCGGCTCGACCGTCAGCAGCGGCTCGATCACGACTTCGTGTCCCATGGCGACGAGGCGCGCGGCTGTGGTCTCGGCGTCCGGCAGCGGGCGGGTGACGAGAATACGCATCGCTCAGTCCGGCAGGATATGCCGCGGCGCGCGCGCTTTCACATCGCGGCCCGCCTCGGTGCCAATGGCGACGGCCTCGGAAATCGTGCAACGCCGCTCCACCTCCACCGCCTCGCGCCCGTCCGGCGACAGCAGCAGGCCGCGGAAGCTCACCTCGCCGCCCTCGATCCGGGCGAGGCCGGCGAGCGGGGTGCGGCAGGAGCCGTCCAGCTCGGTCAGGAAGGCGCGTTCCATGCTCACCGCGACGCCGGTGGCCGGATCCAGCACGGGGGCGAGTTGCTCGCCGGTCGCGGCATCGCCCAGCCGCGCCTCGATGGCCACCGCCCCCTGCCCCACCGCGGGCAGGAACGCATCGGTCGGGAGCACCGCGCTCGCTTTGTCCGCCAGGCCGAGCCGGGTGAGGCCGGCGAGCGCTAGCAGCGTGCCGTCGAATACGCCATCGCGTACCTTGCCGAGTCGGGTATGTACGTTGCCGCGCAGCAGCGACACGTCGAGGTCCGGCCGCAGCCGCCGAAGCTGGGCTTCCCGGCGCAGCGAGGCGGTGCCGATGCGCGCGCCCGGCGGTAGGTCGTCGAGCGAAGCGCCTTCGCGCAAGATCAGCGCGTCCCGCACATCGGCGCGGGGCAGATAGCCGGCTATGTGCAGACCGTCCGGCAGTTGCGTCGCCATGTCCTTGGCCGAATGCACCGCGAGATCGATGCGCCCGTCGAGAAGCGCCTCCTCCAGTTCCTTGGTGAAGAGCCCCTTGCCCCCGGCCTCGGCGAGCGCGCGGTCGGTGATGGCATCGCCTGTGGTGCGGATCACCTCGACCGCGACGTCCCCGGGCGACCAGCCATGGGCCGCCACCAGCGCATCGCGCACCGCATGGGCCTGCCACAGCGCCAGCGGGCTGCCGCGGGTGCCGAGGGTGAGCCGCGGACGGGATGGGGTAAGCGATTGCGTCATGACGGGCTGCGATGCTAGCGGTTCAGGGAGGGTCCAGAACACCCGGACCGACCCATAAGTCAACGCCGCGCCGCGACGGCGCGCCAGAGGCAGGCCTCGAGCGATGAGCGATCTTCTTCTGTTGGGCATCGAGACGACCTGCGACGAGACCGCCGCCGCGGTGGTGCGCCGGCGCGCGGATGGCAGTGGCGAGATCGTCTCCAATGTCGTGCTCTCACAGATCGACGAGCACGCCGCTTATGGCGGGGTGGTGCCGGAAATCGCCGCCCGCGCCCATGTCGAGGTGACCGACCGGGTGATCGACGAGGCGCTTAAGGCGGCCGGCATCGAACTGCGCCAGCTCGACGGCATCGCCGCCGCCGGCGGACCGGGACTGATCGGCGGGGTGATCGTCGGCCTCACCACGGCAAAGGCGCTGGCGCTTGCCACCGGCAAGCCGCTCATCGCGGTGAACCACCTCGAAGCCCATGCGCTGACCGCCCGGCTCACCGACGGCGTCGGCTTCCCCTATCTGCTGCTGCTGGTCTCCGGCGGCCATACCCAGCTTGTCTGCGTGTCCGGGGTCGGCGCCTATCGCCGGCTCGGCGGCACCATCGACGACGCCATCGGCGAGGCCTTCGACAAGACCGCCAAGATGCTGGGCCTGCCCTATCCGGGCGGCCCGGAGGTGGAGAAGGCGGCCGAGCGCGGCGATGCCACCCGATTCGCCCTGCCCCGCCCGCTGATGGGACGACACGAGCCGGATTTCTCGCTCTCCGGCCTCAAGACCGCGGTGCGGCTCGAAGCGTTGAAGATCGCCCCGCTCTCCGAACAGGACGTGTGCGACCTGTGCGCGTCCTTCCAGGCGGCGATCGTCGATATCGTCGCCGACCGGGTGCGCGCCGCGATGCGGGTGATGCGCGAGATCGGCCAGAAGCCGACCGCTCTCGTGCTTGCCGGCGGGGTCGGCGCCAATCAGGCGGTGCGGCGGATGCTGCACAAGGTGGCGGCCGAAGGCGGCACCCGGCTCGCTGTGCCACCACCGGCGCTGTGCACCGACAACGGCGCGATGATCGCATGGGCCGGGGCCGAGCGGCTGGCGCTGGGCGAGCGCGACGGGCTGGACATCCCGCCCCGCGCCCGCTGGCCGCTCAACGAGGCGACGCTGGCGGCGCAGACAGCGCCCGCTGCGGCTGAGGAAGCGCCCGCCGGTGAAGCCCCCGCCACTCCCGGCCTGGCCTGATGGCTGCCATCAACTCCATCGGCGTCATCGGCGCCGGCGCCTGGGGCACCGCGCTCGCCAATGCGGCGGCACGCGCCGGGCGCCCGGTCCGGCTCTGGGCACGCGATCCCGCGCTGGTGGCGGCGCTTGCTGCGGCGCGCGTGAATGAGCGCTATTTGCCCGGCGTGTCGCTGGAAGAGGCGGTCGCCGTCACGCCGGACCTTGCCGAGGCCGCCGCCTGCGATGCCGTGCTGCTCGCGGTGCCCGCGCAGGCGAGCCGCGAGGCGGCGGGCGAACTCTCGTCCATCCTTGCGCGGGGCACTCCGCTCGTCACCTGCGCCAAGGGCATCGAGCGGACCAGCTCTCTGTTCATGACGCAGGTTCTGGCGGAAGCCTGCCCGCGCGCCGTGCCCGCCATCCTCTCCGGTCCCAGCTTCGCGGTGGATGTCGCCGCCGGCCTGCCCACGGCCGTCACGCTCGCGGCGGAAGACGGTGCGCTCGCCCGCGACCTCGCCATGGCGCTCGGCTCGGGAGCCTTCCGGCTGTACCACACGGACGATGTTCGCGGCGTCGAAATCGGCGGGGCGGCGAAGAACGTGCTGGCCATCGCCGCTGGCATCGTCGCCGGGCGCGGCCTCGGTGCCAGCGCCAGCGCGGCCCTGATCGCCCGCGGCTTCGCCGAGCTGATGCGATTCGGCCGGGCCTACGGGGCGCGGGCGGAGACGCTGACCGGACTGTCCGGACTCGGCGACCTCATCCTCACCGCCTCCTCCACCCAGTCGCGCAACCACGCTTTCGGCCTCGCGCTGGGACGCGGCGAGGCGCCCGACGGCAAGCTGGCGGAAGGCGCGCTTACCGCGCAGGTGCTGGTGCGCCTCGCCCGCGAGCGCGGCATCGACATGCCCCTCGCCGAGGCGGTGGACCAGGTGGTGAGCGGCACCTGCGACATCAACGCCGCCATCGGCGCCCTCCTGGCACGGCCGCAGAAGGCCGAAAGCTGATCTTTTTTCGAACGACCGGACCCCGAACCATGGCGCACTGGCTCTACAAATCCGAACCCTTCAAATGGTCGTGGGACCAGCAGGTCGCCGCAGCCGACAAGGGCACCCACTGGGACGGCGTGCGCAACCACCTCGCCAAGCAACAGCTCCTCGCCATGAAGCTCGGCGACCGCGGCTTCTTCTACCATTCCAACGAGGGCAAGGAGATCGTCGGCATCGTGGAGGTGATCCGCGAGGCCTATCCCGACCCCTCGGACCCGACCGGAAAATTCGTGATGGTGGACATCAAGGCGGTCGAGCCGCTTAAGAAGCCGGTCAGCCTCGCCGCCATCAAGGCCGAGCCGCGCCTGTCGGAAATGGCGCTGATGAAGTTCTCCCGCCTTTCGGTGCAGCCGGTGACCGACGCCGAATGGGACATCGTGCTCGAAATGTCGCGGGCGTGAGCGCCGCCGCCCCGATCCGCGATCCCGCCGGCTTCATCCGCGCCGAGACGCGGCTGCGGCCAGTGCCGATGGTGCCCGAGATCGCCCTCCATCTCGCCGACGAGGCGGTGCCGATCTGGCACCGCACCGAGGAGGAGCTGGGCGCGCTGGGCCTGCCGCCGCCCTTCTGGGCCTTCGCCTGGGCCGGCGGGCAGGCGCTCGCCCGCAACATTCTGGATCACCCCCCGCGGGTGGCGGGCAAGCGGGTTCTCGACTTCGCCTCCGGCTCCGGCCTCGTCGCCATCGCTGCCGCCAAGGCGGGCGCACGCGACGTGACGGCGGCCGACATCGACCCCTTCGCTGCCCACGCCATCGCGCTCAACGCGGCGGTGAACGACGCCGCCGCCGTCCATGTCGCCCATCGCGACCTGATCGGCGCGGATGAGGGCTGGGACGTGGTGCTGGCTGGCGACATCGCCTATGAGCGCGACCTCGCCGGCCGCGTCTTCGACTGGCTGCTCGCACTTGCCGGGCGGGGCGCGCAGGTTTGGATCGGGGATCCCGGCCGTTCCTATCTGCCGCGCGACAGGCTGGAGAGGATCGCCGAATATGGCGTTCCGGTGTCGCGGGAGCTGGAAGACGCCGAGATCAAGCGCACCTTCGTCTGGCAGCCACGCCTTGCCGGAGGAGCCGCGTGATGCAGGTCAAGGCAGGCGCTTAGACTACTGCCAAAGTTCGGGACGGCGTCGGCTTGTCCGCTTTCGCTGCACTGCCCATAATCCGCCCGAAGAAGAATGAGACGGCGCCATGCACCGAGAGAGTGTCGCGCCCACTGCAGGGAGACCGCCATGTCCGAGCCACATCTCTACCCCGTGCCGTCCGAATGGGCGAAGCGCGCCTATGTGGACGATACCGCCTACCAGGAACGCTACGCCGCCTCGATGCGGGACCCGGAAGCCTTCTGGGGTGAGGAAGGCAAGCGCATCGACTGGTTCACGCCCTATACGCGGGTGAAGAACACCTCCTTCGCACCCGGCGCGGTCTCGATCAAATGGTTCGAGGACGGCGTCACCAACATCGCCCACAACTGCATCGACCGGCACCTCGCCACCCGCGGCGATCAGGTCGCGATCATCTGGGAGGGCGACGACCCTTCGGAGTCCCGGCACATCACCTATCGGGAGTTGCATGACGAGGTCTGCCGCTTCGCCAATGTGCTGCGCAACCGCGATGTCGGGAAGGGCGACCGGGTCACCATCTACATGCCGATGATCCCGGAAGCCGCTTTCGCCATGCTGGCCTGCGCCCGGCTCGGCGCGGTGCATTCCGTGGTGTTCGGCGGCTTCTCCCCGGACAGCCTCGCCGGCCGCATCGTCGATTGCGGCTCGAAGGTGGTCATCACCTGCGACGAAGGCCTGCGCGGCGGCCGCAAGGTGCCGCTGAAGGCCAATGTCGACGCCGCCATCGTCAAGGCCGGCGAGGACAAGGTCGACCACGTCATCGTGGTGCGCCGCACCGGCGGAAATGTCGCGATGAAGCCCGGCCGCGACGTCTGGTACCACCAGGCGGCCGAGATGGTGACCAGCGAATGCCCGGCGGTCGCGGTTGGCGCCGAGGATCCGCTGTTCATCCTCTACACCTCCGGCTCGACCGGCAGCCCCAAGGGCGTGCTGCACACCACCGGCGGCTATCTCGTCT
The DNA here is from genome assembly GCF_023016805.1 of Ancylobacter crimeensis. GTDB lineage: Bacteria > Pseudomonadota > Alphaproteobacteria > Rhizobiales > Xanthobacteraceae > Ancylobacter > Ancylobacter crimeensis. Next base: position 115,536 of record NZ_JALKCH010000011.1, read on the forward strand.
ACGCCTCGATGACGCACCACTATGTCTTCGACTACCACGACGGCGACATCTACTGGTGCACCGCCGATATCGGCTGGGTGACCGGGCACAGCTACATCGTCTACGGCCCGCTCGCCAATGGCGCGACCACGCTCATGTTCGAGGGCGTGCCGAACTATCCGAGCAACTCCCGCTTCTGGGAGGTGATCGACAAGCACAAGGTCACGATCTTCTACACCGCCCCGACCGCGATCCGGGCGCTGATGCAGGGCGGCGATGCACCGGTCTCGAAGACCTCGCGCGCCAGCCTTCGCCTGCTCGGCTCGGTCGGCGAACCGATCAATCCGGAGGCGTGGGAGTGGTACTACCGCGTGGTCGGCGAGAACCGCTGCCCCATCGTCGACACCTGGTGGCAGACTGAGACCGGCGGCATCCTGATCACCCCGCTGCCCGGCGCCACCGCGCTGAAGCCCGGCTCGGCGACCCGCCCGTTCTTCGGCGTGCGTCCCGAAATCGTGGACGCCGAGGGCACCGTGCTGGAGGGCGCCTGCGAGGGCAATCTCGTGATCGCGGATTCGTGGCCGGGCCAGATGCGCACGGTCTATGGCGACCATGAGCGCTTCATGCAGACCTATTTCGCCACCTACCCGAACAAGTACTTCACCGGCGACGGCTGCCGGCGCGATGCCGACGGCTATTACTGGATCACGGGCCGCGTCGACGACGTGATCAACGTCTCGGGCCACCGCATGGGCACCGCCGAGGTGGAGAGCGCGCTGGTCGCGCACCCCAAGGTGTCCGAAGCGGCGGTGGTCGGCTATCCGCACGACATCAAGGGGCAGGGTATCTATGCCTATGTCACGCTGATGGCCGGCGAAGTGGAAACCGAAGACCTTCGCAAGGAACTGATCGTCTGGGTGCGCACGGAGATCGGCCCGATCGCCTCGCCCGACCTCATCCAGTTCGCGCCCGGCCTGCCCAAGACGCGCTCCGGCAAGATCATGCGCCGCATCCTGCGCAAGATTGCGGAAGACGAGTTTGGCAATCTCGGCGACACTTCGACGCTGGCCGATCCGGCGGTGGTCGACGACCTCGTCTCGAACCGCCAGAACAAGAAGGCCGCCGGCGTGGCGTAGTGCCACGACGCAGGGCGACACCGGCGGGCGGGCGGCTTGCGTCGCCCGCCGCCTTCGCGCGCCATTCCCAGCCGCCTCCCACGCAGCGGTCCTCCCGGCCGAAACGACGCGGAAAGCCGGCATCGCTTCCCGCCCCGGGGAACAATGAGCCTCAGATTCGCCGTCCACCATGCCGCCTCAAGCGACGGCGTGACGGTTTGACCACGCCGGAGCCTGACGGCGCGCGCATGAGAATCGCCCGCCGTCCATGCGATCCAGGACCGGCCCGCGGCCGTCCGGGATGACGCCTAAGGAGGGACGGGTGGTGCGCGAAGCCAGGCATCGTCCCGCGGCGAGGCGAAACCTCAGCCCGACACCAGATCCCCGATCAGGCTTGCCGCCACCGAGAGCTTCGACACCGACAGGCCGAGCCCGGCAATGTCGTGCACCGCGGCACGCACCCGGTCGACCTCGACCTGCCGCGCCGCGGCCCAGGCTGCGACCCCCGCGGGGCCGGGGCCGTGGCCGGCGATGACTTCCGCCGTCAACCGCCGCACCGCCACCTCGAAGGCGGAGAGCGCCCGCTCCAGCGCCAGCCGGTCGTAATAGTCCGGCACGGAAAGCCCGCGCGCGGGCGGCAGGATCCGGTCGAGGCGGAAATGCAGCCCCACCGCGAAGAAGGTCGCCGCGACATCGGGGATGGAGGCTCCGCTCCGGTCCGCGATCATCACGATGTCGGTGGCGTTCTCCACCGCCGTCAGCATCGCGATGCGCCGCGCCAGCTCGTCCGGCACGCCGGCGCGGGTCCAGGCCGCGATCTTCGCGTCATACTGAGCCCGCGTCTCCTCCGGGATCAGGTCGCGGATCAGCCCGCGCAGCACCGCAACCACCGGGCGCACGCCGGCGGCATAGTGGGCGGCGAGTTCGCCGAGCCCGCGGCCGAGATCGGCATTGCGCAGGAACCAGACGGTGCGGTCCAGAAGCACCTCCTGCACGGTGGCATAGAGGTCGAGCTGCACATCACCCGGCACCTTGCCGTCGAGCGCGTCGATCTCCCGGTTCAGCGCCTCGATGGCGAAAGCGTCGCGACTCGCGGCGAACGCATTGGCGATGGCCCCGGCATCGGCGCCGGTCTCGTCCGCCAGCCGGGTGAGGAAGGCGGGTCCGCCCTCATTGATCATCGCGTTGGAGAGCCGGGTGGCGATGATGTCGCGCCGCAACTGATGACCGTCCACCTCGGCCGGGAACCGGGCGGTGAGCGCGGCCGGGAAATAGGCCTTGAGCTCGCGCGAGAGATAGGGGTCGTCCGGCACCGCGGTAGCGATCAGGTCGGCATGGGCGGTGAGCTTGGCGTAGGCGAGCAGTACCGCCAGTTCCGGCCGGGTCAGCCCTTCTCCGCGCGCTCGGCGTTCGGCGAGCTCGGCGTCGCCCGGCAGCACCTCCACCGTACGGTCGAGCAGGCCGCGCGCCTCCAGCACCTGCATCATGCGCTGGTGGAAGCCGAGATCTTCCAGCGCCCGGCGCTGCGCCAGCGAAAGGGCGAGCGTCTGCAGGTAGTTGTTGCGCAGCACTAGGCGCGCCACCTCATCGGTCATGCTGCCGAGCAGGGTGGCGCGGGCCTCGTCGTCCAGCCGCCCGTCGCGATGGGCCGGGCCGAGGGCGATCTTGATGTTGACCTCGACATCGGAGGTGTTCACGCCGGCCGAATTGTCGATGGCGTCGGTGTTGAGCCGCACCCCGCGCCGGGCCGCCTCGATGCGCGCGCGCTGGGTGACGCCGAGATTGGCACCCTCCCCGATCACCTTGGCGCGCAATTCCGGCGCGGCGATGCGGATGGCGTCGTTGGCGCGGTCGCCGGCCTGCGCGTCTGTCTCGCCTGCGGCCCGGATATAGGTGCCGATGCCGCCGAACCAGAGCAGGTCCACCGGCGCGCACAGGATCGCGCTCATCACCTCGGCGGGCGAGGCAGCGGTTTTGGCGATGCCGAGCGCGGCGCGGGCCTGGGGCGAGAGCGGAATGCTCTTGGCCGCGCGCGACCACACCCCGCCGCCCTCGGAGATCAGGGCCTTGTCATAGTCCTGCCAGCTCGATCGCGGCAGGGCGAACAGGCGGTGGCGCTCGGCAAGCGAGATTTTCGGGTCGGGGTTGGGGTCGATGAAGATGTCGCGATGGTCGAAGGCGGCGACGAGCCGGATGGTGTCCTCCAGCAGCATGCCGTTGCCGAACACGTCGCCCGACATGTCGCCGACGCCGGCCACGGTGAAGGGCGTGACGCGGATATCGACATTCATCTCGCGGAAATGCCGGCGCACCGCCTCCCACGCACCGCGCGCGGTGATGCCCATGCCCTTGTGGTCGTAGCCGACCGAACCGCCGGAGGCGAAGGCATCGCCCAGCCAGAAGCCCCGTTCCACCGAAAGCGCGTTGGCGATGTCGGAGAAGGTCGCGGTGCCCTTGTCGGCGGCGACCACCAGATAGGGGTCGTCCTCGTCATGGCGCACAACATTGTCGGGATGGACGATGGCACCACCTTCCAGATTGTCGGTCACGTCCATCAGGCTGCCGACGAACAGCTTGTAGGCCTCGATGCCTTCCGCCTGGACCGCCTCGCGCGGGCCGGAGGGAAGCTGCTTGGGCACGAAGCCGCCCTTGGCGCCAACCGGCACGATGACCGCGTTCTTCACCTGCTGGGCCTTGACCAGCCCCAGAACCTCGGTGCGGAAATCCTGCGGCCGGTCCGACCAGCGCAGACCGCCCCGCGCCACCCGGCCGAAACGTAGATGGATACCCTCCACCCGCGGCGCATAGACGAAGATCTCGAAGAGCGGGCACGGCAGCGGCAACTCGTCGATGGCGTGGCTGGCGAATTTCAGCGCGATGGCGCTCTTGGGCTGCCCGTCGCTGCCGACCTGGAAGAAATTGGTCCGCACCGCCGCCTCGATGAGATTGGCGAAGCGGCGCAGGATGCGATCCTCGTCGAGGCTGTCCACCCGCGTGAGCCCGGTCTCGATCTCGCGACGGATCGACACCTGCCGTGCCTCGCGCTCCGCCCCCGCGCCGAGGTCGAAGCGGGCGTGGAACAGCGCGACGAGCTGGCTGGCGATGGCGGGGTGCGCGTTCAGCGTCGCCCATAGATAGTCCTGGCTGAAGGGCACGCCGGCCTGCCGCAGATAGCGCGCCAGCGCCCGCACCAGCGCGATGTCGCGCCAGCCGAGGCCGGCATTCAGCACCAGCGCGTTGAAACCGTCACTCTCCGCGGCACCGCGCAGCACCGCCATCAGGGCGGCGACGAGCCGGCTCTTCAGCGCCTCGAGCGCGATCGCCCCCCCGCCGTGACGGGCCAGCACCATGTCGTGCACATAGGTCGGCGGACGGTCGCCGGGGGTCACGGTGAAGGTGCGTTCGTCCACCACCACGAAGCCCATCGCCTCGAGCTGGGGCACCCGCTCGGAGAGCGGACGCGGCGCGCCGAGGCTCAGCACCTTGAGCGCGATGCGGCCGGGATCGCTGGCGGGGCGGAAATCGACCGCCACTGGCCGATCCTCGCCCAGCCGCTCCATCATGCCGAGATCGGCCAGCGCATCCTCCGGCGAATAGCCGGCCTGGTAACCCGCCGGGAACGCCGCCTCATAGCGCGCGACCAGCCGCGCCGCCGGATCGGGGGCATGAACGAGACCGATCGCCCGGGCCAGCCCATCGTCCCAGGTGCGGATGATGGCGGAGACCTCGGCCTCCAGCGTGCGCTGGTCGATGCCCCCGGCCTCGCCGCGGCGCCGCTCGACGATGAAATGCACGCGGGTCAGCGGCCCGTCGAGGAAGAGCGGACGAAAAGCGACGATCTCGCCGCCGAAGCTGGTCGCCAGAAGCGCGCCGATCCGTTCGCGCACGTCGCTGTCATAGCGGTCGCGCGGCACATAGACGAGAACCGAGACCAGCCGGTCGAAGCGCTCCCGCCAGGCCAGCACGCGCACGCGGGGGTGCTCGTCGAGGTGCAGGATGGCGATGGCGAAGCGGTAGAGCAGCTCCGGGTCGATCTGGAACAGGTCGTCGCGCGGATAGAGTTCCAGTACCTTGACAAGCGCCCGGCCGGAATGGCTGTCGGGGGCGAAGCCGGCACGGGCCAGCACGCCCGCCACCTTGCGCCGCAGCAGCGGGATCATCCGCACCGAATCGGCATAGGCGGTGACGGTGAACAGTCCGGCGATGACGACGCCGCCGACCACCCGCCCTTCGGCGTCGTAGCGGTGGACCACCACCACGTCCATCGGCACCCGGCGATGGACGCGAGCCAGAAGCTGCGCCTTGGTCACCACCAGCGGCTCGGGATCGCTCAGCACCTGCGAGAGTTCGACACTGACCGCGTCAGCATCCGCCGCGCGGCGGAACAGGCGCGCGGCAGGATCGGCGAGCACGCCGAGCGCCCCGTCCATCCGCCGCACGAAGCGCGGCATGCCGGCGGGCGCGGAAGGATCCCGTTCGTAGGAGCGGCAGCCGAGGAAGGTGAAGTTGCCCGCCAGCAACCATTCGAGGAAGCCGACCGCCTCGCGCGCCTCGTCATGAGGCACGCTGGCCGGCGCAAGCCGCAGCGCCTCGATCGCGCCTTCCACCGCCTGCTTCATCGGGTGCCAGGCATAGACGGCGGCGCGCACCTGCGCGAGCGTCTCGGCGAGCTCGCCGGCCAGCGCGGCGCGGCGCCCCTCGTCGGCAAGGCGGGGAATATGGATGTGGATCAGGCTTTCCCGCCGCGCCCGCTCATCGGCCACCCCGCCCGCCAATCCGAGCAGCGCGCCGGAGGCATCGCGTTCCACGGCGAAGATCGGGTGGATGACGAGCAGTGCGGTCTGCCCGTGAGCGGCGAGCGCCGCCATCACCGAATCGAGCAGGAAGGGCATGTCGTCGTTGAGGATCTCGACGACCGTGATCTCGCCCAGCCGCTCGCCGCCCTCGATGCGCTCCGGCAGGGTCAGGCGGACATCGGCGCCCGCGCCGGTGCGCTGCGCGATATGGGCATGGGCTTGCCGGGCCAACGCCGCGATCTCGTGAGCGGTGTAGAGCCGGATGTCCTCGGCCGCCGCGGCGGCGAAGAGGCGGGATGCGAATCGCGCCGGAAGATCGGGCTCGCTGGCGCTAAGGATCAGGTCGGCCTGCTCCAGCAGGGATCGCGCGACACCTTGATCCTCGGTTCCGAGGAAGCCTTCAATGCCCATCACGTCCTCCTGTCGCCCCATGCGGGGATCGACATTCTTGTTGCACCGCGGCCACAGGTGACCGGCCGATGATGGCTTCTTGATTACAATCAAACCGGCCCGGCCCCAACCCCTCCACCAATGCACATCGGGTCGTCGGAAGGATGACGGCCATGGGGCAAGGCAAGGAATTCGGACGATGTCGACCTGGTTCGGGGGAAATGGTGCGTGCGCGGTTCTGGTGCTCGCCGCGGGCGTGGGAATGGGCGCGGCGCTGCCGGCACAGGCGGCCGACATGACGCTGCCGGCAGTGAAGGCGCCCGTCGTGGCGCCGGTCGAGGCCCTCAGCCCCTGGCAGATTCGCCTGCGCCTGCTCGGCGTCCTGCCGCAGGACAAGGGCAGCGTGAACGGCGTGCCGGGCTCGGACCTGAAATATTCCGACTCGGTCGTGCCCGAGCTCGATATCTCCTACTATTTCACGGAGAATTGGGCGGCCGAGCTGATCCTCGGCGTCACCAAGCATGACATCAACGGCGCGGGCTCGCTGGCCGGCCTCGGCAAGATCGGCTCCACCTGGCTGCTGCCGCCGACCCTGACCCTGCAGTACCACTTCACCGAATTCGGCGCGTTCAAGCCCTATGTCGGCGCAGGCGTGAACTATACGTGGTTCTTCAACCAGAAGGCCGATTCCGCCGATGACCTCGACGTGAAGAGCACCTTCGGCTGGGCGCTGCAGGCCGGCTTCGACTACATGATCGACCAGCACTGGGGCTTCAACGTCGATGTGAAGAAGCTCTTCCTGAAGCCCGATTTCGACGTGACGGTCGCCGGCACGCCGCTGACCGGCAAGGCCGACCTCGATCCCTGGATCGTCGGCGTCGGCGTCACCTATCGGTTCTGATCCGGCACCGCGGATGCCGGACCGGGCGGAGGCTGGCGAAAGATCGCGCGGCCGACCCGTCCCAAGGAGCGGCCCCGCGCGGGCCGCATGTCGCGGGGGCGACACCTGAAGAAGGCGGGCGTTAGCCCGCCTTTTCTTTGCCCCGCTCAGTGCCGGAAGTGGCGCACGCCGGTGAACACCATCGCGACCCCGGCCGCATCGGCGGCGGCGATCACGTCAGCGTCGCGGATCGAGCCGCCCGGCTGGATCACAGCCTTAGCGCCCGCCTCGATGGCGGTCATCAACCCGTCGGCGAAGGGGAAGAAGGCATCCGAAGCCACCACGCAGCCCCGGGTGAGCGGCGCGGCGAGCCCGGCCACCTCCGCCGCGTCGATCGCCTTGCGCGCGGCGATGCGGGCGGAATCGACCCGGCTCATCTGCCCGGCGCCGATGCCGACCGTGGCGAGGTCCTTGGCATAGACGATGGCGTTGGACTTCACATGCTTGGCGACGCGGAAGGCGAAGGCCATGTCGGCCAGCTCGGCGGCGGTGGGCGCCCGCTTCGTGACGACCTTCAGCTCCATGTCGTCGACCACCGCATTGTCGCGGCCCTGCACCAAAAGGCCCCCGGCCAGCGACTTCACGGTGAGGCCGCCGGCGCGCGGGTCCGGCAGGCCGCCGGTGACCAGCAGGCGCAGGTTCTTCTTGGAGCCGACGATGGCGATGGCTTCCTCAGTCGCATCAGGGGCGACGATCACCTCGGTGAAGATCTCGACGATCGCCTTCGCCGCATCGGCGTCGAGGGTGCGGTTCAGCGCGACGATGCCGCCGAAGGCGGAGGTCGGATCACAGGCCAGCGCCTTGCGATAGGCGTCGACGAGGCTCGCCCCTTCCGCAACGCCGCAGGGATTGGCGTGCTTCACGATCACCACCGCCGGGGCCCGGGCCGGGTCGAACTCGGCCACCGCCTCGAAGGCGGCGTCGGTGTCGTTGAGATTGTTGTAGGAGAGCGCCTTGCCCTGGAGCTGGCGGGCGGTGGCGACGCCGGGGCGGGCGGTTCCGCCGGCATAGAAGGCCGCCTTCTGGTGCGGGTTCTCGCCATAGCGCAGCTCCTCCGCCAGATCGCCGGCAAAGGCTCGGCGCGGCGGCGCGAAGGTCTCGTTGGCGGCCGCGAACCAGGTGGAGATGGCGGCGTCATAGGCGGCGGTGCGGGCATAGGCGGCCTGCGCCAGCCGGCGGCGGGTGGCGAGCGTGGTGCCGCCGGAGGCCTCGACCTCGGCCAGCACCGGCTCGTAATCGGCGACATCGACGATCACCGCGACATCGCCATGGTTCTTCGCCGCGGCGCGGATCATCGCCGGACCGCCGATGTCGATGTTCTCGATGCAGGTGTCGTAATCGGCGCCGGACGCGACGGTCGCCTCGAAGGGGTAGAGATTGACCACCACGAGGTCGATCGGGGCGATGCCGTGCTCGGCCATGGAGGCCTGATGCGCGGCGTCGGCGCGTACCGCAAGGATGCCGCCATGCACCTTGGGGTGCAGCGTCTTCACCCGGCCGTCCATCATTTCGGGAAAGCCGGTGAGGTCGGCAACGTCCTTGACCGGCAGACCGGCATCGGCGAGCGCCTTGCGGGTGCCGCCGGTCGAAACCAGCTCGACCCCGCGCGCGGCGAGGCGGGAGGCGAACGCCACAAGCCCGGTCTTGTCCGAGACGGAGATGAGGGCGCGGGAAATCGAACGGACATCACGGGTCATGGTGGCACGCTGGCTGAAAGGGCGGGTTTGCGTCGAAGGGTTCGCCCTATCACGTCGACGTCCGCGCGTGAACCGCCGGCGTCCGGTACCGGACGCGGGACAGCCCCGCGCTCAGCGCCGCGCCGGGCTCTTGTCGCGGGGCGGCGGAAGGTCCTCCGCACGCATGAAGGTCCACACAAGTCGCGGCAGGTTGCGCACCCGCCCGGTGATGACGAGCTGGTCGGAACGCCGCGCGCCGCCTGTCGCGGCGAGCACGAGGCTCTCCTCGATGTCGATGCGCAGGTTCGGCGCCGCGAAGATCCAGCGCTCCCCATTGGGCAGCAGCAATTGCACGGTGTGGCCGTCCGGCAGCCGGCTCGGCGCGACCGCGTGATGCAGGTGGAAACGCACCGCGAAGCTGTCCGGCGCGTCGCCCTCGAAGCTCTCGCCGCGCGCCGGGCGCAGCAGGTCCTCGCCGTCGATCCGCATGCCGCCGGGGGCGAGGCGCCAGCTTCTCTGGTGCACGATGCCGAAGCGCTTGGCGTAACCGTCATGGCTGGCCCGCACCACCTGCGCACCCTCGCGCTCGAAGCGCTCCACCCGCACCTCGGTCGGGCCCTCGACGACCGGCGTGCCGCACAGCCGCATCATCAGCCCGTCCGCGATGAACCGGCAGGAGGAGGCATCCTCCACCGTGAGGGTGGAATGGGCGGCGGTGCGCCGGGCCATCGGCCGCCAGGCGTCGCGCCCGTTCGCCGGCATGCCGCAATTCACCACCAGCCGGTGCCGGCCGGAGGAAAGCTCGAAGGAGAGGCACCCCGCATGCGCCTCATGGCTCGCCGCCATGGCCGGAGGCGCGCCGGTGTCGGCGAGGATGACGGTGCCGCCCGCCTCCACCCGCTGGTAGCCCGAATGCGGCGCATTGGCGACTGGTGCGCCGCGCGCATCGTCATAGGCCAGCACGGTGGCGAGCGAATCCGCCGGCGTCGGCCCCATGCCGTTGAACAGCGCGAAGGCGCCGTCGCCGTGCCGGAAGAAGCGCAGCATCGGCATCATGCGGTCGATGGCGTTGATGAGCGCGCCGGGCGGAGGAACGTTGCGGGCGTGGAAGGCCTGTCGCAGCGGCAGAAGGTCGAGCAGCAGTTCCACCAGCACGCCGGGATTGCGGCTGATATGTCCGCCGTCCGGCAGGATCTGCCGCTCCAGTTCCTCCACCAGCCGACGCTGGGCGTAGCGCTGCAGCCGCGCCTGATCGGCCATGCAGAGGCCGGCGAAGTTCAGCGCCATCACCGCCAGCAGCCGCGGATAGCCGTCGCGGATGCGCGCCTCGGTGCTCTTGAGATGGCGCACCTGCGCGGTGAGGCACTGCACCACCCGGCGGAAGAAGGCCTGGTCGGCGTCCTGGAGGAGAAGCTGGGCCTGTGTCAGCCAGCTTATGATGCGCCGTGCTGCGACTTCCGGCGCGCGGGCCACGGGTTGGCGATGGCCGCGCATCGCGATCCAGTCGCCCACCAGCGCGCGGGCATTGGCGCGGGCGACCGGCGTCTCGGCGGCACGCAGATGGCGCAGCCAGCCGAAGGACATCAGCTCCTCGGCCCATTCGCGCGAGGGCGGCTCGATCTCGAAGGGCGAGCGTCCGCCCGCCTGCGCGACCTTGCCGGCGAAGGCGAAGCGGCCGGAATAGATTTCGCCGGCGCGGGTGGCGTCCCCGGTTCGCAGGTCCTGCGGGGCGATCAGCAGCCGGCCCGGCACGGGGATCGTCGCCATGCGCCAGGGGCCGGCCGAATGGACGGTCGCATGGGTGCGCACGGTCCGCCACCCGGCTTCGGTGACGAACAGCGCAAGACGCGCACGGTCCGAATAGGCTTCGCGGAGTATCACTGCGTTCCCAGTGCCTTTCCTGAAGTCTGCCCCGGGAGCCGAGATTCGCTCCCGTGCGGCAGATTAAAACAAGGGGCCGGCCACGGCCAATCATCCTTGGCAGACGGGCGCGAAAGATGCCGCGTGCCGTCGAAAGAGGGCCTAGAGCCCTTTCCGATCAGGTGGAATCACCTGATCGATAAGAAAGTGCTCTAGATTCAATATGCTGGAGCATTTTCTCTTCGCGAAAGTCGATCAACTTTCGCGGAAAATGCTCTAGCCGCGCCGGCGCAGCCGGGCCGCGAAGAAGCCGTCCAGCCCTGCATAGCGCGGATCGGGGTCCGGCAGGTGGTAGGGAAGCGTGCGCACCTCACCCGCGGCCGTCAGCCACTCCGCCGCGATGCCGCTCTCGCCGGGCAGGACGGGGTCGCGCTCGAAGGCATCGCTCGCCGCCAGAAGCCGTGCGACCTGCTGCTCGCCCTCCTCCGGCTCCAGCGAGCAGGTGGAATAGACGAGGCATCCGCCCGGCCGCACCAGCGTCGCGGCGTGGTCCAGGAGGCGGGCCTGCAGCCCGGCGAGGCTGGCGACATCGCGCGGGCCCTTGGTCCAGGCGACATCGGGGTGGCGGCGGATCGTGCCGGTCGCCGAGCAGGGCGCGTCGATCAGCACCGCGTCGAACGGCTGCGCAGCCTGCCAGGCCGCCGCATCGGCCTCGACCACCTCGGCTTCGAGGCCGAGCCGGGCGAGGTTCTGGGACAGCCGCTTCAGGCGGCTGCCGGAACGGTCCAGCGCGGTGACATGGGCGCCGGTCGCGGCGAGCTGCGCGGTCTTGCCGCCGGGGGCGGCGCACAGATCCGCCACCCGCATGCCGGTGCCCGCCCGCATCAGCCGGGCCGGCAAGGCGGCTGCGGCGTCCTGCACCCACCATGCGCCGTCGGAAAACCCCGGCAGGGCGGTGATGTTGCCGGCCCCCACGAGGCGGATCGAGCCGGTGGGCAGCAGGCGTCCGCCGAGCTTTTCCGCCCAGCCTTCTCCATCGGCCTTCACCGAGATGTCGAGCGGCGCCTCGGTGCCCAGCATGGCGGCCGCCCGCGCGGCGGCTTCCGCGCCATAGGCCCGGCTCCAGCCGGCCATCAACCAGTCCGGCAGATCGGGAGCGAGGTCGGGATGGGCGCCGCCCGGCGCTTCCAGAAGCGCGCGCCCCTCGCGGGTGAGGCGGCGCAGCACGGCGTTGATGAGACCCTTATAGCCGGCGCTCGCCGGTTGCTCGGCGGCCAGCGTCACGCTGGTGCCGACCGCGGCATGGTCGGGCACGTCCATCAGCAGGATCTGCGCGGCCCCGACCAGCAGCAGCGTCTCGGCGCGGCGGCCGCGCTCGGGCAGCGGGCTTTCGAGGCAGGCGCCGATCGCCGCCCGCAAGCTGCCGAGCCGGCGCAGCACGCTCGCCGCGATCATACGGGCGAGGCCGCGGTCGCGCTCGTCGAGATCGCGGGTCAGGCGCTCGAGCGCCTCCTCCAGCGGCCGGCCATTCACCAGCACCGCGTCGATGGCATCCGCCGCGGCGCGGCGCGCGCCGAGCCCGCCGGCACTCTCCCCGGCCGACGGCTCGGAACCGCCCGTCACCGCGCCGCGCTGCGCGCCACGCGACGGCTTGCCGCCACGGTTGCCGGGCGTTTTTCCGGTGCCTCTGCCGCCGGCGGGAGGGTGACGATTACCGTCATTCGATTTGGTCATGCCGCCGGACTAGGCCGACTGGCGAGGGAACGCAACCGGCTCTCCGGGCTTTGATCTCCACAGCGCCGCCCGGCAAGGCGGCAGGGCTTGTGGAACGGCGCCGGATTGGGTCCTATCCAACCGTTCCGATCACATCGCAGCAGGTTCATGTCGTATTCCCTCATCGCCGCGGATATCGGCGGCACCAATTCCCGCCTTGCCCTTGTCGGTCCGAACGGCGAACCGCTCGACATGCGGATTCACCGCAACGACGCCTTTCCGACCATCGAGGCGATGATCGAGACCGACCTCGCTTTGCGCGCGGCCGTCCCGCCGGTACGCGGCGCGGTGCTGGCGGTGGCCGGGCCGATCGACGGCGACGAGGTGCGCCTCACCAATCGCGACTGGCATTTCTCCCGTCCGGCCCTTGCCGGCCATTTCGGCTGGGATCATCTCTCCGTGCTGAACGATTTCGAAGCGCTGGCCTATGGCGTGCCCTCGGTCACGGCGGGAGACCTCTTTACCGTCAACACCGGCCGGCCGGCGCCGGGAGCGCCTGTTCTGGTGTGCGGGCCGGGCACCGGCTTCGGCAGCGCCGCGCTGCTCAACATAGAGGGCCGCGCCGTGGTGGCGCGCGGCGAAGGCGGCATGATGAGGCTCGGGGCCACCAATGCCTCAGAAGCCCGCCTGCTCGCCCATCTGGTGCGCGCGCTCGGCCCCGTCATCGTCGAGCACGCGCTCTCCGGCTCCGGCCTTGCCCGCATGCACCATGTCCTCACCGGCGACCGACTGGCGCCGGAGGCGGTGATCGCCGCCGCCAAGGCGGGCGAGGAGGCGGCGCTGGAGACCTGCCACCTGTTCCTGCGCATCTTCGGGCGCATCGCCGGCGATCTTGCGCTGGTGTTCGATGCGCGCGGGGGGGTGTTCCTCACCGGCGGCGTCTCGGCGGGGCTCGCCTCGCTCATCGCCACCTCGCCCTTCCTCGAAGCCTTCCACGAGCACCCGCCCTATGAGGACCGCATGCGGGCGATGCCCGTGCATGTGGTGACCGCCAGCGAACCCACCCCCGGCCTGCTCGGCGCGGCGAAGGTCGCGTCCTATCTCGCGGAACGGATCTGGCCGAAGAGCTAGGGCATTTTCGAGCGAAGCGGATAGCGGGTCGCGCGAAGAAAATGAGACCGGTCAATACGTTGGACCGACGCCGTCAGCCCTCGGTCCCCGCCCCGCCGCCGAGCGCGGCGGCGAGCTTGGGGAAGGCGATGGCATCCGCCGCCGCCGTGATGTCGTCCGGGGCGAGGCCGAGCGCGGCCAGGGTCGCCAGCATGTGCGGCGGCAGCGGCGCGCGGACGTCGAGCGGCGGCTTGTTTCGGCCCTGCGGCAGCACCAGCCGCCGTGCATGCAGGTGCAGGATCGGCCCGCCGTGGAGCCGCGGAGCGCCGCCGTAAATGGTGTCGCCGAAGATCGGATGGCCGATGGCGTCGAGATGCACCCGCAACTGGTGGGTGCGCCCCGTGAGAGGGGAAAGCGCCAGCACCGCCAGCCCGTCGCCCTGCGCGAGGCGCCGCCATTCGGTGATCGCCGGCTGGCCCTTGGGGTCGACCGTCATCCACCAGCCGCGATGGGGCGAGCGCTTGGCGAGCGGCAGATCGATCCGCCCGCCCTCCTGCTCCGCCGTGCCGCGCGCCACGGCGATGTAGGTCTTGCCCACTAGCCCCTGCGCGAAGGCCCGGCCGAGATCGGCCAAGGCCTTGCGATGACGGCCGAGCACGAGGCAGCCGGAGGTGTCCTTGTCGAGCCGGTGCGCCAGCTCCGGCGCATTGGGCAGGCCGAAGCGCAGCGCATCGAGATGATCGGCCAGCGTCTCCCCGCCCTTCGGCCCCTTGTGGACCGCAAGGCCGGCCGGCTTGTCGATCACCAGCATCATCCCGTCGCGGTGCAGGACGCGCGCGGCGATGGGCGAGGATGAAACAGCGGACGCGGAGGGATCGGGGGCGTCGGAATGTGGGACTGGAGCGCTCATGCCCCGCCATCCACCACAAACCCGCGGCTGCGTCGAGGGCTCAACCGGGAGACAGATCCGATGGACAGGACAGACACCGACCGCTTCATCATCGTCACCGGCGGACCTGGCTCCGGCAAGTCGACCCTTCTTGCCGCGCTCGCGGGAGAGGGCTTCGCCACCATGCCCGAGGCCGGGCGCGGCATCATCCGCGCCCAGAGCGCGATCGACGGCCCCGCTTTGCCATGGCGCGACCCGCTCGCCTTCGCCGGGCAGATGCTCGGCTGGGAACTGCGCTCCCATGCCGAGGCCGGCGAAAAGCCGGGGATCGTGCTGTTCGACCGCGGCGTGCCGGACGTGCTGGGCTATCTCGCTCTGTGCGGGATCGGCGCTCCTGCCCATATGGAACGGGCGGCCCTGCGGCTGCGCTACCGCCCCCGCGTCTTCATCGCCCCGCCCTGGCCGGCGATCTACGCCAATGACACCGAACGCCGGCAGGACTTCGCCGAGGCGGTCGCCACGCACGATGCGCTTGCCGCCACCTATGCCCGGCTCGGCTATGAGTTGGTGGCGCTCCCGCTGGCGAGCGTTGCCGAGCGCGTGCGCTTCGTGCGGGCCGACCTCGCGCAGGCAGGCCGCGCCTGACCTATTGCCGGCCCAGTTCGTCGCGGATATCGAGCGTCGAGCAGACGCCGATCCGCTCGTAATGCTCGTCGAGGAAGCGTTTCGCGGCTTCGCGTCCGATGTCGCGCAGATAGGTCAGGAACTCCCACTCCGCGTTCATCTTGGTGGAGGCGTCGAGCGCGACCAGCTTCTCCGCGCCGTCGATGCGGTGGAGCCTGAGGTCGCGATAGCCCTCCACCCCCTCGCCCCGATGGTGCAGGCTGCCATGCTTCAGCAGGCGGGTGACGAACTCCGCGGCGCGAAGCTGCGCCAGCAGCGAGGCGTTGAAGGTGATCTCGTCGAGCCGGTTCTGGATCTCGCGCGCGGTGCGCGGCGTCTCCCGGCGGATGATCGGGTTGATCTGCACGAGCAGGATGTCGTCGGTCCGCGCCGCGTCGTAGAACGGGAACAGCGCGGGATTGCCCATATAGCCGCCGTCCCAATAGGGCACCCCGTCGATCTCCACCGCCTGGAACATGAAGGGCAGGCAGCACGAGGCCATCAGCGCCTGCGGCGTCAACTCCGCGCGGCTGAAAACCCGCACCTTTCCGGTGTGCACATTGGTGGCGGACACGAACAGGCGAAACTGCGAACAGGACCGCACCGCGTCGAAATCGACATGCTGCGCGATGATGTCCATCAGCGGATTGATGTTCAGCGGGTTCAAGTCGTAGGGCGAGAGGAACCGGCTCATCACGTCGAAGGTGAGATAGGCCGGATTGGAGTTGAGCGACCAGTTGCCGAGCAGCCGGTCGAGCAGGGTGCGCTGCAATGGGCTCGCCCGCCCGTCGCGGGAAACGGCGCGCCAGTAATGTGCCAACGCCTCGCGCGCGCCCTCATTGCCGCCTTTGGCGAACCCGGTCGCCAGCACGGCCGCATTGAGCGCCCCGGCGCTGGTGCCGGATATGCCCTCGATGCCGATGCGCCCGTCCTCCAGCAGATGGTCGAGCACGCCCCAGGTAAAGGCGCCATGGGCGCCGCCGCCCTGCAGCGCGAGGTTGACCGGCTTGGTCGCGGGCGCCGCCTGCACCGCACGCGGAACGAGCGGGATCTCCCGCACCGCCTCCGGGCCCGCCGGCCCGTTCACGGCGAGCGCGCTCGCGGCCGCTTCCGCCGCGGGACGCACACCATCGGCCGCGCCGGCGTCCGCCGGCCCGGTCCGGCCGGGCCTCTCGCCCTCGCTCACGCCGCGACCCAGCCGCCGTCGATCTGCTGCAGCGAGCCGGTGATGGAGCGTGCATCGTCGGAGGCGAGGAACACGGCGAGCGCGGCGACCTCTTCCACCGTCACGAATTCCTTGGTGGGCTGGGCGGCGAGCAGCACGTCCTTCTTCACCTGCTCCTCGGTCATGCCCCGCGCCCTGGCGGTGTCGGGAATCTGCTTTTCCACCAGCGGGGTCCAGACATAGCCGGGGCAGATGGCGTTGCAGGTGATGCCGAAGGTCGCCGTCTCCAGCGCCACCGTCTTGGTCAGGCCGGCAATGCCGTGCTTGGCGGCGACATAGGCCGCCTTGAACGGCGAGGCGACCAGCGCATGGGCCGAACCGGTATTGATGATGCGGCCCCATTTGCGGGCCTTCATCCCCGGCAGCGCGGCCTTGATGGCGTGGAAGGCGGCGGAGAGGTTCAGGGCGATGATGAGGTCCCATTTGTCGTCCGGGAACTCCTCCACCGGCGCGACGAACTGCACGCCGGCATTGTTCACCAGAACGTCGACCGAGCCGAAGGTCTCCTCCGCAGAGCGCACCAGCGCGGTGCAGGCGTCGGCCTTGGTGAGGTCGGCGTCGAAATAGACCGCCTTCACCGCGAAATCGTTTTCGATGCCGGTACGCAGAGCCTCGATCGCCGCGGCGTCGCCGAAGCCGTTCAGCACCACATTCGCCCCGCTGGCGGCGAGCCCGCGGGCGATGGCGAGGCCGATGCCGCTGGTGGAGCCGGTGACGAGGGCGGTCTTTCCCTTCAGCATGCAACATCCTCCGACATGCAGGTGTCCTCAATCGTTGCGCCGGGCGGGGCGCGTGCGCATATGCCCTTCCGGCACCCGGCCGGATGCCTGTTCCCCAACAGCCTAGCCATGGACGCCGCCCGCCGAAAGAGCGCTCCCCACGGGTCCGCCATGCACCGGCACCCCTTTTTCCGCGGCGATTTCGCCCTAGCGGGAAGTGGTTTACGATAGGATCATGACGACATCCTCCCACGCCCCCCATATCGACGCGCACGAATCTGGTGCGCACGAACATGCGGATGACCACGACCACGCCGCCTGCGTGGCCGGCGCGCTGGCCCGCGCGGTCGCCTGCTGCGAGGGGCGCGGCATGCGCCTGACCCCGCTGCGCCGCCGGGTGATCGGCGCGCTGGCGAACAGCCATGTCCCGCTCGGCGCCTATGAGCTGGTGGAACGGCTCGGTGCCGCCGGTGACAAGCCGCCGCCGATGTCCGTCTATCGCGCGCTGGATTTCCTCGTCGCGGAAGGCCTCGCCCACCGCATCGAGAGCCGTAACGCCTTCATCGCCTGCGGCCGCGAGCATGGCGCCGACGATGTGGTGGTGTTCCTCATCTGCGAACGTTGCGGGGCGACGCAGGAGGTGGCCTCCCACGCCATCGGCCGCGACCTCGCCTGGGCGACCCGCGCCGCCGGCTTCACTCCGCGCAATCCGGTGATCGAGATCGCCGGCACCTGCGCCCGCTGTACCGCGAAAGCGGGGGGCACGGCCGGGATGGCCAAGGCCGGGTTGGAGGTCGACTGATCCGTTCCCTGCAAAGCTGCCCGCCCGTCCGCGCACGCGCCGCACGCACCCCATGCGCGAGGCGCGGTTGACGCGGCCGGCACGGCGTCCTACCCCCGACACGATTGCAGGCCTATGCTCGCGCAGTTCGATGCTCGCGCGAACCGCCTGCTTCGCCGAGCCCGCCCCACTCTCGCCTGACCCAACCCCGATCTGCGCCGCGGAATCTCCAGCATGACCAGCGCGACCGAGCTGCCTCCCCTCTCCGCTCCCGGCACGGCGGATGCCGCCGCGCGCGTCGTCGCCCCCGGCCTCGAGGAAGCGGGGCCGGCCGGGCGACGGATCACCGTCGGCGTCAGGGTCGGCTCGGTGCTGGTCGGCGGCGGCGCGCCGGTCGTGGTGCAGTCCATGACCAACACCGACACCGCCGATGCCGAGGCCACCGCCCGGCAGGTCGCGGCGCTTGCCCGTGCCGGCTCCGAGATCGTCCGCATCACGGTGGACCGGCCGGAATCCGCCGCCGCCGTCCCGTACATCAAGGAGAAGCTCGCGCGGATGGGGCTCGACACGCCTCTCGTCGGCGACTTCCACTACAACGGCCACATCCTGCTGGCCGACCACCCGGACTGCGCGGCGGCGCTCGACAAATACCGCATCAATCCCGGCAATGTCGGCTTCGGCCAGAAGCGCGACCGGCATTTCACCACCATCGTCGAGGCCGCCATCCGCCACGGCAAGCCGGTGCGCATCGGCGCGAACTGGGGCTCGCTCGACGACGACCTGCTCACCCGGCTGATGGACGAGAACGCCGCCCTGCCCCGCCCCGCCGAGGCACGCGCGGTGACCCGCGAGGCGCTGGTGCGCTCGGCCCTGCTCTCCGCCGCGCTGGCGGAGGAGATCGGCCTGCCGCGTGAGAAGATCATCCTCTCCGCCAAGGTCTCGGCGGTGCAGGACCTGATCACGGTCTATGCGGAACTCGCCCGGCGCGCCGACTATGCGCTGCATCTGGGCCTCACCGAGGCCGGCATGGGCACCAAGGGCGTGGTCGCCTCCTCCGCCGCCATGGGCGTGCTGCTGCAGCAGGGGATCGGCGACACCATCCGCGTCTCGCTCACCCCGGAGCCGGGCGGCGACCGCACCCGCGAGGTGACGGTGGCGCAGGAGATGCTGCAGACCATGGGCCTGCGCACCTTCGTGCCGCTGGTCGCGGCCTGCCCGGGCTGCGGGCGCACCACCTCCACCACGTTCCAGGAGCTGGCCTTCGAGGTGCAGGACTTCATCCGCACCTCGATGCCGGAATGGAAGAAGCGCTATCCCGGCGTCGAGACGCTGAATGTCGCAGTGATGGGCTGCATCGTGAACGGCCCGGGCGAGTCCAAGCATGCCGACATCGGCATCTCGCTGCCCGGCACCGGCGAATTCCCAACCGCGCCCGTCTATCTCGACGGCAAGAAGGCCATGACCCTGCGCGGCCCGACGCTGCGGGCGGACTTCAAGAAGGTCGTCGAGGACTATGTCGAGAAGCGCTTCGGCATCGGCCGCCGCGGGCCGGCGACCGGCGCGACGGTCGACGCGGCGGAGTGAGGGATACGCGGCCGCCGCCCGCCCGCGCGGCCCTGCCCTCGCCTGTTTTGTTTTGCCCTTGCCGTTGCCCTTGCCCCTCTCCATCCGCCGTCGTCCCGGCCACCCGTCTTGTCACCCTCCTTCGTCCCATCCCCTGCGCCCACCGTCATCCCGGCCGGCGCGCAGGGCCGAGCCGGGATCGCATGGACCTTCGGGAACCAGCGCCCCCGCTCGCCCGGCTCTCCAGACAGGGCCACCCGGTCCGTCCCGGCCCTGGCTCTCGGCTGCG
>NZ_JALKCH010000012.1 GCF_023016805.1 Ancylobacter crimeensis
CCGGCGTGACCTTCTGAGGCGGGACGAGTGAGGGAAGGATGGCGCGAGGGGGGGCATATGTCAAGGAATATATTCCTAAAACAAATCTTCCGATGCGCGAGCAGCCGTTCGCGCGCCCCGAGACGCCGGAAGCCGGGCACCTGAGCTCCGGCTGGGCACCGCGTCCGATCCTTCACGATCCCGGCTCTGCGCTGCGCTCCGGCCGGGATCACGAGCATTCGTGTATGTTATTATAATACCGCCTTGCGCGAGCAAAAAAGGCGCGGCTTTCGCCGCGCCCTTCTGCATATCCGGCTTTGCCGGACTTCGATCAGAAGTCCATGCCGCCGATATTGCCGCCCATGCCGCCGCCCGCGAAGCCGGTTGTTGCCGGCTTCGATCTTGAGCGGGGAGCCGGGCGGCTCCTCTACGGACCTCAGAAGTCCATGCCGCCCATGCCGCCGCCCGGCATGGCCGGGGCTGCGGCGCCACCCTTCTTCGGCACCTCGGCGATCATCGCCTCGGTGGTGATGAGCAGCGAGGCGACCGACGCGGCGTTCTGAAGAGCCGAGCGCAGCACCTTGGTCGGGTCGATGACGCCGGCCTTGAACATGTCGACATACTCGCCGGTCTGCGAGTTGAAGCCATAGGCGTAGTCGTTCTGCTCAAGGATCTTGCCGACGATCAGCGAACCGTCTTCGCCCGCGTTCGACGCGATCTGGCGGGCCGGGGACTGGATCGCCTTGCGGACGATCTCGACGCCGGTCTTCTGGTCGGAGTTCTGGGTGGCGAGGCCTTCCAGCGCCTTCACCGAACGCAGCAGCGCAACGCCGCCGCCCGGCAGGACGCCTTCCTCGACCGCCGCGCGGGTGGCGTGCAGGGCATCGTCCACGCGGTCCTTCTTCTCCTTCACCTCGACCTCGGTCGCGCCGCCGACGCGGATCACCGCGACGCCACCCGCGAGCTTGGCCAGACGCTCCTGGAGCTTCTCACGGTCGTAGTCCGAGGTGGTCTCCTCGATCTGCGCCTTGATCTGCCCGATGCGGCCTTCGATGTCGGTCTTGGAGCCGGCGCCGTCGACGATCGTGGTGTTCTCCTTCTCGATCACGACCTTCTTGGCGCGGCCGAGCATGGCGAGGGTCACGGTGTCGAGCTTGATGCCGAGGTCGTCGGAGATCGCCTCGCCGCCGGTCAGGATCGCGATGTCCTGCAGCATGGCCTTGCGACGGTCACCGAAGCCGGGGGCCTTCACCGCCGCGACCTTCAGGCCGCCGCGCAGCTTGTTCACCACGAGGGTGGCAAGGGCTTCGCCCTCGACGTCCTCGGCGATGATCAGGAGCGGCTTGGAGGTCTGGACGACCGCCTCGAGAACCGGCAGCAGCTCCTGGAGGCCCGACAGCTTCTTCTCGTGGATGAGGATGTAGGGATCCTCGAACTCCACGCGCATCTTCTCGGCGTTGGTGATGAAGTAGGGGGAGAGGTAGCCGCGGTCGAACTGCATGCCCTCGACGACGTCGAGCTCGGTGTCGGCGGTCTTGGCTTCCTCGACCGTGATCACGCCCTCATTGCCGACCTTCTGCATCGCCTCGGCGAGGAACTTGCCGACATCGCTGTCGCCGTTCGCCGAAATGGTGCCGACCTGCGCGATCTCCTCGTTGGAGGTGACCTTCTTCGAGTTCTTCTTGAGGTCCGCCACGATGGCCTCGACCGCGAGGTCGATGCCGCGCTTCAGGTCCATCGGGTTCATGCCGGCGGCAACCGCCTTGGCGCCTTCCTTCACGATGGACTGGGCGAGCACGGTGGCGGTGGTGGTGCCGTCGCCGGCGAGGTCATTGGTCTTCGAGGCCACTTCGCGCACCATCTGGGCGCCCATGTTCTCGAACTTGTCCTCGAGCTCGATCTCCTTCGCCACGGACACGCCGTCCTTGGTGATGCGGGGAGCGCCGAAGCTCTTCTCGATCACGACGTTGCGACCCTTCGGGCCAAGCGTGACCTTCACCGCATTGGCGAGGATGTCGACGCCGCGCAGCATCTTGTCGCGCGCGTCGGAGGAGAATTTTACTTCCTTGGCAGCCATTTCAGTACTCCGGAGAAGCGTTCAGGGCTTCGTGTCGGTGAATGAGCGGGATCACGCGGCCTTCTGGGCGGTGTCGGTCGCCTCGAGGATGCCGAGGATGTCGGACTCCTTCATGATCAGGTAGTCGACGCCGTCGATCTTCACCTCGGTGCCCGACCACTTGCCGAACAGCACGCGGTCGCCGGCCTTCACGTCGAGCGGAAGGAGCTTGCCGGCCTCATCACGCGCACCCGGACCCGCGGCGACGACTTCGCCCTGCGAGGGCTTTTCCTTGGCGGTGTCGGGGATGATGATGCCGCCCGCGGTCTTCTGTTCTGCTTCGATCCGCTTGACGACGACGCGGTCATGCAGAGGACGGAATTTCATCGCATCTCTCCAGAATGTCTTGGTAAGGATCCAATAGCTTCCTTGCCGCGCCCTCGGGACCAAAAGGCTCTCGCTTTCGTGAGCAGCGCGACGCCGCGACATCTAGGCGGCACCCCCGGCAGCCGCAAGGGGGCGGGCGAAAATTTTTGGCAGTCAGGGGAAGTGAGTGCCAGCATGTGCCGGCCGAGGCACGTCAACCGAAAAGGCGCCGGCCATGCAAGCTGACAGCACTCTGTCATCCATGCTGCCAGTGCTTTGATATTGAACGAGAATTCCATTTTTTCAGCTTGCCGTCCCACGCATACTGAGCGAGCCTTTCACCAAGGCCGGATTCGTTTCCACGAGCGGGAGGACGGGCATGGTGCAGAAGGGCGGTGCCGGGCATGCAATGGCTGCGGGGGGCAACGCCCTCGCGGTGTCGCGGGACTTCGTGAAGCAGCTTGCGGGTTATGGGCTGACCACTGCCCACATCCTCTACCGGCTGCCCGACCACCCCTCGCTGCTGCAGACCTATCTCTGGCAGCATTACGATTTGTGCCCGCAATTTCCCGAGCTGAACCGCTTTCTCACGTTCTGGCGACGCGAGCTGGAGGGGCCGCTCCATTCGGTGACGGTGGCGCATTCGCGCCTCGTGAGTCCGGCGGAGCTGCGCGCCGTGGACGGCATCTTCCGGCTCAACTGAGCGGGTGGATTGCGTCGCCCTGCTGCGCCGCCACCTGCGCCCCGTCATCCCCATCCCCACGGGCGGCCCTCACCTTGCCGCGATTACCGTGCTATAGGGCGGACGCAACGGGGCGCCGGTCGGCTGTCCCCGCTTGGCAGACGGGGCATTGAGCAGCGACGTGGATCATCGCAGTCCTCGCACGTCCGAGCTTCTCTCGGCGATTGTGACGGCACATTCGGCGCAGCGGATTTCGCTCGGCGAACTCGTGCGCGCGCTGCGCAACCGTGCCTTCGGCTTGACGGTGCTGCTGTTCGGCATTCCCAATTGCCTGCCGATGCCGCCTGGCATTCCGGTGCTGTGCGGCTTGGTGCTGTGCCTCGTCGGGGTCCAGATGGCGCTGGGGCGCGACGAATTGTGGCTGCCGGGCTGGATGGCGCGGCGCACCCTCTCGCGCGATCTGCTGGAAAAGATCATCGGCCGCGCGCTGCCCTGGGTGAAGCGCTTCGAGGCCTATTCCAAGCCGCGCCACGCCTTCTTCTCCGGCGTCACGGCGCGCACCGTGGTCGGGCTCGTGGTCGTGGTGCTGGGGCTTCTGCTGATGCTGCCGATCCCGATCTTCGGCAATCTGCCGCCCGGGATCGCGGTGTGCATCCTCGGCCTCGGCCTCGTGGAGCGCGACGGTGCCTTCATCATCGCAGGCCTCTTCGCCTCGCTCGTCAGCCTCGGTGTAATGGGACTGCTGAGCTGGCTGCTGTTTCAGGGCGCGCTCGCGGTCTTCTGACGATGGCCACTCATCCGGCGGGGGCGTAAGGTTCGCGCGGGTGCGGGTTGGTGGATCTCGTTGGTGGATCTCGGGGGAGGTGTCCATGGGCGTGGCGGCGGCATGCGGGGCGCCTTCGACGCGGCGGCGTCTCATCCTGTGCCTCGACGGCACATGGAACGACGACAGGGGCCTGGCGATCACCAATGTCGTGCGGCTGCGCGATATGATCCAGCCCGGCATCCTCGACCAGGGCGACGGCTCTGCGCCCGTTGAGCAACGGATCTATTACGATCCCGGCGTGGGGACCGGATCCGATACGGTGGAAAAGCTGCTCGGCGGCTCGCTGGGCCTGGGGCTCGGCACCAATGTGCGACAGGCCTATCGCTTCCTGTGCCAGTTCTACGAGCCCGGCGACGAGATTCTTGTCTTCGGCTTTTCGCGCGGGGCGTTCACGGCGCGCAGCCTTGCCGGCTATATCGGCGCCAGCGGCCTGTTGCAGCGGGATCACTGCACGCCGGAGTTGGAAGCACGGAGCTGGGCCAATTATCGCACCGACCCGAAGAACCGCTTTCCGGCCGAGGGCGTGGCGCTGAGCGCGTTCTGCCATGACGAGGTGAAGGTCGCGCTCCTCGGGGTGTTCGATACGGTCGGCACGCTCGGTATTCCGCTCGAATACCTCAATGCCATCGGTCGCAGCCGGTTCCGGTTCCACGACACCCGGCTGTCTTCCGCCGTCTCGGTTTCGCTTCAGGCCCTCGCGGTCGACGAGAAGCGCTCGGCGTTTCCGCCGGCGCTCTGGGAGCGGCCCTTCCACGCCAACAACAAGGTGGTGGAGCAGGTCTGGTTTCCCGGCGTCCATTCGGACATCGGCGGAGGCTATGAGGATGGCGGCGTCGGGGCTGCGACCTTGCGCTGGATGCTCGATCGCATCGACGCTCTCGGCAGCGAGCACGGTTTCCGGCTGGTCCTGAGGCCGGGGGCGGTAGACACGCTCAAGCCGGATCCGGCGGCGAAGATCCATGAATCGCGGACGGGACTTCTCTACGCACGCGATCGGTCCCGCCCGCAGATCCGCGTCATCGCGCAGCAGCGGCCGAAAGACCCGGGAGAGGTGCGGCTCGCCGCGCTGGCGCCCCACGCCCGGCCGATCAACGAATATGTCCATCTCGGCGTGTTGCGGCGGATGGCAAAGGGCCTGGACGAGGACGGCAAGCCCTATGCCCCGCTCAACATGCAATGGCTGCTCGATGCGCTGTTTCCCTCGAATGATCCCGTCGAGGAGCGCCCGCCCATTCAGGTGGGCTTCATCGACGACAGGGGCCGTTGGCTCGACTGGATCGGCGACGAAGCGGCGTTCGATGAACTCGTCGATGCCCTGCCGGAGCGCTACCACGCGGCTGCGAAGCGGGAGCGCGCCATGCTGCGACGGCAGAGGCCCAGCCAGCGCCCGGACATATTGGGCGGGACGCCGCCCATGGCGCCGGTTCCCGCCGACACCCCGGAGACGCCACCGAGTTGACGGCGGTGTGCGTCAGCCGCGGCCGACGAGCGGCGCGTTGGTTGCCATCACCGTCATGAACAACACATTCGCGTCGAGCGGCAGGCTCGCCATATAGGCGACCGCGCGGCCGGCATGGGCGGCGTCGAAGGTCGGCTCGACCATGATCTGCCCGTTCGGCTGGGGAACACCGGTCTTCATGCCGGCGGTCATGTCGGTTTCGGCATTCCCGATGTCGATCTGCCCGCAGGCGATGGAATGGGCGCGTCCTTCCAGCGCGACCTGCCGGGTGAGGCCGGTCACCGCGTGCTTGGTCGCGGTGTAGGGCGCCGCATTGGGGCGCGGGGCGTGGGCGGAGATCGAGCCATTGTTGATGATGCGCCCGCCCTTGGGGTGCTGCGCCTTCATCAGCCGGATGGCGGCCTGCGTGCAGAGGAACACGCCGGTGAGGTTCACCGCGACCACCTGCTGCCAGATTTCAAACGGCACGTCCTCGATGGGGCGTGCCGGCGACCAGCCACCGGCATTGTTGAACAGCACGTCCAGCCGGCCGAAGCGCTGCGCCACCGCGGCGAACAGCGCGTCCACCGAGGCGGGATCACTCACATCAGCCGGCACCACGAGCGTATCGCCACCGATCTCGGCCGCGAGCGCCTGCAGCGGTTCGGGCCGACGTCCGGTCAGCACAAGGGTGAAGCCGGCCCCGGCGAGGGCAAGGGCGGTCGCCTTGCCGATGCCGGTGCCGGCACCCGTAACGAGGGCAATGCGCGGGGAGGGGGTGGCGGCCTGGTTCATTGGCGTTTCCTCGGCTGTGCGGACGAGAGGGAAGGGCCCGTGGGAACTTACCGGCAACATCCGACGTTATTCTGGCAGAAGACAGTCATTCTCTTCGAAAGGACCGGAAAATGCCCGCTATCCTAATGTGGCTTATCGGTATTCCGATTCCGATCATCATCATTCTCTACTTGCTGACCTGATGGTATCTGCCATCCGCGCAAGCGAGACGGAAAGAAAGCCCGGGCGACGCTGCGTTGCTCGGGCTTTCTTCGTATCAGATCACCTGTCGATTACCTGAGCTCTATTTGCCTCGCCCGTAAGGCGGGCGGGGGATCGACATATGCGCGGCGCGCAGCGCGGCCGACCAGCGCTCGCGCAGGTCGTGGAAATAGGGCTCCCCGGGCTCGATCCGATGAACCAGTTCGGACTGGGCCGCATCCCGGCGCGCCACCAGCACGTCGATCGGCATGCCGACACCGATATTGGAGCGCATGGTCGAATCCATCGAGACCAGACCCGATTTCATCGCATCGTAGAGGTCGATGTCGTAGGTGATGGAGCGGTCCAGCACCGGCTTGCCGTATTTATGCTCGCCGATCTGAAGGAAGGGGGTGTCGCTGGTGCACTCGATGAAGTTGCCGGCCGCATACATCATGAACAGCCGCATCCGCCCGCCATTCACCTGTCCGCCGAACAGGAAGGACACGTCGAACCGGATATCGGATTCCTTGAGACCCTCGCCGTAAAGCTTGTGGACGTGGCGGATTGCGGCACCGACCAGCTCAGCCCCGCGGAACATGCTGCTGACCTCGGACAGCGTCCTCTTCTCGCCGGTTTCGGGATCTTCGAGGCCCTCCTGCAGGGTCGAGATCACCGCTTGCGAGATGGAGAGATTGCCCGCGGTGGCGAGCGCCATCACGTGCCGGCCCGGCTCTTCGAAAATGTGGAGCTTGCGGAAGGTGGACACGTTGTCGAGACCGGCATTGGTGCGGGTATCCGCGATCATCACCAGTCCGTCGCGAACGAGGATACCGCAGCAATAGGTCATCGGCGCACGCCCCAGTTTCTTGCCAGTGTCTTGAGTCCGGCGCCCTTATAGCGCGGTTTCGCGACGGGAAACCGCGCGGCCCGGAATTTCGTCGGCGCACCCTCCTCTGCGCGACGTTGCGACGCGGCAGCGGTGGCCGGAAAATGGCTCAGCCCTGGACCTGCCGGCTCGACTGGTCCACGGTGAGCGCAACGGAAAGCTTTTCCTCGCCGCCGCCATAGCGATTGCCGCGCACGGGCGCGGCGCCGAGATAGTCCAGCCCGGTCGCTACGCGCACATAGGCGTCGGTCGGGCACAGGCAGTTGGCGGCGTCGAAGCCGATCCAGCCGAGGCCGTCGACATAAGCCTCCGCCCAGGCATGCCCGGCCTGGTGGCCGGCATCGCTGCCATCCTCCGCCCCGTCGCCGACCAGGTAGCCGCTGACATAGCGCGCCGGTATGCCGAGCTGCCGGGCAGCGCCGGTAAAGATGTGCGCGAAGTCCTGGCACACGCCCCGCTTCAGCTCGAACGCCTCCACCGCCGTGGTCGATGCGTGCGTGGGGTCGGGATCATAGGTCATCGCGTCGCCCAACGCGCCCATCAGCGTGTGCAGGCGCTCGAGGCGGTCCACCCCGGCATCGCCGGCGGCCTCCATGGCGAAGGCGCGGATGGCTTCGCTGGTCTCGGTCAGTTCGGTCTGGCGCAGGAAGAGCGAGGGGTGAAAGCGCTCCACCGTGCCGCGCACCACGCCGGAGGTGTCCTGCGTCTCGACCTCGCCCTCCACCAGTACCCGCAATTCCTCGATCGGGCCATCGATCGCGAAGGTGTGGGTGATGTTGCCGAAGGCGTCGTCATGGGCCTGCAGCCGGCAACTCTCGGACACGTCGATGCGCCAGGCGACGACATATTGCCCGTCATGATTGCGCGGGGTGAGCCGCAGGATCTGGATGGCGCCATGCGCCGGCGGATCGTAGCGGTAGATCGTCTGATGGTTCACGCGGATGCGCATGAGGAGGCACCTTGGCCCGAGGATGCGGCAGGTTCGTTGCCTCCGATCCCGCAGGTCGGAGGCGGGTCTCTTCGAGAGGTGCGTTCAGCCGGGTGCGGGGTTCTCCTACAGCAGATATTGCTCGGTGATGGCGCCGCCGAGGCGGTTGTTGTCGGTGATGAAGGCGTCGATGTACTCGTGCAGGCCCATCTGGAACACGTCGTCCATCCGGCTGTTGCCGAGCTTGGTCAGGCTGGTGCGGGCAAGGCGCTGGGAGGCGCCCTGACGGCCGTAATAGGCCGCCAGATCATCGAGATAGCGCGAGATGTTCTGGTAGCAACTGGTGAGCGAGCGCGGCATCTGCGCATTGAGGATGAGCAGGTCCGCCACCAGCCAGGGCTTCACGCTCTCGCGATAGACCCAGTGGAAGGAGGTCAGTGCCGAGACCGAGCGCAGGATCGAGGCCCACTGGAAATAGTCGAGCGGTCCACCGACATGCTCCTGCTCCGGCAGCAGCACGTGATATTTCACATCGAGGATGCGGGCGGTGTTGTCGGCGCGCTCGACATACATGCCCACCCGCGAGAACCAGAACGCGTCGTTGCGCAGCATGGTGCGGTAGGCGGCGCCATCGAAGCGCAGCGAGGTCTCCTTCACGAAGGAGAGGAAGCGGGCCAGCTCCTCGCGGGTCATGCTCTTGGTGGAGTAGCGCTTCAGCTCCAGCCAGGCGGAGTTGATGGTCTCCCACATCTCGATGGTGAGGGCAGTGCGCACCGAGCGGGCATTGGTGCGGGCGATCTCGAAGCAGTTGCGGATCGAGGAGGGATTCTCCGGCGCGAAGGCGAGGAAGGCGACCACATTCGCCTCGTTCACCTCGTCGCCGTGGACCTGCTTGAACAGCTCGTCGCAGCCTGCGGTCAGCAGAGCGGAGGTCCACTCATTGGTCGAGCCGCCATAGGCGGCGGGAAGCTGCGCGAGCCGCTGGGTCACGTCGAGAATGCGGGCGAGGCACTCCGCGCGCTCCATGTAGCGGGCGAGCCAGTAGAGATTGTCGGCGGTGCGAGAGAGCATGGGATTCCAGTCTATTTGGCGTGACGCCACGCAAGGGTCGCGACCCCGGCGCCGATCAGGAGCGACCCTCCCGCGCGGTTCAGAACGCCAAGGGCGCGATCCCGCGACGCGCTGTCGCGCGCGAGCCGCCCCCTCAGCCGACCGGCGGCAAGGGCATAGGCAAAGGCATTCAGGCTGGCGAGGACGAGGAAGGTGGCCTCGAACAGGACCATCTGGGAGATGAGGTTTCGCGTCGGGTCGAGGAACTGCGGCAGGAAGGCGATGAAGAAGGTGAGGCTCTTGGGGTTCAGCGCGGTCACCAGCCAGGCATGCGCCATCATGGCGAGCGGTCTCTGCGAGGTCCGGCTCGCGGGGATCGCGGCGGTGCCCGCCGAGCGCCAGAGCTTGATGCCGAGCCAGATGAGATAGGCCGCGCCGACCCATTTCAGCCCGGTGAACAGGGCCGCCGAGGTCGCCAGCAGTGCCCCGAGGCCGAGCATGGACAGCGTCATGGCGGTGAAGTCGCCAAGCGCGACGCCGGCCGCCACGGGAAAGGCGACGCGGCGCCCCTGACCGAGCGCATAGGAGACGACCAGCAGGATGGTGGGGCCGGGGATGACGAGCAGCACGGCCGAGGCCGCCGTGAAGGCGAGCCAGTTCACCAGTCCCGGCGGCAGGCTCGATGCGGCACCGCCGGCGAGTTCCGCCAGCTGGACCAGCGATGTGTCGAACGGCATCTGATCCCCCTCAGTCCCAGTTGCCTCAACCTGTCAGCGCGGTGCGGAATCCGCTCCGGCGATGTTCATGGCGTCGCCGACGGGCAAAAGCGGGACGGTTCCGGCTCCGCCCGCTCCCGCGCCTCTCCGGCACGCCTCGTTTTCGATGCCCGGCTCATCCGGGCGCCGGTCATCACGGCTTCAGTCATCGAGCACCCATGTGTCCTTGGTGCCGCCGCCCTGGCTGGAGTTCACCACCAGCGAGCCGGCCTGCAACGCGACGCGGGTGAGGCCGCCCGGCACGATGCGGGTGCGGTCCGCGCCCGTGAGCACGAAGGGCCGCAGGTCGACATGGCGCGGCGCGATGCCCTCGTCCACGAAGGTCGGGCAGGTGGAGAGCGCCAGCGTCGGCTGGGCGATGAAGTTGCCCGGATCCTGCTTCAGTTTTGCGCGGAACAGCTCGATCTGTGCCTTGTCGGCGCGCGGGCCGATCAGCATGCCATAGCCGCCGGAGCCGTGGACTTCCTTCACCACCAGCTCGTTCAGGTGGTCGAGGACGTATTTCAGGTGGTCGGCCTCGCGGCAGCGCCAGGTCGGCACATTCTTCAGCAGCGGCTCCTCGCCGAGATAGAACTTAACGATCTCCGGCATGTAGCTGTAGACGGCCTTGTCGTCGGCGACGCCGGTTCCGACCGCGTTGGTGAGCGTGACGTTTCCGGCGTGATAGGCGCTCATCAGCCCCGGCACGCCGAGCACGCTGTCCGGCCGGAAGGCGAGAGGGTCGATGAAATCGTCGTCCAGCCGGCGATAGATCACGTCGACCCGCTTCGGCCCCTCGGTCGTGCGCATGTAGACGACGTCGTTCTTGATGAAGAGATCGCGTCCCTCCACCAGCTCGACACCCAGCCGGTCGGCGAGGAAGGAGTGTTCGTAATAGGCCGAATTGTAGATGCCGGGGGTCAGCACCACTACGACGGGGTCGTTGCTGGAGGTGGCGGGGGCGAGCGATTTCAGCGTCGCCAGCAATTCGTCGGTATAGTTCTCCACCGGGGCGACGCGGTTGTCGGCGAACAACTCCGGGAAGAGCCGCATCATGATCTCGCGGTCTTCCAGCATGTAGGAGACGCCGGAGGGCGTGCGGGCATTGTCTTCCAGCACGTAGAACGTATCGGCGTCGATGCGCACCACGTCGATGCCGGCGATGTGCACATAAAGGTCGTGCGGCACCTTCTGGCCATTCATCTCCGGGCGGAAGGCCGGGTTCTGGTAGACCAGATCCTCCGGCACGATGCCGGCGCGCAGGATCTCGCGTTTCGAATAGATGTCGCGCAGGTAGAGGTTCAGGGCCTTCACCCGCTGCTCGAGCCCGCGCGAGAGCCGCTGCCATTCCAGATTGGTGAGGATGCGCGGGATGATGTCGAACGGAATCAGCCGCTCCTGCGCATCGCTGTCGCCATAGACCGCGAAGGTGATGCCGATGCGGCGGAAAATGAACTCGGCTTCCTTGCGGCGATAATCGAGGACGTCCGGCGGGACCTCTTTGAGCCAGCGGGACAGGGCGGCATAGGCTGGACGGATCGAACCGTCCGGATTGGTCATTTCATCGAACGCCACGGTCATCGCTGCGCTTCTACTCCCCTGCTGGCTCACGTTAGCTACAAACCGCGTGCCAGAGGAAGAGGGCGTGCAAAGGACCAGCACCAAAATGACGTCCGGCGGTGCGAAACGGTGGCGGGTGCCTATTGTTGAGGCGCCCTGCCGCTCCGGGCGGCGTGGCTTGCGTTGATTCGCGGCGTCGCTATTGCATGGTTCGGCGCAGCACGCGGGAGGAATCGGGATGGCAGACGAAATGACCAAGGGCGAGGCGCCGCAGCCCGGCGTGGTGACGGCGGCCCTCCTCGTCATCGGCGACGAGATTCTGTCCGGCCGCACCAAGGACCGGAACATCGGCTATATCGCGGACTACCTCACGGCCATCGGCATCGACCTCGCCGAGGTGCGCATCGTGCCGGATATCGAGGCCGAGATCGTGGGAGCGGTGAACGCTCTGCGCGCGCGCTACACCTATGTGTTCACCACCGGCGGCATCGGGCCGACCCATGACGACATCACCGCCGATTCCATCGCCAAGGCGTTCGGCGTGGGAATCGACGTGAACCCGCAGGCGCGTGCCATGCTGCTGGAGCGCATCCCCGAGGCCGATCTCAATGAGGCCCGGCTGCGCATGGCGCGGATTCCCGATGGCGCGACTCTTGTGGTGAACAAGGTGTCCAAGGCGCCGGGGTTCCGCATCGGCAATGTCATCGTGATGGCCGGCGTGCCCACCATCATGCAGGCGATGCTGGACGAGGTGGCCCCGCAACTCGCCACCGGCGCGCGGATGCTCTCCGAAACCGTGCCGGCCAATGCGAAGGAAGGCGACATCGGCGGCCCGCTTGCGGCGATCGCGGCGGCCTTCCCGGATGTCTCCATCGGCAGCTACCCCTTCATCGCCGATGACGGGAGGCCGAACGCCAATCTGGTGGTGCGCGCCCGCGATCCTGAGCGGCTGGCCGCGGCGACCGCGGCAGTGCGTGCCATGGTCGCCGAGGAGGCACGGCGGCAAGGGCGATCCTGAGCTGCCTTGAAACGGCGGCAGGGCGATCCCGAGTCGCCCGCATCCGCGTTTCGCGTCGCAAAACACGTTCAACTCGCGCGAGAACTCATCTAAAGCTGCGCGCTCGATCAATCCTGGATGTGCCCGCCAATGTCCGATCCTCGCCAGCAGAAGGCCTTTCCCGTCTCCTGGGACCAGTTCCACCGCGATGCGCGCGCCCTTGCCTGGCGGCTGGCGGGGGCGGGGCCGTTCGAGGGGATCGTCTGCATCACCCGCGGCGGGCTGGTGCCGGCGGCGATCGTCGCGCGCGAACTCGGCACGCGGCTGATCGAGACGGTCTGCATCGCGAGCTATCACGACTACCAGACCCAGGGCGACATGCAGGTGCTGAAGCCCATCGCCGAGCGCGTGCTCGCCATCGCCGGCGAGGGCGGGCAGGGGCTGCTCGTGATCGATGATCTGGTGGATTCCGGCAAGACCGCGCGCCTCGTGCGCGACATGGTGCCGAAGGCGCATTTCGCGACCGTCTACGCCAAGCCGCTCGGCCGGCCGGTGATCGACACCTTCATCACCGAGGTGAGCCAGGACACCTGGATCTACTTCCCCTGGGACATGGGCCTGAGCTTCCAGCCGCCGATCCGCGACGGCGTGGCCTGAGCGGCCCATCCTCTCGATTTTCCACCTGGAATAGCTTAGTACCGCACGTCCGCATCCTGTGGGCGACAGGCCTTTCCGGGGGGAATGACCATGGCCGCCGTCGTCTCGACCATTCTACGTTCATCCATCACCGCATTCATCGGCCGGCTGCTGCTGGTCTTCATGTTTCTCGGTAGCGGCATCTCCAAGGCGCTCGACTTCACCGCCGCGCAGGCCGAGATGGCGCATTTCGGGCTGCATCCGCCGGCGGTGTTCGCGGTGCTGACGATCATCACCCAACTCGCCGGATCGGTGCTGATCCTCCTCAACCGCGCCACATGGCTCGCGGCGGGGGCGCTGGCCGTCTTCACCGCGCTGACCATCCCGATCGTCCACCATTTCTGGACCATGCAGGGCGACGAGGCGCAGATCGAATTCTACTTCTTCGTCGAGCATCTGGCGGTCATCGGCGGCATGATCCTCGTCGCCTGCCTCGCGGAGCGCACGCGCGCCGCGTAAGGCCTGTCCCTGAGCGAGGCCTGCACGGAGTGATGCGTACTCCCGTAGCCGCTCTTGAAACGCGCCATGCGGAGCGGCTATCGAGGGGACTCATACGGTGAGGGACGGCATATCATGCAGCGCGCGGCGCGGACCATCGACCCCAACAGCGACGCCGCCATCGCGGCCTCGGTGACGCCGAGGCCCATCGCAGAGATCGCCGGGAGCCTGGGAATCGCGGATGCGGACCTCTATCGCTACGGCCCCTTCAAGGGAAAGGTCGCGCTCGCACTCGCCCAGAAGGCGGAGGCCGATCCGCGCGGCAAGCTGATTCTGGTCACCGCCATCAACCCGACCCCGGCGGGCGAGGGCAAGACCACCACGACCATCGGCCTTGGCGACGCGCTGGCCCGTGCCGGAAAGAAGACCGCGATCGCGCTGCGCGAGCCGAGCCTCGGGCCGGTCTTCGGGGCGAAGGGCGGGGCCACCGGCGGCGGACGCGCGCAGGTGATCCCCATGGACGAGATCAACCTGCATTTCACCGGTGATTTCCACGCCATCACCGCCGCGCACAATCTGCTCGCCGCTGCGATCGACAACCACGTCTATTGGGGCAATGCGCTCGATATCGACGTGCGCCGCGTCTCCTGGCGGCGCGTGGTGGACCTGAACGACCGCGCGCTGCGCAAGGTGACCGTCGGCCTCGGCGGGCCGGGCAACGGCTTCCCGCGCGAAGACGGTTTCGACATCACGGTGGCGAGCGAGGTCATGGCGATCTTCTGCCTCGCCCGCTCGCTGGTCGACCTCGAGGAGCGGCTCGGCCGCATCGTGGTGGCGCAGACCTTCGCCCGCACGCCGATCACCGCCGCCGACCTGAAGGTGACGGGTGCCATGACGGCGCTGCTGCGCGACGCCTTCCAGCCCAATCTGGTGCAGACGCTGGAAGGCACGCCGGTGTTGATCCATGGCGGGCCCTTCGCCAACATCGCCCATGGCTGCAATTCGGTGATCGCTACCCGCGCCGCGCTCGGCCTTGCCGACTACGTGGTGACGGAAGCCGGTTTCGGCGCAGATCTCGGGGCCGAGAAGTTCCTCGACATCAAGTGCCGGCAGGCGAATCTCAGACCGTCCGCGGTCGTGGTGGTGGCGACCGTGCGTGCGCTGAAGATGCATGGCGGCGTCGCCCAGAAGGATCTCGGCATGGAGAACATCGCCGCGGTGAGCGCAGGAGCCGCCAATCTGCGCCGGCATCTGGAGAACATGGCGACATTCGGCCTGCCGGCGGTGGTCGCCATCAACCGCTTCACGTCCGACACGCCGGCCGAGATTGCGGCGGTCGAGGAGGCGTGCCGGGCGGTCGGGGCGCGGGTGCATCTGTGCTCGCACTGGGCGCAGGGCGGCGCCGGAGCGGCGGAACTCGCCGAAACCGTCATAGAACTCGCCGGGCAGCCCTCCGGCTATCGCCCGCTTTACGCCGACGAGCTTTCGCTGGCCGAGAAGATCGAGACGGTGGCGCGGCGCATCTATCGCGCCGGCTCGGTGGTGTTCGATCCCGCGGCGTTGGCCCGGCTCGCCGAGTTCGAGGCACGCGGCTATGGCGGACTTCCGGTCTGCATGGCCAAGACACCCTACAGCTTCACCGCCGACCCCACGCTGCGCGGCGCGCCGGAAGGCTTCATTCTGCCTGTGCGGGAGGTGCGGCTCTCCGCCGGCGCCGGCTTCGTGGTGGCATTGTGCGGCGACGTGATGACCATGCCGGGCCTGCCCCGCACCCCTGCGGCCGAGAACATCCATGTCGACGAGGCCGGCGCGATCTGGGGACTGTTCTGAGAGACGGCCGCTGCGGCGCGAGATGTTGTGTCGCGCCGCAGGCGGATGGGCGTTACGGATGAGAAAATGACAATATCCTGCACGCCAGTTCGTCCGGCGGTCAGGGCGGACGTGGCGAAACTGGTAGCCGCACGAGACTTAAAATCTTGCGCCTTCAAAGGCTTACGGGTTCGAGTCCCGTCGTCCGCACCAATTAAAATTCGTGAATTATCTCAAATATTTAGATTGGTGTTTCGACTAAATTCCGGGAGAAATTCCGGAGGAACGAAGGGATATTTGTTCTCTTTTCATTCTAATCGAATCAGTAAGCCCTTCAACTGGGAGGGCTCGACGATGGTTCAACGATCCAAGCGCAGCTGCGCCAGTTCCATACAAAGGTGCGGTGCTCGCCGGCAGGGCTCCTATTGGGACGACGCTGTACCTCTCGCTCGATTGCCTCAATTACGGTTGCATCCTCACCGATATGCAACTCAATTTCGCCATTCATAAGGTCGCGTATGAGCGGCCGTGCGGCTTTGAAGGGCACGCACCATGACCGGGGATCAGGCGCAGGGTGCGGCGCCAGCCGAGCCGGACACGCTCGACCTGAGCGAGGCGGACAAGTTGAACCGCCACTTCCACCATCAAACCGGACGGATCACGCCGTCCGGTTTCGCATTTGGGGAGGATCGATTGAATCCAACGGCACAGAGCGCTATGTTCCGCGCCATGAGCGTGCAGACCAGATCCGTCGTGAAAGATACTCCTTCGATCGAGGAGCCTGTCGTTCGTGCGCGGCCGACGGTTGACGTCGAGGCGTTTGCTAGGCGCGTGCTCAAGCGCTGGCCAAAAGTGATGGCGAAGCTTGGCGAATAATCCGTGCCAAGCCCTTTCTTCAGCACAGCCGCCGACGTCATTACCCTCAATCAGATCTTCGTCGAAGCCATGCGTGACGCCGCTACCGGGTGCGCTGGGCGGGACGGAGCTGTGCGCGTGGCGGCTTGACCAAGCCGTGCATCGATCGAGTTGGGACAGCGGCGAGGGAGCGTATCGGGTCGGAGGCCGCTGACGTGGATGGGGTTCATATTGTCCAGCCGGACGACGTGCCGAACCCGAACTGGCTCCGCCCTTGGAACCTGCTCTTCCTGCCCGCCCTTCCGCGTCATACTGTACGGTCAAGGTCCAGGAACGGTTCGCACTCGATACCCGCCCGCACCCGCCGACGCCCTCGGTGAGCACCCTCTGTCCAACCGGAATCCAGCTGTCCGCGCGTTTCATCGACGAAACACTGCAAACCTAACGGGTCGACCGATCAGCGCGATGAATCGGTCGACACTGGCTGATTCAGAATAGGCGTTGGACGATGCCGCGGCAGGCGGCGAGACGCCGGCCATGACCGAGGAGAAGCTCCAGAACGTCCATCTTCGTCGCATCGAACCGCCTCTGATGCGAGCCAGAGATCCGCTGAAACCTGTTCCCTCGTCCAGCCCACGGCAATCAGGGGCATTCTTCGTGTGGACGGGGACAGATCACCGTGGTTCGGCGCTGGTTTCCAGCCGGCGCGGGATATTCGGCGCCGATCACAGGTAACGGAGTTCAGACGGCGGAGGATCCGCTCCCGGATTGTCCGGGGCAGCGAAGGTATCCCCATCGCCCACCGCCGTTCTTCTAGGACTTCGATTTGGTATGCGCGTCTCGCTGCCCATAAGCAGCGGGCAAGCCGACACTGCCCGCACGGGGCAATGCCGTTTGGGATCAGCAGAGATCTGGCGCACCTGGCGGGTGGGGGCGTTCCCCTCGTACACCTGCCACATCCGCCTGCGTGATCACGCCGTGATGCAACATGAAGGCGAGCATCTCGTCCAGTTTCCTGCGTGATGCCCGTCCGTGCCTGCCACGAGACACATCACCGACGAGATCCGGCGGCTCCAATCGATCAGCAGGATCGTCATATCCATCGCGATACATGTCGGTGATCTTGCGAAGCAGCTCACTTTTGCTCATATTCCAGTCTCCATTGTTTTGTCAGTATCCGATATTGTCCATATTTCGACGGAGATGAACTGCACGATTTATGCGTGTTCTGTTCTGTTTCTTCATCAATGCACAGTAGCGCGCGATGCGATGGGATCACATCAGGTGCTTTAAGGCGTTATAGCGGTGACGAGACCGACAGCGCGCAGGTCATCATGCGCGGCGCATGGCAGGGATCGGGAAGGGCAGGGCGGAGCTGGAGCCACAGAACCCGACCTCAAAATCTGACCCCGCGATCCGTCGCCGTTCTTGGGTGCCCGTGCGGGAGCGAACCGTCCCCCGACCCCGGAACCGTTCCACGGGGACCTAACGTGACGGAGTCCGAAAGCGATCTGGTTCGGCACACACTGACGGATCTCGGTGTACGGCTTCCTTCCTCCTGCGCTCGGATGGTGGAAGCCCCATGCCGAAAGCCAATACCACCACGATACACGCGACGCCGCGCTGGAAGTGATGAATGGCGACGCCTCGACGTCCCCGGTCCGACAGGCGTTCAGCGCAGCGGCAGAAGAGACCGACATTGTGGCCGGCGTAGGGGGATCGCCAAGGTGGCGGCTACCGGTGGCAAGGAACCCGGCCGGGCGGCGAACGCAAGACCATAACGGAGCCCTGAATTCCATAAGGTTCGTACATCGGTTCGCGACGCGGACAACAGATCGCCGCTTGGCACGACGCGCGCGACACGGCAGAATGGTAGAAATATAGAATTTTGGTAGATCCGGAGGTATCCATGAGCCTCAATGTCAAAGATCCCGAAGCGCACCGCCTCGCGCAAGCTATCTCCCGTGCCACGGGCGAGAGCATGACACGCGTCGTCACCGAGGCTTTGCGCGAACGTTATGCCAAGATCGAGCAGCGGAAAGGCAACGCCAGCGTGCAAGAGCTGCTGGCTATCGCCGATCGGGCCGCCGCGCACGTGAAGCGGCCTTACGCAGACCATGCCGAGATGCTCTACGATGATAATGGCCTGCCGAAATGATTATCGGCACGTCGGCCATGGTCGCGATCCTTTACCGCGAGCCGGAGGCGGAAGCCTTCGCGCAGCTTATTCATGATGCCGACGACTGCCGGATCAGCGTGGCGAGTTACGTCGAGCTGTCGATGGTGGTTGAAAACCAGCTCGGCCCGGAAGGCCTGCGACAGGCGGAAGCGTTCTTTCGACGCGCCGGGGTCATGGTCGAGCCGGTCACGGTCGAACATGGCGAGCTGGCCCGCCAGGCATTTCTCGATTTCGGAAAAGGCCGGCACAAGGCTGGCCTGAACTACGGCGATTGCTTTCCTATGCTCTCGCGAAGGCCACGGGCGAACCGCTCCTGTTCAAAGGCAACGACTTTAAAGAGACGGATATGAAGAGCGCCCACAAGCCGAACGAACGGAAGTCCAATGAGGCTTCCAAGAGTCCGGTTGGGAACTCTTAATGAGTGATACGTCGGAGGACGAGGCCGCCCATTGCGACGTGGATCATAGCCTTGGATACGTCGATACGAGTTTCATAGTCGCGCACTAGTCGCCGCCAGCGTATCATCCAGCCGAAGGTGCGTTCGACAACCCAGTGGGGTGGCAGAACCTTGAAAGCAGGCTCGGTCTCGATGCGCTTGATGATCTCGATGAAGAAGTCGAGATAAGCGGCCTTGTCCATGAGCTTCCTCGATCATAGGCGTTTTCCGCGAAGAGTTTCTTGAGCCAGGGCCAGCGTTTACGAATGGCGTCTAGGATCTGTTGCGCCCCGGCGCTGTCTGAGATGGCCGCCGGTGTCAGATTGACCATGAGCAGGCGCCCGTCCGTAACGACAGCAAATGTGGCGCCTGCGACCAACCGTCTTCTTCGCGCCATCGAAGCTACGTTCGGCCCCGGGCGCGGGCGCCTTGACCGTCTGGCTGTCGAAAATACCGCCGGAAGGGCTGACCTCTCACCCGGCGCGTTCACGGTCGATCATCAGCGCCAGATCATGGATCGTCGGACCAGGAACAGCCGTACGAAACGGCGGAACCACCAATAGTGTGAAGCGGCGTGGAATAAGGTCTCTGACTCACTTTTGATGGAGTTGAGCGTCTGGCTGGCAGTGGTTCACATGGAGAATCAATGCCATGGGTCAACATTTACAGGTCTCGGAGCTGATGCCGCCCGGGTTTGTTGTCGATGAAGTGATTGACGCGGGTTCCGGCATCCGGATCTGCCTCCGTGCGTCCAGCGCGACGAGTTGTTGCCCGGGATGCGGGGCAGCCTCGATGCGCGTTCACAGCCGCTATGCCCGGCAACTGGCAGATCTGCCGCTTTCCGGCAGGCCGGTCTATCTCCTTATTCGGGCACGACGCTTTCATTGCGATGCGGTGCTGTGCCCTCGCCGCATCTTCACGGAGCGCTTCGATAACGAGGCGCTGCTGCCGTGGTCCCGGCGCACATCCCGGCTCGATCAGATCATCCACCATCTCGGGCTTGCTTTGGGCGGCCGACCTGCCGCGCACGTTGCGTGAAGGCTGATGCCACCACTTCAGCTTGGAGCCGAGCGGGGCCGCCGCGCTCTCAGAGCGAAGCGAGGGCCTTGATCGCAAGCGCCGTCGCCGCGGCTCGGTTCTCGACCCCGATCTTGGCGTAGACCTGTTCGAGATGCTTGTTCACGGTGCGAGGCGACAGGGCGAGGATCTCGGCGATGTCGCGGTTCGACTTGCCCCGCGCCAGCCAGAGCAGTACCTCGGCCTCCCTGAGGGTTAGGCCGAGGCGCGCGCGCAGGAGTTGTTCGGGCGGCTGGCCGCTGTCCTCGACGATGCGCAGCAGCAATTCGTCGGCGCCGATCTGGCCGACATAGGAGATCCTGACGGTGCGCGGGCTGTCGGGGACCGGCAGGTCGAGCGAGCCGGGCTCGGTGATCGAGGGATCGCGCCGGCGCGCCCCGAGCCATGCGAGCACGGGCGGCGGCAGCAGGAAGCTGTCCCCCGGCGTCGCGGTGGCGATGCTCGCGAGCAGGTCGCCCGCCTTTGGCGTGCTCCACAGCACCCGCCCCCCGGACGTCGCGGAGAGCAGGAAGCGCCCCGACGCGTCCAGCGCGGCGCGCGCGCTATGGGTCTGCCGGGCATTGGCGAGATGCACGCGCATCCGCGCGATGAGCTCGTCCGGCCGGATCGGCTTGGTGACGTAGTCGACGCCGCCGGATTCGAGACCCTTCACGATCTGCTCGGTTTCCGAAAGCCCGGTCATGAAGATCACCGGGACATGGGCGAGCGAGCCGTTGCGCTTGAGCAGGCGGCAGGTCTCGAAACCGTCCATGCCCGGCATGATGGCGTCCATCAGGATGACGTCGGGCGTGATGCGGTCGACGAGGGCGAGGGCGCCCGCGCCCTCCCGCGCCACCAGCACGGTCACGCCGGCGGCCTCCAGCGCGTCGGTGAGGACGCTCAGGGTCTCGGGGGAATCGTCCACCACCAGGACGATGTCACGGCGCTCAACGCTATGCATCATGGCCGCGCAGTGCCTCCAGCACCGACATGTACCTCTTGAAGTCGAACGCCTCCATGACGTCGCGCATTTGGGCGACGAAGGCGCGGTGATCGGGCGAGAGAGCCTCGATCTCGTTCAGCTTGGCCTGGATGCCGCGCACATAGCCGATCTCGCCGAGCTTCATCAGGTCGTCGATATGGCCGAGCGAGGGCGGGCGACCCATCGGGGCCAACGGCTCGCTGCGTACCGCCGATGGCGCATCCTCGATCCATTCGAGGTCGAGGAGGGCTTGCATCTTCTCGATGAGAACCCGCAGGTCCACCGGTTTCACCATGTGGTCGTCGTGATGGCCGGCCTGCGTGCCGGCGCCCATCTCGCCGGCATTGGCCGAGATCATGAGGATGCGCAGCCGGCCGAAGCCTTCATCGCGAAGCTGGCGCGCCACTTCCCAGCCGTCGAGGCGCGGCATCGAGATGTCGAGCAGCAGGAGGTCGGGATCCCATTGCCGCACCAGGTCGAGCGCCGCGACGCCGTCGCTCGCCGCGATGACGGTGAAGCCGAGCGGCATGAGCAGCTCGTGCATCAGCTCGCGATGGGCGTCGTCGTCGTCCGCCACCACCACGGTACGGCGCCGGCCCGCATAGCCGCCGATGCGTCGGCTTTCGATCGGCCCCGCCAGCGAAGGATGGGCGACCTCCGACAGCATCAACCGCACCCGGAAGGTGGTGCCGGCGCCGGGGGCGGAGGTCAGGGAGATGTCGCCGCCCATGATCTCGGTGAGCAGCCGGGTGATGGTGAGGCCGAGCCCGATGCCGTTCGTCGTGTAAGTGCCGGCGCGCTCGCCGCGTTCGAAGGGCTCGAAGATCCGGGCATGATCAGGGGAGGGAATGCCGATGCCGGTATCCTCCACGGTGAAGTCGGCTACCTGGTTGCGGTAGCTCATCCTCAGCGCCACGCTGCCGGAACTGGTGAACTTGATCGCGTTCGACAGCAGGTTGATGAGGATCTGGCGGGTGCGCTTCTCGTCGATTACGACGACGGCCGGCATCAGTTCCGGCCGTGCATGGATGAAGTCGAGCCCCTTCGCCGTGGCCTGAAGGCGGAACATGTCCACGATCTGGTCGAGGAAGTCGGAGATGCGGACCTCGTCGCGCGACAGATAGAGCCGCCCCGCCTCGATCTTCGATATGTCCAGCAGGCCGTCGATCAGCCCCGACAGGTGTTCGGCCGAGCGGCGCATCACCCGGATCGCGTCGCGCCGGTGCGCGGGGATGGAGGTGTCGCGCTCCAGCAGTTGGGCATAGCCGAGGATGGCGTTCAGCGGCGTGCGCAACTCGTGGCTGATGCCGACGACATAGCGGCTCTTGGCGAGGTTGGCGGCCTCGGCCACCTCCTTGGCCTTCTGCAGCTTGGCGTCGGTGCGCTTGTGGGCGGCGATCTCGCGGAACAGCAGCGCGGTCTGCCGCGTGCTTTCCTCCTGGGCCACGCGCCGGCTTTCCTGCGCGAGGACGAACAGCCACGCGGCGACGCCGGCGATGATGAGCAGGATGAAATAGAGGGTGAACAGCGTCGAGCCGATCACCTCGCGCTGCGCCGCCGGGCCGAAGGTCGCCTGGAAATAGATCAGCGCGAGGATCGCCCCGATCAGCAAAGCGAGCAGCGAGAGCACGCCGATATAGTGCCCGATGCGCGAATTAATGCCCGCCACCATCCAGCCGGGCAGCGTGGCCCGGAGCACCGCGAGGATCTGGTCGGGGAAGCGCGCCTCCTCCTTGCAGCGGTCGTGGCAGCGCGCGTCGAGCGAGCAGCACAGCGAGCAGATGGGCCCCGAATAGACCGGGCAATGGGCCATGTCTTCCGGCTCGAAGCGATGCTCACAGATGCAGCACCGGAGCGTCGCCTTGCCCTGCCAGCTGTGCTGGGCGCGGCGGGCGAGGTAATAGCGCCCGCGCGTGGCGACGGCGATCGCCGGTGCGGTGGTGAAGGAGACGCCGAGCGCGACGAAGGGCGCGAAGGCCTGGAGGGTCGTGCCGAGCAGGCCGGCGAAGGCGATCATCGCCACCACCGTGCCGGCCGCGACCGCGCCGACCCCGACCGGGTTGATGTCGTAGAGATGGGCGCGCTTGAACTCGATGCCCGGCGGGCTGAGGTCCAGCGGCTTGTTGACGACAAGATCGGCCACCAGCGCCGCGACCCAAGCCACCGCCACGATGGCGTAGAGGCCGAGGATCTGTTCCAGCGCCTTGTAGACGCCGAGCGCCATCAGCAGCAGGGCGATGGTGACGTTGAAGACCAGCCAGACCACCCGGCCGGGATGCGAATGGGTGAGC
Source organism: Ancylobacter crimeensis (assembly GCF_023016805.1). Classification (GTDB taxonomy): domain Bacteria; phylum Pseudomonadota; class Alphaproteobacteria; order Rhizobiales; family Xanthobacteraceae; genus Ancylobacter; species Ancylobacter crimeensis. Next base: position 23,244 of record NZ_JALKCH010000012.1, read on the forward strand.
CGCGAGAAGAAGTTCGACCAGGCGATCGACCCCGCATAGGAATTCGTCACGTTGATCTTGAGCTGGGCGAGGATCACGAAGATGCCGGTCAGGACGAGGGCGGCCTTGGGCGGCAGCATGGTTTCGAAGGCGAGCAGATACATCTGCGTCGGCTCGGCGGCATGGGCGAGGGGCACGCCGTGGCTCAGCGCGAAATAGGCGAGGAAGGAGCCGCCGAGCATCTTCAGGCCGCCGGGGATGATCCAGCCCGGCCCCGCCGCCAGCAGCGCCGTCCACCAGGCCAGTTCGCGCCTGCGCGCATCCGCGCCCGGAGCCCGACGCGGCAGGAAGCGCAGGAAATCGACCTGCTCTCCGATCTGCGCCACCAGCGCGAACACCACCGTCGTCGCGGCGCCGAACAGCAGCGGGTCGAAGGCCCCGTCCGGGGAGCCGAAACGGCCCGTGAAGCTGCTCCAGCCGGAAAGGTCGCCGCCATGCTTCCAGGCGATGAACAGGAACGGCAGGATGTTCAGCGCCACCCACAGCGGCTGGGTCCAGAGTTGGAACCGGCTGATGAAGGTTATGCCGTGGGTGACGAGGGGAATGACGACCAGCGCGCTGACGAAGTAGCCCGCCATCAGCGGCACGCCGAAGCACATCTCCAGCGCCAGCGCCATGATCGCCGCCTCGATGGCGAAGAACAGATAGGTGAAGGACGCGTAGATCAGCGACGTCAGGGTAGAGCCGATATAGCCGAAGCCGGCGCCGCGGGTCAGCAGGTCGATGTCGACGCCGAACTTGGCGGCGTAGTAGCTGATCGGCAGGCCGGCGGCGAAGATGATGGCGCACACGGCGAGGATGGCGGCCACCGCGTTCGGGAAGCCGTAGGCGAGCGTCACCGCGCCGCCGATCGCCTCCAGCGCGAGAAAGGATATGGCGCCCAGCGCCGTGTTGGCCACGCGCAGCGGCGACCAGCGGCGTGCGCTCTTGGCGGTGAAGCGGAGCGCGTAATCCTCGAGGGTCTCGTTGACCACCCACTGATTGTAGCGCCGGCGGACGCGAATGATCTTCTGTTCGCCCGCCATGCGTGGCTGCTCCCGTACCGGATCCCTCTGCACCACCCCGACGCCTGCCACATGCCCGCGCCCGCCGGGACGGCCCGAAGGCCGATCTCCGCAACGCGCCGCAACAAAACCCTCGCTGCCCCGCCGCAGCATGAAGACTGTTTGCCGACTTCACGCCGAATGCAAGGAACGTACAAGAAAAATCGAGTTCAAGTCCTTTATCTGCCTTGATCGTTTGCCGCTTGCCAAAAAATGCGGCAGTCGATGGCTCCGGTTATAACTGTCGGGATGATCGCGCGCGCGAGCACAACTCGACGATAGCTACACTGTCCGCCGTCGCGCGGCGCGCAGCATCCCCATCGAAACCTACTGTGCGATCGCCGCTGGCGAATCTCTATACGTCAATCGACGTATTGCTGCGACGCAGCGACATCCGCACGATCATCCCCAACGCCGGAAAGGTGCAGCCAAAATCAAGAACCTGTCTTGGCCACGTCAAACCCGTGGAGGGGGATGTCATGTCTTCGAACGATGATTTTCCGAAAAAGTTTTCCTCTACCCGTCGTACGTTCATCCAGGGAATGTCGCTCCTGCCCGCGGCGTCTCTGCTTGGAACGACATCGCTGTTCCCGCGCATGGCGCTGGCCGATACGCCGCCGACCGCGCAGGTGAACACCACCGGTCTTGCGGTGACGGACAGCGAGGTCACGGTCGGCATCCTGCATTCCGTGACCGGCACCATGGCGATCTCGGAGACCGGCTCGGTGCAGGCCGAGAAGCTGGCGATCGACCAGATCAACGCCAGCGGCGGCGTGCTCGGCCGCAAGATCAAGTTCATCCAGGAAGACGGCGCCTCCGACTGGCCGACCTTCGCCGAGAAGGCGAAGAAGCTGCTGGTCAACGACAAGTGCGCCTCGGTGTTCGGCTGCTGGACGTCGGCCTCGCGCAAGGCGGTTCTGCCGGTGTTCGAACAGTATAACGGCATGCTCTACTACCCGACCTTCTATGAAGGGCTGGAGCAGTCCAAGAACGTGATCTATACCGGACAGGAAGCGACGCAGCAGATCATCGCCGGCCTCAACTGGGTGAACAAGACCAAGGGCGCCAAGACGTTCTACCTGCTCGGGTCGGACTATATCTGGCCGCGTACCTCCAACAAGATCGCGCGGAAGCACATCGAGAACTTCATGGAGGGGACGAGCGTCGTCGGCGAGGAATATTTCCCGCTCGGCCACACCCAGTTCAACTCGGTGATCAACAAGATCAAGCTGAAGAAGCCGGACGTGATCTACGCCATCATCGTCGGCGGGTCGAACGTCGCCTTCTACAAGCAGCTCAAGGCCGCCGGCATCGACCTTTCCAAGCAGACGCTGCTGACGATCTCCGTCACGGAAGACGAGATCGACGGCATCGGCGGCGAGAACATCGCCGGCGCCTATAGCTGCATGAAGTACTTCCAGTCGCTCGACAATCCGAACAACAAGGAATTCGTCGCCGCCTTCAAGAAGATGTGGGGCGAGAAGACGGTGATTGGCGACGTGACGCAGGCCGCCTATCTCGGCCCGTGGCTGTGGAAGATGGCGGTCGAGAAGGCCGGCTCCTTCGACATCGACAAGATCGCCGAGGCCTCGCCCGGCATCGAGTTCACCAAGGCGCCCGAGGGCTACGTCAAGATCCACCCGAACCACCATCTGTGGTCGCGCACGCGGGTCGGCATGGCGCAGACCGACGGCCAGTTCAAGGTCGTGTTCGAGACGCCCGACCTGATCGAGCCGAACCCCTTCCCGAAGGGCTACCAGTGATCCGAAGGCCCTTGGCCGGACGTTCCGCCGGCCGCGACATCGCGCGCGGCCGGCGGGAACGCTCGTCTTCGAGGCGCGGCCGGCCGCGGCCGCGGGAGTGACACGGGTGCGGGCATCAGCGCCGGGGCACCAGGGGGATCCATCATGTTCTCAGACTATTCGCTGACCGAACTCGGCTCGATCTTCGTGATGCAGGGTTTCGCCGGCCTGATCCTGTTCTCGGTCTTCCTGCTGATGGCGCTCGGACTGGCCATCATCTTCGGGCAGATGGGCGTGATCAACATGGCCCATGGCGAGTTCATGATCCTCGGTGCCTATGTCACCTATTTCACCTCGCAGTTCTTTCTCAACTATCTGCCGTCGCTGTTCGGCATCTATTTCTTCATCGCCATGATCCTCGCCTTCATCGCCTCCGGGGCGCTGGGAATGGCGGTGGAATGGCTGATGATCCGGCACCTCTACAAGCGCCCGCTCGACACGCTGCTCGCCACCTGGGGCCTCAGCCTCATCCTGCAGCAGGTCTACCGCTCGGTCTTCGGCCCGCGCGAGGTGGGCGTGGAGCTGCCGGGCTGGATGATGGGCTCGCTCAATCTCACCGACGCCATCGAGGTGCAGATCAACGGCCTGTTCGTGATGGGGCTGACGATCGCCATCACCATCGCCGTCGCGCTGCTGATGTACCGGTCGAGCTGGGGCAAGCAGGTGCGCGCGGTGGTGCAGAACCGCACCATGGCCGGCGCGGTGGGCATCAACACCGAGCGCGTGGACCGGCTCACCTTCGGGCTCGGCTGCGGCATCGCCGGCGTGGCCGGCTCGGCCTTCACCATGATCGGCTCCACCGGCCCGACCGCCGGGCAGCTCTACATCGTGGACACGTTCCTCGTCGTGGTCTTCGGCGGCGCGCAGAGCCTGATCGGCACCATCGCCTCGGCCTTCACCATCTCGCAGGCGCAGTCGACCATGGAATTCTTCCTGTCGGGCTCCATGGCCAAGGTCCTCACCCTGCTCGGCGTCATCATCATCCTGATGCTCCGGCCGCAGGGCCTGTTCGTGATCAAGGTCCGGCGCTGAGGAGGCCCCCATGACCCATATCGGCCGCTCCTTCTTCCTGGCCCGCAAGGACGTCGTCGGCATCGTGGTGCTGGCCATCCTGCTCGTCGTCGTCCTGCCGCTGACGCTGGACAGCTTCCGCCTCCAGTTCGTCGGCAAATATCTGACCTACGCCTTCGTCGCCCTCGGGCTAGTGCTCTGCTGGGGCTATGCCGGGATCCTGTCGCTCGGGCAGGGGGTGTTCTTCGGCCTCGGCGGCTATTGCATGGCGATGTATCTCAAGCTGGAAGCCTCCAGCGTCGAGAACACCAAGATCCAGTCGACGCCCGGCATCCCGGACTTCATGGACTGGAACCAGATCACCGAGCTGCCCTTCTTCTGGAAGCCGTTCCACAGCTTTCCGCTGACCCTCGTCGCCATCGTCGCGGTGCCGGCCCTGTTCGCCTTCATCATCGGCTTCGCGATGTTCAAGCGGCGGGTCGGCGGCGTCTATTTCGCCATCATCACCCAGGCGATCGCGGCGGTGCTGACGATCCTGATCGTCGGCCAGCAGGGTTATACCGGCGGCATCAACGGCATCACCGACCTGCGCACGCTGCACGGCTGGGACATCCGCACCGACGCCGCCAAGACGGTGCTCTACTTCGTCTGCGTCGCCCTGCTGTTCGCCTGCATCCTGCTCGCCTATTACGTGAAGTCCTCCAAGCTCGGCCGCATCCTCGTCGCCATGCGCGACAAGGAGGACCGGGTCCGCTTCTCGGGCTACGACGTCGCGAACTTCAAGGTGTTCGTCTTCTGTCTGGCGGCCGCGCTCTCCGCGATCGGCGGGGCCATGTTCACGCTCCAGGTCGGTTTCATGTCGCCCTCCTTCGTCGGCATCGTGCCCTCGATCGAGATGGTGATCTATTGCGCCGTCGGCGGCCGGCTCTCGATCCTCGGCGCGGTGTACGGGACGCTGCTGGTCAACTGGGCCAAGACCTCCTTCTCCGAAAGCTTTCCCGAACTCTGGCTGCTCGGCCTCGGCGGGCTCTTCATCGCCGTGGTGCTCGCCTTCCCGAACGGCCTGGCCGGCATCTGGCAGACCTATGTGGCGCCGCGCCTCGGCTTCCTGTCCGGCACCAAGCCGACGGATCCCGGCGCCGCGCCCGTGGCCGCGGAATGAGGGAGGGCACGCAGATGAGCGCGCACGTTATCAGTGACCAGATGAACCCCGACTTCGCGCTGGCGGTCGAGGGGCTGACCGTCTCCTTCGACGGGTTCAAGGCGGTGGACGACCTGTCCTTCTATGTCGACCAGAACGAGATCCGCGTCATCATCGGCCCCAACGGCGCCGGCAAGACCACGGTGCTCGACCTGATCTGCGGGCGGACCCGCGCGACCTTCGGCTCCATCCGCTTCAAGGGGCGCGAGCTGACCCGGCTGAAGGAGCACGACATCGTGCTCGCCGGCGTCGGCCGCAAGTTCCAGACGCCGTCGATCTATGACGACCTGACGGTGTTCGAGAATCTCGAAATCTCCTACCCGAAGGGCCGCAACGTCCTCGGCGCCCTCACCTTCCGGCGCGACGCGGCGGTGCGCGAGCGGGTGGAGGAGGTGGCCTCTACCATCTTCCTCGCCGACCGGCTCAACGAGCGGGCCGAATATCTCTCCCACGGCCAGAAGCAGTGGCTGGAGATCGGCATGCTGCTGATCCAGGACCCCGAGCTTCTCATGCTGGACGAACCCGTCGCCGGCATGAGCGTGTCGGAGCGCAAGAAGACCGCGGAACTGCTGCACACCATCATCCGCGACCGCTCGGTCATCGTCATCGAGCACGACATGAAGTTCGTCGAGGACATCGCCCACAAGGTCACGGTGCTGCACCAGGGCAAGATCCTCTCCGAAGGCCCGATGGCGAAGGTCCAGGCGGACCCGAAGGTCATCGAGGTTTATCTCGGGCATTGAGGGAGGACGCGCATGCTCGACGTCTCACGCCTCGTCGTCTCCTACGGCCAGAGCGAAGTCCTGCACGGGCTGGACTTCACCGTCGCGCCGAACGAGATCGTCGCCATCATGGGCCGCAACGGCATGGGCAAGACCACGCTCATGAAGTCGCTCATGGGCATCGTCCCGACCCGCAGCGGCGCGGTCGCCATCGACGGCACCGATGTCACGGCGCTCAGGAGCTATGAGCGGGTCGCCCGCGGAATCGCCTATGTGCCGCAGGGCCGCATGATCTTCCCCACCATGACGGTGAAGGAGAACATCGAGACCGGCCTCATCGTCCATGGCGGCCGGAGCGTGCCGGGCGATCTCTACGAGCTGTTCCCGGTGCTGCTGGAGATGAAGGGGCGGCGCGGCGGCAACCTCTCCGGCGGCCAGCAGCAGCAGTTGGCCATCGCCCGCGCCCTCGCGACGCGGCCCAAGGTGCTGCTGCTCGACGAGCCGACCGAGGGCATCCAGCCCTCCATCATCCGCGAGATGGCGCGCACGCTCAGGCGCATCCGCGACGAGCGCGGCCTGTCCATCGTCGTCTCCGAGCAGGTGCTGTCCTTCGCGCTCGACATCGCCGACCGGGTGCTGGTCATCGAGAACGGCGAGATCGTCCACGAGAGCCCGCGCGCCGCGATCGACGAGGCGCGGGTCGCCCGCTTCCTGTCCGTCTGACGTCACCGGCCCGCGCGGGCCGGCCGCACCGACACCAACCATACGAAGTCCAAGGGGAACGGAGTTCGCCATGCCTGAAACACTCATCTCGGTCGACCTGTCGAAGCCCGCCACCGAAAACGAGTTCCTGCACAATCGCTGGCATCCCGACATCCCGATCGCCACCTGGGTCGAGCCGGGTGCCGACTTCATCGTCGAGACGGTCGACTGGACCGGCGGCGCCATCAAAAACAACGATTCCGCCGACGACATCCGCGACGTCGACCTGTCCACCGTGCATTATCTCTCGGGCCCGATCGGGGTGAAGGGGGCGGTGCCGGGCGACCTGCTGGTGGTCGACATCCTCGACGCCGGCACGCTGAAGGGCCACGAATGGGGCTTCAACGGCTTCTTCTCGAAGAAGAACGGCGGCGGCTTCCTTACCGACCACTTCCCGCTCGCCCAGAAGTCGATCTGGCACTATGAGGGCATGTTCACCCGCTCGCGCCACGTGCCGGGCGTCGGCTTCGCCGGGCTGATCCATCCCGGCCTGATCGGCACGCTGCCCAGCCAGTCGCTGCTCGACACCTGGAATGCGCGCGAGCAGGCGCTGATCGACACCAACCCGACCCGCGTGCCGCCGCTCGCCAATCCGCCCGCCCCCAAGACCGCCCATCTCGGCAAGCTGGCCAAGGGCGGCGACGCCTTCGCCAAGGTCGCGGCCGAGGGCGCGCGCACCGTGCCGCCGCGCGAGCATGGCGGCAATTGCGACATCAAGGATCTGTCGCGCGGCTCGAAGATCTATTTCCCCGTCTATGTCGACGGGGCCGGCCTTTCCATGGGCGACATGCACTTCTCGCAGGGCGACGGCGAGATCACCTTCTGCGGCGCCATCGAGATGTTCGGCGCGTGGCTGCACATCAAGGTGGACCTCATCAAGGACGGCATGGCGAAATACGGGATCAAGAACCCGATCTTCAAGCCCTCGCCGATCACGCCGAACTACAAGGACTACCTGATCTTCGAGGGCATCTCGGTCGACGAGGAGGGCAAGCAGTACTATCTCGACGCCAATGTCGCCTATCGGCAGGCCTGCCTGAACGCCATCGAATACCTCAAGAAGTTCGGCTATTCGGGCGCGCAGGCGCACTCCATCCTCGGCGTCGCCCCCGTCCAGGGGCACTTCTCCGGCGTGGTCGACATCCCCAATTCCTGCGCGACGCTGTGGCTGCCGACGGAGATCTTCGATTTCGACATCAAGCCCTGCGCCGCGGGTCCGCAGAAATTCATCGACGGTTCCGTCGACATGCCGCTTTCGCCGGACCTCTGACCCCCTGCAAACGTCCGGCGGCGGGACCGGTATCGCCGGTCCCGCTTTCGCGCATCCCGCGTGGAGAGATCCGATGCCCGTCTATGAATATCTGTGCGACACCTGCGGCGACTTCACCGCGCTGCGGCCGATGAGCGAATACCAGGCCCCGCAGCCCTGCCCCGATTGCGGCGCATCCGCCCCGCGCGTCCTGCTCACTGCGCCGCATTTCTCGGCGATGTCCCGCGCGAGCTTCACCGCGCACGCCACCAACGAACAGGCGCGCCACGCGCCCCTCTCGACGGACGAGTACCGGGCGAAACAGGAGCGGCAGAAGCACGCCGCGGGCTGTTCCTGCTGTTCGGGCGGCATGAAGACCAAGAAGAGCCGGACCGCCTCCTCGCCGTCCGGCGCGAAGAGCTTCCCCTCCGCCCGGCCCTGGATGATCTCGCACTGACGGGCGCGCGCGGCCCCGGTCAGCGGCCGCCGTCGAGCCCCCCATCGCCGAAGAGCCGCTTTCGGACGATGGCATGGACGCCCCAATTGCCGTCCACGACCTGGGTGATGCCGAAATCGACCGCCGCCGACATCAGCGCGATCGCCTCGTCCTCGGTCAGCCCCTTGGTCGTCATCAGGAAGCGCCGGACCTTGCGGAAGGCGTCCTTCATGGCGAGGTCGAGCGAGGACTTGGCGTAGACCTCGCTCTGGCCGTGGGCGCCGAACTCGGCGAGGTAGTTGGGGTGGCTGAAGCCGGTCAGCACCCATTCCTCCGGCGTCTCGATGAGCGGATAGGTGAGATCGCCGAGGAGCGCGCCCATCCCGGTCGCCGCCAGCTCGGCCTTGCGATGCAGCACGACCCGGAAGGTGCCGGTCATCGAGCATTCGATCGCGGTGCCGGACAGTTCGCCGTCGCCCTGGGCCGCATGGGGATCGCCGATCGAGAGCAGCGCGCCGGGCACCGAGACGGGAAGATAGACCGCGGCGTCCTTGCCGAGCCTCCAATTGTCGAGATTGCCGCCGAAATAGGCGGGCGGCACCGAATCCACCAGTTCCGCCTCGCGCGGCGCCACCGCGATCACGCCGAAATGCAGCCGGAGCGGAATGCGGATGCCGTCCAGCGTGGGAATGCGGCGGGTCACGGAGCCCGGCGCGACCTTCACGCCGGGATAGTCGTAGGTCTGGTGCCGCACCCCATAGGGGTCGGTCTGCGGCTCCCAGCGATAGGCATGCACCGCCTCCGCATAGGGCTCCTCCGCATCGGCGACGATCTCGTAGATCGTGACCGTCTCGCGCGGCTTCGGCTCGGTGAGGAATTCCGAATAATGGTAGCCCCACCACGCCGCGACGCTGGAGCCGAACACCCGTCCGCGAAAGGCCGGATTCTGCGAGGGACGCGGCGCGATGTCGAGGATGCGCACCTCCAGCACGTCGCCGGGCTGCGCGCCGCGCACCGCGATGGGGCCGGTGCAGATATGCACGCCGAAGCCCTCGCCGGCACCGCGCCCGTAGATCGAGGCATCGAGCGGGCCGGCGCCGCGGCGCTCGACGCTCTTCTCCGTCGCGGTCCAGTGGAACACGCTCTCCGCACCCGCATCGCCCGCGATCATCCGCTCGGGATCGTCCGAGGCGTGCTGGGTGAGCGTCTCGACCGTGACCACGTCGCCCGAGCCGATGGCCATGACAGGGGCGAGCGAACGGCTGAAATAGCCCCAGTGCACGCTGCCGGCATGAGCCGCGAGATGATGGCGCGAGGGCTCGTCCGCCGGGCTGTCGACGGGCGGGCCGGCGTGGCGCCGGGCGGCGGACGGGCTCTGGCCGGGCTTGCTCTGGCCGGGTTTGCCCTGGCGCGCGCGCAGCTGCGCCAGTGCCTCCTGCGGCCAGCCGCGCTGGCCGCTCGCCGCCGGTGCGACGGCATGGATCTCGCTCTCGCGGCGGCGAAATTCGCGCGGCGGCATGCCGAAGCGTTCGCGGAACAGGCGGCTGAAATGGGCGCTGTCGGCGAAACCGTAGCGATAGGCGACGTCGGAAATCGGAACCGCCGCTTCGGCCGGGTTGGCGAGGTCGTGCCAGGCCCGCTGCAGCCGGCGCTCGCGGACATAGTGGCTGAAATTGTCGCCGCCCTCGCCGAGCACCTTCTGCAGGTAGCGCTCCGAAATGCCTTCGCTGCGGGCGATGTCGGCGACCGAGATGTCCTCCTGCGTCAACCGCGCCTCGATGGTGCGGTAGATGCGCTGGAGCAGCGCGGCCTTGCTGGCCGAGGTGTCGGCGCTGGTGGCGGCGGCCTCCGTCACGAGGGAGAGCAGCCATTCGGCGAGCGAGCGGGCGAGCGATTCCCATTCGCCGTCCGGGAGGCGGTCGAGCGTGTCCGCGCTCGCCTGCAGGGTGCGGGTCAGGATGCCGGCCAGCCCGTCGGGGCCGAAGGTGCGCGGGCTCCGCAGGCTGAACGGGGCGACCTTTCGGCCGAGGAACGCATCCCCCGGCACGGAGAGCGCGAGGATGCGCATCTCCCGCGCGAAGGTGATCTGCCAGTCGCCCTCGCGCGGCAGCAGCACGGCCTGGCCGGCCGACAGGATCTGCTGCTCCTCGCACGTCCGCAGGGCGGCGCCGCCGTCGAGCGGCACCAGCAGCAGCGGCAGGTCCGCGCGCTGCGGGCTGGCGGCGATGGTCTGCGGCCCGGCGGCGAGGCGTCCGAAGCGCACGCCGACCGAGGACAGCCGCGACAGCGCCGTGGCGTGGATAGGCATTCCGCCCCGCGGCTGGCCCGCGGCGAGGCCGAAGCCGCCCAGCAGTTCCAGCCACGCCGCGGGGCGGACGTCCTCGGAATAGGATTCGCTCGAGAAGGGTTGCAAGGTCATCGCATCGAACCCCGTAAGCGACGGGGCTCGATGAAGCAACAACCATGCCGTCAGGGCAACCCTCACCGGCACCCGACGGGCGCCCGCTGGAGCGCCCCGATGGACCCGCGATGGGGCATCCCTCGCGGGCTATCGGACGGCGCCCTGCCTGCCCTTGAACAGGCTTCGGCGGATCGATCCGGTGACGCCCCAATTGGCGTCGACAACCTGCGTGACGGCGAAATCGGCGGCGATCGACATCAGCGAGATCGCCTCGTCCTCGCTGAGCCCGTGCACGGTCATCAGGAAGCGGCGCAGCTTGCGGAACGCATCGCGCATGGCGTCGTCGAGGCTGCCGCGCGACAGGATCGCCTGCTGCGGATCGGGGCCGAGCTCGGAGAGGTAGTTGGGCACGCTGAAGCCGTAGACCGACCACAGGTCGGGCGTTTCGAGCAACGGGTGGGTGAGCCCCTCCAGCACGGTGCCGGGCAGGTCGGCCTTCTTGTGCAGGATGAACTGGAAGGCGCCGGTGAGCGAAATCTCGACCGCGGTGCCGGAAAGCTCGCTGTCGCCTTGGGTGGCATGGGCGTCGCCGCAGGAGAACAGCCCGCCCTCGACCGCGACCGGATAATACATCGTCGCGCCCTTGGCGATGCGCCAGTCATCCATGTTGCCGCCGGTGTAGTTCGGCGGAATCGTCGAGACGAAATCGGCTTCCGCCGGAGCGAGGCCCATGGTGCCGAAATGCAGGCGCGCGGGCACCTTGATCCCGGCGAGCACGCCGTCCTGCTTGGTCACGGTGGAATGGTCGACGCGCACGCCGGGATAGTCGATCGTCGGATGCACGATCCCGTCCGGGTCGGTCTGCGGCGTCCAGAGATAGGAATAGAGCGCCGAGACGCTGCGCTCCGTCATGTCGAGCTCGTAGAGCGTGACGACCTCGCGCTGCTTCGGCTCGGTGATCAGGTCGTTGTACTGGAAGCCCCAGTTCGCCGAGGGATTGGAGCCGAAGAAGCGTCCGGCATAGGCCGGATTGGCGCTCGGGCGCGGCCACATGTCGAGCACCCGCACCTCGATGATGTCGCCCGGCTCCGCGCCTTCGACCGCGATCGGGCCGGTCAGCAGGTGTACGCCGAGGCCCTCGCCATTGCCGTGGGTGAACGGCCCCTCGGTCGACCCGGCGCCGCGCCGGCGCATGGTCTTGGCGTCGCGCGTCCAGCGGAAGATCTCCTCCGCCGCCGCGTCTCCCGCGATCATCCGCTCGTAATCGTCATTGGCGTGGTGGGTGATGCTTTCGATGCTGACGCTCTCTCCCGACGCGATGGTCAGCACCGGCGAAAGCGTCCGGCTGAAATAGCCCCAGTGCACGGTGTCGGGGGTGGCCGGCAGGTGATGCGTGGTGCTGGGCTTGTCGGTCATGGCGAACCTCGGAAATGACGGTGACGATGCGGGGAGCGGGGCGGCCGGGGCGCCTATTCGCTCTCCATCTTGTTGAGGAAGCGGGCGGTCAGCGGGTGCCTGGGGGCGGTCAGCACCTGTTCGGCCGGGCCGTCCTCGATGATCGATCCGCCGGAGAGGAAGACGATGCGGTCGGCCACCTCGCCGGCGAAGCGGAGCTGGTGGGTGGAGATGACCATGGCGAGGCCGTCTTCCACTGCGAGGCGGCGGATGACTTCGAGCACCTCGCCGACCAGTTCGGGGTCGAGTGCCGACGTCGGCTCGTCGAGCAGCAGGACGCTGGGATTGGGCGCCACCGCGCGGGCGATGGCGACGCGCTGCAGCTGGCCGCCGGACAGGTGGCGGGGCAGGGCGTCGGCGCGGTGGGAAAGACCCACCCGTTCGAGCAGCTCGCGGGCGCGCCGGTCGGCCTCCATGCGGGACAGTCCCTGCACCCAGCGCAGCGGGCCGGCGATGTTTTCCTTCGCCGTGAGATGACCGAACAGGTTGAACTGCTGGAACACCATGCCGACCCCGACGCTCGCCCGCATCTGGGCGATGGCGCGCGGGGCGAGGGCGTGCCCTTCATCCGTGACGTTCAGCGAGCATCCGCCGACCTTGATGCTGCCGTCCTCCCAGCTCTCCAGCCGGTTGATGCAGCGCAGCAGGGTGGATTTGCCCGAGCCCGACGGCCCGAGCAGCGCGACGACCTCGCCGGCCCGCACGGTGAGATCGATGCCGTCCAGCACCACGGTCGGGCCATAGGCCTTGCGCAGGCCGGTGACCTCGACGGCTGCGACATTGCCGGCGAGCCGGGCGGCGCGGGCCGCGCGGTCCTCATGGGCTGAGGCGAGGACCTTGGCCGAGGCCGGCGGCAGCGGCTCGGCGGCAGCCTCCTCCAGAACGTCCGCCGGTGCCGGGGCGGCGGCCGGCGTCGTGTCCGGCGCGGCATTGCGGCCCGGCAGCAGGATGCGGAAGAAGCGGGCGAACTGCTCGCGCGGAGGCGGGCGGTCGAGATCCAGCAGCATCTCGACGACGATCTGGATCACCGCGATCGCCCCGGTCAGGACCAGATAGACGAGGCCCGAGGCGAAGAAGACCGAGAAGAAGTCGAAGGTCGCGGAGGCGAGCTGGGTGGAGCGCAGGGTCAGCTCCTGGACGGCCACCACCGAGGCGAGCGAGGAATTCTTGAGCGCGCTCACCGCCTCGTTGCCGAGCGCCGGCACCATCGAGCGGATCGCCTGCGGGGCGATGATCCGGCGCATGATGGCGGCGGGGGTCATGCCGAGCGCTTGGCCCGCACTGACCTGCCCGCGATCCACGCCGAGCACGTTGGCGCGCAGGATCTCGGCGATGAAGGGCGCCTCGTTCAGCGCCAGCGCCAGCGAGGCGGCGGAGATGGCCGAGAGCTTGATGCCGATCATCGGCAGCGCGTTGTAGCAGAACACCATCTGCAGGATCAGTGGCGTGCCGCGGAAGATGATGGAATAGCCGCGGGCCACGACGGCGAGGCTACGGAAGCGGCTCAGTTGCATGGCCGCGAGGACGAGGCCCATGACGAGGCCGCCCATGAGGCCGAGCAGGGTGATCAGCAGGGTGAAGCCGACCCCGCCGACGAGGTAGGGCATGGTCAGGTAATGGATGAAAAGGTCCATCGGCGTCCTTCGGGGCGGCGCGTGCGGGACGTGGTCGGCGGCGGCGCGCGTGCGGGAAGTGGCGACGGCGCGGACGCCGCCGGTACAGGATGGAGGAGCATGGGGAGAGCCCGCGCCCGGCGGCGCCTCAGTCGGCGAGGACGAGCTTCGGCGTTTCGAGCTGGTCGGTCGGCAGGTTCCACTTCTTCATCAGCTCGGCCTGAATCCCGCTCTTCTGCAGCTCGATGAGCGCCGCCATGATCGCGTCGCGGAACTCGGTGTTGCCGCGCGGCACTGCGATGCCGACCGAATAGGGCAGCATGACCGCCGTCGCCTTGTCGAGCTTGTCGGGATAGGCCTTCACGGCGCCGTCGACGGTGTTGACGTCGTTGATGTAGGTGTCGGCGCGGCCGGACAGGATCGCCTGGATGCAGTTGGCGTTGTTGTCGTAGAGCTGGATTTCCGGTGCCGTCTTGCCGGCCTTCTTGCACTCGGCCTCGAGCGCCTGGATCAGCGGCACCTCGACATAGCCGGTGTTCTCGGCCGCCACCGCGCCGCACAGCGACAGGTTGATGCCGTCGATCTTCTTCGGGTTGCCCTTGGCCACCAGAACGCCGTCGAACACCTTGAGATAGGTGATGAAGTCGGCCGCCTTGGCGCGCTCCTTGGTGGCGTAGATGTCGGAGATCACGATGTCGGCCTGCCCGGCTTCCAGCGTGGTCAGCAGCGAGGCGAAGGTGACGGGCTTGTAGGTCAGCTTGAAGCCGAGGCAGTCGCCGAGCGCCTCGCCCAGATCGACGTCGAAGCCGATATATTTGGTCGGGTCGCTGGGATCGATCGTCTCATAGCCCGGAGTGTGCGGGTTGATGGCGTTGACCAGCGTCTTGCCCTTGAGTGAGGAATATTTCGCCTGAAGCGCCTCGCAGGCGGCGGGGCTGGCGGCGTCGGCCTTCACCGTCAGGCCGGTCAGCGCGCCGGTCGCGGCGACCGACAGGCCGAGAAGAGCGAACAGTGCCGACATGACCTTCCGGGGGCGGGGGGACATGGTACCGGGAACAGGGGCCACGGGTCCTTCTCCTTTGGTTGTTGGGGCCTCCGTCGCGAGGCGCATCCACTGGAGAAGAGTCTTAGCCGGCCGGCATGCATGCAGACTTGTCTGAGGGCGCACCGATAATTGGATCGCGCTCTTCAGATAATGGGCAGGGACTGACCAATCTTAAGGCGTGCCTTCGTGTGCGCCGTCTGAAACCTCGTGTCGGCAGCGCCAAGGCTCTCCAGGACATTGCCCGCGATCCAGGCAACCACCTCGACATGGTGCTGCGCCTGCGCGCGGGCAGTTCCTCGGGTTACTGCTGCGGCCGCCATTGCCGAGCTTGGCGACAAGGCGCAGCAATCCTTGGCAAAGCGCTGTTGGGGCAGCATCGCAGTTTGTTGGTATTTTGTTGCTACAGCAAGGCGCCGCCCGAGGGGCTGAATGGGAGGTAGCCGAGCGCATCGAGAATGACGAGATCGGCATGGCGGTCTCGAAGGTGGGAGACCCCTGTTCGGTGAGTTCGGTGACGGCTTGCGCCATACCATACATCTTGAGGCTTCTCAGCATGATGACGAGAGCTCCGCTGGCCGGATCATGAGGCATGGTGTGTCTCCCTGGCGCGGCGCAGGGCGTCATAACGCTTCACATTGGCCTGAGGCTTGGTGGTCAGCGTAAGGGCGGCAGGGGCTGGAATCGTGGGCGTGCTCAGCGGCGCGTCGTCGATCAGCCGGTACAGCAGGTTGAGGATGTGGGTCTTGGTCGGCACCCCGGCTTGCAAGGCGAGTTCAACGGCGGTGAGCACGACCTCCTCGTCATGCTGGAGGACCAGAGACAGGATCACTGCCATATCCTCGAGACCGGTAACAACAGCTTCCGCTTCAAGAACAGCTCGGCAGAGCCACCCAAACCCACCAGGGACAAGCCGCGAAACTTGACCGCCACATGACCCAAGACCACCATCAGCCCGGGTCACTTCTCAGTGAAAATCCAGGGTCACTTCTCGACGGAAATCAACAGTGTGCGACCACCATGATGTCGGACTGACGCATGGGACGCGTCGTACCGTCCTTTTCCGTCCATACGCCCGACAGCAGTTCATGAGCGGCAGAATGGATGGCCGCGACCTCCTCTGGCGCGATCTGGGCAAGCCCACCGACAACGCCTTCATCGAGGCGTTCAATTGCCGCTTCCGAAGCAAGTGCCTGAACACACATCGGTTCCTGACCCTTGCCGACGCACGGGAAAAGATGGAGGATTGGCTCAGATACTACAACCACGATCGGCCGCACGGTGCCATCGGGCATAAGCCTCCGATTACGTTGCAGAACTCCGGCGGTGCTGCCAGTCCAACGCCGTGAAACTGGCCGGAAACTCCAGCCTACGGCGGTCCAGAAAATGGTCTCGGATCAATGAAACCCAGGCCTCTCCCTCAGACTGGAGGACAATTTGGTCTCAGGTCATCGGCACCATCACCTGATCGTCGGTAGGCCTGAGGCGGACCGGGTCTCGCGCGGTGGGAGAGACGGTCCCGTGGGACAGACAAGTCGTACAGCCAGAAACCGGACCCGTTGAGAGTCCGAGAAGGGTCAGCTCCAGAAGCTCGGTGTCGATATCCCGGACATAGTTACGGTATCAAACAGGCAGATCATAGCTTACCGGATCGGCGCCGAGCGCACGAATAGCAGCCGCGAGAGGGGCAATCAGCTGGGCGCGCGCATCCTCGCTCAAAGCCCGAAGGCTGGCACCGATGGCGTCGCGCCACGCCGGGCCACGATCCCAAGCCTCCATATAAGCCTCGGCGAGGGCTTCGCTTTGACGGGTCTCGATCATGGCGACCATCAAGGTGACCGCTTGGTCTCGGTCCTTGTCACTCTTGGCCGTACCGTCATTGTCGGTCCGCCGCCGCACACTGACGATCAGTTTGTGGATGGCGAACCGCTCGGGAGCAGGGACGAGAATAGGCACGCCGGAACCATGCAGAAGGACGGCGCGCACCGGCTGGTAGATCAAGAAGTCGAGGAAGCGCAGCGGCTGCGCGGCTGCACCACCGAGAGCGGGCATGGCGGCAGGCCGCCCGTCATACTCGGCAGAACCGGTGTTGGGCGTCAGGAACTCGACCTTGTAGCCAGAGCGGGTCGCGAACTGGGTCGAAGCGCGACCGTCGGCCGGATGAGGGATTTCCCGAAATGTCGCGTCGACTGCCCGAAGCACATCCAGCACCGGAGGCATTGCGTCCTCGACGGCAACGGAGATCGAATGGAATTGGGCAAAGTCGGTATCGCCCGTCTGTAGCGCCGTATTGGGCAGCCGCACCCCGAGAACAGCAGCGTAGCATTGGAACGCCACGGTTCCGACCAGCACCCCGCGCAGCCGGAAGAACCCTGCCGTTGCGAGAGCCTGGATGATATCGCCGGCAAGCGGATCGGGCCGTGGCAGATAGGCCTCGCGGATGAGGGTCGAGACCAGCTTGCGACGGGCGCGATGATCGGCCTTCAGATCGGCAAAGTGCTCCACCCGCGCACTGATCTCAGGGTCGTCGACGGGGCCGACATAGCGTCTCTGCTTGCCTCCTCCCGGTTTCGCCAGATCAAAGTACCAGTAGCGCCGGCTCCGGCTTTCCATGCTGACAAAGCGGCCTTCGATGGAAAACTCGGACGAGAACTGCGCGTCCAGCGTGCGCTGCGCGAGTTCCGAGTAGAGCGTACGGTAGCTGTGATCGAGCAGCTTCATCGTGTTGTGACCATTTCCACCAATATGGTCATAGCACAGAGAGACCAAGCCGGCGAGCTATAACTTTCTCGCGAAACTGGTCATAGCAACGACGGACAGCACCGGCTCCCCCGGGGTAGGGTGGGCGATCAAATGACGTCGTCCGCGTCGACCACCTCGTCCAGTTCCTCGCTACCCTCCTCGGCCGCCCGATTGCGGCGAGATCCGCAGCCAAGCGGTCGTAGTCCGACTTGGTCGCTCGTCCCGCGTCCAGACCACGGCGATCAGGGGCATTCTCCGTGTAAACGGACCGGATCACCGTGGTTCGGTGCTGGCTTCCAGTCAGCGCCGGATATCCGCTTCCGATTACAGGTATGGAGTCCCGATGGCGGAGGATCCGCTCCCGGATCGTCCGGGGCAGCAAAGGCATTCCCATCACCCATCGCCGTTCTTCTAGGACTTCGATTTGGTGTGCGCGTCTCGCTGCCCATAAGCAGTGGGCAAGCCGACACTGCCCGCACGGGGCAAGTCGGCCAACGGCATTCGCAACACGATCGTCTAGGCAGTGGCCCCATAAATTTGGGGGCCTGAGCGTGTCGTGATTCAAGCTCCGCGAACTGGGAGCCGAACAGATGCGCCGCCACGAGCTGACTGACGAGGAATGGGCGATTATCGCGCCGCTACTGCCGAACAAGGTGCGCGGGGTGGCGCGGGTGGATGACCGCCGGGTGATCAACGGCATCCTCTGGCGGTTCCGCACCGGTGCGCCGTGGCGGGATGTGCCGGAGCGCTATGGACCGCGCACAACCCTCTACAACCGTTTCGTGCGCTGGAGGGCCGCGGGGGTCTGGGACAAGCTGCTGGAAGCGGTTTCGGCCGCCTATGACGGTGACATTACGGCCAAGAGTCATCTCGCAGTCATTCTGCGCATGTCAGGGCGGATGTCCGGTCTGCTGACACCCGTGCGCAACATGCCCGCAATCCTGCAGGTCGTCACCTATGTCAATCCGCTGCGCTTCGGCGTCGACCTCGTGCGCCGGGTCTACCTCGAAGGCGCGACGTTTGCGGATGTCGCCTTCAATTTCGTGCCGCTGCTCGCCGTCGCCGCGATCACACTTCCGCTCGCCGCGTGGCTATTCCGCAACCGGCTGGCGTGAGCCCGATCCTGAGCATCCAAATCGACAACGGGTAGACGTTGAAGCGGCTGCCCGTGCTGATCTCGCGATTGACGAATTCGGGATCGACGTCGGTGGCGATCATGACCCGCGCGGCGATCTCGCTGGTCATGCGCTTGCGGTAGGAGGCGAGATTGGCCTGCATCTTCTCGTTGGCGGGGTTCTTCGCCTTCTCGAAGGCGGCGCGGGTCTCGAGGGCGTAGGCGGTGTCGGTGATCTTGGCGGCGATCAGCGAGGGATTGGCGTTGCCCATCATCTCCTTCAGGTCACCGGGCACATGGACGGGCAGGGTGGGCAGCGCCTCGGTGGTCGTCTCGCTCTCGTCGCTCTCGACGGGTACCGCGGTCTTCGCCTCGGTGGTCTTGCGGCGCGGCTTCTTCGCGGCGTTCCGGGTCTCGCTCTGGACCTGGACCTCGGTCTCGCTCTCCGGTTGGACCGGAAGGGTCGCGATCTCGGTCTCGAGGGCGGCGATCGTGTCTTCGATCGCGAGCAGGTCGGAGGCGGAGAGAACTTCGTTGTTCATTGTCTGTTCCTATGCGTTGCGCTTGTGTTTCGCGATCAACGTTTCGTTGATGTTTAGAGATTACGACAGCTCACGCATGGATGAAATCAGGCTCGTAACGGCCGTTTTCAGGTTTGTTATTATCGTTTTACCGTCCAATCTGGGACTAAGCCGGGATCCGGCACCAGAAACCGAACCCGTAGCCGTCACCATGAAGATGTGTTCTTGCGGAGAGCCATGGGAGACCACGGGGCGTCTCGGAGACCCATGGATGCGGACGCGCCGCACGAGACCGGAGAGTTCCATGGGAGTGAACCACGAGAGAACCATGGGCAGATCCTCATCCAGATCCTCACGCCTCATCCGCGTCCGTTCCCCGAACCGGATCCTCTTCCATCGCCGGAGAGATCCTCATCCAGAATCCGTACCCGTACCTTGTCCGCGTCCGTTCCCGTCCCTGGAGGAAGTCCGTCTCTCGTTAAATTAAGAAAGAAACTAAGAAAGAAAGAGTATCTATATTTAACGAGAGACGGATCGGGATCGCACACTCTCCGGCGGTGAAGGCGTGCCCGTTTTCTCATGAGGAACAGGTTCTGGTCTCGGACGAGAGGTTTCGGTTCCGGTCTCGGGAAATCCTCTGGTTTCAAGGGTTCTTGGTTGAGGTTCCGGCGCAGGATGCGGACATAGGACGCGCCGACGATCCGGTTCCATGGGCCTGAAGAGGCGCAGGACCGAAGCGAGCCGTTCCCCTGTTCCGGTTCATGATGGACTTTGCCGGGCGAGGTGAATGTCCAGAGAGGCCATGACTGCGAGGGCTGTGTAGGCGTTCCGAGGGCGCGGCACCGTCATCTATCTACGGTCTCGTCTATCTACCGTCTCACCTGCATGTATGGCTCTCTAAGCCGAAGGTGTCGCTCTCACCGTCATCTGTTCACACACACCTCTCACCTCGCATCCATCACACCATCTCGCGCTCTCGCGTCTCCGGTCTCGAGAGGTTCTCTCATACGATCGCTGTGCGTCTCTCTGACAGGTCGCTCGCTCTCGCTGACTGGTTTGTGCGTTCTCAATCGTTTGTGGCGTGAGTGTCAGATCGACAGGGGTGAGCTGTGAGCGTCGTCCATCTATCTAGAGCTATCTGTGAGCATGTGAGCGTGAAACGACGCTGTGCGCGCTTCTATGTCGCTTTGTCTCGATCACGGTTGTGACGGTATTCCAATCCGTCTCATGTTGACGATTTTTCAAAAAACACTTTTTGGGGCTGTTTTTGTCAACATACGTCAACATACGTCAACATATCGGTAATTAGGTAGGTTGAATTAACTCCGTTCTGGTTATGTCATGTTGATGCCGAAGGGTCTGCTCCGGCTGGTTTCGGCTCGTTAGTGGTGCTTAAACACCGCTATGTTGACGCCCATGTTGACAGATACGGTACTCAAACACCGCTATGTTGCATAGAGCGCTTCTATGGAAACATCGGTGTTTTCTATCATCGAGGAGTGGACCTGAACGAAAACACCGCCGGAGAGGCCTGGTCTCGACCTCATTCCGGCGGTGCTGTGGGCGTTTGGTGTCTAGATCAGCGCATGGAACGCGGCAGGCGTGTCAGTCCCGGCTCTCCACCAGAATGAGCTGGCTGAGCAGTGCCTCGGAATCAACCTCGCCAGTGACCACCCCTATGAACACCTCAGCGTAATAGGGATGATCCTGATTGGCGAGTTCGAGACCGTTCAGCTTCCAGAACAGCAGCATGGCGCCCCAGGCGGTGCTTTTGTTACCCTGCGTGAAGGGATGATTGCGCGCAATGGCGAGTGTGACCTGAGACCCTGATCTTCCTCCAGATTTGAGTAGAGTCCGTCACTCACGGAGACGGACGATGCGCCCCTCACGGTTCACGGAAGAGCAGATCATCGGGATGCTGAAGGAGCAGGAGGCTGGAGCTGCGACGGCAGACGTCTGCCGCAAGCACGGCATCTCCTCGGCGACCTTCTACAAGTTCAAGGCGAAGTATGGCGGAATGGACGTGTCGGATGCGCGCCGGCTGAAGACCCTCGAGGATGAGAACGCCCGCCTCAAGAAGCTGCTGGCCGAGCAGATGCTCGACAACGCGATCCTGAAGGATGTCGCCGCAAAAAAATGGTGACGCCCGATGCGAAGCGGAAGGCGGTGGCTCATGCCTGCACGGTGCATGCGGTGAGCCAGCGTCGGGCGTGCCTGGCCTTGACGATCGACCGCTCGACGGTGCGCTACACGAGCGCCCGGCCGGACGATGCCCTGTTGCGCGAGGCGATGAAGGCCATGGCAGGAGAGCGCCGGCGGTTCGGCTATCGCAGGATCCACATCATGCTGGACCGCCAGGGCATGGTGATGAACCAGAAGAAGCTGCGGCGGCTCTATCGCGAGGAGAAGTTGCAGGTGCGCCGGCGCGGCGGCCGCAAACGGGCACTGGGCACGCGCAGGCCCATGCTCGTGCCTGATCGCGCCAATGCGCGCTGGAGCCTCGATTTTCTCTCCGACACGATCACGGACGGTCGCCGCTTCAGGGTGCTCGCCATCGTCGACGATTACACGCGCGAGTGCCTCGCGCTCGTCGCCGACACCTCGCTCTCGGGCCTGCGCGTGGCTCGCGAGCTGGATGATGTCATTCGGCTGCGTGGCCGGCCGGAGACGATCGTGTCCGACAACGGCACCGAGTTCACCTCGATGGCGATCCTGCGCTGGTGCCAGGAGACCGGCGTCGAATGGCACCACATCGCTCCCGGTAAGCCGACGCAGAATGCCTTCGTCGAGAGCTTCAACGGACGCTTCCGGGACGAGTGCCTCAACGACACGCTGTTCTCGACGCTCGTCGAGGCGCGCAGCGCCATCACTTCATGGAAGGAGGACTACAACCGCCAAAGACCTCACTCGGCCCTCGGCAACATGACGCCCGCCGAGTTCGCCCTCAAATCAACGCTGGAAAAACAGGCCGCCTGAGGCCAGAAATGAAACCCAGGACTCTCCCTCAGAACGGAGGAGAAAAGGGTCTCAGGTCAAGTGCCAGGTGTAGAGCGAGCTGGTCGAGATGCGTGGTCTCGTTATAGGCAACGCAGTTGATCGGAACGGCGAGCGCAGATTCGAGCAGACCGCGATCGCGAATGTGAAAGGGCTCGCCCGTGGTTTCAACGAAGATCTGATTGAGGGTAATGACGTCGGCGGCTGTGACGAAGAAAGGGCCTGGCACGGATTATTCGCCGAGCTTCGCCATCACCTTGGGCCAGCGCTTGAGCACGCGCCTGGCGAACGCCTCAGCATCAAGCATCGGCCGCGCACGAACAACAGCCTCCTCGATCGCAGGAACATCTTTCACGACGGGTTTGGTCTGCGCGCTCATGGATCAGAACATAGCGCTGTGTGCCGCTGGATTCAATCGATCCTCCTGAAATGCGAAATCGGACGGCGTGATCCGTCCGTTTGATGGTGGAAGCGGCGTTCAACTTTTCCGTGTTCAGCGATGGCCTCGCCGCGGGGGCGTCTCATCTGCCAAAACCAGCACACTGGTAGAGCTACCCATCCAAAACGAACTGCCCCTTGCGAGGGCAGGCGGTTTTTCGTCGTGGATCCGCCAAGCTGCTTAAGGCGCGCTGAAATAGCCGATCATGTAGCTCTCCGAGCCGATCTGGGTCACGCGACCGGCGACCTTTTTGTCCTGAAGATCGATGATCCACACTATGCTGGAGTTTTGGCCGGCCTTGGGCGGCGCGCCGGTG
The DNA here is from genome assembly GCF_023016805.1 of Ancylobacter crimeensis. Taxonomy (GTDB): domain Bacteria; phylum Pseudomonadota; class Alphaproteobacteria; order Rhizobiales; family Xanthobacteraceae; genus Ancylobacter; species Ancylobacter crimeensis. The sequence goes on from NZ_JALKCH010000012.1 coordinate 46,146, forward strand.
ATCGCAGCGAAGCGGTTATCGGGCGTGTAGGCCACGCCACGCGAACGCGACGGATCGTGCGAGCCGGTCGACAGTGGTAAGCAGGCGATGGTCGCCTTCTGGCCCTCCACCGCCTTGGCAACGTCAATGATGTCCATGTTGGTGCGGAAATTCGTTGAGACGATCTTCTTCACGAACTTAGCCGGGACGATGTGCACCGTGTGGCCCAACGCCTTCAATTTGCAGGCGAGCCCTGAGAGCCGGGCCAGGCTTCCATCCCGACCACGGTTTGCGCTGCGCGCTCGAAGAACTGCAGCAGGGCCTCCCGCCGAACGTAGCGCGCTGGATCGGCGCCCCGGTGTCGTCCAGCCCGACGATGGGAAGGTGTTCTTGCCGATGTCGATCCCGAAGACGGCCGCGGCACGGAGCTTGTTGCGTTGGGTAATGCTGCTCTCCTCTTCGCACGATGCCTCGATAGAATGAGGCTGGGAGACAGGGCGACTTTGCATCGGAATCGAAGTAAATTACTTTATTTCGTCGATATGGATGAGGCACTCTGAATTATCGTCCCAGATTCAACATCCAATCTGTGAAGCTCTGCGTAGGCGAGCAAGAGACAGATGAGATAACTGCTTCGGACGAGCGTCGAGCATCCATCGGTGTGCACCCGAAATGCTGCCGGAAGGACCGTCCGAACTCGGTTTGCGAGCCGAACCCGAACTCCTGCGCTATCTGATAGATGGGCCGGAGGTTCGATGGATCGAGGAGGGCAGCGCGCGCAAGGAGAAGACGCTGGACGCGGATTTGCCTCGCGATCCCGCCTTCTCCGTCGAATAGGCGGTAGAGTTGAGTCCGCGAAATCCCGAGAACCCGGGACAATTCGTCCGGCGAGAGGGTGGGCGAACGGATGTGCTCGCGGATATGTCGTCGAGCGCGTCCCCGTAACGTCGCCATCAGTTCGGGCTTTGCCTCGGCGAGTGCGTCGGGCGAGGCAACCAGACAGGCCGTCAGCATCGCATCCAGGGCGCGAGCGACGCGCGGCAGTTCGTCGGTCGCAAGGTTCAGTATCTGTCGTTCGAGGAGAAGCAGGAATTCGCGCAACAAGACCTGCATTCCGCCCGACATAGCCGTGTTGTTCAAAGCGTCGAGGGATGCCGAGAGACTTGGGTGCAGATCGCGCGGGATATAAAGAAAGATCATGTCGACGGTGGAAGCGTAGCCCTTGAACGGCCGCGTCAGGGAGCGAACACCGATCGTACCCGGCGAGCTTTCCATCGTATCGTCGCCCATCCGGCTCACGAACCGTCCGCGCTTGTTGAGCGTGACCAACCAGTGATCGACCTTGCCGCGGCGGGCTTCACGGGCAGTCAGTTCGTACTCGACGGCATCAAAGCTTTCCGCCGAGAAGATCAGATTGCCAAAATGGACGGCCGTGATTTCCGCCTTGTATCCGTCCGATGGTTTCACTTCCGGCGGCAGCCTTGCGTCGACGATCGTCTCCAATGTTTCACGCCATCGGTCAAACTGGTCGCGAGGTCCGTGTCCCTGCGTCGAGAAGCGCAAGATTGGGAGGTCCGCGCTCTCCCGGTTCGGCATGCCCGAACTGTTGGATGGCTTGATCGGATATTTTTGTCCCATGCGGCCGTCACACTCGATCTGAAGTTTCGCGCCTGCCAAAGGCAGACCCCCTCGTCGGCTTCACGTCCATAATCGGGCTGCAACATCTTCAATTTTTTGCGGTGCAGATAGTACCGCTTGGCACTCTCTCATGTCCACGAAAAGGGCAGGCGATCGTAATGGAACAGAACCACGAATTTTGGGACATTCTGCTGATAGGAAACCAAAACTAATACATCATATTGGTCCGACCGTGTAATGGCCGTGGCTGAAATGAGTGAGCTGCCGCAACGTATTTTTGCATTGCACTGCCCGATAGCGGTAGGCGGATCAGACAGCTTGGCCGTGGATCGGCCTGTTTCACGAACGTGCTTGCTTCCGGCCAACATTGGCGACCACATCCCATCGTCACCGTCCGCCCTGCCGGAAGGGATATGTTCGCTTGGTGGCGCCTCCTGCCGCCCCAGCGGCGGTCTGGACGGCGTGGGACCTGGCAGGGAGCGGGTCCGCCAACCACGAATTCAACGATCCAATGCGGAGACGCCGCTGTTTCGATCTCGAGCGATGTTACCGTTCTGGGCATCGCCGTCCCGGAAATGCGGAGGCCATAAACTATGTCCTTGATCGACATCTTCGCCATCTTCGTCCTCATTGTCGCGATCGGATCGGGCGTGGCGATTTTCATCGTAATGGGACTCGCCCCCGGGTACGTCGCGCGCCGGCGTGGGCATCCGTGGGCACAGGCGGTCTCCGTCGCAGGCTGGGTGACGCTGATCTTCGGATTGGTGCTGTGGCCGCTCGCTTTCATCTGGGCCTATGTCGACGCGCCAGTCAGGTCCGCGGCAAAGCCGGAGGCGCGCTCGTGATCGTCTTCCTGCTCAACAGCTACATTGCCATCCTCGTGGCGCTGATATGGCTGAAGGTCATACCGGGCAATCTATTCTGGAAGATCTCCCCGCTCTTCATTCTATTGCTCCTGCTCATTGGTCTGTTCATTCCAATGGGTTGGGGCGCACCGGCAGGGGCTGCTATCATCGGTAGGCAATCCGTCGCCATCGTGCCCGATGTCGCCGGCGAGGTGATCGAGGTGCCAGTGGCACCCAATACATCGCTCAAGGCGGGCGACGTTCTCTTCCGCATCGACGACACACCCTATCGTGCTCAGCTTGAGACGCTGAATGCACAACTCTCGCTTGCCGAGACACGGCTCGCCGAGATGACACAGCTCGCGCGCCGACAGGCGACCCCGGAGTTCAATGTCGAGCAGCGTCAGGCCGAAGTGGAACAATTGAAAGCGCAGGTCAAAAGCGCGCAATGGAATCTTGACAAGACCACGGTGCGCGCACCAGCGGATGGTTATGTCACCAATGTCGCGCTCCGAAAGGGCGCCCGCGTATCCAACCTCTCACTGACTCCGGCGATGGCGTTCATCGACACGTCCGAGACAGTGACGGTTGCCGAGATTCCTCAGATCTACGCACGCTATATCAGACCAGGCCAGAAGGTGGAGATTGCTTTCAAATATCTTCCGGGCGAAATCGTCACCGGCACGGTGGAAACGGTGCTCCAGGCCGTGGCGAGCGGGCAGGCTGCTCCATCCGGCAGTGCCGTGGCTCCAAAGGAGATAGAGACGTCGCCCTTCGTCGTCCGCGTCAAACTCGATGACGCCACGGTGGCAGCAAGCCTGCCCGCTGGCAGCGCCGGCACTGCCGCCATCTACACCGACCACGTCGCCGCCACCCACATCATCCGCCAGGTGGTTCTGCGGCAGGAAGCGATCATGAACTACGTCGTTTCGTTCTGACGGTCAGGGAGGGTTGAATGCGGATCAAAAGACTTCTCGCCTCGGCAGCCATCATTACTGCGGGACTGTGTGGTGGATTCAGCGTCGCCTCCGCGCAGGCGCCCGCCACACCACCGCAGACGGCGAAGCCGAACATTCTCGTTATCTTCGGCGACGATGTCGGCCTCACCAATATCAGCGCCTATGGCGACGGCATCGTCGGCTACAAAACGCCGAACATCGACCGCATCGCCCGCGAAGGCGTGCGCTTCACCGACTATTATGGTGAGAACAGCTGCACTGCCGGACGTTCCACCTTCATCACCGGACAGGTCTGCAAGCGCACCGGACTGTGCAAGGTGGGCGTGCCGGGCGCTACGGTCGGGTTGCAGGACCGCGACGTGACGATCGCCCAGGTCCTGAAGCCGCTCGGTTATGCTACCGGCCAATTCGGCAAGAATCATCTAGGCGATCGCGACGAATATCTGCCGACCGAGCACGGTTTCGACGAGTTTTTCGGCAATCTCTACCACCTCAATGCCGAGGAGGAGCCGGAGCGCCCTTATTGGCCCAAGGGCGATCCCGCCTTCATCAAGGCCTATAATCCGCGCGGCGTCCTCAAGACCTCGGCTGACGGCAAGATAGACGATACTGGGCCGCTGACCGCCAAGCGCATGGAGACCATCGATGACGAGACGACGGCAGCGGCGATGGATTTCATCGAACGACAGGTCAAAGCAGGCAAGCCGTTCTTCACCTGGATGAACACGACGCGCATGCACGCCTTCACCCATATCAGGCCCTCGATGCAGGGGCAGAGCGGCATGCCCGGCAACGACTATGCCGACGGCATGATCGAGCATGACGGCGACGTTGGGAAGCTGCTGGCAAAGCTCGACGAACTCGGCGTCACCGATAACACCATCGTCATCTACACCACCGACAACGGCCCCAACCAATGGTCGTGGCCGGATGCGGCGACGACGCCGTTCCGCTCGGAGAAGGATACCAACTGGGAAGGCGCCTTCCGCGTGCCGGCGATGATCCGCTGGCCGGGACACGTCAAGGCCGGTGAGGTTTCGAATGAGATGGTCTCCGGCCTCGACTGGTTCCCGACCCTTGTGGCGGCAGCGGGCGACCCGGACATCAAGGACAAGCTGCTGCAGGGCACGCCGATCGGCAGCAAAACGTTCAAGGTGCATCTCGACGGCTACAACCAGCTTCCCTACCTGACCGGCCAACAGCCCAAGAGCGCGCGCAACAGCTTTGTTTATTTCGACGACGGCGGCGACCTCGTCGCCTATCGCTTCGACGACTGGAAGGCCGTGTTTTGCGAGCAGAAAAAGCCGGGCGGTTTCGAGGTGTGGATGGAGCCGCTCACTTGCTATCGCGTGCCAAAGCTGTTCAACCTGCGCATGGATCCATTCGAGCGGGCCGACGTCGTCTCCGACCAGTATTACGACTGGGGGACGAAAAACGGCTATCTGCTATTCAAGGCATCGATGGGCGCTGGCGCATTTCTCGAGACCTTTCTGGAGTATCCGCCGAGCCAGGAATCGGCGAGCTTCACCATCGACCAGATCAGCCGGGACATCGAGGAGAAGATCAAGGCGAACGCCGCCAAAGCCGGCGCGCCGAACTGACGTGGCGCACATATCGGCCGGCGGGCGTCCTCGTCCGTCGGCATGGAGGCTGGGGATCCTATGCCGGGAACAGCTAGTTTGACCCTGAGAGCCGGAGCGGAAAGTCCGGGAGCGTCATCATCCCTGGGTTTGTCCCGGGGATCCACGTTTTTGTCGCCGCCTGGGCATGACAGAAAGACCTGGATGGCCGGGACAAGCCCGGCCATGACGGCCCGTTTTGTCAGCGCCAGGAGACTTCTCAATCAGTCTCTGAGAATTGCCGTCGCCGGCGCGACGCTCTCGGGCGCCGGCATCGCACCCGCAATTGCCGCTGAGAATGGTATAGGCTTCTACCTGCTCGGCGGACGCGGGCCGATGGCTGGCTATATCCCGCCACCCGGCGTCTACTTACAGAACGACGTCTATTTTTACAGCGGCTCGTCGGGCGGTAATAAGCGCTTTCCTGCAGGGGGGCAGATCACCGCCGACGTCGACGCCACTATCTGGGCCGACTTCGTGACGGGCAGTTGGGTCTTGCCGCAGGAGATTCTCGGCGGCAATCTGGCGCTCGGCTTAATCGTGCCGTTCGGCCGGCCGGACGTTTCGGCCGACATACTGGTGTCGCCGGCCAATTTCGCCCCCGTCGAGCGGCGGGTGACGGATGATGCCTTGGCGTTCGGCGATCCCGTGCTCTCCGCCGCACTCGGCTGGCACTCCGGCAACTGGCACTGGAACATCACCGGCCTGCTGAATGTCCCAGTCGGCGACTATCGCGAGGGCGAGATCGCCAACCTTGCCTTCCACCGCTGGGCCGGCGACATCTCGGGCGCGGTGACCTGGCTCGATGCGGCGAGCGGGCTTGAGCTCTCCGCCGTCGCCGGCCTCACCTTCAACGGCACCAACGACGTGACGAACTACACCACCGGCACCGAGTTCCATGTCGAGTGGGCCGCGACCAAGGCGCTGACCAAGCAGCTCTCGATCGGCCTCGTCGGCTATCATTACGACCAGATTACCGGCGACAGCGGGCCCGGCGCGCGGCTTGGCCCCTATGAAGGACGAGTGACTGCGCTCGGTGGCACCATCGCCTATAATTTCGAGGTCGGGCAGACGCCGGTGTCCGCCCGGATCAAGGTCTATCGCGAATTCGGCGCGGTGAACCGACTGGAGGGAACGGCGGGATATTTCACTCTCGCCTTCCCGCTGGCGGTAACCGAAGCGAAGCCTACCCACTAACGAGTATCAAGTGACGAGGCCGCCATGAACCGGGATCATCGCCGGCGCACACACCTGATGTCGCCGGCCGCGGATGAAATGGTGTGGATCGCGGGCGGCACGTTCCGCATGGGCTCGGACCGCCATTATCCGGAGGAGAAGCCGGCGCACCGCGTCTCGATCGACGGCTTCTTCATCGATGCGACGCCGGTCACCAATGCCCAGTTCCGCGCCTTCGTCGAGGCGACCGGCCATGTCACCGTGGCGGAGATCGCACCAGATCCGAAGGACTATCCTGGCGCGAAGCCGGAGATGCTGAAAGCCGGTTCGCTGGTGTTCACCCCGCCCGACCATCCCGTCGATCTGCGCGACTGGCGGCACTGGTGGGCGTTCTGCTTCCGCGCAAGCTGGCGCAGGCCCTACGGGCCGGGCAGTTCCATCAAGGAGCTCGACCAACATCCCGTGGTCCACATCGCCTATGCCGACGCGCTGGCCTATGCGCGCTGGGCTGGCAAGGACCTGCCGAGCGAGGCGGAATGGGAATTCGCGGCGCGCGGCGGACTCGACGGTGCGGAATATGCCTGGGGCGAGGACTTCACGCCGGAGGGCCGGCAAATGGCCAACACCTGGCAGGGCGAGTTCCCGTTCCAGAACCTCGCGCTCGACGGCTATGAGCGTACGTCGCCGGTGAAGTCATACCAGCCGAACGGCTACGGCCTTTACGACATGATCGGCAATGTGTGGGAATGGACGAGCGACTTCTGGTCGACCCGCCACCCCGAAGAGGCGCACGAGGCCTGCTGCATCCCGCAGAACCCGCGCGGCGGGCCTGAGGAGGCGAGCTTCGATCCCACACATCGGACGATCCGCATTCCGCGTCGGGTGGTGAAGGGGGGCTCGCATCTGTGCGCGCCGAGCTATTGCCGGCGCTACCGTCCGGCGGCCCGCCATGCCGAGCCGGTCGACAGTTCGATGAGCCATATCGGATTCCGCTGCGTGCGGCGGCCAGATGACGGGAACGTGCCATGACAGAGCGCATGATCACGTCGCGCCGCCGCTTTCTTGCCGCCGCGCTGATGTCGTTCCTCGTCGTCGCGCCGCCTGCGGAGCTCCTCGCCCAGGGCATCGACCCGCTCCCCTCCTGGAACGAAGGGCCGGCCAAGCAGTCCATCCGGGCCTTCATCGAGGGGGTTGTGCAGGAGGGGAGTCCGAATTTCATTCCGGTCGACGAGCGCATCGCCGTATTCGACAATGACGGCACACTGTGGTCGGAACAGCCGGTGTATTTCCAGTTCGCCTTCGCGCTCGACCGACTGCAGGATCTGGCGAAGGCCAATCCGGCGCTGGCCGGACAGGAGCCCTACAAATCGGCCTTGTCGGGCGACCCCAAAGCGCTCGCCGCGCTCGGGGAGAAGGGTCTGTTGCAAATCATCGGGCTCACCCATGCCGGGCTCACCGTCGCAGAGTTCAATGCCGAGGTGGGCGACTGGCTGAAGACCGCCCGGCATCCGCGCTTCGACCGGCCTTATACCGATCTCGTCTTCCAGCCGATGCTGGAGCTGCTCGCCACGCTCCGGGCCAGCGGTTTCAAGACCTACATCGTGTCGGGCGGCGGCGTCGAGTTCATGAGCGCCTTCACCGAAGCGGTGTACGGCATCCCGCCCGAGCAGGTGGTCGGCTCCTCCGGCAAGACCGAGTTCGTGCTCGACGGCGACACGCCCGTGCTGCGCAAGCTGCCGGAGGTCGAGTTCATCGACGATGGCCCCGGTAAGCCGGTCGGCATCAACCGCTTCATCGGCCGCCGCCCGGTGTTCGCCGCCGGCAATTCAGACGGCGACCAGCAGATGCTGCAATGGACGACAATGAACAACGGTGCACGCTTCGGCCTGATCGTGCACCACACCGATGCGGTGCGCGAATGGGCCTATGACCGCGACTCAAAGGTCGGCCGGCTCGACAAGGCGCTGGACGAAGCCTCCAGGCGCGGCTGGCTCGTGGTCGACATGAAGAACGACTGGAAGGTCGTCTACCCGTTCGAGAAGAAGCAGTGACATGGCGGCGCTCGATTCCATCCGCGAGATAAAGGCCCGCGTGAACGCCGCCGTCATCGGCCAGAAGCGCGTGGTCGAACGGCTGATCATCGCCCTGCTCGCCAATGGCAACGTCTTGCTGGAGGGCCTGCCGGGCCTCGCCAAGACCCGCGCCATCAAGAGCCTGTCGCAGGCGCTGGAAAGCGAATTCAGCCGCATCCAGTTCACCCCGGACCTGCTGCCCTCCGACGTCACCGGCGGCGAGATCTACCGCACGGATGGCGGCGGCGCCGGCAGCTTCGAATTCCGCAAGGGGCCGATCTTCGGCAATCTCGTGCTGGCCGACGAGATCAACCGCGCCCCGGCCAAGGTGCAGTCGGCGCTGCTGGAGGCGATGGAGGAGCGGCAGGTCACCGTCTCCGGCACGCGCTATCAGCTCCCCAACCTGTTCATGGTGCTGGCGACGCAGAATCCCATCGAGCAGGAGGGCACCTATCCGCTGCCCGAGGCACAGATGGACCGCTTCCTCATGCATGTGCGCATCACCTATCCCAACGACGCGGACGAGGTGAAGGTACTGCGCCTCGTGCGCGCCGAGCAGGCGGGGACAGCCGAGGCGCCGCCGGCCAAGGTTGCGCAGAGCGTCATCTTCGATGCCCGCCGCGAGATCGACACGGTGAAGATGGTCGAGGCGGTGGAGCGCTACATCGTCGCGCTGGTCGCCGCGACGCGCCGGCCGGAGGAATTCGGCGACCAGCTGACGGGCTGGATCGCCATCGGCGCCAGCCCGCGCGGCACGCTGGCGCTCGACCGCACCGCCCGCGCCTATGCCTGGCTGCAGGGCCGCGACTATGTCACCCCCGAGGACGTGCAGGCCGTCGCGCATGACTGCCTGCGCCACCGTGTCTCGCTGACCTATAAGGCGAGCGCGGATGGCAAGCATGCCGACGACATCATCGACGAGCTGATCCGCCAAGTGGCGGTGGCGTTGTAGCGGGGGCGGCGATGGCACGGAACGCTCAGCGACCAGTCCATGCCCCAGAAGCCCGTACCTCTGACGCCCGCGCCTATGTCAGCCTCGACGAACTGTTGCGGCTGAACCATCGCGCCAAGGGCTTCAGCTTCCTGCCGAAGCAACCCGTCCATTCGCTGCTGGCCGGCCGGCACGCCTCGCGGCTGCGGGGGCGCGGGCTCGAATTCGAGGAGCTGCGCCACTATTACGAGGGCGACGACGTGCGCGCCATCGACTGGCGCGCCACCGCCCGGCTCGGCGAGCCGCAGCTCAGGGTCTATACTGAGGAGCGCGACCGGCCGGTGCTGCTCTTGGTAGACCAGCGGCTCGGCATGTTCTTCGGCAGCCGCCACGCGATGAAATCGGTGGTCGCGGCCGAGGCGGCGGCGCTGGCGGCGTGGCGAGTGACCTCGCTCGGCGACCGCATCGGCGGCATCGTCTTCTCCGAGAACGGTATTGACGAGATCCGCCCGCGCGCCCGCCAAGCCGCCATCGGCCCGCTGTTCGAGGCGCTGGTGCGCCATAACGGGGCGCTCAAAGCCGGCGATCCACGTCCCTCCGATCCGGCGCTGCTCAACGCCGCGGTGGCCAAGGTGCCCCAGTTGCTGCCGCATGACGGGCTGCTGACGCTGATCACCGACGCCGCCGGGGCGGATGCGCAGACGGTGCGGCTGGTGACGGAGATCACCGCCCATAACGACGTGCTCACCGTCTTCGTGTTCGATCCGCTCGAGGCCAAGCTGCCGGATATCGGCCGCATCGTCGCCACCGACGCCGGCCGGCAGGTCGAGGTCGACAGTTCCGCCCGCGATCTACGGCAGCGCTTCGCCGCAAGCTTCGTCGATCGCCGCGCGGCGATCGACGGCTTCTCCCGCAAGCGCGCCATTCCCGTGCTGCCGCTCTCGACCGCGCGCGACACCGCCGACCAGTTCCGCGAGTTGCTCGGCCGGCGGATGGCGCGGAAGGTTGCGGCGGGCCATCAGGCGAGGGCCGGGTGATGGAGGATGCGGCGGACCTTTCCCGTCTCGCCGACATCGCGGTGCCGCCGCCGGTGCCGTGGTGGCCTCCGGCGGCCGGCTGGTGGATGATCGCCGCCGCGCTGCTCGCGGCGCTCCTCATACTGATCGCGGCGGGGATCCGGCACTGGCGGCGCGACGCCTATCGCCGCGCGGCACTGGCCGAACTCTCGGGCCTCGGGTCGGGCGCCGATGCCGCAGCGATCTCGGACGTTCTGAAGCGCACCGCGCTGGCCGCCTATCCGCGCCAGACGGTAGCCTCCTTGACCGGCAGCGCCTGGCTGGCCTTCCTCGACCGCACCGGCGGCACCAATGATTTCACTGAGGCCGGCGGCTTCGCTGCGTCGGTCTCGGGCGTGCGGGCAAGCAGCGACAACGCGTTGCTCGCGGCGGGGCGGCGCTGGGTCAAGCGTCATCGGGTGGAGGGCTGACCATGCCGTCCCTCGCGCATCTATTCCCTGCCGATCTCTCCTTTGCTGATCTTTCCTTCGCCTTTCCCTGGCTGGCCGCACTGCTGCCGGCGCCCGTGCTGGTTTACTGGCTGCTGCCGGCGCATGAGACGCGGCGCCCGGCCGTCCGCGTGCCGTTCTTCGCCGCGCTGGCGCAGCTGTCGGGCGCACACACGCGCGAGGGGGCGGGCATCAGCCGGCGCGGCCTCGGGCGGATGATCGCGCTCGTCCTCTACTGGCTGCTCGTCCTCGCCGCGCTGATGCGCCCGCAATGGGTGCTGCCGCCGATCCATCAAGACCGGCCGGCGCGCGACCTGCTGCTCTTGGTCGACCTCTCCGCCTCGATGGACACGCAGGATTTCACAGACGCCTCCGGCAATAGGGTCAACCGGCTCGTCGCGGTGAAGCAGGTGCTCGAGGATTTCCTCGCCCGCCGGCAGGGCGACCGGGTCGGCGTCGCGGTGTTCGGCAATGCCCCCTTCGCGCTGGTGCCGTTCACCACCGATCTCGGCCTCGCTCGGCAATTGCTCGGCGAGATGCAGGTCGGCATGGCCGGGCCGCGTACCGCGTTCGGCGACGCCATCGGGCTCGGCATCAACCTGTTCGCCGCCTCGACGGTGCCGGCCAAGACCATCATCGCGCTGACCGACGGCAACGACACGGCGAGCCAGGTACCTCCCGCCGAGGCGGCGCGGGTGGCGCATGACAAGGGCATCGTTATCCACACCGTCGCGGTCGGCGATCCCGCCGCGGCCGGCGAGGAGAAGCTCGACGAAGCCGCGCTGAAGCAGGTCGCCGAGCTGACCGGCGGCGGCTTCTACCGCGCGCTCGACCGCGACCAGCTCGCGCAGATCTACACCCGGCTGGATCAAGTCGAGGCGCGCAAGGTCGACACCGTCTCGTTCCAGCCCAAGGTCGAACTGTTCTGGCTGCCGCTGGCGGCGCTCACGCTGCTGTCCATGCTGGTGCAGGCGCTGCGTCTCGTGCGCTTGCCGCGCCGGCGAGCGGCGGAGGCGGCGCCATGACCGACGCGCTCGCACATTTCCATTTCCTCCGTCCATGGTGGCTGCTGCTGATCCTGCCTGCGCTCGGCCTGTGGTGGCTGCAGCGCCGCGAGGCCGACACCACCGCGCGCTGGCGCATGGTGATCGATCCCGCCCTCCTGCGGCACCTGATCGTCGACGGCGAAGCGCGACGCTGGCTGAGCCCGGAGAACCTGCTGCTGGCGGGATGGATCGTCGGCATCCTCGCCGTCGCCGGCCCGACAGGACGGCAGGTGCCCTCGCCTTTCGCGCAGGCTGCGCGGCCTGCGATGTTCGTCCTCGAGGTCACCCCCTCCATGCAGGAGCGCGACCTCGCCCCGACCCGGCTCGACCGCGCCCGGCAGAAGATGGCGGACCTGTTGAAGCTGCGTGAGGGCGCCCCGACCGGTCTCGTCGCCTATGCCGGATCGGCGCATCTCGTCCTGCCGCCGACACCCGATGCCGCGGTGCTGACCAGCATGGCCGGTGCGCTCGCCCCCGACCTGATGCCGCGCCCGGGCGATGCGCTGGGCGACGCGGTCAAGCTTGCATCCGAAGCGCTGCAACGCGGGGGAGCGGGCGGCTCCATCCTCGTTTTCGCCGACTCCGCACCTGCTCTTTCCGACGGCTCGGCCGGCGCTCCGGTTACGCTCTACGCCATACTGCCGCCCGAGCGCGCCGCGACCGAACCGTCATTGCAAGCGGCGGCAACTACCCTCCACGCCGACCGGGTCGAGCTCAGCCTCGACGACAGGGACGTGTCGGCACTGGCCCATCGCCTCGCCAGCGCCGGCCCGCCGCCGCCCGCGTCCGGCGAAGGCGCCCGTTGGGAGGAGGCGGGATACTGGCTGACGCCGGTTCTGGCACTGCTGGCGCTCGTCTGGTTCCGCCGCGGATGGATGCTGGCATGAGCACCGTGCGCGCCTTCGCCCTGCTTGCTCTGGTGCTGGTCGCCGCGCTCGGCATCGGCGTCTGGCGCGTCGGGTGGGAGCGGCTATGGGCCAGTCCCGATCAGCGCGGGCGCTATTTCGCCGAGCGCGGTCGCTGGACAGATGCCGGGGCCGTCTTCGCGGATCCGCTATGGCGCGGCGTGGCGCAGTTCCGCGCCGACGACTTCAAGGCGGCGGAGGCGAACTTCGCCGGTATCGACACCGCCGAGGGCGCTTACAATCAGGCCAATGCGCTGGTGCTGCTCGGCAAATATGAGGACGCGGTGAAGCGCTACGCCCATGCGCTGGAGCTGCGACCGGGTTGGAAGGAGGCGCAGGCCAACCAGCATATCGCCGAGTTGCGCGCCGCGCGGCTGAAGTCGCCCGGCGCCGATGCTGGCGACCAGCGCGAGGGCGCCGACCAGATCGTCTACGACAAGGACGCCAGGAATCCCGAGGGCCAGGAGACGAAGGCCACCGGCGCACCGATGGACGATGCGGCCGCCCGCGCACTGTGGCTGAAGCGGGTGCACACCGAGCCAGCCGATTTCCTGCGGGCGCGCTTCACGTTTCAGCTGCAGCAGCAGGCGCCCGCCAGCAAACAGGGGAGTGCACCATGAGGCTGGCGATCGCGCTTCTCCTGCTGCTCATCGTCCCCGCCATGGCACAGGACGCTACCGCGCCGGACGTCGTGGTGCGCGAGGGGCTCGACCCGGCCTCGGGCGCGGTGGTCGGCCAGCATGTGACGCTGCACGTCGACGTGCTGTTCGCCAGCACCATGCCGAGGCCGCCGCGGGTGAGCGTGCCTGATGTGCCGGGCCTGCAGGTCATCCGTTTCGAGACGCAGGGCACCACCATGCGCGAGAGCATTGGCGGGAAGCCCTATGTCGGGCAGCGCTTCGACTTCGCGCTCTATGCCCGCCGCGGCGGCGCCTTCGACATCCCACCCGCCACGGTGACGCTGCTCGATAGTGCCGGCGGCGAGACCGGGCATGCCGCGGGACAGCCGCTCCGGCTGGATATCGGCGTGCCGCCCGGCATTGATGCCTCGAAACCCGTCGTCGCGACGCGCCGGCTGACGCTCGACCAGCAATGGCAGCCCATGCCGATCGGGCCGTTCAAGCCGGGCGACGCGGTGGTGCGCACCATCACCCGCAGCGCTGAGGACGTGCCCGGCCTCGCCATGCTCGATCTCGACCTCGCTGCGCCCGAGGGCGTGCGCGCCTATGCCGATCCGCCGGACATACGCGACAGCGTCGGCCGTGGGGTGGTCACCGGCCGCCGCGTCGACCGCGTCACTTATGTGTTCGAGCACGGCGGCGATTTCCGCCTGCCGGCGGTGGCGCAGCCCTGGTGGGACCTCGGCACGCACGCACTGAAGACGGCGGGAGTGGCAGAGACGAGCGTGCATGTGGATCCAGCCGCCGTGGCGACTACCGGCACCTCTCGCAGTTGGAACGTCCGCGGGCTCGCGGGGGCGGCGCTCGCAGTCGCCGGCCTTATCGTGCTGGCATTCCTCGGGCGGACGCTGCTGCGACATTTGCGGGCACGACGGGCCGAGCCGGAACGCGTTGCGTTCGCCGCTTTGCGTCATGCTTGCCGCGCCGGCGAGGTAAGCGAGCTTTATCGCCGCTTTGCCGTCTGGGCGGCTCTGCTGCCACCGGCGCAGCGCCGGGCCGCCGATGAGGAGGCCACGCCGCTGCGCGCGGCCCTGTTCGGCGGCCATGCCGCGCCATGGAGCAAGATCGACGCGAGCGAGCTGCTGGCACGCCTCGACGCCCTTCGTCGGCAGCGTCGCGCTGGCCGGCCGATTTCTGTCCTACCCCCTCTCAACCCGGCTTTGCCGGGCTCATCGTGGGCGGATGGATAGCAAGCCGAATCGCTCATGTCGAATGGAGCAGGGCGCGATAGATGGCACTGGCGCTTTGCTGCCGTTGAAGCGCGATCAGCAAGATGCTCGTTCAAGTGCGCTGAGGTGGAGGGAATCGAACCAGCGGGATGCGCCAGGAGCAGTCATTCGGCTCGGCGCCAACAGCGGTCATCAACCCTTCTCTCGAAGGGCGACATTGAACGTTAAAGCCTCTGGGTCAGGACCGGTGGCAGTTCCCAGAAATGATACGTTGAGATAGTCCGGCGGACGAGGTTCGGCCAAAGCTGGCCACGCTAGCCGGGACGCCCGATCCAGGCGTCGAATCCAGTGCCGGACGCGCTGGCGAATTCAAATCCGCGCGATAGAATCGGCTCTTCCATCCTGCACGCCGAGGCAAAGTGGCCGATACCAACGAAGAAGCCTCGAGCTTGTCTCAGAAAGTCCGGATCCTCGAGATCGCGGTCCATGACCTTTCGTCCGCCGCCATCCGGGCCGACCAGGTCGAGATCCTGGCGAGACTCGGCGTCTGGATGGCCTTGGGGATGCTGCCGTCGACTAGGACGCGGAAGGAAGAACCGCTCGACCTTTTCCATCTGGAGCTGGCCCAGGCCTATTGCCTGACCGCTCCCCGGCGCGTCGGCCAGACCGACGGGTCCGATCCGTTCGCCGATACGGCCCAGACCCTGTGCGACCTCGCCAAGCGGGCGGGTCACACCTTCATCGATCTGCACCGCGCCAAGGGCCTTGCATCCTCCAGCCCCGAGCGCGGCGAGCTGATCTGGCTCATGCAGGGCGCGACCTTGGCCGTGCGAAGCGCGCGCCACCTGCATCAGACCCAGGAGGCGACCCGCTGGATCGCCGGCCGCCTCGACCAGTCCTTCGCATCGACTCATGGCGTCTTCGCGTCCCAGGTCCTCGACACTGTCGACACGGTCGTCACCTTCGTCGAGGCGCGGTTCAAAGCGTTCCTCGACAAGCTCAAGACCTGGTTCCGCAAGTCGACGGCCACCGCGATGATCGAGGCGTTCGTCGCCGGTCTGCCGGACGCCGAGGCCGAGGCGATCCGCGAGGCGCATCCACGCGCCACTCGCTCCGCCAAGTCGGTCCATCGGGACCTCTTCGTCCGCAGCGAGGCAGAGTATGTCGCGCTGTTCAGCTTTTCGATTGACGACGTCTGTGCGGCCGGAGCGGACAAGGACCGGATGGCGGCGATCCTGGATCGCTTCGCCCATGCGTTCGGAGACCTCGGGATCGAGGACCTGAAACACGTCCATCTCGCCAATCCGGTGCGGGGGCGCCCCCTCATCCGCCTTGAGGCCAGTGCCTATTTCTGCTGCCTCCCCCAGGGACTCGCTGCGGACATGGTCGAAGGCCTCGGTCGTCTGTGCGCCGAGACCGCCCCCCTCAAGAAGCGGTTCGAAAAGGCCAAGGCCGACTGGCTCGAGCACAAGCTCCACTCGGTGGTCGTCGCGGCGTTTCCCAACGCGGACGTCCGGCACACCGTCAAGCGCAAGGATCACATTGACCATGAGGAGCGCGAAAGCGACGTGGTCGTTCTCATCGACAAGACGATCATCATCTTCGAGGCCAAGTCGGGCGGGATCGACCCGGCCGCCCTGCGCGGGGCCGCTAACAGCTTGAAGGGGGATCTGTCCAAACTCCTGGTCGAACCGTCCCGGCAATCGCTGCGCCTGAAGCAGCATATCGAATCCGCCGTCGCGCCCATCGCGTTGACGACTGCCAGCGGCCCCCTGGAGATCGATCCGAAATTCGTGCGCAACATTGTACGGGTGAACATCCTGTTCGACACCCTGGGTCCCTTGTCGGCGCACTGGCCCAAGCTGAAAGCCGCCGGCCTCATCCCCGTGGATGAGGACATGGCGCCGTCAATGAGCGTGTTCGAACTAGAGACCGTGTTCGAGGCGCTCACCCTTCAGAGCGAGCGTTGCCACTACCTCACCCGCCGCACGGAGATCGAGCGCAGCGCGCGCTATATAGCTGACGAACTCGACCTTCTCGCCTTCTATCTCGAGACGCAGTTCAACATCGGGGAGGCCGAGTTCAGCGCCCGCGACCTGACCCTCTACGGCAAGTCGCAGGCGGTCGCCGTCGGATACTCGGAGCGCCGCGCGGCGGGAACGCTTTCCTTCCCGATACCGCGCGTCGCGCCTTGGCGGGACGTGCTCGCAATGCTCGAAGAGCAACGGCCTGTCGGCTGGACCCGGTTCGCCCACCGCCTGCACTCCGTGCCTTATGACGCTCAGCGCGAGGTCGAGCGCGGCCTGCGCAGAGGATTTGCCCAAGTCGCACGGGCTCCGGGGCATTTCTTCACAACGGGCTACACTGTCGGCCCGGTCGACCGGCGCCATTGCCTGTCCATCCTGATCGGTGCACCGACCCAGCTCGATCAAGACCTCCGTTACGCCGCTGAAACTGCCTGCGAACAATCCGGCCAAGACGATGTCATGGTCCTCTACTGGCAGGTCCCACGCACGGAGAACGTTCTGGACTTCATCGGCGTGCTGCGACGGACGAATCTGTTCCAGGACGTTGCGCCGGGCAAGGCGTCCGTCAGCCGGATCGACCGTTGAGCGCCAGCCCTTGGCGAATCAGACACCCGGCGATGTAAGCAACGTGAGAGAGACCGTCGCGAGAAGATCGGCACGCGCCGGACACTGTCGCCGAGGGCCAAATCACGCCGCGCGGCCTGTTAAGGACCAACGTGCCGCGGTCCTTCGGCGTGTCCCGATTGACGCGTCGTTGCAGGCTTATTGGCCGACCACCCGAATACTTGCGTCGATCTGGCGCTCGATTATGGACCCGTTAGGCGAAGAAGGCATGTCCCTTCAGGGCTCCAGTCCATTGTGCCGCTGGATCGGACCTTGAGACGAACTTCGGCTTCACCTCGCTGGCCGCACCCCAGGCCGCCTCGTCGAGCGTGTCGAGATATTCCCGAACCGAGCGGCGGCTTTCGGCGAGGGCGTTCCACTCGACCTCTTCCGAGCCCTCCGCAGAGCGCTGCTTGTTCGCATCCGCCTTGATCAGGCTGGCATCAAACCCATTCCCAATCTCATCACCGAGCGCGACATCGCCACGGTCCGCGCCGACTGGGCCGGCGCCTGCGAGCAGATGCACAAGCACGGACTTGCCCGCGCCAGGGAAGTCCAACGTGTCGCGCGCATCCATCGCGATCCCTTCGAGCCGATCATGGTCGTGCTGGAAGCCGACAGTCCTGTGGGCGAGTACCGCAAGATCACCGAGGAGATCCTGCGGCTGATGCCGGACGAGAAGCGCTACCCGCGCGCCGCCGCTGAAGCCGTGAGGGCTTTCCTAATGCTCCGGCTCGGCCTGCATCTCGGGTTACGCCAGAAGAATCTGCGTCAGCTCCTTGTCTGTCCGCGCGGACACATTCCGAGCTCGGAACGTCGCCTTACGGAATTGAAGCGCGGTGAACTGCGCTGGAGCGAACGCGATCGAGGCTGGGAAGTGTTCATCCCCTCCGTCGCGTTCAAGAACGCGAATTCGTCCTTCTTCGGCAGCAAGCCGTTCCGGCTGATCCTACCGGACCTCGGCGGTCTCTACCACTATCTCGACGCCTATATCGACCGGCACCGGAGAGCACTGCTGAAGAATGCCGCCGATCCCGGCACGCTGTTCGTAAAGACGGTGAAACTCACCAGCAAGGACGCCGCATACGACCAGAACACCTTCTATGAGGCGTGGCGGCTCGCGATCCAGCGCTACGGCATCCACAACCCCTATACGGGTCGCGGCGCCATCAGGGGCTATTGCCTCATGGACCGCACAATGTCCGCGACGTGCTCGCCACCCATATCCTGAAGCAGACCGGCTCCTATGAGCAGGCGAGCTACGCCATCCAGGATACGCCCGATATGGTGGCCAAGCACTATGGGCGCTTCCTGCCGCAGGACAAGGCGGCGCTCGCCGCACAGATCCTCAATCGCGTCTGGGAGGCGGCGTAGCGGCACCGCTTCACTGTTTGAAGCAGTGTTCTCGGTGCCATTGCAGGAAGTGCGGATGTGGCCGCTCGAACGCCTTTTTTGGCGCGATGGCGCGGCCGCTCCGGTTGACGAAGGCCCGCACGCCATCGGGGTCGTTGGCCTGCCGGGAGATGAGGATCTCCAGATCATCCGAGAGGCTGATCAGACCGCGATCGAACATCCAGTGCGCAGTGCCCGACAATGCCAGGCCGTTGCTGATGATGTCGGGTCCGTTCGCTTCCACCGGTCGGATATGGGCCGCAGCGACCTCGGCCCGTCCTCCGCCATTGATCAGCTTGAGCCCGCTGATCGCACAGCGCTCGTCATAGGCGCGCAGCACCACCCGCCGGAAGATCCGATCCCGTACGATCCGCGATGAAAGGCTGCTGACGCGTTCCCGGGGTTGCTCGAATGTGAACGGTGCCTGCTCTTCATGAAAGCCGGCAATGGGCGCGTCATCGTCGACGCGCGGAAGCAACGGTTCGCTGTCATCCAGCCCGAGCCGGATGATGCGATAGAAATCGTCCGGCGAGAGCGCGCGCACGGCGGCCTGTGCGCGACCTGAAATCCGCCCCTCTTCATTCAGCACGCCACGCTCGATGACACCATCCGCATCGCTGAACGGCACCGGATGGACGAAATCGAGATAGCTGCCGGGCTTGATCAGCGCCAGATACATGCCGGGCGCCGTCGGATCGGGCACCACACGTTCAACCTTGGCGATCGCGAAATAGCCGCGTGTCTCTGCGATCTTCCGTGGCTCGTAATAAACGATCCAGTCGCCGACACAGGCCTCGACCCGCCCGAGATACTGTGGTGGAAACTGATATCGCTCCGCCGGACTGTCATCGTAGATCGAGTCCGAGCGGTGAATGAAGACGCCGAATCCCATGTCCCATCCTTGATCCGCGTCATCATATTGCGTTTTCGGCGCCAAGGAGGAGAAAGCTGCGCCCTTCGTTCCACAATGCACTTCGGCCCCGTAGGCCATGTGAGCGATAGGACGACTTTCTATAAATCATATATCTGCTAATATGCGAGCTATAGAGGAGGACTCTATCGCTCATGGCATGGAATTGGACGCAGCCCCATTGGCCGCACTTTACCTATGATCCAGCCGCCCTTGAGTCGCTGGAGCGGCACTTCCTGCTGCTCTCCGGTGAGGTGATCGGCGCGGTCCGGCATGTAGGTGACGATGATCGCGACATGCTGCGGATCGAGCTTCTCAGCGAGGAGGCGGTCAAGACCAGTGCGATCGAGGGCGAGGCCCTGGATCGCATGAGTGTGCAATCCTCCCTGCGCCGGCAATTCGGCCTCGACACCGACAATCGCACCGTGAAGCCGAAGGAGCGCGGCATCGCGCAGATGATGGCTGATCTGTACCGGAGTTGGGCGAATCCGCTGGACGACGATACCCTGTTCCGCTGGCACAGCATGTTGATGGCGGACAGCCGGCATCTGGAGACGATCGGCGGGTACCGCCATCATGAAGATGCGATGCAGATCGTATCCGGCCGCTACGATCGACCGAGAGTGCATTTCGAGGCGCCACCCTCCTCCCGTGTTCCCGAGGAGATGACCGCCTATCTCGACTGGTTCAACCGCTCGGCACCGAACGGTGGCACGCCGCTGCCCGCCCTCACTCGGGCCGGAATCGGGCATCTTTATTTCGAGAGCATCCACCCCTTCGAGGACGGCAACGGCCGGATTGGTCGCGCCGTCGCGGAAAAGTCCCTCGCGCAGAACATCGGCCAACCGACGCTGATCGCACTCGCCCATACCATCGAGCAGCACCGCAAGGCCTATTATGAACAGCTCGAGGTCCACCAGCGGACACTCGATATCACGGGGTGGCTGGCCTACTTCGCCGAGACGATCATCACAGCCCAGCGGACGACACTGGGCCGCGTCGCCTTCCACATCGCCAAGACGCACTTTTACGATCGCTTCCACGACAAAATGAACGACCGCCAGGAGAAGGTGATCGCCCGGCTATTCCGTGAAGGCCCCGGCGGATTCACGGGTGGCCTGAGCGCGGAGAACTACATCGCGATCACCGGCACTTCTCGTCCGACCGCCACGCGTGACCTGCACGATCTGGTCGAGAAAGGCGCCCTGACGCGAACCGGCGAGCGCCGATATACGCGCTATCGTCTGAGCCTGAGCGACATGGCTGGAAAGTCCTGAGTTTGTGGACGGACGGAACAACAAGCAACGTCCGACCATTGCCTTGGACACACTGTGTATCATCTGGAGCAATCAACCAGTACAGGTTCGAGATAAACGTCGTGATCGCGTCCGGTTTTCACAATCTCTTCATTCCCTTCCCGGCGTCCGCGCATCGGCGCCGACAGCCTCCATAACCGTGGCAAGCTCACCGGTCAGATCCTGATGATAGCGGTTCAGATACCCCGATATCGCGTTGTTACGCAGCAGGCGGGCGACGAAGCCCTTCGCGACCACCAGCACCAGAAGCGTCTCGCCGAGCGTATCCTCGACCGCCTTGTAGTCCAGATAGAGCTTCTCCATCTGCCGCTCCATCCGGGCAATATCCTCCGGCGTCGCGTCGAGCTGGCGAGGCTTCTTCACTTCGATGAGCATGTCGGGCCGGGAGGCGGCAAGGATCATCTTCGCATAGGGCACGTTCAGCCGGCTGGCGGAAATCATCATCTCGGCCGCATCGATCTGGCGCAGCGGCTTCATCTTGCGCAGGATGGCGAACACGCCCCGGCTGACCATGCGGTCCTTCAGCAGTTCCACCGCTTCGGGCACGACGCCGTCGAGCAGCCGCTCGCGCTCCCGGATACGCTCGACATTGACGCTGAGCGTCTGGGCGATCCGTTCGGGCGGCACGCCCTTGCGGATCGCCTGCAGGATCATCTTGTGCTCCTGGATCGCGCTGAGACGGTTGATTTGACGGTTATAGGTGAAGCCCTCATCGTCGGTGGCGACGAGGCAGACCGCCTCCGTCGCCTCGAGCGCCTTCAACGCCTCCAGGCGCAGATGCCCGTCCAGCAGGATATAGCCCTTGCCGCCAGCGGGCTCGGGGTGGACGGCGAGCGGCTCGATGATGCCGACCTCCTGGATCGAGGCGAGGATCGTCCGGAATTTCGGCGTATCGCGGATATCCTTCGCCAAAGTGCGGGTCGGCAGAATGTCGCCGATCGCGACCCTCATCGTCTTCTTTTGAAAGGCGTGTCGCGTCACGGCAGCACCTCCCCGCCGATCCGGTCTGCGAGCGGCTTCGGAATATCGCCGACGCTCTCAGCCCGCAGGAGGGTACGGAAATGCTCATCCGCGAGCATCCTTCTCAGCGCCGTCACGACGAACAGAAGCCGTTGTTCGGCGACCTCAGACTTGCGAACCACGAGCTGCTGCCGTCGGACCTCGGCCTGGAAGGTCTGTGCCAGCTTGCTCGCGGTGAGCGGCTGCTCACCCTTGCGCTTCCAAGAGCCGTAGGTCTTGCCGAGCGCCTGGCGCCGATCGATCAGCCGGCGAACCTTGAGAAGCTGCTCGCCGCGCAGGAGGCCGGTCTCATAGGCCTCCATCATGGCAATCTGCAGCTCGCCCGGGGCCGCCTTGGCGATATCGGTGGCCAGCGAGAGCGGCAGCCAGCCTTTCTCGACCGCACCGATCAGGCGTTCCTCGCCAGCCTTCAGCAGTTGTATGATGCAGGAGATGTATCCGGCATCGAGGCCGGTCTTGCGGGCGATTTCGGCCGGACCATAACCGCGATCCTCGAGCACGCGCACGGCCGTGAGCAGATCCCGGTTGGAGTGCTTCCGACGCGCCAGGTTTTCCACGAGGCTCATCAGATAGAGCTCGGTTTCCGACGCCCGGACGACGAGAGCGGGTATCTGCGTCTCCCCCAGGGCCTTGAAGGCTTCCAGCCGGCCCTGTCCGCAGATGAGATCGTATCCCGGCTCGCTGCCTTCGCGCCGGCCCTCCGTGACGGTGATCGGCCGCTTGAGGCCGACTGTGGCGATGCTCTCGACGATTCCGGCGAAGATCTTCGGACTCCGCGCCCGCGGATTGACGACGCGGACATTGTCGACCGGGATTGACCGGATCTCCTGTACGCCACCGACATGGTGAGGAACGTGTTCCTTCCGGTCTCGGGCCATTACGCCACCTCCGCAAGAGGAACACGGCGCATCAGCTCGTAAAGCGCCTCAAGCGTCGCGAAACGAAACGTATCGAGACCCGCCTCATTCCGCTCGGCGAGGCGGAGACGCGCGGCCATGCCGTCGAGCGACGGCAGCAGATAGTAATCGCGGACGGCTTCCTCGCCCGGCTCCATGCGCACCGCGATGGTGATGTCGGGCGGCGCTGTTCCATCGAGATGGATCAGCCAGCGAAGCGATCCCGCCGCCGTTTGCGTGCAGCGGCACAGCAGCAGCGATGCGGTGACCTCCTCATTGATGGTGAGAATCCCCGTTTCGGGATCGACGGCAACGGAGGCACCCGCCGCCCGCAGCGCCGCCAGCACCTCGTCGACCACCGTCGGATTGAGCAGCCGAAGCCGGCGGTTGCTCTCCACATAGGCGAAGTCGCGATCCGGCGCGTATCCCACCAGCGAATAGGTTCGCAGCAGGCTGCCGAACCGACTGCGATAAGCACTGCTCGACGGACAGCCAGACGCCTCGTCGATCATCAGGCCGGAGAGATAGCCGTGCTCGGCGAGCAGGCGCCGCAGCACATCCAGCATATCGGCGTCGGAAAGCCTCGCCGACCTGCCGCGGATGATCGCCTGCGCTGCGTCGAACAGAAGGCGATCAACAATGGGCAGGAAGGCGCCCTCCGCTCTGATCCACATGGACGGCTCGTTGCGGGTCCGCTTCCGCTTCAAGGCCGCAGTGCCGCGGTTCCAGACATTGTTGCCGATATACTTCTCGTTGATCAGCACCTGATGGACCGTTCCGCGTGTCCAGGTGCGACCGAGATCCGTCCGGATGCCGTCCGCGTTCAGCATGGCGGCGACCTCGCCTTCGTTGCGGCCGTCCTCGACGAAGCTCCGATAGATGCGCCGCACTACCTCCACCTCATCCTGGGGGCCGGGGACGAGAACCACCCGATCGGTCTGGATGCTCTTGTGCTCGAGGCGCGCGAGCAGCGCCTTGCTGCGGCCGGCCTCATCGACGAGCTGCCGCCTCAGGCCGAAGCCGGCGGGACCACCCTGGCGAAAGCCCAACCTGATCAAACGGCACTGACCGGCGAAGACCTTGACCGACAGGTCACGGCTGTATTCACCGGCCATCTTGCGCTTCAGCATCTTCTGGATGTCGGAGCCGAGACTGCCGTCGTTGTCGAAGGGCTCGGCGCAGTACTCGACCCGCACGCCGGCGCGGCGGCAGAGATATTCGTAATAGGCGCTCTCGTCGGCGTCCTGAAAACGCCCCCACCGGCTGATGTCGTAGACGAGCACGATCTCGAAATCGGCGTGTCCGCCGGTGACGTCGGCGATCAGCTTCTGCAGGCCGGCGCGGCCATCGATGTTGAGGCCGCTCTTGCCCTCATCGGCATAGGTCCTGACGATCGTGCAGTTGTGGCGGGCCGCATAGTCACGGATGGCATCCGCCTGGTTCTCCGTCGAATAGCGCTGATGCTCGGTCGACATCCGCACGTACTGCGCGGCCCGAATCTGGGGAAGATCGGAAGAAGTCTCGTCGCGCGACTCTGTCATTGGCGGTCAATACCCGTCTTACCGGCGCGCCAAGCAATCGACCGTTGTGTTGACGTTCCTACGCCGGAAATCCTCTGCTTCTCTCAGTGTATCTCCACGGAGAAGAAGCATGTTGCAGAAGAAGGGCAGATCATTGCCGCCGGGATCGGAGGGAGACGGCCCGCCCCGACGCTATGCCGAGATCGTCTCTCTCGCATTGAAGACGGAGCTCGACGACAGCCGCCGGACGATCAAGACGGTTCAGCGCTGGACGAGGGCCAGTGAACGCACGGTCAAGAACTGGATTGCCGGCACCTGCGGCCCGGATGGAGATCATCTCATCGCGATGCTCATCCACTCCGATACGATGCTGCACATGCTTCTGCTCGCCAGCCGGCGGTTCGATATTGTTGAGATGTTGATGAATCGCTCGGGATCGAGCGCCGACGAGCACTCGGGAAAGCGGCCAGAGGATCGGAGTCCGCGTCGGAAAACCTCACTCCACCATTACCCTGGTCCCGACCCTATTGACGACCCTGAACTTGACCCTGATGAAGCGTTCGTTCCGAACGAGCGGCAACGCTGGTTCCTTGCCGAGCTCGCCAGCGGCAGGCGGGTCTCGGCCCGAGAGTTGCTGTCCCGGTTCGGCATCTCCGAGAAGACGGCCAAACGGGACATAGCCGGGCTAAAGGCAAATGCGTCGATTTCATTTACGGGGTCGAGGCGGAAAGGACGATATCGGCTACGGTGACCGCATGCGTAAATTGCGGCGCCTAGAACATTTTCCGATCAGGTTGCATCATATCCTGCGGCATTGAAGTAGTTGCGGCATTCGGCTGGCTCGAAAATGTCGATAAGTTGTTGATTTCCGCTGAGATCTGACCCGGCAGGAGCGGATTTTTCCATCGAGAAGTGACCCATGTTTTACCGCGGCGCCAGATCGCCATGATGAGGGCATCGGCGACGAGTTGTGCCGTCATCTCCGCCTTCATTGCCCAGCCGACGACACGTCGTGAGAACAGGTCGACGACGGCGGCAACGTAGAGCCAGCCCGCCGCAGTCCAGATGTAGGTGAAGTCCGCCACCCATTTCTGGTTGGAGCCGAGGCCTCGAAGGCGCGGTCGAGCAGTTTGTCCAACGCGGCGGCCCGCACGCCGACATCCTTCGGCAGACGACGGCGCGGCCGAGCCCGCAATCCATGCTCCCGCATGATCCGTTCGACTCGATGCAGGCCGCAGGAGAGCCCTTCCGCCAGCATATCGTGCCAGACGCGTCGTGCGCCATAGGTTCGATCGCTGCTCTTGAAGCTGCGGTCGATCACCGTCGCGAGCACGTCATCGTGCCGGGCATGCGCACTCGGGCTGCGGTTGAGCCAGGCATGAAAGCCTGATCGGGAGACATCCAAAGCGTTGCATAGCCAAGCCAACGGCCAGATGCTCCGGTGCTTCGCGATGAAGGCGAACCTCATGTCGCTTCCATGGCGAAGAAGGCTGCGGCCTTTTTTAGGATGTCGCGCTCCGCTTTCAGCTTGGCCAATTCCCTGCGCAGCCGGTCAATCTCAAGCTGCTCGGGCTTCATCTGACCTTGTCCGGGAAAGGCATGCTGAGGATCAATCTTCGCCTCGCGGATCCATTTACGCAGCACGTTCTCGTGGACATCCAGGTCGCGGACAGCCTGCGCAACGGCAACGCCCCGATCCTTCACTAACCTCATAGCCTCAAGCTTGAACGCGCGGCTGAACCTCCGTCGTTGCATTCCCGCTCTCCAGTCCCGTTGAATACCTTATCTCGGTGTCCACGAAACCGGCAACAGGCCAATCAGGTCATTGTGAATCAAGGTAACGGCCTGTTTTACAGCCGGGACGTGCAGTGCGGTCGAGCGGCCGACCAAGACGCCGGAATCGGTCGGGATCGGCCCATAGCTTCCGAAGTCCATCAGAGTGAGGGCTTTCAGCTCACGCGAGCCGAAAGACCTCTTCACAAAATTGATTGCCGTCTCAAACACACGATGCTCGCGTCAATATTTAACTTGACGAGAATCGTCTCATACCGCGAATCGCGGATCAACAAAAAGTGAATGATCGTTCACTCACATAAAAGATTTCAGGTCGAGCCCGTCGTAATGCAGGCGCTCGACAGCTTCCTTGAGGGCTTCCACAGACACGCCGTGCACGTAAACCGCGCCGGCGGTGTTATCGCTATGCCCGCAAAGCTGATCCATCACGCCACGCTCAACGCCGGCCATTGAAAGGCCGGTCTTGAAGGTATGGCGGAAGCTGTAGAAGTCCTTGCGCGGATCGGCGATGCCGGCGTTTTTCTTATAGGTGACGTTGAACCGCCGGGGGATGAAGCGCGGGAAATAGTGGTTGAGCACGGTCTTGCTTTTGGCCGTGGCCTCGGCTTTCGCCGTCATCCCGTCCTCATACCATTTCGGAAAGAGGTGCGTTTCCTTGGTCTGGCGCAGGCGCTCCACATATTGCTCAAAGCCGAGGGCGATCAGGGTGGAATGCACCGGCACGATGCGCCGGCTTCCCTCGGTCTTGGTTTCTTCCTCTACCGTCAGGCAGAGCACGCCGCGCTGATGGATGACGGAATCAAGCCGCATTTGCGCGCTTTCGGATGGGCGCAGGCCGGCAAAGAGGCCGATAAGCATCGCCCATTGCGTCTCACCAAGCCGGCCGGTCGGGGCAAACAGGCGAGGGGCAAAGAGCTTTGTCAGGTCGCCGGGGTTGAAGTGCACACGTGGCGGCGCCTTCACCTTGCCGCCCGTGATCTCGGCACGCACGCCGGTCGCCGGGTTGTCGGGGATAATGTCCTGCCGCATGGCCCAATTCAGAAGGCCCGTCAGCCGCATCAGGGTCTTGTCGTTGATGGTCTTTGGGTCGAGGCAGTCATAGGGTTGTGCGCGCTTCTTGTTCGCCTCGATGGCTTCCGGCAGTGTCATGTCCTTAAAGCGTTTGGTCGCGCTTGAGGGCGTTTCAAGCAGGCGGTCCTTGAAGCGCTGAACGTGGCGTCGGGTGATCTCGTAAACGGCCGGCACAGGGTCAACCAATTCCTCGAACTGGCGCGCCATCACCTCATATTCCCGCGCCGTAGCCGGGGAGGGCTGGCGCTCACGTATCAGGCGCGGCACCAGCTCGCTAAGCGTCTTCGTTGAATCTGCTGAAAGGATGCGTGCCGATGTCGCCTTGTCCGGTGCAGGTTGCGCTGGCTGGGCAATGAGGTTGGCCGGTATTGGCGGATCGGGTTCCCCCTCGTCACGCGACATCTCAGTGTCGATTGCAACCAGCTCGGCTTGAGCGAGCAACCGAAGGGTTGCACCTTCATTCTTGAGATTGCCCGTAGCGCGCGCATGGTCGAGCGCGAAGGCAAGGGAGGCTGGCAGGATGGCCGGACGCTTCCCGGCGACAATCTGCCGAAGCTGGTCGATATGATCGTGGTCGGGATAGCCGAGGCCAGCCAGCGGATGCCCGCTATTGCGTACTTCGTCGTCGAGCTTGAGCCGGGATTGCAGGAATGGAGCGGCGATCTCGACAGGCTCAAGCTGCCGTCGCGGGGAGGGCTTCGGCCGATAGGTCGGCTTTTGCTGCGTGCCGAGCTGCCGCTTGGCGATGGCGATTTCCTCTTTCATCCCGGCGATGGCGGCGGGGAGGCGGTCGAGTGCCGCAGTCCGATCCGCGCCGAGGGGCGCTACAAATTCCTTCCTGCCGAGGATGGGTTGAAGCGCCTTATGGATCGAAAGCCGGGCGTAATATCGTCCGTCCTTGAACTGCAAATTCCGCGTCTTGCTCGCCATGGCGCTTCCAAAATTCCGGGAGAAATTCCGGGAGAAGCTAAGGGAGAAACCTCGTGAGTGCAAGGTTTTGCGGAGATTTCAAAGACTTGCGGAACGATGGGTTTTGATCCCGTCGTCCGCACCACTTTTCCTGGAGAGCATCATGAAGCGTCGCCTGGCCGTGTCTGTCTGCGGGTTGCTGGTGGGACTGGGTGTCGTCCGGGTGTGGGCCGGAGATATTTATGCGACCCAGCAGCCGGCGGATGAGGGCGTCAAGCAGATCGTCCTCGGTGAGCTGAGGAAATATTCCGATGATCCCACCGCCGTGCACAACGCGGAAATCTCGGGCGTGGTCACGCTGGATGCGGCGAACCATATCAGGGCGGTCTGCGTCAGGTTCGACACGAAAGGCAGGGACGGCGCGGAGGCCAAAGGCGTGCTGGTGTCGGTCAAGATGCAGAACAGCTACACCGTCGGCTTCATGGAGAACGCTGCGGGCTGTCGCAATGCGGCGCTGAACTTCGCTCCCTTCCCGGAGGCCGACACACTGCCGCCGAAGTGAAACCGGCGTCCCCGGACGCTCTCTTTGGCGTCTGGCGGTCTGTCGGGGGCAGAGCAAGCGGGGGCGGCGTCGATACGGCCATCCCCGCCTGTTCCGTTTCAGCCGATCGACATCAGGCTCGCATTGCCGCCGGCAGCGGCGGTGTTGGTGCTGATCGAGCGCTCCAGCACCAGAAGGTCGAGCGGCGGGTACTCGCCGGCCTCGAACTCCGCCGGCGAGGCGCCATGCACCAACACGATGGCGCCTGCGCGCGTGGCGATCTCCTCGTTGAGCGCCTTCAAGGCATCGCCGTCGCCCTCGAACAGCACGGCGTCGAAATGCGCGGTGGTGCGATCGCTCGCCGTCCCGGTCACCACGCGAAGCCCCGCCGGAATCTGCTCGGCATAAACCGGCGGCAGCAGCACCCGGTTACCGGTGGCGAGTGCCGCGGTGACCTGAAGTGCGAAGCCGAGCGGGCTCGCCGGCAGGCAGAGCACGGTGCCTCGCCCCTCCAGCGCATAGACGTTCCGCTCGCCGACCGGGCCGGGCAGCTCGACCTGCGCGCCATGGCGGGCGGCGTCCAGCAGCGCCGCGCAACGCAGGCGGATCGGCTCTTCTTTCAGGCTTTCGACGAACAGCCGGGCCGGCTCCGGCACGAGGGACTTGCCTGTCAGCGGCAGGTTCGCGAGCGGCAGGTCCGCCGGCCGGGTCGCCAGCAGGCGCTGCAGATAGAGCGGGCCGCCCGCCTTGGGTCCGGTGCCGGAAAGTCCGTGCCCGCCGAAGGGTTGCACGCCGACCACCGCGCCGATGATGTTGCGGTTCACGTACAGGTTGCCGGCCTCAATCCGCTCCGTCACATGGGCGATGGTCTCGTCGATGCGGGTGTGCAGCCCGAAGGTGAGACCGTAGCCGGTGCCGTTGATGGCCTCGATCAGCCGGTCGAGCCGATCGCGACGGTAGCGCAGCACATGAAGCACCGGGCCGAACACCTCGCGCTTCAGGCTGGCTATATCGTCGATCTCGACCAGGGTCGGGGGTACGAAGGTGCCGGTGCGGCACTCCTCCGGCACGGCAAGCTGGTGCACCGGTCGGCCGGCCTCTCGCATGCGGGCGATGTGCGCCTCGATGATGCCCTGCGCCTCGGCGGTGATCACGGGCCCGACATCCGTCGAGAGCTTCGCGGGGTCGCCCAGGGCGATCTCATCCAGCGCGCCCTTCAGCATGGTCAGCACGCGATCGGCGACGTCTTCCTGCAGGCAGAGTACGCGCAGCGCGGAGCAGCGCTGGCCGGCCGAATCGAAGGCGGAAGCGATGACGTCGCCAACCACCTGCTCGGCGAGGGCGGAGGAATCCACGATCATCGCGTTCTGGCCGCCGGTTTCGGCGATGAGCGGAATGATCCGGCCTTCCGGGCTCAGGCGGCCGGCAAGCTGCTTCTGGATGAGGCGGGCGACCTCGGTGGAGCCGGTGAACATCACCCCCCGCGTGCGCTCGTCCGCCACCAGCGCGGCGCCGGCATCGCCCGCCCCCGGCAGAAGCTGCACCACGCCGGCCGGAATGCCGGCCTCGCGCAGGATCTGGACTGCGGCATGGGCGATGAGGGGGGTTTCCTCGGCGGGCTTCGCCAGCACCACATTGCCGGCGGCCAGCGCCGCGGCGACCTGGCCCGAGAAGATGGCGAGCGGGAAGTTCCAGGGGCTGATGCACACCACCGGGCCGAGCGGTCGGTGGGTGTCGTTGGAGAAGCGGCTGGCGACCTCTGCTCCATAATAACGCAGGAAATCAACGGCTTCGCGCACCTCGCCGATGGCGTTGGGAATGGACTTTCCGGCCTCGCGCACCGCGAGCGCGATCAACGCCGGCATGCGGGCTTCCATCAGGTCGGCGGCGCGGGCAAGTCCGGCGGCTCGCTCCGCCGGGGGGGTGGATTGCCAGATGGGCGCGGCGGAGAGCGCCTGTTCCATGGCGCGGGCGACGATCTCCGGCGTCGCGTCCTCGACGATGCCGACGGTTTCTCGCCGGTCCGCCGGGTTCGTTATCGGCCGGGCGACGCCTTCCGCCACGCCGTCGCCGAGCAGTGGTGCGGCATGGAGCGAGGTGGCGGCGGCGGCGAGCAGGGCGCCGGAGAGCGAGGCGAGGCGCTGCTCGTTGGAGAGGTCGAGGCCCGCGGAATTGCGCCGCGCCTCGCCGAACAGCCGGTCGGGCAGGGCGATGGCGGGGTGGGGCGAGCCGACCGGCTGGATGGCGCGCGCCACCGCCACCGGATCGGCCACCAGCTCGTCGATCGGCACGCCGGGATCGGCGATGCGGTTGACGAAGGAGGAGTTCGCACCGTTTTCCAGCAGGCGGCGCACCAGATAGGCCAGCAGCGTTTCATGCGTGCCGACAGGGGCATAGACCCGGCAGGGCCGGTTCAGTCGATCCTTGCCGACCACCTCCTCATAGAGCGGCTCGCCCATGCCATGCAGGCACTGGAACTCGTATTGGCCGGCATAATAGTTCGGCCCTGCCATCTCCATGATGGAGGACAGGGTCTGCGCGTTGTGGGTGGCGAATTGCGGGAAGATGGCGTCCGGCGCCGCCAGCAGCTTGCGGGCGCAGGCGAGGTAGGAGACGTCGGTGTGCACCTTGCGGGTATAGACCGGGAAGCCTTCCAGCCCGTCGATCTGCGCGCGCTTGATCTCGCTGTCCCAATAGGCGCCCTTCACCAGCCGCACCATCAGGCGGCGACCGCTGCGGCGGGCGAGATCGACAAGGAAATCAACGACGAAGGGGCAGCGCTTCTGGTAGCCCTGGATCACGAAGCCGATGCCGTTCCAGCCCGCCAGCGTCTCGTCGAAGCACAGCGCCTCCAGCAGGTCGAGCGAGAGCTCCAGCCGGTCGGCCTCCTCCGCGTCGATGTTGAGGCCGATGTCGTAGTGCTTCGCAAGGCGGGCGAGGGAGGCGACGCGGGGCAGCAACTCGTTGATAACGCGCTCATATTTGGCGCGGGCATAGCGCGGGTGCAGCGCCGAGAGCTTGATCGAGATGCCGGGGCCCTCATAGATGCCGCGCTTGCCGGATGCCTTGCCGATGGCGTGGATGGCCTGCTCGTAATCGGCATAATAGCGGGCGGCGTCGGCGCTCGTGGTCGCGGCCTCGCCCAGCATGTCGTAGGAATAGCGGAAGCCCTTGGCCTCCATCTTGCGGGAGTTGGCGAGCGCTTCCGAGATGGTCTGCCCGGTCACGAACTGCTCGCCCATCATTCGCATGGCGAGGTCGACGCCCTTGCGGATCAGCGGCTCGCCGCCGCGACCGATGAGTCGCGTGAGAGCGACAGTCAGTCCAGATTCGCTGGTCGTCGAGGTCAGCTTGCCGGTGACCAGCAGGCCCCAGGTCGCGGCGTTGACGAACAGCGAGGGGCTGTGGCCGAGATGGGCCTGCCAGTCGCCCACCCCGATCTTGTCGCGGATCAGGGCGTCGCGGGTGGCGCGATCCGGGATGCGGAGCAGGGCCTCGGCGAGGCACATCAGCGCCACGCCTTCCTGGCTGGAGAGCGAATATTCGTGGATCAGCCCTTCCACCGCGCCCTTCTGGCCCTTGTCGCGCAGGGTCTGCACGAGGGCGGCGGCGCGGGCCTTCACCCGGGCGGCCTCATCCGCGTTCAGCGCGGCTTCGGAAAGAAGCAGGGGAACGCAATCCGGTTCCGGCGTGCGGTAGGCCGATGTGATGCGGGCGCGCAGCACGGTCTGAGGCAGGACACCGGTGGCGAAGGGAAGGAAGCGATTGGCCGTGTCGGCAAGGAGAGGTGCAACCTCGTCACCCGAGGTTTCTCCCGCCGAGGTCTCGCCGGTTTCCAGACGGTCAAGCGTGTCGAGCAACGCCTGCTTGACGATGGAATGAGCGGTCCGGCCATGGGTTTCTGCCACGGTCTTGAGACGCGCCCGCAAATCTTCGTCGATCTTCACGCCAATGGTGGTGGTCGCCATGTCCCGCTCCCGCTTTGCCGTCCCGAATGCGTTTTCCTAGCATGGGTGCAACCCGGTGTCATCGAAGGTGCAACCTTTCGTGCGGAAAAATGTAAGGAGAGGTGCAACCCGATGAAGACCGGTTGTCCGTCGTATTCTATCGTGCGCGACCCTTGCGGGCGAAAAGCCGGCGCCCCACCTCCCTGACCATGAACGCACATTCACGCCCACAAGGCTCCGCCGTGCCGCTGTCGGTCCTCGACCTGTCCTTCGTCGCCTCCGGCCACAGCGGGCCGGACGCGCTGAGAGGCACGCTCGACCTTGCCGCGCATGTGGATGCGCTCGGCTATGCCCGCTTCTGGGTCGCCGAGCATCATAACCTGCCCTCGGTCGCCTCCGGTGCTCCGGACATCATGGCGGGACAGATTCTCGCGCGTACGCAGCGCATCCGGGTCGGCTCCGGCGGGGTGATGCTGCCGAACCATGCGCCGCTGATGGTTGCAGAGCGGTTCAAGGTGCTTGAGGCACTCTACCCGGACCGCGTGGATCTCGGCCTCGGCCGGGCGCCCGGCACCGATCACCTCACCTCCATCGCCTTGCGGCGGCGCCAGAATGTCGAGCCCGAGGACGATTTCCTCGATCGGCTCCGCGAACTCATGGCCTATGACGAGCACACCTTCCCGAGCGACCATCCCTTCCGCAACATCGGGGTGATGCCGGTGGATGTGGAACTGCCGCCGATCTGGCTGCTGGGCTCCAGCGGCTACAGCGCGCGTCTGGCGGCGCAGATCGGGGTGGGATTCGCCTTCGCCCACCACTTCGCCACCCATGACGTGTTGGACGCCATGCTGAGCTATCGCTCCGGCTTCCAGCCCCATCAGGGCCGGCTCATGAAGCCGCATGCGATATTGGCGCTTTCGGTGGTCTGCGCGGACACCGATGCGGAGGCGGAGTATCTCGCGGGCTCCATCGACCTGTCGCATCTCAACCGGCAGCGCGGCGTCTTCGCCCCGATCCCGACGCCGGAGGAGGCGGCCGCCTACCCCTACACCGAGGCCGACCGCCGCTTCCTCGACCGCAACCGCGACCGGGTTCTGGTCGGCGGCCCGGAAAAGGTGGCGGAGGGGCTCAACCGCTTTCTCGCCACCACGCTGGCAGACGAGTTGATGATCGCGACCCCGGTTCACGACCTCGCGGCCAAGAAGCGCTCCTACGACCTGCTGGCGCAGATGCGCGACTCGCTGGTCTCGGGCGTGCCGGTCTCCGGCTAGAGCCATTCATCGTTTCACGGAATCGATGAATGGTTCTAAGCTATTGATAGAACGAATTTTCTTCACGCGAACCGGTATCCGCTTCGCTTGAAAATGCGCTAGGACGCGGCGGGCCTGCCCGGCCGCGTCACCAGCCAGATGCCGGCGGCGATCGGCACGATGCCGACGATGTCGAGCGGGGGGATCGCCTCGCCCAGCAGCAGCCAACCGAAGAACAAACCGAGCGGCGGCATGAGGAAGTGCAGGCTGGAGGCCGCCGTCGCGCTGGAGCGGGTGAGCAGGTAGAACCACAGCCCGTAACCGCCGATCGACACCGCGACGACCAGATAGGCGAGGCCGTAGAGCAGATCGGCCGTGAGCCGCACCTCGTGCAGATTCTCGCTCGCAAGCGCCACGGGCAGCAGGAGGACGGCGCCGGAAAGGCTCTGTATCGCCGTTCCGAGCCAGACGCCGCCCTGCGGCTTCAGATATTTGAAGGCGATGGTGCCGGCGGCGAGCGAGAGGCAGCCGCAGGCGATGAGCAGCGTGCCGAACAGGCTCTCATGCCCGCCGGCAAGGCGCGAGCGCAGCACGATGGCGACGCCGGCCAGGCCGAGCCCGATGCCGAGCCATTTCGCCAGCGTCAGGCGCTCGCCGAGCACCGGGCCGGCGGCGAAGGCGACGACCAGCGGCAAGCAACTGGTCAGCACCGCGACATAGGCGGAGGAAGCGTAGGTCAGTCCCACCCAGTTGAAGCCGAGATAGAGCGCATTGTTGAGCGCACCGATGAAGGCGAGCGCATAGAGGTCACGCCGCCGCAGCCGCAGCGGGCCGTCCACGAGCCGCGCGAGACCCAGCATCAGCACGCCGGCCAACACGAAGCGGGCGGTGAGCAGGATGAGCGGCGGGCTCGCGGAAAGCGCCAGCTTCGCCCCGGCAAAGGCCGACGACCACAGGATGCAGAACAGCCCGACCAGCAGCGGCAGCGGCAGGAAGGTGCGTGGCGCCGGCGCGGCTGCGGCCATGGGTGCGGCCAAGGGCGTGGCGGCGGTGGCGGCCGGTCGAGTGGCGGCTGGGCCGGATGTGGTCGGTTCGCTCATCTGCGGGGCCTTGGCTCGGGGCGCGGACCATAGGCGCAGAACCGGCGCGGGGTGAAACGCGATGTTTCGATGCGCCCCATGAGGAAAGCCGATGCCGGCGATGGACCTCCTGACGCCGGCACGCGATACCTCAACCAAAATCATGCCAGTGCGACCATAAAACGGTTGCTGCCCCTGCGGCATTGGGTCAAACACCGTCGCATGGTGTCTCGCATGGCCTGCCTTGCGGGCCTATCGTTCGCCGCCGACCTGTCCGGCAGGCGGGTTCAGCATGGGCATGCCGATGATCGAATTCCTGATGGTGCTGCTCGGTGCCCGCCTCATCCGCCGCAAATGGTGGGTGCTGGCGGCGCTGGGCGTGATCTGGCTGGCAATCGGGCTCTTCTTCGTCGTCAACGCGCTTTATGACGAATACCGGATCTCGCCGAGCCTGTTCGCGGTGCCTCTCCTGATCGACGCGACGGTTTCTGTCATTGCCGGCATTGCCTCACAGGGCACGCGACGCACGATGCGCCTCGTCAAGGCGGCGTTCCTTCTGGCGATTTGCGCGCTCATCATGGCGCACACGCCGCACAGCGACATGATCATCGGCATCCTGACCGGTATCGTGATCATCGCCGATGGTGCCTGGCGCGCGGCGAGCGCTTGGGTGGTGCGCTTCTCGAAGTGGCGACGGCAGATCGTGCTGGCCGGGTTCGAGTTCGCGTTCGGCATCTGGTCCTTCGTGCCCTGGCCGACCCAGTGGCGCGGCTCGGTCGGCATCGACGTGGGAACGCTGATAGCGGTCATGGCCGTCAGCATGATCGTGCTGGCGCTGCGCATCCGTCGGCTGCCGCATGGCGTGCGGATGGCGACGCTGTTCAGCGACGGCTGGCCGCGCTCCGGCACCGTCCTCGGCGAGGAGCATCCGTTCAATCCGTCCGGCACGCTGACCGTCCATGTATGGACCCCGACCGGCACGCTCGCCAATATAGGCGTCTCCCGCTATGTCGCCGCGCTGGACGCGAAGGGCGTCGTCTCCACCGGTCATGCGGCGCTGGAGGCGGGCGGGGATGTCTATGTAAGCCACTACCCGGCGGTGGAGATCGAGCGCGACCAGTCGCAGTTCACCCGTACCCTGCGCGCGACACAGGACAATGACGTGCCCGGCAAGTTTCAGCCGAGCTACGCGATCGAGAGCGCGGAATGGTGTCCCTCGACCCGGCAGGTCGAACTTGCCGGCGTCAATGTCGAGGCGCTGCGCGGCTTCTGGGCGGAGTACAGCACGGACACCACTTACAACCTCACCAACCGCAACTGTTCAAGCGCGGTGGCGAAGGCGGTCGATTCGGCGGTCGAAGGCCTGTTCGAGCGGGAGGGCCGCTCGCCCTGGTTCGTGGCGCGCCTCGTGCTGATGCCCGAATTGTGGGCCGGGGGGCTGATGCGCCGCCGCGCCGCCGCCATGGCATGGACGCCGGGCATGGTGCTGGATTATGCGCGGGCCATTTCCGGCATCATGGAACTGACGCCGCGCCCCGCTGCGACCACCTCCCACCCCCGCGAGGCCCGCCCATGACCCTGCATGAGGGAACCGCCCCGCTCGCCGGCCACACCCTTCTGGCGCGGGCCGCGGTCATCGCCACCGCGACCATCTTCGGACTGACCTACAGCCTCAGCGCGGCGCTGATCGCGCTCGATCTCGCCGAGCGCGGGCTCAGCGAGGCATTGATCGGTGCAAATGCGGCCATGCACGCCGTGGGCGTTCTGGTGACGGCGGTGCTGCTGCCGCACATCACCGCGCGCTTCGGGTTGCGACCGACGGTGATCGGCGCGCTCCTCAGCGCCGCGGTGCTGCTGTGCCTGTTTCCGTCCTTCCCGCTGGTGTGGCTCTGGTTCCCGCTGCGGCTCATGCTGGGCATGGCGTCCGAGGTGCTGTTCGTGCTGTCGGAGACGTGGCTGAACGCCCTGTCCTCGGAACAGTCGCGCGCCCGCACCATGGGCGCCTATACGGCAGCGCTCTCGGTGGGCTTCGCGCTGGGACCGCTGATCCTGTCCTTCGCCGGCTCGGACGGCTTCCTGCCTTATCTCATCGGCGCGGGCCTTGCGGCGGGGGCGGCGGGCCTCGTGGTTTCGCCGGCGGTGGTGGCGCCGCGTATCGAGGGGCACGCCCACTCCAATCCGTTGCGCTATGTCGGCCTCGCCCCGGTGGCGATGGCGGCGACGGCGCTGAACGCGGCGGTGGAGACGGCGGGCCTCACCTTCCTCACCCTTTATGCGATGTCGCTCGGCTGGGCGGAGACGCAGGCCACCCAGCTCATGACCTGCATGATGTTCGGCGCCATCGTGCTGCAGCTTCCGATTGGCTGGCTCGGCGACAAGATGGACCGCGAGCGCCTCATCATCTGGCTCGCCGTGCTCTCGGCGGCGAGCGCGCTGGCGTGGCCCTTCGCGCTGGGCTCGGTTTGGGCGATCTACCCGCTGCTCTTCGTGTGGGGCGGGCTGTTCGTGGGCATCTACACGATCATGCTCACCATCGTCGGCAGCCGGTTTTCGGGCAGCGAGATCATCGGCATCTACGCCGGCATGGGCGTGTTCTGGGGCGTCGGCGCGCTGATCGGCCCGACGCTGGCGGGCGCGGCGATGCAGGTGACGACGCATGGGCTGGTGCTGTTCGTCGCCATGGCCTGCGCCGCCTTTGCGTTAGCGGCGCTGCGTCTGAAGGCCGGCTCCGCGCGCTGAGCCGCGTCAGGCGCCGGCGATCCGGCCGAGGATGTCCGCCATCTCGGCCGGCTCGCTAAGGAAGGGCGAGTGGCCGGAATTGATCTGGTGGATCGCCGCCCCCGGCACCGCCGATTGCATCTCCCGCTGCACGGGAAGGGGCAGGGCCTGATCGTGCAGGCACTCGACATAATGGCGCGGCAGGCTGCCATAGCGGCCGGGCGTGATGGCGGAAACCGCGGCGAAGGGCGCGTGCGGGGTGACCTTCACCAGATTGGCGAGCGCCACCTCGATGTCGCGCTCCGTGCAATCCGAATAGAGCGAGCGCACGATGAGGTCGCGCTTGGACAGGTCGATGCCGAGCCCCTCCCGGCCCATGCGCAGCATGCCCTGCGTCGCGACGATGGCGGGATCCTTGAGATAGGCCGGCGTCATGACGAAATCGCGCGCGCTTTTGCCGGCCGGCGCCATGAAGCCGGTGAGGTAGACGAGCGCCTCGATCTTCTCCGCCATCAGCTCGCCGAGCCATGTGCAGGTCGCGCCGCCGACCGAATGGCCGACCAGTATGGCCTTGCCCTCGACCCGCTCCAGGGCGGCCTTCACCGGCGCGGCATAGATCGCGATGTCGGTGACGGCGGCGGTCGGGGTGGGGTTGAACCCGTGGCTGGCGAGGTCCGGCATGATGACGGCATGGCCCTGTGCGGCGAGCAGGTTCGCCACCTTCACGAAGCAACCGCCCCAATGCCAGGAACCGTGGATAAGGATGAAGGTCGCCATGGGTCTGCTCCGTGTCATGCCGTGCGAGTGTCGCCGCGCGAGTCTGGCCGGTTGGTAGCTTTCGCGCGCCGGCTCGTCCAGTCCGCTGCCGCCGGCAATCAGGCTTGGCAGCGCGGTGCCTCGCGGTCACAATGCCCGCGAAGGAGGCTTGCCTGCGAATGAGGCTTCGCCCCCGCCTTCTCGCCGGGAGATGCCAATGGCCTATCGCCACATGATCGGGACGCGCAGCCATGTCTTCGCCGATCTGCGCGAGCTGATGGCCAAGGCGACGCCTCCGCGCTCCGGCGACATGCTGGCCGGCATCGCCGCGACCTCGGCGGAGGAGAACGTCGCCGCCCGCATGTGCCTCGCCGAGGTGCCGCTTTCGACGTTCCTCAGCGAGGCGCTGGTTCCTTACGAGGGCGACGAGGTTACCCGCCTCATCATCGACACCCACGATGCCGCCGCTTTCCGCCCGCTGTCGCACATGACGGTGGGCGATTTCCGCGACTTCCTGCTCTCCGAGCGGGCGAGCTCGGCGGTGCTGGCGGCGCTGGCGCCGGGGATCACCCCGGAGATGGCGGCGGCGGTCTGCAAGCTGATGCGCAACCAGGACCTTATCATGGTCGCGCGCAAATGCCGGGTGGTGACCCGCTTCCGCAACACGATCGGCTTGCCGGGCACGATGGCGGTGCGGCTCCAGCCCAACCACCCGACCGATGATGCCGCCGGCATCACCGCGGCGATCCTCGACGGGCTGCTCTATGGCTGCGGGGATGCAGTGATCGGCATCAACCCGGCCTCGGATAGTCTGCCCGTGCTGTCCGACCTGCTGAAGCTGATCGACGGCATCATCCAGCGTTTCGACATCCCGACCCAAGGCTGCGTGCTCACCCATGTGACCACCTCGATCGAAGTGATCAATCGCGGCGTGCCGGTGGATCTGGTGTTCCAGTCGGTGGCGGGAACTGAGGCGGCGAACGCCTCGTTCGGTATCGACCTCGCGGTGCTGAAGGAAGGCCGCGAGGCGGCGCTCTCGCTGAAGCGCGGCACGCTCGGCGACAATGTGATGTATTTCGAGACCGGGCAGGGCTCGGCGCTCTCGGCCGGCGCCCATCACGGCGTCGACCAGCAGACGCTGGAGGCCCGCGCCTATGCGGTGTGCCGGCCGTTCCAGCCGCTGCTGGTGAACACCGTCGTCGGTTTCATCGGGCCGGAATATCTCTATGACGGCAAGCAGATCATCCGTGCCGGGCTGGAGGACCATTTCTGCGGCAAGCTGATGGGCGTGCCGCTGGGCTGCGACGTCTGCTACACCAACCATGCCGAGGCCGACCAGGACGACATGGACACGCTGATGACGCTGCTCGGTGCGGCGGGCGTCACCTACATCATGGGCATTCCCGGTTCGGACGACGTGATGCTGAACTACCAGTCCACCTCGTTCCACGACCAGCTCTATCTGCGCGAGGTGCTGGGCCTGAAGCGTGCGCCGGAATTCGCCCGCTGGCTGGCCGAGATGGGCATCACCGATCTCGACGGGAAGCTGCGGCCGCAGGGCGCCAACCATCCGCTGCTCGCCGCCGCGCCGGGGATGGCGGCGTGACGGAGGCGAAGGGCATGGAGGCGAAGGGCATAGAGGCGAAGGGCATGGAGGCGAATGCCGCAGAGGTTTCCGCCGCCGATGCGGACCAGCCTTCGGTGCAGCGCGACAGCTGGCGGCGGCTGGCGGCGATGACGCCGGCGCGCATCGCGCTCGGGCGGGCCGGCGCGGGGCTGCCGACCTCCGAAGTGCTGCGCTTCTCGCTGGCCCACGCGCAGGCGCGCGATGCGGTGCACGCGCCCTTCGATGCGTCCGAGGTGGAGGCCGGCCTCGCGGGGCTCGGCTTTCCGACGCTGGCGGTCACCTCGGCGGCGAGCGGGCGCGACATCTATCTGCGTCGGCCTGATCTCGGGCGCCGGCTTTCCGACGAGAGCCGGGCCGCGCTGGCCGACTGGCGCGCGCTGGCCGGACGGGGGGCGCCTGAGAATGCGCCGGACCTCGCCCCCGATCTCGCCATCGTGGTGGCGGACGGGCTGTCCTCCACCGCCATCCATGTGCAGGTGGTGCCGTTCCTCCAAGCGTTCCGTGCCCGCATCGCCGAGCATGGCTGGCGCGTCGCGCCGGTCGTGGTGGCGAGCCAGGCGCGGGTGGCGCTCGGCGACGAAGTGGGTGCGCTGCTTGGCGCTCGGGCGGTGGTGGTACTGGTTGGCGAGCGGCCGGGCCTCTCTTCGCCGGACAGTCTCGGCCTCTATCTCACCTTCGACCCGAAGGTCGGGCGCACCGACGCGGAGCGCAACTGCATCTCAAATGTGCGCGGGGAGGGGCTGTCCCACGCGCACGCCGCCTTCAAGCTGAGCTGGCTGCTGAAGGAGGCGCTGGCGCGCCGCCTGACCGGCGTGAACCTGAAGGACGAGAGCGACGACCTGCTGGTCGCCGGCCGGGTGCCGCCGGTGCGGATCGGTTAGCTCTCCCCTGCGCGCGGCGAGAGGCGGCGCCCGCACTCTCCCGAGGGCAGGCCGGCAAACTCTTTCGCTCCAGCCTGCCAGCAGGCGCGCAACAGCCGGACATGGCCGTTGGAGAGGTGGCGGGCAGCATCTTCTGAGCTTGGGGCTGCTGCCGAAACGGGGGGCAGATGCACGCGCGCGGTTGCGGCTGGAGGACAGGCGCGAGAGGCGATGCTTTCCGCCCGAGGATCGCCGGCTGGTAGAGGTGGTCGGCTCGGTTGCGGAAGGGCCCGAGGCGATACTGTTTGCCAAGTCACGGCCGATGGGAGTCGGCGCCTCGCCGGCGGAGGCGCGGTATGCGGCCGGGGAACACGAGGAGACCGCCAGCTTGTTCCTGCGGATCGGCCACCGCCCGCGGCTCCTGAGCGGCGAGCAGGTGGAGGAGCCGAGGAGAGCCTTAGCGTTCAGCCGAAGAAGCATTCCTGCTGCCAATACGCGGCGAGGTTGCCTTCATGTACTTCCTTCGTTCGCTAAATGATCCGATTGTCTTTCCCTAGGGTCAATTGTGGTCGATGCTTCTGTGTTCGCCGAATTCCGCCACCACCCAGTCGCGCAGCACCGCCGCGCCGGGGCGGGCCGCGGCTCCGGCAGGGGCGACGAAATGGTAGGCGAGGCCCGGCATGACGCAGCCGAAGGGTTCGACCAGCGTGCCGGCAGCCAGTTCGGCGCTCATCAGGGCAAGGCTCAGCAGCGCGACGCCCTGGCCGAGCAGCACCGCCTGGATCGCGCTGTTCTCGTCATTCACCGTGACGCCGGCGGCACCCTCGATCCCGGGCAGGTCGGACGCCTCGGCATAGGCGCGCCAGCTCGGGGCGCTGGCGTCGGGCGCGAAGGACAGCGGCTCGATATGGATCAGCGTGGCGCGGGCGAGATCGCGCGGCGTCCTGATGCCGAGCTGCGGCGCGCAGACCGGGGCGAAACTCTCCGGCATCAGCTCGACCGCGTCGAGGCCGGGCCAGGGACCGGCGCCATAGCGGATGGCGGCATCGGCCTCGCCGGCGGCGAGATCGACATTGGCGTCCGCGGCGTTCAGCCGGAGGTCCCAGTCCGGGAATCGGGCGCGGAAACGGGCGGCACGCGGCACCAGCAATCGGGCGGTGAAGGACAGCGTGGCGGACAGCGTCGCCACCTTGCGGCCGCGCCCGGCGCGCAGCCGCCCCACCACCGCGGCGATGCCGGTGAAACCGGCATGGACGGGCTCGTAGAGGGCGCGGCCTTCCTCGGTCAGCACCACCTTCCGCGTCTGGCGCAGGAACAGCGCCACGCCGAGATCGGCCTCGAGCTGGCGGATCTGGTGGCTGATCGCGGTGGGGGTGACGGCCAGCTCGACGCTGGCCCGCTTGAAGCTGCCGAGCCGCGCGGCGGCCTCGAAGGCGCGCAGCGCACCGAGCGCGGGCAGGGCGGTCACGAGCCGCGCCGGAATGCGGCTATGGATGAGGCTGTTTCATCCATCAGGTGAGAACTCCGCGTTTGTCGTCGCCTATCATAAGAAACTATAAGGCAAAACGGCTGGCGCGTGCCAGCGACGATCCTTGTTTTTCTCATGCAAAAGCGTCGTCCGGAGGCGGCGCCCGGAGGTTACAATGGCCTGGCTTTATCTCGCCATCGCCGCTGCGTTCGAGATCGTTTTTGCCGGTGGGCTGAAGGAAGCCGACGGCTTCACCCGCCTGGTGCCGAGCCTCATCACCCTCGCGGCGGGCGCGGCGAGCCTTGCCTTCCTCACCTTCGCGATGCGCTCGATACCCGTCAGCATCGCCTATCCGGCGTGGGCGGCGGTCGGCACGGTGGGTACCGTCCTGTTGGGCGCGATGCTGTTCGGCGAGGCGCTGTCGGTGATGAAGGTCGTGTGCGTGCTCGCCATCCTTGCCGGCATCGTCGGCCTCAAGATGCAGATGGCGTAAGCGCGTCAGGGCAGCGGCGGCGGGGTCCAGCCATAGATCCAGCCATAGCGGCGATAGAGCGAGGCGCCGGACTGGTTCCTGATGACGAAATCGCGCGCCAGCCGCGCCGGCCCGCCGAGGTGGTAGATGCGGTCCATGCCGAGCGCCGCCTTCTGCACCCGGCGGGTGCGCGCCTTGCGGGCCTGCTCATAGGCGCGCAGCGCGACATGCTCGTCGCGCCCTTTCACCGCGAGGCAGGCGCCGAGCACGCAGGCATCCTCGATCGCCTGTGCCGCGCCCTGCGCGAGGAACGGCAGCATGGCATGGGCGGCGTCGCCGAGCAGGGTGACCCGGCCGAGACCCCATTGGTGCAGCGGTT
The DNA here is from genome assembly GCF_023016805.1 of Ancylobacter crimeensis. Lineage (GTDB taxonomy): Bacteria > Pseudomonadota > Alphaproteobacteria > Rhizobiales > Xanthobacteraceae > Ancylobacter > Ancylobacter crimeensis. The sequence goes on from NZ_JALKCH010000012.1 coordinate 89,224, forward strand.
CGAGATCGCACAGCGCCCAGCGCAGCCACGCATCGGGTTCCGCGAGAAGATTGCGCGGTTCCGGATGCCATCGCCGGAACAGTGCGACGAGTTCCTCGCGTGCCGCGCCGAAGCCCCAGCCATGGGCGGCGCGCTCGTCGGCGGTCACCACCACGAGATTGAGCGCGCGCCCGGCCTTCACCGGATAGGCGACCATATGGGCGCCGGGTCCCATCCACAGGCGCACCACCGGCGCCACCAGCCCGCCCTCGACAAAGGCGCCGGGCACCTCGTCCACCGGCAGCGTGGCGCGCCAGGCGGCGCGCTTGCGGAACACCGGGATCGCGGAGGGGGAGAGGCGGGCACGGATGGTGGAACGCAGGCCGTCCGCCCCGATGAGGGCGGCGCAACGGATCGCCTCCCGCTCGCCCTCATGGGAGACCGAGACGGTGAGGAAGGGCTTGCCTTCGGGGTCGGAGAAATCCTCGACGGTGCGTCCGAGCTTCAGCTCGATCTCCGGTATCTCCGCCGCTTTCTCAAGCAGCGCGCGCTGCAGGTCGGCACGATGCACCACGAGAAAGGGGCCGCCATAATGGGCCTCGGCGTCGCGGGCGGTGTCGGCCTCTGCCAGCAACCTGCCGCTGATGCCGTCACAGATGCGGAAGGCGCGGGGATGGACCGCAGCGTCGCGCAGCCGATCCAGCACGCCGAGCGCGGCGAGGCAGCGCGTGGCATTGGCGGCGAGCTGGACGCCGGCGCCGGCTTCTTCCAGCGCCACGGCGCGCTCCAGCACGGTGACCGGCCGTCCGGTGCGGGCGACGGCGAGGGCCGCCGCGAGCCCACCAATGCCGGCCCCGGCGATGACGATGCGGTTCGACGCCATTGCGGCTCCCGCTAGAGCATTTTCGAGCGAAGTGGAGCGATTCATCGATTCCGTGAAACGATGAATTGCATCCAGATGCCGCCCGGAGGCGACGAGACGGTCAGGCCGCGGCGTCGGTCATGTCGAGGGCGCAGCCGGCGGGCACGGTGTCGGTGCCGTGCAGCGCGTGGTCGAAACGGTAGAGCGTCGAGCAATAGGGGCAGATGATCTCGTCGTCCGAGCCCATGTCGAGGAAGACATGCGGATGGTCGTAAGGCGGCTTGGCCCCGACGCACATGAATTCCTTCGCGCCGATACGGATGATCGGAACGCCCGCCGAATTGTGGAAGTGAGGAACGACGTGGCCCGCCATGATGCGCTCTGTTCTCGTTCGAACCGGGTCGCCCCGGTGCGGTGTGCCCGTGTCCGGCGGCGCGGTGCAGCCGGATGGCGCCCGGCCGGCGCCGGTCGCGAACATAGCGGTTCCGGCCGGCGGGTCAAAGGGCCGCGCGCCCTTTTGCCCGCCACAATGCCGCACCATATGGAGCGCGTGATGCTGACGCTCCGGCATGCCGCATGGAGCGCGGATGAGGTTTCCCCGAACGATCATGCGCCGCCTCGCTGCCAGCTTCGGCCTCGTGCTCGCCTTTGCCGCCTGCGCCAACTGGCTGCTGCCGCTGGGACGCAGCGCGTTCGAGCTGGTGGCCTCGCGGGACGATCCGGCGCGGATCGCCGATGCGCGCCTCGCGGCCACGCTGACGCCGGACAACCTCGCGCAGGACATCGAAAGCGCGCTCGCGGGCGGGGATACCGAGCTTGCGGCGAGCTTCGTCGCGCTGGCGGATGATCGCGGCCTTGCGGTCGATCCCGCGGTCAGGGCGCGTGTCGCGGACGAATCGGCACAGGCCCATTCGATGCTAGCCACGGCATTGAGCGCGGGGCACGGCTTCCTGACTGGCGAGGTCGATGGTGGGGCGAGCCTCGCGGGTTCGGCCGCCGGCGATCTCATCGGCTGGGGCGACGTGCGCGACCTGACCCGCGAGGGCTACCACGCCGCAACCGGCGTGCCGGTCGATCCGCTGGTGGTCGGCCTTGCCGGGGTCGGCCTTGCCGCGACCGCCGCGACCTTCGGAAGCGGGCTGGTGCTCGCGCCCATGCGCGCGGGGCTGACGACCTTCAAGGTGGCACGGCGGGCGGGGGTGATGGGGGCCGGCTTCGTCGGCGACGTCGCGCGTCTGCTGCGCGAGGCGCGCCCGGCACTGCCGGTTGCCGCTGAGGGCGCGGATATCGCCCGCATCGGGGCCAAGACGGGCGCGAAGGCCGGCGCCACCGCCGGCGCCGCAGGTCGCTCGCTGGTCCGCATGGCCGGCGACCTTGGCATGGTGCAGGCGAAGGCCGGCACCCGCGCGACGCTTCAGGGCATCAAGGTGCTCGATAGCGCCGGCGACACGACGCGCCTCGCCCGACTGGCGGAAAAGAAGGGACCGGCGACTCTCGCCATCCTCACCAAGCTCGGACGCGGGGCGCTGTTCCTTTCCGAGATGGCGATGAAGCTGGGCTTCTTGATCATCGCCGCGCTGGTCAACCTCGTCGGCCTCGTCGCGGCGCTGAACCGTTTCATCGTCGAGATGGTGCGTCCGCTCTGGCGCCGGCGCCGGGCGGGCTTCGCCGCAGCGGTGCCGGGGCTGGGACCGGCGGGCCTTCCCTGAGACAGTTCGATCCCTCGTCCACGCATTGCTCTTATGCGCCTGCGGCGCCGCCGGCTTCTTGCCGCGGGCAGGCGGCTCCTTTACGCCGGGGACGACATGTCCGAGGGAGCCTGCCGATGCCCACCTTTCACCATGACGGCCTCGACTTCGCCTATCTCGACGAGGGCGACGGCGATCCGGTGCTGCTGGTGCACGGCTTTGGCTCCAACAAGGAGACGAACTGGGTCGGGCCGGGCTGGGTCTCGACGCTGGTGCGCGCCGGACGGCGGGTGATCGCGCTCGACAATCGCGGCCATGGCGCGTCGGGCAAGGTCTATGAGGCGGACGCCTACGACCCCGACATCATGGCCCGGGACGCGCTCGCCTTGCTCGACCATCTCGGCATCGCGCGGGCCGATGTGCTGGGCTACTCGATGGGCGGGCGCATCGGCGCCTGCATGGCGGTGATGGCGCCGGAGCGGCTGCGCTCGCTCGTTCTCGGCGGCATCGGCATTCATCTGGTGGAGGGCGTCAGCCTGCCGACCAGCATCGCCGACGCGCTGTTGGCCGAGGATCCGGCAAGCATCACCGATCCGGTCGGGCGTACCTTTCGCGCCTTCGCCGACCAGACGAAGAGCGATCGCCCCGCGCTCGCGGCCTGCATCATCGGGTCGCGGCGCAAGCTGGCACCCGCCGATGTCGCCGCGATCCTCGTCCCGACGCTGATCGCGGTCGGCACGAAGGACACGGTCGCCGGCTCGGCCGCGGAACTCGCCGCGCTCATCCCCGGTGCCGAGGTTGTCGACATCCCGAACCGGGACCATATGGTCGCGGTGGGCGACAAGGTGTTCAAGGCGGCGGTGCTGGACTTCCTCGACCGTCGGCCGTGAGGCATCGGTCTTCCGCATGGCTGTCGCAACGGTTTCGCGGGTGGACGCTTTGGGCAGCACTGCCCAGCTGTGTTAAGACGGACGCAACTTGCGGGACGGCGCGCCGGCGACGGCACCCTTCCCGTTCTCTGCACGGGTGACTCATGGCGCAGAATTCCCTTCAGGTGGCGGAAATCCCGTCACGTCCGCTCGACAAGATCGACCCGGTCTGGGCCCGCATTCGGGCCGAGGCCGAGGAGATGGCGGCGCGCGAGCCGGCGCTGGTCAGCTTCATCTTCTCGACCGTGCTCTATCACCAGACGCTCGAGCGCGCGGTCGCGCACCGCATTTCGCAGCGGCTGCACAATGTCGACGTGCCGGGCGAGCTGATCCGGCAGGCCTTCGACGAGGCCTTCGCCGACGATCCCGATATCGGCCATGCCATTCGCGCCGACCTGATGGCGGTGTGCGACCGCGACCCCGCCACCACGCGGGCGCTGGAGCCGCTGCTCTATTTCAAGGGTTTCCACGCGATCCAGACCCACCGCCTGGCGCACTGGCTGTGGAGCAACGGGCGCCGCGACTTCGCACTCTATCTGCAGAGCCGCTCCTCCTCGATCCATCAGGTCGACATCAATCCGGCGGCGCGGCTGGGGCGGGGGCTGTTCTTCGACCATGCCACCGGCATCGTCATCGGCGAGACCGCGGTGATCGAGGACGACGTCTCGATCCTCCAGGGCGTCACGCTCGGCGGCACGGGCAAGGAGCATGGCGACCGCCACCCGAAGATCCGCCGCGGCGTGCTGATCGGCGCCGGGGCCAAGGTGCTCGGCAATATCGAGGTCGGCCATTGCGCTCGCGTTGCCGCCGGCTCGGTGGTGCTGAAGGCGGTGCCGCCCTGCACCACGGTCGCGGGCGTTCCGGCCAAGGTGGTCGGGGAGGCAGGCTGTAGCGAGCCGTCCCGGCAGATGAACCAGATGTTCGACATCTACGACCTGCCGTTCCTCGGCGAGGCGATCTGACCTGAGCGGCACGGGCGGCCTGCCGCCCTTTTCGCACGCCCTGCGAACACCGATTCCCGCCCGGCATCCGGGCCCGAATCGGGCAAGACGGAGAAGAATCCCCGTCATCCACCATATCGGTGCGGGGGCCGGTCCTGCCGTCCTCTTCGCTTGCGCGGGGGCGGCAAAGCTGGCAAGCCTGCGCCCGTCCACGCCATCATTTCAGGAGCACGGCTTTGGAGAAGAAGGACCTCGAGCGCGTCCAGACCTATATGCGGCGGCTTTTCGCCAATTCGCAGATCAAGGTCGTCGCGCGTCCGAAGAAGAAGGATTCCGCCGAGGTGTATATCGGCGACGAGTTCATCGGCGTGATGTTCGAGGACAAGGAAGACGGCGACCTGTCCTACAACTTCCAGATGGCGATCCTCGACACCGATCTCGAAGACTGAGCCCGAAAGGCCCATCGTGACGATCTACGCGCTCGACGGCATCGCGCCGGAGCTTCCCGCCCCCGGCCGCTACTGGGTCGCCCCCGATGCGGTGGTGATCGGCAATGTGCGGCTCGGCGAGGAAGCGAGCGTGTGGTTCGGCGCGGTGCTGCGCGGCGACAATGAGCGCATCGCGCTCGGCGCCCGGGCGAATGTGCAGGAGCTGTCCATGCTCCACACCGATCCGGGATTTCCCATGACGATCGGGGGCGACTGCACCATCGGCCATAAGGCGATCCTGCATGGCTGTACCATTGGCGCGGGAAGCCTCGTCGGCATGGGTGCGACCGTGCTGAACGGCGCACGGATCGGGGCGGGGTGCCTTGTCGGCGCCGGGGCGCTGGTCACCGAGGGCAAGGAATTCCCGGACAACGTTCTGATCGTCGGTTCACCGGCGCGGGTCGTGCGGGAACTCGACGACGAAGCCCGCGCCCGGATGCGGCGTACTGCCGCCCATTACGTCCGCAACTGGCGGCGCTTCTCCACCGGTCTCGCCGCCATAGGCTGAAGGCCGGCACATTCGTTTCAGTTGCCGCCGACAATGGCCGGCGCAATCACGTTGCCGAGCGAGACCCAGCGGTCCGGCTCGCCCTGCACCTGACGCTTCACATAACGATAGGGCGTCTGGAACCAGGGCAGGATGCGGCTGTCCTGGTTGTCGAGCACGAGGTCGCCATGGTCGGTCACGACCGTGAGCACCGAATGGCCGTCGCCATGCTGGTCACGCACCACGGTGATGAGGAGCGTCTCCGCCGGCCAGCCTAGGCCGATGAGCGTGCGGCGCTTCAGCAGCACATAGTCCTCGCAATCGCCATAGCCGTCGTCGGGATAGGTCCACAGCTCCTCGACCCCGTAATGCTCGAGGTCGGAGAGCGGCTTGATGCGCGTGTTGATGTCCTCGTTCACCGAGGAGAGCTGCGCATAGGTTTCCTCATCCAGCACCACCTGGCCGCCATGGCCATTGCCGGGGCCGCATTCGCCGGGCTGGGCGCGGCAGAAATTGGCATAGCCGATCGGCGCTCCGGTTTCCCGGCCGGTGGACATGCTGGCAACGGCCGCCTGCGCCGGCGGCAGCATGGCAAGGTGCATGCCCTGTGCCCGTGTGGCGGCGCTGCGCTGCTGCGTGCCCGGCGTGCCGGAGGTTGTTGCGGCGTTCGCGGCATTGACGGCGAAAGCGCCCCCCAGGACGATTCCCGCCAGTGCTGCGATCAGGGCCAGTTCAAGCCTCTTCTTCATCGCGTACCCCATCCCTGTCGATGAGGACATATTTGCACGTCGGTTTTTATCTTGATCTAAGCTGATACGGCAATTCGAAGATACCTGAGACAGGACTTGTTAATTCCTGTTTTGCTTGACGTTAACCAATAGGATTGCGTTAATGTTGCGAAGTTCTTTCCAAGATATCAACGCATCCTTACCGCGCTGGCGCATATTCGAGCGGTCGGCGTAACGCTGTCGCTTGCGGTCGGCGCGATGGGCGCCTATGTCAGCCTTGTGCTCGATACCAGCTCGCTTCACCGGCCGCGGCGCCAGCCCATTCTCAACGTGCCAGCGGTGATCGCCGCGCTGGGCGCTGCGATGCTCCTCATCCATGGCGCGCGGGCGCTGATGGGACCGGAGCTCGATGCCGAACTCCTTGTGCGGTTTGCCTTCATTCCGGCGCGCTACGAGGCGAATTTCATCGGCGAGTCGATCGGCGCCGATATCTGGACCTTCCTGACCTATGCCTTTCTCCACGCCAACCTCACCCATATCGGGGTGAACGTGCTGTGGATGCTGGCTTTCGGCAGTCCGGTCGCCCGGCGCTTCGGCACGGTGCGATTCCTCGTCTTCTTCGCCGTGACGGCGGTGGCGGGGGCGTTCGCCCATCTGGCGGGGCACTGGGGCGAGATGCTGCCCATGGTGGGCGCTTCCGCAGCAATCAGCGGCTGTATGGCCGCAGCGGTGCGGTTCATCTTCAGCCATCCCGGCTTCGGGCTTGGGCCGCATGGTTTCGAGATGGCAGTGCGTCAGCCCGCGCCGCCGCTCTCGCTGGTGCTGCGCGACCGGCGGGTGATCGGCTTCCTCGCGGTGTGGTTCTTCGTGAACCTCGCCTTCGGGTTCGGGATGCCCTCGGGGCTCGGCGAGGGCGGCACCGTTGCGTGGGAGGCGCATATCGGCGGTTTTCTCGCCGGCCTGCTTCTGTTCCCGCTGTTCGACCCCGTGCCGCGGATGAGCGACGATTTCGAGGATCCCTTCGTCAGCCGCGAGCCGCATTGAGGCGTTGCAGAGCCGCGTAAGCCTGCCGCACCTCCAGGCTCGGGATACCGCTTCCTCCGCGTCAGACTTGCCCTCGCGTCCATATGGATCAATCATTCTTCCAAGGTACGGCCGGTCGCCGTGCCGGGATGAGCGTGCGACGCCTTCATGATCGCGCGCCTTTCAAGGAGGAAGACCATGACGGTGCGATCGATCATCGACGCGAAGGGCCATGACGTGCTCACCATCGTGCCGGAAACGCCGCTGCGGGAAGCCGCACGCCTGCTCGGCGAACATCGGATCGGCGCGATCGTGGTGGTGGACGCCATGCGGCGCGTCGTCGGCATCCTGTCCGAGCGCGACGTGGTGCGCGTCGTCGGCCTTGACGGACCTGCACGGCTCGATGACCCGGTGGAACAGGTGATGACCCGCAAGGTCGTGACCTGCAGCGGCAACGACACGGTTCAGGAGATCATGGGAACCATGACGGCCGGACGCTTCCGTCATATCCCGGTGGTGGAGAATGCCCGGCTTGTCGGCATCATCTCGATCGGCGACGTGGTGAAGCATCGCGTGGCGGAGATGGAGCGGGAGAGCCACGCGCTGCGCGAATATATCCTGACGGCATGAGAATGTGCCGGGCGGAGGCTCCGCCCGGCACATTCGCGGCTCGACGGTGACGCTCAGAAGCGCGGCGTATCGCTCGGGGCGGGCGTGCCGTAGACCGCTTGCGGGTCGAACAGCTTGCCGGCGTCGTTGACCGTGAGCGCCAGTTCCGGCGTCGGGCGCGCGCCGAGCGGCACGGACCGGAAGAAGCAGGAGCGGTGTCCGGTGTGGCAGGCCGCGCCGGTTCCGGCCATCTCGACACGCATCACCACAGCGTCCTGGTCGCAATCCACCCGCAGCTCGATCACGCGCTGGGTGTGGCCGCTGCTCTCGCCCTTCTTCCAGAGCTTCCCGCGCGAGCGGCTGTAATAATGCGCTTCGCCGGTCTCGATGGTGAGCGCCAGCGCTTCTGCGTTCATGTGCGCGACCATCAGCACCTCGCCATCGCTCGCGGCGACGGCGACGGCGGTGACCAAGCCGCTGGCGTCGAATTTCGGGCGCAGGCGGTCGCCTTCCTCGGTCTCGCGCGTGTCCGCGGCCGGGGCGAAATACGGGGCGTCGGACACCATCACCTCAGCGATACGCCGCGCACCAGGCTCAGGAAGCGGATCTGCTCCTGCGGGTCGTCGCGGAAAAGCCCGGTGAACTGCGTGGTGATGGTGGAGGCGCCCTGCTTCTGGATGCCGCGCATCGCCATGCACATGTGCTCGGCCTCGACCATGACGGCGACGCCGCGCGGCTTCAGCGCCTCGTCGATCGTGCTGATGATCTGCGAGGTCATGTGTTCCTGCGTCTGCAGGCGGCGGGCGAACATATCGACCACGCGAGCGATCTTGGAGAGGCCGACCACGCGCTCGACCGGGAAATAGGCGACATGTGCCTTGCCGACGAACGGCACCATGTGGTGCTCGCAATGCGAGTGGAAGGTGATGTCCTTCACCAGCACCATGTCGTCGAAATTGCCGATCTCTCCGAAGGTGCGGTCCAGCACGCTCTCGGTCGGGATGCGGTAGCCGCTGAAAAGTTCCTCATAGGCCTTCACCACGCGCTTCGGCGTGTCGAGCAGGCCTTCACGGCTCGGGTCGTCGCCGGCCCAGGCGATAAGGGTGCGCACGGCCGCCTCGGCGTCCTCCCGGCTCGGCCGGTCGCCGACGCGATTGGCCGTACGGGCCTCGGCTTCGTTCTTCGCACGCTCCATCAGCGACTTCAGCACTGCATCCATGACGAACTCCGTTCGACGGCGCGTTATCCAACCGGAGCGCCGGGGTGTCACCGGTTTGGTCGTCCTGTGGAGGCAGTACCGGCATATGCCGGCCGCGCCACCTGACTAGGCCGTAAACCCGCCCGAAGCCGGAAGGTTGCCGTATGCGCGAACGCACGGCGTCTTTCGTCCCCGGTTACGCTTTCCTATATAAGGGACCGGCGGGGCCCCGCAACCTACCCTTATACGTAGCTGATCTGCGTTGAACGAGCCGAACGATGATCAACGATGTCTATAACCGCCGGATTCTCGAGCTTGCCGCAGATATTCCGCGGCTGGGTCGTCTTGCGGCGCCGGATGCCACTGCAACGGCGCATTCCAGGCTTTGCGGTTCCACAGTCACCATCGACCTCGCGATGCAGAACGGTGTGGTGACCGATTTCGCCCATGAGGTGCGCGCCTGCGCGCTCGGGCAGGCCTCGTCCTCGGTCATGGGCGACCTCGTCGTAGGTTCGACGGCCGCCGAACTGCGCGAGGTACGCGAGACCATGCGCCGCATGTTGAAGGAGAACGGCACCCCCCCGGCCGGGCGCTGGGCGGAGCTTGCGGTGCTGGAGCCGGTGCGCGACTACAAGGCGCGCCACGCGTCCACGCTGCTGACCTTCGACGCGGTGGTCGACGCCATCGACCAGATCGAGAGGCGCGGCACGGCCCACGTGGAGGCCGACGCCGCCGAGTGAAGCTGTCCAGTGTTGAGGCTGCTCAGCGTTCGGTGAAGAAGGTAAAGAGGACCTTGCCGTCCGCGCCGGTGAGGCAGAGGAAGCGGTTGGCGTGGTCCGTGCGGTCGCGCTGGATATAGGCCTCGCCCATCAGAACGCCTTTCACCTCCGTATCCCCGAGCTTCTGGTTGGCCTCCGCAATGGTGAGCCCGTCGACATCAATGAAGATATCCGCGATCGAGGGCGACTTCTGCTTCAGCCGGGCCAGCGCCTGTTCCTTGCAGGCGGCGACCCGCTGCATGTCGCGCGTCATGGCCGCGTCCTCGACCTCCGGCTGCATACCCCCCACGGGCTTCGGCGCTTCGGCCTCGGCGGGCTTCACGGGCGGGGCAGGAGCCTTTTCCGGCACCTTGGCGGCGTCGGGCTTGGCGGGGGGCGCCGGGGCGACCTGCGGGGCGGGAGCGGGCGGAGGAACCGGGGCCGCGGTCTGTGCCAGCGCGGGCATGGTCACACCCGAGAGCAGGACCGCCGTCAGGAGCGCCCGGCAGGCCGGAGCGGAGGGGCGCGGCAGCGACGCGGTGATGCGGTTCGGCATGATGGGCTCCTTCGATCCTGTGTCGACCGTTCCGGTCTGGCCAGCGTCAATGCGCCGGCCGGTACGTGGTTCCCGAAGGGGAGGGCGACCGGCGACGGTTTCGCGCGCATGGGTGCAGCGATGCTTCAGATGAGGGCGCAGCTTTCCCGTCTTCCGGAATATGCGCTGCGCGGCCTGGTGCTGGCTTATCGCTACACCCTGTCCTCGGTGATGGGCCGGCAATGCCGCTATCTGCCGAGCTGCTCGGAATTCGCGGAGCAGGCGCTCGGCCGGCATGGGGCCTGGGCGGGCGGCTGGATGGCGGCGGGCCGGGTGTGCCGCTGCCATCCCTGGGGCGGCTCGGGCTTCGAGGCGGTCCCGGTGGAATTGCCGCGCGATGCCCGCTGGTATATGCCGTGGCGCTATGCGCGGCGGCCGAAGACCCGCGAAGAATAGGCCGCGCGAAGAGTAGTATGTATCCCCATACATACGGGTGCCTGACCAACACGCCTACCTGCGTGGTTCGCAGGAGTGGGCCGGAGAGAAGACGATGATCCACCTGACATTCCCCGATGGCGCCGTCCGCGACTATGCTCCGGGCACCACGGGTGCCGAGGTTGCGGCCTCCATCGCCAAGTCGCTCGCCAAGAAGTCGATCGCAATGAAGCTCGACGGCGTGCTGAGCGACCTTGCCGACCCCATCACCACCGATGCGCGTTTCGAGCTCGTGACCCGGGAAAGCCCCGAGGCGCTGGAGCTGATCCGCCACGACACCGCCCATGTGCTCGCCGAGGCGGTGCAGGCCCTGTGGCCCGGCACGCAGGTGACGATCGGCCCGGTCATCGAGAACGGCTTCTATTACGACTTCTTCCGCAACGAGCCCTTCACCCCGGAGGATTTCGCCGCGATCGAGAAGAAGATGCGCGAGATCATCGCCCGCGACGCGCCCTTCACCAAGGAGGTGTGGACCCGCGACGAGACCAAGCGCGTCTTCGCCGAGAAGGGCGAGGCGTTCAAGGTCGAGCTGGTGGATGCCATCCCCGCCGACCAGTCGATCAAGATCTACCGACAGGGCGAGTGGTTCGACCTCTGCCGCGGCCCGCACATGCCGAGCGTCGGCAGGATCGGCAACGCCTTCAAGCTGATGAAGGTGGCCGGCGCCTATTGGCGCGGCGACGCGAAGAACCCGATGCTGACCCGCATCTACGGGACGGCGTGGCGCACGCAGGAAGAGCTCGACGCCTATCTGCACCAGCTCGAGGAAGCCGAGAAGCGTGACCATCGCCGGCTCGGCCGGGAGATGGACCTCTTCCACTTCCAGGAGGAGGGGCCGGGCGTCGTGTTCTGGCACCCGAAAGGCTGGAGCCTGTTCCAGGGCCTCGTCGCCTATATGCGCCGGCGCCTTGCGGCGGATTACAGCGAGGTGAACGCCCCGCAGGTGCTCGACAAGTCGCTGTGGGAGATCTCCGGCCATTGGGGCTGGTACAAGGAGAACATGTTCAAGGTTCAGCCGGCCGGCGATGCGGACGACAATGACCGCGTCTATGCGCTGAAGCCGATGAACTGCCCCGGCCATGTCCAGATCTTCAAGCATGGGTTGAAGTCGTACCGCGATCTGCCGATGCGGCTTGCCGAATTCGGCGCAGTGCATCGCTATGAGCCTTCCGGCGCGCTGCATGGGCTGATGCGCGTGCGCGGCTTCACCCAGGACGACGCCCACATCTTCTGCACCGAGGAGCAGATGGCGGCCGAGTGCCTGAAGATCAACGACCTGATCCTCTCGACCTATGCCGATTTCGGCTTCGAGGAGATCGTAGTGAAGCTCTCGACCCGGCCCGAAAAGCGGGTCGGCTCCGATGCCGTGTGGGACCATGCCGAAGAGGTGATGGGCCGCGTGCTCAAGCAGATCGAGGAGCAGTCGGGCAGCAAGATCAAGACCGGTATCCTGCCGGGCGAAGGCGCGTTCTACGGGCCGAAGTTCGAATACACCCTGCGCGATGCCATCGGCCGCGAATGGCAGTGCGGCACCACGCAGGTGGACTTCAACCTGCCGGAGCGCTTCGGTGCCTTCTATGTCGACGCCGACGGCAGCAAGAAGACGCCGGTGATGATCCACCGCGCCATCTGCGGTTCGATGGAGCGCTTCACCGGTATCCTGATCGAGCACTTCGCCGGGCATTTCCCGCTCTGGCTGGCACCGGTGCAGGCAGTGGTGGCGACCATCACCTCCGAGGGTGACGACTACGCCGCCGAGATCGCCGCGCTGGCGCGCAAGGCGGGGCTGCGGGTGGAACTCGACTTGCGCAACGAGAAGATCAACTACAAGGTCCGCGAGCACTCTCTGGCCAAGGTGCCGGCGCTGATCGTGGTCGGGCGCAAGGAAGCGGCCGAGCGCACCGTCTCAATCCGCCGCCTCGGCAGCCCGAACCAGACGGCGATGACGTTGGACGAGGCAATGATGAGCCTCACGGCCGAGGCCGTGGCGCCGGATCTGGTGCGCGGCGCGGCGTGACAAAGGCGAAGGGCGGCGTATTCAGCGTCGCCCTTTCTGCTGTCTCTTCAAGGTCTTGAGGGCCTTTCTGCGCAAACTGATTCAGCGTTTCAACCCAGCAGCAGGCGGATTTCCTCGGCCAGCGCCGTGATTTCCTGCGCGCCTTTCGAGCCGGGCTCGGTTTCCTGAATGGCTCGGCCCTGCCCCATGCTGGCGGCGAAGCCGACGCGATTGCCGAGCCGGGTCTGCGCGGCCGGGTGGCCGAGTTCGCGGATGGCCGTGCTCATCTCCTCGGTCAGTCCGACGCGCGAGAGCGCGCGATTGATGACGATGAGGGAGGGCGTGCCTTCCTTCGCGATCATCTCCAGCGTGGGAGCCGTGGCCCAGAGGTCGATCGGGGTCGGCTGCACCGGCACCGCGACGAGGCTCGCCGCCTCGATCGCCGGACGGGATTCGATATCGGATTTCGGCGGGGTGTCGATGACCACGACATCATAGTCGCGAGCGAGGCTGCGGGCTTCGCGGCGGGCGCCCCAGCCACTGGCGGTGCGGAAATCGAGCCCCGTGCCGTCTTCGCCGAGCGCCGTCTCGCGTCTTTCGAACCATTCGCCGAGGCTGCCCTGCGGATCGCAGTCCAGAAGCGCGACCCGCGTGCCCATGCCGGCGCGGGCGAGGGCAACGGCGAGATGGGCGGCCAGCGTGGTCTTGCCGGAGCCGCCCTTCTGCTGTGCGATGGTGATGACCTTGCCCGCCACGCTCCGCCCCGTTTTCGAATAACGCCAGGCGCAACAGCCCGGAGGCGTTGCCGCAGGGCGTCAGGCTGGCATCGTGCCGCGGTGCCTGCAAGATCTCGCAGGAGGTCGGAACGGGACCGGGCCCCGTTCCGGGAAGGCTTGAAACGTCAGGGCGTTCGCGCGTTCGGTCAGGAGGTCTTGGCGTTCGGACCCAGCACTACGACGCGAGTGCCGGGGGTGACGCGGCTGTAGAGGTCGATCGCATCCTGGTTGATCATGCGGATGCAGCCGGAGGACACGTTCGAGCCGATGGAATAGGGCTCAACCGTGCCGTGGATGCGGTACAGCGTGTCCTTGTTGTTCTGCCACAGATACATGGCGCGCGCGCCGAGCGGATTGCCAGGGCCGCCATGCATGCCGGTGCCGCTCTGCAACTGGGTGAGGGCCGGCTTGATGTCGGGGCGGCGCTCGATCATCTCCTTGGGCGGATACCAGTCCGGCCATTCCTGCTTGGAGTTGATCGTCGCGACGCCGGACCAGGAAAAGCCCTGCTTGCCGACGCCGACGCCATAGCGGATGGCCCGTCCGCCGCCTTCCACGTAATAAAGGAACTTGTTCTGGGGATCGACGACGATGGTGCCGGCCGGCTCGGTGGTGATGTAGCTCACCTCCTGCCGCTGGTATTTCGGGTTGATCCTCTTGGTGTCGACCGCCGCGATCGGGAACTTGTCCTGCACCGGACCGTAATCCGCCGCGACGAAGCCGAGCGGGCCGGTCGTGTCGAGGGGAGACGAGGTGACGGGCGAATCCATCCATCCCGAGAGCGGCTGGGCGGTCGGCATATAGGCGGTCGGCGTCGCGGTGGAGGTGGTTTGGCACCCGGCGAGGGCAAACCCGATTCCGGCAATCGAAACACCGGTAAGGAACGAGCGGCGGCTGAAATGGGACATGGACGGGAAAGGCTCCGGAATCAGGACGTTACGCGATGTTAAACGTTCCGGGGCCCGCCCGATATTGCACCGGCGACACGCAGCGCCTTTCGTGTGCGTGCAAAAGCCGGTTCGGCGATCACAGTCTGCGGCGCAGAGGTGTCTTGGTACCCATTCATTCACCCCCTGCGGGGCGTGGGAGAGATTTCACCCGATCGACCCACGAATAGTCGAAATAGCCGCCACGAGCGATCGGCTGCATCCGCTCTGCTTTCAGCAGCCCGTCCTCGATGAAGCGCTCGTCGATATGCACGCCGATCACCTCGCCGAGCACGAGGAAGGTGCCGGCCTCGCGCCCGTCCGCACCCTTCAGCCGGATCGTCTCGATATAGCGGCATTCCAGCGCGCAGGGGGCGGCGGCGACGCGCGGCGCTTTCACCAGCCGGGAGGGCGCCTGTTCCAGCCCGGCGAGGTCGAACTCGCTGGCGCTGGCCGGGATCGGCTTCGAGGTGAGGTTCACCTGTTCGAGCAGCGGCAGCGTTGCGAGGTTGCAGACGAACTCCCCGCTCGCTTCGGCATTGCGCATCGAATGCTTGGCGCCAGAACTCGAAAAGCCGACGATGTCGGGCTCCTCGCTCAACAGGTTGAAGAAGGAATAGGGCGCGAGGTTCGCCGTGCCGTCCGGGGCGAGGGTGGAGATCCAGCCGATCGGGCGCGGAGTGACGATGGCCTTGAGCGGGCGGTGCGGCAGGCCGTGATTGTCGAGGCGCGGCTCGTAGAACATCGTTCCTCCTCAGAAGCGGGTAACGATATCGGTAAGGGCGGGCCGGGGGCGATCCTCCTGCGGGCGGGCCAGCGTGCCGATATGGACGAAGCCTACGATGCGCTCGTTCTCCGAAAGGCCGAAGGCCGCGCGCACCCGTGCATCATAGGCGTACCACTGGGTCAGCCAGGTGCCGGCATAGCCCAGCGCATGGGCGGCGAGCAGGAGCAGCGTGCAGGCGGCGGCGCCCGACAGGAGCTGCTCCCACTCGGGAATCTTCGCATGCGGGGTGGCGCGGGAAACCACCGCGATCACCACAGGTGCATGGGAGAGGCGGGTGCGTTCGATCTCGACGCGCTGCGAATCGGCGTCCGGGTTGTCCTGCGCGAAGATGCCGGCGATGAGCTCGCCGGCGCGCTGGCGGCCCTCGCCTTCGAACACGATAAAGCGCCACGGCGCGAGCTTGCCATGGTCCGGCACGCGGGATGCGATGGTGAGGATTTCGTCGATCTGCGCGGGAGTCGGGCCCGGGGTGGTGAGGTCGAAGACTTTCGGGCTCTTGCGGGTTTCGAGCAAAGCACGGGCATCGGTCATGATCGGTTCCTCATTTGCTGTCGCGGTAGCACGGGGATGCGCCGCATCCAAGGCGCGGAACGGTGAGGGCGTATGCCGGCGCGACTTGAATTCGCCCGGGTTTGGAGGCACGACATCGCCTATGCCGTCCGATGACCAGAGCTTTTCCGTGATGTCGTCCCGCGTAGCCTCTGCCCGCGTGGCCTGTTCCCTTACGGCCTCTTGCCGCGCGCCGCGGGGTCGTCGCCTTGCGGTGGTCGGGCTGGTTCTGGCCAGCGCCGTGCCGGCCTTCGCGCAGGACAATTCTTTCAACAGCTCGGTCAATATGAGTCCGCTGCCCGGCTTGCCGCAGGCGATGCCGTTTTCCGGCGCGACCGGCGGTGCTGGCGGGCTGCGGGCGATGCCCGGCATGTCGCAGGTGCCGGTGCTCAACCCGAACGGGCCGCCGGCCGCGCCCGACGCGCCGGGCCGCGATCCGCACACGGTGCTGCCGCAACCCCCGTCCGGCAAGGCGGCGATCGGTGTGAGCGCGCGTTTCGGCGCAGATGGCGCAGTCATTCCGCGGGGGTTGGTGTGGCGGGTCTTCGCCGACAAGCCCGAGGCCTCGGGCGCCTATCCGCTGGTCGCGGAGGCGGTCGATCCCTCGCCGGTCTTCTTCCTGTCGCCGGGCGGCTATGTGGTGCACGTCGCCTATGGCCTCGCGAGTGCCGCGCAGCGCATCATCGTGGGAGCCAGCTCGCGACGCGAGCAGCTCGTGCTCGACGCCGGCGCCATGAAGCTGCAGGCCGACGTCAACGACAAGCTGATTCCCGCCCAGAAGATCAGCTTCGATCTCTTCGAAGGCAGCTTCCTGCAGGGCAAGCCGTCGAGCCGACCCTATTTTCGGGGCATCGGCTCGGGCGAGGTTCTGATCCTGCCATCCGGCAACTACCATGTCGTGGCCACCTATGGTGACGGCAATGCCGTCATCCAGGCGGACCTATCCGTTCAGGACGGAAAGCTGACGGACGCCACGATCCACCAGCGCGCCGCCGAGATCACGCTGAAACTGGTTTCGCAGGCCGGGACCACGCCGCTGGGCGACACCCAGTGGTCGATCCTTTCCCCCGGCGGCGATTCCATCAAGGAAGCCGGCGGATCGACCCCGGCCTTCGTGCTGGCGGAAGGCGGCTACATCGCTATCGCCCGCCATGACGGCAAGACCTACAGCAAGGAGTTCGACGTCGAGGCCGGCAAGGACCAGTCAGTCGAGCTCACGCTGACCGCCAATGAGGGCCTGCCGCAGCAGCCCTCCGGCGACTCCTCGGGCGATGGCGGCGGCTCGGATAGCGGCGGGCAGGACTGAGCCGGCCGGGCGAAGTCAGCAATAGTCGAACTGCTCGCGCAGGATGCGTTCATCACTGGAATGGTCCGGGTCGAACAGCATCGTCATGGACGAGGTCGGGTCGAGCTGCGCGCGGACCGAGAC
The DNA here is from genome assembly GCF_023016805.1 of Ancylobacter crimeensis. Lineage (GTDB taxonomy): Bacteria > Pseudomonadota > Alphaproteobacteria > Rhizobiales > Xanthobacteraceae > Ancylobacter > Ancylobacter crimeensis. The sequence goes on from NZ_JALKCH010000012.1 coordinate 106,407, forward strand.
GACGCCGAGCACCTCGTAGTGATCGGCGGTGGCGTTGACCGGGCGCTTCTCCACCTCCAGCACCGAAATCTCGACCGAACAATGGTCCGGCACCAGCGCCCCGCGCCAGCGGCGGGGGCGGAAGGCCGAGATCGGCGTGACCGCGAGAAGGGGCGTGCCGATCGGCAGGATGGGGCCCTGGGCCGAGAGGTTGTAGGCGGTCGATCCGGCCGGAGTAGCAACCAGCACGCCGTCGCAAATGAGCTCCTCCAGCCGCACCTTGCCGTCGATCGCGATGCGCAGCTTCGAGGCCTGGTAGGACTGGCGGATCAGCGACACTTCGTTGATCGCCGGAGCGCGGTGGATCGCCCCCTTGCTGTCGGTGGCCTCCATCATCAGCGGATGGATCACCACGCGCTGCGCGGCGGCGATGCGCGCGGGCAGGTCTTCGGCGTGATAGGCGTTCATCAGAAAGCCCACCGAGCCGCGGTTCATGCCGTAGATCGGGATGCCGGTGTCGCGGAAGCGATGCAGGGTCTGCAGCATGAAGCCGTCGCCGCCAAGCGCGACCACCACGTCGGCATCATCGGGCGGCACGCCGCCATAGCGCGCGGCCAGAACGGTGCGGGCCTCGCCGGCGTCCTGCGCCTCGCTCGCGACGAAGGCGATTCGGCCATATGCTGGCATTTCGGTTCCCGCCACGTCCGCAACGAATCGGCCGTCGCCGGAATGGGTGGTGAAACGGGGGCGGGCGGCGTTGGTCATCGGACAGGCCCGGAGCACGAGGAACAAATGGCGGCGCCGGACAACGCATATAGCACAATCGTCGTGTATACGACGTGGCCATCCATGCTCGACGCCGAGGCGGCGGGGCGGGCGATCGTGGCCGACGGGCTCGCCGCCGCGGTGAACATCCTGCCCGGCGCGGTTTCGCTCTATCGGTGGCAGGGGGAGATCGAGCGGGCGGAGGAAGCGGTGATGTTCCTCAAGACCCGGGCCGACCTCGCCGAGCCGGTCGCGCAGGCGGTGCGGGCGCGCCATCCCTACGAGACGCCGGCGATTCTCATATTGCCGGTCGATGGAGGGGATCCGGCCTATCTCGACTGGATCGACGCGGCGACCGACGAGTGAGAAACTGCCCCAGAAGGATCAGCCTTCCGCGCCCTTGAGATAGGGCTCGACCGGGCCTTTCAGCTTCACCGTCATCGGGTTGCCGGCGCGGTCCTTCGCCTTGCCGACGGAGACGCGGATCCAGCCTTCGCTGACGCAATATTCCTCGACATTCGTCTTCTCGGCACCCTTGAACTTGATCCCGATGCCCTGTTCCAGCAGCTTCGCATCGTAGAACGGGCTGGCAGGGTCGGTTGAGAGACGGTCGGGAAGGGTCTGCGCCATCGGCTCGGCTCCTTGGCATCGATACCCGCGCGCCGGCGCGGGAAGGGACCGGAGACATAATAGGCTCCGGTCCGTAAGCCAACCTCCCGCTTGCGCGCAGGGCTTCGAGCGTCAGAGCACCGGGTTCCACGCCGCGGGAACGAGGCGGTAGCCGTCACCGTCCTTCGCGACGAAGCCGAGCGCCGGGAAGGGGAAGTGATAGCCGGTGACCGCCATGCGCTCCGCGGCCAGCATGTCATAGACCTTGCGGCGGGTTTCCGTCGCCTTCGCCGGGTCCATGTCGTACTGCACCTGCCATTCCGGGTGAGTGACGAACAGCGCCGGCAGGTTGGTGACGTCGCCCTGCACCAGCAGCTTCTCCTTGCCCGAGGCGACCACCAGCGAGGTGTGGCCGGGTGTATGGCCATAGGTGGCCATGGAGGTGATGCCCGGCGCGATCTCCTTGTCCGCCTCGAAGCGGTTCACCTTGGTCTCGATATCCTTGAACACCCGGCGCACATTCTTGAAGCCGGCCTGCTGGCCTTCCGGAGCCCGGCTCATCTGGCCGTCATCCATCCAGAACGCCCATTCCGCCGCCGGCACCATGACTTCCGCATTGGGGAAGGCAAGGCCACCATCGTCGTCGCGCAGGCCGTTGATGTGGTCGGCGTGGAAATGGGTGATGATGATGGTGTCGATGTCGATCGGCTTGACCCCGGCCCAACTCAGATTCTGCATGAGCTTGCCGACGCTCGCCGTGCCGGCCTGCGGTCCGTTGCCGGTGTCGATCAGGATCAGCTTCTCGCCGGTGTTCACCAGCAGAGGATTGAACTGCGAGACGATCTGGCCTTCGGGCAGGAAGGCTGCCTTCAATGCCGCATTCACGTCGGCAAGGCTCGCATTCTTGACGAAGCCTTCCGCAAGCGGGGAAACGCGCGCGCCGTCGCTGACCGCGGTGACCTCGAGGTCGCCGACCTTGTAGCGGTAGAGGCTCGGCACTTGCTGGCCGGACTGCGACAGGCTCGCGAAGGCTGGCGCCGGCAGCATCGAGGACAGCGCGCCATAGGCCGGAAGGGCCGCAGCGGCGGCGAAGAGCGTGCGGCGGGAAAAATCCGTCATGTCGTACCTCTGTTTACGCGTCCGCAGGCTAGAGCCGGGGCCCCATCGGGTCACCGCGCACGGCTTTCACGATCGAGTGAGAGCCTATGCCGAGAGGCTCGGCGCTCAGGCCTGCTTTTTCCGGCTGTTCAGCAGAACATAGGTGACAGCGGCTGCGACCGTGAGGGCGACGAAGATGACACCCACAACATTGATGACAGGTGACAGTCCGAAGCGCAGCCGCGAGGCGATCTCGGTGACGAGCGTCCATTCGCCGCCAATGGCGAAGACCGTGGTGTTGTAGTTCTCGAAGGACTGGAGGAACGCCACCACAGCCGCGGTGAAGGCAGTGGGCGCGAGGAAAGGCAAGGTGATGCGGCGGAACACCATGAAGTGGCCGGCGCCGAGATCAAGCGCGGCTTCTTCCTGCGTCCGGTCCTGCCGCTGGAGGCGGGCGAGGAAAAGCAGCATCGCATAGGAGGCGATGAAGCTCGATTGCGCCATCACCGCCACGAACAGCCCGCCCGGCACGCCGAAGCGGCGCCAGAAGATGAGGCTGGAAATGCCGAGGATGATGCCCGGCGTCAGCACCGGCGACACCAGCACGGAATAGAGCGCGGTTCCTGTCTTCGCCTGCAGCCGGGTCAGGATGAGCGCTCCGCACAGCCCGGCCGGGATCGACACCACGATCACACCGAGCGCTACGAGCAGCGAGTTCCACAGTCCCTGCAGCAGCCGCTGGTCATGGGCGAGCGCCACGAACCATTTCAGCGTGAATCCCTGCCACTGGGTGACCGAGGGATAGTCATACGCGTTGAAGGCCGCTGCCGACATGACCGCGAGCGGCAGGAAGAGATAGAGCACGAACAGCCCGACATAGATGTTGAGCACGAGCTGCGCGCCGCGGCTTTCGGTCGAGGCGGCACTCATTTCGCGATGTCCCGCAGGCCGACGCCGAAGAGGCGCATCATGAGGAGGATGAAGAGGGTGCAGACCACCAGAAGCGACACCGCATAGGCGGACCCCATATTCCAGTTGTTGCTCTCGTAGAACTGCCGGTAGACGAGCTGGCTGAACCAGTCGCCGCCCTGGCCGCGGGTCATGATCTGCGGCACCGAATAGGAGCCGGCGGAGAGCATGAACGTCATGATGCAGCCGACCGCGATTCCCGGTTTGGCATGGGGGATGATGACGCGGCGATGGATGCGCCAGCTCGTCGCGCCGAGATCGCGGGCCGCCTCGATCTGGTTGCGGTCCAGCGTCTCCAGCGTGTTCACCATCGGGAACACCATGAAGAGCACATAGGTGTAGATCATCGCGACGAAGACGGCGGACGGGTTCTCGAGGAAGGGAATCCAGCCGCGATTGTCGAGATCGACGACACCGAGCCAGCCCAGCACGCCGTTGATGACGCCGCGATAGTCGAGGATCATCAGCCACGCATAGACCCGCAGCAATTCGTTGATCGCATAGGGCACGATGAGCGCGACCGTGAGTACGACGGTCTTGCGCGGACCGCTCGCCAGCGCGACCGCATAGGCCAGCGGGTAGCAGACGACGAGGGCGAGCAGCGTCACCAAGAGCGCATAGAAGATGGTGCGCACGAAGATGTAGATGTGCAGCTCGCTCATTCGGGTGAAATTGGCGAGGCCATAGATCTTGCGCGGATTCTTCTCGCTCGCCTCCAGCTCGGTCGCCTGCGCCTGCTTGGCGACGATCTCGGCGTCGAGCGCGGCCTGCTTTTCGGTGTCGGTCGCGCTGTCGCGGTCGAGCTGCAGGGTTGCGATGTCGTTGTAGAGCCGGTCGATGGTGAGCGAGGTTTCGCCCGCCGATTCCTTCCACCACAGCGATTGTTCCACCATCGCGCCGAGCGGCACGACGATCAGCGCCAGGATCCAGAGCACCGTGATGCCGATGATTAGCGCGGCCAGCGGGCGGCCATAGGCGCGGGCGAGGCTACCCATTGGCGAGCGGCCCTTCCGGATAGACCATGGCGTCGCTGCGTCCGAAGCTGAGCGTCATCTCTTCCGGCAGGTCGCGCGCGGCAGGTCCGTTCGGCACCACGGCGAGGATGCGGCGCTCCTTGGCCTCGAAGACGAGGTTGACGCTGGCGCCTTCCAGATGGCGTTCGGCGAGGCGGGCGGGAAAGCTGTTCTCGCGCCTTCCGTCGAGGGCGAGCCGTTCCGGGCGTACCATCACCAGCACCGGAGCGCCGGGTGCCAGCGCGCCCTTGGGCCGACCGGACACCTTGCCGACCGGGGTTTCGACCACGGCCTCATTGGCGTTCGCCGACACCACGGTTCCGGGGAACACGTTCTGCTCGCCGACGAAAGTGGAGACAAAGGGTGTCGCGGGGTCGGCATAGATCGAATCCGCGCTAGCGACCTGTTCGATCCGTCCCCGGCTCATCACCGCGACGCGGTCAGACATGGTGAGCGCTTCGCCCTGGTCGTGGGTGATGTAGATGAAGGTGATGCCGACGCGCTTCTGAATAGCGCGCAGCTCCGCGCGCATGTGCTGGCGCAGCTTCAGGTCGAGCGCCGAGAGCGGCTCGTCAAGCAGCAGCACGGAGGGCTCGACCGCCAGCGCACGGGCGATCGCGACACGCTGGCGTTGGCCGCCGGAAAGGTCGGAGGGCATCTTGCCGCCATAACCCTCCAGCGCCACGAGGGCGAGCAGTTCCTCCGCCCTGGCGAGCCGCTGACGCTTGCGAACGCCGCGCGCTTCCAGGCCGAAGGCGACATTCTCGGCGACGCTCATGAGCGGGAAAAGCGCGAGATTCTGGAAGATCAGCGCGGTGGGACGCTCGTTCGGACCCTTGCCGGCCATATCCTCGCCGCCGATCAGCACCCGTCCGTCGGATGGCTCGATGAAGCCGGAGATGGTGCGCAGCAGGGTGGTCTTCCCGCAACCGGACGGGCCGAGGATGGAGAAGAACTCGCCCGCCTCGATCGCGAGGTCGGTGGGTTGCACGGCCGTAGTGCCGCCGAAGCGGATGGCGACCTTGTCGAGCCTGACGTCCTTGCCGCGCATGAAGGTGAGATCCTGAAAGGTGCAGCGGCGCCATGGGCCGACGCGGCCACGCTGTCGCGTCAGGGATCCCGTCTTCGGCGCATCGCGGGATGCGCCGAAGACGGGCGATGGCGGCCCGCAATGGGCCGGAACGTCAGGGGCGGCGGGGCACGGACCCCGCCTTCATCGTCAGGCGTTTGTCAGCTTCTCGACATATTCGCCGCGGAGCTTGGCATAGAAGTCGGTCTGCATCGGCCACCAGAACAGGTTGTCGATGGTGCCGGCCGGATAGGCCGCCTCGAAGGCGGTGCGGGCCTCGTCGGAGAGATACTTCTCGGCGCCGTTCGCGCAGGTGTTGTAGCCCGTTGTGTTGGCGAACTTCGCACCGTTCGGCGCCTCGTAGAGGAAGTTCATCAGCGCATAGGCCTGCTCGACATTCTCGGCGCCCGAGGGGATGCCGAAGGTGTCGGTCCAGGCAAGGCCGCCTTCCTTGGGCATGCCGTAGGACCACTTCTTGTCGGTCTTCCGGTTCAGCAGGATGCCGGTGGTGTCCCAGGTCTGGCCGATGGTGCAGCCGGCGTCGGTGAAGGCGGCGGTCGCCTCGGTGGCGTTGTTCCAGAAGGCGCCGATATTGCCCTTGTGAGCGGTGATGAACTTCAGGCAACCATCGAAGACGCGGCGGGCATCGGCTTCCGACTTGTAGAGGTCGAGGCCGCGATTGGACTTCAGCTCGCCGGTCGAGTCGAGATAAAGCGCCACGCCGTTGAAGACCGACTTCTGGCGGATCGCGGTCTGCTTGTCATGGCCGGGGAGCCAGAGGTCGCCATAGGAAATCTCGCCCGACTTCTTGTCGAACTTGGTCGAATCCCAGGTGATGCCTTCGGTGCCCCAGTCGAACGGCACCAGATAACGCTTGCCGCGATGGGCGGCGCCGAGGGTCAGCGAGTTGCGATAGATCGAGGGCACCACCTGCGCGACCTTGAACTTCTTCTCGTCGATGGCCTGCAGCAGGTTGTCCTTGTAGTAGTTCGGGCCGGTGTCCACGGAGGGGAAGATCACGTCGAAACCCTTGCCGCCGGCGGCGCGCAGCTTGTTCTCGGCTTCCTCGTTGGAGCCGTAGGTCGACAGGTTCACCTTCACGCCGGACGCGTTGGTGAAGTCGGCGAGCAGGGTGTTCTTGTCGAAATAGTCGCCCCAGGCATAGACATTGACCGAGCCGGACGAGGCGAGGGCGTCGTGCGCGCGGAGCACCGCCGGGGCGGCGAGAGCGAAGGCGCCGGCCTTCATGACGTCACGGCGGGAAAAGCGGGTCATCTTGAGCCTCCCAAACATCTTTGTCCGCCCCTCCGGGGACGGCGCGCGTCCGCTCTATTCGGGGGCTGTGTATGGACGATGACACGGCTTGCGCGCCAGAGACAGCCGGCGTCGCTTGTCTTCTGCGATTCCGTCGCATGTCTTCAACAACATGACGGGTCCACGTGCCTCAGCTCGGCAACACGATGCAGGCGGCGCCGGCGGCGTGAAGTCTGGCGCAAAGCTGGTTCGCGTCTGCGCGCGTCGGACTGCCGATCCGCACGCGGTAATAGATTCGGCTGCCCCGCGAGCGCAGGCGCTGGCCGATGACCATGGGCTCCGTGCCTTCCAGCACGGCGGAATAGCGCTTTCGCGTGCGCTGATAGGCGGCGAGCGCACGGGCCTTCGAGAAGTTTCCGGAGAGCTGCACGCCCCATGGAGCGGTGATGGTGGCGATCTCCACCGCAAGCTCCCCACCACCCTTGCGCAGCTCGGCGGTGATGGCGAGGCAGCCCTTCTGGGGGGCCTCGGGCGCGGTGGCCGGTCGGTCCGATGAGGTGGACGATGAGTCCGATGAGGCCGACGCGGGAGCGTCCGTCCTCGCCTTGCGCTGGTCCGCCCAGTCCTGGGCCTCCCGCCCGGTTACGGCGACGACATAGGCTTCCGTCTCGAAGGGAAGGCCGCCGGTTCCGCCGAGCCATTTCTCCACCCGCGCCGGCCCCGCATTATAGGCCGCCGCCGCCAGCCCGAGATTTCCGAATCGTGCCTTCAGCTCGGCGAGGAAGCGGGCGGAGGCGGGCAGGGCGCTTTCCGGGTCGAACGGATCCTCGAGCCCGCGCTCATTGGCGGTGCCGGGCATGAACTGGGCGATGCCCTGCGCGCCCTTCGGGCTCACCACATCGGTGCGGAACGCGCTTTCGCGCCAGATCAGCCGGGTGAAGAGGTCGACAGGCAGGTCGTTTTCGCGCGCGGCGTTCTCGGTCAGCCGGCACAATGCCTGCACCACGGTCTCGTCGCTCGCGGTCGGGTGCTCGGCGGGGGTCAGGTCCGGCTCGGCGCGGGCGGGCGACGCCGGCAGCAGGAGCGCACATGCGGCGAGGCGGGCGATGCGGAGGGCGGGGTGTGTGGGCATGCGCAACCGGACGGTGTCTACGAACCGCGAGCATAGAGCGTTTTTGCGCACGGGACTCGCCTGCCTTGTCACGGCCCACCCTTGTCGCTGCCGTTCCGGCACGCTACATAGAGATACCCGATCCGGGCCCCTCTGACGCGAGCCGCGCCGGCGTTCGCGTGATGTCGGATCCTTTCCGATGTCATGCGCCGGCAGAAAAGGCTGCTTCGTGTCCACCCGTCCGACCGTCTTTCCGGGCTCCCTGCGTGCCCCGGCCCTGACTCATGACCCCTTTCTGCGGTTCGCACCGCGCGCGGCGACACCTTTGCATGCGCGTGCAGCGGCTGCGCATCGCCCGGTCGCGCCGCGTCCCGTCCTGCCTGCCACCATCACCCCGGCGGAGTGATCGATGGATTACCTTCTTCAGCTTGCCGCAGACCCCACGGCCTGGGCTGCGCTCGTCACGCTCGTCGCCATGGAAGTGGTGCTGGGCATCGACAACCTGCTCTTCATCTCGATCCTGACCAACAAGCTGCCGGAGCACATGCGCTCGAAGGCGCGGCGCATCGGCATCAGCCTCGCGCTCATCATGCGCCTCGGCCTGCTGTCGACGGTGGCCTTCATCGTGCAGCTCACCGAACCGGTGATCGAGCTGTTCGACCATCCCTTCTCGTGGCGCGACTTCATCCTGATCGCCGGCGGCCTGTTCCTGGTCTGGAAGGCGACGAAGGAAATCCACCACACCATGCAGCCGCATGAGGAGGCGGAGGCGAGCGCCGGGCAGGTGATGACGATCGGCTACACCTCGGCGATCGTGCAGATCCTGCTGCTGGACATCGTGTTCTCGATCGACAGCATCGTGACCGCGGTGGGCATGACCGACCACATCCCGATCATGGTGGTGGCGGTCGTGATCGCGGTGCTCACCATGCTGCTCGCGGCCAATCCGCTCGGCAACTTCATCGGACGCAACCCCAGCATCGTGATGCTGGCGCTCGGCTTCCTGCTGCTGATCGGCACCACGCTGATCGCGGAAGGCTTCGGGGCCCATGTGCCCAAGGGCTATATCTACACCGCCATGGCCTTCTCCGCCGCGGTGGAGGCGTTGAACATGGTGCAGCGCAAGCGCTCCGGCCCCACGCACTGACGACCTCGGCCGCTTGACGAACAGGACGGCGCCGCTCCGGGAACGGGGTGGCGCCGTCCGCGTTTCGGGCGGTGTGGATCGCGGTTTCCGGCACCATATCTGCATGATCCGCGACAGGCCCCCATGCGATGCAGGAGCCCCCGATGGCCGACCGTTCCGATCCGCCCGATTCCGTTGCCGGCGCCGCGCCGCCGGACAGCAAGCTGACCGCAACCAAGCAGCGCTGGGCGCGCGAGGGCAAATTCCTTACCGGGCGCGTCACGCGGCCAGAGGCGGAACGGCTGCCGCCCGGCCAGCATCTGGTGCGCGACTGGCCGGTACTCGACCTTGGCCTGCAGCCGCAGATCGCTCCCGCGCAATGGCGACTGGACGTCACCGGCCTCGTCGAGAACCCGGTCTCGTGGAGCTGGCGCGATTTCCTCGACCAGCGGCAGAGCCGTATGGTGACGGACATCCACTGTGTCACCACCTGGTCGCTCTACGACAATGACTGGGAGGGGGTGGCGGTGCGCGACCTGCTCGACATCGTGGGGCCGAAACCGCAGGCCAGCCACGTGACGCTTTCTTCCTATGACGGCTACACCACCAATGTCGCGCTGGAGGATTTCGCGGCCGAGGACGCGCTTTTGGTCCATGCCTGGCAGGGCACGCCCCTGACCCGCGAGCATGGCGGGCCGGTGCGGGTGGTGATTCCGCACCTGTATTTCTGGAAGAGCGCGAAGTGGGTGAAGCAGATCGACTTCATGGCCGCCGACCGTCGCGGTTTCTGGGAGATGCGGGGCTACCACAACCACGCCGATCCGTGGCGCGAGGAACGCTATTCCGACGACGGGTGAAGGGGGGCGGGCGGCAGGAGCGCCGGACGGGCGAAGCTCAGGCAGCAGCGGATCGGCTCACGACACCAGGGGCGGCAGGGCTGCCGATTGGGGCTGATGGCCCATGAGGCTCGGAGCCTTCCTTGCCGGCGAGCGTCGCGCGGGCGCCCGCACCGATGCGGCGGGCGTGCGGCCGCGGGAGGCGAATGATGTGAGGGCAAAGCCGCGTGCGGTGCGTGGCGGCGATCTCTTCGATGTGCCACGGGCCTGCGCCGCTCCGTCGGCCGATCGCGGGATGCGGAGGCGGTGAGGCTCGCGGCTCCGTTCGTGCCGACGTGACGACCGACCTCTTTCGCTTGGCGCGCCAGGGGCCATTTCCGCGAAAATGGATCGACCTTTGCAGGAATAAAATGCTCCAGCCCTTTAAATATGAAGCACTCTTGAGATCATGCGCGTGCGCAGGTCAGGCGGGTTCGCCCGATTGCAAAATGCCTCAGGTGGCCTGCCGGCCCTTGCCCGCGCGAGTAGACATGCCGGCCTCGCTGCTGAGGTCCGACGCCCGGATCGGCTCGTCATGGGCGTAACCATTCGCCCGATATCCGTTTGCGGCATAGCCGTTCACGGGCCGTGCGGCGTGCTCGCGCTCCTCGGCGCGCTGGCGCTCCAGCTCGCGGCGAATGCGCTCGCGGCGGCCGAGTTCGAGCTGCAGGGGTGCGAGGTTGCGCTGGGCGGCGAGCACGTTCTCCCGCTCGCGGGCGACGGTGACATGCCGGCCCAGAGCCTGGCGCACCACCTGCGGCAGCTCGATGCGCAGGGTGAGGCTTTCCGCAGCGGCACCATACCCGGTGTCCTCCATCGACCAGCCATGGCTGGCGGCCGGGCGTGGCTCCCGCCCTCCGGGCGGAATGAGCTCATAGCCGGCGTCGCGATGCCGGCGAGGGCCCTCCGGCGCGCGCATCCGGTCCAGAGGCGGGTCGTTCGTGGCGGTGGGCATCTGTTCGTCCGCTTGCAGCGTGAAGCGCTGGCGTTCGGCGAGCGCGGTGACAAGCTCCTGTGCCAGCTCCTGCACCAGAAGCTCGGTCGCTTCCTGCTCGATGGCCTGCTGATCGTCGGCGTCGAGCATGCGGGTGGAGGCATGGTCCTGCGCATCGGGCGTGAAGCTGGTCTCGTCCTCCTCCGCGCGCCAGGCTTCGCCGGCCCGCCACGCATCGAGATCGGCGGAGTAGGCGAGGGCATGCAGCGCCGGGAGAGCCGCCTTGTGGGCGGAGGAGAGCGGCGCATAGAGCGGCGCAGGGTGGTCATGGCCGGCGACCGGCGTATCGACCACGTCCCATGCCTCGTCATCGGGTACCCAGTTTCCGGCGGGCAGCGCGTCCATGGCCGGAGGAACGGATTCCGCAGCGGGGGCCGCGGCGTTCGCCGCCGGCCGCTGCGCGCGGCGCTGGCCATTCAGCCCCGCTTCCGCATCCCGGCGATCGGGGGCGGCTGCCGGCGGCGCCGTGTGCGATCCGGTGCGGACAGCCTGTTCGCGCTGGGCGGCATCGGCCGCATGCGCGGGCGCGGATTGCTGGGCCATGTTGCGGTGGGAATGCGCGGGCCGGCCGGAATGCTGCGCGGCGGAACGGCGAGCGGCGGAATCGTGGGCGGACCCATAGCCAGCATGGGGATCGCCGGGCGCATCGGCCCCATGGCCGTAGGCGGGCGCGTCATAGGCTTTGGCAGCGGCGGCATGCGTGGCGGCGGGCGCGGAGGTGCCGGCGGGCTGCGGGCGTGCCGCGTGGGAGCCCGCGCTATCGGCGCGCGTCGCGGCACGGCGCTGCGAAACCAGCGGGAGCGCGTTCCCGGCGCCGTCCGCCTCGGCGGACGGACGTTCGCGCCGGCGGCGGGTGGCGGTCTCATATTCGCTGATCGCCCACATCGCGGAGCCGCCGAGGCCCGCGCCTGCGCACAGGTCCAGCACGCTCACGCCCGGCACCATGAACGCATAGGCGAGGCAGATGATCGACACGCCCGCTATGCTGAGCGGCATCTGCCAGTTCACCGTCATCCCGGCCCCTCCATCGCTGCCGGGAGCTTAGGCTGATTCGCGAGGTGCCGGCTCGAATAGCGGCACGCTAAACCCGCGTTTCAACACCCATTTTCGCCCCTTGTCCTGATCCTGCCAGACTCCTCGCCCGCAGGAAACGTGCAGAAGGTGCATTCGTTACATTTTCGTGTGCAGGCTGCAGGTATGCGACACAATGCAGCATCCTCGCGCATCGCGGCCATGGCGACCGGAGAGACGCATCGGAGTACCGCGTGCCGCTCCATCCATGCTGCGCTGCAGAAAAAACGGAAACCTGTCAATCGGTTGCGCGGGACGCCTCGGTGTCGCCTCGGTGGTGGCTGCCGTCGCATCCGTGCAAGTCCCTTCGCCGAGGCAGGTCGAAACTGTTCCAAAAAGAAGCGAGGGGAGATGATGACGCCAAACCAGATTCCACACCCGAACCCGGCGTCCGAGGCACGCATCCGCGTGCGCGGGCTCACAAAGGTCTTTGGCGAGCACCCCGAGCGCGGACTCGCCCTGCTGGCGCAGGGCAAGGGGCGCGCCGAGGTGCTGAAGGACACCGGCTGCGTGGTCGGGCTGCAGGACGTGTCGTTCGATGTCGCGCCCGGTGAGATCCTGGTGGTCATGGGGTTGTCGGGTTCCGGCAAGTCCACCTGCCTGCGCTGCATCAACCGCCTCGTCACACCGAGCGCGGGCGAGGTGGTGGTGGACGGAACCGACGTCACCCGCCTCTCGGAGCATGAATTGCTCGCGTTCCGCCGGAAGCATTTCGGCATGGTGTTCCAGCAATTCGCGCTTTTTCCGCACCGCACCATCCTGCGCAATGTCGAATACGGCCTGGAAATCCAGGGCGTCGCTCCCACCGAGCGCACCGAGCGCGCGATGACGGCCATCGAGCAGGTGGGGCTCAAGGGGTGGGACCAGCATCTGCCCTCGCAGCTTTCCGGCGGCATGCAGCAGCGTGCCGGCCTCGCCCGCGCGCTGGCCCTCGATCCCGACGTGCTGCTGATGGACGAAGCCTTCAGCGCGCTCGACCCGCTGATCCGCCGCGACATGCAGCAGGAGCTGGTGGCGCTGCAGAAGCGGGTGAAGAAAACCATCGTCTTCGTGTCCCACGACCTCGACGAGGCCATCGCGCTTGGCGGGCGGATCGTGCTGATGAAGGACGGTCGCGTGGTCCAGCAGGGGTCGGCGGCGGATTTCCTCGGCAACCCGGCGGACGACTATGTGCGCCGCTTCGTCGAGCACATCGACGTGCTGGGCGTGGTGACCGCCGGGGACGCGATGCGCGCTCCGGCCCTCGTCGCCCGCTGGGACATGCCGGCCGCGGAGGCGCTGTCCCGTCTCGATGCGGCCGGCGAGCCGGTCGCGACCGTGATCTGTGAGGAAGGCCGCTTCCAGGGCACCGTCGATGCGACGAGCCTGCGCGGGGCCGGCGGCACGGTGCTCAAGCTGCTCGCCGCCGACCGCCACGCCTTCGTCGCCGAGCGCGCCCCGCTCAACACGGCGGTGGTGGCACTCGCGGGCGGACGCGGGGAGATCGCGGTGGTGGGCGACGACGGCCATCTGCGCGGCATCATCACCAATGCCGATCTCGTCGCGGCCCTGGCACGGCGGCACCGCGCCACCCCGCCCGCCGGCGCTTCGCCCGCCCATCCCGTGCAGTGAGGGGCTGACGATGGCCTTCGAGATTCCGCAGATCCCGCTCGCCGACTGGTGCGACGCGGCGCTGGACTGGGCGACCGACCATTTCTCCGGGGTGACACGCGCCATCAGCGCGGTGATCGGCACCGGCATCGAGACCATAACCGACACGCTGGTGTCGCTGCCGCCCTGGGTGGTCATCGTCGCGGTGGCGCTGCTGGCGTGGCGGCTGACCACGGCGCGCATCGCGCTGCTCTCCGCGGTGGGCTTCGCCTTCCTGTGGAATGTCGGGCTGTGGATCCCCACCATGCAGTCGCTAGTGCTGGTGCTGGTCTCCACCGCCTTCGCGCTGATGATCGGCGTGCCCATCGGCATCACGGCGGCGCTAAGCCGCCGGTTCTGGCGGGTGGTGGGACCTCTGCTCGACATGATGCAGACCATGCCGAGCTTCGTCTATCTCATCCCCGCCATTCCGTTCTTCGGGCTGGGCGCGGTGTCGGCGTGCTTCGCCACCATCGTCTTCGCCATGCCGCCGACCATCCGGCTGACCGCGCTCGGCATCCTGCAGACCCCGCCGGAACTGGTGGAGGCCGCGGATGCCTTCGGTTCCTCGCGCTGGCAGAAGCTGTTCAAGGTTCAGCTGCCTCTCGCCATCCCGACCATCATGGCCGGCATCAACCAGACCATCATGCTCGCTCTGTCCATGGTCGTGATCGCCGCGATGATCGGCGCCGGCGGCCTGGGCGGCGAAGTGTGGAAGGCCATCCAGCGCCTGGAGGCGGGCGCGGGGTTCCAGGCCGGCATCGCCATCGTGGTGCTTGCCATCATCCTGGACCGCATCACGCAGCACGTCGCGCTGCGCATGCGGGTCGACAAGAAAAACGACTGAACAGAGGCTAAGGAAAACGCCATGACCACACGAAACCGCTCGCTGCTCAACCGTCTCCTCGGCCTCGCCGCTGCGGCGACGCTGGGCCTTGCCGCCGGCGCGGCCCATGCCGAGAAGAAGGACATCACCCTCGCTTATGTCGAGTGGTCCGACACCGTGGTCGCCACCAATGTGGCGAAGATCGCGCTGGAGGAGCAGGGCTACAAGGTGAAGACCGTGCCGCTCTCGGGCGCCGCCATGTGGCAGGCGGTGGCGAGCGGGGAGGCCGACGCCATGGTCGCCGGCTGGCTGCCCGCCACCCACGGCGCCTATTACGCCAAGCTGAAGGACAAGGTGGAGAATCTCGGCCCCAATCTCGAGGGCGCCAAGATCGGCTGGGCGGTGCCGACCTATGTCGACATCAATTCGATCGAGGACATCAAGGCCAAGGCCGCCGAGTTCGACGGCAAGGTCATCGGCATCGATCCGGGCGCCGGGCTGATGAAGGCTTCCGAGAAGGCGGTGAAGGAATACGGCCTGCCGGTGAAGCTGGTGGAAGGCTCGGACGCCACCATGGTGGCCGCGCTGAAGGATGCCTACACCAAGAAGCAGCCGATCATCGTGACCGCCTGGACCCCGCACTGGATGTTCGCGAGCTTCGACCTGAAATACCTCAAGGACCCCAAGGGCGTGTTCGGCGGCGAGGAGACGGTGAACACCATCGTGTCCAAGAAGCTGAAGGAAGAGGCCCCCGGCGCCTACAAGATCCTCGACAATTTCCGCATTTCGCTCGACGCCGAGCAGAAGATCATGGTGGAGAACGAGAAGCCCGGCGCCAGCCCCGCCGCCACCGCAAAGGCCTGGGTGGACGCCAACCGCGCCGAGGTCGATTCCTGGTCGAAGTGAGATCGGGGGCGGCCTGAGGCCGACATGCCGCCGGCCGAAGCCCGGTCGCCGGCAGCGACATGAAACGCCGGAGACGCAGCCGCGTCTCCGGCGTTTTCGTTTCGGCGTGTGAGAGCGCCTGTATCCGCGGTGGAGGACGCAGCGGTGCGGCCGCTTCCTGAAAGCACGCTAACTCATCGACCCGGTCGCATTTTCTTCACGCAAACCGGTATCCGCTTCGCTCGAAAATGCTCTGTCGGCCGAGGACAAGCGACGGCATGGCGAAAAGCGGAGAGTCCGGGCGCCGGCCCGGCAGGTCACTCCGCCGGGCCGGGATGGCGCGGGCCGGGGCTGTGCTGTCCGGTGGTGGCGAGAAGGACGGCCGCAATCGCCAGCGCGCCGGCGGGCGCGATCATCAGGAGCATGAAATTGGCGAGCGTCATGGCCGAAGCCTCCCGAGGACATACCTCGCTGCATAATGTAGGGCGCCGCTGGAGAGGATGCAAACCCCGGCGACGAGGCCGATGAAGGGCGTGCGGGTCGAGGCCGGCTCGTTCATCACCGAGATCACAGGCCCGACCGCGCCAACTGCGAAGAGGGCGATGGACAGGCCGTTGAGATAGAGCGCAGTCAGCTTGGTCCGTTCATTGTGGATCAGGCTCACGCGGCACCCTCACGTCACGGCGATACGCATTGCAGGAGAGGATGCCACATCCGGCCCGCCGCGTCGCGCTTTGAGGATGGAAGGGAGGAGGCGCTGGTGCCGGCTGAGGGGATCGAACCCCCGACCTTCGGTTTACAAAACCGCTGCACTACCGCTGTGCTAAGCCGGCGAGCCAGAAACGCCACGTCGGGTCAGAGGGTTGGCGGATGACCGGCTTGGCGGGGTGGTGTGCCTGTGCCGTGCTTCGTGGCCGCCTCTGCGCCGCGTTGGTGGGCGTTCTTCTCTTAATGCGCGTCCGGCGTCAACCCGTGCGATCGGGCGATGCCGTGCCCGCCCGGCTTTCTCGCCGGGGTGACAGCGCACTGTTTTCACCCCTGCGCGCCGCTGTGTCGCTTGGCGCTATCCGCGCGGTGCCCTTGTACCAAGGTGCAGGATGGATCGCGGCGGGATTCCGACCAAATTATGTCATTGATCGGGTGCAATGTCGGGGCGCAGTGTGTGTAGCAAGATGGAGTCCGCCTGCGCGGGAGAAGCCATCACAAGCGCCATGCCGGCGCACGGGGAGTGGGATGATGAGGGGACGGATCTGGCTGGCCGGGCTGTTGCTCGCCGGGCTGACGACGGGCGCAAGCGCCCAGACGATGAGTTATGCCGAGGCCGGCGCGCTGATCGCTAAGAGCTGTGGCAAGGCCATCACCACCTATTGCGGCAAGGTGAACATCGGCAGCGGCAAGGTGCTGGACTGCCTTGAGAAGAACAATGCCAAGGTGCCCCCGCAGTGCTTCACGGATCTGCGCGCGGCGATCGCCTCGATCGACAAGCGCAGTGTGGCGCGGCAGGACGCCTTCCGCCTGTGCAGGGCCGACGCTGCCCAGTTCTGCGGCAGCGTGCAGCCCGGCGACGCCAACCTGCTGGATTGCCTGCTCGCCTCCCGCAAGGTGGTGAACAAGGCGTGCCAGCAGGCGCTGCTCGACGCCGGCTGGCAGTGAGGGAACGATCATGGACACGAAGATCATGACCTCTCGCGCTCCGCGCACGCTCCGTCACGGCATGATGGCGCTGCTGCTCGCGGCCTGCGCCGCCTTCGCCGCGCCTTCCGCCCTGCAAGCGCAGGACGCGAACGACTACATCAAGGACCTGACCGCGCCCTCGCAGGACGAGCCCACGGTGACCGCGCTGGTGCTGCGCAAGATGGTCGAGCAGGCGGTAGCGCAGAACGCGCCGCTGGAACTGAACCGCGCCACCATTGCCGCCGAGCTCGACAAGCTGGCGCAGATCACGGTGCAGATCCAGTTCGCGCTCGATTCGGCGATCATCCGGCCGGAATCCTACGCGACCATCGGCGCGATCGCGGATGCGCTGCACCACCCGATCCTGTGGAAGTACCACTTCCTCATCACCGGAAACACCGACACCACCGGCAACCGGGCGCGCAACCTCGCGCTCAGCCAGCAGCGCGCGGATGCGGTCCGCGACGCGCTGGTCAATCTCTACGGCATTGACGGGCGCCGCCTGGAGGCGGTCGGGCTCGGACAGGAGGTGCTGCAGACGCCGAAGGACCCGAAGAACCCCATCAACCGGCGGGTGCAGCTCTTCAACATCGGCCTGGAGTGAGGCACGCCGCACGGCGTGTTTCCAGCGTCACCGATTTCCGGCTATAGCGACGGCCGGGCGCCCGAGCGGCGTCCGGCCGTTTGCATTCCGCGGCCAACATTCCGCAGCCCATATTCCGCAGCGAAGCGAGTTGATCCCCATGAGCATCCAGAGAATCGAGACCGGCGCGCGCATGAGCCAGGCCGTCGTCCACGGCTCCACCGCCTATCTCGCCGGCCAGGTCGCCAAGGGCGCGTCGGTCACCGAGCAGACCAGCGCGATTCTCGCCGAAATCGATCGCCTCCTCGCGGCGGTGGGTTCGGATAAGACCAAGCTGCTCTCCACGACGATCTACCTCTCCGACATGTCGACCTTCGCCGAGATGAACGCGGTGTGGGACGGTTGGGTCGCGGCCGGCCA
This sequence comes from Ancylobacter crimeensis, assembly GCF_023016805.1. Lineage (GTDB taxonomy): Bacteria > Pseudomonadota > Alphaproteobacteria > Rhizobiales > Xanthobacteraceae > Ancylobacter > Ancylobacter crimeensis. The sequence continues at coordinate 124,357 of NZ_JALKCH010000012.1, forward strand.
TACCCCGGCCCGCGCCACCGTCGAGGCCGCGCTCGCGACTCCGGAATTCAAGGTCGAGATCGTCGTCGTCGCGGCGATCTGATCCGCGCGGCCCGCACGAAAGCAAAACGGCCCCGCTCGCGCGGGGCCGTCTTCGTTCCGGGGGTGTCGAGGCGCTCAGTGCCAGTCCTCGATGTTCCGGTCCTTGGTCTCGGGCAGGAAGATGAGGCCGATCACCACGGTCATCAGCGCCACCACGATGGGATACCAGAGGCCGGAGAAGATGTTTCCGGAGGCCGCCACGATGGCGAAGGCGGTGGGCGGCAGGAAGCCGCCGAACCAGCCATTGCCGATGTGATAGGGCAGCGACATGCCGGTGTAGCGGATGCGGGTGGGGAAGAGTTCCACCAGCAGCGCGGCGATCGGGCCGTAGACCATGGTGACGTAGAGCACCAGCACGAAAAGCAGGCCGATCAGCGTCAGAGTGCGGCTATCGGTGAGCACGCCGCCAACGGAAGGCTGCTTGACGATCGAGGGATCGCCCGCCTTCGGATAACCCGCCGCCTGTGCCGCTGCGACGACGGCCGCACCGGTGTTGTCGGCGGTGGGCACGTCGGTGCCGTTCACCGCGACGGTGACCGGCGAGCCGGCCGGGCCCGGCTTCAGCTCATAGTGCATCGAATTGGTTGCCAGCGTGCGGCGGATCACGTCGCAGGGCCGGGTGAAGACGCGCACGCCCACCGGATCGAACAGCGTGCCGCATTCGGCCGGATCGGCGGTGATGTTGATCGTCACATTGGTCGTCGCTTCGATCAGCTTCGGGTTCGCGGTGCGGGCGATGAGCTCGAACAGCGGGAAATAGGTCGCAGCCGCGATGAGGCAGCCCGCGATCAGGATGGGCTTGCGGCCGATCTTGTCCGACAGCCAGCCGAAGAAGACGAAGAAGGGCGTGCCGATGAGCAGGCCGAAGGCGATGAGCAGATTCGCCGTCGTTCCGTCCACCTTCAGGGTCTGGGTGAGGAAGAACAGCGCGTAGAACTGGCCGCAATACCAGACCACGGCCTGGCCGGCGGTGCCGCCGAGGAGCGCGATCAGGGCGATCTTGGCGTTCTCCCAGCGGCCAAAGGCCTCGGTGAGCGGCGCCTTGGAGCGGGTGCCCTCCGCCTTCATCTTCTGGAAGGCGGGCGATTCGGAGAGCTGCAGGCGGATCCAGAGCGAGAAGCCGAGCAGCAGGATCGAGAGCAGGAACGGCACGCGCCAGCCCCACGCCGCGAACGATTCCGGGGACATCGACAGGCGCAGGCTCAGGATGACCAGCAGCGACAGGAAAAGGCCGACCGTCGCCGTGGTCTGGATCCACGAGGTGTAGAAGCCGCGCCGTCCATGGGGCGCGTGCTCGGCCACATAAGTCGCCGCGCCGCCATATTCGCCGCCGAGCGCGAGGCCCTGCGCCAGCCGGCAAATGATGAAAATGACCGGCGCCGCATAGCCGATGGAGGCGTAGCCGGGCAGAAGGCCGACCACGAAGGTCGAGATGCCCATCAGCGTCATGGTGACGAGGAAGGTGTATTTGCGGCCGATCAGGTCGCCGAGCCGTCCGAACACCAGCGCGCCGAAGGGACGAACCGCAAAGCCCGCGGCGAAGCCGAACAGCACGAAGATGAACTTCGCGGTGTCGTTGGTGCCGGGCACGAAGGTGGCGGCGATGTTGGCAGCCAGCGAGCCGGCCAGGTAGAAATCGTACCACTCGAATACGGTGCCCGCCGAGGAGGCGATGATGACCTTCCTCTCCTCGCGGGTCATGGGCGCGTAGCCGGCGGGCGTGCCGCTGGTGACGGTCATGAAAGCTTCCTTCCCCTCTGGGGCCGGCATGCCGATGCGGCGCGCAACCGGAAGCGGCGTCGGGCCGCTCGCGAGAGGTCGCACGCCAGCGCTGGCACGCCGGCCGATCACGATGTCGAGTTATGGGAAGCCGCGAAGGCTGCCCTCGGCTCAGTCCGTTCCTCCCGGAGGCACCCGTTGCGTCGTGGCTCGACGTCTTCAGGCAGGTGCTCCGGCCCTTGCGCCGGAATGACACGGATTCCGCACGCTTATGCCGGGAAGCTTGACGAAAAGCTTGACGGTTGACGATTGGTCATTGGTCGTAAATGCGCCGGCCTGTCAGGTGTTTGGCGCGTCTGCCGGCGGATCTTCTGTCGCTGCGGCAGTCTCTTCTGCTCACGTCGCAGGCTTGCCGATGGAACGGCGGGCAATATGCAGCGCAAGAACCGCGGCATTGGAGACATTCAGGCTCACGATCTCGCCCGGCAGGTCGATGCGCGCCAGCGTGTCGCAGGTCTGGCGGGTGAGCTGGCGCAGGCCCTTGCCCTCGGCGCCGAGCACGAGGGCGAGCGGAGCGCGCAGTTCCGTGTCGAGAAGGTCGGCCGGCCCCTCGCTGTCGAGCCCCACAACCTGAACGCCGAGTCCCTTCAGTTCCTCCAGCGCGCGGGCGAGATTCGGCACGAAGCAGAAGGGTACATGCTCCAGCCCGCCGCTCGCCGCCTTGGCCAGTACGCCGGTGGCCGACGGGCTGTGGCGCGCGGTGGTGATGATCGCGCCCACCCTCAGCGCCGCCGCCGAACGCACGATCGCGCCGACATTGTGCGGATCGGTGATCTGGTCGAGCACCAGCAGAAGGTCGCTCTGTGCGGCGTCCTTCAGCGAGGGCGAGGGCAGGGGGTCGCATTCCGCGAACAGGCCCTGATGCACGGCATCGGGCTCCAGCAGGCGGTCGATCTCTCCGGGGCGCACGATCTCCGGCTCCGGGCGGGCGATGATTCCCTCTTCCGCGAGCCGCTTGGCGGCATTCTCGGTGGCGAGCAGGCGGCGGATCTTCCGGCGCGGATTGCGCAGCGCCTCGATCACGCTGTGCATGCCGTAGAGGATGGCGACATCGCCGGGCCATTCGCCGAAGGGCCGCGCCGCAGGCCGCTCGCGCCCGCTACCGCCGCCTTTACCGCCGAAACCCTTGCTCCCGAAACCTTTGCCCTTGCTGAAGGCACGCGGCCGCTGGCCGTCGGGACCGGAACCGGAAGGACGTCGGGGAGGGGTGGGGCGCTCGCTCATGTGCGGTTCTTCTCATGGCGCGCGACGCATTGCAATTTGCCCTTGGCCGTTCCGCGTGCGCCGCGGACGGGAACGGCTTGCGGGGGCGGCTTGCGGAGGCGGCTTTTCCCCAGCCCGTCGGTTTCCGGCGGTGCCGGATGGCGGGGGCGGGGTTGACAGGGCATGGGCGCGTCATCATAACGCCGCCCCACGGATCCTTCGCGTCGGCAACAACCGGCGATGAGGGTTTCCGGGTCGAGGATGCCGGTTTCTATATGCCGGTTCGACTGACGTGCGTATCTGGGGGAGTGTCCCGAGCGGCAAAGGGGGCGGACTGTAAATCCGCTGGCTATGCCTTCGTAGGTTCGAGTCCTACCTCCCCCACCACGTCGCCCTCGGTTGCGTTGCGAACAGGGCTGCGGGTGTAGCTCAATGGTAGAGCAACAGCCTTCCAAGCTGATGACGAGGGTTCGATTCCCTTCACCCGCTCCATCGCCCACCGCGCAATGCGCCTCCTCAGTCGGGCTTTTCCTCAATCGTTCCGGGTTTCCGGAATTTCCGCGTTGCCATCGACGCGTCGCCGTCAATGTTGACTCGGCCGCGATCGCATGATTGAATTTCATTCAATTTTTGAAGCGATATTTAGATAGTTTTAGAGCGATGCGCGGTGGGTACGGCGATCGCCGGTTGCCGTACCCGCCGCATCTTGATGATTCTCGAGCTCGAACGCGGTCGGGGCACGGGATGGCAGGCGTGCGCGCAGCACGCGACACCCTGCAACTGCGATCCGGTTCTTCGCTGATCGTGGGGGCGATCGACATGAGCGAACGACTTGAGCGCCTGGACGGCTTGCGCGGCGTTGCTGCGGTCGTCGTGCTTTTCTCGCACATCGTATGGGCAACACTTCCGGCGTGGGTGGTCGGCACCGGCCTTTGGACCACGCTGGTCGCGACATCGCCGCTGGCGGACCTCTATGACGGCAAGCTGGCGGTTTCGATCTTCTTCGTCATGTCGGGCTTTGTCCTGGTCCGGGCCGGCGCATCGCACCGGGTCGGCCTCCCGGCCCTGGGGATGGGGCGGATCCTGCGCCTGAGCATACCCATTGCCGCAAGCATCGGTTTTGCTTTCCTGTGCTTTTCGATCGCCCCGCATGCGATCGACGGCCTGCGGGCCGCCATGCAGCAGAACGACTGGCTACAGACGTTCTACGATCCACCGGATCTCGGTCTCGAGGACGCGGCGGTGAGCGCTCTCGGCGGCGTGTACGACTACCGTTTTCCGTTGAATCCGGTCCTCTGGACGATGCGGATCGAACTCCTGGGCTCGCTGGTCATCTACGGTCTTTGCTATGTGCCCGGCCAGCGCTTCCGCCCGCTGATCCTCGCCGTCCTGCTGCCCGTCTCCTTCTTCATCGTGGACCGCAACTACACGTCTTTCCTGATAGGGGCGGCGATGTACGAGGCGTGGGTGCGCCGTCATTTTCTTGTACGATGGCTGGCGTGGCCGGCGCTTCTGCTGGGCCTGTGCGTCGCCAGCGCGCCGGCGCGCGATCTGCTGGGCGCGCAGAATGCCCGCATCCTGGCGGCCGGCCTCATCGTCTACGGCGTGCTCGCGGGGGCGGGAGGGCGGGCGTTCGGCAGTCGTTTCGGCGTCTTCCTCGGCCGCATCTCCTTCCCGCTCTATCTCACGCATTTCCCGCTGCTGTTCACGCTCGGCGCCGCCGCCTATGTCGCCGCCCCGCAGGGCCTCGGAGCGGCCGTGACCATCCTCACCGTGCTGCCGGCCTCGTTCCTTCTGGCCTTTCTCGGGGCGCAGTTCGTTGACGAGCCAGTGGTGAAGCTATCGCATCGGCTACGGGGGCATGCCGATGCGTGGTGGCGATGGGGATCGGACCGCGTGAAGCGCCGTCTTCCCGCAAGGACCGCTGCCTGAGGCCGCCATATCGACCCTTCGCACCACGGCGTGATGACGCATCGCCCGGGGGTATCTGGCTGACGGCCGGATGCCCGCAGGGGCGGTTTCGCGCATGCGGCAACGGGTCCAACTGTGGGCAGGGCTGGCGCCGCGTGACCTCGTCACCATCTGATGCTTGCGAAAAGCACTGAAACCGCCTATCCCACGCCCCGATTTTCGCGGCTCGCGAGTGTCGCTTGAAGGGAACGAGCTATGGCCAAAGAGAAATTCAACCGTTCGAAGCCGCACTGCAACATTGGCACGATTGGCCATGTTGACCATGGGAAGACGTCGCTGACGGCGGCGATCACGAAGGTCCTTGCGGAGACGGGCGGGGCGACGTTCACGGCGTACGACCAGATCGACAAGGCGCCGGAAGAGAAGGCGCGTGGGATCACGATCTCGACGGCGCATGTCGAGTATGAGACGAACAACCGTCACTACGCGCATGTGGACTGCCCCGGTCA
>NZ_JALKCH010000013.1 GCF_023016805.1 Ancylobacter crimeensis
CATGGCCTAATCGCCAAGGGGGGTGTTTCCTTGCGCACCCACACAAACAACGCGCGACACCAAACCAAAAACCGGAAGACCGGCCACCAGCCCCAACCTCGCCTCCGGCACGGGAAGCCGGCTCAAAACCAGCCGCCGCCAACATGAAAAGATCCCGGCTACCCGCAAGGCAGGTCTTATCGTCCGTCGGCAAAAGATCGACAGCCCACGCAGATCGCCGATCATCTCCGAATGGCAGGCCTGCGGTCAGGCCGCATCCGCATCCGCTCGCGCTGTGCACATCGCGAGCGTGTGAAAGATGATCCACAACCCCGGGCCATCTTGCTGCGTGGCCGCTCGTCTTGCCCTATCCGGAAGGCGCGCGCGCACGTCCACCTCCGAGCCCGCGGGTGACATGGCCGGCATCGGCGTTTATTCCTGAAAACCGGACCGCCCGACACGCTCTCACCGGATGGAGGTGGATGTGTACGCTCAGCTCGGCGCCATCATCGTCGCAACCAGCCTGGTTCAACTCGCGAATGGATTCTTCACGACCGTCATCTCCCTCCAGCTCGCCCTGGGCAGCTTCAGCGCGACGTTCGAAGGGGTCATCCTCAGCGCCTATTTCATCGGCTTCACCATCGGATCGGTGACCTGCGGCGGCATCATCCAGCGCATCGGCCACATCCGGAGCTATGCGGCCTTTGCCGGAATCGTGGTGGCGTGTACAGCCGTCATGGCGCTGTGGGTGAACGATCTCGCCTGGGCGCTGCTGCGAGCGGCCATTGGATTCGGCTGCGTCGGCCTTTTCGTCACGACGGAGAGCTGGCTCAATGCAAAAGCCGTGGCTTCGGCGCGGGGCAGGGTGTTTTCGACCTATATGGTCGGCACCTTCCTGGCTCTGGCGCTCGGCCAACTGCTGGTCGGGCGCCTGTCGCTGGAAGGCGACACGCCATTCATCATCATCATGGGGCTGTTCGCCGGTGCGCTCGCCATCGTCAGCCTCACGCGGGCCGACGCCCCCATCATCACGCGCGAGGAACGCCTGCCTTACGGAACGGTGATGCGGGCCGCGCCTCTGGCGGTGCTCGGCGCCGGCATCGCCGGCATGATTGCGGCGAGTTTCTATGCGGTCGTCCCGATGTGGATGCTCGCCCGGCAGATCGACCAGCGGACGATCGGTCTCGTCATGTTGACTGCCGTTCTGGGCGGGCTGGCCTTTCAGATTCCGGTCGGCTGGCTGTCCGATCGCGTCGACCGTCGGCTTCTGCTCGCTATCCTAGCCGGGGGCTTCGCGGCGAGCGCCGTAGGCCTCGTCTTCGCGCCCCGCGCGCTCGAGGTGGTGCTGCCGCTCGCCTTCGTCTTCGGCGGACAGATGTCCACTCTCTACCCCGTCTGCGTCGCCCACGCGCTCGATCATATGGCGCCCGGGCAAATGGTGTCGGTGAGCGGCCGTCTCATTCTGGTGAGCGGTGTCGGATCCACGATCGGCCCTTTTACGGCCACCTGGATCATGTCGCATCTCGATTTGAACGGGGTGCTCTATTTCATGGCCGCGGCGGCTCTCATCGTCGTCTGCGCCGCGCTGCTTCTGGCGCTGCGGCGGAGCGAGGCACCGGTGATCAGCGCCCCGGCCATCGTCATCGCCCCCCAGGCCGTTCAATTCGAACCCGGCGCGCCGGCCGCAGCTTCCATGGAACGCCGTAACCCGGCTGGTTGACACATGCCGGCGGACAAACCGTTGATCCGGACGATCTGCCGCGTGTGGACGAAAGGGGCAGCATTCCTGATCCGCGCGCTCCGACCGCGCTCCAACGCGCCAGCGGCCCGCTCCCGCCGCCATCGCTGACATTCCATTCGTCGGGCCGGTCTTCCTCGACTCAGCAGCCAGCCTGCATCCGGTGGCGGCTGATGCGCGGGGAGGGGGTGGGCAGCGGGGAGGGGGCCGTCGTGATGCGCGCCTGCGGCTGGCTCACGAATTGCGGCTGTTCGATCGGCTGTTCCGGCGGCGGCGGTGTCTGTTGCTCGAGGTTCATGGCCTGTGGCTCCTGGGATCTCTCCTCCAAGCAACGATGCCATGCGGTTCTCGGTTCCCCTGGAGCCGCCGACGAATGGCGGATAGCGATCGGACGGCGCCCGTCGCCCCTTCATGCGCGAAGCAGCGCGGTCATGGCCGTCCCCAAAAGAAAGGCCCGCCCCGGGTGAGGGACGGGCCGGCCAAGGCGGGATCGCCTCGGGAAACGGTGCCGGGGCTGGACCTATGTGTCCACCCCGGTTGCGCCGCAGCAGCGCGGATCAGGCGTCCGGCATGCCGGCGGCGATCCAGGCGGTGATGTCGTCGAGCGTCGCCTTGAAGCGGCGCAGCATCTCGTCGATCTCGGCCTCGGTGATGATCATGGGCGGGCAGAAGGCGATGGAATCGCCGATGCCGCGCACGATCAGGCCATGCTCATGCGCGTGATCGAAGAAGCGCAGGCCCACCTTGCCGAAGGGCTCGAACTTGGCCTTGGTCGCCTTGTCCGCCACCAGCTCGACGGCGGCGATGAGGCCGATGCCGCGGATCTCGCCGACATGGGGGTGATCGGCGAACTTCGCCAGACCGGCATGCATATAGGCGCCGAGTTCCTTGGAGCGGGCCACGAGGTCGCGCTCCTCGATGATGGCGAGGTTCTCCAGCGCCACCGCGGTCGAAACCGGATGGGCGCCGGTGGTGTAGCCGTGGCCGAACACACCGAGCTTCTCGGAGGCATCGGCCATCGCCTGGTAGATGAAGTCCTTCATCAGCACCGCGGCGAGCGGCTGGTAGGAGGAGGTGATCTGCTTGGAACAGACGAGAATGTCCGGCTCGATGCCGAGGGTCTCGCAGCCGAACATGGTACCGAGGCGGCCGAAGCCGTTGATGACCTCGTCGGCGACGACAAGCACGTCATATTTCCGGCAGATCTCCTGTACGCCGGCCCAATAGCCCTTCGGGGGAACGAGCACGCCGCCGGCGCCCATCACCGGCTCGCCGATGAAGGCGGCGACCGTCTCCGGCCCCTCGGCGAGGATGGTGTCCTCGAGCTCCTTCAGGAGCCGCTCGGTGAAGGCTTCTTCGGTCTCCCCCGGCAAGCCGGCGCGATAGAAATGCGGGCGCGAGAGGTGGCGCACGAAGGGCAGCGGCAGGTCGAAGCCCTTCTGGTTGGTCTGCAGCCCGGTCAGCGAGCCGGCAGCCACCGTGATTCCGTGATAGCCGCCGTCGCGGGCGAGGAACTTCTTCTTCTCCGGCCGGCCGATCGCGTTGTTGTAGTACCAGACGAACTTGACGACGCTGTCATTCGCCTCGGCGCCGGAATTGGTGAAGAACACATGCTCCAGCCCGGCCGGGGCCAGCTCGGTGAGCTTGGCCGCGAGCAGCGCGGAGGGGGCGTGCGCCTTCTGTGAGAACACATGGTAATAGGGCAGCTTCTCGAGCTGCTTCGTCGCCGCGTCGACGAGGCGCTGCTCGCCGAAGCCGAGGCCGACGCTCCACAGGCCGGCCATCGCCTCGATATATTCGCGGCCCTCGTCGTCATAGACATAGATGCCCTGGCCGCGGTCGATGACGATCGGTCCCTGGCGCTCCAGCCGGCGCAGATTGGTGATCGGGTGGATGTGATGGGCGACGTCGAGGCTCTGTAGCGAATTGGTCAGCATCGGAGGACTGTCTTCCGGCGGTTGGGGGAAAGGGTCCCGGCGGCGTGTGCCGTCGGGCTCAGGGCGGAATGTGGCGCCGCGCGCGGGCGGCGTTGCGGGCCGCAAGTTCCGCTCACACTAGCGGCAGAATGGTCTCATGCCCAGCAATCGGGCATGGCAAATCGTTCTCCTTCCGGCATCACAGCCCAGGCGGGCGGCGTTGCGGCCATTGCGTCGCTTCGTGGTAGCGCGCGCCGATCGCCAATATGTCGGCATCCGCGCCGCTGCGGCCGAAGATCTGCATCCCGGTCGGCAAGCCGGCCTCACTGAAGCCGCAGGGCACGGCGAGCGAGGGCAGGCCGATCAGGCTGACCGGCACCACGACCTCCATCCAGCGGTGATAGGTGTCCATCGCCCTGCCGTTGATCGTCTCCGGCCATCGCCACTCGACGGGGAAGGGCCAGACCTGCGCGGCCGGCATCACAAGCGCGTCGAAGCGCTCGAACAGCCGGGCGGCGGCGGCGAACCAGCGGGAACGGGTGAGGCTCGCGCGGTAGACCTGTTCGGCGGTGACGGTACGGCCGAAGCTGATTTCCCATTGCGTTTCGGGTTTCAGCAAGGCGCGTCTGGCCTCGTCGTCATAGAGCGCGCCCTTGGAGCCGGCATTGAGGAAGCCGCGCAGATGGATCCAGGCGTCCCAGAGTTCGTCCGCGGGGAAGGGCGGGGCCAGCGGCTCGACCGCCGCGCCGAGATCCTCCAGCACCGCCAGCCCGGCCTCGCAGCGAGCGAGAATGCCGGGCTCGCAGGGATAGGCGCCGCCCCAGTCGCCGAGCCAGCCGATGCGCTTGCCGCGCAGATCGGCGGACAGGCGCGCGCTGAAGGGTTCGCCGGCGCGGCCGAAGGGCACGTGCGGGTTCTCGCCGGAGAGCGTTTCCAGAAGGCGCGCGAGGTCGTCCACCGTGCGGGCCATGGGGCCGTCGGTCGCCAGCGTTGCGGAGAAGGTGTCGCCGTCGGCATCGCCGGGCACGAGGCCATAGGTCGGGCGGAAGCCGTAGATGTTGCAGAAGGCGGCCGGGTTGCGCAGGCTGCCCATCATGTCGGAGCCGTCGGCCACCGGCACCAGACGCGCCGCCAGCGCCGCCGCCGCGCCGCCGGACGAGCCTCCGGCCGAGCGCGCGGGATCGTAGGGATTGCGCGTCGCGCCGAACACCGGGTTGAAGCTGTGGCTGCCATGACCCCATTCCGGGGTGTTGGTCTTGCCGGTGAAGATCGCGCCGGCGGCGCGCAGGCGGGCGGCGAGCAGGTCGTCGGCCTCGGGCACGAAGTCGCGATGCAGCGGCGAGCCATAGGTCGTGGCGAGGCCGCGAACGGCAACGAGATCCTTTACCGCGAAGGGAATGCCATGCAGCCAGCCGGAGGGCGCGGCCTCGTCGGCGGCGCGGGCCTCGTCCATCAGGGCGTCGGGGTCGCGCGGGGAGACAATGGCGTTGATCGCCGGGTTCACCGCCTCCAGCCGGGCGAGATAAGCGGCCATCACCTCGGAGGGCTTCACCTCGCGCGCGGCGATGCGGCGGGAGAGCGCGCCGGCGTCGAGATCCATCAGGTGCATGGGCGCGTCCGTGAACTGGGCAGGTCCGTCAGTCGGGCAGGTCCGTCAGTCGGGCAGGTCTGCCAGCCGGCAGGGGCAGCCGGCCGCGCACGGCCGGCTGCGGAGGGTCGGGCGGCCGGGAGCGTGCCCGGCCGCGCGCATCACTTGTTCACATCGGTCCAGATGCGGGCATAGAGCTGGGAGACCTCGGGCGAGCAGGCCTTCAGGAACTCGCCGGCCTTCTCATACTGCGCGGGAATCACCAGTTCCGGCGCATCCTTCATCTCCGGCGGCAGGAAGGCGGCCGAGCCCTTGATGCCGTTCGCATATTTCGCGAAGGCGGAGATCAGCGCGGCGTTCTCCGGCTCCATGATGAAGTTCAGGAACTTCTTGGCGTTCTCGACATTCTTGGCGTCCTTCAGGATCGTCGCGCTGTCCATGAAGATCGGGTAGCCTTCCTTCGGATAGCCGAAGGCGACGTCGGGGTTCTTGAGCCGGGCGCGCATGATCGCGCCGTTCCAGTAATACACCGCGGCATAGTCGCCGGAGGGCAGCTTCTCGGTCACGCTGTAATCCATGGCCAGCCATTTCGGCTTGGCCTCGATCAGCTTGTCGCGCACCTTCTTGAGCAGGACCTTGTCGTCCGTGCACCATTCGCCGCCCAGATATTTGATGGCGGCGAACAGGACGTCGTTCATTTCCGGCTCGACATTGATCTTGCCGACCAGCTCCTTGGGCGGATCGAGGAAGATGGCGGCGGTGTTGATGTCGCCGCTATACATCTTCTTGTTGATGCCGATGCCGGAGAAGCCCCACTGCCACGGCACGCTGTAGTGCCGGCCAGGATCCCACGGCACGTTCACCCAGCGCTCGTCGACATTCTTGAAGTTCTCCATCTGGTCGGGGCGCGATTCCAGCAGCAGCCCTTCCTTGATCCAGATCGGAATATAGTTCGCCGAGGGCACCACGATGTCGAAGCCATGACCGCCGGCGCGGATCTTGGCGAGCGCGGTGTCGTTGGAATCGTAGTCGGTGACCGTGACCTTGACGTCGTATTTCTGCTCGAACTTCTTGATCATTTCGGGGCTGGTATAGTCACCCCAGTTGTAGATGTTGAGCGCGCCCTCGGCCGCGGCGGTGCCGACCGACCCCAGGATCGCGAGAGCCGCAGCGGCGGCCTTCATCTTCCACGTCACGTTCCGTCTCCGTCTGGTTTTATGGTTTGAGCGGATCTGATGGGCAGCCCGCGGTTCAGGCCTTCTTGCGGTTGATGAAGAAGAAGACCGTCACCAGCAGGATCGACAGGGCCAGGAATGCGGTCGCAATGGCATTCACCTCCGGCGTCACGGTACGCCGGATCTGGCCGAGCATGTAGGTGGGAAGGGTGTCCTGACCGCCGGACTTGACGAATTCGGTGATCACGACATCGTCGAGCGAGATCACGAAGGCCAGCATGAAGCCGGCGATGATGCCGGGCCGCAGCAGCGGCAGCGTCACCCGTCGGAAGGCCTGCCAGGGCGTGGCGTAGAGGTCGGCCGCGGCCCGCTCCAGAGAGGCGTCCATGCTCTCAAGCCGCGCCCGGATCGGCAGATAGGCGAAGGGGATGCAGAACGCGGTGTGGGCGAGGATGAGATAGCCGAGGCCGGAATAGCCGGTCCATACCTTCACCCGCGAGAACACGATGAGCAGCGCCACCGCGGTGACGATTTCCGGCACCATCAGCGGCGTGTTGATGAAGGCGTATTTGAAGGCGAGGCCGCGATAGGGCGCGACACGCGTGGTCGCGATCGCCGCCATGGTGGCGGCGATGGTCGCAACGCCGGCGGCCCAGATGGCGACGATGAAGGAGCGCAGCGCCGCATCCTGCACCGCATCGTTCTGCGAAGCCGCCACGAACCAGCGCAGCGACAGGCCGCCCCACACGGTGAGGGATTCGCTGCCGTTGAAGGCGTAGACGACCAGCGCAAGGATCGGCAGATAGAGAAGCGCGAAGGTGAAGATCGCGATGGTGCCGAAACCCGGCTGGGAGCGGACGTCGAAGCGATTAGCCATGGCCGCCTCCGGCGCGCGCGGCGTTGCGCACATAGAACAGCAGGGCGATCATCACCACCGCCATGAGGGTGATCGACATCGCCGCGCCGAGCGGCCAGTTGCGGCCCGCCCCGAACTGCAGCTCGATCAGGTTGCCGAGCATCATGGTCTTGCCGCCGCCGAGCACGCGGGGAATGACATAGGCGCCGAGCGAGGGAATGAAGACGAGGATGGAGCCGGCCACGATGCCCGGCTTCACCAGCGGGATGATGACCCGCCGCAGCACCGCGAGCCGCCCGGCATAAAGATCGTAGCCGGCCTCGACGAGCCGGAAATCCAGCTTCTCCATGCTGGCATAGAGCGGCAGCACCATCAGCGGCAGATAGACATAGACCATGCCGAACAGCACCGCCCAGTCGGTATACATGATCGGCAGCGGCTCGTTGATGACGCGCAGCCACATCAGCAGGCTGTTCAGTATGCCCTCGTTGCGGATCACCTGCTGCATCGCGAAGGTGCGGATGAGCAGGTTGGTCCAGAACGGGATGGTGACCAGGAACACCCACATCTCGCGGGTTTCGCGCGGCCGGGTGGCGATGAAATAGGCGGTCGGGAAGCCGAGGATCAGCGTCGCCGCCGTGGTGATCGCCGAAAGGCTCAGCGAGCGCCACATGATGATGAGGTTGGCGTCGGCCAGCGACAGCGTGTCGTCGAAGATGTCGCGCTGGAGCAGGACCGAGAACCAGCCGTCCAGCGAGAAGATCGGCTTCACGTCGCCATAGTCGCCCTTCGTCATGAAGGAATAGGCCAGCATCACGAAAAGCGGGCCGATGGCGGCGACGAAGATGATGACCAGAGCGGGGGCGGAGAGCAGCCACCGGCGGCGGGTGGTCTCGCTCTCGGCGCGTCGTGCGGCGTCGGCTGCGCTGCCCATGGTCAGTCCCTCAGCACCTGGGCGGCGTCGGCTGCGATCTCGATGCCCGCGGCGTCGCCGACCTGGAAGCCGGCGACGCCATTGCGGCTGTTCTGCTGGCGCACGATGAAGGTGCCCCCGCCGGCGAGCGCGACATGGATGTGGGTGTCGGTGCCGAAATAGACGACGTTCTCCACCCGGCCGGAGACCTGTCCGCCCTCGCGCACCGCGCGGGCATGCTCGGGCCGCACCACGATGGTCACGCTCTCGCGCGGCACCAGCCCTTCGGCGACGGTGGCGGGGATCTCGGCGCCCGAGGCGAGCTTCACCCGCGCGACGCCGGAGGACAGGCTCAGCAGGGTGGCGGGCAGGAAATTGCTCTCGCCGATGAAGTCGGCGACGAAGCGGTCGGCCGGCTTGTCGTAGATGTCCGTCGGCGCCCCGATCTGCAGCACGCGGCCCTTGGACATGACCGCGATGCGGTCCGACATGGTGAGCGCCTCTTCCTGGTCGTGGGTCACGAACACGAAGGTGATGCCGGTCTCGTGCTGCATACGCTTCAATTCGATCTGCATCTCCTTGCGCAGCTTGTAGTCGAGCGCGGAGAGCGGTTCGTCGAGCAGCAGCACCTTCGGGCTCGGCGCCAGCGCGCGTGCAAGCGCGACGCGCTGGCCCTGGCCGCCGGAGATCTGGTCGGTGCGGCGCTGGGCCAGTTCCTCCATGCGCACCAGCTTCAGCATGGCGGCGACCCGGCTGGCGATCTCCGCCTTGGGCCGCCCCAGCATCTGAAGTCCGAAGGCGACATTCTCCCACACGGTGAGGTGGGGGAACAGCGCGTAGCTCTGGAACACGGTGTTGATGGGCCGCTTGAAGGGCGGCAGGCCGGCGATATCCTCGCCGTTCAGCAGGATCGCGCCCTCGGTGGGGAACTCGAAGCCGGCGATCATGCGCAGCAGGGTGGTCTTGCCGCAGCCGGAAGGCCCCAGCAGCGTGAAGAACTCGTTCTCGCGGATCGCCACCGACACATTGTCGAGTGCCCGGAGCGAGCCCGCCCCCTGGCCGAACTCCTTGACGATCCCCCGAGCCTCGATTGCAACGCGCTTGCCCTGTGGCACGGCAGGCTCCGGCATACTGTGCATCCGTCTCGTCTTCTGGCGGCCGATGGAGGCGAGGGAAGGGGCTCGCATCCGGATTGTTGTTGGGAAGCCTATGTGAGCGCTTGGCGGTCGGCAAGGCGGCTCGTTATGAATGTGATCAAATTTTGGGACGGACTAAAATTTGGGGACAAATGATGCCGAGTGCTGATTTTCTTGTCGAAAATGCCCGTGTCCTGACCATGGATTCGGCACAGCCGCGTGCTGCGGCAATCGCCGTCGGCGGCGGGCGCGTCCTTGCCGTGGGCGCGCGGGAGGATCTGGCGGGCCTGGCCGGGTCGGGCACGCGCCGGATCGACGCCGCCGGCGCCACCGTGCTGCCGGGCTTCGTCGAGAGCCACATCCACCTCTTCACCGGCGCGGCGCAGCTCTCCAGCCTGTCGCTCGCCGGGCTGGAGGGCTTCGAGCCCATCGCGAGCGCCATCCGCGCCCGCGCGGTGCGCGAGCCCGGCACCCGGATGCTGATCGTCGAGCAGGCCGGCTACGGCATGTTCGGCGGCGAGCCGATCACCCGCCAGCTGCTCGACCGCATCCTGCCCGACCGCCCGCTCGCCCTGTTCGCCAGCGACCATCACACCATGTGGGGCAACACCGCCGCGCTGGAGATGGCCGGCCTCATCGACGGCCTCGCCGTATCGCCCGGGAACGAGGTGGTTCTGGGCCCGGATGGCCGCGCCGCCGGCGAGCTGCGCGAGTTCGAGGCCTTCGCCCCCATCATCGCGCTCACCCCCACCGGAGGGCGCGAGGCCCTCGGCCTCCTCGGCAGGGAGCCCGCCGCCGGCCTCACCGCTGCCGAGCGCGCGACCGACCGGGCCATCATCGAGCGCGGCCTCGCCTATTGCGCCTCGCTCGGCATCACCGCGTTCCACAACATGGACGGCAATGTCTACCAGCTCGAACTGCTGGGGGAGATCGACCGCGCCGGCGGCCTGATCGCGCGCGGCCGCGTGCCGTTCCGCTTCCTGCCGGGCATGGCGCTGTCCGAACTCGACCGGGCGGTGGAGATGCGCGCCCGCTGGCAAGGTGGCCGGCTCAGTTCCGATTTCGTGAAGATATTCATGGACGGGGTGGTCGAATCCTACACCGCCCATATGTTCGAAGACTACAGCAACGCCCCGGGCCTGCGTGGTTCCTCCTATTTCGAAGCGGCGGAGTTCGACGCCATCGCCACCGCCATCGACGCGCTCGGCTTCCAGATCACCGTGCACGCCATCGGCGACGCCGCCGTCAGCCGTACGCTGGACGGCTATGCCGCCGCCCGCCGGGCCAATGGGGCGCGCGACAGCCGCCACCGTATCGAGCATATCGAGGTGCTGGCCCCCGCCGATCTGCCGCGTTTTGCCGAGCTCGGCGTGATCGCCTCGATGCAGCCGACCCACGCGCCGGGCGGCGCCTATCCGATGGAGCCGATCCGCACCATGCTGGGCCGCGAGCGCATGGCGCTGTGCTATGCGTGGCAGAGCATCCGCGCCAGCGGGGCAAGGCTCGCCTTCTCCAGCGACTGGCCGATCGCGCCGATGGACCCGCTCTACGGCATCCGCACCGCCATGACCTGCCCCGCCGCCTTCCCCGGCCTGCCCGACCAGCGCCAGACCCTGACCGACGCCATCGCCGGCTTCACCCGCGACGGCGCCTATGCCGCGTTCCGCGAGGACGAGCAGGGCGTGCTGAAGGCCGGGGCGCTGGCGGACCTGGTGATTCTGGACGGCGATATCGAGGCGATGGCGGCGGAGGCCGTCGACACGCTGAAGGTGGCGGCGACGATGTGCGACGGGCGCATCACCTATGAGCGGGGCGTGGGGTGAGGCGGCGGAGGCCTGTTTCTGCAAGCGCCTTGCCTTCACCTCTCCCGAGGGGAGATGTTGGCGCGCAGTGCCGGGTGAGGGTGAGGGTGTTTCGGAGGCGGGGGAGCGTCGCGGCCTCTCGCCCCAACCCTCTCCCCTTGAGCACCGTCATGCCTGGCCATGACGGCTCTACCGCAACAGCCCGGCTGTATCGAGCCTCGCCCTTCCAGCCCGTAAAGGACGACGCGCGCCGGGCGGTGGCGCCCGCCCGCCTCCTCACGCCCGGATCGACGGGCGCCGGCTGAACCACGGTGCGGCTTCCTCCAACCGCGCGCACACGCCGAGCAGCCGCTCGTCATGGCCATAGGGCGCGGCGAGGTGAATGCCGACCGGCAGCCCGTCCGCGGTCCAGTGCAGCGGCAGCGAGGCGGCGGGCTGGCCGGAGGCGTTGAAGGCGGCGGTGAAGGGCGAATAGTCGAACACCATGCCCTTGCCCATCCGGTATTCCACATAGTCGCGGCCGGCGTGGTCGAACCGCCCGAGGCGCGCCGGCGGCTCGGCCAGCGTCGCGGTCAGCAGCAGGTCGTAGCCGCCGGCGGCGAAGAAGTCGGCCATCTCGCGGCCATAGGCGTGCACCTTGTTGACCGATTCGAGATAGTCCGCTCCGCTCACGCCGCGGGCATAGGCGATGGCCGAGCGGGCGACATCCTCGATCTCGTCCTCGGCGATCGGGCGTCCCCGACGGCGCGCGGCGCCTTCCACCGAAAGCGCGGTGCCGCAGGCCACCACCTTGGTCCAGGCCGCCATCATGCCGCGGGTATCGGCCACGGGCCGCGCCTCGACGAGGGTGTGGCCGAGGCTCTCCAGCAGCTTCGCCGCCGCCTCCACCGCCGCGACGCAGTCCGGGTGGATGGGATCGCCGGTCAGGTTTGTGGTGGTGAAGGCGATGGTCAGCCTTTCCCGCCGTCCCAGCGCCGCGCCGAAGGAGGCTTCCAGCGGCGGGGGCGAATAGGGCGCGCCGAGGTCGATGCCGTTCGTTGCGTCCAGCAGGGTGGCGGTGTCGCGCACCGAGCGGGTGAGGAAGCCGTCGATCGCCATGCCCGCCCAGCCCTCGCCGACATAGGGCCCGTCCGGCAGCCGGGCGCGGGTCGCCTTGAAGCCGAACAGGCCGCAGGACGAGGCCGGGATGCGCACCGAGCCGCCGCCATCCGAGCCATGGGCCACCGGCACCATGCCGGAGGCCACCGCCGCCGCTGCGCCGCCGGAGGAGCCGCCCGGCGTGTGGCCGGGGTTCCACGGGTTGCGGGTGGGCCCGCCATAGACCGCCGATTCGGTGGTGGGGCCGACGCCGCCCTCGGGCGAGGTGGTGCGCCCGAAGGTGACGAGCCCCGCCGCTTTCAGCCGGGCATAGATCGCCGAATCCTTCGCGTAGCGGGTCTCGGCGAACAGCCGCGAGCCGTTGTTGGAGGGAAAGTCGATGGCCTCGGCGCCGAGATCCTTGAGCAGGAACGGCACGCCGGTGAGAGGTCCTTCCGGCAGGCCGTCCGCGATCAGCCGGCGCGCGACATCCTCCTGCAGCATCGTCACCGCGTTGAGCTGCGGGTTCAGTGTCGCCACGCGGCGCAGCGCTTCGTCCAGCAATTCGCCGGGGGTGACCTCGCCGCGCTTTACCGCGGCGGCGATCCCGGTGGCGTCGCAGGTGTCGAACAGTTCGCCGATGCTCATGATGCCTTCCCGATGCTCCGATGAGGGCGCGGCGCGCCCGATTCACCGGTGAACCGATAGCCGATCCGGCCCTGCGCCGCGAGCGGGCGCAGAAGGGCAAGGCGCTTTCGGAGGAAGAGGCTTTCGAGGGTTGCCTTCTTGTCTTTGCGCTGCGGCCGACGCACAACCTCATCCGCCCGAGCCGAGTGTCCGCAGGTTGGAGGGCTTTCGGTGAACGCCGGTTCACCGAAAGCCCTCAAGGTCTTTGTTTTACGCATTTTCCTTACGCGAACCGACATCCACTTCGCTTGAAAATGCTTTGGAGTGACGGATTGCATGACGTTCGAGATCGCCGCGACCCCGGAAGCCGCCATCGACCGGCTGGAGCGCCTCTACAGCACCGCCCGCGAGGGGCTGCGCCATGACCTGATGCGCTTCTTCGAGACCGGCCGGCCGCCGGGCGCCGAGGAGCGCGAGCGCTACCGCTATCCCCTGCTGCGGGTGACTTGGCGGCCCGACCAGCGCTCCTTCGTCCGTACCCAGCGCGGCTATGCGAAATTCGCCGTCACCGGCGTACACCAGACCACGGTGACCCAGCCCGCCGAGTTCCGCACCTATCTGCTCGACCAGCTCCGCCCGCTGGCGGAGGATTACGGCGCGATCATCGAGACCGGGCCGAGCACGCAGCAGATTCCCTATCCCTATGCGCTCGACGGCGGCGACGAGCTGGGCCGCGGCGACGTCACCGCCTCCGAGCTGGCCCGCTATTTCCCGACGCCGCTGCTCTCGCTGGTGGGCGACGAGATCGCCGACGGCACCTTCGAGCTGGTGGAGGGCGAGCCGCGCCCGCTGGCCCTGTTCGACGCGGTGCGCACCGATTTTTCGCTGCGCCGGCTGGTGCACTACACCGGCACCGACTGGCGGGCCTTCCAGCCCTGGATCCTGCTGACGAATTATCACCGCTATGTCGACCAGTTCGTCCGCCTTGGCCTCGCCGAGATCGCCGGCGGCACCGCCGAGGCGCTGGTGACGCCGGGCGGCGTGCGGATCGACCGCGCCGGCCTCGACGAGACCGCCTTCGAGCGGGTGATGAGCGCGCCCTGGCACCGCTTCCAGATGCCGGCCTATCATCTGCTGCGCGCGAACGGGGCCGGGGTGACGCTGGTGAATATCGGCGTCGGCCCCTCCAACGCGAAGACCATCACCGATCATCTCGCGGTGCTGCGGCCGCATTGCTGGCTGATGGTCGGCCATTGCGGCGGGCTGCGGCAGACCCAGATCATCGGAGACTATGTGCTCGCCCATGCCTATCTCAGGCAGGACGGCATCCTCGACGAGCTGGTGCCGCCCGACATCCCCATTCCCGCGCTGGCCGAGGTGCAGGTCGCGCTGCAGCAGGCGGCGGGCGATGTCACCGGTGAGCAGGGCGACCAGCTCAAGCGCCGGCTGCGCACCGGAACCGTGGTGACGCAGGACGATCGCAACTGGGAGTTGCGTTGGACCCAGGAGCGCCGGCGCATCAACCTGTCGCGCGCCATCGCGGTCGACATGGAGTCGGGCACCATCGCCGCGCAGGGCTACCGGCTGCGGGTGCCCTACGGCACGCTGCTCTGCGTGTCCGACAAGCCGCTGCATGGCGAGATCAAGCTGCCCGGCGCCGCAAACGCCTTCTATGAGCGCGCGGTGAGCGAGCATCTGAAGATCGGCCTCGCCGCGCTTGATCGGCTGAAGGAGACCGGCGCGACGATCCACTCGCGCAAGCTGCGCTCCTTCGACGAGCCGCCCTTCCGGTGAGGCGAGGGGGCGGCTGTCTGGGGTGCATCTCGATGGTATTTTGATAGGGGGAAGACGCCCGGCGCGACGACGCATCGGCGCCCGGGATGCGCAAGGCCGGCCTGCGCAGTGCGACCGCGCGATCGGGGTGGATGGCTGGACTCATCGTCCACCTCACTGCACTCATCGGACCGCAGGCTAAAAGGTATCTAGTTCGGGTGACGGTGCCGCATGTGGAGCATGAAGAGCTCGGCCTGCGAGGAGATCGACAGCTTCCCGTAGAGCCGCTTGCGGTGGACCTTGACGGTGTGCTCCGAGATGCCGAGGCGCAGCGAGATCGAGGGATTGGTGTGTCCCTTGAGGACATGGGACGCGACCTCGATTTCACGGCGCGTGGCATGGAAGCCGCGCAGCCAGCCGAGCTCGGCGGGCGTGGTTTCCGCAATCGGTGGGTCCGCGCTATTTTCGCAAGAAGGCGCAATCGGTTGTGTCATTTCGAGGCGGGCCTCGATCAGCGCATGGCGGCGAACCAGCGATGCGATCAGCGGCTCCATGCCGTGAAGATCCGCCAGCACCGATGCACCGAACGGTGCGGACCCTACACAGCGCCCCAGCGAGATATGGATGGTGTGCCCTGGCTCGACGGGACAGAGCAGCCCGATCTCGTCCACCAGCGGTATGTCCTTGTAATAGGACTGGAAATAGGCGCTGTTGACAAAGCCGGGCCCGGAAAGCTCGCCGCACCGGCTGACCCCGATGGGCCGCCGTTCCAGCGCGGCGCGGTAATAGGGATCCAGCCGGTAGGCCTGCTTCATGTAGCTGTGCTCGAACCGCTCCGGGTCGATCGCCGAGCAGCGTTCCAGCACGATCGGCGCCCCGTCCGAGCGGAAGGACAGCATCACGCAGCTGTTGAAGGGCGCGATGGCGTGGAGCGCCGTGCGCAGCGTCGCGTGGAATCCGGGCATGCCGAGCTGGTCGACGATGCCGCCGAAGATCTCCGGCAGCGGTGTCGCGGGCAAGGCCAGCGCAGCCTCCTGCGGAAGCGCGAGGGCCGCCGCTTCGTCCGTCCATCCCCGATACATTGTCATGGCTGCCTCGCATGCGGAACGCCCCACGCGAAGCAAAAGGCGGACCATCGCGGGCCGAGAGGGCGTCAGTAGTCCAGCAGGTTGTCCCGCAGATGCGGATGCGCATAGGCCTTTCGCATCAATCCGCGTTTCTGCAGCGCCGGCACCAGCCCGTCCTCGATCTCGGCGAGGGTACGGCGATGGAGATTGGGCAGGGAGAACAGGAAGCCGTCGCCGCCGACCGCCTGCATCACCTCGCCCATCTGTTGGGCAACATCCTCCGGCGAGCCTACCAGCTCGACGCCGTCGCCATCCTGCGTAAAGGACGTAATCGCCTCACGCAGCGTCTTTTTTCCGGCCTGGCGGATGAAATCGTCGAGCAATTGCTGATGACCCTCCGTCGTCAGCGTGCCCACCGGCTGGTCGAGGTCGAGCTTGGTGAAGTCGATATTGGTGATCTTGCCGAGGAAGGCGAGCTTCAGGTCGCGCTGCGTGAGCGCCTGCTCGCGCCGTTCCGCCTGGATGGCCTTCGCCTCCGCCATGTTGGAAGCGATGATCGGCGTGACCAGGAACATGACCTTGCAGTGATCTGGATTGCGGCCCGCCGCCGCCATGCGGGCCCGCACATCGTCGCGATAGGCGCGCATGTCGTCGATGCCGACAACACTGGTGACCACGGTGTCGGCGTGCTGGGCGGCGAACTGGCGTCCGCGCGGAGAGCCGCCGGCCTGCGCGATCACCGGGCGCCCCTGCGGGGCCGGGCCGCAATTGAGCGGGCCGCGCGAGCTGTAGTACTGACCCTTGAAGTCAATCTGGTGGACCTTCTCATGGTCGATGAGAATGCCGTTCGCCTCGTCCGCCACGATGGCGTCGGCATCCCAAGAGTGCCAGAGCTTGTCGACGATATCGAGATATTCGTCGGCCATGTCATAGCGCAGGTCGTGCTTGGTGAGTTCGTCATAGCCAAGATTGGCAAAGGCGAATTTCGAGGAGCCCGTGACCATGTTCCAGCCGGCCCGGCCTCCCGAGATCTGATCCATGGTGGCGACGAGGCGCGCGACGACGAACGGATGGTAGGCATAGGTCGCCAGCGTCGGCACGATGCCGATGTGCGAGGTCGCGCCCAGCATCAGGCTGGCGAGAACCGAGGGGTCCTGCTTGGGCACCGAGATGCCGTTGCGCAGATAGATCTCCCGTGAACCGCCGAAGCTCTCGCCGATATAGGGGCCGTCCTCCAGCAGGATGTAGTCGAAGCAGGCGCGCTCCAGCGACCGGGCGATGTCCAGGAAGAGGCTCGGCTGCATCCAGGTTTCGGCGATGCGGCCGGTCCATTGCGCCCCCCAGGCCTGGACGCTGGATCCCTGGAGGAAGAGGGCGAGGTGAAACGGTTTGGACATCTGACGCATTCCCGAAATTCAAGACGCAGGCAGCCGGGCTGCCTCAGTGCAGGATCGAACGGATGAAGGAGGCGAGGCGCGGATTGTCGGGCGCGTCGAAGATGCGCTCGGGAGGGCCGGATTCGACGATGGTGCCGCCTGAGATGAAGTGCACCTGATCGGCGAGACGGCGGGCGAAGCCCATTTCGTGGCTCACGACGATCAGCGTCATGCCGCGCTCGGCAAGGCCGCGGATGGTGTCGAGAATGCCGGAGACGAGTTCGGGGTCGAGCGCGGAGGTCGGCTCGTCGAACAGGATGAGCTTGGGCTGCATGGCCAGCGCGCGGGCGATGGCGACGCGCTGCTTCTGCCCGCCGGAGAGCTCGTCCGGGTAGCGGTCGTGCTTGTCGGCAAGGCCGACTTCGGCGAGCAGCTTTTCCGCGATGGCTATCGCCTCGTCGCGCCGCTGCCGCTTAACCATCACCGGCCCTTCGATCACGTTCTCCAGCACGGTGCGGTGGGAGAACAGGTTGAAGTGCTGGAACACCATCGGCATTTCCGAGCGTGCCGCGCGCAGTGTCCTCTCCGGCGCGATATGGAAGATGTTGCCTTCCTCGCGGCACAGGCTGCGGCCGTCGAAGGTGATCTCTCCGGCGCTCGGCGTTTCAAGGAAGTTGACGCAGCGGATCAGGGTGGACTTGCCGCCCCCCGACGGACCGATGAGGAAGGAAACCTCGCCCGGCCGAACCACCAGATCGACGCCCTTGAGGACATGGAGCGGGCCGAAGGATTTGTGCAGGCCGCGCACTTCGAGCAGGGGGGCGGCCCTGCCGGCTTCGTGCGGGTGGGCGGCGCTCGTCAATGTATCGTTCATGGCATCACCGCGGGCTGGGGGGCGAGGGCGCGGTCGCTGGGGCGCTTCTTGCGCAGGTAGCGGGGGGTGAGCCACTGCTCGATGCGGTGCACCAGCAGCGAGGCCACGAAGCTCATGGCGAAATAGATGATCGCCACCATCATGTAGACCTCCATGCTGCGGAAGGTGTTGGAGATCACGATGGTGCCGTTGCGCAGCAGCTCGTTCACCGAGATGAAGGACACCAGCGAGGAATCCTTCAGCAGCGCGATGAAGTAGCCGCCGATCGTCGGCACGGCGATGCGCAGGGCCTGCGGCAGCACGATGCGCCCATAGATCATCGGCCGCGACATACCAATCGAAAGACCTGCGGCACGCTGGCCGGAGTCGATCGACAGGATGGCGGCACGGAACACCTCGGAGAGATAGGCCGCAAGATTGAGGCTGAGGCCCAGCACGCCTGCCCAGAAGGCAGGCAGCAGGATGCCGATGCTCGGCAGGGTGAAATAGATGACGAGCAACTGCACGATCAGCGGCACGTCCCGCCAGATCTCGACATAGGCGGCGAGCGGCCATTCCAGCCATCGCCGCCCGCTCAGCCGCCCCAGCGCCACCGCCAGCCCCAGCACGAGCCCGAAAGCCATGCTGAGGACCGAAAGCTCGACGGTGACGAGTGCACCCTGGAGCAGGAACGGAAAATAGCGGGGGATCAGGACGAAGAAGAAATCATACATCGCGAGCCGTCTCTACCTCTCCGATTGTGAAAGCCGATCAGGCTTCGCGGACGATGCCTCCGGCCTCACTTCATCAGCTTGGCCTGGTAGTCGGCCCACGCGCCGTACTTCTCGAGGATCTTCTGGCGCGTGCCGTCCTTCTCCATGCCGATGAGCGCGTCGTTGATGGCTGCCAGCAGTTCCGGACACTCCTTGCGCACGCCGATCGCGGTGCCACCGAGGACGTAGTCGGCCTTCGCTTCGGCGTCGGCCCATTCCGGCTTCGAGTGGTAATAGAGGGGCTCGCCGACCGTGCGCAGGTCGTTCATGGTTTCGAGCTGGCCCTGCAGCGTGGCCTGGTCGAGCACGACCGCGTCCACCTGGCCGTTGCGCAGGGCGACGAACGGGGCACCGAAGTCGTTGAAGTCCTGGACCTGACCGATCTTGCCGGCATCGGCGAGCGCATGGGCGTTGAGCGAGTCCATCGTGCCGAGCGTAGAGGCGACGGTCTTGCCCTTCAGGTCGTCGAGCGTCTTGATCGGCGAGTCCTTCTTCACGATCACGAAGTCGTAAAGCAGGAAATAGGGGCGCGAATAGGTGATGCCGGCACCCTGCACACGCTCCTGCGTCACCGCCATGCCGGAGAGGATGATATCCCAGCGCCCCGCCTTCAGGCCGGGGATCAGCGAGGTCCATTCGGTGATGACATAATCCTGCTTCGGCACGCCGATGCGCTTGCCGATCTCCTGGAACATGTCCCATTCGAAGCCGGCATAGGTGCCATCCTCGTTCTTCCAGACGAAGGGCTTGAGACCCAGAAGGCCGTTGCCCGAGGTGATGACGCCCGCCTTCTTGATGTCGTCGAGGCAGGTGGCATGCGCGGTGGTGGCGCCGAACATGAGCGCGGCGGCGAGAATGGCTTTTCCGATCGAGAGCTTCATGGCGCGGTACCCCCTGGTGATCGCGGTGACGCAGGGGCGTATGGACGGCGCCGGCTGCGGACGATGGAGGCATTTCACAGGGCGCGGGTGAGCCGAAACAATAACTCCAACGGGGTATTGCTCGCGCGTTCGCACTGTTTCAGTAGGATGGGGCGCGCGTCCGGTCGGCGCGCCGGCGCGGCGCAGGCCCGCGCGTCCGGCCGGACCGGCCCTCTCCGCGCCACACGGACGTGCCATGACCCAGCTCAGGAAAATGGTTCTCGGCGGCCTGTTCGAGGCGAACGGCTATCACTCCGCCGCATGGCTGCTGCCGAGCGCCGAAGACCGGGCGCCGACGGATGTCGATTATTTCCGGCGCATCCTGCAGACCGCAGAGGCCGGCAAGCTCGACTTCTTCTTCCTGGCCGATACGCCCGCCGCGCGAACCGAGAATCTCGATGCCTGGAGCCGCGGCCCGCTCTACATGAACATGCTCGAGCCGATCACGCTGCTGTCCGCCATCGCCGGCTCGACCTCGCATATCGGGCTGGGAGCGACCGCTTCCACCAGCTTTTACGAGCCCTACAATGTGGCGCGGCTCTTTGCCTCGCTCGATCATATCAGCGGAGGCCGGGCGGCGTGGAACGTCGTGACCTCGGCCAACGACTTCGCCGCCCGCAATTTCGGCCTCGACCGGCTTCCCCCGCACGACCGGCGCTACGCCAAGGCGCGCGAATTCTTCCAGATCGTCAGCGCGCTGTGGGACACCTGGGAGGACGACGCCTTCATCTATGACAAGGCGAATGCCCGGATGTTCGAGCCGGCACGGTTCCATGTGCTCGATCACGAGGGCGAGTTCTTCAAGGTGCATGGCGCGCTCAACATGGCCCGCCCGCCGCAAGGCCGGCCAGTGATCTTCCAGGCCGGTGCCTCGGAGGCGGGCAAGGAACTCGCGGCAGAGACCGCTGAAGTGGTGTTCGGCACCGGTGCCAGCCTCGCCGAGGCGACCGCCTTCTACCGCGACCTCAAAGGCCGGATGCCCCGTTTCGGCCGCCACCCGGACGAACTCAAGGTGCTGTCCGGGGTGTCCATCGTGGTCGGCGACAACGAGCAGCATGCGCGCGAGACGTGGGCGCACTGGCAGGACACGGTGCCGATCGAGATCGGCCTCATGTATCTCAAGACCGATCTCGAAACGGACCTTTCCGACCTGCCGCTCGACGAGCCGGTGCCCGCGCATCGCATTCCCGCGACATCGAACCATCATCAGGTCTATTTCGAGGAGATCGTGGGGCTGATCGGGCAGGGATTGACGCTGCGCCAGGTGTGCAAGCGCTACAACCGCAGCAAGGCGATTTTCTTCGGCGACGCGGTGGGAGTGGCCGATCAGATGCAGGCATGGGTCGAGGCCGGCGCGTCGGACGGCTTCATGATGGCGTTTCCGGTACTCCCGGACAGTCTCGTGGAATTCACCGGCAAGGTGGTGCCAGAGCTGCAGCGCCGGGGCCTGTTCCGCACCGAATATGAGGGGCGCACCTTGCGGGAAAATCTGGGCCTTGCCCGTCCCGCCAACCGCTATGCCGCCCGGTCCATTCCGGTGTCGCAGGCAGGATAGGCGCCTGTGGGCGGCGTCATCTATCTGTTGACGCACTTCATCGATTGACCCCTATATATAGAGGTCGACGGTCCTTCGAGTCGCAAGGCGAGAAGGCTAAGAGGGAAGCCGGTGAGCCCATTCGTGGCGAGGCCGGCGCTGCCCCCGCAACTGTAAGCGGCGAGCCGATATCCACCCCGAGGCGTCGGCCGAGGGAGCCACTGGGGTGCTGTCCCGGGAAGGCGGATGCCGGTCGCGACCCGCGAGCCAGGAGACCTGCCGCGACCTCAGTGATCGTCCTCGGGCGGGGTGTCCCGGTGGAACGCTTGGTCGTTCGCCGGCTCGTCCGTGCGTGCATCCTGTCGTCTCCGCTCGGCCCTTGCCCCACGCAACGGGGTTTGCAGCCGATGTCTGTCGTCCTTCCTGCCGAACGCTCCTTCGAGAACCGCGCCGCCGGGCCCATGCCATCGGGCACGTCCGCTGCGCTTGCTTCCGCCTATCAGGTCATCCGTCGCAACGGTGCGGTGACGCCGTTCGACGCCTCCAAGATCGCGGTGGCCCTGACCAAGGCTTTCCTGGCGGTGGAAGGCTCCAGCGCCGCGGCTTCGCGCAGGGTCCACGACATCGTGGCCGATCTCACCGGTCAGATCGTCGCCGGCCTGACCCGTCGCGCCGACGCCGGACGCACCTTTCACATCGAGGATGTGCAGGACCAGGTCGAACTCGCGTTGATGCGCGGCGAGCACCACAAGGTCGCACGGGCCTATGTGCTTTATCGCGAGGACAGGGCACGCGAGCGCGCCGCCGCCTCGTCAGCCGTCGCGTCCGCGGCTGCCCCGACGCTCGCGATGAGCCTGCCCGACGGCACCCGCGTGCCGCTCGATCTCGCCCGTCTGGAGGCTGTGGTGGGAGAGGCCGTCTCCGGCCTTGCCGATGTTTCGGCCGACACCATCCTCGGCGAGACGCGGCGCAATCTCTATGACGGCATCGGTGAGGACGAACTCGCGCTCGCCCCCATCCTCGCCGCGCGCACGCTCATCGAGAGCGAGCCGAACTATGCGAAGGTCTCGGCCCGGCTGCTGCTCGACAAGCTGCGCTGCGAGGCGCTGTCCTTCCTCGTCCGGCGGTCGGAACAGGCGACGCAGGCCGAGATGGCCGTGCGCTATGCCGAGTATTTCCGCGCCTACGTTGCCCGTGGCATCGTCGAGCAACTGATCGACCCGGAGCTTGGCCATTTCGATCTCGAGCGGATCGCAGCGGCCCTGCTGCCGGAGCGCGATCTGCAGTTCGACTATCTCGGCCTGCAGACGCTGTATGACCGCTATTTCCTGCACGCACGTGGCCATCGTTTCGAGCTGCCGCAGGCCTTCTTCATGAGGGTCGCGATGGGACTTGCACTGCGGGAGGTCGATCGCGAGGCGCGGGCCATCGAGTTCTATCAGCTGCTGTCGTCCTTCGACTTCATGGCCTCGACGCCGACCCTGTTCAATGCCGGCACGCTGCGCCCCCAACTCTCTTCCTGCTTCCTCACCACGGTGCCGGACGACCTCGACGGAATCTTCAAGTCGGTGAAGGACAATGCGCTGCTCGCCAAATATTCCGGCGGCCTCGGCAATGACTGGACGCGCGTGCGCGGGCTCGGCGCGCACATCAAGGGCACCAATGGCGAAAGCCAGGGTGTTGTGCCATTCCTCAAGGTGGCGAACGACACCGCCATCGCGGTGAACCAGGGCGGCAAGCGCAAGGGCGCGGTGTGCGCCTACCTGGAGACGTGGCACGTCGACATCGAAAAATTCCTCGACCTGCGCAAGAACACCGGAGACGACCGTCGCCGCACCCACGACATGAACACTGCCAACTGGGTGCCCGACCTGTTCATGGAGCGCGTCGAGGCGAACGGCACGTGGACGCTGTTCTCACCCGACGAGACGCCGGACCTGCACGACCTCTACGGGACCGCCTTCAAGGCCGCCTATGAAGCCTATGAGGCCAGGGCGGGACGCGGCGAGATGCAGGTGTCGCGGCAGGTGAGGGCGGTCGATCTGTGGCGGCGCATGCTGACCATGCTGTTCGAGACCGGCCATCCGTGGATCACCTTCAAGGATCCGTGCAACATCCGCTCGCCGCAACGCCATGTCGGGGTGGTGCATTCCTCCAACCTGTGCACCGAGATCACCCTCAACACCTCCGACGAGGAGGTGGCGGTCTGCAATCTCGGTTCGGTGAACCTCGCCGCCCATGTGACGGCGGAAAGGTTCGACGGCGAGCGGCTGGCCCGAACCGTCCGCATCGCCATGCGGATGCTCGACAACGTGGTCGACATCAATTTCTACACCATCCCCGAGGCGCGCCGCTCCAACCTGAAGCATCGCCCGGTGGGCCTCGGCATCATGGGTTTTCAGGATGCGTTGCAGACGCTGCGCATCGCCTATGCCAGCGAGGCGGCGGTACGGTTCGCCGATGAGAGCATGGAGACGGTGAGCTTCCACGCCATCTCCGCCTCATGCGATCTGGCGGCCGAGCGCGGGCGCTATCCTTCCTTCGAGGGCTCGCTGTGGTCGAAGGGTGTGCTGCCGATCGACAGCATCGAGGATCTGGCGCAAAGGCGCGGCGGGCTGGATCTTGACCGCTCGACGACGATGGACTGGGAAAGCCTGCGCGCCCGCGTGACCAGCATCGGCATGCGCAATTCCAACACCATGGCGATCGCGCCGACCGCGACCATCTCCAATATCTGCGGCGTGTCGCAGTCGATCGAGCCTGCCTACCAGAACCTCTTCGTCAAATCGAACATGTCCGGCGACTTCACCGTGGTGAATGCCGCGCTGGTGCATGACCTCAAGGCGCGCGGCCTGTGGGACGAGCTGATGGTGTCGGATCTCAAATATTACGATGGCAGCGTCGGCAGCATCGACCGTATCCCCGACGATCTCAAGGTGCTCTACGCGACCGCCTTCGAGATCGAACCTTCCTGGCTCATCGAGGCGGCGGCGCGGCGGCAGAAATGGATCGACCAGGCCCAGTCGCTGAACCTCTATGTCGCAAATCCGTCAGGTCGGAAGCTCGACGAGACCTATCGGCTGGCGTGGCGGCGGGGCCTCAAGACGACCTATTACCTGCGCTCGCGCTCGGCGACGCATGTCGAGAAATCGACACTGAAGGGTACCGACGGAAAGCTCAATGCGGTCTCCGCTCCGGTTGCGGCAGCGCCCGAAGCGGGCTTCGGGCCGGCCTGTTCCATCAACGATCCCGAGTGCGAAGCCTGCCAGTAAGCCGCGCCTCGCTCTCTTGTTCACCGCCGGCTCCTGCCGGCCCCGGTCACTACGGCGCGCCCGCCGTCACGGCGGGCGGCATGACCGTCCATGATCTCAGACGGAGTCCACCATGCTCGACTGGTCCGACACCAACCGCCCCACCGCCCTCCCGCCCGCACTTGCGAATATCGGAGACGGCACCGGCCTGGGTGCGATAAAGCGCGGTGCGTCCCGCGTCACGGTCGACGAAAAGCGCATGATCAACGCCCGCGCCGACGTGAATCAGCTTCTGCCGCTGAAGTACCGCTGGGCGTGGGAGAAGTATCTCGCGGCCTGCAACAATCATTGGATGCCGACCGAGGTGTCGATGCAGGCCGATATCGCGCTGTGGAAGGCGCCAGACGGGCTCACCGAGGACGAGCGGCGAATGGTGAAGCGCAATCTCGGCTTCTTCGCCGCCTCGGAATCGCTCGTGGCGAACAACATCGTGCTCGCCATCTATCGCCACCTCACCAACCCGGAATGCCGGCAATATCTGCTGCGCCAGTCCTTCGAGGAGGCGGTGCACACCCATACCTTCCAGTACATCGTGGAAAGCCTTGGCCTCGACGAGGGCGAGCTTTTCAACATGTATCGCGAGGTGCCCTCCATCACTGAAAAGGCGGCGTGGGCGCTCCGACATACGCAGAGCCTCGACGATCCCGCCTTCCGCACCGGCACGCCGGAGGCGGACCAGCAGTTCCTGCGCGACCTCGTGGCCTTCTACGTCGTGTTCGAGGGCGTGTGGTTCTACACCGGCTTCGCGCAGATCCTTTCGCTCGGCCGGCGCAACAAGATGGTCGGCATCGCCGAGCAGTACCAGTACATCCTGCGCGACGAGAGCATTCACCTGAATTTCGGTATCGACGTCATCAACCAGATCAAGATCGAAAACCCCGATCTGTGGAGCCGAGCCTTTCAGGAGGAGGTGCGCGGCATGCTGAAGGATGCGGCCGAGCTGGAAGCCGCCTATGGGCGGGATACCATGCCGCGTGGCCTGCTGGGGCTGAATGCGGCGTTGTGCGAGCAATATATGCACGTCATCGCCAATCGCCGCTGCGCCCAGCTCGGCCTCGCGCCGGTGTTCGCGGAAGCCGAGAGCCCATTCCCGTGGATGAGCGAGGCGATGGACCTGAAGAAGGAAAAGAACTTCTTTGAGACGCGCGTGATCGAATACCAGAACGGTGGCGCGCTTGCATGGGATTGAAGCAATCCTCGACAGGTCGACACGCGCAAGATGCATTTTTTCGAATGATTGAAAGGAGGCTGGTGCGGCGGGAATGCTGACAGTCGACGTCGCATGACTTGCAGGATTTGACGTCCACACAGCGATCATCGTACGCAAGGGATCACAATGGTTCGCCTCCGGAAAGGGACGTGCAGGTGACATCCCCGATCGCATCGCTCGCTGCGACGTCGCCGGCGCCGGTGAAAGGCCCGCTGTTCGATCTCGACGCCGTGTCCTTCGCGGTGCAGGGTCGCATGCTGCTGCATCCGCTCACGCTCACGCTCGAGTCGGGACGCTTCATCGGGCTGATCGGTCACAATGGCTCGGGTAAGTCGACCCTTTTGAAGATCCTCGCCCGTCAGCAACCTGCGTCCGGCGGCACGGTCCGGTTCGCCGGCGGCCCGCTCGACACATGGAGCGACCGCGGCTTCGCCCGCAAGCTCGCCTATCTGCCGCAAGCCACGCCTCCGGCTTCGGGCCTTCTGGTGCGCGAGCTGGTGGCGCTCGGCCGCTATCCGTGGCACGGCGCGCTCGGCCGCTTCTCCGACATCGACCGCCGCAAGGTCGAGGAGGCGATCGAGCTCACCGGCATAGCCCCCTTCGCCGACCGTTTCGTCGACACGCTGTCGGGCGGCGAGCGGCAGCGCTGCTGGCTGGCCATGCTGGTCGCGCAGGACGCCGAATGCCTGCTTCTCGACGAGCCGACCTCCGCGCTCGACATCGCCCACCAGATCGAGGTGCTTGCTCTCGTTCATCGGTTGAGCCAGCAGCGCAGGCTCAGCGTGGTGGCGGTGCTGCACGACATCAACATGGCGGCGCGGTTCTGCGACGAGCTTCTCGCGTTGAAGGGCGGCCGGCTGATCGCCCGCGGCACGCCGTCGGAACTGGTGACGCCGGACCGTCTGGAAGACATCTACGGCGTGCGGATGGAGGTGCTGGCGCGCGCGGGCGGTTCGCCGGTGGCGGCGCCGGTCTATTGATCGGCTTGTGGCTCTATTGACGAGCTTGCCGCTCGCCGCAGAGCACCCATGTCTGGTGTCGCTGCGTTCGTTCCGCCTCGCACAGGGTGTTCCGAATCATGAAGAAGATCGGCTTTCTGTCCTTTGGTCACTGGAATCCGTCGCCGCATTCCGGAACGCAGTCCGCTGCGGACGCGCTGCTGCAATCCATCGACCTCGCTGTCGCGGCGGAGGAGCTGGGGGCGGATGGCGCCTATTTCCGGGTACACCACTTCGCCCGGCAGCTCGCCTCGCCTTTTCCGCTGCTGGCCGCCGTTGGCGCGCGGACGAAGAACATCGAGATCGGCACCGCCGTCATCGACATGCGCTACGAGAACCCGCTCTACATGGCCGAAGATGCCGGCGCGGCCGATCTCATTGCGGAGGGACGTCTCCAGCTCGGCATCAGCCGTGGCTCGCCGGAGCAGGTGATCGATGGCTGGCGCTATTTCGGCTATGCCCCGCCCGAGGGCCAGAGCGATGCCGACATGGGGCGCCGCCATGCGGAGGTATTTCTGCAGGTGCTGAAGGGTGACGGATTCGCCGAGCCCAACCCGCAGCCCATGTTCCCCAATCCGCCGGGCCTGCTGCCGCTGGAGCCTCATGCGCCGGGTCTGCGCGAGCGCATCTGGTGGGGTGCGGGCTCGGACGCCACCGCGGTGTGGGCCGCGCAGCGCGGCATGAACCTCCAGAGCTCGACCCTCAAGGACGACGAGACCGGCGAAGCCTTCCACATCCAGCAGGCAAAGCAGATCCGCGCCTTCCGCGCCGCCTGGAAGGAAGCCGGCCACAGCCGAGAGCCGCGCGTTTCGGTGAGTCGCAGTATCTTCGCGCTGGTGGACGACCGGGACCGCGCCTATTTCGGCCGGGACAACGAGCGCGAGGACAAGGTCGGCTACATCGACGCCAATACCCGCGCGATCTTCGGCCGGAGCTATGCCGCCGAGCCCGACAAGCTGGTGGAAGAGCTGCGTAAGGACGAGGCCATCGCCGAGGCTGACACGCTGCTGCTCACCGTGCCGAACCAGCTCGGCGTCGCCTACAACGCCCATGTCATCGAGGCCATCCTCACCCATGTCGCGCCGGCCCTCGGCTGGCGGTGATAAGGGGGAGGAGATCCGCTCTCGGTCCGGCCGCTCGCCCGAATGACCTTCCGCCAGTTCGGGCGAAAACGCAGTGCCAGGGGCCGTCGCCGCTGAAAATTCAGCCGAGATGCTGGGTGGATGGTTGGAGACGGGATTTGTCCTGCGTAGGACGCACGAGCGGCTGGGTCCTTGAGCATATGACCGAGATGCCCGGCTCGTAGAGGGACCGCGGCAGCATGACCACCTGTCCCGGCGCAGGAAAGTGCTGTGCCGGCCGTCGCAGGGAATCTGTTTGGTAGGTTAGGCGCGCAAAGGCTGGGATTGGGAGCTTTGGTAGGCTGCTGTGGGCTTCAAAATGGTGCCCAGGGACGGAGTCGAACCGCCGACACTGCGATTTTCAGTCGCATGCTCTACCAACTGAGCTACCTGGGCGCCGGGCGGTTCGGTGAACCGCTGAAGCGAGGCGGGTTATAGTGGCTCGTTTTGAGCGTGTCCATATCCTCGCCTGTGGAAATCCCCGCCGGAATGACAGGACGGCACCCGTTCATGTTTGCCGAAGGCGCAGGTTGTTCGGGTGCCCCTACCGCTCCTGCGGTCCCTTGGGGGCGAGCGTGGGGTCGCCGTCCTCGTCTTCCTCCGGCGAGCCGGGGATCGCATAGACCCCGTTGAGCCAGCGATTGAGATCGACATCGGCGCAGCGGCTGGAGCAGAAGGGGCGGTATTGCTCGGTCGCCGGCTTGCCGCAGATCGGACAGGTGCCGCCGGTAAGCCTGTCGCTCCCCGCCGCCTCGCGTTTTGCCTTGCCCGGGCCTTTGCGGGCGTCTTCCGGCTTGTCCGCGCTCATGCCGCTGCGCTCCAGCCGGCATGCAGAGGATAGCCTTCTCCGCCCAGCAGCGCCGCCGTCTCGGCGAGCGGCAGGCCGACGACATTGGTGTAGGAGCCGATCAGCTTCACCACGAACAGGCCGGCGATGCCCTGGATCGCATAGCCGCCCGCCTTGCCGCGCCATTCGGTCGAGGCGAGGTAGGCTTCGATGTCCTGATGCGAGAGACGCTTGAAGCGGACGCGGGTTTCGACCACGCGCGTGCGTAGGGCGCCCTTCGGGGTCACCAGCGCTATGCCGGTGTGGACCCGGTGGGCGCGTCCCGACAGAAGGCGCAGGCAATCCGCGGCCTCGTCGGAAATGTCGGGCTTGGGCAGGATTCGACGACCCACCGACACCACGGTATCGGCCGAGAGCAGATAGGCATCGGCATAGGTGCCGGCCCTTTCGGCGCGGGCGCGGGCGACGCTCGCCTTGCCTTCGGCGAGGCGGAGCGCCAGGTGCCGGGGCAGTTCGCCGCGCTCCGGGGTCTCGTCGATATCAGCCGGCAGAAGGGCGTCGGGCTCTATGCCGATCTGGCCCAGCAGGGCCAGCCGGCGCGGAGACCCGGAGGCCAGCACGAGTTTCGGGCGACCGTTCACGTCGCGGATCTCCTCACGATCTGGTGGGCGCCGCAGCGCGGGGGCGCACGCTACTTGAAAGCCGCCATCCTGTGAACGTCCCGAGGTGCGAAGCGGACAGTGGCTCTCAGGCGCGGAAGCGGGTGCGGATGCGCATTTCCAGTTCGTCGCGCACGGCGCGATAGGCGTCAAGACGTTGTTCACGATTGCCGGAAACGAGGGTTGGATCGGCCGTGGGCCAGTATTCGATGTCGATCGCGTTGGTGCGGGTCAACTCGATCGCACGGTGATGCGCATCCGGCGAGAGGGTGATGACGAGATCGAAGGCCAGGCCTTCATTCTCCTCCAGTTCTTCCAGTGTCTGGGGACGATGGCGGCGGTTGTCGAGGCCGATCTCGTCCAGTGTCGCGGCGACGAAAGGGTCGACCTCGCCTTTCATCACGCCTGCAGACCCGACATAGAGCGAACGGCCGAACAGATGGCGCGCCAGGGCAGCAGCCATGGGCGAGCGCACGCAATTCTGGCCGCACATGAAGAGCACGGATTGCGGTCGCGCCGTGCGCGGGAGTTCACGGATGGGCGCGGTGGCGGGTGCGCTCATCTCACCCCTTCCAGTGCAGAGCGCAGATCAGGGTGAACAAGCGGCGGGAGGTGTGGAAATCCAGCGCGATTTTCTCCTTCAGCCGCTCGCGCAGAAGTTCCGCCCCTTCGTTGTGAAGCCCGCGCCTGCCCATGTCGAGCGCCTCGATCTGGGCGCGGCTCGCCGTGCGGATCGCCTCGTAATAGGTTTCGCACATGAAGAAATAGTCCTTCACCGCCTTGCGCAGCGGGCTGAGCGAAAGATGGTGCGACACGACCGGTTCTCCGTCCTGCCGTGCGATATCGAGGACAAGGCGGTTGTCGGCGAGGCTGACCAGCAGGTCGTAGGGGCCGGGATCGGGGTCGCCGAGCGGGAAGAACGCGTTCTCCTCGATCAGGTCGTGGATGGCGATGGCGCGCTCGTGCTCGATGTCGCGCGAGGCGGCGCCGATCGACGCCTTGTCCAGCCGCACCGCCACCAGGCGGCGCGTCTCGGCATGGGGATCGGTCTCGCGATCAGCCTCCTGCGCCATCGGCTGCCCTCAGAGATTGAGACGGATCGCCACCGAGCGTGCGTGCGCGCCGAGCCCTTCCGCCGTGCCGATGGTCACAGCCGCCGGTCCGAGCGCGCGCAGCTGCTCGGGGCCGCATTTCAGGAAGGAGGTCCGCTTCATGAAATCCAGCACGTTGAGGCCGGATGAGAAGCGAGCCGAGCGGGCGGTCGGCAGCACATGGTTCGAACCGCCGACATAGTCGCCGATCGCTTCCGGCGTATGTCCGCCGAGAAAGATCGCGCCGGCGTGGTGGATGCGTTCGGCAAGGCCTTCGGCGTCCGCAGCCATGATCTCCAGATGCTCCGGCGCCACGCGATCGACCAGCGCCGGTGCCTCCTCGAGCGAGGCGAGGCGGATCACCGCGCCGTAATCGCGCCAGCTCGTCCCGGCGATCTCGCAGCGCGGAAGGGTTGCGAGCTGCCGTTCGACGGCGGCGATCACGGCTTCCGCGAGCGCATCGTCGTCCGTCATCAGGATGGACTGGGCGGCGGTGTCGTGCTCGGCCTGCGCGAGAAGATCGGCGGCGATCCAGTCGGGATTCTGCTCGCCGTCAGCCACCACAAGCACCTCGGAGGGGCCGGCAACCATGTCGATGCCGACCGTCCCGAACACATGCCGCTTTGCCGCGGCGACGTAGGCATTGCCGGGGCCGACGATCTTGGCGACGGGGGGAATGGTCTGCGTTCCATAAGCCAGGGCTGCAACCGCCTGCGCGCCGCCGATGCGATAGATCTCGTCTACACCGGCAAGTTCAGCCGCGGCGAGGACCAGCGGGTTCAGCACGCCGTCGGGAGCAGGCACCACCATGGCGAGGCGCTTCACGCCCGCGACCTTCGCAGGCACTGCGTTCATCAGCACCGAAGATGGATAGGCGGCGGTGCCGCCCGGCACATAGAGGCCGACGGCGTCCACCGGCGTCCAGCGATGACCCAGTTCGACGCCGATCTCGTCGGTATAGCGCTCGCTCCGCGGCAATTGGCGGCTGTGATAGGCATGGATACGGTCATGGGCGAGGCGCAGGGCCGCCACGATCTCCGGCTCGGCAGCCTTGAGCGCCGCGGCGATTTCGGAACGATCCACGCGAATACCGGACGCAGCGAGGTCGATACGGTCAAAGCGCTTCGAAAGCTCGATCAGCGCCGCATCGCCGCGGGTGCGCACATCCTCGACGATCGCGGCGACCGCTTCGGCGACATCCTGAGACACCTCCCGCTTGGTGGCCAGGAAAATGCGGAACTGTTCGGGAAAGTCGGGTGAGCGCGTATCGAGACGGAGCGGCATGGTGTGTTCCTGCAAGGCGGTCGGCAATGCGATGCCGACCTATCGCAACCGGGGCGACGGAACACAAGAGCACAGGCGCCGCAGGCCGGGTACCGGCAGGTGAGGAAGCGAGGGGGCGGTCGCCTCAGGCCATGGCGTCGTGGCAGGGCGTACCCTTGGCATCCCAAGCCGGACCAAGATCCTGAAGGCCGACCTCCAGGCATTCGACGGTAAGTTCGACCTCACCGCCGCCGGAGAACAGCAAGGTCACCACCCCGGAGGGAGCATCCGTCTCCTCGAAGGAAACCGCGAGAAGGTTCAGGACGGCGTCCTTGCGGCTGAGATCGATCCCGCGCAGGCGAGCGCTGATCACACGCTCGAAATGCATTCCCGAGCGACGGCGCATACAGGGTGGCGCACCGATGGCCGCTGCCCTCGCAGGATGACCCGGGGTGGCTGCAAAGCCCACTGCCACCGGCGTGGCGCCCGCCATCTGGACAGGGGCGGGAAAACCGCCAGCGGTCGCCTCGGCCTTGACCGCCGCTTCCCAGTCGAAGCGATTGGCCAGCAACGCGAAACGGTGCTCGCGCTGCAGGAACACCATGTCGCCTACCCGGACGACGGCATCCTGCAGATGCGCCGACAGGATCGCCAGATCCTCGCCGTCGAGCGCGATCAGCTTCAGGCTGCTCATGATCGTCTTGCCTCAACTTGCATCTTCGCCGTGTTTCAGGTCGCAGATGGCGTCGCAAGGCGCTTGCCGCAAGGGGCGTGAACAGCGCCCGCCGCATCCTTATCCGGCGATGCGCTCGATCTCGGCGCCGCAGGCTGAGAGCTTCTCCTCCAGCCGTTCGAAGCCGCGGTCGAGATGATAGACCCGGTGGATCATGCTCTCACCCTCTGCCGCCAGCGCACCGATGACAAGTGAGACGGAGGCCCGCAGATCCGTCGCCATGACCGGCGCGCCCTTCAGCCGCTCCACCCCTTCGATCGTCGCAACCTGGCCGTCGAGATGGATGCTGGCGCCGAGGCGGGCTAGCTCCTGCACATGCATGAAGCGGTTCTCGAAGATCGTCTCGGTGATCGTCGAGGTGCCCTTGGCCCGGGTGGTCAGCGCCATGAGCTGCGCCTGCAGGTCGGTCGGGAAGCCGGGGAACGGCTCGGTCGTGACCTCGACCGGCGCAATGCCCGCGCCGTTGCGCTTCACCTTCAGGCCTTCATTGGAGACGGTGATTTCGGCACCGGCACCCCGCAGGGTATCGAGTGCCGATTCGAGCAGGTCGCCCCGTGCGCCGGAGAGCATGACCTCGCCACCGGTCATAGCCACCGCCATCGCATAGGTGCCGGTCTCGATGCGGTCCGGCAGCACGGTGTGGCGCGCGCCCCTGAGCCGGGGGACGCCGGTGATGCGGATGGTTTCGGTGCCCTGTCCCTCGATGCG
Organism: Ancylobacter crimeensis; assembly: GCF_023016805.1. GTDB lineage: Bacteria > Pseudomonadota > Alphaproteobacteria > Rhizobiales > Xanthobacteraceae > Ancylobacter > Ancylobacter crimeensis. Next base: position 32,985 of record NZ_JALKCH010000013.1, read on the forward strand.
CCCGCCCATCGCGTTGATGCAGTCGGCGAGGTCGACGATCTCCGGTTCGCGGGCCGCGTTCTTGATCACCGTGTCGCCCTTGGCGAGGCTGGCGGCCATGATGGCGGTGTGGGTGGCGCCGACCGACACCTTCGGGAACACGATCTGTGCCCCGACAAGCCCTTTCGGCGCGCGCGCCAGCACATAGCCGCCGTCAATCTCGATCTCGGCCCCGAGTGCGCGCAGCGCATCGAGATGGAAATCGACCGGCCGCGTGCCGATGGCGCATCCGCCGGGCAGCGAAACCTTCGCCTCGCCCATGCGCGCGAGCAGGGGAGCGATGACCCAGAAGCTTGCCCGCATCTTGGAAACGAGTTCATAGGGCGCGGTGGTATCGACGATGACACGGGCATCGATTTCCATGGTCTGGCCGGCATAGGCATCGTCGCCGCGCCGTTTGCCGTTCACCGTGATGTCGATGCCGTGATTGCCGAGGATGCGCTGCAGCTGCGCGACATCGGCGAGGCGGGGCACATTTTCGAGGACCAGCTTCTCCTCGGTGAGCAGGCCGGCGATCATCAGCGGCAGCGCGGCATTCTTCGCACCGGAGATCGGAATGGTGCCATTGAGCGGATTCCCGCCGACGATGCGAATACGGTCCATCGGGGTGGGTACCTCCTGAAAAAAAAAGGGTGGAAGGCCCCACCGGGGCCCGCCGCGGCACCTTGGGTGCGGCAGCTCGTCTCTGCTGATCGTCTATCGCGTGTTCGGGATCGAGACAACGCGCGTGACGTTCAACCCTGCTCCCGGGGCATGCCGGATGGGCTGTCGGCGGCTTCACCGGTATCATCGGGAGACGAAGCCGGCGCTGCCGCCCGTCCACGTGCTTGCGCTTTGCGCCGCCTCAGGTTTTCCCGCAGCGCGGCAGCGAGTCGCTCGGCCTTCTCGCGGGCGGTCTGGTCATCGTCCATGGACATGGGAGGATCCCGAGTTCGCGCAGTGTCGCGATGGTGGAATAGGCCCGCACCCCAGCGGCAGCAAGCCTTGAGACGATCGCGGCGTTTCCGTGTGGATCGGAGTGAGCCGTGGAGGATGGACGAAACCCGCCATCGATGCACAGGATACGGGGATAGCCAGCAGCTTTCTGCGCGAGACGCTTGCGCGGTGCGATCCTCTGTGGCAAACGTCGCCCCGCTTCGGGGACGTCGCCACGTTCCCCCCCGGCGCTGCGGTAGCTCAGTGGTAGAGCACTCCCTTGGTAAGGGAGAGGTCGAGAGTTCAATCCTCTCTCGCAGCACCATAATTTCCTTAGGAATTCCAATAGTTTACTGATATCTCTATGCTTTTTCTGGCGCCATTGCTACAAAATGGTGCTACAAATGGCTCTGCGCATGGTCCGTCCCTTCCGCCATCCGAAGACTGGTATTTTCTGGTTCCGCAAGGGTGTCCCTGTTGATCTGCGGCTCCGCGTTGGCAAGCGCGAAATCACTCACAGCCTAGCGACACGAGACCCTGATACCGCCAAGGAACTGGCCGCGCCACTAGATGCGGAGTGGACCGCCCGTTTCAAGTCGCTCCGGTCAGGCGTTACAGTTCTGACTCAAAAACAAATCGTTGCTCTCGCTGGCCGCGTCTATCGTGCGTGGGTCGCGGGTATGAGCGATGAGCCGGGGCCGGCAAGTATATGGGAGCGGTTGGAAAAGCTGGCGGGTGAGCGTCTACAGGCCGGTGGCGCGGTGAAGTGGTTTGCGTCAGAGGTCGATGCGGAGTTGCTGCGGGAAGGCTTGGCTGTTGATGAAGCCACCCATGCACGTTTGATAGCGGAGACGGACAAGGCTTTTGTTCAGTCCGCTCGCTTGTTGAAGCGCCGCGCCCAAGGCGACTACGGTCCTGACCCCGATGAGGGGCGCTTTCCAGAATGGACTGCGACGGGGGACGTTGGGGCCACGCGGCAGGAAACAACCGTCCCCCTCATGGGCCTCTTTCAGGGCTATCTGCGGGAACTTCAAGCGTCCGGTCGTGGGGGCGAAGCTGAGCGCCGTTGGATGCCTGTCCTTCGCGCCTTCATCGAAACCCTCGGACACGATGATGCGCAGCGCGTGACGAAGGAAGATGTCATCCGCTGGAAAGACCAGAGGCTAGAGACCCGTGCGCCTAAGACCGTGCGCGACACGGAAATCGCCGCTCTCCGGGCCGTCTTCGCGTGGGCAGTAGATAACGCCAAGCTCTCTGAGAGCCCCGCGAAGGGTGTCAAAGTGCGCCTCACGGAGAAGCCGCAGGCGCGAGAGAAGGGCCTGACAAAGGCCGAGGCGGCCGCCGTGCTCAAGGCTGCACGGGACTACCGGAAGTCTGACCGTGAGTACCTGCAAACCGCCGCCGCCAAGCGTTGGGCGCCGTGGTTATGTGCTTACTCCGGCGCGCGCGTCTCCGAAATCACGCAACTCCGCAAGGAGGACATTCGGCAGGACGATGGTATCTGGTACATGCGTATCACGCCTGACGCGGGGTCGGTGAAGACTGGTCAATACCGGGACGTGCCCTTGCATGAGCATGTCGTGGCCGAAGGTTTCCTCCGCTTCGTGGAAACCGCCGAGACCGGGCCGCTATTCTTCGCCGCTGGGGAGCGCAAGAGCAAGGTTCACCCATCCAAGCAGGTCGCCCAGCAGCTCGTTGAGTGGATACGCGGCCTCGGCATCATCGGGCAGGACGTGAAGCCCAATCATGGTTGGCGGCACGCACGCAAGACCATCGGCCGGGAGCTTGGCTTGAACCCGCGCGTGCTGGATGCCATTGAGGGGCACGCAAGCCGCACCGCAGGCGACGACTACGGAGATGTGACGCTGAAAGCCAAGGCTCTGGTCGTGTCGCAATATCCGCGCTTCCACCTTGAATAGCTGCTTGAGCCTGCGCCCTCTGGTGTTATGGAAAAAAATGAAGCCCCTCGCTGGGCTTCTCAGACACGTTGAAAACAAAGAGTTTGCAGCGTGTCGCTGTCGTCTGTAACTGGTCCATTGGACCGACAACACCGCACAAACCGTTGCCGTTGCTAGAAAGGCATCGCACCGCCGTCTTCCGCCCGCTTATCCCAATGCTCTGAAAACTCCCCGTCCGTCTCATGCTGGGCCTTGAGCGCGTCCAGCATGCTCGCCATGAGTTTCAGCATTTCGTCCCTCACCGCGTACTCCGAAGCGTCCTCGAAGCGGTCCTTCAAAGCAGATAGGGTCACACAGAACGGCTCCACTTCGGGGACCCTTTCCGCCTTGCCCGTGATCGAGCCGCCCTCTCCGATGAAACCATCGTGGCCCCCCATCTTGGCCGCTGTCCTAGGAAAATCTAGCTGCATCCATCGCAGCACTGTCGTCTTCGGCGCTCCGACCTGCGCGGCTATCTCGGCATAGGACAGGAAGTCCCCTGCCGCTGACGTTCCGTCCCTTCTGTGGCCACCCTTGGCAACGTGCTGCCGCGTCCTGATGAACGCCCGGAACATCTTTCGCCGCTCCTTGGGCTTCAGCGGAAGGCCGTGCACGTCGTTCGCCTTCGCCGCCCGCCACTGCGCCTCTGCGCGCGACAGGGTCACGGCGCTCGCCTGCACCGTGTCGCCCCCGATACGCTCAATCGCCCTGAAGCGGTGGTGCCCGTCTATGATGACCGGCACCGTCTCCTCGCCCACGAAAGCAATCGTGATAGGCGCGACCACCGTGCCTGCCTTGTAGAGGCCTGCCAGCTTGGTCACGTTGCCCGCATCCAGTGCACCGCGTATCTGATAAACAGGGTCGCGCCTGATGTCTTCCAGCTTCACCGTGAAGGGGCCGACATCGCCGCCCTTGGCCTCCGCTGCGGCTTTCCGCACGGCCTCTATCGCCTTCACCATCGCGCGCGCCTGCCTGATTTGCCTGTCCGCCGACCTACGGGAGGGGCGCGCATTGTCAAGGTCGTCCTTCCATCCACAGCCCTGCGCATCCCCCGGAGAGGCGCCTCTACCAGCCGCCCGCGGCGCCAAGCGGTGAACACGCGGATGACCTCGGCGCGGACCTGCTTGGCCTTGGGGGTTCGCGAGAGGAGGCAGACGAGGAGGGCTTGTTCCTCGTTGAGGTAATAGGCGGTGCCGGGGCGGCCTCGTCCGAGAGCGTCGGCTGATTTAGCGGGCGCTGCCCGCAAAACCCCAAACCCTTCAAGCTCAACGGCGTTTGGGCCGATGATGTCCTTTCGGATGTCCCTCGCCCGAGACATCCCGAGCCTCTCCGCGAGGTCCGTATCAAGCACCCTCGGCTCATCATGCCGCCGCTCTCGAAGGTGCGTGGCTAGGCGTCGTCCCAAGGATAGCCCTCCGGTGGCTTAGGAAGGCCGTAGGTAAGCGTTCGTTCGGTGACTGCGCCTGTGGCGGTCGGTACGATGGAAGCCGCTTCCGTGGCTGCGACAGGGCCCCGTACCGCCGTCTTCGCTTGTCCCTTCGCGGGGGCGCCGTTCTCCATGACATCCGCCATCCACGGCCCGAAGGTCTTCACCCGCTTTTCCGCAGCGTTCGCCGCTATTTCCTTCAAGCCCGCGTGGGTGAGGAAGGCCGCCCTATCGAAGGTCGGGACTGCCTTCTTGCCTGCGGTATCGAAGTCCTCTCGCCGCAGTGTCACCCTGTTCGCGTCCGACACGCGCAAGCCTGCAAGGACAGGCCGCGTTCCGTGCGGTGGTTTTGGCTCATAGCCAATCGCCTTCAGCACATCGTGCGCCATCATGAGGCGCCCGTGAACGGGGTGTCTCGCCGCTCTTATCGTGCCCCCATCGGGGTAGCGCAGGTTGTGCAGGGTGAGAGATGCTGTACTGTCGTTCATGGGCGTGGTGTCTGCTGTCTCGCGGTGCTGCGGAGGGACGTGGCTATTCATATCACGCCGCCGCCGCTTCGGGGGCCGTGGCACCGGCAAGGCGGGCCGCAAGCCGCCGCTCCACTTCGGCCTCAAAGGCGGCTTCACGTTCGGCCTCACGCGCCGCGCGCTCACGGTCACGCTCTGCCCGCTCATGGCGAATGCGGTCCTCAAGCTCCTGCTTCTCCGTCTCCCTCGCGAGATACTTCCGCGTCATCGCCAGCGGACGGAAGCGCCACATGAGGCGAAGCCAGAGCTGATGCAGACGCCAGTAGCGCACCCCCACCACAAGGTCGCGCAAGAGGAGAACAATGAGCCCGAGGGTGAGAAGCGGGATGCCGATGGCGCACCACGGATAATGACCAATCCGCTGCACCCCTGCGGACGGCCCGGAACGGCGCAGCAGATCGTCCATAGAGTAAGAAAAGTCAAAGTGCCCCACACTCACCAGAAGCGTTCCCGGCCCTTCATCGGTCTCGCGGTCGAAGACCCCTTCCCACTCCATGGCAAGACTGCCGATGAAGGGCAGCTTCACTATGGGCAGCACGTCAATGCGCCGCGCCACCTCGTCAATGAAGGCATCCTGCTCGGCCTTGCTCGGCACCGGCAGGGCACCCTTCCTCACCCGCTCAACCTCCTCGGAGACAGCGGCAGAGGCCCGCTGATAAACGGCTTCAGGCATGGCTTCAGGAGCCGCGAGAGGGGCGGCGGAAGAGGTCGTTACGGTCATGTTGAGGGGAGCCTTACGCGCTACGTCCGGGCGCCGGGAGGGCGCTCTGAGATGACGGACGGTCATCTGAATAGGGGGCGAGGATTTCCGAGGTCCAACAAGTTTTTTGAGTCCAAGCCGGGGATGGACTCACTAAGGTGATGGAGGGCGGGAACGGTCCTGTAGGTCTCCGCTGCTCTCGTGGTTTATTCGCGCAGTTGCCGGCTCTTGATCTCGGAAAGGGGACAGACGCCCCCTCGGAGGTACGCAAAGAGCTATCCAAGCGCCCCGCCATCGTCGGCTACCTGCCTAGTCGCAAGAGCCGAATAGCACCGAAACAGCCACGTAATCCGGTAATACCTCCATCGAAGAAATTACCATCAGCATCTTTTCCTCTGTAGATACCACCGCCCGAACTGTGGCGCCTGTGCAACTTATGTTCCCTGTTGCTTCGCTGAAAACGCAGTACATGTCCTTGCGCATGTCGTTACCGGAAAACGTACCGTATCCGTGCGGCTCCCCGCTGATTGTGTTGGGGAGTGCGATGTCAACTTTAAGTGACTGGACCCCAGTGAGTTGGTACGCTTTCAACGTGGGTGGGGTTCCCTCACGCGTGATGGATTTGCCCTCGTGCACTCTGCATGACCAGTTTGTTTTACTGAGCGGCACCGCGCGCGCTTCGCTCATCTGGCCGACAACAAGATGCAACGCCAATGTGCACCGAACCAACCCGTTTGACATCAAGTCTTATTCCCCCGCCGTAGCCGTACTATGCCACCTTATCCCGAAAGGGAAAGTGGCGTGAGGTGGCGGGGCTGGGAGGCGCCCTAACCCCCTCGGATTGCGGTTCTAGAGCGTCGGTTATTCCTCTTCAGCAAGGGCGTTTCTTCTACCTATAGTGGGTGATTTGATCATGAGATACTACATCTATGCATCAACGCCTCCTAGTGCCCGATAGACGCTTCCACGACCTATCCCCAACTCCTTGGCAACCTGCGTCACCGTCATCCCCTGCGCATGCAGCCGCCGCGCATCCTCCGCCTTGGCCCTCGCGGTCGGCTTGCGTCCGAGGTAGCGACCCTCCGCCTTGGCCTTGGCGATGCCCTCCTTCTGTCGCTCAAGCATCATCTCGCGTTCGAACTGTGCGAACCCCGCGAAGATGTTCAGGATCAGCCGCCCCGTGGCGCTGCGCGTATCGACCGTCTCGCCCCCGAGGTTCAGCACACGAAGGCTGACGCCCTTGGCTTCAAGCTCCTTCACGACCTCCCAAAGGTTGATCGTCGAGCGCGCCAGTCGGTCAATCTTGGTGACGACGAGCGTGTCCCCTTCGCGAACGTAGTCCATCGCGCGCGCCAGCACGGGACGCTCGCCCACGGACGATGCCTGTTCGGTGAAGACCCTGCCGCATCCTGCCGCCTCAAGGTCACGGCGCTGGGCGTCGAGCCCGGCCATCTGTTCGGCCGTTGAGGTGCGCCCGTAGCCGACCAGTATCGGAGCTGGGGGCGGCATGGGCGTGCCATTGGGCACCGCCATTCCCTCTGCTTGATGTGGCGCCGTTTTCCTACGCCCCCGCCGTGCCATCGTAGAACCCTTTCGCGTCCAAAAAGTCTAGGCATGAGAGTCGGCCGCGTCCAGAATGTCAACCCCTATTCTATTGGACGCGATTGGGCACCGAACCGGACACGTCCACATGGGCAGGGTCTATTGGGCGCCGTGTGCCGTTCGCTCGCTCCCCGAGCACAGGCCTGCACGTCGCTTGCCCCCGGCGTCACGTGTTTTTGAGCTATTCCGTGTGTCCGTGCGGAGGGGCGGTGGGGGGAATTTGCGCGGTTCTCTATATCTCGATGCCCACTCAGATTTTTCCCGGAAATTGCCGGGGGTGATGCGGCCGCACCGGGCTGATGGGTGCGGTGGCTTCGGTTGACAGCCGTCGGCCTGTGGTACATACCGTTGCTACAAAATCAAAACTGGCTGTCAGAAAAAGTATTTATATATCAATGAATTGTTGGGAATTTCTGCGAGTTCAATCCTCTCTCGCAGCACCATCGAAAATCCAACAAAATCAAAGAGCTAGACCCGCAGCGTGCGTCACGCGGCATTGGCTTCTGTCTGTTTCCCGGACGGATTGCCGGTGCTTGCCCAATCCGTGCGGGAACGCCGGCAGGGCCGGATCGTTGATCCTCGACACAGAGGAGACGATGCCATGGTCGATCCCACCCCGCCGATCACCCCGCCGCCCGGTCCGGATATTCCACCGCCCGCCGAATCGCCGGATAGCCCGCCTGTTCCGATCGAGGAGCCTGTGCCGAGCGATGATCCGGACATCGTGCCGAATATCGACCAGCCGGAAATCCTGCCCGGAGAAACGCCGCCGGAACTGCCCCCGGACAGTCTTCCCCCCGATGTCCAGCCGCCCAGCCAGCCGCCGCCGTCCTTCTGACGGGAGGGTAGAATCGGTCCGATGAGGTGGACAGTGAGGCCAGTCAGTCCGAAGGGGCCGGCGTTCGGCGAGGCGGGGCGGAGCCGGTCTCGCTGGTGCCGGTCATCGCCGTGAGCCGCTCCGCGCAGGCGCGCGCTTTCTGGACGATGGGCGAAGGGCTCGGCGCGCTTCGGGACGAGGCGCTGGCGCCTCCCGCCGACGGCGAGGTCGAGGTCGAGACGCTGTTCTCCGGCGTCAGTCGCGGCTCGGAGGGGCTCGTCTTCGCCGGCCGGGTGCCGCAAGAGGAATGGCAACGGATGCGGGCGCCGTTTCAGGCCGGCGATTTTCCAGCGCCGGTGAAATATGGCTACTGCCTTGCCGGCCGCATCGCGTCCGGTTCGCCGGGTGCCGGCAGGTTGGTTTTCGTGCTGCACCCGCATCAGGATCGCTTCGTCGTTCCGGCGGACGCGGCTATACCGGTTCCCGAAGGAGTGCCGGCGGCGCGGGCGGTGCTGGCGGCGAATATGGAGACGGCGCTTAACGGGCTGTGGGATTCCGCTGCCGGACCGGGCGACCGGATCGTCGTCGTCGGTGCCGGCGCGGTGGGGCTGCTTGTCGGGTTCCTCGCCGCCGCGCTGCCGGGTGCCGAGGTTACGATGGTCGACACTGACCCCGCCCGCCGCGATACGGCTGCCCGGCTCGGCCTTGGTTTCGCCTTGCCGCAGGAGGCGCCGTGCGATGCGGATGTCGTATTTCATGCCAGCGCCAGCGCCGCCGGGCTCACCACGGCGATCGGCGCCGCGGGCCGCGAGGCTGCGATTGTCGAGATGAGCTGGTACGGGGAAGGTATGATCGCCGTTCCGCTCGGCGGCGCGTTCCATGCCGGGCGGCTGAGGCTGATCGCGAGCCAGGTGGGGCAGGTGTCTCCCAGCCGTCGGCCGCGATGGAGCCATCGGCGGCGGCTCGTGAAGGCACTCGAACTGCTGCGCGACCCCCGGCTCGATGCGCTGCTCGGCAGGCCGGTGCCCTTTGCCGAACTGCCGGCGCGCTTCGCCGCGATGCTGGCAGGGCGCGATCCGTGCCCGCTGGTGGTCTATCCGGCGGGCGAAGGGCTGATCTGAGGAGAGACCACATATGTATGCCGTCGAGGTGCGCGATCATATCATGGTGGCCCATTCCTTCCGGGGCGAGACCTTCGGCCCGGCTCAGGCGCTGCATGGGGCGACCTTCGTGGTGGATGTCGCCTTCTTCCGTGCGGCGCTGGATGCCGATGGCGTCGTGGTCGACATCGGCCTTGCCCATGAGGCGCTGAAGGCGGTGCTCGGTCCGCTGAATTACCGCAATCTCGACGAGCTGGATGCCTTTGCCGGGCGCAACAGCACCACTGAGGCGCTGGCCCGGCACATCTTCGAGGGGGTGGAGGCCGCGATCCGGGATGGCCGGCTCGGACCGGGCGCAGTCGAGATCGCGCGGCTCCGGGTGACGCTGCATGAGAGCCATGTCGCCCGCGCGTGGTATGAGGCGGACGTTGCCTGAGCAGCGCCTGCACCGCGACGCATCTTGGCCGGGTCGGGATCTTGCGCAAAGCGCCGGGCGCGCCATGTCCCCCTGAAATGTCTTCCGTCCCCGATCGCTCGCCGGATATCGCCGCCTTGTCCGCTTCCTGCTGTTCGCTCGCTTTCGCCATCCCCGGCGATATCGAAACGCCCACCGGCGGCTATGGCTATGACCGCCGGCTGATCGCGGAATTGCGCAAACTCGGCTGGGAGGTGGCGCATGTGCCGCTGCCCGGCAGCTATCCCTTCCCGGACGAGGCGGCGCGGGCGGCGACGCGGGAGCGGCTGGCGCAGGTGCCGGCCGGCGTGCCGCTGCTGGTGGACGGCCTCGCCTTCGCCGTCATGGCCGAGGAGGCGGCGGTGCTGGCGGGACGGCGGCCGCTGGTCGCGCTCGTGCATCACCCTCTGGCGCATGAGACGGGACTCGACCCCGCCATCGCCGCGAAGCTGCGGGCCAGCGAGGGCGAGGCACTGGGTTTCGCTCGTGCCGTCATCGTCACCAGTCCGGCGACGGCGCAGGCACTGGCTTCGGAATTCAGGGTCGCGCCGGAGAAGATCACCGTTGCGGTGCCGGGCACCGATCCCGTCCCGCCGGCGCGCGGTTCCGGCGGGCCGGGCGTGCGGATGCTGAGCGTGGGCTCGCTGCTGCCCCGCAAGGGACATCTCGATTTGGTGACGGCGCTGGCAAGTCTTACCGCTCTCGACTGGAGCCTCGACATCGTGGGCGGCGGCGGGCTCGATCCGCCCTATGCGCGGATGCTGGTGCGCGCGGTGGAGGAGGCGGGGTTGACGGAGCGCATCAGCCTGCGCGGAGCGTTGAAGCGCGATGCGCTCGACGCGCTCTATGACGGCGCCGACCTCTTCGTGCTGGCCTCGCATTATGAGGGCTACGGCATGGCCTATATGGAAGCCGTCGCCCACGGCCTTCCGGTGGTCGGCACCACCGGGGGCGCGATTGCCGAGACGGTGGGCAGCGCGGCCGAACTGGTCGCGCCCGGCGACGTTCCTGCTTTGCGCGACGTGCTGGCGCGGCTGCTGGCCGAGCCGGCCGCGCGGGAGAGGCTCGCCGTCCGGGCGCGAGAGGCCGCCAGCGCGCTGCCGTGCTGGCCCGACACCGCCCGGCGGGTCGCGGGCGCGATCGCGGGGCTTGCTGCCGGAGCGCGCGGATGAGCAGCTTTTCCGCTGATTGGCTCGCTTTGCGCGAGCCGGCGGACCTCCGGGCGCGATCGCGTGATCTGGCGCAGGGTCTCGCCTTGCGCTGGGTGGGCGGGCGGATCGTCGATCTCGGCGCCGGCACCGGGGCCAACCTGCGGGCGCTGGCGCCGCTGCTGCCCGGTCCGCAGCACTGGTGCCTCGTGGACCATGACACGGCGCTGCTGACGGTGGCGGCCGGGCGCCGGGTCCGCGATGCCGGCGGCGGCGCGGTTACGATCGAGACCCGCCGGCTCGATCTCGCGGCACCGGGGTGGGAGGCGGCGCTGACAGGGGCCGACCTCGTCACCTGCTCGGCGCTGCTCGATCTTGCCGGTGCCGCGCTTCTCGGCCGGCTGGTCGAGGCTGTGTGCCGGGCGCGGGCCGCCTTCCTCGCCGTGTTGAGCGTGGACGGGATGGACGACCTCATGCCGGCTGACCCGCTCGACAACGCGGTGCTCGACGCCTTCCATGCCGATATGCGGCGCGACAAGGGGCTTGGCGCCGGACTTGGCATCACCGCACCGGGCCTTGCCGCGCGGATGTTCGCCGAGGCCGGCTATCGGGTCGCCACCGCGCCATCTGACTGGAGGATCGCCGCGCGGGACGAGCCGGAACTGGCGCGGGCGCTGATAGAGGGCTGGGCCAAGGTGGCGGCGGGGCGGCTTGACGATGCGGCCTGCGCGGCCTGGCGCCGGCGGCGCGAGGGCGAGGTCGCTGCCGGTTCACTCGAGATCCGGGTGGGCCATCTCGATGTGCTCGCCTGTCCCGCCTGAGCCGTTCACCGCGAAGTCGCAGTCGAACAGCACGTCGCCGCCCAGCGCGAAGATGCGGGTTGGTGGACGCTCGCAATCCGACAGATGGCGGGGGTGGCGCAGGGTGAAGCCGGACGGGCCGTCGCCCATCAGCAGCGGGGCGACGATGAGGTGCAGCCGATCCAGCGCGCCGCTGTCGATGAAGCGCGAGACCGTTTCCGCCCCGCCCTCGATGAGCAGGCGCGCCAGCCCCACGGCGTGGAGGGCGGCGGCGAGGTCGGCCGGGGCGAAGCCGTCTGCCGTTTCCGTCACGCGGACCACCTCGACGCCTGCCGGCAGGTCCACCGCCGCGTCACGGCCCACCAGCACCACGCGGCGGGCGCCGTCTTCGCGGAACAAGGCAAGGTCGCCCGGCACCCGGCCGCGCCGGTCGATCACCACCCGCGCCGGGTTGGGCGCGTGGTCGTGGCGCTCGACATGGCGCACGTCGAGCCGGGGATTGTCGGCAAGCGCGGTGGAGGCGCCGATGACGACCGCATCGACCAGAGCGCGCAACCGGTGCAGATGGCAGATGCCGCGCCGGCCATTGATGTATTTGGACTCGCCGAAGCTGTTGGCTATGCGTCCGTCCAGCGATTGGCCGAGCTGGGCGATGACGAAGGGACGGCTCTCGCCGGCATGCACGAGCGGGGCGAACAGGCTGTCGCGCGGCACGAGACGTGGTTCGCCGGCCCGCCGTGCGGCCCCCAGCACCTGCCAGGCCTCCGAACTCTCGTCGCGGGCGCTTCGGTCGGCATCGAAGGACATTGCGGCCGCTCAACCGTTCACGATGGTTCCGCCATTGGGATGCATGACCTGCCCGGTGATGTAGGACGCCTCCTCGCTCGCCAGGAAGACGTGGCAGGAGGCGACCTCGTTCGGCTGGCCCGGTCGTTTCATCGGTGCGTGCTTGCCGTGCTCCGCGGTTTTCTCCGCGTCGAATGAGGCCGGGATCAGCGGCGTCCAGATCGGGCCGGGGGCGACCGCGTTCACCCGGATCCCCCGCTCCAGCAGCGCCTGCGACAGCGAGCGGGTGAAGGCCACGATGGCGCCGCGGGTCGCGGAATAGTCGATCAGCGCCTCATTGCCCTTATAGGCGGTCACCGAGGTGGTGTTCACGATGGCGCTGCCCTGCGGCATGTGCCGGAGCGCCATCTTGGTGAGGAAGAAATATCCGAAGACATTGGTGCGGAAGGTACGTTCGAGCTGTTCGGCGGGGATTTCCAGCGGGTCCTCCACCATGTGCTGCTCGGCGGCGTTGTTCACGAGGATGTCGAGCGCGCCGAACTGGGCGATCACCTTCGTCACCGCCTCCGCGCAGAAATCCTCCGAGCCGATGTCGCCGGCAAGGCTCATGGCACGGCGTCCCTCGCTCTCGATCAGGGCGAGGGTCTTCGCCGCATCCTCGTGCTCGTCGAGATAGAGGATGGCGACATCGGCGCCCTCGCGCGCCATGGCGACCGCGACGGCCCGGCCAATGCCGCTGTCGCCGCCCGAGATGAGGGCGACCTTGCCCTTCAGCCTGTCGGCGCCGGGAAAGCGCGGCATGTAGTCGGGCTCCGGCACCATCTCCGCTTCGATGCCTGGCTGGCGGTCCTGGTGCTGCGGGGGAATGGTCTGGTCCTGCGCGGCCTCGGTCGCGGTCTTCGGCGGAGCGGTGTGCTCGTTCATCGCGGAGCCTCCTGTGACGTATCCTCATGGCGGACACGCCCGGGCCAACGCCGCGCGGGGAGGTCGGTTCCGTATCGGTAACAGAGGGGGCCCGGCGCGGGGCGGGGGGCGGGAAACCCCGCGCCGGGCAGGTGCTATTCCGCCGGCGCGGGAGCGGGCGGGGTTGCACCATGGTGTGTCAGCGCCCTGTTGCCAGTCAGGCGTCGCAGCGCGACGTAGAACACCGGCGTCAGGAACAGGCCGAAGAAGGTCACGCCGATCATGCCGGAGAACACCGCGACGCCCATGGCGTGCCGCATCTCCGCGCCCGCGCCGGTGGAGAGCACCAGCGGCAGCACGCCCATGATGAAGGCGAAGGAGGTCATCAGGATCGGCCGCAGCCTAAGGCGGCTCGCCTCGATCGCGGCCTCCACCGGATTACGCCCGGCGAATTCCAGCTCGCGGGCGAATTCCACGATGAGGATCGCGTTCTTCGCCGAGAGCCCGACCAGCACCACGAGGCCGATCTGGGTGAAGATGTTGTTGTCGCCCCCGCCCATCCATACGCCGAACAGGGCGGCGAGCAGGCCCATCGGCACGATGAGGATGATCGCGATGGGCAGGGTCAGGCTCTCATATTGCGCGGCGAGCACGAGGAAGACGAGCAATATGGCGAGCGGGAACACCAGCACCGCGGAATTGCCGGCCAGGATCTCCTGGTAGGTGAGGTCGGTCCATTCGAATTCGAAGCCGGGCGGCAGCACCTCGGCGGCGATGCGCTTCGCGGCGTCCTGCGCCTGTCCGGACGAGAAGCCGGGGGCGGGCGAGGCGTTGATGTCGGAGGTGAGGAAGCCGTTATAGCGCATGGCGCGCTCCGGCCCCGCCGTCGCCTGCACCTTGATGAGCGCGGAGAGCGGGATCATCTCGCCGGAATTGGAGCGCACCTTCAGCTTGCCGATGTCCTCCGGGCGGGCGCGATAGGGCGCATCGGCCTGGGCCCGCACCGAATAGGTACGGCCGAAGGCGTTGAAGTCGTTCACATAGAGCGAGCCGAGATAGACCTGGAGCGTCTCGAACACGCTCGCCACCGGCACGCCGAGCTGGCGGGCCTTGGTGCGGTCCACATCGGCGAAGATCTGCGGCACGTTGATCTGGTAGGTGGTGAACTGGCCGGCGAGCTCGGGCGCCGCCATCGCCTTCGCCATGAAGGCGTTGGTGACGTCGCTCAGCGCCTCGTAACCGCGTCCGGCACGATCCTCGATCTGCAGCTTGAAGCCGCCCACCACGCCGAGGCCCTGCACCGGTGGGGGCGGGAACATGGCGATGAAAGCGTCCTTGATCGAGGCGTATTTCTGGTTGAGCGCCATCGCGATGGCGCCGGCGCTGAGCGAGGGGTCCCGCCGCTCGTCGAACGGCTTCAGCACCGAGAACACGATGCCGGCATTGGACGAGTTGGAGAAGCCGGCGATGGACAGGCCGGGAAAGGCCACCGCGCTCTCGACACCCGGCTGGGCAAGCGTGATCTCGGTCATGCGGCGGATCACCTCTTCCGTACGGTCGAGCGTGGCGCCGTCCGGCAACTGGGCGAAGCCGACCAGATACTGCTTGTCCTGCGCCGGCACGAAGCCGGAGGGCACCGCCTGGAACATCCACCACGTCGCGCCGAGCATCACGGCGTAGAACAGCATGACGAGGCTCTTGACGTGCAGGATGCCGCCGACGCCCTTGCCATAGCCCTGCGAGCCGCGGCGGAACACGACGTTGAAGCCGCGGAAGAACCAGCCGAACAGCGCGTTGATGATGCGCTGCAGGCGGTCCGGCGGGGCGCCGTGGCCCTTGAGCAGCAGGGCCGAGAGGGCGGGGGAGAGCGTCAGCGAATTGACCGCCGAGATGACGGTGGAAATGGCGATGGTGAGCGCGAACTGCCGGTAGAACTGGCCGGACAGCCCGCTGATGAAGGCGAGCGGCACGAAGACCGCCACCAGAACCAGCGCGATGGCGACGATGGGCCCCGACACCTCGCTCATCGCCTTGTAGGAGGCCTCGCGCGGCGAGAGCCCGGCCTCGATGTTGCGCTCGACATTCTCCACCACGACGATCGCGTCATCGACGACGATGCCGATGGCCAGCACGAGCCCGAACAGGCTGAGCGCGTTGATGGAGAAGCCGAACACATACATCACCGCGAAGGTGCCGATGATGGAGACCGGCACCGCCAGCAGCGGGATGATGGAGGCGCGCCAGGTCTGGAGGAACACCACCACCACGATGACCACCAGCAGCACCGCCTCGAACAGCGTATGTACGACCGCCTCGATCGAGGCGTCGACGAAGCGGGTGGTGTCGTAGACGATGGCGTAGTCGACGCCTTCCGGCATCGTCTTCTTGATCTCCTCCATCGTCCTGCGGACATTGGCGGCGATCTCCAGCGCGTTGGAGCCGGGCGCCTGGAACACGCCGATGCCGACCGCCTGCCGGTTGTCGAGCAGCGAGCGCAGCGCATAGTCCGAGGCGCCCAGCTCGATGCGGGCGACGTCGCGCAGCCGCACCACCTCGCCATCCGCGCCGGTCTTCACGACGATGTCGCCGAACTCCTCCTCGCTTTCGAGGCGGCCGCGGGCATTGATGGAGAGCTGGAGGTCCACCCCGTTCGAGGCGGGCGAGGCGCCGACGCTGCCGGCCGCCGCCTGCACGTTCTGGGCGCGGATCTCGTTCACCACGTCGCCGGCGGACAGGCCGTGTTCCGCGATCTTCTGCGGGTCGAGCCAGATGCGCATCGAGTAGTCGCCGCCGCCGAAGATGTCGATCTGGCCGACGCCGGGGATGCGGGCCAGCCGGTCCTTGACGTTCAGCACGCCGTAATTGCGCAGGTAGTTGATGTCGTAGCGGTCGTTCGGCGAGACGAGGTGCACCACCATGATGAAGTTGGGCGAGCTCTTGGCGGTGGTCACGCCGAGGCTGCGCACCTCTTCCGGCAGGCGCGGCTCGGCCTGGCTGACCCGGTTCTGCACGAGCTGGGTGGCCTTGTCCGGGTCGGTGCCGAGCTTGAAGGTGACGGTCAGCGTCATCACGCCGTCGGTCGTCGCCTGGCTGGACATGTAGAGCATGTCCTCGACGCCGTTGATCTGCTCCTCGATGGGGGTGGCTACGGTCGCGGCGATCACCTTGGGCGAGGCGCCGGGATAGGTGGCGCGCACGATGACCTGCGGGGGCACCACTTCGGGATATTCCGAAATCGGCATGATCCTGAGCGCCAGCAGGCCGGCGACGAGGATGAGCACCGAGAGAACGGCGGCGAAGATCGGGCGGTCGATGAAGAAGCGGGACAGGTTCATGGCTGATCTCCCCCCACGGGAGCTGACGGACGAAGGAAACGGCCCGCCGTCCCGACAAGCGGGTCGGCGGCGGCGCGCGGGGCGCGCAGGCGTTACGCAGGACAGGCGCTGCACGCATTGCGTGCAGCAGGACATGACCGGCCCGCAGACGCGGGACCGGCGCCTTGATCAGTCGCCGGCGGCGATATCGGTGCGCGCGGGAGTGCCTTCGGCCTTCGCCGTCATCGGCACCTTTTCCGGCGCGACCACAGCGCCGGGCCGCACGCGCTGCAGCCCATTGACGACGATGGTCTCGCCCGGCTTGAGCCCGGAGGTGACGATGCGCAGCCCCTCGGCCGGCGCGCCGAGCTTCACCTCGCGATAGATCGCCTTGTTGCCGGCATCGACCACGAAGACGAACTTCTTGTCCTGATCGGTGCCGACCGCGCGCTCATTGATGACGATGGCCGGCTCGGTCCGGGCCCGGCCCATGCGCACCCGCGCGAACTGGCCCGGCTTCAGTCGCCCGTCGGCATTGTCGAAGGTGCCGCGCAGCCGGAGCGTGCCGGTGGCGGCCTCCACCTCGTTGTTGACGAGCTGGAGATGGCCGCGCACGGGCGTGTCGCCGGTGGTGCCGGTGCTGATCTCGATGGGGATGCGGTCGATGGCGTCGAGGGCGCCCGGGCCGTCGCCGATGGAGGCCAGAGCCTTGCCGACCGTATCCTCGTCGGCGTCGAAGCTGACATAGATCGGGTTCACCGAGACGATGGTGGTGAGCACGGGGGCGGTGGGGCCGTCGGCGACGAGATTGCCGGGCGTGACCTCCAGCCGGCCGACCCGTCCGTCGATGGGCGCGCGCACCTGCGTGTGGTCGAGGTCGAGCTGTGCGGAGACGACGGCGGCCTTCGCCGCGCGCAGATTGGCCTCGGCCTCCTTGTAGTTGTTGACGCGCTGGTCGAGCTCCTGCACCGACACCACCTTGGCGTCGACGAGGCGCTGACCGCGGTCCATCTCGCTCTTGGTATAGGCGAGGCGGGCCTCGGCCGCGGAAACCTGCGCCTGCGCGCGGTCGAGCGTCGCCTGATAGGGCGCGGGGTCGATGGTGACGAGCAGATCGCCCTTCTTCACCAGCGCGCCCTCGCGAAAGCGGGCCTCCTCCAGCGCGCCGGAGACGCGGGCGCGCAGCTCGACGCGCCCGACCGCCTCCAGCCGGCCGGAGAATTCGTCCCAGCTCATCGAAGGCTTGGCCTCGACGGTGGCGACCGAGACCGGCATGGCGGGCGGCGCGGCGGCGGCAGGGGGATCGCCGGCATCGGCAAGGCTGCTCGGCCAGATGGTGAAGCCCGTGGCGAGCGTCACCGACAGTGCGGTCAGCCCGGCAAAGGCGAAGCCGGTGGCGAGACGGGCAGACGTGCCGCGGTTGGATGTCCGGCGGGTGGATGTGGACGGATGGCTCATGACATTCTCCCGGCCGTCAGGGCCGCGTGCTGTCTGAAAGACGTTCCGGCACCGCCCTTTCCGACGGGCGGGCGAGGAAGTCGCGAAAAACGCTCCGCAACGGCCCGCACCAGTCGGGCGGCATTGCGGGGGAAGCGTCGGGATTCTCGGCCAGCGCCGCCGGCCAGCGCGTCGGGGCGGGCACCACATGCGTGGTGACCGGCACGCCGCCGGCCTTCAGCCGCTCGCCATAGGCAAGGCTCTCGTCACGCATCGGATCGTCCTCGGCGGTGAGGATCAGCGCGGGCGGCAGCCGCCCAAGCCGGTTTGAACCGAGCGGGGCGGCATAGGGATGGGCGGCCTTCTCGGCCGAGCCGAGATAGCGGTGCCAGCCCTCGGCGAAGCGGCACCCCACCGCGCCGGCTTCCGCGGCGCGGATCGAGCGGGTGGCGAGCGCCGGATCGAGCATGGGCGAGATCAGTATCTGCCCGGCGAGCGGGGGGCCGCCCTGGTCCCGCGCCATCAAGGCGAGCGCGGCGGCAAGGTTGGCGCCCGCTTCCTCGCCGGCCACGAACAGCCGCGCCGCCCGCCCCGCCCAGCAGGAGCGGCGGGCATGGAGCGCCTGCAGCGCCGCGAAGGAGCGGTTCAGCGGCTCCGGGAACGGATGGGCGGGGGCCAGCGGATAATCCACCGAGGCCACCAGCGCGCCGGCTTCCGCCAGCAGCCGCGCCACGCACTCCCCGCAGGCCGGCGAGCCGGCGGTGAAGGCGCCGCCATGCAGATGCAATACGAGTGCGGGCGAGCGCTGGCTGTCCGCCGGGCGATAGAAACGCACCGGCAGCCGGCCCTCGCCGGTTTCAAGCTCACTCTCGCTCCAGCCGCAGCCCATGGTGATCGCTATCCAAGGGCGGAATGGCCCTGTTGCGATGCAAAAGTTAGCCATGCATGATAGGCAAATAAATCGCGCAAATGACATTTCATTGTTCCTATTTGTGAACAATGAAACA
Source organism: Ancylobacter crimeensis (assembly GCF_023016805.1). GTDB lineage: Bacteria > Pseudomonadota > Alphaproteobacteria > Rhizobiales > Xanthobacteraceae > Ancylobacter > Ancylobacter crimeensis. Next base: position 51,897 of record NZ_JALKCH010000013.1, read on the forward strand.
GATTGATCGCTCCGATCACGCGGACGGGATGGAAGGCCATGGATCAGCTTGCTGCAATGCGGGCCTTCGCCGGCGTGGTGGAAACGGGCAGCTTCACCCGGGCCGCCGACCGGCTGGACATGCCGAAGGCGACCGTCACCAAGCTCGTGCAGCAGCTCGAGGCGCGGCTCGGCACCCGCCTGCTCAATCGCACCACCCGCCGCGTCGGCGTGACGCCGGACGGCGCGGCCTATTACGAGCGCGCCAACACCCTGCTGAACGACCTCGACGAGCTCGATTCCAGCATGGCCTCGGCGCGGGCGACGCCGCGCGGGCGGCTGCGCGTCGATGTCTCGACCGCGCTGGCGCTGCTCGTCATCATCCCGGCGCTGGCGAGCTTCCACGCCCGCTTCCCCGACATCGCGCTCGACCTCGGCGTGTCCGACCGCCCGGTGGACCTCATCGCGGAGAGCGTCGACTGCGTGATCCGCGGCGGCGACCTGCTGGACCCGACGCTGGTCGCGCGCCGCATCGCCGCGCTCGACATGGTGACCTGCGCCACCCCGGCCTATGTCGCGGAGCATGGGCCGCCGGCTCACCCCACGGATCTTGAGAGCACGCATCGCGGGATCAACTATTTCAGCCCGCGCACCGGGCGCAGCTTTCCCTTCACCTTCGAACGCGACGGCGAGGCGGTGGAGGTTCGGCCGCGCCACATGGTGTCGGTGAACGATTCCACCGCCTATGTCGCGGCGGCGCTGGCCGGGCTCGGCATCGCCCAGCTTCCAGCCTTCATGGCGCGCCCCCACATCGCCGATGGCAGCCTCGTGCGGGTGCTGACCGACTGGGCGGTGGAAGGGATCGACGTCCATGTCGTCTACCCGCCGAACCGCCATCTCAGCAGCCGCGTGCGCGTCTTCGTCGACTGGATCGCGGAGCTGTTCGCGACGTCCCGGTTGCTGCAGCCTGGGCCGTTGGTGGGGTGAGGAGGGCGGCGTGGCTTCGGCCTTTACGCCGCCGGTCCGGGATGTCCCAGCCTCTCCGCGAGGCGCCGCACCAGCGTGGCGGCGGCCTCCGCGATCACCGTGCCCGGCGGATAGATCGCCTCGGCGCCGGCGGCGTGCACGGCGGCGTAGTCCTGTGGCGGCACCACCCCGCCGACCACGATCATGATGTCGCCCCGCCCTTCCGCCTCCAGCGCCGCCTTCACCTGCGGCACCAGCGTGAGATGCCCGGCGGCGAGCGAGGAGATGCCGATGACGTGCACGTCGTTCTCCACCGCCTGCCGCGCCGCCTCCTCGGGCGTTGCGAAAAGCGGCCCGATATCGACATCGAAACCGAGATCGGCGAAGGCGGAGGCGATGACCTTCTGGCCGCGGTCGTGGCCGTCCTGCCCCAGCTTGGCGACCAGAAGGCGCGGGCGGCGGCCTTCCTCGGCCTCGAACGCCTCGACCAGCGCGCGCACCTCGTCGACCTTGTGGGACACCTGGTCCATCTCCCGTCGATAGACGCCCGTTATCGCACGGATTTCGGCACGATGGCGGCCGAAGACGCGCTCCAGCGCATCCGAGACTTCACCGACCGTCGCCCGGGCCCGGGCTGCGTCGATGGCGAGCGCGAGCAGATTGCCGCTCCCGCGCGCGCCGGCTTCCAGTGCGGCCAGTGTCGAGGCCGTGGCGGCGGGATCGCGCTCGGTCTTGAGCCGGCGAAGTTTCTCGATCTGCGCGCTGCGCACCGCGGAATTGTCGATGCGCAGCACGTCGAGCGCCGGCTCGTCGGCGATCCGGTAGCGGTTCACGCCCACCACCGTCTGCGCGCCGGAATCGATGCGCGCCTGCGTCACCGCGGCGGCTTCCTCGATGCGCAGCTTGGGAATGCCGGCCTCGATGGCATTCGCCATGCCGCCGAGCTTTTCCACCTCCGCCAGATGGGTGCGGGCGCGGGCGGCGAGATCGGCGGTGAGGCGCTCGACGAAGAAGGAACCGCCCCACGGGTCGATGGCACGGGTGGTCCCGCTTTCCTGCTGTAGCAGGATCTGTGTATTGCGGGCGATGCGGGCGGAGAAGTCGGTCGGCAGTGCCAGCGCCTCGTCCAGCGCATTGGTGTGGAGCGACTGGGTATGGCCCTGCGTAGCCGCCATCGCCTCGACCATGGTGCGCATGACGTTGTTGAACACGTCCTGCGCGGTCAGGCTCCAGCCGGACGTCTGGCAATGGGTGCGCAGCGGCAGCGATTTGGGGTTCTTCGCGCCGAGGCCCTGCATCAGTTCCGCCCAGATGAGGCGGGCCGAGCGCAGCTTGGCGATCTCCATGAAGGCGTTCATGCCGATCGCCCAGAAGAAGGACAGGCGCGGGGCGAAGCTGTCGATCGGCAGCCCCGCCGCCATGCCGGCGCGCACGTAATCGACGCCGTCCGCCAGCGTATAGGCCAGCTCCAGATCTGCCGTCGCCCCGGCCTCCTGCATGTGGTAGCCGGAGATCGAGATGGAGTTGAAGCGCGGCATCTCCCCGGACGTGAAGGCGAAAATGTCGGAGATGATCCGCATGGAGGGCGCTGGCGGGTAGATGTAGGTGTTGCGGACCATGAACTCCTTGAGGATGTCGTTCTGGATGGTCCCGGAAAGCTGCGCCGGCTTCACGCCCTGTTCTTCCGCCGCCACGATGTAGAGCGCCAGCACCGGCAGCACCGCGCCGTTCATCGTCATCGACACGCTCATCGTATCGAGCGGGATGCCGGCAAACAAAGTGCGCATGTCGAGGATGGAATCGATCGCCACGCCGGCCATGCCGACATCGCCGGCGACGCGGGGATGGTCGCTGTCATAGCCGCGATGGGTGGCGAGGTCGAAGGCGACCGAGAGCCCCTTCTGCCCCGCCGCGAGGTTGCGGCGGTAGAAGGCATTCGAGGCTTCCGCCGTGGAGAAGCCGGCATATTGCCGGATCGTCCAGGGCTGGGTCACGTACATGGTGGGATACGGCCCGCGCAGGAAGGGCGCGATGCCGGGGAATTGCCCGCCAATGCCGAGCCCTTCGATATCCGCGGGACCATGCACCGGGTTCACCGCGATGCCCTCGGGCGTCACCCATGGCTGGCCACCGGCAGCGGGATGAGGGCCGGGTCGGGCCGGGCTTCGCCACGGGCGGGCTGAAAGGTCGGGAATGCGGCTCATCGCGCGCCTCCATTTCGGGCGCGAGGGGAAGGTGGGGCGGCTATTTCCGCTGCGCGAGCCAGGCGCCGAAGCAGGAACTGGTCGGCGAGTGCCAGCGGCCATTGGCGCGACGCATGGAGGCGTTGCCCTCCACCACGGCCTGATCGGCGCCGTTTTCCACCAGAAGCTTCACCTGCCCCTTCGCCGTGATCGTGCCGGTGATCGAGATCAGCCACGCGCCGGAATAGCTCACCACGCCCTTCTCGATCTCCACATCGAAGGTCTTCATCTCCCCGCAACCGTCCTTCAGCGGCCGGGCCGCCACGGTCCAGATCCCGTCGAAACGGTGCGGATCGGCCGCCGAGGCCGGGGTGGCGATGGCGAGCAACGCCAATGCGGCGGCCGTCGTCAGTGCCGCGTGCGGCGCGGGCAGGCAGGAGCGGGGGGCAGGTGCTGTCATGATGTCCGGTTCCATGGTCCGGCGTGCCGGAGAGAAGCCGCCGGCAGGGCGGAGGCATCGCGGCGATCATCGTCCCGAACCTCCCAGTCCCGCAAGATGTTCCGGCGACCCGGAAGCGCCCGGGCCAGCGTGTCGTGCCGGCGCACCGTCAGGATCCGGCGCGCGCTGCGCGGCGCCGAGCACGGCGAGCGCGTCGCAGCCGGCGAACAGGAAGCCGTCCATGCCGGCGGCGCGGAGCGGAGGCTCGTTGCCGCCCGGCTTTCCGGCCAGCAGCAGATGGCGCACCCCGGCGGCCTTCAGCGCGCGGGCCAGCGGGGCGGCGCGGGTCTCATACAGCATATCGGGCCCGCACAGGCAGGCGAGCGGGGCGCCGCGGGCCGCCGCGACAAGCGCCTCGTCGTCGAGGCCGGCCTCGCTCGCCTCGACCTTCAGCCCGCCGGCCGCGAACAGCGCGCGGGCGAAGCCCAGCCGCGCCGCCGCTTCCACTGCACTGCCGAGCGGGAGAAGGCGCACCGCGGCGCCGGACGCCTCGCCGCGGGCGCGGAGCTGTTCGAAGGCTTCGGCCAGCCGCACGCGGGACAGCGGCTCGCACTGGATCGCGCCCTCGATGAAAGGCGTCGGCTGCGCGGGCGGCGCCGGGGCAAGCACGGCGGGCACGGCCTCGCCGGGCAGCGCATATTCCGAAGTGCCGGTGATCGGCAGGCGGCGGGTGGCGACGAGCGTGGCGCGGGCGCGCTGCGTCTGTGCCAGACGACGCTGCCAGGTGCCGGCGGTGAGAGCTTCCACCATGCCGCCCTCCTTCTCGATGGCGCGGACCATCTCCCACGCCGCCCCGGCGAAGGCCTCCGTCCGCTCCTCGATCGCCCCAGCACCGGCGGCGGGGTCGGTGACGCGGTGCAGGTTCGCTTCCTCGATCAGCACATGCTGGGTGTTGCGGGCGAGGCGGCGGGCGAAGCCGTCGGGCAGGCCGAGCGCGGCGGTGAAGGGCAGAACGGTGAGGCTGTCCGCTCCGCCGACCCCGGCACCGAAGGCGGCGATGGTGCCACGCAGCAGGTTCACATGGGTGTCGTGCCGGGTGAGCATCCGCCACGAGGTCTCCATGTGCAGCGCCAGCGGCGGCGGGTCCTCGAGCCCACATTCCCCGAGCAGGAAACGCCAGAGCAGCCGGGCGGCGCGCGCCTTGGCGAGCGTAGCCAGCAGGTCGACATCGGCGGCGAGCGTCACCTCGATGAGGCGGGCGGCCTCCGTGAGGTCGAGCCCCGATTCGTCCAGCGCGCGCAGATAGGCGAGCGCGGTGGCGAAGGTGCCGGCGAGCTCCTGTGCCTCGCTCGCCCCGGCATCGTGGGCGAGCCGCCCGTCGGCGCGCACCATGGGCCGGGTGAGGCCGCGGGCGCGCAGCGCGGCGACCGTCTGGCCGAGCCGGGCGGCGAGCGCGTCCCACTCGATCGGCGCCGCCCCGCGCGCGGCGAGATCGCCGATGGGATCGAGCCCGGTGCGCAGGTCGAGGCGGGCGGGATCGAAGCCGCCGAGCCGGTTTGAGACCGCCAGCGCCAGGTCGCGGCCGCGAAAGCCGCCGCATTCGATGCGCAGCGTCACGATCTCGGCCAGCACCCCCTCCAGCACGCGCCCGATCGCCTCCGCGGTCTCCGGCAGGCCGAAGCCATCCGCGGCGGGGGAAGATGCGAAGACCAGCGTCGCGCCATCCGCCCCGCCCTCGAGGTCTTCGAGAAGCTGGGCGTTGGCGGCCGCGGGATCGGAATGGTCGATGCGGGCGATGATCCGCCACGGCACACCCGGCGCGCGGGCGAGGATCGGCGGCTCGCCGCGCGGGGCGGGCAGGGCGTCGAAGGCGAGGCCGTCCAGCGTCGTCGTCACCATGCGCGCGTCGTAGGGCGCACCTTTCAGCACCCCCTCGACCAGAGCGAGCCAATCCGCGCGGCTGGCCGGCGGGAAGGATGTGGCGGGGGCGTCCATCACGCGAACTCGAGGATCACGGCATCGACGGCGAGGCTGTCGCCGGGGCGGGCGAGCACCTTCTTCACCACGCCGTCGCGCTCGGCGCGCAGTACGTTCTCCATCTTCATCGCCTCGACCACCGCGAGCGGCTCGCCGGCCTTCACCTCCTGACCCTCGCCCACCGCCACAGAGACGACGAGGCCGGGCATGGGGCAGAGCAACTGCTTGCCGGAGGACGCGGTGACCTTTTCGGGCATCAGCGCGGCCAGTTCCGCCTCGCGTTCGGTGTAGACGATCGCCTCCACCGTGACGCCGGCATGGGAGAGCAGGAAGCCGTTGAGCTTCGGGCGCACCTGCACCGCGATCGCCTCATTGTCGAAGCGGCCCTGCCAGACCGGCTGGCCGGGCTTCCACGCGGTGTGGATTTCATGCGTACCCGCCGGGCGGCCGGCCTCGTCGAGACAGGTGACGATGAAGCCGCCGGCCGAGCGGTCGACCTCGCAGGGGAGGTTCCGTCCGCCGAGCGTCACCACGCGCCGGTGCTGGAAGGTGACGGTACGTCCCGGAAGTTGCCCGGAAATGCCGCGCTTGCGGGCATTGCCGATATTGTCGATCACCGCCGCCACCGCAGCGATCCGCCGTGCGAGGCCGGGGGTGAGCGGGGCGCCCTCGAAGCCGCCGCGATATTCCTCGGCGATGAAGCCGGTGGAGAGGCGGCCCGCCTTCCACCGCTCATGGCGCATCAGCGCGGCGAGGAAGGGGATGTTGTGCTGGATACCGTCGAGCGCGAAGGCGTCGAGCGCGTCCGCCTGCGCGGCGATGGCCTGTTCGCGGGTGGGGCCGTGGGTCACCAGCTTGGCGATCATCGGGTCGTAGAACAGGGAAATCTCCCCGCCCTCATAGACGCCGGTGTCGTTGCGTACCGTCACCCCGTCCGTGGTGCCCTCGGCGGGCGGACGGTAGCGGGTCAGGCGGCCGATGGAGGGCAGGAAATTGCGGTAGGGATCCTCGGCATAGATGCGGCTTTCCACCGCCCAGCCATCAAGGCGCACGTCCTCCTGACGGATCGCGAGCGTCTCGCCCGCCGCGACGCGGATCATCTGCTCCACGAGGTCGATGCCGGTGACCAGCTCGGTCACCGGATGCTCCACCTGCAGGCGGGTATTCATTTCGAGGAAATAGAAGGAGCGGTCCTGCCCGGCGACGAACTCCACCGTGCCGGCCGAATCGTAATTCACCGCCTTCGCCAGTGCGACCGCCTGCTCGCCCATCTTCTTCCGGGTGGCCGCGTCCAGCAGCGGCGAGGGCGCTTCCTCGATCACCTTCTGGTTGCGGCGCTGGATGGAGCATTCGCGCTCGCCGAGATAGACGACGTTGCCGTGCTTGTCGCCCAGCACCTGAATCTCGATGTGGCGCGGGTCGGTGATGAACTTCTCGACGAAGACGCGATCATCGCCGAAGGAGGACTTCGCCTCCGAGGTGGCGCGCTCGAAGCCGTCTTTCACCTCCTCGCGCGAATGGGCGATGCGCATGCCCTTGCCGCCGCCACCGGCGCTGGCCTTGATCATGACCGGATAGCCGATCTCGTCGGCGATGCGGGCGGCGTGCGTGGCATCCTCGATCACGCCGAGATAGCCGGGCACGGTGGAGACCTTCGCCGCGGCGGCGGCCTTCTTCGATTCGATCTTGTCGCCCATCGCCTCGATGGCGTGCGGGTTCGGCCCGATGAAGACGATGCCCGCCGCCTCCAGCGCCTGCGCGAAGGCGGCGCGCTCGGACAGGAAGCCGTAGCCGGGATGCACCGCCTGCGCCCCGGTCTGCCGGCAGGCCTCGATGATGCGCTCGATCACCAGATAGGACTGCGCGGCGGGGGAGGGGCCGATAGGTACCGCCTCGTCCGCCATCGCCACATGCAGCGCGTCGCGGTCGGCGTCGGAATAGACCGCGACGGTGCTGATGCCCATGCGCCGGGCGGTCTTGATGACCCGGCAGGCGATCTCGCCACGATTGGCGATGAGGATCTTGGAGAACATGGGTTCCCGGCCTTTACTGCACCTCTCCCCGGCGGGAGAGGCCGGCGCCTCAGGCGCCGGATGAGGGGTAGGGTGTCGGGGTTCGGGAAGAAGCGCAGGCTCCCTCACCCCACCCCTCTCCCTGTCAGGGAGAGGGAGCAGGTCGCGTCACAATGGCAGATTGTCGTGCTTCTTCGCGGGCGTCTCGACATGCTTGCTCCGCAGCATGGCGAGCGCGCGGGCGATGCGCTTGCGCGTGCTGCGCGGGGCGATGACCTCGTCGATATAGCCGCGCTCGGCGGCCACGAAGGGCGAGAGGAAGCGCTCCTCGTATTCGCGGGTGCGGGCGGCGATCTTTTCCGGGTCGTCGATATCGGCGCGGAAGATGATCTCGACCGCACCCTTGGCGCCCATCACCGCGATCTGCGCCGAGGGCCAGGCATAGTTGACGTCGCCGCCCACATGCTTGGAGGCCATCACGTCATAGGCGCCGCCGAAGGCCTTGCGGGTGATGACGGTGACGAGCGGCACGGTGGCCTCGCTATAGGCGAAGAGCAGCTTGGCGCCGTGCTTGATGAGCCCGCCATATTCCTGGCTCGTGCCGGGCAGGAAGCCGGGCACGTCGACGAAGGTCACGATCGGGATCTCGAAGGCATCGCAGAACCGCACGAAGCGGGCCGCCTTGCGCGAGGCGTCGGCGTCCAGCACGCCGGCCAGCACCATGGGCTGGTTCGCCACCACCCCGACCGTGCGCCCCTCGATCCGCCCGAAGCCGGTGACGATGTTGCGGGCGAAGCTCTCCTGAATCTCGAAGAAGTCGCCCTCGTCCACCACCTTCGCCACCAGTTCCTTGATGTCGTAGGGCTTGTTCGGATGGTCGGGGATCAGCGTGTCGAGCGAGGGGTCGAGCCGTTCGCCGGCATCGTGATGGGGCCATTCCGGCACGCCGGAGGCGTTGTTGGCCGGCAGGAAGTCGATCAGCCGGCGGATCTGCAGCAGGCATTCGACATCATTGTCGAAGGCGCCGTCGGCGACCGAGGACTTCGTGGTGTGCACCTTGGCCCCGCCCAGCTCCTCGGCGGTCACCGTCTCGTTAGTGACGGTCTTCACCACGTCCGGCCCGGTGACGAACATGTAGCTGGTGTCGCGCACCATGAAGATGAAATCGGTCATGGCCGGCGAATAGACGTCGCCGCCCGCGCAGGGGCCCATGATGACCGAGATCTGCGGGATCACGCCGGAGGCGACGACGTTGCGCTTGAACACTTCGCCATAGCCGCCGAGCGCCGCCACCCCTTCCTGGATGCGCGCGCCGCCGGCGTCGAACAGGCCGATGATCGGCGAGCGCGTCTTCAGCGCCATGTCCTGGATCTTGGTGATCTTGGCCGCATGGGTTTCCGACAGCGAACCCCCGAAGACGGTGAAGTCCTTGGCGAAGACGAAGACCTGCCGTCCGTTCACCGTGCCCCAGCCGGTGACGACGCCGTCGCCGGGGATCCGCGCCTTCTCCATGCCGAAATCGGTGCAGCGATGCTCGACGAAGCTGTCGAACTCCTCGAACGAGCCGTCGTCGAGCAGCAGTTCGATGCGCTCGCGGGCGGTGAGCTTGCCGCGCGTGTGCTGGGCCGCAATCCGCCTTTCCCCGCCGCCGAGCCGGGCTTCCGCCCGCCGCTGGTCGAGCTGTTCGACGATGTGCTTCATGTGACGCTCATCCCGGCTGCGCCCGCGCCCCTGCGCCGGCTTTCAAAGGTTCTAGGCGCTTGCCGCTCAAAACATAAGATGTGAAAATGCGGCAGGTGAAGTTGTGAAAATTTCACAACGTGACGGCTGGCGATCCCTTCGGGCCGGGCCTGAGCGTGTCACGAGCAGGGTTTCATGAGCAAGAAGGTGTTTGCTGGCCATGCCGTGCGCCATGTGCGCGAGCGGCTCGGCCTCACCCAGGTCGATTTCGCCCGGCGGCTGGCGCTTTCCACGAGCTACATCAACCAGATCGAGAGCAACCAGCGCCCGGTGACGGCGGCCGTGCTGCTCGCCATCAGCCGCACCTTCGACATCGACATCGCCCGCTTTTCGGCCGACGACCTCGACCGCATCGTCGCCGATCTGCGCGAGGCGCTGGCGGATCCGGTTTTTCGCGGGCTGGAGCCGAGCCTGCAGGACCTGAAGAACGCCACCACCCACGCCCCGGCCTTCGCCCACGCTTTCCTGCGCCTGCACGGGGCGATGCGGCGCATGGAGGAACGCCGCGCCGCCCTCGACGACGCGGTGGCGAGCGGGAAGGGCGAGGGTGCGCGCCACCTCGCGCCCTATGAGGAGGTGCGCGACCATTTCCACTACATCGACAATTATGTCGACGGGCTGGACCGTACCGCCGAGGAACTGAGCGCGCATCTCGATCTGTTTGCCCGCGAGGATGCCGGCGCGCTGATCGCGCGCCATCTGATGGACCGGCACGGCATCGGGGTCGAAGTCGCCGCGGTGGATGCGATCGAAGCGCCGCTGCTGCATTTCGACCGGCACCGGCGCGTGGCCACGCTGTCGCGCACGCTGGACCCGGCAAGCCGCGCCTTCCGCCTCGCCGCGCTGCTGGCGCGTTTCGAACAGGGCGAGCGCATCGACCAGCACATCTTCGAGGCCGGATTCCGCAGCGCCACCGCGCGTGAGGTCTGCCGGCTGTCGCTGCAGAACTATTATGCCGGCGCCCTGATCCTGCCCTATCGCCGTTTCGCCCGCTTGGCCCGCGAGCGGCGCCATGACCTCGACCGGCTCAGCATGATGACGGGGGCGAGCCTCGAGCAGGTCTGCCACCGGCTCTCGACGCTGCAGCGGCCGGGAGAGAAGGGCGTGCCGTTCTATTTCCTGAAGGTCGATCGCGCCGGCAACGTCATCAAGCGGCACAGCGCGACGCGCTTCCATTTCGCCCGCTATGGCGGTGCCTGTCCGGTGTGGAACGTGCACGAAGCCTTCGAGCAGCCGGCGCGCACGCTGGTCCAGCTCGGCGAGATGCCGGACGGCGTGCGCTATCTGTGCCTCGCCCGCGGTTCGGTGAAGCCTCCGGCGCGGCATGGCCTGCGCGAGCGACGCTTCGCGCTGGGCATAGGTTGCGAGCTCTCCCATGCGGGCGAGCTGGTCTATGCCGACGGCCTCGATCTGCGCGCGGCGGCGGTCGCTCCGCTCGGCGTCAATTGCCGCATCTGCCCGCGAGGGCAGTGCCCGGAGCGCGCCTTCCCCCCGCTCGACCGCGACATCGTGCTCGATCCCGACCGCCGCGACGTGGTGCCTTTCGCGGTGCGCGACTGACGCCCGCCGCGAAGGCCGGATCGGGATCGGCCTTCGCGGCGGGGCCCCGAGAGGTCGGCGCCGATGCGCGCCTGCGTCCCGTCATGCGACGGTCCGGGGTGTGCCTCGGTCCGCATGGGTGGACGGCAGAAGGAGACAGGACGATCAGATATCCAGCGTCGTGTCCCGCTCCCACTGGGTGAGATGGCGGGAATAGGCGTTCCATTCCTCGTGCTTCAGCTTGAGGAAGCCGTCGATCACCGGCGCGCCCAGCGCCGTGCGCAGCACGCTGGACTTTTCCAGCGCGCGCAGCGCGTCGAGCAGGTTCAGCGGCAGCTTCTTGGCGCCGCGCACCTTGTGGCCCTCGGTGTACATGTTGATGTCGAGCCGCTTGCCCGGATCACGCTGGTTCTGCATGCCGTCGAGGCCGGTGGCGAGCACCGCGGCGGGCATGAGATAGGGGTTCGCCGCGCCGTCGGCGAGGCGGAACTCGAACCGGCCGGGGTCGGGGATGCGGATCATGTGTGTGCGGTTGTTGCCGGTATAGGTCACGCTGCTCGGCGACCAGGTGGCGCCGGAAACCGTGCGTGGAGCGTTGATCCGCTTGTAGGAGTTCACCGTCGGGTTGGTGATGGCGCACAGCGCGTCGGCCGAGTGGATGAGCCCACCGATGAAATGGTAGCCGAGTTCGGAAACGCCGAGCTCGCCATCGGGATCGGAGAAGACGTTCTCCTCGCCGTTCCACATCGACACATGCATGTGGCAGCCCGAGCCGGTGAGGTCGATGAAGGGCTTGGGCATGAAGGTGGCGCGCAGGCCATGGGCCTCGGCGATGGTGCGCACCATGTATTTGAAGAAGACGTGACGGTCGGCGGTGACGAGGGCGTCGTCATAGTGCCAGTTCATCTCGAACTGGCCGTTGGCATCTTCGTGGTCGTTCTGGTAGCAGCCCCAGCCGAGCGTGTTCATCGCGTCCGAAATCTCGCGGATCACGTCGAAGCGGCGCATCAGGGCCGACTGGTCGTAGCAGGGCTTGATGGCGTTATCGGCGCCGTCCGAGATGCGGCTGCCGTCGGCGGATATGAGGAAGTACTCGCATTCCACGCCGGTCTTCATCTGGTAGCCGATGGAATCGGCGCCCATCATGGTGCGCTTCAGCACATTGCGCGGCGCCTGCGCCACCAGCTCGTCATTCATGACGAGGTCGGAGGCGAGCCAGCCGATCTCCGGCTTCCACGGCAGCTGGATCAGGCTGTCCGGGTCCGGCACCGCGAACAGGTCCGGGTCGGCCGGGCTCATGTCGAGCCAGGTTGCGAAGCCGGCGAAGCCTGCGCCGGTCTTCTGCATGGCGCCGATCGCCGGGGCGGGCACCAGCTTGGCCCTCAGCGAGCCGAACAGGTCCACATAGGAGACGAGGAAATACTTGATGCCGAGCTCTTTGGCGGCATGGGAGAGGTCGTTGGCCATCGCGATCGTGGTTCCGTGCTGTTCCCCGGCCCGTTCGGGCTCGTGTCGTCGTGCAAATAGCCTGCCGGCCGGCGTCCCGAGGGACGGCCGGCCGGTGAAAGCGTTCAGAAATTCCCGTTGACGCCGGGGATCCAGCTGGTCCCGGCAAGCGGCACATTCGCCATGGCCGCGGCCTCGATCGTCAGCGCGACGAGGTCATCCGGCTCCAGATTGTGCACGTGGCTCTTGCCGCAGGCGCGCGCGATGGTCTGACATTCCAGCGTCAGCACCGCGAGATAATTGGCGAGCCGGCGGCCGGCCGCGACCGGATCGAGCCGTGCCATCAGCGCCGGGTCCTGCGTGGTGATGCCGGCCGGGTCGCGGCCTTCGTGCCAGTCGTCATAGGCGCCGGGCTTCGTCCCGAGGGCCTCGTATTCGGCGGCGTAACGCGGGTCGTTGTCGCCGAGCGCGACGAGGGCGGCGGTGCCGATGGCAACCGCATCCGCGCCGAGCGCCAGCGCCTTCGCCACGTCGGCCCCGTTGCGGATGCCGCCGGAAACGATGAGCTGCACCTTGCGATGCATGCCGAGGTCCTGCAACGCCTTCACCGCCTGCCGCACCGCGGCGAGGGTCGGAATGCCGACATGCTCGATGAATACGTCCTGCGTCGCAGCCGTGCCGCCCTGCATGCCGTCCACCACCACGACATCGGCGCCGGACTTCACGGCGAGTGCGGTGTCGTAATAGGGGCGCGCGGCGCCGACCTTCACATAGATCGGCTTCTCCCAGTCGGTGATCTCGCGCAGTTCCCCGATCTTGATCTCGAGGTCGTCCGGCCCGGTCCAGTCCGGGTGGCGGCAGGCGGAGCGCTGGTCGATGCCGGGCGGCAGGGTGCGCATCTTCGCGACGCGGTCGGTGATCTTCTGGCCGAGCAGCATGCCGCCGCCGCCGGGCTTGGCGCCCTGGCCGACCACCACCTCGATGGCGTCGGCCTTGCGCAGGTCGTCCGGGTTCATGCCGTAGCGCGAGGGCAGGTACTGGTAGACGAGGGTCTTCGAGTGGCCGCGCTCCTCCTGCGTCATGCCGCCGTCGCCGGTGGTGGTGGAGGTGCCCATGGCCGAGGCGCCGCGTCCGAGGGCTTCCTTGGCGTTGGCCGAGAGCGAGCCGAAGCTCATGCCGGCGATGGTGACCGGGATCTTCAGCTCGATCGGCTTCTTCGCGAAGCGGGTGCCGAGCACCACCGAGGTGTCGCAGCGCTCGCGATAGCCTTCGAGCGGATAGCGCGACATCGAGGCGCCGAGGAACAGCAGATCGTCGAAATGGGGCACCTTGCGCTTCGCACCGGCGCCGCGGATGTCATAGATGCCGGTGGCTGCGGCGCGGCGGATCTCCGAGAGCGTATAGTCGTCGAAGGTCGCGGAGGTGCGGGGCAGGGTGCGCGGGGTGTTGGTGATGTCGTTCATCGCGCGCCTCAGTAGCTCGACACGTTGTCGACGTGGAAATGATAGAGGGTCCGGGCCGAGCCGTAGCGGCGGAATTCGCCGAGATCGACCTCGCCCGCCAGGCCGGCGGCTTCCAGCTTCGCGGCGAGGAGGGCGCGGTGCTCGTCTCGCATCTCCTTCTCGATGCAGTCGGCGCCGAGGCTCGCCACCGAGCCGCGCACGAAGAGCTTCGCCTCATAGAGGCTGTCGCCCAGTGCCTCGCCGGCATCGCCGAGCACCACGAGGCTGCCGGCCTGCGCCATGAAGGCACTCATATGGCCGACCGAGCCCTTCACGACGATGTCGATGCCCTTCATCGAGATGCCGCAGCGCGCCGAGGCGTTGCCGTCGATCACCAGCAATCCGCCATTGCCGGTGGCGCCCGCCGCCTGGCTGGCATCGCCCGTCACATGGACGGAGCCGCTCATCATGTTCTCGGCGACGCCGACGCCGGCATTTCCGTTCACCACGATGCGGGCCTGTTTGTTCATGCCGCCGCAGTAATAGCCGACATGGCCGTCGATCTCGATCGTCACCGGCGCGTCGACGCCTGCGGCGATGGCGTGCAGGCCGCGCGGGTTGAGCACCCGCCACAGCGTCTCGTTGGTGGCATTCAAGGCGTGGAGCGCGCCGTTCAGCTCGCGCAGGGTGGAGGTCGAGAGATCGACGATGCGGGCGTCGTCGGAACCGAGGCTCTTCATGGCAAGGTTTGTCCCGGCTGACATCAGGCGGCCCGCTCCCAGAAATAGACCTTCGCCGGTTCCGGCTCCCAGACGCGGGCCTTGCCGATCTCCGGCAGGTCGACGAGGGCGCGGTATTCCGAGCCGAAGGCGACATACTGGTCGGTCTCGGCCATCACCGCCGGCTTGCAGGCGATCGGGTCGCGCAGCACGCCGAAACCGCTCTCGGTACCGACGACGAAGGTGTAGAAGCCGTCAAGGTCTTCGAGCGAATGCTCCAGCGCGCTGCCGAGGCTGTCGCCGCCCTTCATGCGGTGGGTGAGATAGGCCGCGGCGACCTCGCTGTCGTTCTGGGTGGCGAGGCGCAGGCCCTCGCGCTCCAGCTCGCGGCGCACGCCGGCATGATTGGAGAGCGAGCCATTGTGCACGAGACACTGGTCGGGGCCGGTGGAGAAGGGGTGGGCGCCGTCCGTCGTCACCGCGCTTTCGGTCGCCATGCGGGTGTGGCCGATGGCGTGGGTGCCCGCCATCCCGGCGAGGTTGAAGCGCTTCGCCACATCCGCCGGCAGCCCGACCTCCTTGTAGAGCTCCATGCGGGAGCCCGAGGAGATGACCGCGACCTCGGGGGCGAGAGTGGCGATCCGGGCCCGCACCTCGATCTCGCGCCCGGCGGGAATTGTGAGCACGGCATGGGTGTCGCGCGGGGCGACGGGCAGGCCGAGTCTGCCGCCGAGCGCGGCGAAATCCGTGCCCGCCGGCCCGCGCAGGGTGAGCTTGACCGCGCCCGGCGCGCCCGCGCCATAGACCGCGAAGCCCGCCGAATCCGGCCCACGGTCGCACATCACGTCGAGCATGGTCGAAAGCAGGCCGCCGAGCTCGGGCTCAAGCTTCGGATCCTTGATGAAGAGGCCGACAATGCCGCACATGGCAGGGGCTCCAGAAGGGAAAATGGCGCCACTGCGCCTTGCCGACCTTTGTAGAAGCGACGAAGGGCTGCGTCAATCTACGGAATAAAATTTTCTTCTAGAGAAACATTTTGCGCGTATCGATGCTGTGCGCAGGTGCCGGCGCGTGTCGCGGGTATTGCTGAGAGCCGCGACGGTCGCCAGTGGACTCGCACAGCTCGTCCACCTCGCCGGCCACGGCAGAATGGGCTCGGACGGTCCCGTTGTTCGCCGTTCAGTCCGGCTGGCGCGGATACATGATGATGGAGAGATAGGTCATCGGCCGCACCACCAGGTCGGCCGGCCCGTGGGGGGCGGCGCTGTCGAACAGCAGCGAATCTCCTGGCCGCAGATGGTAGGTGCGCTCGCCGTGCCGGTACACCACCTCGCCGGTGAGCATGTAGATGAACTCCACCCCGGCATGCTGGAAGCCGGTATAGGGCACGGCCTCCTCGCTGAGCGTGATCAGATACGGCTCGACCGCGACCTCGCCGCCGAGCGCATGGCCGAGCAATTCGTATTGATGGCCGACCTTGGTGCCGCGCCGCTCGATATGCACGCCCTGTCCGGCGGGCACATAGGAGCAGTCGCGTTTCTCCTCGAAGCGGGAAAACAGCGAGGAGAGCGGCGCATTGAGCGCCCCGGCGATGGATTGCAGCGTGCCGAGCGAAGGGGAGATCAGTCCGTTCTCGATCTTGGACAACATGCCGACCGAGATGCCGGCGGCGCTGGCGAGGTCGGAAACGGTGAGCTCCAGCCGCCGGCGGATACTGCGTACCTGCAGGCCGAGAGCCTGTTCCAGCGTGCGCTGGCCGGAATCGGGCGCACCGGATCCGGTGTGCAAATCCTCGGTGCTATCGGCGGCGGCGCTCGGCTTCCGGCTCATCGTCCCTCCCTCTGGTCACGCTGGGGCGCGGTTCGCCGCGCCCGATTTTACCGGACACTCTAGAACATTTTCCGCCAAAGATGTCCGCAGCCGATCCGGCAACTGCCCGGCGCATTCACAATGGGAGGAAGCGGCGTTCATTTGGCCGTGTGACCGGTCACCGTTGCGCAGCGCGCGACGCGGTCGGGCTGTTACCACGTGCCTGCACAAGCCGTCGGCAGGACGGAGCGCGGGTGGCGGGGGCGGCTGTCGGCAATAAAATTGCGTGGCGCTAGCCATCTACGACCATGGAATTATGCGATCGTCACGCCGGGGGGTTCATCCGGTGCCCTCTTTGGGTATATGACGGGCCCAATCTCAGCCGGCCGGCAGCCTCGTGCGCCCGCCGCGCATACGTGCCGGTGTGGCCGCCTCGTGCCGGCACGCCGTTTCCGGAGCCTGTGAACATGTCCTTTGCCGCCGCCGCGGAGCCGACTTCGCCCGCCATCGCCAATCCTCGCTCCCGCGTCATCTTCGCGAGCCTGATCGGCACCACCATCGAGTTCTATGATTTCTACGTCTACGCCACCGCCGCCGTGCTGGTGTTCCCGCATCTGTTCTTCCCGGCCGGCGACGACACCGTAGCGCTGCTGGCCTCGCTCGCCGTGTTCGGCGCGGCGATGGTGGCGCGCCCGCTCGGGGCGATCGTGTTCGGCCATCTCGGCGACAAGCGCGGGCGCAAGGTCACGCTGGTCGGCGCGCTGCTCACCATGGGCATCGCGACCTTCCTGATCGGCGCGCTGCCGACCTATGCGATGGTCGGCTGGCTGGCACCGCTGCTGCTCGTGCTGCTGCGCATCGCACAGGGCTTCGCGCTCGGCGGGGAATGGAGCGGCGCGGCCCTCGTCGCCACCGAGAATGCGCCCGCCGGCAAGCGCGCGGTTTACGGCACCTTCCCGCAGCTCGGCGCGCCGCTCGGCTTCATTATCTCGAACGGCCTGTTCATCCTCATCGCCATCCTGCTGCCCTCGGACGATCCCTCGCGCCCCTCGCAGGCCTTCCTCGACTGGGGCTGGCGGATCCCGTTCCTGTTCTCTGCGGTGATGGTGATCGTCGGGCTGTGGGTGCGGCTGAACCTCGTGGAAAGCGCCGCCTTCGAGCGCACGGTGAAGACCGGGCAGGTGAAGCGCGTGCCGCTGGCCGAGGCCTTCCGCAACCATTGGAAGGCGATGGTGCTCGGCACCTTCTACATGCTCGCCACCTATGTGCTGTTCTACCTGATGACCACCTTCTCGCTGAGCTATGGCCGCGCTGCGCCGGGCGCTGCGGTGCCGGGGCTCGGCTACGACTACCGCACCTTCGTGCTGATGATGATCGGCGGCGTGGTGTTCTTCGGTATCTTCACCTTGCTGTCCGGCCCGTGGGCCGACCGCTGGGGCCGCCGCCGGACGCTGATCGTCATCACGCTCGGCATCATCGCCTTCGGCCTCGTCTGGGTGCCGATGCTGGCGGCCGGCCCGGTGGGCGTGATGGCGTGGCTCATCCTCGGCTTCAGCCTGATGGGCATGACCTTCGGGCCGATGGGCGCGCTGCTGCCGGAGCTGTTTCCGGCCAATGTGCGCTACACCGGCTCGGGCATCGCCTACAACATGTCGTCGATCCTCGGAGCCGCGGTCGCGCCCTTCATCGCGGTGGCGCTGTGGCGCTACGGCAATGGCAGCCCGTTCTGGGTCGGCGTCTACCTGTCCTCCATGGCGACGCTGACGCTGATCGCGCTGCTGCTCGGCCGCGAGACCAGGGACGTGAACATCGAGCACTGAGTGCCGCATCCGCAATGAAGACAGGCCCGCGACGGGAAAGCGTCGCGGGCCTGTCTGTTTCCAGCGACCATGGACCGTTATGCCGCCCGCAGGGAAAGCGGAGAGACGGGATGACGACAGCAGGCGATGCCTGCCGACTTCAGCCTTCCGCCTGCCGCGTCGCCGCGGTCAGCGTGTTCTGCAGCAGGCAGGCGATCGTCATCGGCCCCACGCCGCCCGGTACCGGGGTGATGGCGCCGGCGATGCCCTGCGCCTCGGCGAAGGCGACGTCGCCGACGAGCCGGCTTTTTCCGTCCGCGCCGCTCACGCGGTTGATGCCGACGTCGATCACGCTCGCACCCGGCTTGATCCAGTCGCCGCGGATCATTTCCGGCCGGCCCACCGCCGCGATCAGGATATCGGCCTGCCGGCATTCGGCAGGCAGATCCTTCGTGCGGGAATGGGCGATGGTCACCGTGCAATCCTCGCGCAGCAGGAGCTGGGCGATGGGCTTGCCGACGATATTGGAGCGCCCCACCACCACCGCCTTCAGCCCGGCGAGCGAGCCGAGCCGGTCCTTCAGCAGCATCACGCAGCCGAGCGGGGTGCAGGGCACCAGCGCGTCGAGCCCGACCGCGAGGCGGCCGGCATTCACCACGTGGAAGCCGTCGACATCCTTGGTCGGGTCGATGGCGGCCAGCACCTTCTGGGTGTCGATATGGGCGGGGAGCGGAAGCTGTACGAGGATGCCGTTCACCGCCGGGTCGGCATTGAGATCGGCGAGCAGCGCGAGAACCTCATCCTCACGGGCGCTTTCGGGCAGCAGGTGCTCGAAAGAGGCCATGCCGACCTCCACCGTCTGCTTCGCCTTGTTGCGCACATAGACCGAGCTGGCCGGATCGCTGCCCACCAGCACCACCGCAAGGCCGGGCGGCGTGCCGTGCGCAGCGGTGTAGGCCGCGACCTCGCCCTTGAGCCGTGCGCGCAGACCTTCGGCGAAGGCCTTGCCGTCGATGATCGCGGTCTCGACCATGATGCGGATCTCCCGGTTCAGTCGCGGAACACGACGGTCTTGTGGCCGTTCGCCAGCACCCGGTCGTCGAGGTGCCAGGCGAGGGCGCGGGCGAGCACGCGGCGCTCGATGTCGCGGCCCTTGCGCACCAGATCTTCGGCGGAATCGATGTGGCTGATGCGCTCCACGTCCTGCTCGATGATCGGCCCCTCGTCGAGGTCGGAGGTGACGTAGTGCGCCGTGGCGCCGATCAGCTTCACCCCGCGCGCATGGGCCTGATGATAGGGCTTCGCGCCCTTGAAGCCGGGCAGGAAGGAGTGGTGGATATTGATGCAGCGCCCGGAAAGCTTGGCCGACAGCCCGTCGGACAGCACCTGCATGTAGCGCGCGAGCACGGCGAGTTCGGAGCCGGTGGTGCGGAACAGCTCCCAGACCTGCGCCTCCTGCTCCATCTTGGTCGCCTTGGTGATCGGCAGGTAATGGAACGGGATGTCCGCGAAATCGAGATGGGCATAGGTCTCGCGCGGATAATTGGCGACGATCGCGGTGATCTCCATCGCGATCTCGCCGATGCGCCAGCGATAGAGCAGGTCGGCGAGGCAATGGTCGAATTTCGAGACCAGCAGCATGACCCGCTTCTTCTGCGCCCGCGGGCGGATCTGCCAGCCCAGTGCGAAGCGGGTGGCGATGGCGCCGAAGCCTTCCTTCAGGCTCTCTAGCGCTGCCTCGCCGTCGAACACCACCCGCATGAAGAAGCGGCCGCTTTCGGTGTCGTCGAATTGTTGGGCCTCGAGGATGTTGCAGCCCTGTTGGAACAGGTAGGTCGCGACCCCGGCGACGATGCCCGGCTGGTCGGGGCAGGAGAGGGTGAGGACATAGGCCTCGCGGACGGCGGCAGGCGGAACGGCTTCGCTCATGGGCTTTTTAAATCCATCGCAGGGCGCGGCGGCACCTCGCGCACCGGCTTCATCGCCGGCGCTCGACGGCAAGGGGACATGCCGCGTGTGTAAAGGAAAACAGGGTGCGGAGGAAAGCGCGGCAGCCGCGACATGAAGGTCGGTCATGCGCCGGGGCGGCGCATGACCGCAGGCGCATCAGCCGCGCCCGGTACCTCGTCCTGCTTCGAGGCGAAAACCATATTCCAGAGCGCTGGCAGCCAGAGTGCGGGAGAAGGAGGCGGCAAGGCTGGTGCCGACCAGCAGACGCACCCGATCCGCATCCAGCTTCCAGAGCATGAGACCCATATGCGCGGTGCTGGTCACCGCGACGCTGCCGGCCGGGAAGACCGTGGGGTCGAGGTCTATCGCCACCAGCTTGGCCAGCAGCTCGGGCACGCACGGGCCCGAGAGGTCGAAGGCGACATAGGCGTCGTCCTGCGCGGTGACGGTGGCAGTGGAACCCAGCGTCGCGGCGAGGTCGCCGGCAAGATCGGTCGCCTCTTCCGAGCAGGCCAGCCAGCGGCCGGGGCCGGTCCCGAAACATACGAACCCCTTGCCCTGATGTCCCTTGCCCTGCGCGGCGAAGGGGCCGTCCGGCAGAGAGACGGCATGTTCGCGCGCCGCGGCAAGGGCGAGGGCGGCCTCCTGGCCACGCCGCACCGTGAGGGTCGCAAACGCCAGGTTCTCGCGCCACAGCGCGGTGACGCCGGGCGCGCCCGGCGTGCCGTGAAGGCCGGGAGCGACGGGGCGGGTCCAGACGAAGGGCTTATCGGTGACGTTCATGATGTTCGCCGCAGTCTCAGCCACGCAGCCGCTCTCCCTTGGGATCGAGGAAACAGGGGGCGCAGATCTCGACCTCGACATCCCCGCCGCGCACCGGATCATGGGCGCGCACCTTTTCGCCAATGCGCTCCTGCCCGCGGCGGATGAGGCCGAGGCCGATCCAATGGCCGAGGTTGGGCGAATAGGCCACCGAGGTCATGTAGCCTTGATCGTGGGCGGCATCCGCCGGCCCGCCCACCGGCACGAAATGGGCGCCGGCGCGCAGCCGCTCCGCCGGGTTCACCGGCCTGAAGCCGGCGAGCGAGGGACGTTCCGGGTCGGTGAGGCCGGGGCGGGCGGCCATGATCCGGCCCACATAGTCCTTCTTGGTCGAGGCCATGCGACCGAGGCCGAGATCGCCCGCCGTGGTCTGGCCCGACAGCTCGTTGCCGGAGACATGGCCCTTTTCGATGCGCATGACGCCGAGCGCCTCGACGCCATAGGGCGTGATGTCGAACGGTGCGCCCGCCGCCATCAGCGCCCGTGCAAGGTCCTCGCCCCGGCGCGCCGGCACCGCGATCTCGTAGCCGAGCTCGCCGGAGAAGGAGACGCGGAAGATGCGCGCCTTCACCCCGCCCAGGACGCGCGCCTCGGCAACGCCCATGAACGGGAGAGCCGAGTCCGACACATCGGTGCCGGGATCGACCACGCCGACCAGCACTTCCCGGGCGCGGGGCCCGGCAATGGCGATCTGCGCCCACTGCTCGGAAATCGAGGCGAGCTGCACGTCGAGCTCGGGCCACAGCACCTGCAGGCAGAATTCCAGATGCTGGAAGACCTTGGCCGCATTCGCGGTGGTGGTGGTCATGACGTAATGCTGTTCGCCGAGCCGGGCGGTGGTGCCGTCGTCCATCACCATTCCATCCTCGCGCAGCATCACGCCATAGCGCGCCTTGCTGATGGCGAGCGTCGAGAAGGTGTTGATGTAGACCCGGTCGAGGAAGACCCCGGCATCCGGTCCCTGCAGGTCAATCTTGCCGAAGGTGGAAACGTCGATCATGCCGACCCCGGAGCGCACGGCCTTCACCTCGCGATTGACGCTCTCCAGCCAGTCGCTCTCACCGGCGCGGGGAAAATACTGAGCGCGCAGCCATGCCCCGGTTTCGATGAAGACGGCGCCCTGCTCGTCCGCCCAGCCATGGGTCGGGGTGAGGCGCACCGGGCGGAACTCGGTGCCGCGGTGATGCCCTGCCAGCGCGCCGATGGCGACCGGGGTGAAGGGCGGGCGGAAGATGGTGGTGCCGGTCGCCTCGATGCCCGCGCCGGTGAGTTCCGCCATGATGGCAAGGCCGGTGACGTTGGAGGTCTTACCCTGATCGGTCGCCATGCCGAGCGTGGTGTAGCGTTTCAGGAGCTCGACCGAACGGAAGCCTTCCTTGTGGGCGATGGCGACATCCTTCGCCGTCACGTCGTTCTGCGGATCGACGAAGGCCGGCCCGCGGCTGCCCGCGACATGCCAGAAGGCGGCGAGGGCGACGCTTTCGTCCTCCGCGCGCGGCGCGTCGAGGGCGGGCGCGGCAAACCCGGTGTCGCGGGCAGCCGCCGCACCGGCCTCAAAGCCTTCACGGAAGGCGCCGGCGAGGGAGAAGGTGCCCCCCGCCGCGCCGGCGACGCTGAGCCCGGGGGGCAACGCGCCGGGCACGAAGGCGGCGATGTCCTCCCGCCACACCGGTCGCCCGCCATGGTGGCAGGTGAGATGGACGTTGGGCGACCAGCCGCCGGACACCGCAAGGCCGTCTACCGCAATGCGGTCGGTGCGGCTGCCGGAGGCGATGTCGATGCGGGCGAGAGTCTTGCCGGCGGTGCCGGCCACTACCCCGCCGGCGATTACCCGGATGCCGAGCGCTTTGGCCCTCTCCAGCAATGCGGGCGCGATCGTGGGGCGCACATCGGCGATGGCCGCCACTTCGATGCCCGCCGCACGGGCGGCGAAAGCCGAGCGCCACGCACCGTCATTGTTCGCGAACACCGCCAGCCGCTTCGCCGCCGCCACGCCGTAGCGGTTGGCATAGGTCTCGACCGCGCCGGCCGCCATCACGCCCGGCCGGTCATTGCCGCCGAACACGATAGGCCGCTCGATGGCGCCGGCCGCCAGCACCGCACGCCGCGCCACGATGCGCCACAGCCGCTGGCGCGGCTGAAAGGGCAGAGGCTCGCGCAGATGGTCCGACACCCGTTCCAGAGCGCCATAGGTGCCGCCGTCATAGACGCCGAACACCGAGGTGCGGGTCATGATGCGCACATTGGGCAGGGCGCCGAGTTCGGCGATGGTCGCTGCGGCGAAGGCGTGTCCGGGCGCGCCGTCGATCTCGTGCGTCTCGGCGTTCAGCCGTCCGCCGGGCAGGGCGTCCTCATCGGCGAGGATGACCCGCGCCCCCGCAAGCGCCGCGGTCTTCGCCGCCATGAGCCCGGCCGGGCCGGCGCCGATCACCAGCACGTCGCAGAAGGCGTTGGCCTTCTCGTAATGGTCCGGGTCGTCGCCCTCCGCAGCCCGGCCGAGGCCTGCGGCGCGGCGGATGAAGGGCTCATAGAGCTTTTCCCAGAAGCTCGAGGGCCACATGAAGGTTTTGTAGTAGAAGCCGGCGCCGAGGAACGGGGCGACGAGGCGGTTGACCGACAGAATGTCGAGATCGAGCGAGGGCCAGCGGTTCTGGCTGGTCGCTTCCAGTCCCTCATAGAGCTCGGTGACGGTGGCCCGGCTGTTCGGCTCGCGCCGTGCGCCGGAACGCAACTCGACCAGCGCGTTCGGCTCTTCCGGCCCGGCGGAGACGATGCCGCGCGGACGGTGATATTTGAACGAGCGGCCGACCAGCTTCACGTCATTGGCCAGCAGCGCCGAGGCCAGCGTGTCGCCGGCAAAGCCGGTGTAGCGGCGGCCGTCGAATGTGAAGGCGAGCGGTCGGCTGCGGTCGATCAGCCCGCCCGTGGCGAGGCGGCTCATCGCGCGACCTCCGCCTTGGGCCGGGCAAAGACGGCGCCCGAGATGAGATGTGTGCGGGTGTCGCGCAAAACCTTCAGCCACTGCCGGCAGCCGGAGGCGTGGAACCACAATTCCTCCAGCGGCCCGGCCGGGTTGTCGCGCAGATAGACGTAATCGAAGAATGCGTCCTCCGCGCCCGGCGCCGCAGGGTCGGGACGGGTGGGGGCCGCATCGCCGAGATAGCTGAACTCGCTCGAGTCGCGCGGGCCGCAATAGGGGCATGGAATGCGCATCAGTGCAGGTTCGGCTGGGCGCCGACTCCCTTTTCGTCGATGAGATGTCCAGTGCGGAAGCGGTCGAGCCGCATGGCGCTCGCGGTTTCGTGCGGCGCGTCCTTTGCCAGAAGATGGGCGAAGCACCAGCCCGAGGCCGGAGTCGCCTTGAAGCCGCCATAGCACCAGCCGGCATTGAGATAGAGCCCCGGTCGCGGCGTGCGGTCGATGATCGGCGAACCGTCCATCGACATGTCCATGATGCCGCCCCAGTGGCGCAGCAGCCGCACCCGCCCGATGCGCGGCATCAACGCCATGCCGCCCTCGGCGACATCCTCGATGACCGGGAGATTGCCGCGCTGGGCGTAGGAATTGTAGCCGTCGATGTCGCCGCCGAAGACGAGGCCGCCCTTGTCGGACTGGCTGATGTAGAAATGCCCGGCGCCGAAGGTGACGACGCCGTCGATCAGCGGCTTCAGTCCTTCCGAGACGAAGGCCTGCAGCACATGGCTCTCGATCGGCAGCCGCAGCCCGGCCTTTGCCGCGACCCGCGAGGAACTGCCGGCGACCGCGAGCCCCACCTTGCCGGCACGGATCGGTCCGCGCGTGGTCTCAACGCCGGTGATTGTGCTGCCCTCGGAGAGGAAGCCGGTGACTTCGCAGTTCTGGATGATGTCGACGCCGAGCCGGTCCGCCGCGCGGGCATAGCCCCACACCACCGCATCGTGCCGCGCCGTGCCACCGCGCCGCTGCAGCAGGCCGCCGCGGATGGGGAAGCGTGCATTGGCGAAGTCGAGGAAGGGATACATCGCGCGGACGCCCTCGGCGTCGAGCAGCTCGGAATCGACCCCGTTCAGCCGCATCGCATTGCCACGCCGGGCATAGGCATCGCGCTGGGCGTCGGAGTGATAGAGGTTCAGCACGCCGCGCTGGCTGACCATGGCGTTGTAGTTCAGCTCGCGCTCCAGCCCTTCCCACAGCTTCATCGACCATTCGTAGAACGGCTCGTTGCCGGGCAGCAGGTAGTTGGAGCGAACGATGGTGGTGTTCCGCCCGGCATTGCCGGAGCCGATAACGCCCTTCTCGATCACGGCGACATTGCGGATGCCGTGAACCTTGGCGAGGTAATAGGCCGTCGCCAGCCCATGGCCCCCGCCGCCGACGATGACGACGTCATAGGCCGGCTTCGGCGCCGCATCGCGCCACGCCGGCTTCCAGCCGCGCTGCCCGGAGAGGCCGTTGAGAAGAACGCTGAGAAAGGAATAGCGCATGCGGCGCGGTCCGGTTGATATGTCGAATTGACTATAGAATGGGAGAAGGATGGTGGTAATATAAGTTTTGTTTATAGTCTGGATGCCAATGGCTACCGTCATTCCGGGCGGCTGGCGGGCGATCCGGGATCACGCCGCAGGGCTGGTCCTCGTCACGCGGAGGCCGGTCCTGGCTCGGTGTTTCGCTTCGGCCGGGATGACGGTCTCCCACACCCCACCCGCTGCAGGAGCCCTATGTCCCCGCCAGACAGCCTGCCCTTCGACCTGCGTGCGCTCGAACTCTTTCTCGCCGTGTGCGATGCCGGCAGCATGGCGGAGGCGGCGCGCAGGCTCGGGCTGACCCAGCCCGCCATGTCGCAGGCGGTCGCGGAGATCGAGCGGCGCACCGGCGTCGCGCTGTTCGATCGCGCCACCCGTCCGCTGGCCCTCACCGCCGCCGGCGCCCTGCTGCGGCAGCGGGCCGGGGCATTGCTGGCCGAAGCCCGGCAGATCGGCCCTATGCTCCGCGACACCGAGCATGGGCGGCTGCCATTGGTCCGCGCCGGGCTGGTCGATTCCCTCTCGCGCACGCTGATGGCTCCGCTCGCCGGACGGCTGCGGCGGGCGGCGGACGAGGTGTCGCTCCTCTCCGGCCTCACATCCTCCCATGTCAGCGCGCTGCTCACGCGCCAGCTCGACCTGCTGGTCGGGGCGGGCGATCTCGACGAGATCGAGGGGCTGGAACGCTGGCCGCTGCTCGGTGAACCCTATGTGCTGCTCCTGCCGGCGGACTGGCCGGTGCCCGCGTCCCCTACGGATCTCGCCGCGCTAGCGAAGCGGGGCCCGCTGGTGCGCTACAGCGCGCGCTCGCATACCGGGCTCGAGATCGAGCGCCATCTTCGCCGCCTCAGGCTGGAGATTCCCCGGCGCATCGAGTTCGACACACCTTTCGGCGTGACGGCGGCGGTCGTCGGCGGAGAAGGCTTCGCCATCACCACGCCGCTCTGCCTGTATGAGGCCGGCTTCCCGCTTCAGGGTTTCGCCTGCCACGCTTTGCCGGGCCCGCGTCTGTCGCGCCGGCTCACCCTGATCGCCCGTCGCCACGAACTCGGCCGCCTGCCCAGCGACCTCGCGGTCTTCTGCCGGGCACGGCTGGCCGCTCAACAGAACGCCATCCGCACGCTGGCCGGCATGGCAGGAGAGGGGTTTGTGGTGGAGGAGTGAGATTCACCCCGCCCGGCGCAGCGCCAGCACTGCGTTGAGACCGCCGAAGGCGAAGGCGTTTGAGATGGCGGTTTCGATGTCGGCAGGGCGGGATGCGTTCGGCACGCAGTCGATGTCGCACTCCGGATCCGGCTCATTGAAGCCCATGGTGGGCGGCAGGAAGCCGTGGCGCAGGGCGAATACGGTCGAGACCAGGTCCAGGGCGCCCGCCGCGCTCATGCAATGGGCGTAGAGCGACTTGGTGGACGACACCGGCAGCGCGGCCAGCCGGTTGCCGAACACGATGCGCAGTGCCGCCGTCTCGGTGCGGTCGTTCAGGACCGTGGCGGTGCCATGGGCGTTGACGTAGTCGATCTCTTCAGGTGCATGGCCGCCGTCCTTCAGCGCGAGCGACACGGCGCGGGCGGCGCTGGTGGCGTCGGGGGCCGTCATGTCCTGCGCGTCGGCGCTCATGCCGAAGCCCGTCATCTCGGCGAGAATCGTGGCGCCACGCGCTTTGGCGCGGTCCCAGTCCTCCAGCACCACGGCCGCGGCGCCTTCGCCCAGCACGAGCCCGTTGCGGTCCTTCGAGAAGGGACGGCAGCCATCGGGCGAGAGCACGCGCAGCGCTTCCCAGCTCCGCATCATGCCGGGGGTGAGGGGCGTTTCCGAGCCGCCGGCTACTGCGACATCCAGCATGCCGGCGCGCACCATGTGAAAGGCGGTGCCGACCGAATGGGCGGCGGAAGCACAGGCCGAGGCGATGGAGAAGGCCGGCCCGCGAAGGCCGAGATCGATGCTGACATGGCTCACCGCCGCGCTCGGCATCGCCTTGGGTACGGTGAAGGGATGCGGACGGCTCTTCGCCTCATAGATGCGCTGATAGCCGGCATCGACCGCCTGGTAGCCGACCGTCGCAGCGAAGATCGCCCCTGCGCGCTCGGGCTCGACACCCTCGAAGGGCGCGCCTGCCGCCTGCACCGCCTCGCGCGCCACCAGCACGGCGAATTGCGCGGTGCGGTCCATCAGCCCGATCTGGCGGTCGTCGAAATGCGCCTTGGGGTCGAAACCGTGCACCTCGCCGGAGATGCGGACCTTGAGGCCCTCGGTGTCGACGTTCCGGGTGGGGCCGATGCCGACACGGCCGGCCCTCAAGGCGTCGAGATGCTCGGCGGCCGTATGTCCCAGCGCGGAAAGGGCGCCGATGCCGGTGATGGCGACGCGATTCGCCATCAGGCGGTCTTCTCCGCGGTGCCGCCCGATTTGGCCGCGAGCAGCGCGGCGACATGATCCACCAGCGCGCCGACCGTCACATCATTGCCGTTGAGCGGGCCGTCATTCGGGATCTCGATGTCGAACCGGCTTTCCAGCTTGAAGATGGTTTCGATCAGGTCGAGCGAAGAGATGCCGAGGTCGGCCACCGGGGTCTGCGGCGTCAGCAGGCCGCGCTCGACTCCCACCTCGGCGGCAATGAAGTCGATGATCTCGGAAATGCGGGGGTCGTCTGTCTGCATGCGGATGCTCTGCTTGGCCGATCGGTTGGCCGGGGATGGGCGGATCGGTCCTTACAATCCCACCCGTTTGACGTTCGTATCACAAGAGCGCCATGTGGGCGCAATTACCTGTGCGCGGCACAGGGTTGCGCGCGATCATGCCGGCTTCATGACCTCCGCGAGGAAGCGATACGAGTCCTTCGGGGTGCGCACCAGCGTGGTGAAATCGACATGGACGACGCCGAAGCGCCGGCGGAAGCCCTCGGCCCATTCGAAATTGTCGAGCAGCGACCACACGAGATAGCCGCGCAGCGCGCAGCCCTGGTCGATCGCCTGCCGGCAGGCGAAGAGATGGTCGCGAAGATAGGCGACGCGCTGTGGATCGGAGACGCGACCCTCGGTCACCGGCGGGTCGTCATAGCAGGCCCCGTTCTCGGTGACGAAGACCGAAGGGTTGCCGTAGGAATCGCGTAGTCGGGCAAGCACCCGCACGAGGCCAGAAGGATCGACCG
Source organism: Ancylobacter crimeensis (assembly GCF_023016805.1). GTDB lineage: Bacteria > Pseudomonadota > Alphaproteobacteria > Rhizobiales > Xanthobacteraceae > Ancylobacter > Ancylobacter crimeensis. Next base: position 80,368 of record NZ_JALKCH010000013.1, read on the forward strand.
GCCAGCCGAGCGCGGTCACCGGCATGCCGGGCGGGAGGGCGCCCCACGTGGCATCGGCCAGCACGCTGCCTGGCGCGTTCACCAGATAGCCGGGGCCGTAATAGTTCACGCCCAGGAAATCGACCGGCACCTTGATGCGCTCGAGGTCGTCGCCCTGAGTAACCGTTTCGAAGTCGGCGGCGTATACCTCGGGGTAATAGCCCTTGAACAGCGGATCGAGATTGATGGTGTTCCACGCCGCATCCACCCGGCGGGCAGCGGCGGCGTCTTCCGGCTTGTCGGTGGCGGGGGCGACCGGCTGCAGTGAGAACACGGTGCCGAGCTGAAGATCGTTCCGGCGGGCGCGCAAGGCGGCGATGGCGGTACCCTGCGCGAGATTCTGGTGGTGCTGCGCCTTCACATAGCTCGGCCAGCCGGTGAGACCGGGCGCGTGGTTGCCGAAGGCGTGGCCGAAGATGGCGTGGACCGAGGGCTCGTTCAGCATGGCCCAGCGCTTCACCCGGTCGCCGAGCCGGCCGACCGTCACCTCGGCGTAATCGGCGAACCAGCCGGCGATGTCGCGGTTGTGCCAGCCGCCGCGCTGCTGCAGAGCCTGCGGCAGGTCCCAGTGGTAGAGGCAGGCGAACGGCTCTATGCCCTTTTCGAGCAGCCGGTCGACCAAGCGGTCGTAGAAGTCGAGCCCCGCCGTGTTCACCGCCCCGGTACCTTGCGGGAGGATGCGCGGCCACGCGGTGGAAAAGCGGTAGGCGCGGAAATTGCCCTGCGCCAGCAGGTCGATGTCGTCCCGGTAGCGGTTGTAATGGTCGCAGGCGACATCGCCATTGGTGCCGTCGGCGATCTTGCCCGGCTGGCGGCAGAACACGTCCCAGATGCTGTCCGTGCGCCCATCCGCCTTCACCGCCCCCTCGATCTGATAGCAGGAGGTGGACGCACCCCACAGGAAGTCCGGCGGCAGCTTCGGCAAGGCCGGCGGCACCGCGTCCGGCACCGCGCCGGTCGGAACCCCGGGTGCGACGGGCGCCTCGCTCGGAGAGGTCTGCGCCCGTCCGCCATGCCCCATGAAGGGCAGGCCGGCCGCGGCGGCAAGGAAGGTGCGTCGACGCATCATGGTTCAGGCCTTCTTCATACCGGGAGGGGCGAGCGAGGCCTCGCCAGTGCCGCTTCTCAGGTGAAGACGACGTGGAGCAGGATCAGCAGGCCGAGGCTCGCCAGCCCCTGGATCACCGTGCCGAGGCTGAAGCGCGCCAGCGTGCCGGCAGGCCCCGCACCCATGGCGGAACCGACCAGCCAGAAAAGCCCATCGGTGATCAGCGGCGCCGTCATGGAGCCGGCACCGACGGCGAGTGCGGCAAGCGCGCGGCCGCTCGCGCCGTCCAGCCCGACCGGGACCAGCAGCGGCGCCATCATGCCTGCGGCGGTGATCGCGGCGACCAACGACGAGCCCTGCAGCGTTTTCATGACCGCCGCGAGCGCGAAAGGCAGCGCCAGCATCAGTGCCTGCGCGGGCACCCAGGCGGTGAGCCGCTCGGCATTCATTTCCGGCAGGCCGGTATCCTGGATCAGCTTCTGGAGCCCTCCGGCCATGCCGATGAGCAGGATCAGCGTCGCGACTCGCGAAATGCCGCGCCCGGCCCAGCCGTCCTCCGAAAGCCCGTCACGCTGCCAGGGACGCGCGAGCAAAGCCATCAGCCCGACACCGACCACCAGCAGCATCAGCGGGCGGCCGAGACCGAGGATGAATTCGCGGTTCGGGCCGCCGCCGAAGGGCTCGCTGGCGATGTCGCCGAGCGACTGGATGGCCAGCAGTGTGACGACCACCGCGCTGACCAGAAGCAGCACCTGCGCGGCCCGCTTCGGCCGATGCAGCAGGCCGGGATCAGCGACCTCTTCAGGCGCCTCCGGCGGAGCGGCGACGCGTGGCACGGCGAGCCGCGCAAAACCCGTTCCGATGGCGATGCCGAGAAGGGCGAGAGGAATGCCGAAGCCGAGTGCCGCCCACCAGCTCGCGCCGAGAATGGTGACCGCGGCGATCATCACCGGCGCCGGCAACAGCGCGCCATGCGCGGCGGAGAGCGAGAGGCCGAGGATGAGCGCCGGGCGGGGCGAATCGCCCCTCAGCGCGCGGCGCAGCGGGCCGAGCAGCGCATAGGCCGCCGCCGGGCTAGACGCGATGCCGCCGAGAAGGCCGAGCGCGGGCATGAGGAGCGCCACGGCGCGCCGGCTGAGCAGCGCGGTCTTGGCGTTGAGCCAGCTCGTCGCCCCGGCGCCATCGGCGATCTCGCCGATCAGTGCCCCGGCCAGCACCACGAGGCCGAGCGACTGGATGGACTGCGAGAAGCCGATGCCGAAGGACTTGCCGATCTGGCTGGTGGCCATGCCTGCGGCAAGGCCGAAGCCCACCGCGCCGAGGACGACCGCGATCAGCGGATGCAGGCGCCCGCGCCAGCAGGCGACAGCGACGAACAGGATGGCGATCAGCAGGAAAGCGGCTTGGTACAGCGATGTCACGCGGGCAGCCCGACTGAGCGAGGGGAGATCGATGAGAAGGCTCGTCCTTGCTCGCTTAACCCGCCCGTGCCCCGGTGTCACGCCTACATGTCACGCCTGCAGCGCGGCGGCGTCAGCAAAGCGTGAACACCGATTGCGAGCGGCGGGGGCGGCGGATAGGTTCGCCACCATGCCGCGTTTCCGTTTACCCCTCTGCCTTTCGGCCGTCCTTCTGTTCGCTTCGCTCACCGGCGTCGCCGCGCAGACCATGCCCGACGCCCCGCCTGCCGCTGCGCCGCAGGCCGCGCCCGTTTCTGGTTTCGTGCGGGCGGACGGCACACGCTTCGTCAATCCGGACGGGTCGACCTTTCATGTGAAGGGCATGAGCTTCGGCAACTGGCTGCTGCCGGAAGGCTACATGTTCAAATTCGACGTGCAGCGCTCGCCGCGCGAGATCGAGAACGTCATCTCCTATCTGGCAGGACCTGAGGAGGCCGCGCGGTTCTGGAAGGAGTTTCGGGATGTCTACATCACCGAGGACGACGTCGCCTTCCTGGCGAAGGTCGGCTTCACCACGGTGCGCATCCCCCTGCACTGGAAGTTCTTCATGGACCCTGCCGACCCGGAAAAGGTGAACCCGGACGGCGAGGGCTGGATGCTGCTCGACCGGGTGATCGGTTGGGCCCGCACGCACGGCATAAAGGCGATCCTCGATATCCATGCCGCGCCGGGCGGCCAGACCGGGGTGAACCATGATGACGGTGTCGGCTACCCGCTGACCTTCTACGTGCCGAAATATCAGCGTGCGACCATCAACATGTGGACCGCGATCGCCAGCCGCTACGCGAACGAAACCGCGGTTCTCGGCTATGACCTGCTCAACGAGCCGATCTCGCCCTATCACGATCAGGACTACCTCAATCCTCGCCTTGAACCGCTCTATGAACGGATCACGCGGGCGATCCGGGCCGTGGATCCCAACCACCCGGTCATTCTCGCCGCGGCGCAGTGGAGCACCAATTTCGGCGTGTTCGGCCCGCCTTTCGACAGCAACGTCGCCTACACCTACCACAAGTTCTGGGCGAGCCCCGAGCGACGGGAGGTGCAGGACTATGTGAACTTCTCCAATCGCTGGCAGGTGCCGCTTTTCCTCGGCGAGACGGGCGAGCTCACCAATGAATGGAACGCCAGATACCGGGCGCTGAACGAGACGTTCGGCATCGGCTGGAGCTTCTGGACCTACAAGAACCTCGATTCCGCCTCCACCGTGGTCTCGATCCGCAAGCCGGAGGGCTGGGATGCGATCTCGGCCTTCGGCAGCGCGCCCACGAGCGCGTGGCCTTCCATGCAGAAGCCGCCGCAGGCGGAGGTCGTCGCCACCCTGAACGCCTATCTCGCCAATGCCCGCTTTTCCGCAGCCGAGGTGAACCGCGACTATGTCGCTTCGCTCGGCCTCACGGCCCCCTGAGCCTGTTCCTCCCGCCATGACCGTTCTTGCGCCATGACCAATCACCTGTTCGATCTCATCCGCGCCCGCATCGCCGACCCCGCCCGGCCTTTCATCGAGACGGCCGAGGGAGAGGTGTTGACCTATGCCGACATGCTGGCTCGATCGGCCCGCTATGCCGGGGCCTTCGCGGCTCTGGGCGTGACGCCGGGTGACCGGGTGGCGCTTCAGGTGGAAAAGAGCGTTGAGGCGGTGTTCGCCTATCTCGGCGCGGTACGGGCGGGGGCAGTGTTCCTCCCGCTGAATACCGCCTACACGCCGGCCGAGATCGGCTATTTCCTCGGCGACGCCGAGCCGAAGATCTTTGTCTGCGACCCGGCGCAGCATGCCGCGCTGGCCCCGATCGCGCGCGGGGCGGGCGTCGCGCAGGTGCTGACGCTGGACGGCGCTGGGCAGGGTACGCTGCGCGTGGCGGCCGACGGGGCGGCGCCTCAGTTCACCGATGCCGAACGCGGAGCCGACGACCTCGCCGCATTGCTCTACACCTCCGGCACCACGGGCCGTTCGAAGGGGGCGATGCTCACCCACGGCAACCTTGCCTCCAATGCCGCGACGCTGGTGGAGCATTGGCGCTTTTCGGCCGACGACGTGCTGATTCACGCGCTGCCGATCTTCCACACGCACGGCCTGTTCGTCGCCATCAATGTGACGCTGCTGGCCGGCGCTTCGATGATCTTCCTGCCGAAATTCGACGCCCGGCAGGTGCTCGCGCTCATGGGCCGTGCCAGCGTGCTGATGGGGGTGCCGACCTTCTACACCCGCCTCCTGTCGCTGCCGGGCCTCACCCGCGAGGCGAGCGCGGGGATGCGGCTCTTCATTTCCGGCTCGGCGCCGCTGCTGGCCGAGACCCACCGCGCATGGCAGGACGCCACCGGCCACGCGATCCTCGAACGCTACGGCATGACCGAAACCAACATGATCACCTCGAACCCCCATGACGGGACGCGGGTGCCGGGCACGGTCGGCATGCCGCTGCCGGGCGTGAGCGTGAAGGTGACCGACCCCGACACCGGGCGCGAGCTGATCGCCGGCGCCATCGGCATGATCGAGGTGAAGGGGCCGAACGTGTTCTCGGGCTACTGGCGCATGCCGGAAAAGACCGCCGCCGAATTGCGCGAGGGCTGGTTCGTCACCGGCGATCTCGGTCAGATCGACCTCGACGGCCGGGTGCAGATCGTCGGACGAGGCAAGGATCTCGTCATCACCGGCGGCTTCAACGTCTATCCCAAGGAGATCGAGACCGAGATCGATGCCATCGACGGCGTGGTGGAGAGCGCGGTGATCGGCGTACCCCATGCCGATTTCGGCGAGGGCGTGACTGCGGTCGTGGTGATGAGCGATGGCGCGACGCTAACCGAGGCGGATGTGCAGGCGGCGTTGGCGCCGAAGCTCGCAAAGTTCAAGCTGCCCAAGCGCGTGCTGTTCGTCGAAGAACTGCCGCGCAACGCCATGGGCAAGGTGCAGAAGAATCTTCTGCGCGATCGGTTCGGGGATATTTACAAAGCGTAGGTGAAAGCCAGGTTGCTCGAAATCCGGCTAACCCTTCACCCGCCCGAGCACGTCGATCAACTCCGCCACCTTGCGGCGCTGCTCGTCGGCGTCGCCGGAGCGGATGGCGTGTTCAACGCAGTGGGCGACGTGGTCGCGCAGCACCTCTTCCTCGACACGCTTCAGCGCCGCCCGCACCGCCGCCACTTGGGTGACGATGTCGATGCAATAGCGGTTGTCCTCGATCATCTTCGATAGCCCGCGCACCTGACCTTCGATCCGGTTCAGGCGCTTCAGGCAGGAGGTGCGGGTGTCGTTCTGCATGCTGGACATATACCCCTACCAGGTATATATCGCAAGCCGCACATACCCCGCGAGGGTATAGGAGCCAGCCATGACGCACGAGCATCACCACGGAACCGGATCGGCAGAGGAAAAGTCTGCCTGCTGCGGAGGCCATGGCGGAAAGCCGGTCGCGCAACCGGATGCGGAGTGCTGCTCCGGGCAGGCCCACACTGCCACCTCCCACACTGCCGCCTCCCACGATCATTCGGCGCATGACCACGCCTCCCGCCCTCATGCACCCGGCGCCTGCTCGCATACGCACATGGTGAAGGACCCTGTCTGCGGCATGGATGTGGACCCGCACACCGCGACCGAGCGCGCGGAACACGGCGGACAGACCTATTATTTCTGCTGCGCGGGCTGCCGTACCAAGTTCCAGGCCAATCCGGCAAAATATCTCGAGGGACGCCGGGACGCCGCTACCGTGCCGGAAGGCACCGAATACACCTGTCCGATGCACCCCGAGGTGCGCCAGATCGGACCCGGCACATGCCCCATCTGCGGCATGGCGCTGGAGCCGATGCAGGTGAGCCTCGATGCAGGACCGAATCCCGAACTCGCCGACATGACGAGGCGTTTCTGGATTGGCCTCGTTCTCACGGCGCCGATTTTCCTGCTGGAAATGGGCGGGCATCTGTTCCCCGCTTTGCACCACCTCGTGCCGCCTGAGGTGTCGGCCTGGATCCAGCTGGTGCTGGCGACGCCCGTGGTGCTGTGGGTCGGCCTGCCGTTCTTCCAGCGCGGCTGGCAGTCGGTGGTGACGCGCAACTTCAACATGTTCACGCTGATCGCGCTCGGCACCGGCGTCGCTTATCTCTACAGCCTCGTCGCGGTGCTGGCGCCCGGCCTGTTTCCCGAGACCTTCCAGGGTGAGGGGGGAACGGTCGGCGTCTATTTCGAGGCGGCGGCGGTCATCACCGTGCTGGTCGCGCTCGGCCAGGTGCTGGAATTGCGCGCCCGCGAACAGACCTCCGGTGCCATCCGCGCCTTGCTCGACCTTGCGCCGAAGACCGCCCGACGGCTGAAGGACGATGGGGGCGAGGACGAGGTTCCGCTCGACGAGGTCGTGGTCGGCGACCGCCTGCGTGTCCGTCCCGGCGAAAAGGTGCCGGTGGACGGCCTGGTGGAGGAGGGGCGCTCCGCTCTCGACGAAAGCCTCATCACCGGTGAATCCATGCCGGTCACGCGCAGCGCTGGCGAGAAGGTGATCGGCGGGTCCATCAATGGCTCCGGGGCACTCACCATCCGCGCCGAGCAGGTGGGGCGCGACACCATGCTCGCCCGCATCGTGCAGATGGTGGCGGATGCCCAGCGCTCCCGCGCACCGATCCAGCGTCTTGCCGATCGGGTGGCCGGCTGGTTCGTACCGGCGGTGGTGGCGGCCGCTGTCGTCGCCTTCGCCTGCTGGATGGTGTTCGGACCCGAGCCGCGTTTCGCCCACGCCCTCATCTCGGCGGTTGCGGTGCTCATCATCGCCTGCCCTTGCGCGCTGGGTCTCGCCACGCCGATGTCGATCATGGTCGGTGTCGGACGCGGTGCGCAGGCCGGCGTCCTGATCCGCGACGCCGAGGCGCTGGAGCGGATGTCCGCGGTCGACACGCTGGTGGTGGACAAGACCGGCACGCTCACCGCCGGAAAGCCCGCGCTCACCGCGCTGGAAACGGTGGAAGGCTTCACCGAGGACGAGGCGCTGGGCTTCGCCGCGGGGGTGGAAGCGCCATCCGAGCACCCGCTCGCCCACGCCATCCTGGAGGCGGCGAAGGCGCGCGGCCTCGACATTCCCAAGGTCCGCGGCTTCGACAGCCCGGTCGGCAAAGGGGCTTACGGCCTCGTCGCCGGCAAACGGGTGATGATTGGCAGCGCCGCCTTCCTCAAGGAACTCGGCATCGATGTCGCCCCGCTCGCCACCCGGGCGGACGAACTGCGGCGCGACGGCGCCAGCGCGATCTTTCTCGGCGTGAACGGCCAACCTGCGGCCGTGCTCGCCATCGCCGATCCCATCAAGGACAGCACCGCGCCGGCGCTTGCCGCGCTTCGCGAGGAGGGGGTACGCGTCATCATGCTGACCGGCGACAATCGCACCACCGCGGAGGCGGTGGCGCGCAGGCTCGGCATCTCCGAGGTCGAGGCCGATGTTGCCCCGGCCGACAAGGGTGAGGTGGTCGAAAGGCTCCGTCGCGAAGACCGTGTCGTCGCCATGGCCGGAGACGGGGTGAACGACGCGCCCGCCCTTGCCGGCGCCGATGTCGGCATCGCCATGGGCACCGGCACCGATGTCGCGATGGAGAGCGCGGGCGTGACGCTGCTGAAGGGCGATCTCGCTGGCATCGTGAAGGCCCGCAGGCTGTCGCAGGCGGTGATGGCCAATATCCGCCAGAACCTCGGCTTCGCATTCCTCTACAACGTGGCGGGCGTACCGATCGCGGCGGGCGCGCTCTATCCGCTCTTCGGCTTAACTTTCTCGCCGATGGTCGCAGCGCTCGCCATGGCGCTGTCGTCCGTCAGCGTCATCGCCAACGCGCTGCGGCTGCGGGCGGTGGAACTGTAGGCCGATCAGCCGGCGCGGCGCAGACCGGCTTCCAGCAGGGCGGCCGCCGGCTCATAGCGTTCCACGAGTCGGCGGCCGCCATCGGCAAGAAGGGCAACGCGTTGCGGGTCGCGGTTGTCGGCATTGTCGGCGAGCTTGACCCGCAGCACGGAACGGTCGGCGGTCGCGGCGAGGTCTTCGAGCCAGCGGAGATACTCCACGCCCTCCGGCCGGGTGACCGCCTCGATGATCCGCACTGCTTCGGACGAGATGCCGGCGGCGATCAGCGAGCGGCGCGTAGCCGCGGTGTCCTCAAGCGCGTCGTGCAGCCACGCGGCATCGATCTCGTCATGGGTGGCATCCGGCCAGCGTGCCAGCAGATGGCGGACCACCCGCTCCAGATGACGGAAATAGGGCTGGCCTGCCTTGTCGGTCTGGCCGGCATGCAATGCCTCGGCGAGCCGGCAGGTGAGGGAGCGTGGAGCGGTTTCATCCATAAGGCGCGGCTCCTCGAGATGCGCCGCCCGCCCCAGGCCCGGCGGGATCTACCGCCGGGCTGTATCATGGACGCGCGAACCTCACGCCGCCTTGGCGAAGGCGTGCACATTGGCGCCGGCAGGGGTTTCGACGGGCAGGGACTGTGCCACCTTCTCGGCGATCATCTCCGCGGTGACGCAGGACAGCGTCCAGCCGAGATGGCCGTGGCCGGTGTTGTAGAACACGCCCGGCAGCTTGCCTGGCTCGACCTTCGGCATCATCGAGGGCAGCATCGGGCGCAGGCCTGCCCACGGCACCGAGCGCGAGGTATTGATGCCGGGGAACAGCTTCTGCGTCCAGTCGACCAGTGGTCGGATGCGGTCGGCGCGGATATCGCGGTTCTCGCCATTGAATTCCGCCGTGCCGGCGACGCGGAAGCGGTCGGCACCGAGGCGGCTGGTCACGATCTTGGTCTTGTCGTCGAGCAGGCTGACCCACGGGGCGGCGTTGCGACTTTCTTCGTCATCCAGCATCACGGTGATGGAATAGCCTTTCACCGGATAGACATTGACGCGGTCGCCCAGCCTGGCCGCGATGGCGCGGCTGCCGACGCCGGCACAGACCACCACGCCGTCGAAGCTCTCGCGGACATCGAGAGACATGCCCGCCTCGCCCTCGCCCGGCAGCGTCCAGCCGATCTCGACCCCGGTGCCGGTGTGGCGCACGGTCTCGACATTCGCCTCGGTAATGAAGCGCACGCCTTGGCGACGCGCGGCATCGGCGAGGCCGCGGGTGAAGCGGTGGATGTCGCCGGTGAAGTCGGATTCGGTGAAGAAGCCGCCATAATAGCTGCCGTGCAGGGTCGGCTCGATGGCGCGCATCTCGTCCGGCGTCACGGCGCGGCGGGAGAGGCCGCCGGCGGCGTAGAGCTTGGAGACCTCGGCGGCGCCGTCATAGCTCGCCTTGTCGCGGTAGATATGGAGAATGCCGCGCTTCTCCATGTTGAAGTCGATGCCTTCGCGCGCCGCGATCTCCCACATGAATTTGCGGGACAGGATGGCGAGGCGTGCGGTCTCGATGGTATTGGCGCGGTAGTTCGGGATGTTGCCGAGGAATTCGGCCATCCAGGAATATTTGTGCCAGGAGGGCTTGGGGTTCATCAGCAGGGGGGCGTCCTGCGTGAACATCCACTTGATGCCCTTGATGACCGTCGCCCAGGAATTCCACACCTCGGCATTGGAGGCGGACAACTGGCCGCCATTGGCGAAGGAGGTCTCCATCGCCGCATAGCGCTGGCGATCGATGACGGTAACGTCATAACCCTTGCGGGCGAGGGCATAGGCGGTGGTGATGCCGGTGATGCCGGCTCCGAGAACAGCGATATGGCGCATGGGGCTCTCCCGCGCGTTATGAGGACCACGAGGAACCGTGCGCCCGTCCGGGCCCGGTTCCGGCTGTCCCCAATCTGTCGCGGTACCTGAGAGCTCGCCCCGGGAGGGTTGGAGATGCCGGCGTACCGGACCTCTCCCCTGTCTCGGGCTTCCCCTTCGGTGGGCACCCGGCGCGCGATCGGCGCCTGCGCCTCTCTCCAGATCGTCCTGACCCTGCGGTCCTCGGTGCCTGAGAGTTTCCTGGGGGGTTGCTCCGTCGGCGCCGACACTGCCCCTGGGAGGACGGTCGGTCTCTCCCGCAGGATCATTATCAGACATCTATTGCATCGCACACGCACATGCCGAATTCAAGGGCAGTGCATGTGCGACCAAGGAAGGGGGCGTGCGTGAGCCATGCTGTCCGCGCAGCTCAGAGCGAGGTGACGGCATCCAGCCCGAGATCGAGGATCGGCGCGGAATGGGTGATCCAGCCGACCGAGATGAGGTCCACCCCGCTCGCCGCCACCGGACCTATGGTCTCGGCATTGATGCGTCCGGACGCCTCGGTGAGCGCCCGCCCGTCCACCAGCGCGACGGCCCGGCGCAGGGTCTCGGGGTCCATGTTGTCGAGCAGAACCGCATCCACCCCTTCGGCCATGGCGAGGTCGAGCTGCTCCAGCGTGTCGACCTCCACCTCGATCTTCACCATGTGGCCGGCATGGCCCTTGGCGCGGCGGATGGCGGTCGCAACATCGCCGGCAATGGCGATGTGGTTGTCCTTGATGAGGATGGCGTCATCGAGCCCGAAGCGATGATTGGCCCCGCCGCCGGCCCGCACCGCGTGCTTTTCCAGCGCTCGCAGGCCGGGCGTCGTCTTGCGCGTGCACACCACGTCGGCATGGCCGTGCTGCTTGGCGATGGAAACCAGCGAGGCGGTGGCGCTGGCGATGCCGGACAGCCGGCAGGCGAGATTCAGCGCCACGCGCTCGGCGGTGAGTATGGAGCGGCCGCGCCCTTCCACCCGCATGACTACGTCGCCGGGGCGCAGCGGAGAGCCGTCGCAGCGTTCCACCAGTACCTCCAGCGTCGGATCGAACAGCTCGAAGGCCAGCGCCGCGACATCGGTGCCGGCGGCGACGCCGTGCTGGCGGCTTCCGATCACCGCGGTGAACAGAGCGCCGGCTGGCACAACCGAATCGGTCGTCACGTCGCCGGCCCGGCCGAGATCCTCAAGGAAGGCAGCACGCAGGATCGGCTCGACGAGGAGTCGCGGCAGGGGAGAGAGGGGGGCGGAAGCGGTCATGACAGCTCGCGGCAAACGGAGGAAGGAGGGGATAGGCCGGTCAGGCCACCTGCGGCTCGGGGCGGGCGGGCAGCGTCTCGGCAAGCGTGATACGCGCATGCAGGCCGCTCGCAGCGGTCTGCGGCGCGTCCGCACGAAAATGGCCGCCGCGGCTCTCCTCGCGGGCGAGCGCACCCCGGGCCACCATAAGGGCGACGGTGGCCGCCGGCTCGGTGCCGTCGTGTGCCTGTCGGGCGAGGGTGTCGATCGCCTCGCGAAGTCGCACCGCGTCGCGAACCACGCCGACCTTGTCGTCCATCAGCGGGCGAATGAGGTCGAGTCGTGACGGCCGCGGCGCGGGGGTGGCGGGGGCGAGGCCGGCAACCGGACGCATCGCTTCGCCGGCGATCGCAAGGGCGGCTCGGCTGCCGAACACCAGAGCCTCCAACAATGAATTGCTGGCGAGCCGGTTTGCGCCGTGCAGTCCAGTGGATGCGACCTCGCCGACCGCATAGAGGCCGGGCAGACTGGTGCGGGCATCGAGGTCCACCTCCACCCCGCCCATATGATAATGCGCTGCCGGCCGCACCGGGATCGGAGCCGCGACCGGGTCGACACCATGGGTCCGGCACAGCGCGACCACGCTCGGGAAGCGCCGCTCGAGATCAGGCAGACGGGCGTCGAGCACCACCCGGTGTCCGGCGGCGATCTGGGCGAAGATGCCACGCGCCACCACGTCCCGCGGGGCGAGTTCGGCGCCCGGCGTACCGAGCATGAAGCGCTCGCCGGCATCGTTCAGCAGCACGGCGCCTTCGCCGCGCAAAGCCTCGGTGGCAAGCGCCATGGGCGGCGGCTCGGCCGGGCCGCCGTCGCGCTCTACGGCGATGGCGGTCGGGTGGAACTGCACGAACTCCATGTCCCGCAGGACAGCCCCGGCCTGCGCCGCACAGGCAAGGCCGAGGCCGGTCGCGGCGAGCGGGTTGGTGGTGGAGGCGTAGAGCCCGCCGAGTCCGCCCGTCGCCAGCACCACCGCGCGGCCATGCAGCACGATCCGCTCGCCAGCACGCTCGACGCTGACGCCGGCGATGCGGCCATGGCCGTCGCGCATCAGGCCGGTGAGGCGGGTGTGGTCGCGGATCTCGATGTTCGAGGAGGTCAGCGCCGCGCGGATGAGGGTCTTCAGCACCTCGCGTCCCGTGGCGTCGCCGCCGGCATGGGCTATGCGCCGGCGAGAATGGGCTGCCTCCAGCCCGAGCGCGATCCGCCCGGCGGCATCGCGGTCGAACGGCGCACCCAGTGTTTCGAGCCATCCGATCGCTTCTCCTGCGCCACCGGCGACGAGGTGGGCGACGACGGGTTCGGAGAGCCCAGCGCCAGCCTTCAGCGTGTCGATGGCGTGGAGGTTCGGGTGGTCATCCGGGTCCAGCGCGGCCGCGATGCCACCCTGCGCCCAGGCGGTCGCGGCTTCGGTGCCGAGCGTGCCGGCGCTGATGAGCGTCACCTTGAGCGGGGCGTGCGGCGCGGCGAGGCGCAGTGCGGTGGCGAGGCCGGCAATGCCGGCCCCGACGACGATGATGCGATCCGATCCGTCCATCTGTTCAGATCCTCGGGAGGCCCGCTCATGGCGGGTCGCGGCCGCTGGCGTCGGCGTGGACCGCAGCTGCAGGTCATGCGGGCCGGTTGCGGCCGCGCACGTTCCATGGGCGCTTCGCGGCGGACATCCGGCCCGCCGTGAGGTGCCTCGCTCAGCGAATGGCCAGCATCCGCTCCACCGAGGCACGGGCGCGATCGGCGATGGCGGGGTCGATCTCGACCTGCTGGGTCATCGTCTCCAGCGAGCGGCGGATCGCCGACAGGGTGATGCGGCGCATATGCGGGCAGAGATTGCAGGGCCGCACGAATTCGATGTCCGGGTACTGCACCGACACATTGTCGGCCATCGAGCATTCGGTGATCAGCACCACCCGACCCGGCTTCTCGTCCCGCACATAGTCCGACATGCCGGCGGTGGAGCCCGCATAATCGGCTTCGGCGACGACCTCGGGCGGGCATTCCGGATGGGCCAGCACGACGACGCCGGGATGGGCCTCGCGCAGGTCGCGGATGTCCTGCGGGGTGAAGCGTTCATGCACCTCGCAATGGCCCTTCCAGGCGATCAGCTCGATCTCGGGCACCTCCTTCTGCACGTTCCGAGCGAGATATTCGTCCGGCAGCATCAGGATGCGATCGACGCCCCGCTCCTTCGCGACGGCGCGCACCACCTTCACGGCATTGCCGGAGGTGCAGCAATAATCGCTCTCGGCCTTCACCTCGGCGGAGGTGTTGACATAGGTCACCACCGGCACGCCGGGATAAAGCTGCTTCAGCAGCCGGATGTCCGCGGCGGTGATCGATTCGGCCAGAGAGCAGCCTGCCGTCGCGTCCGGGATCAGCACAGTCTTGGAAGGATTCAGCAGCTTCGCCGTCTCGGCCATGAAGTGCACGCCGGCCATGACGATGATGTCGGCATCGACATTCACCGCCTCGCGGGCGAGCGCCAGGCTGTCGCCGACAATGTCGGCCACCGTGTTGAAGATCTCGGGCGCCTGATAGTTGTGGCCGAGGATGACGGCATTGTGCGTCCTCTTCAGCCGCTCGATCGCCTCGACCTCGCGGGCGATCAGCGGCCACTCGGCGGGCGTGACGTGGCGTGCGACCCGCTCATAAAGATGGGGAAGCGGAAGGTTGCCATCCGCACGGGCCGCGGCGGGAACGTGATCGGCGCGCGGATCCTCGCGCAGGGCAGCGGTGATATCCAGCATCGGGCTTCCTCCCTTATGCTCAGTATGAGCATAAATGGGGTACGAAGAAACCGGGTCAAGGCCCGGCGATGGGGGTTATGCTAGGACTGAGTATAAGTTCTGTCAACGGAGTGTCACGGGGCTGCGACAGAATGGACATATGGCGAGGAAAATCACATTATATCAATGGCTTGCGAAATGCCCTAGCGCCGTCCGCCCGCGCCCGGCAGGCGTACGCCGGGGGCCGGGCGCTCGAGCAGCACCTCGCGGCGGAAGCGCACCAGCCGTGCCGGACGCCCGCCGGTCTCGCTGGTGGCTTCGCCCGTTTCCTCCACAAGACGCTGCTGCTCGATCAGCCGGCGGAAATTCTGCTTGTGCAGGTTCACGCCCGACAATGCCTCCACCGTGCGCTGCAGCTGGCCGAGGGTGAAGGTCGGCGGCATCAGCTCGAATACGACGGGGCGGTATTTGATCTTGGCGCGCAGCCGGGCGATGGCGAGCGCGAGCATGCGGCGATGGTCGCCCGCCATCTCGACGCCGGGCAAAAGCGCGCGGCCCGGCGCCAGCTCCACCCCGCGCTCGCGCAGTCCTTCCGGCACCAGTCCGGCCTCGTAGAGCAGTTCATAGCGTTCCAGCACCCGCTCTTCATCGCGGCTCTGGCCGAAGCCGAAGGCGAGTGAGAGCCGCTCCGCCCGCATCGAGCCGACCCCGGCATTTGGCGCCGTCGCCGCCCAGGCGCGCAGTCCCGGCTCGATGGCGTCGAGCACCGCCGGGCGGCCTTCGCGCCAGTCTTCCCACGGGAAATAGCGGTACCAGCTCTCCCATGCCGCATCGGCGTCGCCCGCCGGCCTGGCCTCGCGTACCAAAGCGAGATAGGCGACGGACAGCGCACGGGCGGCATGCTCTCCGTCGGTCTCGCGGCGGTCGCGATCGCCGAAGGTGTAGAGCTGCTCGACATGACCGAGCACCTGGTGGGTCTGCCGCTCCACCCAATTCCGCAGGCCCTGCTCCAGCGTGCGGTGGTCGCGCTCCAGCGGTCCGGAGGGCAGTTGTTCATGCCCGCCATGGCGCACCGCCAGCACCTTCGGATCGTCACCGGTCACCGCCACGATGACGGCGCTGAGGCCGATCGAGAGCGCGGTGTCGGTGGCGCTCGCCGGATGTGCGGCGGGGAAGGGAAGGGCCATGGGGCGTGGCGATCCGAAAGGGGGTCGGCGGGGGCGAGGCGGCGGGCGGGATGGGGCGGCGTTGGTTCGCGATCAATCTAGCACGGCTGCGGCGGCGATTGCGTCCTGCCGGTCGTGATGGCATGCCAGTGGAACGCCTGAGACGTCAGCCAAGGGAAGGAGACAGCCGATGCAACATGTGGTTCTGCCGGGAGGCGAGACGGTGCCGCAGCTCGGCATCGGCACCTGGATGATGGGGGAGCGTGCCGCCGCCCGTGCTGCCGAAACCGAATCGGTCCGCCTCGGCGTGGAACTCGGCATGCGGCTCGTCGACACTGCGGAGATGTATGGCGAGGGTGCCTGCGAGAGCTTCCTCGGCGCGACGCTGGCCGGGCTGCGCGAGAAGGTGTTCCTCGTCTCCAAGGTCTATCCGCACAACGCCAGCCGGGCCGGCGTGGTGGCGGCCTGTGAACGCAGCCTGAAGCGCCTGAACACCGACCGGCTCGACCTCTATCTTCTGCACTGGCGCGGCGGCGTGCCGCTGGAAGAAACGATCATCGGTTTCGAGCATCTGAAGAGCCAGGGGAATATCCGCCATTGGGGTGTCTCCAATTTCGACACCGACGACATGGAGGAGCTGTGGGAGACGCCGGGCGGCGATGCCTGCGCGGTCAACCAGGTGCTCTACAACCTGAGCCGCCGCGGCCCGGAATGGGACCTCATCCCCTGGTTGCAGGAACATGAGGTGCCGTTGATGGCCTACAGCCCGATCGAACAGGGCCGGCTGCCTCAGGGCGGCGCGCTGGCCAGGGTCGCGGCCAAGCACGGCGTCAAGCCGTATCAGGTCGCGCTCGCCTGGGTGATGCGCGAGATCGGCACCATCGCCATCCCCAAGGCCTCGCGGCCCGAACATATGCGGGAGAATGTCGGGGCGGTCAAAGTGCAACTGGAAGCTGCCGATTGCGCGGCCCTCGACGCCGAATTCCGCCCGCCGAGCCGCAAGCGCGGGCTGGAGATGCTCTGAGGGCTGGGCACTTGAAGCCTCATGCCTTTTGGAAGCCGTCCAGCCGGGGATCGTAGCCCGGAGCTTCTTTGCCGGCTGCTTTCCCGCCGGTCGGCTTCCTTCGCCCGGTCGCTGTCTCCGGGAGGTTCGCTCTCCCCGGGGTGACCGAAGTGCGGGTCAGTTCGATTCCCGGCACGTACGGACGGTGGCGGCGCTGTGCGGTCCTTCCGCCAGAACGGCGCTTTCGGCAGATGTTGCCGGCGCCGTTCTCCGGCTGTCGCCGCCCATGAGATACCAGGCGACGGCTGCGACCACGAGCGTTCCGCCGGCGAGCACCGAGGGGCCGACCGTCTCGCCGAAAGCCAGCCAGACCCAGAACGGGCCGAGGACGATGTCGAGCAGAAGCAGGAAGCCGGCCTCGCCGGACCCGATGTCGCGGCTCCCGACCAGCGTGAGCACATTGGCGAGGCCGGTCGTCAGCACACCAAGCAGAGCGCAGACCATCAAGGCATGTGTTCCCGGCAGGATGCCGGCCTGCGGGCCGTGTGGCACCAGCGGCAGTGCCGCCAGCGCCCCGCCCAGCGCCGAGATGATGCTCACCAGCGTCATGTCGAGCCCGGGGCGCTTCTTCACCAGCACCAGATAGCCGGCATAGCTTCCCGTCATCAGGATGGAAACCGCGATGCCGGCGAGATCGCGTCCCGACACCGCGGCGCCGGCCATCACCGCGATGCCTGCGACGGCCACCAGCGCGGCCAGCAGGAAGCGCCCACTCACCTGTTCCCGAAGGGCGAAGAAAGCGATGCCGGCGGTCAGGAAGGGCAGGGCGGCATAGATCGTCATCACGGTCGCCACCGTGGTGAGGTGCAGCGCCACGATATAAGTGATGTTTCCGACAACCCCGAGCCCGATCGCCACCAGTCCCGGCACGGTCAGGGTCATGCGCAGCGCGGCCATGCGGTTGCGCGAGGTGGCGAGCCAGAACGGCACCAGCGCCGCCGCGGCGAAAAGCGAGCGCCACAGCACGATCGTCCAGGTGTCGGCATCCGCCAGCCGGACGAAATAGCCGACCGTGCTCCACAGCACCGTGGATACAAGGACCAGCGTGAGACCGATGGTTCGCACGCGCCCTGCGGAGCGTCCGGTGGCGTTGCCGACAGGCATGGAAATTCTCCTGGAAACGGAGTATATGCAGTTCATAGTCCAGAGTAGACCGGTCGTCTAGTATCGACTTCCACGAAAATGGCGTGATCGTCGCCGGCGGAAGCTGTGCCGGACGGGCAGAACGGGAGCGTGTCCGACTCGGGACGTGCTCGGCCACAACGGAGCCCTGTCGATGAAAGAAGACAACCCGACGAAAGAGGACAACCCGACGCGCGGGCGCATCGTCGAGGCGGGCTGGAAGGCGCTGCTGGAGCACGGCTATGCCGGCACCGGCCTCGGCCCCCTGCTGGCTTCCATCGACGTGCCGAAGGGCTCCTTCTACCACTTCTTCCCCAGCAAGGAGGCCTTCGCCGCCGAGGTGCTCACAGCTTATGCCGAGCATTACCGGGCCAACCGGCAGGTGCTGTTCGCCGATGCCGCGCTTGGCCCGCTCGCGCGCCTCGATCGCTACCTCGTCCATCTTGAGGAGGAGGCGCTGTCGCGCTCCGAGGTCGCGGGTTGCCTCTACGGCGTCATGGCGCTGGCCGCCCCCTCCCTCGGCGCACCCGTGAAGGAGCGACTCGCCGACGTCTTCGCCCGCTGGGAAGCCGATTTCGCAGGCCTCATCGCGGAGGCGCAGCAGGCGGGAGAGGTCGATCCCGCATTGGATGTGGGCTTTGTCTCGGCCTGCGTGGTCGATCTTTACGAGGGCACCATCATCCGCGCCCGCGCCGGGGACGGCGTTGCCGCTTTTGCCCGTTTCCGCACCTGTGTGCACGCTTTGCTCGGAGCTCCTCTTCCGGTAACGAAGTAGGTGTGCCTCAATGGTGTTCTGCCGCAGAAAAGCTGCCAATCCGCTGGACGGACGGGTATGAGCGCTTAAAAAGGGCCGTTTCCCGCCTCTTGTTCTCGCAGCCTGCGGATAAGCCCTCGTGTCCATCCCCGCCGATCCCTCGCTCATCCGCCTCGATGGCGTCACCCTCAGCCGGGGAGGGCGGGTGGTGCTGGATGGAATCTCGCTCGACCTCACCGAGCGGCGGATTGGTCTCATCGGCGACAATGGTTCCGGCAAGAGCTCGCTCATCCGCCTGCTGAACGGCCTGCTCAGCCCCGATGCCGGTCGCGTCGAGGTGCACGGGATCGACGCGGCGAAGGAGCCGGGCGCGCTGCCGCGCAAGGTCGGCTTCATCTTCCAGAACCCCGACCACCAGATCATCTTCCCGACCGTGATCGAGGAGATCGCCTTCAGCCTGGAACAGGCCGGCCGCACCCGGCGCGAGGCGGCGGCGGAGGCGAGCGGCGCGCTTGCCCGCCATGGTCGCGCCCATTGGGCGGACCGGCCGGTCCATGCGCTGTCGGAAGGCGAGAAGCAGCTTCTGTGCATCATCGCCGTGCTGGTGATGGAGCCCGCCGTCCTGGTGCTGGACGAACCCTTCTCCAGCCTCGACCTGCCGACCCGGCTCGGCCTGGAACGGCTGATCGCCCGCCTGCCGCAGCAGGTCGTGCTGATTGCCCATGAGCTCGACGCCTTCTCGGCCTATGATCGCGTGGTCTGGCTGAAAGCCGGGCGCATAGCGATGGATGGCGCGCCGGAGGCGGTGATCGCCGCCTATCGCCGCCACGGCGCCGAACGGCTCGCCGCTGCCGAAGGTGCCGACCCCTTGGAGGGAGCGGCGTGATCTCGCTCTATCTCGCGCAGCGCACATGGGCTCATCGCCTGCCGGCGTGGCTGAAACTCGGCGCGCTGGCGATCCTCAGCCTCCTCGTGACGCCGCTCGACAGCCTGCCCGTCATGATGGCGCTGCTGCTGGCAGCGCTCGTGCTGTACGCCGCACTGGGGCGCGAGGCGGTTAGGCAGATCGCCCTGCTGCGACCGCTGCTGCCGTTGCTCGTCATTCTGTTCGCGTTCCACCTGTGGAGCGGCGACGCACGGCTCGGGGCGGTTTCGGTGCTGCGCATCCTCGGCATCGTGATGATCGCCAATGCGGTGACGATGACGACCCGCATGGACGAGATGATGGACGCGATCGAGCCGCTGCTGCGCCCGCTGGCGCTGTTCGGCGTCGCCCCCCGCGCGGTCGCGCTGATGGTGGCCATGATGATCCGCTTCGTGCCGCTCATCTTCGCGCTATGGGAGGCGCTGAACGAAGCGTATCGCGCCCGTACCGGCAGGCGTGGCGGCTGGCGTCTTCTGGCGCCCTTCTGTATCCAGACACTCCGACTGTCCAACCATGTCGCCGAGGCGCTGGCCGCCCGTGGCGGCGCACCGCGAGCGAACCGCCGATGAACGCCATCACCCGCGAACGCAGCCTCGTCCAGATCGCGCTCTATGCCGCCATCATCGCGGCGATGGGGCTGATGCCGAAATTCGAATTGCCCTTCGGCGTGCCGATCACCTCGCAGAGCATGGGCATCATGCTGGCCGGGGTGATGCTCGGCGCCTGGCGCGGGGCGGCTGCGGTGGCGCTGTTCCTGCTCGCGGTGGCGCTTGGCGCGCCCCTGCTGGCCGGCGGGCGCGGCGGGATCGGGGTGTTCTTCGGCCCTTCGGCCGGCTTCCTCCTGTGCTATCCGCTTTCGGCCTTCGTCGCCGGCCTGCTGATGCAAGGCCTTCGAAGCAGGGCTGTGCTGCCGTCGGCTTTCTTGGCCGCGGTGGTGGGCGGGATTCTGGTGCTGTATCCGTTCGGCATTGCCGGTCTCTCGCTGCTGGGCGGGCTGTCGCTCGCGGATGCGGCCAAGGCCTGCCTCATCTTCATTCCCGGCGACACCGTGAAGGCGGTGCTGGTGGCGCTGATCGCGCAGACCGTGGCGCGCGGCCTGCCCGAGGCGCTGCTTTCGCGCGCCTGACCGCCGGTGAGCGCGCCCGGCGAGACCATCGGCGTCGACATCCCTGCGCTGGCACGGAGCGCACCGGCGCGCATCGCGCTCACCTGCGAGGAGGAGCGGCTCACCCGTGCGGCGCTCGCGGCGGGTATCGGGGCTCGCGCGACCGGCCTTGCCGCGTTCACCGCGCGGGGCGCCTCCGTCGCGCTGGACCTGCCGAACGGAGTGGAGCTGGCGATGGCATTTCTCGCCTGCGCCATCTCCGGGCGAGAGGCCCTCGTCTATGATCCCGGCTGGCCATCCTCCTACCGTGCCGCCCTCGATGCGGCGCTCGCCCCGGCATGGACGCTCTCCGGCGGCGATCACTGGCCTGACATCCCGCAGTGGCCGGCCCCGCCGCAAGGCGATCCGCCCTTTTATGTCGGCTTTACCTCGGGCTCGACCGGTGTGCCCAAGGGCTATCGGCGTGCCCACCGATCCTGGATCGAGAGCTTCGCGGTGAGCGAAGGGGAGTTCGGCATCGGTCCCGACGACGTGGTGATGGCCCCTGGCGGCCTTGCCGCCTCGCTGCATCTCTACGGCGTGGTCCATGCCCTCCATATCGGCGCCGAAGCGGTGATGATGCGCCGCTTCCATCCGCGCCGGGCGCTGGATCTCGTCGAGGCGCGTTTCGTCACCGTGCTCTATGCGACGCCGACCCAGTTGCAGATGCTGGCGGAAGCCGGGGAAGGCCGGGCCTTTGCGAGCGTTCGGCTGATCCTCACCAGCGGGGCAAAGGGGCAACCGGGCTATCGCGACGCTGTCGAGCGGCTGTTTCCGGCCGCACGGCTCGGCGAGTTCTACGGTGCCTCCGAGCTCTCCTTCGTCACCATCGCCCACCCGGATGAGGCGGTGCCGGCCGGCTCGGTCGGCCGGGCTGCGCGCGGGGTGACGTTGGCGATCCGCGACGAGGCCGGCCGTGCCCTTCCACCGGGCAGTGTCGGTCGGGTGTGGGTGAAGAGCGGCATGTTGTTCAGCGGCTATGCGACCGGCGGCGAAGTCATTGCCCGCGACGGCGCCTTCGTCTCGGTCGGCGATCATGGCGCGCTGGATGCCGCCGGTTTCCTCACCCTGCATGGACGGGAAAAGCGGATGCTCGTCACCGGCGGGCTCAACGTCTATCCCGAGGAGGTCGAGGCGGTGCTGATCCGCGCACCGGGCGTTGCCGAGGCGGTGGTGTTCGGCGTCGAGGACGAATTGCGCGGCACCACGCTGATCGCAGTGTTGAGGATGGACGGCCTGCCGGAAGAGCCTGCCTTGCGTGCTCATTGCCGTGCGCTGCTGCCGACCGCGAAGGTGCCGCGCCGCTTTCTCGGGCTGCCGGATTTTCCGCGCACCAGCGGCGGTAAGGTCGATCTGGTCGCGCTGCGCCGACAGGTCGAGGCCCGGACCGGCTGGGTGCTGCGATGACGCGCGCCGTTATCGTTGCCGCCCGCCGCACCGCGGTCGCGCCGCGGCGGGGGGGCTTTGCCGGCATCGAGACGCACGATCTTGCCGCGCCGGTGCTGCGGGCCTGCCTTGCCGATGCAGGGCTCGATCCCGTGCAGGTCGACGAGGTCATCCTCGGCAATGCGCTGGCGGGCGGCGGCAATGTCGCGCGGCTCGCCGGACTGGCGGCGGGCCTGCCGGATGCCGTGCCGGCGCTGACCGTCGACCGGCAATGCTGTTCCGGGCTCGACGCCATCATGCTCGCCGTCGCGCTGATCGAGGCGGGAATGGCGCAGGCCATCCTTGCGGGTGGAGTGGAAAGCTGGAGCCGCGCGCCGCTGCGGGCTGTCCGTCCGCGAGGCGCGGAGGAGGCGCCGGTCTTCTATGAGCGTCCGCCCTTCGCTCCCGATCCTGCCCGCGACCCGGATCCGCTGGAGGCGATGGCCGCACTGGCGGTGCGTGCGGACATCACGCGGATCGCTCAGGCCGGGATCGCCGCCGCCAGCCACGCAAGGGCGCTTGCCGCGCGGCAAAGGCTGGTGCGGGAGATCGTGCCGCTCGCGGGGCTCGATCACGACGCCTTCACCCGTGCGCTCACCCCGCGCCTCAGCCTGCGGGCGCCCATCGTGGCGGGGGAGGGAGCCCACGCCATCGATGCCACGGGCGTCGCCGTCGAGGCGGATGCGGCGGCGGCGGTTCTGGTGCTGGCCGAGGACCTTGCCGACCGCCTTGGGCTGAACGGCTGCACGGTTGTGGCCGCCGTCAGTACCGGAAGCGCGCCGGAGCGCCCTTTCGAGGCGCTGGAGCGCGCGGCGCTGGAGGCGCTCGGCGGTGATGCATCGGGCTGCGCGGTTCTTGAGATCATGGAATCGACCGCCGTGCAGTTCGCGAACAGCCTCGCGGCGTTGGGGGTCGAACCGGAACGGGTCAACCGGGGCGGCGGCGCGCTCTCGCGCGGCCATCCGATCGGAGCGTCCGGCGCCATCCTTGCGGTGCGGCTGTTCCATGAGCTTCTGGAACCGGACCTTGCGACCGGGTCCTTCACCATTCACACGACCCCGGACGGATACGCCTCGCCGCCTCATCCCAGCCTCGGCCTTGCCGCCATCGCGGCGGCCGGGGGCCTCGGCAGTGCCCTGCTGATCGAGCCGCGCCGCTGACGCATTTGCGACACCGCCCCGCCATGGTGCAGGATGCCGGGAATCGCACCCGCCAAGGGGCACCCGGTATCGACGCGTAGACGTGACAGGCCTTCCATGAACGCCATCTCCTCCCGGCAGCAGGACATCCTCATGCTGGCGCGGGCCCAGGGACGGGTCAGCGTGGATGATCTGGCCTCCCGCTTCGACGTTTCCCCCCAGACCATCCGCAAGGATCTCAACGATCTGTGCGTGCGCCGGCTGATGTCGCGGGTGCATGGCGGGGCGGTGGTCGCCTCGGGGGTTGAGAATGTCGCCTATGAGGCGCGCCGGGTGATGGCGCAGGGGGCGAAGCGCGCCATCGGCGACGCCGCCGCCCGCGTGGTGCCCAACCGCGCCTCGCTCTTCATCAATATCGGCACCACCACCGAGGAGGTGGCGCGCGCCCTGCACGACCATGAAGACCTGCTGGTCATCACCAACAACCTCAATGTCGCCACCGAGCTCTACCGCCACCCCAAGATCGAGCTGATCATGGCCGGCGGCCCGGTGCGCCATGCCGACGGCGCGGTGATCGGCTCGGTGGCGGTGGATTTCGTGCGCCAGTTCCGGGTCGACTATGCGGTGATCGGCGCCTCGGCGATCGAGGAGGACGGCACGCTGCTGGACTTCGACTACCGCGAGGTGCAGGTCGCCCGCGCCATCATCGACAATGCCCGGCAGGTGATCCTCGTCGCCGACCGTTCCAAGCTGGAGCGTTCCGCACCGGTGCGCATCGGCCATATCAGTGAGATCGACACCTTCATCACCGACGCCGTGCCGTCGCCCGCTTTGCGCGCGGCGTGCGTGCAGCATTCGGTCGAGCTGATCGAAGTCGGCGGCAGCGACGACGAAGGGTTCTGAACGGCGTTCGTCCGCCCGCAGGCACCGTCGTGGCGCAGTTGTCGCTTGTCTCTGGGTGCAGGGTCTCCCGCCGCCCATGCCGTTCCACCCTCGCGCCATCGCCATACGACCTTCGCAGAAGGGCGGGTGCAACCGCAATCTCGCCGCTGGTCTTCCAGCTCCTGCTGCTCTACCAATCCTTCCAAGATCTGTTGCGTAGATATCCGCGAAAATACCGTGGCGGGATATTACGTAGCGTAATCGGTCAAGATGAAAATGACCAGTCGGGAGAGCGGCATGAACGCGACGCGGCTCGAAACCTTCAAGACCGTGCTGCGGGTGACCAGCGGCAACTTCCTGGAGATGTTCGACTTCTTCCTGTTCGGCATCTACGCGACCCACATCGCCCACACCTTCTTCCCCAGCGAAAACGAATTCGCCTCGCTGATGGCGACCTTCCTCAGCTTCGCCGCGGGTTTCGTGATGCGCCCGATCGGCGCGCTGGTGCTGGGGCCCTATGTCGACCGGGTGGGGCGACGCAAGGGCCTCATCGTCACCCTCACCATCATGGCGATGGGCACCATCCTGATCGCCTTCGTGCCGGGCTATGCGACGATCGGCATCGCCGCGCCGCTGCTGGTGCTGGCCGGGCGGCTGCTGCAGGGCTTTTCCGCCGGCGTCGAGCTCGGCGGCGTGTCGGTCTATCTCGCGGAGATGGCGACGCCCGGCAACAAGGGCTTCTATGTGAGCTGGCAGTCCGGCAGCCAGCAGGTCGCCATCGTGTTCGCCGCCCTGCTCGGCTTCATCCTCAACAAGACGCTGGCGCCCCCCGACATCGCCGGCTGGGGCTGGCGCATTCCGTTCCTGATCGGCTGCCTGATCGTGCCGTTCCTGTTCTTCATCCGCCGCTCGCTGGAGGAGACCAAGGCGTTTAAGGCGCGCACGCACAGGCCGACCACGGCGGAGATCTTCCGCACGCTGGCGGCGAGCTGGCCGGTTGTGCTGGGCGGCGTCGGCATGGTGGTGATGACCACCGTGTCGTTCTACCTCATCACCGTCTACACGCCCTCCTTCGGCAAGCTGGTGCTGAAGCTGTCCGAGGCGGATGCGCTGCTCGTCACCATCGCGGTGGCGGTGTCGAACTTCATCTGGCTGCCGATCTCGGGCGCGCTGTCGGACCGCATCGGGCGCAAGCCGATCCTCGTCACCTTCACCATGCTCGCCATCGTCACCGCCTATCCAGCGCTGCGCTGGCTGGTGTCGGACATCACCTTCGAACGGATGCTGGTGGTGGAGCTGTGGCTGTCCTTCATCTATGCCAGCTATAACGGCGCGATGGTGGTGGCGCTCACCGAGGTGGTGCCGGAGAGCGTGCGCACCGCCGGCTTCTCCCTCGCCTACAGCCTCGCCACGACGCTCGGCGGTTCCTCGCTCGCCATCTCCACCTGGCTGATCGCGACGACCGGCGACAAGGCGGCGCCCGGCTACTGGATGGGCTTCGCCGGCTTCGTCGGCCTGGTCTCGACCCTCGCCCTCTATGCCGGAGGCCGCCGGACGGTAGCGAGCGCCGCCTGAGACCGGGCGGCCTTGGCCGGGCCCATGCGCTTTGGGCGCAGCTCGCAGGCCGCGGGAAGCGTTCCGTCCCGTCCCGGCCCGCGCTAGCATCCATGCGCCGTCCTTTCCACCCGGGCGGCGCAGCCGGGCCTGGCCATGATCGTCCGCGAACGTCCCAATCTCCTGAAGCTGTTCTTCATCATGCGCGGCTCGGTGGTGCAGCGCATCTGGCCGCAATGCCTGTTCGTGGTCGTGCTTTCCACCGCGATCGTCTGGGCCCATGCGGAGCGGCCCGGACTGGTGCCGACATTGGACGGGCTGCCCTTCACCCTCATCGGCATCGCGCTTTCGGTGTTCCTCGGCTTCCGCAACAGCGCCTGCTACGATCGCTGGTGGGAAGCCCGCAAGCAGTGGGGCGCCATCCTCGCCGATGCCCGCGACCTTGCCCGCCAGACGCTGCCGCTGGAGCTCTCCGGCCCGGACGGCGCGAGCGCCCGGCGTATCCTGCTGCTGATCGTCGTCGACTTCGTCGCGGTTCTTGCCAGCCAGCTCCGAGGGAAGCTCGTTCCCGGTGGCGCGACCTCTGCGCTGTCCTCGGGCGTATCCCGCTTTCCGGCCGAGGCCGAGCTGCGCCGCGCGGGGCTGGAACTCGCCCGGCTTAACAAGGCCGGCTCGGTTTCCGACATCCACTTCCAGATTCTCGACGCCACCTTCTCCCGGCTCAATGCCGCCGCCGCCTCCTGCGAGCGCATAAGGGCGACGCCGGTGCCCTTCGGCTACACGCTCCTGCTGCATCGCACGGCCTATCTGTTCTGCCTGCTGCTGCCCTTCGGCTTCGCCGATGTGCTCGGCTGGGCGACGCCCTTCTTCGCCGGGCTGGTCGCCTATACCTTCTTCGGCCTCGACGCGATGTGCGACGAGATGGAGGAGCCCTTCGGCACCCGTGCCAACGCGGTGCCGATCGACGCCATGAGCCGCATCGTCGCCATCAATCTGATGGAAGCGCTCGGCGAGACCGAGCTGCCGCCCATGCCCAAGCCGGTCGACATGATCCTGCTGTGAGCGGGAAAGAGGTGGCCGCGCCCCGCCGGCTCCTGCCATAAAGGGCGTCGATCCCGTCGCTTCCCGGAGCCTCACATGACCCGCCAGACCCTGCCCGACGCCACGATGCTCGCCCGGATGATCGACCAGGGCCGGGGTGTGGTGCCGGCCGATCTCGTCGTCAAGGGCGTGGCGCTGCTCGACGTCATCACCGGCGTCAGCACCGAGACCGACATCGCCATCTGCGGCGACCGGATCGTCGGTACCTATGGCAGCTATGCCGGCGTCGTCGAGATCGACGGGCGCGGGCTCCATGCGGTGCCGGGCTTCATCGACACCCATCTTCATGTCGAATCCTCGCTGGTCACCCCGCTGGAATTCGACCGCTGCGTGCTGCCGCACGGCGTCACCACAGCGATCTGCGACCCGCATGAGATCGCCAATGTGCTGGGCGCCGAAGGCATCGCCTATTTCCAGCGCTGCGCCGATGCGACCATCATGGACCTGCGGGTCCAGCTCTCCTCCTGCGTGCCGGCCACCGCCTTCGAGACCGCCGGCGCCGCGCTGGACGCGGAGGATCTGGTGGCGCTTTCCGGCCATCCCTCCGGCATCGGGCTCGCCGAATTCATGAACTATCCGGGCGTGATCCATAAGGAGCCCGGCGCCCTCGCCAAGCTCGCGGCCTTCGCCGGCGGGCACATCGACGGCCATGCCCCGCTGTTGTCCGGGCTCGACCTCAACGGCTACATCGCCGCCGGCATCCGCACCGAGCACGAGGCGACCAGCCTGCCGGAAGCGCGCGAGAAGCTGGCGAAGGGCATGACCATCCTCATCCGCGAGGGCTCGGTCTCCAAGGATCTCCATGCCCTGATCCCGCTGATCGACGCGCAGACCTCCGCCTTCCTCGCCTTCTGCACCGACGACCGCAACCCGCTCGACATCGCGGAAGAGGGCCATCTCGACTTCATGATCCGCACCGCGCTTCGCCATGGCGCGCCGCTGCACCATGTCTACCGGGTGGCGAGCTGGTCGGCGGCGAACGCCTTCGGGCTGAAGGACCGCGGCCTCATCGCGCCGGGCCTGCGGGCGGACATCGTGCTGCTGGAGGATCTGGCGGAATGCCGGGTGGCCTCCGTCATTTCCGCGGGTCGCCCGGTGAACGAGGCGCTGTTCGCCACCCGCACGCCGGTCGCCCCGGTGGGGCTCGATTCGGTGAAGGCGCGTGCGGTGGAGGCGGCCGATTTCCGGGTGCTCAGCAACGAGACGATGACCCCGGTGATCGGCGTGGTGCCGGGTCGCATCATCACACCGCGGGTGATGATGCCGCTGGCGGTCGAGGGCGGCGAGAAGCTGATCGACCTCGACCAGGACGCGATCAAGGTGGCGGTGGTGGCCCGGCACGGGCGCAACGACAATATCGGCCGCGCCTTCGTCCATGGCTTCGGGCTGAAGCGCGGTGCCATCGCGTCCTCGGTCGGCCATGACAGCCACAACATCACCGTGGTCGGGGCCGACGACGCCGACATGGCATGCGCGGTCAACCGGCTGATCGCGCTGAAGGGCGGCTTCGTGGTGGTGGAAGGCGGGGAGGTGAAGGCCGAACTCGCGCTGCCGGTCGCCGGGCTGATGTCGACGCTGCCCTATGAGAAGGTGCACGACGCCCTGCTGCCGCTGCGCGCCGCGGCGAAGGCGCTGGGCTGCACGCTGCCCGAGCCCTTCCTGCAGGTCGCCTTCCTGCCGCTGCCGGTCATCCCGCATCTGAAGCTCACCGATATGGGCCTGTTCGACGTGGACCGGTTCGAGCTGATCGGCACCTGAGGGGAGGGTGCTATGCGGGGCATGGAGCGGGCGGCGGAGGCTCGTCGCCCCGGCCATGCGGTTTCGGCCCATCGCCTCTCCCTGCGTTCCGCCACCTCTTCCGTCATCCTCCCGCGGCGACGCCGTCGATATCCTCCCTCCGTGCCCGCCCGGCCCATCGGGCCTGTCCTGCCTCGTCCCGCGTGACCGGCCGGCCCATCGTCTTCGGCTCCAGTCCCTCCCGCCGTCCTGCCCGTCGCCCTCCGGTCCCACGTCATCCCGACCGGAGCGCAGCGCAGAACCGGGATCGTCTGAGCCTCCGGGTGGGCGGGGGACGCCGCAGCCCGCGCCCGGCGAAGGAGCTTGGTCCGGCCATCCCCGATCCCGGTTTCCTTGTTGCACCTGCGGCCGGGATGACGACCCAGAGAGAAGGCTGGTGAGGGTGGGAGGTGGCTTACGCCTGCGTTCATCGCGTCCGGTCGGA
Source organism: Ancylobacter crimeensis (assembly GCF_023016805.1). Taxonomy (GTDB): domain Bacteria; phylum Pseudomonadota; class Alphaproteobacteria; order Rhizobiales; family Xanthobacteraceae; genus Ancylobacter; species Ancylobacter crimeensis. Next base: position 109,127 of record NZ_JALKCH010000013.1, read on the forward strand.
ACTGCCGGTCCTGTCCTGCCCGCCTGCCCGTTGCCCGTCCGGTCGCTCCGGCCGGTTGACAATCTGTGGAAAGCGGATCGGCCGCGCGATCCTGCGCCGCCGGCTTCGCCGCCGGGGCCCTGCACCGTCCCGGCTTCTTCGGGAGCGTGACCGCGCGATCCGCCCCCCTTTCACGCCCCCAACACCTTCATCCCCGTGCCGTTTCCGGCCGGGGTTGCGGATCGGAGGTCCAGCCGCCTTCGGGAGGGAAGGCATGCGGGGCACCGGGCCGGATCGCTCCGGCGGCCGCCTGCAGCGCGTGGGTAGGGA
>NZ_JALKCH010000014.1 GCF_023016805.1 Ancylobacter crimeensis
CGCCGCCCTCGACCATTCGGCCCTGGTGAAGGCGCTCGAGCTCCTCGCCAACCACACCGTCGCCCCGGATAAGTGAGATGAAAATCCCGAGGTGTGGCCGTTTAGGACGCCGGCCACGCCAAGGATATAGACTCAACAGGAGGTGCTCGTCGTGCGCAGGCACGGCGGGCGTCCCACAGGGCACGACCCACCGCTGGAATCTTCTTGCGGAGCCGGAATCAGATCCCGCCTCTCATTTCAAATGGGTCCTGATCCTGGAAACCGACCGCAGGGGGTGCTTTGCCCGCCGGCGTCGGCCTCTCATGACGCTTGCATGCTGCAGACCACCCGTCCCCCTTTCCAGACCGGCGACCGTCTTCCGGACGCCAGATTGACTGTGACCTTGCTCGTTCGACTCACCATCGCCGCCATATGAGCGACACCGGAAAAGACGGCTGCCGCTTCAAGAATGTCCCGCCAAGGCCAGCCACGCGCGTCTGCAGCGCTCAGGGCAGTTTGACATTGCCGCCATGCCCGCCCCCACCGAACACCTGACGCTCGCCGAAAGAGGAGCGCAACCGGCCGCGCGAACCGGGCAGCCCGAGCTCGGGAAAGAGCAGTTCCGAGACACGGTAAGCCTCTTCCAGATGCGGATAGCCCGACGCGATGAGCGTATCGATGCCCAGCGCCTGATATTCGCGCAGCCGCGCACCCACCGTCTTCGGTGAGCCAACCAGCGCCGTTCCGGCTCCCGAGCGCACGAGGCCGATGCCCGCCCAGAGATTCGGCGAAACCTCCAGCTGATCGCGGCGGCCATTATGCAGCGCGAGCATGCGCGCCTGACCGACGGAATCCGAGTTCTTCGTCAACCGCTCCTGCGCAGCGGCGATGGTCTCGTCGGAGAGCTTCGAGATCAGACGGTCCGCCGCTTCCCACGCTTCGTCGTCGGTCTCGCGCACGATGAGGTGCAGCCGGATCCCGAAGGAGGCTTCCCGCCCCCTGGCTGCGGCGACCTTCCGGGCGTGGGCGATCTTCTCCGCCACCTGATCGGGCGGCTCGCCCCAGGTCAGATACTTGTCGACGAACCCGCCGGCGAATGCGATGGCGGCGTCCGAGGAGCCGCCGAAATAGATGGGTGGGCGCGGCCGCTGCACCGGCGGCAGACCGAGCCGTGCGTCGATCGCCTTGATGTAGCGGCCGTCGAGCGTGGATTGCCCCGTTTCGATCAGTTCGTTGAAAACCTGGAAGAACTCGGAAGCATGATCGTAGCGCTCGTCATGCGGAAGGAAGATGCCGTCGCCGGCCAGTTCCTCCGCGCTTCCGCCGACCACGATGTTGAGCAGCAAGCGGCCATTCGAAACACGGTCGAGCGTCGATGCAAGGCGCGCATAATAGGCCGGAGTGGCGGTGCCGGGGCGAATGGCGACGAGAAAGTTCAGCTTTTCCGTCCGAGCAGCCAGATCCGCGGCGAGCACGAAGGATTCCTCGCAGGCGGCCCCCACCGGAATGAGAACGCCCGAATAGCCGAGCCGATCCGCCGCCACGGCTATCTCGCGGAAATAGCCGGGATCCGCTGGTCGGGCCAGGTCGTCGGAACCGAGATAAGAGCCGTCGCCAGAGCTCGGGATGAACCAGAGCACATCGAGCGGCGGGTGGTCTTGGACCATGAACGTCTCCTACGTGAGCATAGGCCGGGCGCTTCGCTATATTACGACGATGAGGCTCGGAGGAATCGGTCGCCGACCGACCGGCATCGGGCAGCAACACCATGAGTTATCCGGGTCCATCGGACGAAACGCGCCAGCGGCGTCATGGGGTTGACGCTCGTCCTTCCGACGACGAGCGCTGGCACATTTCAGACGCCGAGATAGATATCCGCCAAATTGCCGCGCGCCAGAAGTTCATCTGCGTTCGCCTCGATAGCCACGCGCCCGTTGTCGAGCACATAGCCGCGATGGGCATGACGCAACGAAACCGCGACGTTCTGTTCGGCAATGAGGAAAGCCGTGCCGTTGCTGCGGTTGAGCGCCGTGATGATCTCGAAGATCTCCTCGACGATGATCGGTGCCAGTCCCATGGATGGCTCGTCCAGCAGGACCAGTTCCGGTCGCGTCAGCAGGGCGCGACCGATCGCGAGCATCTGCTGCTCGCCACCGGACGTCAGCCCGGCAGGCGTGGAGCGCTTGGTCCTGAGGCGCGGAAAGTAACCGTAGATCTCCTCGATGCCACGTTCCATCTCACGCCGCCCGGGTCGCCGCAGGAAGGTACCCGCGCGCAGGTTCTCCTCGACGGTGAGGTGTCCGAAGACGTGCCGCCCCTCCAGCACATGCACGATCCCTCGTGCGGCCAGCAGGTTTGCAGCGATCCCCGCCACGCTTTCGCCGCGCAGCCTGATGTCACCGCGGCTGACGACGGCCCGATCCGCGAGCACGAGGCCCGAGATCGCCTTCAGCGTCGTGCTCTTGCCCGCACCATTGGCGCCGAGCAGGGCGACGATCTCGCCCGGCCCGACGCGGAGCGAGACATCCGCCACCGCAAGGATCGAGCTCTCATAAAAGACCTCGATCGCCGTCACCTCAAGCAAGGGAGAGATCGCGGCAACAACGGCCGGCGTCGAAGAGAACTTGGTCATGATGAAGCGTCCCCTGAGATGATCTTCACGCCGCCGGGTCACGGGCCTGGCAGGCGTGCGCATGCCGCAAGGGGCGCGCGTGGGTGGGAGGCAACGGTTAAAAGGCAGGTCATCATCGCGATCGGCAAGAGGGGTGCCGTTCGCGCGTGAGTGACAGTCGTGCCGGGACGCCCTCGGAACGCCCCGGCACCGGCTTCGTCAGTTCTCTGCGGTCGCGTTGCGCGGAACGATGTTGTGCTCCTTGGCGTAAGCCGCGGCCTTCGCCTCGATCAGGGGGCGAAGGGTCTCGCGATCCGCCTGTATCCAGTCCGTGACCAGCACCCATTTGGCGCCGTCCCACTGCTGGATCCGGGCCGCGCCGCCGCCCTCATGATCGGTCGTGCTGAGTTTGATCGGCTGCAGCAACCCTTCGAAGCCGATCTGCTTGAGGCGGGCATCGTCGATCGTCAGGTGCTCGAAGCCCCAGCGTCCCTCTTCGCCGTTCAGCGCGCGCTTGCCGAAATGAGCCTGACCGGTTCGCAATGCCTCGACCGCGAGCACCGCATTGATGAGCCCGATATTGTAATAGACCGCACCAAAGAACTTCGGATCCTTCAGGTCGCTCTTGCCCGTGTCGAGAATGGTCTTGCGCAGCCGGTCGTGAATCTCGAAATTCGCTCCGCCCGGATAAGGCGCCAGCGCCTGATAGCCTTTGGCTGCGGTCCCCGCCGGAATCACGTCCGCCTCGGAACCCGCCCAGACATCGCCTATGATGTGATCGGCCGGAATGCCGAAGCGCTGCGCGGTCTTGATCGCCACGGGCGTGGAGACGCCCCAGGTACGGAGGAAGACCCAATCCGGCTTGACTTCGCGAACCTGCCGCCACTGCGGCGACTGCTCGTTGCCCGGATCGGCCACCGGTACCTGAATGTTTTCGAAGCCGTATTTCTTTGCCAGAAGTTCGACGGCCGCCTGCGTCTCCCGGCCATAGGCGCTGTCGTGATAGACGGTGACGATCTTCTTGCCTTTCAGCTTGTCGAGACCGCCTTCCTTCTGTGCGATGTAGTTGATGCCAACCGACGCCTGGCTGAAATAGTTGAAGAGCAGCGGGAAGGCATAGGGAAACACGGTGCCGTCGGTGGACTCGGTGCGGCCGCCCGCCGGGTCGATCAGCGGAATCTGGTCCGTCGCAGCTTTCTCGATGAGCGCATAGGAAGCCGGCGTCCCGTGGGTGAAGAAAAACGCGACGGGCTCGCCGTTCTTGCCGTTCTTCACCCGCTCATAGACCTCGACGGTGCGATCCGGGCTCCACTCGGTTTCGAACTCCTCGACATCGAGCTTCACGCCGTTGATGCCGCCTTCCACCTCGTTGATATAGCGGAAATAATCGCGCTCGCCGGCCCACCACAGGGTGCCGGACGACGCATAGGCGCCGACGCGGTAGGTCGGTAGCGGCACATATTGCGCCGGGCCGTCAGCGCGAGCCGCCGGTGCCAGGAAGGTGCTGGCAAGCACCCCCGCCATCAGGGCGGAAAGCAGGTGTCGTCGCATGTTAAGTCTCCTCGAAACAGGAACGTGGCGATGTCGGTGATGGGCAACGGGCGGACGCGGCGCGCCCTTTCAGGGTCGCAGCCAGTTCGCGAGGCGTGCGCCGATGGTCTGGAACAGGCGCGCGAGGCCGTCCGGCTCCTTGATCAGGAACCAGATGATCAGCACCCCGAAGACGGCCTTCTCGATGTTCTGCAAAAGCCCGGCGTCGACATGGCCCGCGAACAGCGCCTGGGCGACATGATCGATCGCAAGCGGGAGCAGGCTGATGAAGGCGGCGCCGATGAAATTGCCGGCTATCGAGCCCATGCCACCAATGATGATGATGAACAGGATCTGGAACGAGCGGGAGATGCCAAAACTCTGCACACTGGCGGAGCCGAGATAGGCGAAGGCCCAGAGCGCGCCGGCGATGCCGAGATAGAAGGAGCTCACCGCGAAGGCCAGCAGCTTGGCCCGATACACCGGGATGCCGATGACCGCCGCGGCAGTGTCCATATCCCGGACCGCCATGAAGCTGCGGCCGGTCTGGCTGCGCATCAGATTTGCCGCAAACCAGGTGAGCCCTGCGACGATCGTGAGCGTGAGATAGTAGCGTCCCAACGTCGACCCGACGTCGAGGCCGAACACCGCGATCCTGGGCAACGCGATGGTTCCCGAGGAGCCGTAATTGTAGAACCACGGGAATTTCTGGAACAGCCACTCGAAGAAGAACTGCGCTGCGAGGCTGCTGACCATGAGGTAGAATCCCTTGATGCGGTCGCTTGGCAGGCCAAACACGAGGCCCGCGCCGGCCGCGGCAAGTCCGGCGAGGAGCAGCGCAAGAGGTAGCGGCACCCCGCCATGGACGACGAAGCCGAAAGTCGCGAAGGCACCCACCGCCATAAAGCCGCCGGAACCGATCGACGTCTGGCCCGCATAGCCCGTCAACAGGTTGAGTCCCAGCCCGGCCAGCGAAAGGACGAGGAAGGGCAGGAGGATGGCGCCGATCCAGTACTCGGTGCCGACCAGGGGCACGCCAACGAAGGCAAGCAGGAGCAGCAGCGGAATGGCGAGGCCCGCGCGGGCACGGCGCGGCACGGCGGCATTCCGTCGAGGCGGGTGATGGAGCCCTTGAGCGGAGGAACCGGAAAGAAGTGTCTGGCTCACGGCATCAGACCCTTTCGAGCGCGCGTTCCCCGAACAGCCCGGCAGGCCGGACATAGAGGAACGCGATCGCGAGGACATAGGGAAACCACGGGGTGATGCCCCCGCCGATGAACGGGCCGATATAGGTTTCCGCGAGATTTTCCGCGGCCCCCACGATGAGCCCACCGACGATGGCTCCGCCGATGGAGGTGAAGCCGCCGATGATCAGCACCGGCAGGGCTTTCAGCACCACCAGCGAGAGCGAGAACTGGACGCCCTGTCGGGCGCCCCACATGACCCCCGCGACCAGCCCCACCATGCCGGCCACCGCCCAGACGATCTGCCAGATGCGGTTGAGGTTGATGCCGATCGAAAGTGCCGCCCGGGTGTCGTCCGCCACCGCGCGCAGCGAGATACCGATGCGGGTGCGGTTGAACAGCAGTGCCAGTACGAGGGCCAGCGTGCCCGCCGTCGTCGCGGCAATGAGATCGAACTGGCTGACAAGGACGTCGCCGAAGAAGATCGGGACATCCTCGATGCCGAGATCCAGCGCATGGACCTGCGCGCCCATGAGCCCCTGTGCGGTGCCTTCGACTACATAGGAAAGGCCCAGCGTCGCCATGAACAGGGTCATGGGACTGCGATTGGCCAGCGGGCGCAGCACCGTGTGCTCGATGACCACGGCGCCCGCGATCAACACCAGCATGGTCAGCGCCGCGGAGAGAACGAAGGGCAGCCCCGCTTCGTGCAGCGTTACCAGCAGCAGCGCCGAGAACAGCAGGATGGAGCCTTGTGCGAAGTTGAAAACCCCGCTCGCCTTGTAGATCAGGACGAAGCCGATCGCGACCAGCGAATACATGGTGCCGGCAAGCAGGCCGCCGATCAGCGTTTCGAGGAAGAGGCTCATCGTCCCGCCTTCAGTGCCGCGTGCCGAGATAGGCGGCGATGACGTCGGGACTGGCCCGCACCTGTGCGGGAGTGCCGTCTCCGATCTTCCGGCCGTAATCCAGCACGACGATGTGGCCGGCGAGATTCATGACGATGCCCACGTCGTGCTCGATGAGCACGACGGTCACGCCGAGATGCCGGTTGATGGCGGCGATGAAGCCGCTCATTTCCGCCTTTTCCCCGGCATTCATTCCCGCCAGCGGCTCGTCGAGCAGCAACAATGTAGGCCGGCCGACGAGCGCGCGTGCCAGCTCCACACGCTTTTGCACGCCATAGGGGAGCGTGCCGACCACCACATGGCGATGCGGCTGCAGGTCGAGAAAGGCGAGGATATCTTCCGCCTGCTCACGCAGGCGCGCCTCCTCGCGGCGCGCCGAAGGCAGCCGCAGCCCCTGCGCCAGGAAGCTGCTGGCGGTGTGGCGGGCAAGGCCGGCCAGGATGTTGTCGATAACGCTCATCTTCTTGAACAGCGCATTGTTCTGGAACGTGCGGGCGATGCCCCGACGCGCCGCTTCCAGCGGCTCGATGCGGTGGAAATGCTCGCCGGCGAAGACGATCTCGCCGCTATCGGCGAGATAGACCCCGTTCAGGATGTTCAGCAGCGAACTCTTCCCCGCCCCGTTCGGGCCGATCAGCGCGCAGATCTCGCCGCGCTCCACGGAAAAAGACAGATCCGATATGGCCTTGACGCCCTTGAAGGCGAGCGAGACCGAGCGCACGTCGAGAAGCAGCTCGCTCGCGATGGTTGAAGTCGGGTGCGTCATCGTGGTCCTCACACCGAAGGTGCGGCTACGGCCGAGGCGGTATTCGGGGATGGTTCGACGAGATGTCGGGCAGGCGCGTTCATCCGCTCCTCCGGGCGCTGTAGCCGGCGGTTTGACGATGGGTGGTGAGTGCAGTCAGGTGGGTGGTGAGTGCAGCCTCGGCCGCGTCAGCCGACCGGCGCGGGCTCCGGGCGACATCGCGCCGCCTCGGCCTCGATCTCGCGCACCAGCGGCAGGACCCGGCGGCCGAAATATTCGACCTCCTCCTGGAAATGGAGGAAGCCGGCGAGGATGAGGTCGACGCCCGCCTGCTTCAGCGCCACGATGCGCCGGGCGACCTCCTCGGGGGTGCCGATGAGGTTGGTCCTGAAGCCGTCATTGGGCTGCACCAGATCGGCCGCGCCGGATCTCGCCCAGTTGCCGATTCCATCCTTAGTAGACGCCCCGGCCTCCTTCACCGCCTCTGCGAAGCCGGCGACGGCGGCGAGATCGGCCCGGGCGAGGATCTCGGCATGAACCGCGCGGGCCTCGGCCTCGCTGTCGCGAGCGATGATGAAGGCGTTGGCACCGACCCGTAGCTGGCGGCCGAACCCCGCGGCGCCCTGCTTCACCTGCCGGGCCTGGGCGCCGAGTTCCTCGACCGTGCCGCCATTGGTGAAATACCAGTCGGAATGGGCGGCGGCCATGTGGCGGGCGGCGGTGGAGGAGCCGCCCTGGAAGATCAGCGGGTGCGGCTTGAAGCTGGGCTTCGGGTTCAGGTGGTAGCTGTCGATGTTGTAGTGATCGCCATGAAAGCTGAAGACGTCCTCGGTCCAGATCCCCTTCAGCACCTGGATGAATTCCGCCGAACGCCGATAGCGCTCGTCATGTTCCAGCCACGGCACGCCGAGCACGTCGAACTCGTGCTTGAACCAGCCGCTGACGATGTTGAGATGCCAGCGCCCGCCGGAGATATGATCGGCGGTGGCGCCCAGCTTGGCCACCACGGCGGGGTGCCAGAAGCCTGTCATCACCGCGACGATGACATTGAGGCGCTCGGTGGCATTCAGCAGCGACATGGCGAAGGCGCTGGCCTCGTGCTGGCCGTCCGCCCGATAGCCGCCGACCAACCGCGTCGCGGTGAGCGCGAAGTCGAAGCCCGCGGCCTCGGCGGCACGGGCCAGCTTCACATTGTAAGCGAAATCCCAGCCGGTCCGCTGCTCGATGCCGCTGACCACCTGCCCGCCGGAGAGGTTCGACACCCAATAGGCGAACCGCACCGGCTCGGCGAGATAGGGGGTGAGGGCATCGGTCATGAAAAGGTCCGCGGATCCAGAAGATTTAATAATCTATGGCTAAAGTATATTTTTAGAGATGGCAAGCGGCATGCGAAATTTTTTGCACCGCCGCATCAGGGGCGTCGTGGAGCCTGCGTTCCCGACGCGCACCGCAGGCGCCCTGCGGGATGGGAGCAATCAAGGCGGGCGCGCCCGAACAGCTTCTCCCGCAAGGTTCCGGACCCGTAGCTGCGCTTGTAGCGTCCCCGGCGCGTCAGCTCCGGCACCAGCAGGTCCGCGATATCCTCGAAGCTCTCCGGCAGCACCGCGTAGCAGAGGTTGAACCCGTCGACATCGGTCGCCTGCGCGAAGGCCTCGAGCCGGTCCGCCACCTGCCCGGGATCGCCGACCATCACCGGCCCGATACCGCCGATCCCGACATGCTCGGCGACCTGCCGGACTGTCCAGACGCGGTCGGGATCGGCGCGGGTGATGTTGTCCATCGCCGTTCGCCCGGCGTCGTTCTCGACATGGCGCACCTCCTCGTCGAGCCGGAGCCGGGAGAAATCGACCCCCGTCCAGCCCGACATCAGCGCGAGCGCGCCGACCGGATCGGCATAGGCTAGGTAATCCTCGTGCCGGGCATGGGCGGCCGCTTCGGTCTCGCCGAGGATGACGGTCATCATCGCGAACACAAGGATGTCGTCGGGATCCCGCCCGGCCTCGGCGGCCGCCTGCCGGATGGCGCGCACGCGCGGGGCGACGACGGCCGCCGACGGGCCGGACACGAAGACGCATTCGGCATGGCGCCCGGCAAAGGCCCGGCCGCGGCTGGAGGAGCCGGCCTGGTAGAGCACCGGGGTGCGCTGGGGCGAAGGCTCGCTCAGATGCAGGGCGTCGAGCTGGAAATGGGTGCCGTCATGGCGGATGCGGCGTACCTTCGCCGGGTCGGTGAAGACGCCGGACGCGCGGTCGCGCAGCACCGCGTCGTCGTCCCAGCTCTCCTCCCACAGCCGATAGACGACCTCCATATACTCCTCCGCGAGATCGTAGCGCGCATCATGCGCGACCTGGCGGGGCCGGCCGGCGGCGCGGGCGGCGCTGTCGAGATAGCCGGTGACCACATTCCAGCCGACCCGCCCGCCGGTGAGGTGATCGAGCGTCGACATGCGCCGGGCGAAAGGAAAGGGCGGCTCATAGGTCAGCGTCGCGGTGACCCCGAAACCCAGATGCTCCGTCACCGCCGCCATGGCGGGCACCAGCAGCAGGGGATCGTTGGCCGGCACCTGAATCGCCGCGCGCAGGGCCGCGTCGGGCGTGCCGCCATAGACGTCGTACACGCCGAGCACGTCGGCGAAGAAGATGCCGTCGAACCGGCCGCGCTCCAGCGTACGGGCGAGATCAAGCCAATGGGCCAGGTGCCGGTAGTCCGCCGAGCGATCGCGCGGATGGCGCCACAGGCCGGGCGACTGATGACCGACCGTGTTCATCGCGAAGGCATTGAGCCGGATTTCATCTTTCATTCCAGTTGGTTCCATCAGAGTGACAGCGAGCGGCAGGACGTCGCCCGGCCGGCTGTCCCGCATCGGAGCGAAGAAAAACGAGCCGGCTCAGAGGCGGCACGCTTGACATATTATTTAGTTTATCGAATTTATATATTAATCAATGGCCGCACGGGAGTGCCGACGTGCCCCACACTGCCATCCGCCATCCGAGCGGCCCCGCCCTCCGCACATGCGGCTCGCCCGATCGGCGCGCCCTGCCGGTCCGGCACGGGTTGCCGCGCGATCCGATATCCCAGCGAGCCGGGTGTCGAAGCTCTCTCTGAGTGTCGCTCCGCACCGATCCACCCTTTCCTTTTCGACCGAACCGGCCGCCCACCGGCAGGAACACCTCATGCCGCAGACCACCCAGCGTCACATCCGTTTCAACGCCTTCGACATGAACTGCGTCGCGCACCAGTCGCCCGGCCTCTGGGCGCATCCGCGCGACCGCTCCTGGACCTACAAGGATCTCGACTATTGGCAGGATCTCGCCCGCACGCTGGAGCGCGGCATCTTCGACGGCATCTTCATTGCCGACGTGATCGGCTATTACGACGTCTACAAGGGCTCCAACCGGCACGCGATCCGCGAGGGCGCGCAGATCCCGGTCAACGACCCGCTCCAGCTCGCCGCGCCGATCGCGCTCGCCACCGAGCATCTGGGCATCGGCATCACCGCCTCGACCTCGTTCGAGCATCCCTACACCTTCGCCCGCCGCCTCGCGACTGCCGACCACCACAGCAAGGGGCGGGTCGGCTGGAACATCGTGACCTCCTATCTGGAGAGCGGCGCGAAGAATGTGGGACAGGCCGGCCTCAAGCGGCATGACAACCGCTACGAGGTCGCGAGCGAATATGTCGAGGTGCTCTACAAGCTGCTCGAAGGCTCGTGGGAAGACGGCGCCGTGGTGCGCGACCGCGCGCGCCGCATCTTCGCCGACCCCTCGAAGGTCCATGAGATCGCGCATAAGGGCACCTATTTCGACGTGCCCGGCTATGGCCTCACCGAGCCCTCCCCGCAGCGCACGCCGGTGCTCTACCAGGCCGGCGCGTCGGGGCCGGGCAAGGCCTTCGCCGCCGCCCATGCCGAATGCGTGTTCGTCGGCGCCCCCACCAAGGGCCTGCTGAAGGCCTATGTCGCCGACATCCGGCGGCAGGCCGCCGCGGCCGGACGCGATCCGCGCAAGGTCTACATCTACAATCTCGTCACCCTGATCGTGGACGAGACCGACGCGAAGGCGCGCGCGCGCTTCGAGGAGTACAGCCGGCATGCCTCCCATGACGGCTCGCTCGTCTTCATGTCCGGCTGGACCGGCATCGACTTCGGCCAATACGCCGCGACCGACCCGCTGAAGACGGTCGAGACCAATGCCATCGTCTCGATGGTCGAGCATTTCAGCGGCAAGGACCGGACCTGGACGGTGGAGGAGCTGGCCCGCTGGGGCGGCATCGGCGGGGTCGGGCCGGTCTTCGTCGGCTCGCCGGAGACGCTCGCCGATCTCCTGCAGGAGTGGGTGGACGAGACCGACGTCGACGGCTTCAACCTCGCTTATGCGGTGACGCCGGAAAGCTTCGAAGGGGTCGTCGATCTGCTGGTGCCGGAGCTGCAGAAGCGCGGCGCCTACCCCACCGCCTACCGGCCCGGCACGCTGCGCGAGAAGCTGTTCGGCGCCGGCCCCTATCTGCCGGCCAGCCACCCGGCCCACACCTATCGCGACATCGAGGCGGTGAAGCGGCGCGAGGCCGAGGCCCGCCGCTCCACGCCGCCCGTCGCCGCCGAATGACCTCCCGCCCGCCCGTTATGGGTCCGGGTCCCTTCTTCCTGAAAAGGCCGTCGTCCATGAGCCAGACCGAATCCGAAGGCCAGATCGAATCCGCCTGGGGTGCCGGGCCGAGCGCACGCTACGAGGCGCTCGCCGAACCGTTCCGCCCGGTATTCGCCCGCATCGCCGAGGGCGCGCGCGCCCGCGAGCTCAACCGCACGCGCGTTCATGAGCCGATCCGCTGGCTGAAGGAGGCCGGCTTCACCGCGGTGCGGCTTCCCGTCGAGGCCGGCGGGCAGGGCGCCAGCCTGCCGGAACTCGCCAACCTGCTGATCGAGCTCAGCGCGGCCGATTCCAACGTCACCCAGGCCCTGCGCGTGCATTTCGGCGTGGTCGAGGACATCCTCAACACCGGCGACGACGCCCGCCGCGCCCGCTGGCTGCTCCGCATCGCCGCCGGCGAGACGACCGGCAGCGCCTGGACCGAGGCGGGCGGGCCGCTGGAGGGCTTCGGCACCCGGCTGACCGAGACCGCCGGCGGCCTCGTCGTCAACGGGACGAAATACTACACCACCGGCTCGCTCTATGCGGACTGGATCGACCTCGGAGTCGCCGGCCCGCAGGGCGAGGAACTCTCGGTTTTCGTGCGCACCGATGCGCCGGGCGTCGCCATCGTCGACGACTGGGACGGCTTCGGCCAGATCGCCTCGGCGAGCGGGACGACCACCTTCACCGACGTGCCGGTGGCGCGCGAGGAGGTGGTGCCCGACGCCGAGCGCTTCCGTTATTCGGCGGCGTTCTACCAGCTCTACCACCTCGCCACCCTCGCCGGCATCGGCCGGGCGGTGACCGCCGAGGTGGCCGGCGCGGTGAAGGCGCGCACCCGCACCTACACCCACGCCAACGGCCCGCGCTCGGCGGCCGACCCGCAGGTGCTCGCGGTGGTCGGACGCATCCGCGGCGCTGCCTACGCGGCGGGCGCGATCGCGCTCAAGGCCGCCGAGTCGCTGCAGCGCGCCTTCGAGAGCCGCTTCGCCGGCGACGAGGCCGCCGAGGAACGCGCCAACGCCATCGCCGAACTCGAGACGGCGCAGGCGCAGACGGTGGTGACGAACCTGATCCTCGACGGCGCCACCACCCTGTTCGACGCGCTCGGCGCCTCGGCCACGCGCGCCCCGCTCGGCCTCGACCGGCACTGGCGCAATGTGCGCACCCTCTCCTCGCACAATCCGCGCATCTACAAGGACCGCATCGTCGGCGACTTCGCCGTCAACGGCACGCTGCCGCCCTATCAGTGGCGGATCGGACAGCCGCACCCGCAGCCGGCGGACGCCGAACCCGCGCGCCAGGCGGCGGAATAGCCGCGCCGCCGGTCGACGCCCTCGCCATGCGACCAGGCGGCAAAGGCCGATGATCCGTGTGGCGTGCTTTCCGGTACCGTGATAGGGAATGTATTCCCTCTCCTTTCCGGACATCTGTCCATGCATGCGGCCATGCCGGATGACCTGATCGGACATCTCTACGATGCCGCCGTCGACGCGCGTCTATGGCAGGGTATGGCCGGACGGATCGCCCGCGCCTTCGATTCCACCAGTACCGTCGTCAAGTTCCACGGGGCAGCCGGCGACGTGGAACTCCTGGAAACGACGGAGAACATGATCGTTCCCGAGGCCCGGCAGTCGTGGGCGGAGGACTGGCACCGGCGCGATCTCTGGGTTCAGCGCACCGTCGCGTTCGGCATGGACAGGATCGTCACCGCCGAGATGCTGGTGACCCCCGAGGAGCAGCGGAACAGCGACTTCTACCGCGAATGGCTGGCGGCTTTCGACATCTTCCATGTCGTCGGTGCCGCCTTCTCACTTGGCGAGGGCGCGGTCGGCGTGCTCGGCATCCATCGGCCGCGGCGTGGCGCTGCCTATGATGGACTCGACCGGGAGAAGACGGCGCTGCTGCTGCCGCATCTGGCCCGCGCCGTGCGGCTCGGCCGGCATCTGGCGAAAGCGGGTATCGCGCAGGCCGCCGCCCTTGATGCGCTCGATCGCCTCGATACCGGCATTCTCGTCCTCGATCGCCTCGGCCGGATCCTTCATGCCAATATGCCGGCGGAAGACATTCTGCGCGGCAGCTCCGATTTCGGCGTGCTGCACAGGCGCTTCCATCTGCGCGATCCGCTGCTTCAGGACCGCTTCGCGCTGGCGCTGCGCGAAGCCCTTGCCGTGGCGGCGGGCAAGCCGCCGGGCCGGGCCCCGGCCGCGCTGCTGGTCGGGCGTGCGGGGCGGCTGCCACTTACCCTGTCCGTCGCGCCGCTGCGCCCCCGCTGGTCGCGGGACGTCGATCCGGGCCCGATAGCGCTTGTCTTCCTGAAAGACCCGGAGCGGCCCACCTTCCAGCTTCGCCGGTTGCGCGAGCTGTTCGGCCTGACGCCGGCGGAAGCGGTCATCGCGGCGGATCTCGGCACCGGCACCTCGCCGGAGTCTATCGCGCGCCGACGGCGCATCGGCATCGGCACCGTCCGCTGGCACCTGAAGAGCATCCTCGCCAAGACCGGCACGACGCGACAGGTGGAAGCCGTCGCGCTGCTCGCGCGCAGTGTGGCGGCACTGCCGGAGAGAAACGATCCCTAGCCTTCTCGCCCCTCCCATATGGGAGGGGAAACCCCCGCTGGCGCGCGGCACTCTGGCCCGCGGAAAACCCGTCTTCGCCGGTCCCGATGCACCGCTCCCACGGCGCATGTCCGCCGCCGGGATGGACGGCGATTGGCGCAGGCGCACGCGGCAAAGAGGTTCGCATGAAGGAAGTTCGGGGTGTCCTGAAGCGCATCGGCGCCAAGGAGGGCGACATGATCGTCAATACGCAGGCCAATAGCGCCGTCGGCAATGTGCGCGTGTCGGGCAAGGTCTCGGTGATCGAGATCGGCGACACGGTGTTGCGCGATGTCGGCTGCACGCGGGACATCTACGACCTGCTCGATATCGGCAAGGAGGCGATCCTCTACGTCCACTTCAACAATTTTCGCAAGCCGATCATCCTCGGCGTCGCCTATCCCGGGCAGAGGCGCGGCTTCGTGGTGCCGCTGATGGCCGTGATCGCCAACACCATCATGTCGCTGTTCCTGTACCCGATCATCTTCATCATTCTTGGTCTGGTCCTGAGCGGGCTCAGCACCCTGCTCGGCGCCCTCGTCGCGATCGGCGGCATCGGCTTCACGATCTACGGCGTCTTCAACCTTATCCGGGGCTACATGCAGGCCTCCGCCGGCGTGCGGGCGCTGCGACCGGCATGAGCACCGCCGCCGCGAGGCGGTGGATTACCCAACTGCCGTCGGTCACCTGGATGATGCCGGCATCAACCGCCGCGACGTGAAGGTGATCGCGGCGTCTTCCTTCCGTTTCCAAGCATCCATGAGGAATGTGCGCGTCTTGCGGAAGGCGGGACGCAGGGTTCGATCGAGCGAGGAGCGCCCCAGACCTCGGCCAGCGCACCCTGCCCCAGATCCCGGAGATCGTCGGGTTGGCTGAAAACCCGGGACGCGACCGCCATGCTCCCGCTCGACCGGCGGCATCACGCCGCTTCGATGATCCGCTCGGGTTCGGTGATCCGGCCCGCCAGCGCCTGCCCGGCCTCGCGCACCAGTCGCTCGAAGCGCTGTGCCGGCGCACCCTCGGCGATGAGGCCGTCCTTGAACTCCCGCTCGGTAAAGAAGATTCCGGTACCGAGCGGCTGCGCCTGGAAGAAGGCGAAAAGCGGCCGCAACTGATGCTCGATCACCAGCGCATGGCGGTCGCTGCCGCCCGTCGCCAGCAGCGCCACCGGCACCCCGTCGAGGCCGCGATAATCGAGCAGATCGACGAAGTGCTTGAACAGCCCCGAATACGACCCCTTGTAGACCGGAGAACCGACGACGAGCAGATCGGCCGTCTCCACGGCGCGCAGAGCCGCCTCCTCCTCCGGGCCGGCGCCCGCGCGGTCACGCAGGAGACCGATGCCGGACAAAGCGGCGATGTCGACGATCCGGCTCTGTGCCTCCAGCCCCCGTCGCAGCGCGGCCTCGGAGATGCGGCGGGTGGCGAGTTGCACCAGCGACAGGGTGCGCGAAGGCGTGGAAAGCCCACCGCTCAGTCCGACGATATTGATGCCTGGCATGATCCCTCCAACGCGATGAGGAACGCAGCCTGACAGAAGATACCTGATTTGTCTATCTATATAGTATTCTATTAGCGAGACAGAGGTGTTCCGGCCTTATGCTAAGAACCGTGTTCCGGAGCGGGAGCGCGCAGAATGTCCTCAAGGTCTTCAAACACCATGTCAGGTCCGATGGCCTCCAGAACCCCGGCACGGCGCAGGATGTCCATCGGCTCCCTGTGAAGCTCGGCAATGCCGAGCAGGATGCCCTGGGCAGCAAGGTCGTTTCTCAGTTCGCCCAGCATCGTGGCCGCGGTGGAATCCATCTGGGCGATGGCACTGGCGTCGAGGATGAACCAGCGGCTATCGGCGGGAAGACCGGAGGCGACGTTCTTCAGCCGCTGACGGACGTGGTCGACATTGAAGAAGAGCAAGCTGCCCTGGACCATGAACACCGCAATGCCCGGCAGAGGCCGGGCTGCGGGCGTGCGATGCAACTTGTAGAAGCCCTGCCGACCGGGACAGCGGCCCAGCATGGCGTCTCGCGGGCGCATTTCCTTTAGAAGCACATAGGCCAGCGTCGCCACGATGGCCACGATCACGCCGCTCAAAACGCCAAGGCTCAGGACGCCCCAGAGCGCGATCAAGGCAAAGACGAACTCCATCCGGCTGATCCGCCAGAGTTCGGCAAAGCCATCCAGATCGATGAGCCCAAGCGCCGCGGCAACGAGGATGGCACCGAGCGCCGGAACGGGGAGAATACGGACAGCCTCGTTGAGATAGAGCAGCATCACGGCAAGACTGAAAGCGGCGACCAGCCCGACGCATTGCGAGCGCCCTCCCACCGATAGATTCACCGCCGTGCGGGAATCGGCGACCGTAACGGGAAAGCCGCTGAAGAGACCCGTGGCGATATTGGCCGCGCCGAGCCCCACCAACTCGGCGTCGGGATCGACTTCGAACCGAGCCCGCGCGCCGAAGCTGCGTGCCGCGACGATGCCGGATCCGAAGCTGACGAGCCAAACCGCCGCCGCCCCGAGCAGGATATCGCGGACCGAAAGATCGGCGGGATGGGGAATGGAAGGGACGGGGAAGCCTTGTGGAATTGGCCCCACGACCTTGATGCCCATGGCGTCGAAGTCGAAGAGCCACGAGGCCAGCACCGCGAGGATCACGACCACCAGAGGCCCTGGGATGGGCGATTTCCACCGCCCGAGCAGCAGGAGCAGTGTCAGCAGCGAAACGCCGAGGGCGACCGACGGCCAATGGATGCCCTTCGCCTTGGCGATCAGTTCGAGGATCGGCGGAACGAGGCCGTCGGACTGGATAGTCAGGCCGGTGAAGCGGCCGATCTGACCGACCATGATCGAGAGCGACACACCGCTGATGAAGCCGAGCAGGATAGGCTTCGACAGGAAGGCTGCTACCACCCCGAAATGAAAACGGCCGGCGACGAGACACATCACGCCGACCACGAGCGCCAGCAACGAGGCCGCCGCCACCCGATCCGGCCCGCCGGCGAAGGACATGGTGGCCAACACAGCCGCAAGCACCGTCATTGTGGCGGCGTCGGGACCGACGATGATTTGCCGCGAAGGTCCCAGCAGCGCATAGCCGAGCAACGCGAACAGGGCGGAATAGATGCCCACTTCCGGCGGCAGGCCGGCAATGGCGGGATATGCGATCGCGCTCGGCACGGACACGGTCGCAACGGCAAGGCCCGCCGGGATCTCGGCACGAAGCCCGGCAATACTCGAACCGGAAAAACCCTTCAGAAGCGGCAACTCCTTACGCATCTGAAAAACTCCGGCCTATAAATATATATCTCGTATAAACTGAAATATTATTTATGTTATTTCTATATTTTACTCGCGAAAACGCAATTCGGGAGATTGGAATGCACGACTCCATAAAATCTCCGCGAACGGAACTTAGAACGCCGAAGGCAGCCGCAGTTGCGGGGATTGTGTTCTCGGCTCTGCTCGTTCCGATACTCGTGCTGCTCCGCACCGCGGTGCCCGCCGATCCGCTCGAACCCGGCCGCTGGCTGAAGACGGGGCGCGAGGATGTCACCCTGGCGCTGAACCTGATGCCATTCGCGGGGCTTGCGTTCCTCTGGTTCGTCGGCGTGCTGCGTGATCGACTTGCCGAAAAGGAGGATCGTTTCTTCGCAACAGTGTTCCTCGGCAGCGCCGTGCTGCTGCTGGCCGTGCTGTTCGTCTCCGCCGCGATCATCGGCGCCCTTCTGCTGGTCAGCACGGCTGGGGCGGACGATTTCGCCGGGACGACCACGTTCCACATCGCACGCGCCACGATCTTCATCCTGGTGAATGTCTATGCTCTCAAGCTCGCCGGCATGTTCATGATCTCCACATCCACGGTCGTCATCTACACGCGCATCGCACCGCGGGGGATCGCAATCGTGGGCTATCTGTTCGCCCTGGTCCTGCTGTTCGGCAGCTCGCTGGTTTCCTGGGCTTTCATCCTGCTGCCGGCATGGGTGCTTCTCCTGAGCCTCCACATCGTGATCGAGACCTTCCGTCGGCCGGCATAAGCGGGTTTGACCCTATTCCTCGACCGGCCTCCACCCGGCGCCGGGGTCGAAGCTGTCGATCCCGGAGACCCGATGCGCGGTATCCGGGCCGAGATTGATCTCGTGGACATCTCCATTCTGGCCGCACAGGAAGGTCATCACCCCCGTCTCACCCCATTTCGCGGGATAGGCGAGCATCGCGAAGCCTGCGAGCAGTCGGCCCTTGACCATGTAGTCATAGGCGCCTCCGGGGGCATGCGGCCCCTGGCGGGTCAGGATACGGTAGACGTAGCCGTTGAACGCCGAAGATGTGCGCTCGCCGGCCTCGCGCGCCGCGTCGGCAAGGCCCTCGCCGAGCGGGCTGCGGTCGTCCGGCGTTTGCGGCGGCCAATAGAGGCCATCATGGCGTCCAGGCTGGCTCATGAAACGACGGGCATATTGCGCGACCGGCTCATCGTCGTGCAACGCGCCGAAATATTCGTGCTGCGCGGCGACGAAATCCGCGCAGACCCCGATCGCGGTGAGTTCGTTGCGCCCCACCGCGCGGTCGATGATCTCCTGCTGCCCGGCCACGAGGTCGAACGACCATCCGGCCTCGGTCTGCTTCAGCGGAATCGGAAAGCGCCAGCCGATCTTGCCGAACACCAGCACCTTCTCGCCGCCTTCGCCGTCGACGACATCCACCCAACCCGCCGCCAGATTGAGGAAGACCTCGCGGCGGAATGCATCGGTCTGTGAATCACCGGAACTGAGCAAGGAGCGCCCTTTGGGGCCGAAGATCCGGTCGAGTGCGCCCTCGCCCGCACGTGCACCCTCGACAAGCGCGGACGCTGCGGCTTCGGGCGAGGGAAAATGCTCCTGAGCGGATGCCGGTCCACGCCCGAACAACAGACTGCCCGCCAGCAGCCCCGCATGAAAGATCCAATGACGCTTCGACATGGCTGCCTCCTCAGCGTCCACGTCCGCCGCCGCGACCGCCGCCCCCCCCGCCACCCCGCGGCACGGGCGGGCGGCTGATGGATTGCCGGCTCGCCGCGCCCCGATGGCCATAGGACGCGGCTCGGCCACCAGCCCGGATGTCGTTGAAGGCATCCGGCCGTGGCCGGGCCCGGGCGGGTGGCCGGTTGGCAACCGGAGCCCTGGGTTGCGGCCTTGGCTGGGCTGCGGGCTTCTGGGTCGGCCTCTGCGCCGGCTTGCCGGCCGAAGGCCGGGATGCACCGTCCGGCCGCCCGGCTGCCGTCCCGTCGCGACGCGGCGGCGGCGCGGCGCCCGGAACGTTCGGACGACCTCCGGATGCAGGGCGATCCAATCCCGCGGCCCCGCCGGGCCGGGCGGCATCCGGTCGTCTGCCCGCCGCACCGGCAAGACCCGGCTTGCTCCCCTGGCCGGGATGGTAGCGGCCGGGATCCGGCCGCCATGGGCGTGCATCGCCACCGCCGTTCACGCCGGGCGGTCGCTGGCCGGGAGGTGGTCGTTGGCCGGGAGGGGGTGGGTGATGGCCGAGATAGCCGGGCCAGGGCGGTGGATAGACCCAGCCGCGGCCCCAATCCCACGCACTGTCCAGGACACCTCCGACAATGACCCCGGCCCCAAACCCGATCACCCCTGTACCAACCGTGGAAAGGCCGTCGCCATAGACCACATCGGGATCGTAGCTCGGCACG
Organism: Ancylobacter crimeensis; assembly: GCF_023016805.1. GTDB lineage: Bacteria > Pseudomonadota > Alphaproteobacteria > Rhizobiales > Xanthobacteraceae > Ancylobacter > Ancylobacter crimeensis. The sequence goes on from NZ_JALKCH010000014.1 coordinate 19,860, forward strand.
TAAATGGTGCCAGGCTCGTTGGATTCGATAACGATGTACTGGGTCTCACCCTCGGTCTGCGTCGTGACCACCTGCTGCTGCGTGGTCTTGAGAGCTCCGCTCCCCTTGGCCTGCTGGCGCAGAGCCTGAATCGCATCGGCCACATCCTTGGGCTGGTTCACGAAGGCATCCCCGATATCGCTGGTAGCGTCGAGATCATCGTTCAGCTTCGCGATCACGTCGGGAAAGCGCGCTAGGGCCTTTACCGCCGGATCCCAGGACTGGGAATCGACACCGGAAAAATCGCCGGCGGCGACGGCGGCCTTGTTCTTTTCGATCCAGCGCGAAGCCTGGACGATCTCGATCGGATAGGCGCTGACCGGCAGCACCTGCGCGAGCAGCTCGTCGGGGTAGAGTGCGTAAGGCGCGAGCAGCTTGCGCAGTTCCTCGGCCGTGAAGACGGACGGTGCCCGTGCAACGGTGCCGGCCTGCTTTTCCGCGGCCGGCGCTTCAACGGTATCGGGAGCCGCGCTCTGGGCCGTTGCCTTCCCCGACCCGCCGACGCCGAGAGAAATGACGAAGGCAAAGGCGGTGACCACACTCGCCGCTATCCTCCCGTCACCCATACTCGCCTCCCCGCCCCTGCACATGTCCCATCGTTCAATGACCCCCGCTGAAGACGAGGGTCTCGATCGGCAGAATGAGCGCCTGGATGCGCAGCAACAGGGCATGCACCAGCGCAACGGTGTCGACGACGTGCAGATAGGTCGCCCTCAAGATGCCGACGTCGCCGGACGCGATGAGGGCGTGATTGTCGGAATAGGCGTTCGCCACGCAGCTCGAGCCGGGCGGCACGTCATCGAGCCCACCCGCATAGAGCGGCTCGAGGAACACCGTGATGGTGCCGGGCTGCTGCACCTGCTGGGCATCGAGAAGCTGTTCGCCGGCACGGAATTGTCCCGCCGCGATGAAGCCCTGCACCTTGGTGACCACCATGGGTATGATGGTGAAGGGCTTGGAGATGCAGGTCGCCTCCGCCACCATGCCGGGCCTCATGATCTGCGCTTCGATCTGGCCGAAGCCGGCGATGAGCCGGTTGCGACCGATGCCATCCGGAATAAGTACGCCGGCCGGGCGCGCCAGCGGATTGACGATATCGCCGACCTGCAGCGCGAACTGTTCGACCCGCCCGCTGACGCCGGCGCGGACGACCATCTTGGCGATTTCGACCTCCGCCTCCGCCAGTGCCGCCGCCGCGCTCGCGCGCTGGGCCGGCAGCAATGTGTCGAGCCGGGCCTTAGCGCTCTCTCTCGCCGCGTCGGCGGATGCGACCGCGCCCGTGCGCTGGTCAACGACATTCTGCAGCCGCTCCATCTCCCGCTTCGTGACCACGTCCGCGTTGCGCCGAAACAGCTCCTGCTTGGTGGCGAGTTCATCGTTCGCCTGCTGCAGCGCCTCGCGGGCCTGCGTAACCCCGCCTTCGGCAGCAGCGACGTCGGACCGCGCCGCCACCATCGCGGCATCGGCTTCCGCGATCCGGCGGCGCGCGCTTTCCGCAGCGGCCTCCTGGCGCGAACTGTCCAGTCGGAAGATCGGCTTGCCGGCCTCGACATGGTCCGTCTGGCCTACATAGATCTCGGCCACCCGCCCGATGGTTTCCGGCGCGATCGGGATCGTGCGGAAATAGGCAGTCACGTTTCCGGTCGCCGGGTGATTGTAGAAGATGATGGTGATGAGCCCGACCGTGAGCATCAGGCAGGATACGATGCCGTATCGCAGCTCGTACCAGACCGAGTAGATGTTGATCTCGTATCCGAACCGCTTGCCCTGCCAATAGCGGCGATAGAGATAGTCCGGCAGAACGGTCAGCATCGAGCAGAGCAGAAGCTCAAGCATGCTCGCCTTCCCCGATTGCGCGCGGGACGTGCCCGGTACCGGATGCGTGCGCGGATGAGAGGTCTGCCCGATCACCCGGCGCCGGCGGTGGCGGCAGGCCAGCCACGGCTTCCGACGCGCGGGCGATGCGGTTCAGCGGTGTGCCGAAATCGGGCAGGTCGATGAAGGCGAGCAGCAAGGCCGCCACCCAGAACAGGTGCACATGGGTGAAGAGGGCGAGCAGGCACAGAACGCCGACGATCTCAAGCTGCAGCTTCTGGCTGCGATGGGCCATGCGCTCGGGCAGCGAATGCAGATAAAGGAAGAACACGCCGGCAAACAGCACGGCGCCGATCAACGTCAAGGCGGCGATGATCATGAGGATGTCGGCATCGCCGGGCGCCGTTATGAAGAAGGGCAGATGTTCCGGCGGGGCCGGATTGATTGCGGGTGTCATGAAATGCTCCCTCGAAATGGCACGCCGTTGCGGCTAGTTCCCCCAGGAGAGGAACATGCCGACATCGCCGGGCATGCCGTTCGGCCACTCGACGATCATGGCGGATAGCCTGTAGCCGGCGGGCTTCAGCCGCTCCTGCCAGAGTTCGAAGGCCTGGCGCGGCCGCCCTGTGAGGGTTTCGGGCCAATGGGCCTGCGTGTTGTTGATAGCCCGCCCGTGGTCGGTGCACAGACTGACCGGAAAGCGCATCACCATGATCTCGGTGTCGCCGCGCTCGGCGGCCATCTTGAGCTTGGCCAGCAGGTTTCTGGTGATTTCGTGGACCTTCTCCGGGGTCAGCGCGATGGGCGTCGCGAGTTGCTTTTCCAACTCCTTCCGTGCCTTCTGCGCCGCATCCATGGTGTCGACCGCCTCATGCGCCCGAACGGCCGCGATCTTGTCCATGTAGCCCCGCAGATCCGTTGCGGACATGAAGCTCTCGTCGCCCAATTCGGTCTGGGCTTTCGCCGCATCGCTCATCTTCTTCCTCCCTTGCAGATCGCGACCGGATATCCCGGCTCAGAACACCGCCGGCACATGATGCATGACGTCTTCCGGCTCGACATAACCATGGGGCTTCTGTCGCTTTGGCAGGGTGATCTTTTCCGACTTTGGTTTTTCATAAGGAATTTTCGACAAAAGGTGCGTGATGATGTTGAGACGCGCCTTCTTCTTGTCATTTGAGTCGGCGACATACCATGGCGCCCAGTCGCTGTCGGATGCCACAAACATCGCATCACGGGCCCGCGAATAGTCGTACCAGCGACTATAGGACCTGAGATCCATCGGCGAGAGCTTCCACGACTTGCGCGGATCGCTCATCCGGCTTTCGATGCGCCGCGTCTGCTCATCCGGAGTGACCTCGAGCCAGTATTTCAGCAGTACGACGCCGGATTCGGCGATCACGCGCTCGACCGAGGAAATACCTGCAAGAAACTTCTCGGCCTGATCTTCCGTGCAGAAACCCATCACGCGCTCGACGCCGGCCCTGTTGTACCAACTGCGGTCGAAGATGACGACTTCGCCTGCCGCGGGAAGATGAGGCAGGTAACGCTGCGAATACATCTGGCTCTTCTCGCGCTCGGTTGGTGCCGGCAGCGCCACGACACGGAAGACACGCGGACTGACGCGTTCCATGATGGCCTTGATCGTGCCGCCCTTTCCCGCTCCGTCACGTCCTTCGAAGATGATGCAGATCTTGGCGCCGGTCGCGCAGACCCATTCCTGCAAAGCCACCAGTTCGCCGTGAAGACGCCGCAGCTCCTCCTCATACGCCTTGCGGGAGAGCTTCTGCCCTGCGGGCCGCTGCTCCTCCACGGATTTCCGTTGCTTGCCCATGATACCATCTCTTGCCGATGATGAACGCCAATGGTGCGCCGGCTCCGGTCGACGGTGGGGATCGTGCGTGCCGGCCATATGATCGCACGGCATCAAGATCTCCGGGCGTATCATACTGTAGGTTACGGAGCGCCTGCTCTATCCGATCGATGCAGGTGCCCCTTTCGAAGATGTTCGCTCACGACCCGGTGGTGGCCACGATGATCGTCCCCCACAAGGTGAGCAGAATCTGCGCAATCGGATAGGCGGGCGTGTACCCCAGAACCGCCACCGGGCTCTTCGAGCGATCCTGAACGGCCGCCATGGCCGCCGTCATCGTCAATGCACCGGCAACTCCGCCAAGCAGGAGGATAGGATTCATGCGCAATACGTAGCGACCGAAATAAAGACCCACCAGAAGAGGCGTAAGCGTCACCACCGCTCCCCCGATCAGAAGGCTGATCCCGACCTCGCGGATCGCCGACAGGAAGACCGGCCCGGCGTGAAGTCCGGTGAGCGCGACGAAGGCGGCGAGACCAAGCGAGGTCATCAGCGACACCGCGCTATCGGGAATGCGGCCGAAGAGCGGATATGTGGTGCGCAGATGCCCCACCACGAGACCTGCCATCAGCGCCCCGACGCTGGTACCGAGCGACACTAAGATACCGCCGATTGGGATCTGGATGAGCGCGCCGACGAGACCGCCCAGAAAGATGGCAAAGCCCAGCGTCACGAAGTCCGTCGCCGTTGTGCTGGTGATCAGCGAGCCGAGCTCGCCGGCAGCCCGCGTCACCACCCCCTCGGGACCCACAATGGTCAGGATGTCGCCCCGCTGCAGGACCAGATCGGGGATCAGCGGCAGCTCGGCACCTCCCCGCGTGACCGAACGCAGGTAGAGATAGCGAGCCCACTCCTCCTGTGACGCATCCAGCACCGTCATGCCGTGGCGCCGCGTCAGCAGCACGTCGCTGATCAGGAAAGGGAACTCAAGAAGCGTTCGGTCCTCCACCTCTTCTGCTTCCGCGCCGAGCAACTGGACAATGGCCTCGCGACGCCCGCTCACCGCCACGACATCACCGATCGCGAGACGCAGATCGGGTGTGGCGTCTCGCGTGGCGCCGCCACGATTGACGCGCAGGATGAACAGGCGGCTGTCCGGAACCAGATGCTCGGCCTCGATGACCGTCTTGCCTGCGGCCCGGCCGCCTTCCACGACGCGATAGGCCCGGAATTCGAACTGCCGATAACCGGATACCGTATCTGCAAGCGGACGTTTGATGCCCAGCGCTTTTTCGAGCTTGCCAGCCTCCGCCTGCAAATCGATGCCGAGCAGGCGCGGCGCGGCGGCACTGCAGAACCAGATCGCACCCGCGGCTCCGAAGAGATAGCAGACGGCATCGGCGACAGCGACGTGGGCGATGAGCAGGGCCCTCTCGGGCTCGCTAATTGGCAGGGAACCGATGGCCTCCGTTGCGGTGCCCATCGCCGGGCTCTGGGTCAGGGCTCCCGACAGCAGCCCCGCCGCGAAGCCGGCATCCAGATGGAGCAGGCGGGCCACGACGAGAGCGGTGAACAGGCCGGTGACGGTACACACCAGGGCAAGCGCCACCGACCTCAATCCGTCCTTCCGGAGGGTCGGCAGAAATTGCGGACCTACCGAATATCCGATGCCGAACAAGAACAGCAGGAAGAGAAAGGCCTTCGTCATGGCCGAGATCGGCACCTCGGCGAATTGGCCGATCAGAATGCCCGCGAACAGCGATCCCGTGACCGGCCCGAACGAAAACCCTCCGAACCTCATGGACCCGATCAGATAGCCCATCGCAATGGTGAGGTAGAGTGCGAGCTCGGGATATCTGACGAGGAAGGACGCGACAGCGGCCATCTGGGAAGACTCCGGACGCGGCGGCAGATCAGCCGGCGAGGACCATGGCGAAATAGCCGAACACGGTCAGCAGAACACCCGACACCGCGTATCCGACCGGGAATCCGATCCAGGGCACGTTGGACTGGATCTCCACCGTCGCCTCGCGGCAGGGGCCGCTATGGCTGCGCGCACCGGCGACACCCCCCATCAGCACGGCCGGATTGATGCGGAATATGTGATAGCCGATCGCCCACACGACAAAGGGCGGGATCGAACAGGCGAGGAAACCGATCACGAAGATCTTCAGTGCGATCGCGCCGGTCAACTGCGAGAGCAGGGATGCGCCCGCATTGATGCCGACGATCGACACGAAGACCACCAGACCGAGATCCTCAAGCACGTTGCGCGCCGCCGTGGGCGTGTTCCCAAAGAAGCGCAGCCGCGCCACGATCGAGGACACGATCACGCCCGACACCAGAAGGCCACCGGCATTGCCGAGCCCAACCGACGCGCCAAAGGCCGGGAACTCGATGGATCCGATCAGGAAACCGAGGATCATGCCGAAGGAGAGCGTCAAAAGATCGGTCGCGGTGGATGGACGCACGATGCGCCCCACCAGGCCGCCCACCTGCTGGACCGCACTCTTCAGGCCGATGACCGACACGATGTCCATGCGCTGCAGCCTGGTGTCGTTGCCGACCGGCAGCGGCACGCCACCGCGCTCGACGCTGGTCACCTGCAGTTGGTCCACGCCGGGAAGGGCACGCAGCTCCGCCTGCGACATGCGGGTGACGTCCCTGTTGGCCACCACGATCTCGGCGCGATCGAGCGGCACGTCCAATGCGAGGCGGTCGGCGACCTCCGGCCCGATCAGGCCCATTTTCTCCATCATGGCCTCGCGTCGGCCACCAATCGCGATGATGTCGCCGCGCTTGAACGTCACGTCGTCGGCCAGATCCACGACGCCGCCATCGCGGACCAGATTGACGACGCGGTACTCGGGATTCGCCCGCACGAGATCCTGCAGGGAACGTCCCACCAGAGCCTCGTTCTCCAGGCGATAGGCGCGCAGGGAGCCCGGCCGCCAGCCTGTCAGCACGGGCCCGTCGCCGCTCGCAACGCCGTGCTCCTTCTCATAGGCCCGTGCCGCCTCGGCCGCGTCGACCCCCCACCATTTCGGCAGATATTTGGTGATGAGGATGATGCCGACCGTACCCCAGATATAGGTAATGCCGTAGGACACCGCAATCATGGCGGTCGCCTGTTGGGCGGTCGAGCCCGGCGGCAGGGTGACGACACCGCTGGTCACGGCCTGCTCCGCCGACCCGATGGCCGCCGACATTGTCATGGCGCCGGCAAGCATTCCGCCCGCGGCACCCACCGGCAGGCCGAACATCTTCGCGCCGAGGACGACGATGGCGAGACCGATGACGGAGCTGACAACGGCCAAGAACGTAAACTTCAGGCCGTCACCGCCCAGGCTGTTGATGAAGGAAGGACCGACACGCAGGCCCACCCCGTACATGAACAGATAGTAGAAGAGGCTTTTGGCGAAGTTATCGATCGCGAGCTTGATGTCGTAGGTCGACGCCACGATTGCAAGGCCGGCTCCGATGACGATCGCGGCGGCCACCATGCCGAGCCCGTAGCCGCCGATCGACTGGCGGCCGAGCCAGACCGCAAGACCAACCGTCAGGAACAGAAGGATGAACGGATTGACCGCAAGCCACTGGAAGAAAGACTGCATGTGATCCTCCTATGCCCGTGCTTTCGCAGCGATGACATCCGGCTGGAGCAGTTTCAGCCCCTTTGTCCGCTCGTAGCCGTGGATTTCCTTGACATCGAGCTTGCGCATGAAGTCGATGGTCTCTGCAGTGATCACCTGGCCCGGGACCATGATCGGAAAGCCGGGGGGATAGGGGATCACGAAGTTCGCGGAAACCATCTCAGGCCCTTCTTTCAGTCGTCGGTCGCATTCCTCCGAAAAGAGGGGGACATATTCGGTGGCCGCCCGGTCATAACCTCCGTAGAAGGCCATCCTCATATCCCCCTCGGGCGTGAGATCTCCGGCATCGCGGCGAAATACTTCGTGGAAACGGCTGAAATTCGGCAGATCCGGCACATCCGTCATCAACGACTTGACGCGATTCCCGAAGGCCTCGCGGCTCGGTCCGCCGTTTCGTGCGAGGCGCTCTTCGATGTCCTTGCTGATCTCCAGCAAAACCCGGATGAGATGCGCAACGTCGCTCCGCGTATTGTTGATGTTCGACTGCAGGAGAACCGAATTGCGCGATGTCTTGTTCAACTGGATATCGTAAGTATTGGCCAGCAACGCCTTGAATTCGGTGCCGTCGAACCCCGCCAGGCCGCACACGAGCGTCATACGAGTGGGATCGAGGCAGAATTCGTCCTCGTGCATGCTGCGGACCTGATCGACCCAGGTCATGCCGGGATCGAGGAAGTCCGTGAAGCCGCTGCTCCGGTATTCGGGCGGCACCATCTGGTCCGCGCCGAGCACGCGGAAATATTTCGAGATGAGCGGATGACCATTCACCTCGCGCCGGATGTCGAGCGCGATCTCGATGGCATTCGCGACCAGCCCGTACCCCTCGAGTTCCATCTGCCGCCGCGCAATGTCGAGGCTGGCGATGAGCTGCTGGTTCGGGCTGGTCGAGGCATGGGTGAAGACGGCCTCGCGGAACTGCGTCTCCACCGAGGGAAAGTCCACATCCTTGACCAGAACCATGGAACCTTGCCGAAGTGCCGACATCGATTTGTGGGTGGAGTTGGTCTGATAGACGCGGAGACGGATCTGCCGCGGATCGGGAATCAGTCGCATCGCGAGCAGATCCTCCCGTCTCGGCGAGGGTCGGAGTTCCTGCTGCTGGCGCTCATACTGGGTGATGGCTTCGGGGGTCTTCATCCAGTTCTCGATCTCCCCGGCGGCGCCCATTGCCGTGCGGGCGCGCAAGAACGGCGAGAACCGCGCGAAGCCGAACCATGCCTCGTCCCATAGGAAGATCAGGTCCGGCTTTATCGCCAGACACTCTTCCATCACGCGGCGCGTATTGTAGATGTGACCGTCGAAGGTGCAGTTCGTCAGATCGACGATCTTGAGACGATCGAGCCGACTCTCCTCCTTCAGGTCAAGCAGAGCTTTCTTGATGCTGGCGAGCGGAACCGCGCCATACATCGAATACTCGACCATCGGAAAGGCTTCGACATACAGAGGCTGGCCGCCGGCGAGCACCAGGCCGTAATGGTGCGATTTGTGGCAGTTGCGATCGAGGATCACGATGTCACCTGGCGCGACCAGCGCCTGATGCACCATCTTGTTCGAGGTGCTGGTGCCGTTGGTCACAAAGAACACCCGGTCGGCGCCGAAGGCACGCGCCGCCATTTCCTGGGCTTCCTTGATGGTGCCGGTCGGCTCCAGCAGGCTGTCGAGCCCACCAGTCGTCGCGCTGCTTTCGGCAAGCAGAAGATTGAGGCCGTAGAATTCGCCCATGTCGCGGATCCAGTCCGATCGCAGGATGGATTTGCCGCGCGCCAGGGGCAGGGCGTGGAATGTGCTGATCGGGCGCCGGGCGTATTTCTTGAGGTTGTCGAAGAAGGGCGTGCGGTAACGGCCAGCGACCCCTTCCAGCACGGTCAGATGAAGTTCCAGCAGTTCCTCGACCGAATAGAGCACGCGACGTATCGCGCTGGACCTGTCATCGCCGGCGAGCTTTTCGACCTGGCGGTCCGCCAGCAGGTAGATGTCGAGTTCCGGCCGGATGCGCTTCAGCGCGTCCGCCAGGGCGAGCGGGCGATCATCCCGCGCAACATGCTGCGCCCCGAAGCCGATGGCATCAAGGAAGCTGCGCAGGAGAGGCGTTTCGTACACCGATGTCTGGCCGAATCCTTCATACAGCGTCACCGCCGCGATCGACGGATTGATGATGATGGCGCAGATGGCATCCTCGAAGGAGGAAACCTGTACCGCCTCGTAGATGAAGTCGTCTTCAGTCCGACGCAGCCGCCGCATCTCGTCGATCAGCCGGTTGCTGCGCATCGATGCCTCCGGCGTGACCAGCAGCATCTCGAAATAGGGCCGCTCGCCTCCGCCCTGGATCGGGGTGTCGACGGTGGATTCATCGAGCTGGACGGTGAGGTCGTCGCTCTCCCAATCGGCGGCGCTGTGCTTGTACTGCCGTGTGATGATCGAGCGCGAAATGCGCCGCGCGAGCTCCGCGAATGCACTCGGCACGCCCATATGGAGGGACTCGCGCAGACTCGCCATAAGCCGGCGGCCGGGGAATGCGTGAAAATTCTCGATGGATCCGAGCGCATCCAGAGCCTGGACGACCCCGGAGCTATCCGCCTCTCCTCTCGCCCAATCTCCGGCGATCCCTGTGAGATCCCGCCACCGGTCCGCGCGGGCTGCCGGCATGGAAAAGAAGTGGTCGATGCGCTGTTGTTCCGTGGAGGACTGGGCAGTCGTCATGGTACGCCCCTATCGCGTTCGGCGTTGGTTCAGGCGTGCGGCACCCTACGCCCGGCGGCTACTGCCGGGGCAAAAAATAGATCCGACGCTGATCTTGGAAGATACGTCCGATAAATATCAATAAGCGCAGTGTATCTTACGGTATTTTCGGAAATAACCGCGAACGATCGCGGATGTAACTCAGGGATGCTACCCCGCGTACCGCATGATCATTTTCTTGATCCTGTGCAGGTGCCGCTTGTTCACGATACGAGCCGATCCGTTCGACCAGCTCGTCGGGCGTGGGAAGGGCCTGCACGATGCAATGCGCCAACGCATCACGGGCATGAAGCAGGCCTCCGGGACAGATGGAGCGCTGAAAGCTGCAGCCCCAGAGCACCCTTCCCGGACCGGCGTGGAGCAGGACGGCCTTCACCTCCATCGTCCTGTCGGAGACGATTCGACTGCCCGTGAGCACGAGATCGGCCCCGGCATCCGAGCCCTGTCTTGGCGTGGGCCACGTGCGCACCCATTCTCCAACGCCTGCGTCGATGACGCCGAGCCGCGGGTATCGGCTGAGGCCGATCATGAGCTGATAGGCGAGCCCGAGGTCATGGGCATGTAGTCGCGTCTCATCTCCTTCGATCGCGAATGGCCCCACGACGATCGAGGCGAGGGTTGCGTCACAGGATGGCGCAAAGGCCATAGCGGGCGCCGTGTCCGAGACGTTGCGTGGTGCCTCCTGGAAATCCGGGACATATCCACCCTTAGGCAGCGCAATCCTCACGCCGTTTTCGCGACCTTCCGTCAGATAGAATCGCTCGAGCGCCCGGCGCAAACGCTGCGCTTCCATGCGAACCACGGGATCGATCTGGGGATTGAAGTCCATGCCCCGGCCGAAGACGCTCGTGGCGATGACATAGGCCTTGATGCGATCACCTCGACCGGCCAGCGTTTCCTCCACGACATAGCGCAGAAATCGACGGTTTCTCTCGGATGCATCGAAAGCCGGGGAAGAATTGATCCGGCGCAACTCGTCCCTGACACCATGTGCAAAAGCAGACTCGATGCAGGTCGATCGTTTGCGCGCATCCAATATGTCGGCTTCGTACCCGTCTGCGAGATCGTTATTGCCGTTTTGCATGCTTCCCGCCCTCCAGGGTATTGACCGGCGCCTCTCGAAAGATGTCCGGCTTATTGACATTCCCCACAGTGACAGCGAGCCTAATCCTCGGGAGGAATGCCTTGTATTGAACATTTAGGCCTTGTACCGAGGGACAATGTCTCGAAGGACCCGCGATGTTCGATACTCCGGCAGGCTGGGATACGAATAAGAGTTCTCCAGCAATCAGGCTGGTCTCATGTGGGTAAAGGGGAGCCTTATGTCGTGGCCTGCGCGTGCGCAGGTGCAGCGGTGTTTTGCCCACCGCTTGCTGGAGACGATCTTCCTCGGCGCTCTTTGCGTCCTCTGTGCCGGCCATTCGCTGCCATGCCGCGCAGATCAGGCACCCAGATCCATCCTCGTACTGGAACAATCCGATGTACGAGGACCGTTCTACGCCGCGATCTTCTCCGGACTGCGTTCGATTGTGAACAGCACGGCAAAGGCGCCGGTCACGATCTACGTCGAAAATCTCGATCTCAACAGGTTCAGCGGCGAGGATTACGAACAGAGTCTTCGACAGCACCTGAACGTGAAGTACAAAGACAAGCCGATCGGCGTCCTCGTCTCGGTGGGAGCCGGCGCGCTCGATTACGCGCTTCGCCTCCGCGAAGCCCTCTGGCCCGGCACGCCGCTCGTCTTCAGCTTCATCGACGAGGCGAGCCTTGCGGCACAGACGCTTCCACCCGGCGTGACCGGCCAAACCGTCCGGCTGCGGCTCGAGGACATGGTGACGGCGGCCGCAATCATTGTGCCGGATCTCGCACATGTCGCGCTGGTGGGAGACCGCTTCGACACCCAGCCGGTGTTCAGATCGTTCGGAGCGGAGGCCCGCGGGATCGCGGAAAGGCTGGACGTTATCGACCTTACGGGTCTGCCGATGACCGAACTTCTGGAGCGCGTGGCTCTATTGCCGGAGCGAACCGCCATCCTCTACACCGCGGTCTATTCCGACGGTCGCGGCACCTATTTCACACCCGCCGATGCGATGGCGATGATCGCGGCCAAGGCGAACCGGCCGATCATCGGGCCGGTGGAGAGCTATATCGGCCGCGGCACGACGGGAGGATTCGTGGCCATTCCGACGACGATCGGCGAACAGTCGGGCGCATTGGCGCTCCGGATCATCGACGGCGAGACCCCCTCACTCCCGCCGGTGGCATCGGTGGCGGACCCGACGCCCGTCTTCGACTGGCGCGAACTGCAGCGATGGGGCGTCGACGAGGCCCGGCTGCCGAAAGGAAGCGACATCCGCTTTCGCTCGCCACGCATCTGGCAGGAGTACCCGCTGCAGATCGCCGGCACGATCGCCGTGGTCGTGTTCCAGAGCGGTCTCATCGCGGCGCTTCTTTATGAATATCGCCGCCGGCGGCTTGCCGAGGTCGAAGCCCGCACCCGGCTCGACGAACTGGCACATGTGAACCGCTACGCGATCGCCGGAGAGTTGTCGGCGTCGATCGCTCATCAGGTGAACCAGCCGCTTGGGGCCGTTCTGGCGAATGCAGAGGCCGCCGCACTGCTGCTCGACCGGCCCGTTCCCGACCGCGACGAGATCCGGGAGATTCTCGATGACATCAAGCGGGACGGCCTGCGGGCCAGCGGCGTCATCGCCGGGCTGCGCCGGATGCTCAAGAAGGCGGATTCCGTCCAGCACCATGTCGATCTCAACCAGGTTCTCGACGAAACCTTTCGCTTCGTCGCGGCGAAGGCGGCCGATGCGCATGTCGATCTCGTCCGGGATCCCAGCCCCCGGCCGCTCGTGGTTCACGGCGATCCGGTCCAGCTCCAGCAGGTGGTCCTCAATCTGGCGATCAATGCCATCGAGGCCATCGGCGCCACCAACAGGGGCTCGGGCAAGATCACCGGCCGGGTCCGCTCACCGGAGCCGGGAATCGCGGAACTCTCCATCTCCGATAATGGCCATGGTCTCCCCGACGAAGACAGGCGGCAAATTTTCGAGGCATTCTACTCCAGCAAACCCGACGGCATGGGGATGGGCCTTTCGATCGCACGCACGATCGTCGAACGTCACGGCGGTTCGATCATGGCCGAGAGCAACCCCGGCGGTGGCAGCGTCTTCCTTGTGAAGCTGCCGCTCGGCCGGGAGGGGATGGGAGCGTCATGACAAGACGGGTACACATTATCGACGACGAGGAAACCTTCCGAGTGGCGATCGGCCGGCTGCTGCGTGCGCATGGCTACGACACCGCCGAATATCCCTCTGCAGAGCGCTTCCTTGAACAGGTGAGCGGACGGACCAATGGCTGCATCCTGCTGGATGTCGCCATGCCCGGCCTGTCGGGTCCCGAGCTGCAGGCGCGGCTGAGCGCTGCGAGCATCCATCTGCCGATCGTCTTCCTCACCGGGCATGGCGACGTGCCCACCTCGGTGAGAGCGATCAAGGCGGGCGCCGAGGACTTCCTCGTCAAGCCAATCGCCGGAACGGAACTGATCGAGATCATCGAGAAGGCATTGGCGCGCCACGACAAGCAACATGCGCACCTCGAATGGATCGATGACGCGCGCGCGATGCTCGCAACGCTCACGCCACGCGAGCGCGAAGTGTTCGATCAGGTCGTGCGCGGCAAGCTCAACAAGCAGACGGCGCATCTGCTCGGAATAACGGAGCGCACCATCAAGGCGCATCGGCAACGTATCTTCGACAAGCTGAAGGCGCATACCGTAGCGGAACTGGTATCCTTGGCCGAACGGCTTGGAATTCTTGGTACCGAGGGCGCAGAACGGTAGGCCGCGCATGGGAGCCCTGTCCCTCGGGACGATTTACAGCAACGCCGTGCTCGCCTTATCTGGGAAAAGACGTTCAGGCTTGAACCTCAGTCAGCTCTCATAAGTGATCGGCGGCGCCGGAAAGCAATGCTTGCAGGCAAGCGCATCTATATCGTCGACGACGATAGCGGATTCCTGAAAGGGATCGAGCGCCTGCTGCGCGCCCATGGACTGAGAGCCCGGACCTTCCTCTCCGCGCAGGCGTTCGAGGCGGAAGCCGACCTGAGGGACGCCGCCTGCCTGATCGTCGACGTTCACCTCGGCGACGTATCGGGGATCGACCTGATCCGAAGAATGCTCGCCGGACCCGCCGCCGTTCCCTTTATCGTGGTGACGGGAAACAGCAGCGAAACCACGCGGCTGGCAGCGGCGGCGGCGGGATGCTGCGCCTATCTGGAAAAGCCATTTTCTTCCAAGGCGCTTCTCGATTCCATCCGGTCCGCCATCGAGCTCCACTGATGCCCGCCGGTGGAGAGGCCTGCATCATCGGGTACCGGCGCGTGCGGCGTCCCCCGCCGTTGCACCAGGCGTGCGGCGGCCGGCATAGCCGAGCTGCTCGGACAGCTCTCCGGCAGCCGCCAGCAGGCTGCCCAGATAGGCGTCGCGGTGGCGAAGCCCATCCTCGCGCGGCGTCACGAGGCAGAGCGTGGCAATGCAGGCCCCGTCCGCCTGGAAGACGGGCACGGCGAAGCAATAGGTGAAATTCTCCACCGCGCTGTTGAAGGTGAAGAAGCCGTCTTCGGCCGCCCGCCGCACCTCGGCGATGAACCGGGCCGGCTCCAGAAGCCGCCCGTTCGGCAGCACGAAATCCTCTGGCGGGATGAAGGCGATGATCTCCTCGTCGCTCATGTGGCTGACGAGCAGCCGCCCCGACGCCGTCCACGGCACCGGAACCACCTCACCGACATCGGAGGAGATACGGAACGGACGCAGCCCCTCGCGCATCATGGCGACGGTGTATTTGTTGCCGTCCAGCATGCACATCTGCGAGGTCTCGCGGGTTTCCTCCGCGAGGCGCTGCAGCAGCACGGCGCTTTCCCGCATCAGATCGAACTGCGCGGAATAGGCCATGCCGAGGAAATAGAGACGGCGACCCAGGAAAACCCGGCCCTCGCCGCCGGAATATTCCAACATCCCTTGGCGCAGCAGCAGGTTCACCAGTTCGTAGACCGACGAGCGCGGGCCACCCATCGCAAGCGCGATCTCGTTTGGACGCATCGGCTGGCGCCGGGCGCGCAGGAATTCGAGGATTTCGAAGGCGCGGTCCAGGCCGCGGCTGCGCTTGCCCTCCTTACGAACGTCCTCTCCGGACGCTTCGCCGACAAGCGAACCCTCGTCCTCACTTTTCCTCATCTGCGCTCCTGCTAGAAAGACCCGCCGTTCCCGCAAAGCGGGAAGCTCTTCACACCTTGTCCGCGCGGAAGGCGATGCAATCGATCTCGACCTTGCAATCGACCATCATGCGGGACTGCACGCAAGCGCGGGCGGGCGGGTTGTCGGAGAAATACTCGGCATAGACACCGTTGAAGCTCCAGAAGTCGCGCGGGTCGTCGAGCCACACCCCGCAGCGCACGATATCCGCGACGCCGTAGCCCGCCTCATGGAGAATCGCGATCATGTTCTCGATCGCCTTGCGGCTCTCGGCAACGATGCCGCCACGCACGATCTCGCCCTTCTCCATCGCCACCTGCCCTGAGACGTGGAGCCAGCCATTGGCCTGCACGGCGCGGGCGAAGGGCAGCTTCTGGCCGCCTGCACCGACTTCGCCGGCGCCGAAACGAGTGATGGTCATGGTACCTGCTTCTTCACTGGAAACTCGAGGACTTCAGAAATTCCGCCAGCCGTTCGGTGCCGGGGCGAAGGAACATCTCCTTCGGGTCGCCCTGCTCGACGATCACTCCCTGATTCATGAAGATGACGCGGCTGGAAACCTCATAGGCAAAGCGCATCTCGTGCGTGACGAGCAGCATGCTCATGCCCTCGGCGGCGAGACCCTTGATGACCTGCAGCACCTCGCCCACCAGCTCGGGATCGAGGGCGGAGGTCACCTCGTCGAACAGCATGAGGCGGGGGTTCATGGCGATGGCACGGGCGATCGCGACACGCTGCTGCTGGCCGCCGGAGAGCTGGCCGGGATAATGGTCGGCGCGTGCCGACAGGCCGACGCGGCCGAGCCACTGCTCGGCGACCACCCGCGCCTCGTCGCGGCTCATCTTCTTCACCTTGATCAGGCCGAGCATGACGTTCTGTGCCGCGCTGAGATGCGGGAACAGGTTGAACTGCTGGAACGCCATGCCGGTGAGCGCCCTCTGGCGGGCGATCTCCTTCTCGCTCTTGCGGCGGCGGACCCCGGCGATCTCGTCATAGCCGATCGCCTCGCCGTCGATGAGAATGCGACCGCCCTGAAATTCCTCCAGCATGTTGATGCAGCGGAGCATGGTGGTCTTGCCGGAGCCGGACGAACCGATGATCGAGATCACCTCGCCCTGCCGCATGGTGCAGTCGACGCCTTTGAGCACCTCGACGGTTCCATACTGCTTGCGCAGGCCCTGCATTTCGAGAAGCGGCTTGGTCATGAGCGTGCGCCTTCAGGACGGCACGGCGGTCTTGCGCTCGACATATTTGCCGAGGCGCTCGATGCCATAATTGATCAGGAAATAGAGGAAGCCGGCGAGGAAATAAAACTGCAAGCTCAAGAAGTTACGCGAGATGATCTCCTGCGTGCGGAGCAGCAGCTCAGCCACGCCGATCACCGAGAGAAGCGTCGAGGCCTTCACCATCTCGGCAGCCGTATTGACCCAGGTCGGCAGGATCTGCCGCAACGCCTGCGGCCACAGCACGGAGCCGAAAGTCTGGCCGAAGGTAAGCCCGATCGCCTTCGCCGCCTCGGTCTGGCCGATCGGGATCGCCTGCAGCGCGCCGCGCAGGATTTCGCCGACATGCGACGAGCAGAACACCGCAAGCGCCAGCACGCCGGCCTGGAACGGGCCGAGATCGAGGCCCACGGTGGAGAAGATATAATAGCTCGCCAGCACCAGAACGAGCACCGGCGTGCCGCGGATGATGTCGGTGTAGCCCCGAAAGACGAGGCGCAGCAGTCGGTTGCCATAGACCAGGCCCAGCCCGACGCCGACGCCGAGCAGCGAGCCGGCGAGGATCGCGAGCAGCGAGATCGACACCGTGACGCCGAGCCCTCGGAGAAGGGCGAGGCGGGCGATCCACACCTCGTTGAGGAACAGCATGAGATCGTTCATCGCCGCCTCCTCACTTCGGAATCGCCAGCCGGCGCTCGATGAGGCGCATCAGCGCCGCGAGCACCGCGCAGGTCACGACATAAAGCGCCGAGGTCACCGTCCACACCTCGATGACGCGGAAGGTCTCCACATTGATCTTGCGCGCTTCGAAGGTCAGCTCCGGCACCGCGATGGCGGCGGCGAGCGAGGTGTCCTTGAACAGTGAGATCAGTGTGGAGGACAGTGAGGGTAGAACGTTGCGGATCATCAGCGGCACCACGAGCGAGGTGCGGATCTGCATCGGGGTCAGGCCGATGGCGAGCCCCGCCTCCTTCACCCCCCGCGGCACCGACAGCAGGCCGGCGCGGAAGACCTCCGCGAGATAGGCGCCGGCATAGATGGCGAGCGTCAGGACGAAGCTCGGGTTCTTGTCGAGCCGAATGCCGAGCTGGGGCAGCGCGAAATAGGTGAAGAGGATCAGCACCAGGATCGGCAGGTTGCGGATCACCGTGACATAGAGCTGCGCCGGCCGGCGCAGGAAGGCCGGGCCGCCGGCGAGCGCGAAGGCGACCACGAGGCCGATCGCGGCGCCGATCACCAGCGCCACCGCCGCCAGCTCCAGACTGAGCAGCAGTCCACCCAGCAGCAGGTCGAAGCTGCGCCATACCGCAGCGAAATTGAGCGTGTAGCCCATGGCGGATTCCCGGAAAAGCGAACCTGCGGGACGCGGCGGTCGCGAGGCCATCCAAAGGTCCATCATGGACCGCCGGATGAGCGGAGGAAGGGCGGGAGGAGCGGCGGGCGCTCCCTCCCGCGTCAGCCATTTGGACGGCTCACTTGAACTCGACCGGGAAGCCGATCTGCGGCGGCGGCAGATCCTTGCCGAACCAGGTCTTGAACGACTTGGCATAGGTGTCGAACTCGACGCCGCTCATCGCCTCGTGCAGGGCCGTGTTGACGAAGTTCAGCCAGTCCTGGTCGCCGCGCTTCACCGCGCAGGCATAGGTCTGCGGACCCCAGCCATAGCCGGCATCGACATAGCGGCCGGCATTCTGGATCATGAACCAGCCGATCGAGGACTGGTCCGTGGCCACCGCGTCGGCGCGGCCGGAGTTCAGCGCCTGATAGATCAGGTCCTGCGCGTCGTACTGGTCGACCTTTGCCTGCGGCAGGGCGGCGTGCACCATGTCCTCGGCATAGACGTTCTGCAGCACGGCGACGGTGACCTTGGAGCCCGCCGCCTTCAGCTCGGCGTAATCCTTGTACGCGCCGCCCGCCTTCATCATCAGGCCGACGCCTTCGCGGTAATAGGGAATGGTGAAGGCGACCTGCTGGGCGCGGGCGCCGGTCACGGTCATGAACTGGCAGGTGATGTCCACCTTGCCGGTCGTGATGTTCGGGATACGGGCATCCGAGGACTGGTTCACGAACTCGACCTTGTCGGGATCGTTGAACAGGGCCTTGGCGATGATGTGGCCCATATCGACGTCGAAACCCTGCAGCTTGTCGTCTGCGCCCTTGAAGTGCCAGGGGGCATTGGTGGAGCCGGTGCCGACAATCAGATGGCCACGCGCCAGCACCTCGTCGAGGCGGCTGGTGGCCTGCTGCGCGAAAGCCGCGCCGGAAAGGAAGATGCTGGTCGCCAGCGCGATGGCGCCGGCACGAAGGATCGCGTTCATGCCAAGTCCCCTGCGGTTTTTGTTGTCCAATATATTAGACACACGTCCAAATTATTGGATTGACCTATTCACGCCCGCGCTTCATGGCTTGTCAAGGTTGAATTTGGACGCCAGCCTCCACCTGCTTCGCCAGCCCTCGCAAGGATCGACAATGACCGAGCCTTCCGCACCGATCGCCGTGCCTGCCGGCCTCCCGTCCGCCGGCTCGCTCCCCTCGACCCCCGCTGTGCTGGTGGACCTCGACATCGCGCGCCGCAACATCCGCCGGCTTCAGGACTATGCCGACACGCATGGGCTGAAGCTCCGCCCGCACATCAAGACCCACAAGCTACCCGACATGGCGCGCCTCCAGCTCGCGGCCGGCGCGGTCGGGATCACCTGCCAGAAGATCTCGGAGGCGGAGGCGATGCTGGAAGGCGCGCCGGAGATCGCCGACCTGCTGATCACCTACAACATCGTCGGCACCTCCAAGCTCGATCGGCTGAAGGCGCTGGCAAGGCGGGTGCGCCTGTCGGTGGTGGCAGACAGCGCGGCCGTCGTGGACGGCCTTTCCGCCGCTTTCGCCGACGCGCCGGCGCCGCTCGCCGTGCTGGTGGAATGCGACACCGGCGCCCATCGCTGCGGCGTCGCCACCCCGGCGGAGGCCAACCGCCTCGCTCACCGCATCGCCGCCTCGCCCGGCCTCGTCTTCGGCGGGCTGATGACCTATCCGCCAGCGGGCGGCGAGGCGCGGGTGGAGGCGTTCATGGGTGCGGCCAAGGCGCTGATCGAAGCCGAGGGACTGGCCGTGGCGGTCATCAGCTCGGGTGGCACGCCGACCATGATGGACGCCGCCCACGCGCCGGTGACGACCGAATATCGCGCCGGAACTTACATCTACAATGATCGTTCGCTGGTCGCCCGCGGCGCGTGCGCCTGGGAGGATTGTGCGCTCACGGTCCTCGCCACGGTCGTCTCGGTGCCGGCACCCGGCCGTGCGATCATAGATGCCGGATCGAAGACCCTCACCTCCGATCTGCTGGGCCTCACCGGCTACGGCCATGTGCTCGGGCGCCCCGATATCGTCATCGACCAGCTCTCGGAGGAGCATGGCCGGCTGGTCAGCGAGGACGCCATCGGCTTTGCGGTCGGCGACACCGTCCGCATCGTGCCCAACCATGCCTGCGTGGTGACGAACATGGTCGACGCCGTCCATGTGGTGCAGGATGCCGAGCCCCGCATCGCTCCATGGCCGGTCGCGGCGCGCGGCCGGATCGTCTAAGGCGGCGGTCCCCCGCCGCCCGCATCCGCACCCGCCGGCCGGCGATCCGCCGCGTGCCGGAGCCGCCCGGACCGAAATGCAGCCGGCTCAGCAGACGGCCGATGGTCAAGTCCCGAGCCGGGTGATCGTCTGTAGCCAGCTCCACGCCGCGGCTGCCCGCGTATGAGCCGCCATCGGGCGATCGAACGCGGCGGCGATCCGGCCCCCGGTACTCATGTTGGCCCACATGGCATCGACGGCGATGCCCGCGATCAAAGAGCCCGGCGGCGACCCGCTCGGCTTCCCAGGCCGGCACGCCGGGGCGCCGAACGGACCCGCTGCGGGCCACGCCGGCCGCCGCCTCCCCCTCCGGCGGCAGCGGCCGAGGCGACTCCACGACCTCCGCTTTCTCGGCTAGTCTCGCGTGCAACGCCGTTGCTCCCGGGGAGAGCTTCAGGATGGTCGCTCGCCGTGCCTCCCGCGGAAGATCCGAGGTGTGGCCGTCCCGGCCCACATTCCGGTCGATCTCGCTCGGCCGACGGGGGCGGCGATGAAGCAACTCCTCGCCATCGCCGAACAGGGCGCGACCTCCGAAGAGCGGCTCGCCATGGTGCTGGCGGCGGCCGGCGTGCTCACCGCGGCCGGCTGGGACTGGAGAAGCCCGTTCGACCCGGATCGCGCCGCGCGAACCATGGCCGCGTTCGGCGCAAAGCGGCTGTGGATGCCCCCGCCGCCGAGCGCCTATCGCCTCATCGGCGCGCTTGCGGCCGAGCTCGTCGCGGCATGGGAACGCTCCTTCGGCGATGCCGCGGGACAGGGACCGACGCGGCTGCTGCTGTCGCCGCACCGCGCATGGACCGAGGACGAACGCCCCGCACTCGCCGCCATGTCGCACGCCATGCTGGGCGGCCTGCTGCGCTGGCGGGGCCGCGTGCCGGAGTGGCGGCACATCGACCCCGCAACCATCGGCTCCATCGCCATCCGGTCCAACCCGGCCGCCGGCGGAAGCGGACATTGGCGCTGGCCGCTGCGCCTCGCGCTCGAAGGCATCGAGCCGGCGGACATCGAAAACGGCTTCGGGCCGATCGGACGCGGCATCGCCCGCCCGGTCACGCTGCGCGCGCCGTCCGAATATGCCGTCGTCCGCAGCCTCGATGGGCTGGATGCGGCCCGGGCCTCCCTTGCGACACTCATCTCGGCCCGTCGCGAGGCTGTCGGCGAACCCCTGCTGCGCTCCATCCTCGAGCGCGCGACCACGCCGCTCGCATGGATCGAGGACGCGCAGCTCGATCCCGAAGGGTTCGCCAGCGCGCTCATCTATGAGACCGCGCATGACGCGGCGCCGGATCTCGCGCTGACGCTCGCCTGGCTGCGCGAGGGCGGACAGAGCACGCCGCCGATCGTGTTCGCCGGCCATGACTTCTTCGCGCAGATGGATGCCGCCCGGCTCTCGCAAAGCGTCCAGGACCTCTCGCGGCAGCTCCAGGCCCTGGGTAGCGCGGACGACACCCCCCTGCCGATACCGCCCGGCGCCGCTCATTCCTTCGGCATTGTGCAGGGAGGCGACCTGCGCCCTTCGCAACTGGCCGACGCGATCAGCCGGGCGGTGGAGGCGGACGCCATCTCCTATGCCTCGGAAGACCACGCCGCGCGAGCCACGGCCGAGGTCAGCAACCTGATCGACGCACGCATCGTCGATACAAGGCGATCGGCGGAAGTGGCGGCCGAGCCGGAACCCGCGCACATTCCCCCGACAGGAGGGCGCAGCGTCGAGGCCGACCGGTATGGTGACGCATGCCTGCTCGACGGGCACTGGTGGCCCGGCGATGTCTTCGGGGACGAGGATCGCCACCCGCTGGACGCCCCTCTGGACCCGGACAGCCAATACACGCTGGAGGTCGCGATCCGGGCGGAGACGCTCGCCCCCGGCGAGGAGCGAACCCCGGTCGAGCCGCCCCGCGAGGGCAACGAGACGGTCACCCTTTATGCCCGGGTCATCGCGCGTACCGACATAAGGCTGGAGGACGAGCTTCTTCCCATCACCTGGCCCTTCGACGAGGACAGCTCTTCGGCCCTGTTCCGCTTTTCGACGGACCGGGGCTTCGAGGACGGGGCGCTGATCGAGGTGCGGCTGCTGACCGGCGACCTGCGGTTGCTCGACCAGTTCAAATATGTGTTCGAGGACCGGACCTGGCGCCTGCGGCAGGTCGACCGCTGCGCGAAGATGGGGCGGCCCGCGCCTGGCACGGCACGCGACGCGCTCTCCCTTGCGGTGAGCGGAACCGCCGGCGGATATGCCGTGCACGCCGAACTCGTGCGCGACGGCCAGCCGCCGCTGGCGCTGTCGCTGCGCCAGTCGATCCGTCCCGCCGACGTGGCGAAACTGCTCGGCGAGGTGCGGCGGCACTGGACCCGGCTCGTGCTCGGCACGATGAGCAACAGCGACGGGCTGAGCGAGCCCTCCTTTCGGCAGACCGGCGAGGCGCTGGCCAGATATGGTCGGGCGGCGTGGCGCCTGCTCTTCGGCAACCGGACGGGCAGCCAGGCCGGCGCCGGCGAGGCGTTCGGCGCGCTGCTCGCACGGCATCCGCTGCCCCGCGACGCCTTCGTGCGCATTTCCTTCTCCGACGACGCGCTGGACTTCGCCTTTCCATGGACGATCCTGACACCGCCGCCGCAGCCAACGGACAAGGCCGCGCGGGAGCCCTGGGGGCTGTCCTACCAGATCGAGATCGCACGCCCGCAAGGGCGCACGCCCGCGCCGCGAAGCAGCGCACTGCGCATCACCGCGCTGGTCGATGACGGCTTTTCCCGCTTTGTCGACCACCGCCGCACGCTGGCCGAGATCGTGACCGCTCGTCGCGGCATCGAGCTGGCGCCGGCCGATGTCAATCGCGAGATCACCGCCGCGCTCGGGGCGGAGAATCCCTCGGACATCTTCTATTTCTTCTGCCACGGCATGATGGCGAGCGCGCAACCGGCGCTGCTGGCGGAAATGCAGGCCGAGATCACCACGGCGCTGCAGCCGCTCGACGAAGCAGCCAAGGAACCGTGGCGCTTTCTTCTCGGTGCGCTGGCCGGCACGGACGGCGGCGCGCGCATCTCCAGCAGCCGCGCCGACCTGAACGAGATGGCGCTGGGCGACATCGAATTCTTCAAGAACAGGTGCCGGCCGCTGGTGTTCCTGAACATGTGCCATTCGGTGTCGAGCGTTCCGGGCTCGCGCATGGGCCTGCCGGCGATGTTCCTCGACCGGGATGCGATCGCCGTCATCGGTGCGGAGGCGCCGATCACGGCGCGGTTCGGCGATGCCTTCGCGCGGCACCTGCTCGGCCAGCTCTTCGACGGCGAGGCGCTCGGCACGGCGATGCTGTCCGCGCGCCGTGCCTTCGACGCGCAGCGCAATCCGCTGGCGCTGATCTACACCCTCTACGGGCGCAGCGACATGCGCTTCGTACCGCCGGTGCCGGGATGCGCACCTTTTGTCCCCGACGCTCCGCAGAAGGAGACCACGCCGTGAACACACTGCAGGATATCGCCAGCCAGTCCGTCACGGTGGCGAAGGGCCTCATCGATGATGACGAGGAAGCGCTCTATGTCCGCATCGGACGGCTCGAGAAGGCGATCGAGAAGGATCCGATCCTTGCCTATTCGCCGCTGCTCGACCCTCCCTATGAGAAGGAGCAGATGGGCCCGCTCGACGGCGTGCGCGAGCTCGGCCGCCGGATCGTGCGGAAATGGGCCGCCGCGCTCCACGATCTCGTCTGCGGCAGCAAGGACGACACGGCCCGCGAGCAGCTTCTCGACGCGCTGAATGTGAGCGAGGCGGCAGCGATCGGGGTGGTGACCACCCTGCTGCTGCCGGTCCTTTCCCCCGCCATCGCCGCTGCGGTCGCGGTCGTGATCGTCAAGAAATTCCTGGTCCCCGCCGGCGGCGTGTTCTGCGACTACTGGGGCGAGCAGCTGAACGCGGCGCCGTGAGGGGGCGGGAGGCCGACCGCCATGAGTCGCTCCACCGTGAGTCGCCCCACCACGATCGGCATGACCGATCTCTCGCTCGCCGACACCTATCGCGCGCGATGCCCGCTGTGCGGCACCGCGTTCGACGCGACGATCTGGCGGATCATCGATCTCGATGCCCGCCCGGATCGGCAGCCCGATATTCGCGACGGAAGCCTGCAGCGCAGCTTCTGCCCGGCCTGCATCGGTCCGGGGGTGGAGCGGCTCGGCGCGCTCTGCGTTGTCGGGACCGGTCCGCAGGGGCGGCAGCACATCAACGTCGCGTTCGAGAAGAAGAACGCGGCAGAAGCCATCCAGACCGCACATGCGCGTTTCGTGAAGCGCTGCTCCGACCTCGGCATCGACCCGGCTGGCATCATTCCCGGCGGCGGCGGGATCGCACGCTCGATCGCCGAACTGGCCGACAGCCTCGCCGCATGTTCCGGCATAAAGGTGAAGAGTGCCGGAGAGGAACGGCTGCACCGTTCCGTCGAGCTCGTCTTCGCGCGGGATTGCGAGGAACGCCGTGCCATCCTGACGGCGCACCCCGATCTCGTGCGCCCCGGTACGATCCGTTTGCTCGCTTCCCTGCCCGACACCGCGCCGGACATCCCGCGCTTCCGCGTCCGGCCGATCCTCGCCCTGCTGACCGCCGCGACACGCGAAGGCATCGACGCAGCCATCGCCCTCTGCCGCGCCGACCATGAGGCGCTGGCGGCGCTGCGCCGCCTGCCCGGGCCGGTCGCCGACGCCTATCTCGCCACGCTCCCGGAAACGGACGAGCCTTCCGTGGAGGAATTGGAGGCGCGCGGCGCGCGCATCCTGCGCTTCATCGCGGAACATCCCGATCTGCACGGCGACCTGAAGGCCACCGTCTTCCTCGCACTCGGACGGGGCTGGCAGGCACAGGTGCCCCGGCACGGCGACGCGGCGGGCGAGCGCGCGAGAAGCTGGTTGTCCCGCATTATCGAAGATGACGATCCCGCCATCCGGCGGCTCTCGCGGCTCGAGGCCCGGCAGGGACTTTCCGCCTCATGGGACGCGCGGCTGGAAGGCAGCGCGATCGAGAACAACCGACAGGCGCTGGCCCATGCCGAGGCGGCGGTGGCGATCGCCGGCACGATGTCGGACGAGGATCAGGCGGGCGCCCTCATGGAGCTCGGCATCGGCTACACGCGAAGGATGGTGGGGGACACCTTTGCCAACCGGGCGCTGGCACGCGAAGCGTTCGCCCGCGCGCTGCTGCCCGGCGCATCCCACCTCACCCTCCAGATGGTTCGCTACAACGAGGCGCTGACATGGATCGAGGAAAGCTCGGGCGACATCATCGAAAAGATCGACACCGGCCTCGCGCGGCTGGAGCTGCTGCGCACCGAAGGCGCCGATCTGTTCCGTCCCGACCAGCAGCAGCTCATCCACCACAGCCTCGGCGCCGCACTGCTGCGGCGGGGCAGCCTGACCGACGATGTGGATGATTTCGGCGAGGCGGCGCAGCAATTCTCCATCGCCTATGGGCTTGCCGTGAAACAGCGGGATCATCGGGCCAAGGCCCGCCTCGCCTATCTGCACTATGCGGCGCGGACGGAGTGCATGATCCGCGGCGGGGAGCCGCCGGACGCCGGACGCGTGCTCGCCGCCATCGACACCATCCAGACGGACTACGACCAGCAGCGCGCGCCGGCCTTCTTTCTGGAGACCGAACGGCTGCGGGCCCTCGTTCTGGAACGGTTTGCGCCAGCGGACGGATCGCGCGACGCCGTGCTGGCGGCGCGCCGGCGCATCGTCGACACGCTGCGTGCCCATGGAATGGAACAGGCCGACTGGCGCGATATCTTCCGGCTCGGCGTCGAGCAGGAGCGCTCCCTCGACCTTGCTAGCGCCGCACGCAGCTTCGAAGCGGCGGCGGCCGCCGCCGAAACCACGCTGGCGTCGGCAAGTACCTCGTTGCGCCGCGACGAGGAGATCGTGCACGCCTCGCACATCTTCTCCCCGCTCATCGCCGTCCTCGCCAGCCTCCATGAACGCGGCGAGGCCGATGGCTGGCGGGTTCTCGCCGCGATGGAGCAGGGGCGGGCACGCGACCTGCTCGATGAACTGGGCAACCGGGAGCTTCCTTGTCCCGAGAACGTGCCGGATGTTCTCCTGGCGACCGAGCGGGAGCTGCGCGAGGCACTGGCTGGCGAGCCGGACGACAGCGTCGCCCGCATGATCGGCAGCGAGGCCGATATCGGCCGTCGGGTGCAGCAGCGACAGGCGCTGTACGCCCAGCTCGGGGAAACCTATGGACGGATCGCCGCCACGGGCCCGGCCGGCGCAGCCTATGTCGCGCTGCGGCGGCCGGCGCCGCCGGAGGCCGCCGCGCTCCGCATCCTGATCGACGGCCTTTCGGACGACACCGGCGTTCTCGCCTACTGGATTGACGACCCCAGCACCGTGGCGGTCTTCGTCCGTCCGCACACCCCGCCCCTCATTCGCACGCTGGCCTTCACACCGGCGGATGCGCGCGATCTGCTCGAAGGCCTCAAGGCACGGGTGGATGCGCCGGTGCCGGCGCAGGAACAGCCGCCCGAGGCCTGGCAACTCTATGGGCAGCATCTCATCGAACCATTCGTGGGAGAGATCCGGCACTGTCGCCGGCTCATCATCGTTCCGCACGGCCCGGCGCATCGCTTTCCGTTCCACGCCCTGCAACTCACCCCGGGAGAACTTCTCGTCGATGCGGTCGCGACGCAGCACATTCCCTCGCTGGCGATCCTGCGCGACCTCGCCCCGGCCGCGATCCTGCCGGGCCGCATGACGGCACGGGTGCTGTGCAGCGCGCCCGGCCCGAAGGAACGCCAGAGCTTTCAGGCCGAAGCGCTAACGGTCGCCGCGGCGCTCGGCACGCAGGCCGATCTTGAGGCGACGCGCGAGACGCTGCTCGCGAGTGCGGGGGATGCCGACATCCTCCATCTCATCTGCCATGGCCGGTTCGACGAGGAGGATCCGCTGGCCGGCGAACTCCTGCTGGCGGACGGACCCGTCACCGTGCGGGAGCTGCTGGCCCTGCGGCTGACGGCGTCTCTGGTGTCTCTGGCGGCGTGCGAGACGGGCAAGATCGCTGCGGCCAAGGGCGATCGCCTCAAGGGCTTCGCGCAGGCCCTGCTTCTTGCGGGAGCACGCACCGCTCTGCTGACGCTGTGGAGCGTCTGGTCGGAGCCGACCCGTTTCTGGATGGAGCAGTTCTACGGGGCGCTCCGGGATACGGAAACCTCGACGCACCCGATCGCCTCGGCCCATCGCGTGGCGACGCTCGCCACCCGCCACCGCTACCCGGACCCGACCTGCTGGGCGCCGTTCATCGTGCTGGGCCGAACGGAGTGAGCATGCCGGCACCGTTGTGGTATGCAGATCATATGATTTGAATTGCAAATCAAATCATATGATCTTACGTTCAGTCATGGACAGCCAGCCTTCCCCCCGCCTGCGGTTCGGCATCACCTTTTCCCTTCTCGCCCGGCGCTGGCGCAGGACGCTGGAGGCGCATCTGTCGGCCGCCGGCCTCTCCGGTGCCACATGGGTTCCCCTTGTCCATCTGCGGGAAACGGGCGGGGGCATCAGCCAGAAGGAGCTGGCCGCCCTTGTCGGCGTCGACGGTTCCAGCCTCGTGCGGGTGCTCGACATTCTCGCGCGCGAAGGGCTGATCGAACGCCGAAAGGACGAGAGGGACGGACGGACCAACCTCATCCATCTGACCACGCCGGGAAAGGAGCGCGTCGGCGAGATTCGCCGCACGCTCGGCGCAGCCGAGGAAGCCATGCTCGCCGATCTCGCGGATTGCGATCTTGCAGCGATGCTCGGCCATTTCGAGGCGATCGGCCGCCGCATGGCGCAGATCGAGGCATCCGCCGCGCAGGAGGCGCGCTCATGAGCGAGACCGGCCCGCCATCGCCCCCCGAACCGGATGGCGGGCGTTCCCCGCGCCGCCGCGACGCGGTGCGCCATCTCCTTCATCCCGATCAACTGAGGGACAGCCTCTCGCTATCGGCCCAACCCTCGCTGCGCAACGCCACTCTGGCCGGCCTTCAGGCGGCGCTCACGGCCGCCATCGCCCTGCCGCTGGTGCATCTCTCGCCGTGGTCGCATCTGGTCGGCTTCGCCGCACTCGGGGCGCTGGTCGCGCTGTTCGGCCGTTTCGCGCCGTCCCGGCGGCGGCTGCGCATCCTGCTGCTCTCAGGGCTCTGTCAGGTACTGGCGGTGTTCGGCATGTCGACGGCGGCTTGGCTCGGCGCGCCGATGGCCGCGCAGCTCCTTTTGCTTGCACTGGCCTGCGGCCTCTTCCTCTTCATCAGCGTTACCGGCCGCTTCGGCGCGCCCGGCCCCCTGATCTTCGTGTTCGCGGCCGGCGCCTCCATGTCGGGCGGACTTGAGTTCGGAAAGGTGGTCGAGCGGACCGCCGCGACCGCGATCGTCGCCGTGCTGGCATGGATCGTGTGCCTTGCGAGCGAGGCGTTCCGGCATCTTCCCTCGCCGGAGCGCCCGCTCCCGGCCGACCCCGTGCCCGCGCTCGGCCCGCGGCTGGTGGCCGCCGCACGCAGTGCCGTCGGCGCGGGCATCGCCATTTTCGCCGGCCATGCCATCGGCGCGAACCATCCGGCCTGGGCGGCGATGGGCGCGCTCGCGGTCATGCAGGGCACGCATCTTCACATCACCATGAACCGCGCCCTCCAGCGCATGGCCGGGACCATGGTCGGCGCGGTGCTGGCCTGGGCCCTTCTGATGCAGCACCCCTCCGTCTGGACGGTGATCGCGGTGATCGTGGTCCTGCAGCTTCTCACCGAGATGGTAATCGGCATCAACTACGCCTTCGGCCAGTTCTTCGTGACCCCGATGGCGCTCCTGATGACCTATCTCGGCGCCGCGGGGGCGGTCGGCCCGGAAATGGCGCCCGAGCGGGTGCTCGACACCCTTCTGGGCGCAGCGGTCGGCATCCTGATGGCGGTTCTTTTCTCGACGCTCGACGACCGCCGCCATCTCGCCGGACGGCGCCCGGCGACCTAGCCGCGGCAGGCATCCGGGGAAAACGCTCCGGCATGTGCGGCGCAACAGTTGAAGCTGTTGGCGCCTCTGCCAAAATCGTTATTCTTGCGGGAGCATCACGCTCGGCGGGAATGGCATGCTGACGCTCCACGGCAACTCCACCGAGGCTTTTGCCGCCGCGTTGTCGGGTGGACGGGTGCGGCCGCATTTCCAGCCCATCATCGCGCTGCGCGAGCAGCGGATCAGCGCGATGGAGGTGCTGGCGCGCTGGCACGAGCCCGGCTACGGCATGATCAGCCCGACGCTGTTCATCCCCCTCGCCGAGCGCAGCGGCCTGATCGACGCCGTGATGGAAAGCCTGATGCGGCAGGCCTTCGACGCCGCGCGGAACTGGCCCGAACATCTCGCCCTCGCCTTCAACGTCTCGCCGCTGCAGCTTCGCGGGCGCGCCCTGCCGGAGCGGATCGCCAGCCTGGCGAATGAGGCCGGCTTTCCCCTGTCGCGCCTGGAGATCGAGATCACCGAAACCGCCATCATCGAGGACGTGGCGCGGGCCGAAGTGACGCTGAACGTGCTTCATGCGCTGGGCTGTTCGATCGCCCTGGACGATTTCGGTACCGGCTATTCCAGCCTCGCCTGGCTGCAGACCCTGCCTTTCGACAAGATCAAGATCGACGCCAGCTTCGTGCGCTCGATGATGGAGCAGCGCCAGAGCCGCAAGATCGTCGCCGCCCTCGTCGGCCTCGGCCAGAGCCTCGAACTCGATGTGGTGGCGGAAGGCGTGGAGACGGCGGAGGAGGCCGATTTTCTGCGTCGCATCGGCTGTTCGCATGTTCAGGGATATTTCTTCGGCCGTCCCGTTCCCGCCGCCGAAGTGCCGGAGCGGCTGGCGACGCCGGTGCCCTCGGCCGGCAGTACCGGTATCAACCATGCCTCGCTGGAGCAGCGGGCCGCCCACATCTCCGCCCTTTACAGGGCACCCGAGACATCCATCGGCTTCATCGACACGGCATTCACCGTCGTGGATGCCAGCGAGGCGTTTGCGCGCTGCCTCGGCCGACCGCTCGCCGAGGTCGTGGGACGCAGCATCCATGAACTGACGCCCCGCGAGGGGGAATTGCTGGCATGGCTGCGCTCGTTCCGGGAGCGCGGCAAGCCCTATCCCTCCTTCGAATTCCCGCGGCCCGACGGCGGCACGGATCTGGTCACGCTCACCCGCGTCACCGACGAGGCCGGCGAGCTTCTCGGCTACGGCGTCCTCGGCGTGGACATCACCGACCGCAAGCGCGCAGATGACGCCCTGCGCGAAAGCGAGGAGCACTATCGGCTGACCGCCCAGCTCAGCATGCGCATCTGCTGGCAGCTCGATCCCGAAGGAAAGTTGATCGCCTTCGACGACGCCCGCTATGGCGCGCTCCTCGGCACCACGACCGCAAAGCTCCTGGGCTATGGCTGGTTCGACCTCGTCCATCCGGACGATCTGACCGATGTTCTGGCGGCACTCCGGCGGGGAATTGCGACCGGCGAGGTCTGCGAGGCCGAGATGCGCTACCGGATGGCCGATGGCAGCTATCGCTGGGTCCGCGGCTTCGCCGCCCCCGAGAAGGACGCCGATGGCCATGTGGTGCGCTGGTTCGGCCAGACCGAGGACATTCATGAGCGCCGGCAGGCAGAGGATGCGCTTCGGCGCAGCGAGCGCGAAGTCCGCTTCATTCTCGAGAACGGCCCGAGCTATTACTGGACCGCGTCGTCCCAGGGCGTGATCGAGAGATCGAGCGCCCAGCTCTGCGCCCTGACCGGGAAATCGCCCGAGGAGCTGACCGACGATGGGTGGATGGCGTTCGTCCATTCCGACGATCAGGACCGAGTGTTCGCCGCCGTGAAGCAGGCCCGCCTCACCGGCGAGACCTTCGACATGGATTATCGCCTCAGGATCGCGGACGGTTCCTATCGGTGGGTGCGCGGCTGGTGCGCGGCGCTGCGCGAGGAGGACGGCAGCATTGCGGGCTGGTACGGCACCATCACGCCGATCCTGCCGCCGCGCGTGTCCGGGACGGAGACCGGAAACGAGGAGCGGCCAGCTTCATGATCCCGCCAGCACCGGCCGGCATGCGGCCCAGCCATGGGCCCGCTCATAGCGATCCGCCACCCGCAGCAGCACCTCTTCGGCAAAGGGCCGCGCCGCGATCTGCAGCCCCATGGGCAGTCCCCGGCGATCGAAGCCGCAGGGCAGGCTGATGGCCGGTAGGCCGGTGAGATTGAACGGATAGGTGAGACGCCAGGAGATGGCGAGCACGCTCTCTTCACGGCCGCCGATCTGCACAATGCTCTCGTCATGCCGCCAGGCGGTAATCGGCGAGGCCGGCGTCACGATGACATCCGCCTGCGCCAGCACTTCGGCCATCTCGTCCATGATGCGGGCCCGCATCTGTTCCGCCTTGAGATAGTCCGGACCGGTGACGAGCCGTCCCATCTCCACCAGATCGCGCACGTCGGCGGCGAACCCCGCGGTGTGGCCGGCGGCGAGGCTGGCATCGTGATAGGCGGTGGAAGACGCGAGTTCGATGGCGAAGATGCTGCCGAGCCCGTAGCGCAGCGAGGGCACGTTCACCTCGCGCACCGTGCAACCCTCGCCGGCGAGGAAGTCGATGGCACCCTCCACCGCCGCCGCCACCTCGTCGTCGATCGCCTCGAAGAAATGATTGCGGATCACCGCGACCCGGAGGCCGCGCACGCCTTCGCCGAGGGCTGCGGCATAGTTGGGAACCGGCGCCGCGCTGGCCGCCGGGTCCTCGGCGTCGGGCCCAGCCAGCACCTGGAGCAGATGAGCGGCATCGGCAACCGAGCGGCCGAGCGGACCCGCATGGTCGAGCGACCAGGAGTGCGGCACGATGCCGGAACGCCCGATGCGGCCATAAGTCGGCTTCAGCCCCACCACGCCGCACAGCGCCGCGGGAATGCGGATCGAGCCTCCGGTGTCGGAGCCGAGCGCCGCCGGGCAGAAACCGGCGGCCACCGCGGCGCCCGAGCCGCCGCTGGAACCGCCCGGCACACGATCGAGGTCCCATGGGTTGCGTGTTGGCGGTGTCACCATGCCCCACGCGAATTCATGCATCCGCGTCTTGCCGAGGATCACCGCCCCCGCCGCCCGCAGGCGGGCGACGCAATGGCTGTCGCGCTCCGGAAAGGTGAGCGCCGCGACGCCGGTGCCGGCCCGCGTCGGCTGGCCTTGCGTTGTGTAATTGTCCTTGATCGCGATCGGAACGCCGTGGAGCGGCCCGCGCCATTCGCCGCGTGCGATGGCCGCATCGGCGGCCGCGGCTTCCTCCAGCGCGGAGGCGGAGAGATGGACAAAGCTCTGGATCGCGGGGTCATGCCGGCCGAGACGCGCGAGACTCTCGCCGACCAGATCGACGCTGGAGAGACGGCGCCCGCGCAGCAACGGGGCGAGTTCGCTGATGGTCAGCCCGCACAGATCGACGCTCGAAAGGGATGGGGTCATGGCTGCATCCGCCGATAGGGGAGCGTCGGGTCGAAGATCACGGGCGGATGGACGGCCGCGAGATCGACGCTGCGCAGCAGCTCGATCTCGCGAAGGATCGGCGCGAACTGCGCCAGCAAAAACTGCAGCCGGCCGGCGTCCGGCGGCAGGCCGGTGGCGGCAGCGAGGCGGGCGGCGGTGCCGTTGTCGCCGGTTCCCCCCGGCCGGTCCTGCGGCGCGCGCGCCAGCAGCTGCGTCACCTCCTCCGGTGCCGGGCCGGGCGGCGCGCCCCGCTTCGGCATGCCCTCGACGAAGGGCACCAGCTGCCGCACCGCGATGTCGAGCACGCGGCGCAGCTCCTTCACCGGCTCGGCATGCTCATCCACCCGCAGATCAAGCGCAGGATAATCCTCCGCGCCCTGGATGCGCAGGGCGGCGGACTGCTTGCCGCGCTTGTCGCCGCCGGCCCGGTCGCCCGCCTCCATGGCCCGCATCAGCCGCTCTCCGAGCGCGCGACCGGCGCCGGCGCGCCAGGCTTGCGCCATGGCGGCGATGACCTCCGGACCGGTGAGCATGTTGCCCTGGACGGCGAAGCCCTCCCCCACCTCATGGCCGAACCAGCCGGTGCAGCCGCTACCCGACCACGACGCCGCGCGCCCGGCGGCATCCACCACGCCGATCTGGCGCAGCTCGCGAGCGGGGTCGTCGAAAAGGGCGCGAGCCAGCGCGTCAGATGCGGTGGCGCCGCCGGCCATGGCATCCAGCACCGCGATGGCGAGATAGGGGTTGACCCAGGACTGGGTCGAAACCGCCCCGACGCCCGGCCGCGTGAACGGGCACATCGAGCCTACCGCCGGCACGGCCGTCGCGACCGCGACGCCGACGCACCTCGTCTCGGGGCACTGTCCTACGATGGAGAAGGTATTCAGCTCGGGCATGGCTCTCCCTTACACGCTGAGGTGGCGGAGAATGCGTGCGGCCGCGTCGGGCTCTCCCGCCGCACCGGTGTCGGCGATCTCCCCGCGATCGAGCACCGCCCAGCGGTCCGCAACGGCAAGCGCGAAGGGCAGATGCTGCTCCACCAGAAGCATCGTGGTGCCATGCCGGGCGCGGGCGTCACGGATGACACCGGCGAGACGGTCGATCACCGAGGGCTGGAGGCCTTCGGTGATCTCGTCGATGAGCAGCACCTTGCCACCCACCGCCAGCGAGCGCGCCATCAGCAGCATTTTCTGTTCGCCTCCCGATAGCGTGCCGGCACGCTGCTTGAGCCGCTGCAGCAGGAAGGGAAAGGCCCGCTCGACCTCGGCCAGCGCCACCTCGAAATCCGTGCGGCGGACGGCGAGGCGCAGGTTCTCCTCCACCGTGAGGTCCTGGAACAGCGCCTTTTCCTGCGCCACATAGCCGACCCCGAGCCGCGCAACCGCGTAAGGCGGCAGCCGCGTGGCCTCCCGGCCAGCGAACCGCACGCTGCCGCCCATGCGCGGCAGCAGGCCCATCATCGCCTTCAGCAGGGTCGACTTGCCCATGCCGTTCTTGCCGAGCACGGCAAGGATCTCGCCCGGCGCGGTGGCGAGGCTGACCTCGCGAATCACCTTGGCGCCGGCATAGCCGCTGGAGAGCTGCTGGACCTCGATGCCTGAGGCGCTCATGCCGGAGCTCCCGTCTGGATCGGTTGGGCGGAATGGGCGATGCCGGCATGGCCGGAGCCCGCATAGACCTGCCGGACCAGCTCCGAATTCACGACCTCCTCGACCGAACCGTCGAGCACGATACGGCCCTGATGCAGCACGATGATGCGCGAGGAGATTTCGCGCACGAAGTCGAGGTCGTGCTCCACCAGCAGGATGCACAGCCCCTGCCGGCGGGTGAGTTCGGTCAGGATGCCGCCAATCTGCATGCGCTCGGTCTTGGTGAGACCGGCGGTCGGCTCGTCTAGCAGCAGCACGCGCGGCTCGAGGGCCAGCACCATGGCGAGTTCGAGAGCCTGCTTCATCCCGTGGGAGAGCAGGTGCGCCGGCGTTCCGAGCTGGCGGTCGAGCCCCGTGGTGGCGAGCACGTGGAGCGCCGCCTCGGGCAGCGGCAATGTGCGCGAGCGCTTCCAAAAGGAGGGACGGGCATGGCGCACGCGCGCGACCTGCAGGCATTGCGCGACGGTCAGCGTCTCGAACACGTTGGCCATCTGGAACTTGCGCCCTACCCCGAGCGCGACGCAGGCCTCCGGCGGGCGCCGGCCGATGTCGTGGCCGTTCACCACGATGCTGCCGGCGGAACGCTCCGACCCGTCGGCGATACAGCGCATCAGCGTGGTCTTGCCCGCACCGTTGGGACCGACCAGACTGACCAGTTCGCCGGCACGGGCCGAGAAGTCGATGCCGCTCAATACGCTGAGGCTGCCGAAATGCTTGGCGACGTCCTTCACGGCCAGCGCCGCACCGTCGCCGGGCGCCTCGCCCTGAGTCAGCGTCGGATCGAGCCGCACGAGGCGCATCTCGCCTGCCGGGGAAGCCGGCCCACGCGCCCTCGCCAGCAGGCGCCGCGGCAGCGCGACCACCATCGGCAGAAGCCCCCGCGGGAAGGCGACGATCACCAGAACGAAGACGATGCCGATGATGAGCTGCCAGACGAAGGGATAGTCCCCGGATAGCTGGGCGCTCTCGTAATCGACGATCAGCGCGCCGAAGACCGGCCCGAGCAGCGTGCCGCGCCCGCCCAGTGCGGTCCAGATCACCAGTTCCGTGCCGAACACGAAGCCCGCCAGCTCGGGTGCCACCACCATCGAGTAGCCGGCATAAAGATAGCCCGCCACCGCGCCGATGGCGGCGCAGGCGAGATAGACCGCGATCTTGAGCCGCGAGGTGTCGAGCCCGAGATATTTGCAGCGCTGCTCGTTCTCCCGCACCGCGACCAGGAGCCGGCCGGCATCGCTCTTCACGAAGATGAAGGCGCCGGTGGTCACCGCCACGAGGAAGAAGCCGGCGATCCAGAACCAGCCTTCCATCGAGACGTCGAAGCTGGTGAAGCCGGACAGGCCGCTGGACGAGCCGGTGAAGGTACCGCCGGAGTAGAGCAATTGCGTCGCCACGATCGGCAGCACCAGCGTGATGACCGAGGCATAGAGCGCCGAGGCGCCGTGCCAGAAGGCGAGCCAGCCGACGATCGCTGCGGTCAGCAGCGCGGCCCCGATGCCCAGTCCCAGGGCCAGCACGGCATTGGCGTTCGAGAAATCGAGATGCGTGAAGACCAGTCCCGCCGCATAGGCGCCTATGGCGAAGAAGACGGACTGGCCGAAGGTGAGGATGCCGAGATAGCCCCACAGCAGGTCCACGGTCAGCGCCACCGCGGCGTAAAGCAGCGAGCGGGTGAGCACGTTCACCGAATAGGTGTCGAGCAGATAGGGCCCGGCTGCGACGATCGCGCAGGCGAGAAGGGCGGCGGCGAGGATGAAGCCGAGGCGACGGGATTCAGTCACGGGCGAACCCCTGCGGACGGATTCGAAGGATGATGGCGGCCAGCACGGCAATGGTCAGCCCGCCCAGCACCGGGCTGAGATGGGTGCTCACCAGCACCTGCGCGCCGCCCAGCACGAGGCACGAGACCAGCAGGCTCACCAGCGAGGCCCCCGACACCAGGACCAGCATGAAGGCATTGACCAGCCACGGCACGCCCATGCCGGGATCGACGCTCGACAGCGGCGTGATCAGGGTGCCGGCAATGGCGGCGAGCGCCGAGCCGAGGGTGAAGGTGAGAAAGCGCACCAGCCCGCTATTGATGCCGAGGCCGCGGGCAAGATCCTCGTTCATGATGACGGCGCGGGTCTCCAGACCCAGCCGCGTGCCCTGCAGCAGCGCGGTGAGGCCGGCACCGAGGATGAGCGCGATCGGCACGAGGGCGAGGCGATAGGCGGAATAGCTTTCGCCGAAGACATCCAGCGTGCCGTCGAGCGGAGCCTGCGCGAACTGCACCCCGCGACCGAAGGCGATGGTGATGAGCTGCCCGATGACGATGCTGAGGCCCCATGTGGCGAGGATCGCGTCGAGCGGCCGGGCATAGAGCGGGCGCACCACGAAGCGCTCGATCGCCATGCCCGCCACGGCGCCGAACAGCGCGGCCGCGGGAATGGCCAGCCAGGGATTGAGCCCGAGCTGCGTGGTGACGAGCGCCGCGTAGCCGCCCAGGGTCATCAGCCCGCCATGGGCGAAATTGATGATCTTCATCACGCCGAAGACGAGCAGCAGGCCCGTCGCGACCGCATAGAGGATCGCGGCCGTGGTGAGGATGTCGAGTGCCTGTGCGATCATGGGCGCTGTTCCCGGGCCGGCGCCTCATGCACGCCGGCCGGTGGATGGGAGGCGCCGCGAGCGGCGCCCCGTGGTTCAGGGAAGCGAAGGCTCACTTCAGCTTGGGGCACTGCTCGCCCGGATCCACGTCCTTGAAGGTGGAGAGGATCTTGACCCCGCCATCCGCCTGCACCTGGCCGAGATACATGGTGAGCGGCGCGTGGCGCTGCTTGTTCATGGTGATGGTGCCCCGCGGACCCTCGACACTGACCTCCCCCAGCGCCCGGATGACCTTGGCCGCATCCGTGGTACCGGCCTTCTCCACTGCCGCCTTGTAGGCGTATACCGCCTCATATTCCGGCACGGAGAGATCGTTCGGCGTCTTCAGCCCGGCGCCGAACTTCTTGTCCATCGCGGCGAGGAACGCCTTGTTGGCCGGGGTGTCGATGTTGGTGAAGTAGGAACCGGAGATGTAGATGCCCTCGGCATCGGCCCCCATGCTCTTGGCGGTGCCTTCATCGACCGCGAGATTGCCGTAGAGCGCCTTGACGCCCGCGGCGCGCAGCTGCTTGGTCAACGTCACATTGGGCGCGCCGCCGGCGGTGGAGGTGATGATGGCGTCGGGATTGGCCGCCTTCACCTTGGAAAGGATGGCGGTCCAGTCGGTGGCGTCCATCGGGGCGTATTCGTCACCCACCACCTTGCCGCCGATCTTTTCGATATAGCTCTTGGTGAAGGCCAGCATGCCGCGCCCGAAGGCGTAATCGGAGCCGATGAGGAAGTAGGTCTTGGCGCCCTTGTCCTTGAAGTAGTCGACGATCGGGGCGACCTGCTGGTCCGGCACCCAGGCGTTCACATACATATACGGGCTGCAGGAACGGCCCTCGTAGAAGGACGTGTAGATGTAGGGGGTCTTGCCGCGGTTGACGATCGGCAGGCCGGCATTGCGGGCGGCCGAGGTTTCCATCGAGATGAGGACGTCGACCTTCTTCTGGAAGATCAGCGAGTCGAACGCCTTCTGCGCACCGGCGGCGCCTGATGCGTCATCGGCGACCTCAAGCTTCACCGTCTTGCCGAGGATGCCGCCCTTGGCATTGATTTCCTCGACGGCGAGTTCGGCGGACTGCACGACGGATGGCGCCACCACGCTGTTGGCGCCGGACAGGCCGACCGGGATGCCGATGGTGACGGTATCGGCGGCGAAGGCCGGCATGGTGGGAAGTGCAGCGCCAAGCGCGGCGGCGAGCACACCGGCCAGCACGGTGCCGGCAAGCAGGTTCCTGCGGGACATCACGTTCTCCTCGAGACAGCGGAAGGGGGTCGGGAAGGTTGGTTCTTGTTGTCGCAGGCGCGGTCAGTACCAGCCGCGCCTGATGTCGGAGCCGAGCATCTCGGCATAGAGGTCGGTGCGACGGTCGCGCAGCGGCTGGTTGAAGGCGTTCCAGTTGCGGTCCCGCCGTCCGGCACCGAGGTCGATCTCGGCGACAAGCACGGTTTCATCCGTCGGGCTCGCCGGCCCTGCTGCCGGCCAGCCGGTATGGGCGATGATCAGGCTCTGCCCGATGAAGAGCTGGCCCCGCTCGGTGCCGATACGGTCGGCGCAGGCGATGGCGAGCGAGTTGGTGTGGGCCGCCGCCATGGCGAGGATGTTGGCCATCGCCTCGCGTCCTTCGGCCTGGCCGGGAATCGGCACCCAGTTGGTGGGCACGCAGACGATGTCGGCGCCCTGCAGCGCCTGCAGCCGGTAGAGCTCCGGGAACCAGCCGTCGTAGCAGATGGCGACGCCGATCCGCCCGATCTCGGTCTGGAAGACCGGCGCGCCGCTGTTGCCGGGCTCGAAGAACAGGTTCTCCGCGCCCCAGAGATGGTTCTTGCGGTAGGTGCCGATGGCCCCTCCCGGGCCGACCACGATGGCGCTGTTGTACAGCACGTCACCGTCACGCTCGGCGAGACCTGCGACGATGATGAGGTTGCGCCGCGCCGCCACGTCGGCCCAGGCCTTGGTCGAGGGGCCTTCCGGCACCGGCTCGGCGAGGGAGAAGGCCTCCGCGCGGGTCTCGAACATGTAGCCGGTGTTGCAAAGCTCCGGCAGCACCACAAGATTCGCGCCCTGGTCCGCCGCCTGCTCGATGAGGGCAATGCTGTGCGCGACATTCGCCGCAGTAGCCCCGAAACGGGGTTCCATCTGGATGCAGGCGACACGAACCGAACTTGAACCAGCCATCGGGACACACCTCTCCCGGCGCCGCGGCACACCGCGTCGCGAAAACAAAAAGCCCCCGGGCGACGTCTGGCGGACGTCGAACGAGGGCTGCACAGCCTTGATATGAAGCGGCAACGCTGCCGCTGCGTCCGCGCCTTGACGATCGGACCCACCTAGCCAAACGCAGGAACGCCTCGAAGTCAAGCGACTTTTGCACCATCCTTCGGCAGGCGTCGATGCTGCCTATATCGCGGGCATTCTGCCTATTTTTCGCCGTCGCGGTCCAGCTCGGCCAGCATCGCGCTGGCATTGATGATGGAACTGGCGATCACGCCCAGCGAGACCCGCTTCGCCGTCGCCTGCCGCCGGATGAATTGGTAGGCATCGTTCTCGGAGAGGTTGCGCAGGCTCATCAGAAGTCGCGTCGCCTTCTCGATGTCGCGGCGGGTGCGCAGCGTGTCCTCGAGCTTCGAGATCTTGGTCAGCAGCCGCCCCTCATAGCCGCGGATCGACAGGGCTAGGACCAGGTTGGACAACACGCCGGTCGCGCGGATGGGGCGCAGCAGCACGCCATGGGCATTGGAATCCAGCAGCGCCTTCAGTGCGGTCGGGTTCTCGTAGTCCATGATGGCGATATGGGCGACGTTGAGGTCGGCCATGCGCCATGGCATCGCGCTGCGGATGTCGCTGTCGAGCAGGAAGAACACCGCGTCGAGCGGAAGCGGAAGCTGAGCCGGCGGCGGCCATACCGCCTGCACCTGGCAGCCGATGCGCTGCAACTGGCGAATGAGGTCGTCGCCGTCCTGGTCGCGGGGATGGACCACCGCGACGCGGGTGTTCCGGAGGTTCTGGATCAGAGCCGACGCACTCATGCCGCCGCCCCGGTGCCGGATACAGGCCTATGCATGGTCATAGACATGATCGACCAGATAGGGATCAGGCTTGGCGGACGCCTTAGCCTCCCACACCACGTCGAAAGCGCCGTGGTCGTTGACCACGCCGATGCGGGGCCGCAGGAAGGTGTGGTTGTTGTCGGGGTCGATCTGCACCCGCCCCTGCGGCGCGTCATAGGCGGTGCCGAGCGTGGCATCGGCAAGGCGCTGGGTATCGAGCGAGCGGGCCCGCCCGAGCGCATCGGCGAAGAGGTGCACCTGGAAGTAGGCCGCCTCGGCATACATCGTCACCGGCGCGTCGACCCCGAAGCGGGAGCGGTAGGTGGTGACGAAGGCCCGGTTGCGCTCGGTGTCGATGGTCGAGAAATAGGGCGCGGAGGTGATGTGCCCGACGCACAGCTCCGGCCCGATCTCGCGGATCTCGCCCTCGCCCATCGTCAGGCTGGCGATCGGCAAAATGCGGGGATCGAGCCCGGCCTCGCGATAGATCCGGTAGAATTCCTGGGCCCCCTCACCGACCACGGTCGAGAAGACCACCGCCGGCTGCCGGCGCCTTATGTCCTCGACCACCCGGCGAAGCAGGTCGGGATGGGGCACGACCGGCACATAGGTCTCGGCGACCACCTCGCCGCCCTCCCGCAGCACGACATCACGCATGATGCGGTTCGATTCGCGCGGATAGATGTAGTCCGAGCCGACGAGGTAGAAGCTCCTGCCATAGGTGGCGAACAGATAGCGGGCGAGGTGCAGGCTGTTCTGGTTCGGCACCGCGCCGGTATAGATGACGTTGGGCGAGTATTCGAAGCCCTCATAGAGCGAGGAATACCAGAGCAGCGCATTGCGCCGTTCCACCGTGGCGAGGATGGCCTTGCGGCAGGAGGATGTGCAGCAGCCGAAGATGGTGCTGACCCCGTCTTCGGTCAGCAGCCGCTCGGCATGGGCGCGGTACAGCTCCGGGCTGGATTCGGGATCGTAGCAGACCGGCTCGATCGGCAGGCCCAGCACGCCGCCGGCGAGGTTCAACTCCTCGATGGCCAGCGCGGTCCCGCGGAAATGTTCGGTCTCGGGCACCCGCATGTGCCCCTTGCGCGAGAACAGCACGCCGATCCGCCAGGATTCCGCCGGCCTCGAAGATGCTTTCCCCCGGTTCACTCGATCTGCCGACATGGACGCCTCGCCGCTGCCGGTCTCTTAGAGCATTTCGCGCGAAAGTTCATCGTCCTGTGTGAAACCGTCCCTTACCCCTTGAGCAACGGCAGCAATTCCCGGCCCTGGCGCTCGATTTCCCTGAGATAGGGCGTGTCGGAGAGGATGAAGGTGGTGATGCCGAGGTCCCGATATCGCGCCAGCGAGCGGGCGACGTCCTGCGCCGAGCCGACAAGCCATGTGGTGCCGGCCCCGCCGCCGCCGACCCGGCCGGGCGCGGTGTAGAGGTTGTCGTCGAGCACGTCGCCGCGCCCGGCGAGTTCCAGGAGGCGCTGCTGGCCGACCGCGACCGGGCCCCGATGATCCTGCCAGCCGGCCCCGCGGGTGCGCGCCATTTCGGCGACCTTGGCCTCGGCGTCGGCCCAGGCCTGCTCCGTGGTATCGCGCACCAGCGTGGTGATGCGCAGGCCGAACCTCAGCGGCGGCAGGTCGCGGTCCAGCGTGCGGCTGAGGTCCTTCAGTCGGGCGATGCGCTCGGCGATCTGGTCGCGCGG
The DNA here is from genome assembly GCF_023016805.1 of Ancylobacter crimeensis. Lineage (GTDB taxonomy): Bacteria > Pseudomonadota > Alphaproteobacteria > Rhizobiales > Xanthobacteraceae > Ancylobacter > Ancylobacter crimeensis. The sequence goes on from NZ_JALKCH010000014.1 coordinate 61,535, forward strand.
CTCGCCCCAGAACAGCTGCACGTCAGCCTGCGTGGCCGCCACCTGCTCGGCCGCCTCCGAAGCTCCGCCGAAATGGAACAGCGGATGACGCCGCTCGCCGCGGACGGTGATGCGCGGCGCAGCCGTCGATCCGCTCACCTGGAAATACTCGCCCTCGAAGGTCACGTTCTCCTCGGTCCAGAGGCGGCGCACCAGCCGCATGAACTCCGCGGTACGGGCGTAGCGCTCGACGGGACCGCCCTCCCGGTCGCCGTAAGCGGCGAGATCGTCCCGGCCGGACACGATATTGATGCGCACCCGGCCTTCGGAGAGCTGATCGAGCGTCGCGGCGGCCGAGGCGAACGGCGCCGGCTGCCAGTAGCCCGGGCGAATGGCGATGAGCGGCTCGAAACGTGTGGTGCGGGCAACGAGGGCACTTGCCACCGTGAAGGTGTCGGGCCTGCCCCAGCCGGTGCCGATGAGCGCGCCCTTCCAGCCATGATCTTCGATGGCGCGGGCCTGCCGGGTCAGCGCGTCGAGACTGCCGGGGTCGCCCGTCGCCGCATCGCCGCGATGTCCGGCCTTCACATCGTTCGGGATGTACCACAACAGATCGGTGAAACTCATTTCTTATTCCGTACCAAAAATGGGAATTTGATGAAATAACGTATATTCCATTGGAATTCTATTCTATAGGAGACATTCGATCGAGCTGTCCACGGAGACCCGCCATGCGCCTTCGCGCCCTTCTTGCCGCAGCCACGCTGGCCCTCGCGCCGGCTCTCGCCCTGTCGCATGTCACGCCGGCCCTTGCCGAAAGCGGGCAGCTGCGCATCGCCCAGCAATTCGGCATCGCCTATCTGCCGCTGATCGTGGCGAAGGAGCAGCACCTCATCGAGAAGCAGGCCGAGAGCGCCGGCGTCGCGGACCTGAAGGTGGAGTGGCTCCGCCTCTCCGGCGCGGCGGCGATGAACGACGCGCTCATTTCCGGCGGGCTCGACTTCGCGACCGCCGGCGTCGCCCCGGCGATCCTGACCTGGGACAAGACCCGCGGAAAGGTCGACATCACCCTCATCGCCTCGCTCGGCTCCATGCCGAACGTGCTCACTACCAACAATCCGAAGGTGAAGACGCTCAAGGACTTCACCGACAGCGACCGCATCGCCCTGCCTTCGGTCAAGGTCGGCTTCCAGCCGATCGTGCTGCAGATCGCGGCGGAGAAGGCCTTCGGCCAGTACGACAAGCTCGACCGCCTCACCGTGAGCCTGCCACATCCGGACGCGACGGCCGCGATCCTTTCCGGTACCGGCGGCATCACCGCCCATTTCACTTCGCCGCCCTTCTTCGAGCAGCAGCTCGAAAGCGACAAGGTCCACGCCGTCCTCAACAGCTATGACGTGCTGGGCGGCCCGCACACCTTCAACGTCGTCTATGGGACGAGGAAATACGCGGAAGAAAACCCGAAGACGATCAATGCCTTCGTCGCCGCGCTCGACCAGGCCAATGACTGGATCAAGGCCAACCCGAAGGAAGCCGCGTCGCTCTATATCGCCGCCGAAAAATCAAAGCTCGATCCGGCCTTCGTGGAGGCCATCATCCGCGATCCGCAGATCCGCTTCACCACCGTGCCCGAGCGCGTCGACGTCTTCACCGACTTCGAATACCGCATCGGCCTCATCAAGCAGAAGCCGGGCTGGAAGGACCTGTTCCAGCCGGGCCTTCACGCCCGCAACGGGAGCTGACCCGATGGGCTGGTCCCCGGAACGTGACGCTCCGGCAGCGGCCGTACCGCCTTTGTCGGTGGAGCGCGTGACGTTGCGCTACCATACCGACGCGGGCGTGGTAACGGCGGTCGAGGACGTGTCCTTCACCATCGCCGCCGGCGAGAGGCTGGCCTTGCTCGGTCCCTCCGGCTGTGGCAAGTCCACGCTGCTGCGCGCCGTGGGCGGCTTCCTCAAGCCGTCATCCGGCGAGATCCGGCTCCGCGGGGTGCCGGTCAGGACACCGGGCCCGGACCGCATGGTGGTGTTCCAGGAGTTCGACCAGCTTCTGCCGTGGCGCACCGTCGCCGGCAATATCGCCTTCGCGCTGCGGCGTGCCCGTCGCCTCGGCCGAGCGGAGGCCGATGCCCGCGCCCGCGAATGGGCCGGTCGGGTAGGCCTCGGCGCCTTCGCCGACGCCTACCCCCACACGCTGTCCGGCGGCATGAAGCAGCGTGCAGCCATTGCCCGCGCTTTCGCCGTCCAGCCGGACATCCTGCTGATGGACGAGCCCTTCGCCGCTCTCGACGCCCTCTCGCGACGCCGCATGCAGGACGAGTTGCTCAATCTCTGCGAGGAAACCGGCGCCACCTGCCTGTTCGTGACCCATGCCATCGACGAAGCGATCCATGTCGGGACCCGAATCCTCGTCCTGACGCCGCATCCCGGCCGGGTCGGCGCCGAATACCGCGTGTCGGACGATGCCCGTGAGCGTGGCTCCGCCGCATTCGGCGCGCTCGAGACCGAGATCCAGCAACGCATCTTCGGCACCCTCGCCTCCCGGCCCGCCTCCGGGCGCGAGGGCCGGGCCGCACACGCGCCCGACGCACAGGTGATCGCCCATGTCGGATAGCGCTCTCGCCCCCACGGCCCGCCACGTTCTGCCCACCCTCGGGCCCGGCGCACGCCGCCTCGTGCTCCTTGTCGCGCTGGCACTCGGCTGGGAACTCTATGCTCGCTGGCTCGGCAATTCGCTGCTGCTGCCCACCTTTCTCGAAACGCTGGCCGCGCTGTGGGAAAACCTGCGCAACGGAGAGCTGCCCGAGCGCGTGCGCGCCTCGCTCGCCATCCTGCTGTCCGGCTATGCCATCGGCATCGTCCTCGCGGCGCTGCTCACCGCGCTCGCCGTGCTCAACCGCTGGGGCGAGAGCCTGCTCGGGCTGCTGACGGCCATGTTCAACCCGCTGCCTGCGATCGCGCTGCTGCCGGTCGCGCTGCTCTGGTTCGGCATCGGCGGGTCGAGCCTCATCTTCGTCACCGTCCACTCCGTGCTGTGGCCGCTGGCGCTGGCCTGCCATGCCGGGTTCCGCGCGGTTCCGGCGACGCTGCGCATGGCCGGACGCAATATCGGGCTGACCGGCCCGGCCTACATCGTCCACCTGCTGATCCCCGCCGCCCTTCCCTCCATCCTGTCCGGCCTGCGGCTGGGATGGGCCTTCGCGTGGCGCACCCTCATCGCCGCCGAGATGGTGTTCGGCGCCAGCGCCAGCGAAGGCGGCCTTGGCTGGTTCATCTTCACCAATCGCTCGCAGCTTGAAACCGCCAATGTCTTCGCCGGCCTCCTGACCGTGATCCTCATCGGGCTGGCGGTCGAAACCTTCGTCTTCGCCACGCTGAACCGCTTCACCGTGCAGCGCTGGGGGCAGGAAGCGTAACATCTCCGCACGCCGGCGGCAGGCCATGGGCGGAAGCCGCCGGTGAACGCCTCGCTTGACGACGCGTCGAATCCCGATATCCGAAGGTCGTCCTCGCCGGAACGAGATCGATGCGCCTGCCCTCGACCCAAGCCCTGCGCGCGCTGGAAGCCTTTTCCCGCCATGGCACTCTTTGGCAGGCTGCCGCGGAGCTGAACGTCACACGCAGCGCCGTCAGCCACCAGCTCCGTTTTCTGGAGCAGGATCTGGGCTTCGCCTTGTTGCAGCGCGCGGGAAAGGGCGTCGTCCTCACCGCGCAAGGACGGCATTATGCGGCCGAGGTGCGCAAGGCGCTCACCACGCTGACAGACGCTGCCGTCCAGTATGGCGATCGCGGCGTGCTGCAGGGCTCCCTCACCGTCAGCTCGACGCCGGGCTTCGCCTCCTTCTGGCTCTGTACCCACGCCGCCGAGTTCAAGCAGCTCCATCCCGACGTCACTCTTCGCATCGTCACGCCGCACCGGCTTCACGACGTCGCGGCGCCCGGGGTTGATGTCTACATCGCTTATGGCGACGGCGACTGGCCCCGCCATTCGGTTGAGCTGCTCAGCACCGTCGATTGCACCCCGGTCTGCAGCCCCGCGCTTCTCAATCAGCTCGGCGGCCTCAACGAACCCGCTGACGTGCTGCGCGCGATCCTGCTCCATCTGAGCGGGCTCAGTGAATGGACGAGCTGGTTTGCCGCGGCCGGCATCATCGGGCCGGATCCCGAGCGCGGGCTCATCTTCTCCGACATGAACCTCGTGCTGGCGGCGGCGATGGCTGGCCAGGGCATCGCGATCGGCGACAATTTCGTCTGCAGCCACGTGCTGGAGACCGGCCGGCTCGTGCGGCCCTTCGACCTGTCGGTGCGTGTGGCATCGGCCTATTATTTCGTCACGCAGCGCGACCGCTCCGGCAATCCCGCGATCCAGGCCTTTGCCATCTGGCTCAAGGGGCGCCTCGCGCAGACCACGCCTCTGCGGGCGCCCCAGCCATCGGCCCTTCCGCCGGCCACGCCTCCTTTGCCGTGAATTTTATGCGCACGAAAGGGCAGAATTCTTCATTTGAGGTGAGGAAACGCCGACGTTAGCATGCTCACGCCCTTACGGAGCTGGTGCCGGAACGTCGTCCGCGAGGCCTCGAGCCGCAGGTACCGCCGCGCGGCAGCGCGGCTGGCGCAACCTTCCGGTACCCTCCCGTCCATACCCGTCGCTGAGGATGAAACGATGCGTGCCGCCGACATCACCGTGGGTAAAACCTATGACGCCATCATCATCGGCGCCGGCCATAACGGCCTGGTCTGCGCCAATTATCTCGCGCGGGCGGGCCAGAAGGTGCTCGTGCTGGAGAGGCGCGACGTCGTTGGCGGAGCGGCGGTGACGGAGGAGATCGCGCCGGGCTTTCGAGCGTCCATCTTCTCCTACCTCATGAGCCTGCTTCATCCGCGCATCATCCGCGAGCTGGACCTCAAGCGCCACGGGCTGGAGGTGTTGCCCTGCTCGGACATGGTTTCCCCGCTCGGCGGCGACGATTACATCCTGTTCTCGGACAATGTGCAGAAGTCGCAGGCGAGCTTCGCGCGCTTTTCGAAGCACGATGCCGAGATCTACCCCGCATTCGACCGATATCTCAGCGAAGCGGCCAACATCGTGCGCAAGCTGCTCTGGGAAACCCCGGTCGACCCGACCCGGCGCGACTGGCGTACCTTCAAGGACGGCGCCTCGCTGCTGTGGCGGCACCGCAAGATCGGGCGCAAGATGTACCGCATCGTCGACATGCTGACGATGAGCGCCTACGACTTCCTGCGTGAATGGTTCGACGATGAGCGCGTCATGGCGGTGCTCGCCTACTACGCCTCGATCGGAACCTTTGCCGGGCCCAAATCGCCCGGTTCGGCCTATGTCATCATGCACCACATCATGGGCGAGCATGAGGGCGCCGGCGGCTGGGGGTTCATCAAGGGCGGCATGGGCTCCATCACCCAGGCGCTCGCGGCGGCCGCCCGGGAAAAGGGCGTCGACATCGTGACCGGCGCGGCGATCGAGGAGGTGCGGGTCTCCGGCGGGCGGGCAACCGCCGTCTCCACCAAGGGCGGCGAGACCTATGCGGCGAAGACCATCATCTCCAATGCAAGCGCCAAGATCCTCTATCTCGATCTGGTCGGTGCCGAGCATCTGCCGGAAGAGGTGGTGCGGGAGATCCGCGGCTACCGCACCTTCTCCACCGCGTTCAAGATGAACATCGCCTGCGAGCGCCCGCCGCAATACCGCATGCTGGAGCGGGTGCGCCGCGAAGGCGGGCTCGGCAACTTCACCTACCCCACCTACATGCACATCGCGCCCGACATCGACTATCTCGAACGGGCTTATGACGACGCCAAGCACGGCTGGTATTCCTCGCGCCCTTTCATCACGCCGGTGGTGCCGACCATGGTGGACACCACGCTCGCACCCGAAGGCAAGCATGTTGTCAATCTGTTCGGCGGCCATGCGCCCTACACGTTGAAGGACGGCGACTGGACGAAGGAGAAAGACAATTTCCGCAAGGTGGTGTTCGACACCATCGAAGACTACGCACCCGGCTTCTCCAGTGACGTGATCGAGGCGCAGTTCCTGCTGCCGCAGGACATCGAGAACATCGTGAACCTGCCGCAGGGTCATATCTTCCACGGCGAGCTCTCGACCGACCAGCTTTTCTTCCAGCGCCCGGTCTCCGGCTATGCCGACTACCGCACGCCGGTGAAGGGTCTCTATATCTGCGGCTCCTCGATGCATCCGGGCGGGGGCGTTTCCGGCATTCCCGGCTTCAACGCCGCGCGGGAGGTCCTGCGCGACATTGGCGGGCGCCGCGCCTGATTGCCGGCGACCGATGAGTCCAGTGTGGTGGGTAGTCAGGTCAGCCGGCCGGTCCGCGACCGGTGGGTGGGACGAGACGACCCGCACCGGCGAGGTGCAGGTCGTCCGGTCCTGTCGGCAGGCGTCAAAGAGCCGCGGCCACCGTGTCGATGGCCGTCTTCGTGGCGTCGACCACGAGGTCGGCCTCGGCCTTCGTCAGGCAGAGCGGCGGGGCGAAGCCGAGGATGTCGCCCTGCGGCATGGCGCGGCCGATGACCCCGTTCGCCAGCAGCGCGGCCGCCACCTTCGGGCCGACCTTCTCGGCAGCGTCGAAGAACACCCGGTCGTCACGGTCGCGCACCAGCTCGACCGCCGCCATCATGCCCTCGCCGCGCACCTCCCCGACGAAGCGGTGGCCGCCGATGGCCTGCTTCAACGACGCATTGAGATAGGCGCCGACCTCGCGGGCATTGGCGACGAGGTCGAGCTCGTCCACCAGTTCCAGATTGGCGACGCCGGCGGCGGTGCCGAGCGGGTGCGCGGCATAGGTCCAGCCATGGCCGATCGGACCATATTCATCCGAACCCTGCTCCAGGATCCGCCACACCTTCTCCGATACGATGACGCCGGAGAGCGGCGCATAGGCCGAGGTGAGGCCCTTGGCGATGGTGATGAGGTCGGGCTCGATGCCGTAATGGTCGGAGCCGAACATCGTGCCGAGGCGGCCGAAGCCGGTGATGACCTCGTCGGCGATCAGCAGGATGTCGTGCTTCTTCAGCACCGCCTGGATCTTCGCCCAGTAGCCGGCCGGCGGGGGCACGATGCCGCCCGTGCCGAGCACCGGCTCGCCGATGAAGGCGGCGATGGTGTCGGCGCCCTCGGCCTCGATCAGCGTCTCCAGCTCGGCGACGCAATGATCGGTGAACGCCTCCTCGCTGAGGCTGCGGTCCTCGCGGCGGTAGTAATAGGGCGCCACCGTATGCAGGATCGGGGCCCGCGGCAGGTCGAACAGATTGTGGAAGCCGGCGAGGCCGGTGAGGCTGCCGGTCATCACGCCGGAGCCGTGATAGCCGCGCCAGCGCGAGATGATCTTCTTCTTCTGCGGCCGGCCGAGCACGTTGTTGATGTACCAGACCAGCTTGATGTTGGTCTCGTTGGCGTCCGAGCCGGACAGGCCGAAGAACACCCGGCTCATGCCCTTCGGCGCGCGGTCGATCACCATCTTGGCGAGTTCGATCGAGGGTTCCGAGCCGTGCCCGGCATAGGCGTGGTAATAGGCGAGCTTTCCGGCCTGCGCGGCGATGGCGTCGGTGATCGAGGTCCGGCCATAGCCGACATTCACGCAATAGAGCCCGGCGAAGGCGTCGAGGCTGCGCTTGCCTTCGCGGTCCACGATGTAGACCCCCTCGCCGCCGGTGACGATGCGGTTCGGGGTCTCGCCGCGGGCGTGCTGGGCCATGTGGGTGGAGGGATGGAAGAAGTGGTCGCGATCCCAGCTGTGCAGTTCGTTGTCGGAACGGGCGGCGTTGTCGAGCATCTCAATGATCCTTGCAGATAGGGTCGAACGGGGTCTGCGGCGCCCTCAGCCGAGGTCGAGGCAGACATATTTGAGGTCGGTGAAGGCCTCCAAGCCGTGGCGCGAGCCCTCGCGGCCGAGGCCGGACTGCTTCACCCCGCCGAAGGGCACGGGGGCGCCGGTGATCTTCACCCGGTTGATCGCCACCATGCCGTAATCGAGCGCTTCCGCCATGCGGGCGGCGCGGGCGCCGTCGCGGGTCACGACATAGGCGACAAGCCCGTATTCGGTGGCGTTGGCGCGCCGGACCACCTCGGCCTCGCTGTCGAACGGCGCGAGCGCCGCCACCGGGGCGAAGGTCTCCTCGCGCATGATGAGGGCGTCGTCCGGCACGTCGGCCAGCACGGTGGGTGCCAGGAAGAGCGGGCCGGGCATCGTCCGCTCGCCGGCGAGCCGGCGCGCCCCGCGGGCCAGCGCATCGTCGATCTGGGCCTGCGCCTTCTCCACCGCGGCGCGGTGCATCAGCGGGCCGATCTCGCTGGCTTCGTCCAGCCCCGGCCCCACCTTCAGCGCCTCCACCCGTGCCGCGAAGGCGCTCGCGAAACGCTCATGCAGCGGGCGTTCGACATAGATGCGGTTGGCCGCGAGGCAGTCCTGTCCCGAGGTGGCGAACTTGGCCGCAACCGCGATCTCGACCGCGCGGTCGAGATCCGCGTCGGCGAAGATGATGAGCGGGGCATGGCCGCCCAGCTCCATCACCACCCGTTTAATCGTGGCGGCGGCATTGCGGGCGACGAGGCGCCCGATCCCGGTGGAACCGGTGAAGCTGACCGCCCGCACCCTTACATCGGCGCAGAAGGTCTCGGCGATCGGCGCCGGTTGGCCGGTGACGATGTTGACCACACCCGCCGGGAAGCCGGCGCGGTCCGCCAGCTCGCCCAGCGCCAGCGCCGAGAGTGGGGTCTGCGAGGAAGGATGCGCCACCACGGTGCAGCCGGCGGCGAGGGCGGCGGCGGCCTTGCGGGTGAGCATGGCGGAGGGGAAATTCCACGGGGTGAGCAGCGCGGCGACGCCCACCGGCTCGCGCCGCAGCATCATCTGCGCGCCCGGCAGGTGGCTGGTGACGCCCTCGACATTCACCCGCAGCGCCTCCTCGGCGTAATAGGCGATGAAGGAGGCCGCATAGGCGATCTCGCCGCGGGCTTCGGCCAACGGCTTGCCCTGCTCCAGCGTCATCAGCACGGCGAGGTCTTCCGCCGCTTCCTGCATTAGGTCGTGCCAGCGCCGCAGCAGGCCGGCGCGCACCTGCGGCAGCAAGGTCTTCCAGGCGGCGAAGGCACGGTCAGCCGCCGCCACCGCCTCGCGCGCCTCATCGGCGCCAAGCGCCGCGACCCGGGCGACAAGCGTGCCGTCGGCGGGATCGGTGACCGCGAAGCGCGCATCGTCGCGCGCCGCGGTCCAGCGTCCGTCGATATAGGACAGCTCCTTGAGCAGCCGGCGATCCGCCAGCCGGGCCAGACCGGGATGAGGCAGCGGCTTGGCCGGATGATCACCGGTGCGATGGCTGGAGGCGAAGTGATCGGTACGGATCGGCGCGGTCATGGGGCAGCTCCTCCCTCGATGCCGCGAAGACTAGGCGGACGCTCGGCGAGAGGGTTTTCGAAGTGTCGGCCCGCGGCCGAAGGGTTGTCGAAAGATCGCCGGCCCGCCGACAGAGTATCGGCAGGCCGCCATGCGACACGCTCAGCCGAGCACCGAGGCGAGGAATTCGCGGGTGCGCGGCTGCTGCGGGTTGGTGAAGATCTGGTCCGGCGCGCCCTGCTCGCAGATGCGGCCCTTGTCGAAGAAGCACACCCGGTCCGACACCTCGCGGGCGAAGCGCATCTCGTGCGTCACCAGCAGCATGGTCAGGTCGTGCTCATGGGCGAGGCTGCGGATGACCGACAGCACTTCGCCGACCAGTTGCGGATCGAGCGCCGAGGTCGGCTCGTCGAACAGCAGCACCCGCGGGCGCATGGCGAGCGCGCGGGCGATGGCGACGCGCTGCTGCTGGCCGCCGGAGAGCTGGGCCGGGAAATGGTCCTTCTTGTCGGCGAGGCCGACCAGCGCCAGCAGGTCCACCGCCCGGCACTCGGCCTCGGCGCGCGAGAGCCCGAGCACACGCACCGGAGCCTCCACCACATTGCGCATCACGCTCATATGCGGGAACAGGTTGAAGCTCTGGAACACCATGCCGACATGGCTGCGGATCTGCCGCAGATGCCGCTCGCCGGCCTTGAACGGGCCGGTCCCGTTCGGCTGTTGATAGGACATGCCGGCCAGCGTGAGCGTACCCTCCTGGAACGGCTCCAGCGTCATCAGGATACGCAGGACGGTCGACTTGCCGGAGCCGGAGGGACCGATCAGCGTCACCTTCTCGCCGGGGGCGACGGTGAAGTTGAAGTCGTCCAGCACGGTCAGTGCGCCGAAACGCTTGGTCACGCGGTCGAAGGCGATGATGGGAGCGGGAGCGGTTTGGGTCATTGCAGCGGAATCCCGGCTTTGGGAAGGGCCCTCTGCAGCCAGTGCAGCCCGGCCGAGCAGACGAGGGTGAGGAGCAGGAAGATCACACCCACCATGGTGAGCGGCACCAGATAATCGAAGGTGCGTTCGCCGATCATGTTGGCGAGGCCCATCATCTCAAGGATGGTGATGACCGAGAGCACCGGCGTCTCCTTGAGCATGGCGACGAGGTAATTGCCCATGGCCGGCAGGATGCGCGGCACGATCTGCGGCACCACGATGTCGCGATAGACATCGGTGCGCGAGAGGTTGAGCGCCGTCGCCGCCTCCCACTGGCCGCGCGGCACCGCCTCGATGCCGCCGCGATAGACCTCCGACGTATAGGCCGAATATTGCAGCCCCAGCGCGATCGCCCCGGTGAGGAAGGCCGGGAGGGTAAGGCCGTAATCCGGGAGCACGTAATAGAGGAAGAAGAGCTGCACCAGCAGCGGGGTATCGCGCAGGAACTCGACCACCACCGAGGTGGTCCATGCGATCGCCTTCACCCGGCTGCGGCGCAGCAGCGCGAAGACGAGGCCGAGCACCAGCGCGATCGAAAAGCCGGCCGCGGCGGCCTTGAGCGTGACGGTGAGGCCGATGAGGATGATCGGCAGGATCGACCACGCATAGGTCAGCGGGGTCGCGGTGTCCCATTCGAAACCGTACATCGTTCCGGCTCCCTAGGAATGGGCCGCGCGCGGGAAGGCCGCGCCGCGCCGCACCAGCCGCTCGAGGAGGCGCATCAGCCCCATCAGCACCAGCGACATCAGGAAATAGCCGAGCAGCGTCAGCGTGTAGACGGTGGTCGAATCGAGCGTCAGGTTGCGGATCGACTGCGCCCGGAAGGTGAGGTCGGCGATCGAGATCAGCGAGACCAGCGAGGACAGCTTCAGCGTCTCGATGGCGAGATTGCCGAAGGCCGGCATCATCTCCACCAGCGCCTGCGGCAGGGTGATGTGGAGCAGCGTCTGCATGCGGCCGAAATTCAGCGCCCGCGCCGCCTCGTGCTGCTGCTGGGCGACCGAGGCCAGCGCGCCGCGCACGATTTCCGAGCCATAGGCGCCGACATGCAGCGCCAGCACGACGATGCCGGTGGTCACCGGCTCGAAGCTGATGCCGACGAGCGGCAGCGCGTAATAGAACCAGAAGAGCTGGACCAGCAGCGAGGTGCCGCGGAACAGTTCCGTGTAGCAGAGCGCAAGCGTCGCGACGATGCGACCGCCCTCCACCCGCGCAATGCCGGCGACGAAGGCCGCCGCCCCGCCCAGCGCGATGGCCGCGAGCGTGATCGAGGCGGTGACGAGCGCGCCGCGCCCGAGCGAGGGCAGATAGGAGATCCATTCCATCGGTCTTGCTCCTCGATGTGGAAACGGAGCCGGCCGTGCCGGAACGCGTGAGGCTCCGGCGCCCGTTGCGGGGCGCCGGAGACAGGAGGCCGTCAGCGGATGCGCAGGCTCACTTGCCGGCGCACAGATCCGCGACCTTGCGGTCGGCGGCGGCCTTGATGCTCTCGTCCGACAGGCCGTAGTTCTTCAGGATGGCCTTGTATTCGTCGGTCTTGCGGAACTCCACCAGCGCCGCGTTGAAGGCGTCGTGCAGTTCCTTGTCTTCCGGACGGAAGGCGAAGCCGCCGAAATTGCGCACCGGCTTGCCGTTCACCACCGGATCGGTGAAGGGCTTCACCTGCTCGACATTGGTTGCGCCCTTGGCGAGCGAGGCGACGGTGAGTTCGGTGGCGGCATAGGCGTCGGCGCGGCTCTGCACGGTGGCGGGGGCGTCGGCATTGGCGGTGATGAAGATCACCTGGTCGTCCTTCACCCCGACGGCGCGCAGGAAGTCGATATTGTTGGCGCCCGACACCACCGCGACCTTCAGCGAGGGATCCTTGGCGATGTCGGCATAGGTGGTGAGGTGCTTCGGGTTGCCCTTCTTCACCAGCAGGCCTTCGCCATAGGAGGAGTTCGGCTCGGTGAAGGCCACCTGCTTGCAGCGCTCGGGCGAGATGTTCTGCTCGGCGGCGACGAAGTCGAAGCGCTTGGCCTTGAGGCCGGGGATCAGGGTGCCGAAGGGCGTCACGGTCCAGTTGACCTCGGTGATGCCCATCTTCTTGAGCACCGCATTGGCCACGTCCGGCCCGATGCCGGCCGAGGTGCCGTCGTCCTTCATGTAGGAATAGGGCACCTCATTGGCGGTGGCGGCGCGGATATAGCCCTGGTCCTTCACCTCCTTGAGGGTGGTGGCTCCCGCAGCGGAGAGAGAGGTGGCGAGGGCGAGACCGGCGAGACCGGCGAGGCCGGCGATCTTCAGGAACGACATGACGAAACTCCTCTGGCTGGTTGGGGGCGCGTGCCGGTTTTCCGGGCTTGCGCGGGGGTGCGATGCTGCCTGCGTTTCGGCTCCCCGCGTCGCGCGATGATGTTGGGCCGCCGCGCGGCCGGGGCGTTCAGGCGTCCTTCACAACGGCGAGGACGGAGAGGCAGTCGCCCGACGTGACGAGGCCGGGGACGTGGCGGGCCGCCAGGACGCCGTCCATCGCCGCCCGGTATTCGGCGGGCGCAAGGCCGGTGCGCCCGATCGGATAGACCCGGGCGATGAGGTCGCCCCTCCTCACCGGCGCCCCGAGATCGCAGGCGAAGGCGACGAGCCCGTCATCCTGCGCGAAGGCGAAGCAGTCGGCGGAGGGCATGTCCAGCCAGCGGGTCGGGCCGGTCTCGGGCTCCCCGGCGAGGATGCCGGCATGCTTCAGCAGGTTGAGCGCGCCACGCCGGGCGATGCCGATGCTGGTGGCGCTCGCGGTGCCGGCGCCGCCCAGCTCGGTGGTGACGAACACCTTGCCCATCTCCTCGACGGTGGTGTCCATCATGCCGACGGCGTCGATCTCCAGCATCCGCATCGAATAGGGCGCGGAGAACGCCGCCACCGCCGCGAAGCAGCGCGCCTCCTGCGCCTTGTCCGGCAGTTCGTGGGCGGCGCCATAGGGCAGGAAGTCGAGCGTCTTTCCGCCCGAATGGAAATCGAGCACCACATCCGCCTGCGTGACGAGGTGGCGCGTCACATAGTCGGCTATCTTTTCCGTCACCGAACCGTCCGGGCGGCCCGGAAAGCTGCGGTTCAGGTTGCCGCGGTCGATCGGCGAAGTACGGGTGCCGGCCCGGAAGGCGGGGTAGTTCATAGCCGGCACGATGATGACGCGGCCCTGCACGGAGGCCGGGTCAAGGGTGCGCGCCAGCTCGAACAGCGCGGCCGGGCCCTCATATTCGTCGCCGTGATTGGCGCCGGTAAGCAGTGCGGTCGGGCCCTCGCCATTGGCGATGACGCAGACCGGGATCATCACCGAGCCCCAGGCGCTGTCGTCGCGGCTGTAGGGCAGGCGCAGATGGCCGTGCTGCACGCCCCTGGCCGAAAGATCGACCGTGGGCGTGACCGGTGAGGGGCGAGCGGAAGCGTCGAGCATCGCCTTACCCCTTCACGAAGAGCTGGCGCGGCACGTTGGACAGGCACTCCATGCCCGTTTCGGTGATCGCGATGCTCTCGGTGATCTCGAGCCCCATATCCTCCAGCCACAGGCCGGTCATGAAATGGAAGGTCATGCCGGGCTTCAGCTCGGTGCGGTCGCCGGGGCGCAGGCTCATGGTGCGCTCGCCCCAGTCCGGCGGATAGCTGAGGCCGATCGGATAGCCGGTGCGGTTGTCCTTGATGATCCCGTATTTCTTGAGCACCGCGAAGAAGGCGTTGGCGATGTCCTCGCAGGTGTTGCCGGGCTTCGCCGCGGCAAGGCCGGCCTCCATGCCCTCCAGCGTCGCCTTCTCGGCATCGAGGAAGGCGTCCGTCGGCTTGCCGAGGAAGACGGTGCGCGAGAGCGGGCAGTGATAGCGCTTATAGGCGCCGGCGATCTCGAAGAAGGTGCCCTCCCCGGTCCGCATCGGCTTGTCGTCCCAGGTGAGATGGGGGGCCGAGGCGTCCGCGCCCGAGGGCAGCAGCGGCACGATGGCGGGATAATCCCCGCCGAACTCGGCCGTGCCGCGAATGCCGGCGTCGTAGATCTCGGCCACGAGGTCGCATTTGCGCATGCCGGGCTCGATCACCTCGACGATGCGCTTGTGCATCAGCTCCACGATGCGCCCGGCCTTGCGCATATAGTCGAGCTCGGTCTGGCTTTTCACCGCACGCTGCCAGTTCACGAGGCCCGCGGCATCCGTGAAGCGGGCGTTCGGCAGGTTTTTTACCAGCGAGGCATAGGCCGCCGCCGAGAAATAGTAATTGTCCATCTCCACCGCGATGGAGAGCCTGTCCCAGCCGCGCTCCGCGATGATCTGCGACAACAGGTCCATCGGATGGCGCTCGGTGGACTGCACATAGTGGTCGGGATAGCCGATGATGTTGTCATGGGCCAGATAGGCGGTGCGCTTCGCCCCGTTGGCGTCCTGCTTGCGGCCATACCAGATCGGCTCGCCGGTCGGCGGCACCAGCACGCACTGGTGCACATAGAACGACCAGCCGTCATAGCCGGTGAGCCAGTGCATGTTGGACGGGTCGGTGACGATCAGCAGCTCGATGCCGGCACGCTCCATCGCCGTGCGGGTCTTGGCGAGGCGCGCGGCATATTCCTCGCGCGAGAAGTTCAGGGTCACGGTCACGCGGCGTCTCCTGCTGCGGCTTTGGTGTCGATGGCCCGCCCGGCCCCGGCGCCCACGGCGCGGCTGCGGGCGAGATTGGCGATGGCGGTGTCCTGCACGCCGGTGCCGGTGAGATCGGCGAAGGTGATCTCGTCGGCGCGGCTGCGGCCGGGCCTGATGCCGGCGATCACCTCGCCCAGCTCGGCGAAGGCGGTGCCCTCGGCCACCGCGCCGGCGCGGATGGCATGGGCCAGCTCGCCGAGCCGGCGGGTCTGGCTCAGGCGGTCGGGGACATAGGTGGCGCGGGCGAAGACGGCGGGGTCGATCTCGTTCTTGTGCTCGCTGTCCGAGCCCATGGCGGTGATGTGCTGGCCGGGCTCCAGCCACGCGGCGTTCAGCACCGGCTGCTCGGCCGGGGTGGTGGTGACGACGATGTCCGCCCCCGTCACCGCGTGCGCCGGATCGGCCACCGCTTCCACCCGGATGCCGAGCGAGCCGGCCAGATCGGCGGCGGCGGCGCGGGCCTTGCCGACGTCGCGCGCCCAGATCCGCGCGTCGCGGATGGGCCGCACCAGCGTCAACGCCTCGAGCTGGAGGCGGGCCTGCACCCCAGCGCCGAAGATCGCCGCCACCGCGGCATCGGGACGGGCGAGATGGCGGGCAGCAACCGCCCCGGCGGCGGCGGTGCGCACATCGGTGAGGTAGCCATTGTCCAGCAGCAGCGCCTCGACCAGCCCGGTGCGGGTGCTGAACAGGATCATCAACCCGTTGAGGCTCGGCAGGCCGAGCGCGGGATTGTCGAAGAAGCCGGGACTCACCTTGATGGCGAATCCGTCCAGGCCCGGCACATAGGCGGTCTTCACATCCACCTCGCCGCGATGCTCGGGAATGTCGAGCCGCAGGATCGGCGGCATGGCGACCGGCTTCGTCGCCAACGCGGCGAAGGCCTCCTCCACGCACGCCACCGCGCTCGCATCCAGCGAGACGATGCGGCGCAGATCGGCCTCGGTGAGAACGAGCATCCGGCTCATACGGCGGTCTCCTTCACGATGCGGCGATGCAGGGTCTCGTCGATGTTGCGGCCGGAGAGGATGAGCGCGGCGGGCCCATCAAGGCTGACCTTTCCGCCGATGAGAGCGGCTATGCCCACCGCGCCGGCGCCCTCAACCACCTCGCCCTCGGCCTCAGCGGCGTGGCGGATGCCGGCGGCGATCTCGTCCTCGGTCAGCAGCACCACCTCGTCGAGCAAGGCGCGGCACAGCGCGAAGCTGTAGCGGTTGGAAAGGCCGATGCCGCCGCCGAGGGAATCGGCCAGCGTGTCCTCCTCCACCACCTCCACCGGGTGGCCGGCCCGGAGCGAAGCCGCCATCGCGGCGCCGCGCGCCATGGAGATGCCGATGACGCGGGCGGACGGACGCAGCGCCTTCACCGCCAGCGCGACACCCCCGGCGAGGCCGCCGCCGGACAGCGGCACGAGGACCGCGGATACCTCCGGCAGGTCCTCGACGATTTCGAGCCCGATGGTCCCCTGCCCGGCGATGACGTCGGGATGGTCGAAGGGCGGGATGGCGGTGAGGCCGCGCGCGGAAACGAGGCGCTCAACCTCGGCCTGCGCGTCGTCCTGCGAGCGGCCGACGATCCGCACTTCGGCCCCCAAAGCGTGCACCGCCTCGACCTTGTTGGCGGGCACCAGCGCCGACATGCACACCACCGCCGGCACGCCGGCCTCGCGGGCGGCATGGGCGAGCGCGCGGCCGTGATTGCCGGTGGAGGCGGTGACCAGCCCGCGCCGGCGGGCCGCCTCGTCCAGCGCCAGCACCGCATTCATCGCCCCGCGCAGCTTGAACGCGCCGATCGGCTGGCGCGTCTCCAGCTTGAGAAAGACAGGATGTCCACTGGCGCGGGACAGCGCGGCGGAGGCGACCAGCGGCGTGCGCACGACCCGCCCGGCGATGCGCCGCGCCGCAACCTCGACCTCGGCCGGGGAGACCGGGAGGGTGGCAGGACCGGCGGCGATGGCGGACGGGCAGGACATGGATTGGTTTTCCCTCTCACTTGTCATGGTGAGAGGGCGATAAAATCATGTCAATTATTATATTGTCATGATCCAATCATCGAGGTGGACGCTTCAGGCACCGTCATCGGCATCCGGCAGCCAGCCCAGCGCGCCGATGTCGAAGACCGGCGGCAATTGCTCGAAGGTCTGGCGGAGGGTGGTGAGCGCCTGCTCCAGCGCCCCATGGCTGAGCTGGCCGCCCAGGCAGATCCGGATGCCCCCGCCATGGTTGCCCCCCGCGATGAAGGGATCGGACGGGGTGACCGCCACCCGCCGCTCGGCCAGCGAACGCACCAGCCCGTCCTCGGTCCAGTGCGCCGGCACCTTCAGCCAGGCGCAGAGCGACAGCGGGTGGCTGGACGCGACGTGCGGTCCCAGCACCTGCGCCACCACGCGCTGGCGCGCCCGCGCCTCGTGGCGCTGCACCTCCAGCAGCCGCTGTGCGGTGCCGTCCTCGATCCAGCGCGAGGCGATCTCGCCGGCGAGATAGCTGCCGCTCCAGCTCGTCACCCGCAGGATGGAGGCGGCGCGGATGGAATAATGCGGCGGCACCACGAGATAGCCGACCCTGAGGCCGGTGAGCACGGTCTTGGTGAAGCTGGTGGCGAAGAAGCCGAGATCCGGCAGCATGGCGGCGATGGAGGGCAGCTCCACGTCGATGAGCGGCTTGTAGACTTCATCCTCGACCACGAACACGCCGTGCCGCCGCGCGATCGCGGCGATGTCCCGCCGCCGCTCCGCGCTCGCGACGTGGCTGGTGGGGTTGTTGAGGGTCGGGATCAGCACCAGCGCCCGCACCGTGCCGGCCTCGCAGGCGGCCTCGAAGGCCTCGGGGCGGATGCCCTCCCCATCGGTGGGCAGGCCCTTCAGGTTGAAGCCGAGAACGTTGGAAACGCCGATCACCCCATGGTCGGTGAGATTCTCCGTCAGCACCACGTCGCCCGGCCGTGCGATGCAGCTCAACGCCAGGAACAGCGCATGCGCCGCGCCATTGGTGAGGAGGATGCGCTCCGCCGGCACGTCCACCCCGAGCGGGCGCAGCCACGCCCGCGCCGCCTCGCGATGCGCGTCGAGCCCGGCAATGGGACGGCAGGGCCGCATGAAGGCGCTATTGTCCTGCCCGCCCAGGGCGGCGAAGGCGGCGCGCGAGGCGTCCTCATGCGCCTCGGTGTAGACGCCGCGCACGATGGAAAGGTCGACCGCCTCGTCCGGGTTGCGATCCAGCATCAGCCGGCCGGCCCGCTCGGTGACTCGCGCCTTCACGAACGTACCGCGCCCGACTTCGCCGCTGAGATAGCCGAGACGCTCCGCCTCGCCATAGCTGAGACTCACCGTCTGCACCGAGACGCCGAGCACGCGGGCGAGGTCGCGATGGGTCGGCATCTGGTCCATGGGCCGCAGGATGCCGGCGTCGATATCGGCGATGATCCGCTCCGTCAAAGCGGCGTGCTTGGTGCCGCCCTTCGGCTTCGCCAGCACCGGCCGCCAGTCGACCGGCCGGCCTGCCGTCTCGGCAAGCGACCCGGCCATGGGGTTCCCGGCGCGCCTGCCAGCTTGACGAAGCATGAATTGTCTCGTTCTGTGAGTCACGATTTCAGGACATTATGCACGCCGGCGACCGAAGATGAAGCTCGATGCCATCGACCTGAGGATCATTGACGCGCTGCGCCGGGACGGACGCATGACCAAGCTGAAGCTGGCGGAGGCGGCCGGGCTGTCGCCTGCGGCCTGCTGGGAGCGGCTGCGCCGGCTGGAGGATGGCGGCGTCATCCGGGGCTACACCGCCATCGTCGATCTCGACGCCGCGGCGCCCCGCACCACGGTGATCGTCGAGATCAGCCTGAAGAGCCACCAGCAGGCCGATTTCCGCCGCTTCGAGCAGGCAGTCGGGAAGGAGCCGGCCATCGTCGCCTGCGACGCCACCGGCGGCGGTATCGACTACGTCCTTCGCGTGGTGGTGCCGGACATCGACAGCTACCAGCGCCTGATCGACCGCCTGCTCGATCCGGCCATCGGCATCGAGCGCTATTTCACCTATGTCGTGACCAAGAGCGTGCCGGTGGGCGGCGGCTGAGCGATGTGATGTCAGGCGGTGGGCGGCGCTGGCAGGCCGGCCGCGTTGGACGGCGCCACGCTGACCCGGTTGCGGCCCGCATTCTTGGCCGCATAGAGCGCCGTGTCGGCGCGCTTCACGATGGAGGATGGCTCGGAATCGCCTGCGCCGCCCATCGCCAGCCCGACGCTGACGGTCAGATCGAGGCTCAGCGGGCCGAGGAGGAAAGGCGTCGCTTCGATCGCGTGGCGCAGCGCCTCGGCGAGCTGCGTGGCGGCTTCGATCGTCGTGTCCGTATGGAGGCAGAGAAATTCCTCGCCGCCATAACGGTACAGGGTCGCCCCAGCCGCATGGGAGAGCCGGCCGCAGCGCCGGGCGAGTTCCACCAGCACCTCGTCGCCGACATCGTGGCCATGCGTGTCGTTCACGGCCTTGAAGCGGTCGATGTCGATCATGAACACCGCGACGGCGCCGAGCGTGCGCCCCGTCAACCCGCCCATCGCCTCGCCCAGCGCCCGGCGGTTCAGCAGCCGCGTCAGCGGATCGACCAGCGCGATGCTTTCCAGTTCGCTGCGTCGACGCCACGCCGCCATGAAGATCAGGGCGCAATAGATCGCCGCTCCGACGAACTGATCCACCACGAAGAAGACGGGCATTGGAACGCCTTCTGCGCCGCCGGCCCATCCAAGATAGAACCGCAGGAGAGCGGTGACGAGCAAAGCGAGCGCATAAAGGCACAGGCCGGCGCCGGCCACGAGTTCGGGCAGGTTGCGGATCCCGCGCCGGGCCGACCGCAGCAGAAGGTGGGCCGCGCTGGCGGAAATGAACGCCAGCCCCACAAGGCCGAAAGCCATCGCGAAATAGGCCGCGCCTCCCGCGGCACGAACGCCGATAAAAGCAAGCACCGGCACGCCCGCCATGCCGGCTGCGCCCAGAATGTCGCCGCGTGTGATGCGGGACGGCGCCGGACGCTCGAACAGAACGATGCCGAACCGGAGCAGGGCCAGGCTGGCAGCCATCAGCAGGATCACAAGAAAACTGAGGCTCGCGGAGCGATCGACGAGGGCAAGGCCCTGCTTGCGGCTCGCCATCGTCAGCCCGGCCGCGGCGCACAATGCCCCGAGGGCCCATGCCGCCAGATACGTCTCGCGCCGATTCTGCCAGAGCCAGGCGAAGACCAGCGAAAAGACAAGGGCCGTCACCCCGCCGCCAAAAGCAAGGGATGATCCGTCCAGCGTCATGGCAGGTTCCCCTCGCCTTCTTGCAGGCCACGCTGATGTACTACGTCCGCGGTGGCGGATTCGTGCGGATATCCGGCCTGCGCCCCGCTTCCCATGAGCGGCGGGCTCGGACCGGAGGATTCCGTCTGTCAGACCCCGCCGGATGCCATCCGGCGAGGTCGCACTCATGAAGCGATGGAACTGCGCCGGGATTTCGGCAGTCGTCACCGCCGCGGCGAAGCCGGATCAGGCGGCGTAGCCGACGATCCCCTTGATCTCCATGAAATCCCGCAGGCCGAAATCGGCATATTCGCGGCCGTTGCCGGACTGCTTGTAGCCTCCGAACGGCGCGAACAGATCCCAGTCGGGATAATTGAGATAGATCGAACCCGCCCGCAACCGGGCGGCGACGCGACGGAGCTGCTCGACATCCGTGCCCTGCACATAGGCCGCGAGGCCATAGGGCGTGTCGTTGGCGATGGCGATGGCCTGCTCGATGCTGTCATACGGAATGATCGACAGCACCGGGCCGAAGATCTCCTCGCGCTCGATCCGCATGCCGGGCTTCACGTTCCCGAACACGGTCGGCTTGACGTAATAGCCGGTCTCCAGCCCTTCCGGCTTGCCGGTGCCGCCCACCACGAGGGTCGCGCCCTCCTCGATGCCGGCGGCGATGAGGCCCTGCACCTTGTCGAACTGCATCTGGCTGACCAGCGGGCCGATCTCGGTCTCGATGTCGGTCGGCTTGCCGACGCGCACGGAAAGCGCGGCCCGCCGCGCGATCTCCAGCGCCTCGTCATGGCGGTCGGCCGGCACCAGCATGCGCGTGGGGGCGTCGCAGGACTGGCCGGTATTGCCGAAGCAGCCCTTCACGCCCTGGGTGACGGCGGCCTCGAGATCGGCGTCCGGCAGCACGATGTTGGCCGACTTGCCGCCGAGCTCCTGCGCCACGCGCTTCACCGTCGCGGCGGCGTTGCGCGCGACATCGGTGCCCGCGCGGGTCGAGCCGGTGAAGGACACCATGTCGATGTCGGGATGCGAGGAGATGGCCGCCCCGACCTCGGGCCCGGTGCCGTTGACGAGGTTGAAGACGCCCTTGGGCAGGCCGATCTCGTCCACGATCTCGGCAAACACCATGCCGGAAATGGGGGCGATCTCGCTCGGCTTCAGCACCATGGTGCAGCCCGCGCCGATGGCAGGGGCGACCTTGCACATGATCTGGTTGAGCGGCCAGTTCCACGGGGTGATGAGGCCGACCACGCCGACCGGCTCATGCGTCACCAGCGTGCCGCCGCGCATCTCGTCGAACGGGAAGGCCTTGAACGCCTCGATGGTCGCCTTCAGATGGCCGAGCCCGGCATAGGCCTGCGAATCGCGGGCGCGGGCGATGGGCGAGCCCATCTCGCGGCTGATCGCCTGCGCGACATCCTCGTAGCGCCGCTCATAGACCTCCAGCAGCTTCTCGAGGAAGGCGAGGCGCTCCTCGCGGCTGGTCTGCGAGAAGCTGTCGAACGCGGCGCGGGCGGCGGCGACGGCACGATCGACGTCGGCGCCGGTGCCGATCGAGATGGTGGCGAACACTTCCTCCGTCGCGGGGTCGATGACGCCGAGCGGACGGGGCTCGATCGGATCGACGAAGGCGCCGTCGATGTAGAACTTGAGATAATCGGACGTCATGGTCTCTCTCGTTTCTCTGGCCGTGGCCCGCAGTCTTTCAGATCGCGACGCGGTTGCGTAGTCGTCCCGAAGCGTGGCGGCGCCCGGACGCGCGGGAAGCTGTGGAATGACCCTCGCTCCCCTGCACGACGACGCATGGCGCACATGCCCGCGTGGGGCTTTTCCCGGTCGCCGGGCCGGGGCACAAGGGGCACCGGCCCCGCCCCGTGGCCGAGGATCGGAATCGGCATGACCACGGACGCGGACCAAGAGCAGAAGCCGGAGACGTTCGAGAGAGCGTGGCAGCGCAACCTGTGGGTCTGCACCTTCGGCTCCTTCACCACCATCGTGGCGATGACGCTGCTGCTGCCCTTCCTTCCGCTCTATGTCGAGCAGCTCGGCGCGCAGGGGCACGCCGCCATCGTCCAATGGTCCGGCATCGCCTATGGCGCGACCTTCTTCAGCGCCGCGCTGACCGCCCCGCTCTGGGGCCGGCTCGCGGACCGCTATGGCCGCAAGCTGATGCTGATCCGCGCCAGCCTCGGCATGGCGGTCGCGATGTCGCTGATCGGGATGGCGGATTCGGTCTGGGAGCTGGTGGCGCTGCGCCTGCTGGCCGGGCTGCTGGGCGGCTACGCCTCCGGCTCCATGGTGCTGGTGGCCGCGCAGACCCCGCGGGCACGCACCGGCTGGGCGCTCGGCGTGCTCTCCTCGGGCATCATGGCGGGCAATCTGGTCGGCCCTCTGGTCGGCGGACTGCTGCCGCCGCTGATCGGCATCCGGGCGACGTTCTTTCTGGCGGGCGGGGTCATCTTCCTCGCCTTCCTCGCCACCACCACGCTGATCCGGGAAGAACGGCGTCCCGCCGCGGCACGGGCGGGCGGCTCGGGGCGGGTCTGGTCGCGGATCCCGGACCGGCGGCCGATCCTCGCCATGCTGGCGACCGGCACGCTGCTAATGGTCGCCAACATGTCGATCGAACCGATCATCACTGTCTATGTGGCGCAGTTCGTCCCCCCGGCACAGGTCACGCTGATGGCCGGCGTCGTGATGTCGGCGGCGGCGCTGGGCGGCGCGCTGTCCTCGGCCCGGCTCGGCCGGCTGGCGGACCGCATCGGGCACTGGAACGTCGTGATCCTGTGTCTCGCGATCGCCGCTCTGCTGCTGATCCCGCAGGCCTTCGTCACCACGAGCTGGCAGCTCGTCGGCCTGCGGTTCCTCATGGGGCTGGCGCTCGGCGGCTTGCTGCCCTCGATCGCGAGCGTGATCCGGCACAACGCGCCCGAGGCGCTCACCGGCACGGTGCTCGGCTATTCGGTCTCGGCGCAATATGTCGGGCAGGTGGTGGGGCCGCTCGCCGGCGGCTTCATCGGTGGCCATATCGGCATGCGCGCCGTGTTCCTCGGAACCTCGGTGCTGATGGCCCTTGGCGCGGCGGTCAATGTCATGGTGGCGCATGGGCGCCGGCGAGATCGGGTCAGCTAGGACCTTTCATCTCATAGGACACTCCGGGCGGCCGGCGCGGCCGCCCGGAGTGAATCCGCTCAGGAACGCGTGGTCGTCTTTACATCCACGCTCGCCTTGATGGCGTTGGAATAGGGGCAGATGGTGTGGGTGGTCTCGACCAGCTTGGTCGCATCCGCCTCGGACAGGCCCGGCAGATAGACGTCGAGCTCGGCGGTGATGCCGAAGCCGCCCTCGGAGCGCGGGCCGATGCCGATGGTGGCGGTGACGGTGGTGCCTTCCGGCACCTTGATCTTGGTCTGGCCGGAGGCGACCCGCAGCGCGCCGAGGAAGCAGGCGGAATAGCCGAGCGCGAACAGCTTCTCCGGGTTGGCGCCATCGCCGCCCGGGCCGCCGAGCTCCTTCGGCACCACGAGGTTGAGGCTCATCGTGCCGTCAGCCAGCGCGGTCGTGCCGTCGCGGCCGCCGCCGGTCGCCGTTGCGGTGGTCTTGTACTTGGCATCCACGGACATGTGATTTCTCCTCTTGCGCGAACGAACGGTTTCGAACGGCGTTGAAAGCGGCAGGACCATATCCAGCACCCGACAGCATGTCAAGCGTATACGATATTATCGTGTGCGATGTATTTTGACGCTTCCATGACGCGGGGAGAAGGCCGCTGGCGTCTTAGCCGGGCACGACCTCGACACGCCGGGATGTGGCGGCGGCGCCGACATGGCGGTTCGCCGGTCGCGGCAGGCCGATGAGATCGCGCAGCGTGCCGCCTTCGTACTCCCGCCGGAACAGCCCGCGCCGCTGCAGCTCCGGCACCACCTTGTCGACGAAATCGTCGAGGCAGCCCGGCAAGGTGAGGAAGGACAGCATGAAGCCATCGCAGGCTTCCGACGCCACCCACTCCTCCATCATGTCGGCGATTGCGACCGGCGAACCGCAGATGACGGCCCGGCTGCGGTTGTAGCGACGGCAAATCTCGCGCAGCGTCAGCCCCTGCCGCACCATGGCGATGATCTCGTCGGAATAGGCCTTGTGCAGCCGGGCCTGCAGGGGAATGCGGTCCTGCGGGATCGGGGCATCGAGAGGAAGGTCCATGAGATCGGCCTCCAGATCCTCGCCGATCCGGACGCGGGCGACATCCGGGTGCACATGGTCATGCCACGCGTCGAGCCGGGCGCGGGCCTCGGCCTCGTCTTCGCCAAGCACCATGGAAACGCCGGAGACGATCTTCAGCGCGTCGCGCGCCCGGCCGAGGGCCGGCAGGCGGCCCTTCAGGTCGCGATAGAAGGTCTGCGCCGCCGCCATGCCGGCGCTGGGGCCGAAGACGAGTTCGGCGGTCTCCGCGGCAAGCTGCTTGCCCGTCTCGGAAGCGCCGGCCTGGATGACGACCGGCCGGCCCTGCGGGGCGCGGGCGATGTTCAGCCCGCCATCCACCCGGAAATGCGTACCGGCATGACGGGTGGGGTGGAACTTCTCCGGCAGATAGACGCGCCCCTCGGCATGGTCGTGGACGAAGGCGTCGTCTTCCCACGTATCCCACAGGCTCAGCGCCACCTCCACGAACTCGCGGGCGCGGTCGTAGCGCACCTCATGTGACGGCAGCTGGTCCATGCCGTAATTGCGGGCGGCATCGTGGCTCGCGCCCGTCACCACGTTCCAGGCGGCACGCCCGCCGCTGATATGGTCGAGCGAGGCGAACTGCCGGGCGATGGTGTAGGGCTCGCAGAAGGTGGTGCAAGCGGTGGCCCCGAGGCCGATATGCCGGGTCGAGCCCGCCACCGCGGCGAGCAGGGTGATGGGTTCGAGGATGTTGGTATAGGACGGCGCCCGGCTCCACACCTCCATCCGGTCCATGCGAACCGCCGCCTGGTCGGCGATGAAGAAGAAATCGAACTTGCCGCGCTCCGCCGCCTGCGCCAGCCGCCGGTAGTGCTCGATATCGACGGAGGCCCCGTCCTGCGCGCCCGGCAGCAGCCACGAGGCGGAATGCGAGCCGTTGGGCAAAGCGAGAAGGCCGAGGATCATGTGCCGGGGATCGGCCATCAAGGAACTCCATGCGTGGGAGGCAGCAACGCGGGAACCCCCTGAAAACGCAAGAACCGCGCCAGCTTCCAACCCCTCGAGCGGCGCAGGCCCCGCTCAGGCGTCCGTCCGCTCCCGCACGGCCTTGCGCAGCGCCTTCATCTCCTCGAAGCGCGCGGTCACGTCGCGCAGGCTCGCCACCATGCCGCTGACCGTGCCGGCGGCGTCCTTCACCAGCACGATGGTGAATTCCAGCGAGATCCGCGCTCCGTCCTTGCGCAGGCCGGGCACGGCCAGCATGTCGCCGGCGCCGTAGCGGCTGACGCCGGAGGCGACCGTCTCCCGATAACCCTCCCAGTGCCGGGCGCGGAAGGGCTCGGGAATGATGATGTCGAGCGAGCGGCCCAGCGCTTCGTCCTCGGTGAAGCCGAAGATGCGCTCCGCACCGGCATTCCACAGCACGATGTCGCCGGCCGCATCGCTTGCCACCACCGCATCCGCCGCACTGTCGAGCAGCGCGGCGCCCAGTTCCTCGCGGGTGAACCCCGCGCTCGCGCGGGCGTGACGGGCATCGACCGTCGCGGCGGCGCTCGTAGCGCTCGGCCCGGCGGCGGCCGCATCCGGCTCGAACAGGTCATCGACGGCGCCGAAGAATTCGCAATGCAGCCGCTCGCGCGGAACGCCGCGCGCCGCGAGGCCGCTCGCCATATCGCGCAGGAAAGGAAGCGGGCCGCACAGGAAATACTCCGCCTCGTCCAGCGGCGTGTGCCCGGCGAGCCAGTCGACGGTCACCCGCCCGGCGACATCGTGGTCACGACCCGCGACATCCTGCGAGCGAGGCTGCGAATAGAAGACCGTGACCTGCGCATCCGCCTGCTTCGCCAGTGCGCGCACCTCGCCGGCAAAGGCATGCGCCCCGCCGTCCCGGCTGCCATGGACGAAGTGAATGCGGCGCGGGGCATGGCTGCGCGCAACCTCCTCCAGCATCGCCACCATGGGTGTGAGACCGACGCCGGCGGAAACCAGCACCACGGGCCGCGCCGAATCCACGGGCAGCACGAAGTCGCCGGCGGGAGCCCCCACCCCGACCTTCGTCCCGACGGATGCCTCGTCGTGAAGCCAGCGGGAAACAGTGCCGGCCGCCTCGCGCTTGACCGAAATCCGGTAGCTCTCCCCGTTCGGCGCGGCGGACACCGTGTAGTTGCGCTTGTGCCGGCCGCGGCCCGGCAGTTCGGCGAACAAGGTGAGATGCTGGCCGGCGATAAAAGGCGGGAGGCGGGAGCCGTCGGCCGGACGCAGCACGAAGGAGGTGACGACGTCGCTCTCCCGATGGCGGCTCGCGATCGCGAAAACCGTCGGTGCAGGGTCCGCGCCTCCTGTCGTGCCTTCCGGCATCCGGTTCACCATGCTGGACACTCCCTATAATGATGCATACCATATTCATGTTTTCGAGATTGGAAAGGCTCCGATCTCGCAGCGCCTCCTCCGACCGCCGCCGGCGCGCCGTCTCCGCTGCGGATTCGCCCGCATTGCCATGCGGTCACGTACCCTCTCCTGCCCGCGCCACATGGCGGACGGGCCATCTCTCGGAGTCGGCCTTGCCCAGTTTCCAGCTGTTCCGGCCCATCCTGGCCGGCGCGACCCTCAAGGACCGCGCCCTCGCCTGCATCGCCGCCGCCATCGGCATCGGTGTTAGCGCCCTCCTTGTCGGCATCCTTGCACCGGATTCCGCACATCATTTTCTCTGGATCGTGCCTCCCATGGGCGCGTCCGCGGTGCTGCTCTTCGCGGTGCCGGCCAGCCCGATGGCGCAGCCCTGGCCGGCAATCGGTGGAAATGTCATTTCCGCGCTGGTGGGGGTGATCATTGCCCACCTCATGCCTCAGAGCTTCCTCGCCGCCGGACTGGCGGTCGGTCTGGCCATCGGCGCGATGTCGTTGCTGCGCTGCCTGCATCCGCCGGGCGGCGCAGCCGCGCTGGTCGGGCTGTTCGCCGGCGCCTCGACCAGCTTCCTGTTCCCACTGCTGCCGGTCGGGCTCAATGCGGTCGTGCTGGTGGCCTGCGCCTATGCCTATCACCGGCTCTGCGGCCGGGCTTATCCGCATGTCCCTTCTCCGGCCAAGCCGGCCGCGCCGGCGGCCACCGCGCCCTGGACCTTCCGGCCCGGGGACATCGCCGCCACGCTGGAGGAAGCCGGCCTCGCGCTCGACGTCGCGCCCGGCGATCTGGAAGAATTGCTGCGGCAGGTCGAACGGCGGGCACTGGTCCGTGCCTATCACGAGCTTCGCTGCACCGACCTGATGACCTCCGGCGTGCTTTCGGTAACGCGGGAGACGCTGCCCGGAACCGCACGCGACCTGCTGGTCGAGCGCGACATCCGCCGGCTGGCCGTGGTGGATGAGGACGGCCGGCTCATCGGCGCCATCGGTCTGCGCGAGCTGGTGCAGCCGGCGGATCGGATCGGCGCGATCATGTCACCCGCAGCGGAAGCGACGCCGGACACCCCGGCCATCGAACTGCTGCCCCGCTTCGCGCAGGACCGCATCCATGCGGTCTTCATCACCGACGCCGAAGGCCGCCCCGTCGGCGTGGTCACCGAGGCTGACTGGCTCAACGTGCTGACGCGTGGAATGAAATGAGGCGCGGTTCAGCCCGGCGGCATGAAGACCGGACCGCCCATGGGCTGGCCGAACAGCATCGCCTGAAGGCTCTGCGCGATGCGCAGGGCCCGCTCGCGCAACGCCTGCGCATCCTCCGGCGCCATCAATTCGTCGGCGGTGCGGCCCCACAGGCCGAGCCAGCGGGTGAACATCGCCGGCGAGATGCGCGCGCGATGGCGGAAATGGGCGGGCATCGGCCGCCCCTTGTAGCGCCCGGTGCCGAGCATCACCGAGGACCAGAAGGCGGCGAGCGTATCGAGATGGGTCGGCCAGTCGGCAATAGCGTCGTTGAAGACCGGTCCAAGCTCGGGATCGGCGCGGACCCGCTCGTAGAACGCCCCGACAAGCGCCCGCAACCCCGGCTCGTCCAGCTTCAGGACCATGGTGTCTCCCACTTCAGCCACCGTCAGCCGCGCCTGTCTGCGCGGCGTGAAACATGCAACATTGATACTTCTTTTTGCGGCACGATGAACCTCCTGGCAAACCGGCCATGCGCCTGACGCGCTATACCGACTATGCGATGCGGGTGCTGCTGTTCCTCGGCGCGGAGCCGGAGCGGCACCATTCGATCGCCGCGATCGCACACGCCTATGCGATCTCGCAAAATCACCTGATGAAGGTGGTCAACGACCTGGTGAAGGCCGGCTATCTGCGCAGCATACGCGGGCGCGGGGGCGGCATCCGGCTCGCCCGGCCGACGGAGGCGATCAATATCGGAGCGCTGGTTCGGCACACCGAGGACGGCTTCGACCTCGTGGGATGCGGCACCTGCCGGATCGCTCCGGCGTGCGGATTGTCCTGCGTCCTGTCCGAAGCGCTGGAAGCGTTCCTCGCCACGCTGGACCGCTACACGCTGGCGGACGTGCTGGCGAAGCGCGGCGACTTCCGACACCTGCTTCTGCCTCCTGAAAGGCCCGCGCCCGAACTCACACCGCCCGGCTGAACCGCCGGGCACCGCCATCGAGATAGGCATCGAAGATCGAGGCGACCTTGCGCACCCGCAGCCGCCCCGCTTCCAGCACCCGCAAGCGGCGCCCGTCAAAGGCGATGACGCCCGCTCCTCGCAAGGCTTCGAGCGCCGGAAAAACCGGCGCCAGCGCACCGCGCGCGACGCCATGCCGGGCGCAGACCGTTTCGATATCCACGGCGAGATCGCACATCACCCGCTCGATCAGCTCGGCCCGCAGCCGGTCGTCGGCGCTGAAGGCGTGGCCCTTCGCGACGGGTAGCTCACCGCGCCGCACCCGCTCGGCATAGGCGCGCAGGACGGTCTCGTTCTGCACATAGCCTTGCGGCAGCCGGCCGATCGAGGATGCACCGAGCCCGACCAGTGCTTGACAGGAATCGGTGGTGTAGCCTTGGAAGTTGCGGCGCAGCCCGCCCTCGCGCATCGCCGTGGCCATGGGATCGTCCGGCCGGGCGAAATGGTCGAGCCCGATACGGACATAGCCCGCTCCAAGGATGGCCTGCGCGAAGGCCACGGCCTGCGCCAGCCGCTCCCGCCCGCCTGGCAGGTCAGCGGCATCGATCCGGCTCTGGTGCTTCTTGAAGCCCGGCAGATGAGCATAGCCGAACACCGAGAAGCGATCCGGGTGAAACGCAAGACAGGCCTCGACCGTCTCCCGGCAGGAGGCGAGCGTCTGCTTCGGCAGCCCGTAGATGAGGTCGAGATTGATCGCGCCGATCCCTGCGGCCCGGAGCCCGTCCACCACCGCGGCCGTCTGCCCGACGCTCTGGATGCGGTTGATCGCCGCCTGCACCGCGCCGTCGAAGCTCTGCACGCCGAGGCTCGCCCGGTTGACGCCGGACGCCGCGAGCGCCGCGATCATGGCCGCATCCAACCGACGCGGGTCGATCTCCACCGCGATCTCGGCCCCGGGATGCACGGCGAAGCGGGCGCGCAGCAGATCCATCAGGGCACGGAAATCGTCCGCCGCCAGTATGGTCGGGGTGCCGCCGCCGAAATGGATGTGGCGGACATCGGCCGCCCTCCCGCAGCGTGCCGCGACCAGATCGATCTCCGCGCGCAGCGCCGCGAGATAGTCCAGCACCGGCCGGTCGCGCAGGGCGACGGTGGTGTTGCAGCCGCAATACCAGCACATGGAGCGGCAGAACGGGACGTGCACATAGAGCGAGGTCGGCGTGCCGGGCGCCAGCATGTCGAGCCAGGCGCCGTAAAGGCCGGCCCCGACGGCCTCGCCGAAGACCGGCGCGGTCGGATAGCTGGTGTAGCGCGGCAGGCGCTCGTCGAGTGGGGCGGTGTCGGTCATGGATAGCGGGCCCGGCGAAAATAAAGCACCGGACGAGGCTAGAACCGCCGAGCCGCCATCGCCTTGCCCCAGCGCAAATCACGCCGGAGCCGTCTCCCGACGGACGAGGCTTTTACGGCGTGTCGGGCAGGGCAAAAACGGTGAGCTGGCCGCCCAGCGCGGTGTAGCTGTTGAGCCCGGCATAGGCGTCCTTGGCGCCCGAGCCGGCATTGGGATCGGTGAGGCCGGCCGCGAGCCCGATGCCGGCCCAGCCGCCGATGCCGGACAGCACCGCCACATATTGCCGGCCGCGATGCTGGTAGGTCATCACGTTGCCGACGATGCCGGAGGGAGTCTTGAAGCGATAGAGTTCGCGCCCGGTCTTCGCGTCGATCGCCTTGAGATAGCCCTCCAGCGTTCCGTAGAACACCACGCCGCCCGCGGTCGCCAGCACGCCGGACCACACCGAAAAGCGCTCCGGCACGGTCCAGACCACCTTGCCGGCCACATTGTCCCAGGCGAGCAGCGCGCCGATGCGGCCCTGCGTGCCGGGCGCGGGGTACATGTTCAGCGTCGCCCCGACATAGGGCTGGCCGACCTTGTAGTCGACGTGGAACGGCTCGTAGTCCATGCACATGCGGCTGGCGGGCACGTAGAAGAGCTGCGTCTGCGGCGACCAGGCGGCCGGCTGCTGGTTCTTGGTGCCGATCGCCGCCGGGCAGATGCCACCATAGGTGACGTCCTCGCCCTCGGCCTCCGTGCTGTATTTGGGATCGCGCACCGGACGGCCGAAATGCGCGCTCGCGGTGTCCAGGTCGATACCGGAAGCCCAGTTGACGGTGGGATCGAGCTTGCCCGCGGTCAACAGCTCGCCCGTGGCGCGATCGAGGGTATAGCCGAAGCCGTTGCGGTCGAAATGGGTAAGCAGATGCCGGGTGCGGCCGCCCATGTCCTGGTCGGTCAGGATCATCTCGTTGACCCCGTCGAAGTCCCATTCGTCGTGGGGCGTCATCTGGTAGACCCAGCGGGCCAGCCCGGTATCGGCGTCACGGGCGAAGATGGCGTCCGTCCAGCGATTGTCGCCGGGCCGCTGCGAGGGGTTCCACGAGCCGGGATTGGCGGTGCCGTAATAGACGAGGTTCAGCGCCGGGTCATAGGAGAACCAGCCCCAAGGTGCGCCGCCGCCGATCTTCCACTCCTCGCCTTCCCAGCTCTTCAGCGAAGAGTCCGGGCCGATCGGTCTGCCGAGCTCGGTGGTCTTCTCCGGGTCCACGAGCATCTCGGCATCCGGGCCGGTGGAATAGGCTCGCCAGGCCAGCGAACCGTCCTTGATGCGATAGGCGCTGAGATGGCCGCGGGCGCCGAACTCTGCGCCGGCGATGCCCACGATCAGCTTGTCCTTCACCGGCATGACGGTCGCGGTGTTGGATTCGCCCGCCTTCGGATCGCCATTGGCGACCTTCCAGCGCACCGCGCCGGTTTTCGCATCGAGCGCGACGATGGTGGTGTCGGCCTGCGCGAGGAAGACCATTCCGTCGGCATAGGCGAGACCGCGATTGACGAGGTCGCAGCACATGATGGCGGCGACGTCGCTGCTCTGCCGCGGCGCGTATTGCCACAGCATGCGCCCGTCATGATCGAGATCGAGCGCGTAGACATTGTTGGGGAAGGGCGTGTGCACATACATCACCCCGTCCACCACCAGCGGGCTACCCTCATGGCCGCGCAGAACGCCGGTGGAAAAGGTCCATGCGACATGGAGGCGGCCGACATTGCCGGCATTGATGGCATCGAGCCGGGAGTAGCGGGTGTTGGCATAGTCGAGGGTCTGGATGACCTGCTGGGCGGGATCCCTGCTGCGGGCGAGCACATCGTCATTGGCACGGGCGCCGGCGAGGCCCGCCGCCAGAAAACCGAGCGCACACAGCGCGCTCCCACACGCCTGACCAGACCACCCCATCATCCGCACCGCTCCTGCTGCCTCGGGCGGCGGACGCTGGACCAGCGGGACGGCCGCGTCAACCCGACGAAGGAAGCCGCAAGGCATTGCCGCAGCGTCAGATTCGGAAAGGACGGGCTTTAGCCGAGGGCCGCCTCCAGCCGGCGCTTCACCTCGTCCTTGACGGGCTCGGCAGCCTTCAGGATGGCGACGGCGCGGAAGAAGTCGAGCACGCGGAAGGCATCGACATTCGGGCGGATCAGGATGTCCGGCGCACCTGATTTCAGCTTCTCGCTGACGATGGTGCTCGCCATGATCTGCAGCGCCGCGAACATCGAATCGAAGGCCCGCGGCACCGCTCGCGCCTCCCCGCTCGGTCCGCCGGTCACGTCGACCGCCAGCACGAGGTCGGCCGAGCTGCGCAGCAGGTCGAAGGGCAACGGATTGACCGCCCCGCCATCCACCAGCACACGCCCGGCATGATTCACCGGGCGGATCAGGCCGGGAATGGCGATGGAGGCCGCGACCGCCGGGCGGAGCGCGCCGTGGACGAACACGGATTCCCCCCGCGCCCAGTAGTCCGTCGCCACCACCTTCAGCGGAATGGCGAGTTCCTCGAAGGTCGCCGGCACCGCGCCGGGCAGCATGGTCTCGACGAAATGCTCGCCGTCGATCAGCACCGGATTGCCGAGCCCGCTGAACAGGTCCGCGATACGCCCGACCCGCGCCGCCAGAAGCTGGCCCATCACCTCGCCGCGGTTGCGCAGATAGCCGGTCGCCAGCGCGCGCAGCTCCTTCGCCGGCACGCCCGCCGCATAGACGCTGCCGACCAGCGCGCCGATGGAGGCGCCCGCGATCGCGACCGGGCGCAGGCCCATCTCGTCGAGCGCTTCCAGCACCAGAATATGCGCAAGGCCCCGCGCCCCGCCCGAACCGAGCGCCACCGCGATGCGCGGGCCGGTCGGCGGGGCCGGGGGTCGGGGCTGTTCGGGGGGCGGGGTCAGTCGGTCCGGGCGCAACGTTTCCATCTCGCACCCCTTAACCCGCCAAGGCGGCGAGAGTTTGAAGGTTGTGCAGCCTCAGCCGCCGAGCGCCCGCCACGCGATGTCGCTACGGCAGAAGCCTTCCGGCCAGTCGATCCGCGCCACCGCATCATAGGCCCGCTCGCGTGCCTCGGCGATGTTGGCGCCGACCGCGGTGACGTTCAGCACCCGCCCGCCATTGGCGAACAGACGATGCCCGTCCGAGCGCGTGCCGGCATGAAACACGCGGACGCCGGGAATCCGCTCCGCCGCCGAGATACCACGGATCTCGCTGCCCTTCTTGTAGTCGCCGGGATAGCCATTCGCCGCCATCACCACGCTGATCGCGGTATCCGGCTTGAGCAGCACCGTCTCCTCGGCGAGCCGGCCCCTGGCCACCGAAAGCAGGAGCGCCAGCAGGTCGCCTTCCAGCCGGCTCATCAGCACCTGGCATTCCGGGTCGCCGAACCGGACATTGTATTCGATCAGCTTCGGCCCCTCGCGGGTGATCATCAGCCCGGCAAACAGCACCCCGCGAAACGGACTGTCGGCATCGGCCAGCGCCCGCGCGGTCGGCTTCACGATCTCATGCAGCGTGCGGCGCTCGATCTCGGCGGTGAAGACCGGCGCCGGCGAATAGGCGCCCATGCCGCCGGTGTTGGGGCCGGTGTCGCCGTCAAAGGCGCGCTTGTGGTCCTGCGCCGAGCCGAGCGGCAGCACGGTGTCGCCATCCACCAGGCAGAAGAAGCTGACCTCCTCGCCCTCGAGGAATTCCTCGATCAGGATCTCGGCCCCCACGCCGCCCCCCATGGCAAAGACCTCGTCCACGGCGGCGTTGGCTTCGTCCAGCGTCATCGCCACCACGACGCCCTTGCCGGCCATGAGCCCGTCGGCCTTCAGCACGATCGGCGCGCCGCGCGCAGCGATGAAGGCGCGGGCCGCCACCGGCTCGGAGAAGCGGCCGAAGGCGGCGGTCGGGATGTCGTGGGCCTTGCACAGCTCCTTGGTGAACAGCTTGGAGCCTTCGAGCTGCGCGGCGACCCGGCTGGGGCCGAAGACCGGTATGCCTTCCGCGATCAGGCGGTCGGCGATGCCGTCCACCAGCGGCGCCTCGGGGCCCACCACGACGAGGCCGATGCCGTTCGAGGCGCAGACGCTGACGATGGCGTCATGGTCGGTCAGCGGGACGGAGGGGATGCAGGTCGCGAACTGCGCGATGCCCGGATTGCCGGGTATGGCGAAGAGCTGGCCGAGCTCCTCGCTCGCCGACAGCTTCCAGGCCAGCGCATGCTCGCGGCCACCCGAACCCAGCAGAAGGACATTCATCCGCGATCCTCTCCCCATTGCCAGCCGCCTCTGGCTAGCCGCGCACGCGTGCCGGGGCAAGCGGTCATCTCGACCTTTGTTGATATCCGCCCCCGCGCCGCTCACTCATAGGCCAGCGCCACCACCGGATCGAGCCCGGCCGCCTTGCGGGCCGGCAGATAGCCGAAGATCAACCCGGTGAGGAAGGCGCAGGCGAAGGCGAGCAGCGGCGGGGCGAGCGAGAGCGCGACATTCACCCCCAGCGCCGCCAGCCCCAGCGCCGCGCAGATGCCGAGCGCGACGCCCACGGCGCCGCCGACCCCGCACACCACCAGCGCCTCCGTGTTGAACTGCAGCATGATGTTGCTCATGCGCGCGCCGGTCGCCATGCGGATGCCGATCTCGCGGGTGCGCTCCGTAACGCTCACCAGCATGATGTTCATCACCCCGATGCCCGCCACCAGCAGCGAGATGGCCGCGACGCAGCCGAGCACGAGGGTCAGCGTGTTCTGGGTCTCCACCGCGGTTTCGAGGAACTGGGCGGTGTTGCGGAGCTGGAAATCCTCGGCCTGATGGCGTTCGACGAGCACCTTGCGCAACTGCTCCTCAACCTTGGGAATGTCGTTGCTGTCGGTGACCTTCACCGTGATCGAGTTGACGAAGCGCCGCCCGAACAGCCGCATGAAGCCGGTGGAGAGCGGCACCAGCGCGATATCGTCCTGGTCCTGCCCGAAGGCGTTGGCACCCTTGGCGGCCAGCACGCCGAGCACCTCGTAGGGTACGTTCTTCACCAGAATGTAGCGGCCGACCGGGTTGTCCTCGCCGAACAGGTTCTGCGCCACCGTCTGGCCGAGCACGATCACCGGCGCATAGCCGCGCACGTCGTCGGCGCTGAACATAACGCCTTTGGCGAGCGGCCAGTCGCGCGAGGCGAGATAGTCGGCCGAGGTGCCGGAGACCTGCGTGAAATAGTCCTCCGAGCCGTAGCGCAGCGTGTAGCGGCCGGAACGCTCCGGCGCGACGGCGGCAATGCCCGGCACCGCCCGCAGCGCCTCGGCATCCTCCGGCAGCAGGGTCGCGTTGTCACCGGAAGAGCGTATGCCGGGCGCACCGGGGCGCACGATGAGCAGGTTGGTGCCGATCTGCGAGATGCGCTCCAGCACCCGCGCCTTTCCGCCATCGCCCACCGCCAGCATGGTGATGACCGAGGCGACCCCGATCACGATGCCGAGCAGGGTCAGCGCCGTGCGGAACAGGTTGGTGTACATGGAGGAAAACGCCATGCGTACCGCCTCGGCGAGATCCGGCAGGAAGCGCATGAGACCGGAAGGCCGCGCCGGCGGATGAGCCGGCAAGGGCGTCACCGTGCATGTCTCCACCGTCCGGCGCTCATCATCGACGATACGCCCGTCCTGGAACCGCACGATCCGGTGCGCATGGGCCGCGACGTCGGGATCATGGGTGATGAGGATGACGGTGTGGCCCTCAGCGTGCAGTTCGGTGAGCAGGGCCAGCACCTCCTCGCCGCTATGGGTGTCGAGCGCTCCGGTGGGCTCGTCGGCCAGGATGACGGGAGCCTTGTTCATCAGCGCGCGGGCAATGGACACACGCTGCTGCTGGCCGCCGGAGAGCTGGCTCGGCCTGTGTTCCGTCCGCGGGGCGAGCCCCAGCCGGCCGAGCAGCCGGTGCGCCCGCTCTTCCCGTTCCGCTTTGGCGGTGCCCGCATAGACCGCGGGAATTTCGACATTCTCGGCGGCGGTGAGGGCCGGCAGCAGGTTGTAGCGCTGGAACACGAAACCGAAGGTCGAGCACCGCAGCGCCGCCAGCTCGTCGGCGTCGAGACCCGAGACATCGGCGCCGGCAACCCGGTAGCTGCCGGTCGACACCCGGTCGAGGCAGCCGACGATGTTCATCAATGTCGACTTGCCCGAGCCGGACTGTCCCATGATGGCGACGAACTCGCCCGGCATGATGCGGAGCGACACCCGGTCGAGCGCCCGCACCACGCTCTCGCCATTGGGGTAGATGCGGCTGACGTCGATCAGCTCTATCATCGGCACGCCGGGCCTGCCCTGCGCATCCGCGGAGGCCGGCACGTCGAGGGGTACCGTCACGCCTGCCGGCTCCACCACCGTTCCGGCCTCGCTCTCCGCCCCGTCCGCCATCGCAATACCCTTACCCGAGGCGCGGCGTCATGGGCGGTCGTCCCCCGGGTCCACCCGGCCCGCCGCCCGAAGGACGCGTGGAGCCTCCCTCGCCGACCAGCACGACATCGCCCACCTTCAGCCCTTCCAGAACCTGCGCCACCGCCCGGTTGGACAGCCCGATCCGAACACGCCGCCGCTCGATGCCCTTGTCGGTCACCACCATGACGAAACGCCCGCCATTGGGTCCGTTGCGCAGCGCCGGAATGGGAACCAGCGGCACGCCCTTCGCTTCGCCGAGGCGGAAGAAGACCTGCGCGGTCATGTTGGTCATCAGGGTCAGGTCATCATTGGGCACGTCGATCAGCACGTTGTAGAGCACGACGTCGTTCACGATGGTCGGCGTGGGCTCGATCTGCCGGACCTGCCCTTCCCAGCGCCGGTCGGGAAGGCCGAGCGTGGAGAAATAGACGGGGGTGCCGACCTTCACCTTGGGAATGTCGCCCTCGGTGACCTGCGCGGTCACGGTCATCGTCTGGAGGTCCGCGATGCGCAGCACGATCGGCGCGCTCTGGTTCGCATTCAGGGTCTGGCCCGGCTTCGCCGAGAGGCTGACCACGGTGCCGTCCATCGGTGCGTAGATCTTGGTATAGCCGAGATTGGCGAGGTCGCCGTCCAGCGTCGCCTGGGTCTGCGCGATCTGCGCCTTGAGGGCGTCGATCTTGGCAGCGCTGATCCGCATGGTGGCGGAGGCGGCATCGGCCTCGTCGCGGCTTACCGCCTGGTTGGTCACGAGGCGCTGGGCGCGTTCGTTGCGCAGCGTGTCCAGCGTGAGCTGGGCCTGCGCCTGCGCGAGCTGGGCCTTCAGGTTGTCGAGATTGGCGCGGTCGCCGGTCACCCGGGTCTGATAGACGGTGGGGTCGATCTCGGCGAGCAGGTCGCCCGTCTTCACCACGTCCCCGACATCGGGCTTCACCGTACGCAGCTGGCCGGACACCTGCGTGCCGACATCCACATAGGTCTTGGGCTGGATGTTGGCGATCGCGGTGACCGTGGTCTCGATGTCGCCGGTGCCGATCGTCGCCGTCTCCCGCACCGGAACGGCTGCGGCCTCCTGCGCGGTGCGCCAGTAGACATAGCCAACCGCACCGGCCCCCGCGAGCAGCAGCAGCGTCACAACGGCCGGCCAGCGCCTGCGGCGGCGTCTACGAAGTGTGACGGGCGCATCTGGGGCAGGTTCGGTCCGTTGCAGCATGGAAGCTCCGCTGCGTGAGGTTCACGCGGAGCCAGCATTAAACGGCCTCCAACGGCCATTAAAATGAATTCGCGGTAATGAAGCAGGAAAAACCGGCGGTTTTATCACTCTGGAGCCGGTCCAGCTTTATGGGTTTTACTGTGGACGATAGTCACCGGTCTGCGGATCGCGCCGCAAGGTCGGGCGGGCGTCGCCCTCGGGTGCGGGGGTGCCGCGCGTCTCGTCGAGCTCGGCATTCACGCGCTTCGATTCCTTCGCCAGCAGCTTCACCAGCGCCGCAGCGCCGATGGTTCCCAGGGCGACGATCAGGAAAGGCGGCATTGATTTCGGTCCTTCGATCAACGGATCACAGGCCGTAGCGGCCCCAGAGGGCGCGCTCCTCGGCGCTCGCCACCAGCCGGTCCGCCAGCCCGGCCCCGACGGACGAGCCAAACGGAGCGAGATCGGCACTGAACCATTCGGTCCCTTCAAGCGCGGCCAACGCGCCGACGCCGGGCCGACGCCGCCCGAACCAGCCGCCGGCCGTCTCGATCAGCGGGGTCTCGACCTTCTCGCCATAGCGGGCGCGCAGGAAAGAGCGCATATCGCCCACGGCGTCGATCAGCCCATGTTCCAGCGCCTCGCCGGAGGCCCAGAACTCGCCGGAGAACAACGTGTCGTCCGACCCCGACAGCACCCCGCCCCGGCGTTCCTTCACGAGGTCGACGAACTGCTCGTGGATCTCCCGCTGTATGGTCTTCAGCTTGGCCACATCCTCGGGATGCTCCGGCTGGAAGGGATCGAGGATCACCTTGCGGGTGCCGGCAGTATAGACGCGCCGGTCGATCCCCAGCTTGTCGATCGCCCGGTTGAAGCCGAAACCGGCGCTCACCACGCCGATCGAACCGACGATGGAAAAACGGTCGGCGACGATCTCGTCCGCAGCGCAGGCCAGCATGTAGCCGCCGGATGCCGCGACATCCTCGACGAAGGCGAAGACCGGAATCTCCTTCTCCTGCGCCAGTGCGCGGATGCGCCGGAACACGAGATGGGACTGCACCGGCGAGCCGCCGGGCGAATTGATCAGCAGCGCCACCGCCTTCGCGCCCTTGACGGCGAAGGCCCGCTCCAGCGCCTTCGCCACACCGGAGAACGTGATGCCAGGGCGCAGAGGCGTCGCCATGCCGATAGCGCCATGCAGGCGCACGACGGGCACGGTTATCCCGGACCGCATCCGGGCTGGCAGGAGCGGCTCGAGACCGCGGCGGAAGCGGGAGAAAAGCGATCCATCAGACATGGTGCACAGATAGGGCGTGTGCCCGCGCCCCTCAAGCGGCTTTGCGTCGGCGCCGTCTACAAGCCTTCGCCACCCCGCAGCAGGACGTCGGCCGCCGCGCTCGGCCGGCCCGCGGCATCGGCGAGGACGAGCGGCGGCAGCAGCGCGAGCGGTGTGCGGCGGCCCTTCACCGCCTGCACGAGAATGCGAATCGCCGGGGCATCCGGGCGTGGATGGACGGGGCGGATGGCGGCGGCGCCAAAGCGGCCGGCCAGCGCCTCCAGCACCGCCGCAAGCGCCTCCGGCCGGTGGATCAGGGCGACCGTCCCGGCCGGCGCCAGCAACCGGTCCGCCGCCTTCAGCCACAGATCGAGCGCGGCATCTCCGGCACTGTGGGCGCGGGCTCGGCCGGCGCGCGGGGAGATGCGATGGCGCGCCGGATCGTTGAAGGGCGGGTTCATCAGCACCGCGTCCGCCCATCCCGCGGCAGGGAGAGGCGGCCCGGAGAGGCGGCCGAGCCGGTCGATATCGGCCTCCACGACATGGGCGCGCGCCGCGAGTCCGTTCTCCGGCCGGCTGGCATTGAGCCGGGCCAGGGCGGCGGTAGCGGGGTCGATCTCGGCCAGCCAGACCTCGGCCTCCGGCAGCCTGAGCGCCGCCGCGAGGCCCGCCGATCCGACGCCCGCGCCGAGGTCGACCAGCCGGCGCGCGCCGTCCGGCACGCTGGCCGCGAGCAGCATCGCGTCATGACCGACCCGATGCCCGCGGGCGGGCTGCCACAGCCTCAGCCGACCGCCGAGAATGGCGTCGTCGGTGTGTTCCTCGGGATTCGCGGGACGACCGTCAGGAGACGAGGACATTGGAGAATCCGGCCTCGGTGAGAAGCCGGCGGGCGCGCAGCCCGTCCTCCTCCGGCACGATGA
The DNA here is from genome assembly GCF_023016805.1 of Ancylobacter crimeensis. Lineage (GTDB taxonomy): Bacteria > Pseudomonadota > Alphaproteobacteria > Rhizobiales > Xanthobacteraceae > Ancylobacter > Ancylobacter crimeensis. Next base: position 101,674 of record NZ_JALKCH010000014.1, read on the forward strand.
GCCGGCGCGGCAGGAAACCGAGCGAGCCTTCCAGCGCGCTCATATGCCCGTCGAGCACATGATGGGGGATATCCGCCGCGGTCAGCAGGGATTCCACGGCGGACAGCAGGACGAGATCATTGGTGCGCAACAGTTCCAGCATCGCGGCATCATGGCATGCCGACGCAGGCGGCGCGAGATGGCCCGCAAGCGCCATACGGTATCTGGATAGCCTCGACATAGGAGATACTTGAAGTTGCGGCCGCGACAGCTTTTAGTGCAGCCTCATTGTCTGGGAACATGCCGTGGCCGTCATCTTGCCGTTCGATCCCGTTGCCGAACCCTCGCTGGAGGGAATCATCGACCTCGTGAAGACCGGCATGGAGCAGGTCAATACGCTGATCCTGTCGAGGACCGGCTCCGAGGTCACCATGATCCCGGAGGTTGCGACCCACCTCATCTCCTCCGGCGGCAAGCGGCTGCGGCCGATGCTCACTCTCGCCACCGCCCGCCTCGCGCGCTACCAGGGCGACGGCGACGTGAAGCTCGCGGCGGCGGTCGAGTTCATGCACACCGCGACCCTGCTGCATGACGACGTGGTCGACGACAGCGAGATGCGCCGCGGCAAGCTCGCCGCCCGCATGCTGTGGGGCAACGAGGCGAGCGTTCTCGTCGGCGACTTCCTGCTCGGCCAGGCCTTCCGCATGATGGTGGAGGTCGGCAACCTGACCGCCCTCGACATCCTCTCCACCGCCGCGGTGGTGATCGCCGAGGGCGAGGTCGCCCAGCTCGCCGCCGCCAAGAACACCGCGACCACGGAAGACGCCTATCTCAATGTCATCCGCGGCAAGACGGCCGAACTCTTCGCCGCCGCCTGCGAGGTCGGGCCGGTGATCGCCGAGCGGCAGAAGGCCGAGCAGGCCGCGTGCCGCAGCTATGGCATGAATCTCGGTATCGCCTTCCAGCTCGTCGACGACGCCCTGGATTATGGCGGCTCGCGCGCCAAGCTCGGCAAGAACGTCGGAGATGATTTCCGCGAGGGCAAGATCACCCTGCCCATCGTGCTGGCGTTCCGGCGCGGCAATGACGAGGAACGCGCCTTCTGGCGCCGCTGCCTCGAAGAGGGCGACATTCAGGACGGCGACCTCGAACACGCCATGGAGATCCTGACCCGCCATCGCGCGCTCAGCGACACGGTGGACCGCGCCCGCCACTATGGCGCCATCGCCAAGGATGCCCTCGGTCTGTTCGAGGACGGCGAGGCCAAGCGCGCGCTGCTCGACGTCGTGGATTTCTGCGTCGCCCGCGCGCGATGATCAGCCGCGGGGCCCGAGCAGGATGATCGCGGTGCCGGCGAGGCAGACCAGCCCGCCGGCGAGATCCCAGCGGTCCGGCCGGACGCCTTCCACCGCCCACAGCCAGCCGAGCGAGGCTGCGACATAGACGCCGCCATAGGCCGCGTAGGCTCGCCCCGCCGCGGTCGCTTCCACCTGGGTGAGCAGGCCGGCGAAAGCGACGAGGCTGGCGATGCCCGGTGCCAACCAGAACAACGAAGCCCCGGAGCGCACCACCGCCCATACCGCGAAGCAGCCGGCGATCTCGGCCAATGCGGCGAGCGCGAAGAACAGCGCGCTGGCGAGGGGGCCCGTCATCATGCGCCCGCCCCTTCCTAGCCCAGCACCGTCGGCTTCACCCACCAGCCGGGATGGCGGGCAGCTACAATCTTCGCCGCCGCCACCGCCTCGCGGCAATTGTCATAGAGCCCGAAGAAGGTGCCGCCCGATCCCGACATCCGGGTCAACCGATTGCGCGGCGTGGCGGCGATGCTCTCCGCCACGGCCCCGAGCTGCCCGACCAGCCGGCGCGCCGGCGGCTCCAGATCGTTGGGCAGGACGGCAAGTGCGCGGACCAGTTCGCCGCGCTCGCGCGGCAGGCGGGTGGGCGCGGGATGATCCGGCCCCGGCAAGACATCGCCCGGCTCCAGCGCGAGCCCCGCGAAGACCGGGCCGGTCGGCACCGGCAGGCGCGGATTGACCAGCAGCAGGCCGAAACGCGGAAGGTCGACCCGCTCGACCCTTTCGCCGCGCCCGCTCATCAGGCTGCTGCGCCCGGCGAGGCACACCGGCACGTCGGAACCCGTCGCCTCCGCCGCCGCGTGGAGGACGGGATCGTCGAGGCGCATCCCGTTCGCCCGGGCCAGCAGCCGCAGCGCCGCCGCCGCATCCGACGAGCCGCCCCCGAGGCCGGCGGCGACCGGCAGATGCTTCACCAGATGGAATCGCCCCACACGCAGGCCCGGCCGTCGCTCCGCGAGATGGCGTGCCGCGCGCAGCACCAGATTTTCGTCCCCCGCGCCGGCCTCCGCCGCGTTCGGACCGCTCACCGTCAAAGCGAGGTTCTCCCCGGGCAGAAGTTCGAGCCGATCCCCCATACCGGCGAAGGCGACGAGGCTGACGAGCTCATGATAGCCGTCGACCCGCCGCCCGAGCACCCGAAGGGTGAGATTGACCTTGGCCGGCGCCCGCTCGCGCAGCGCGTCGGAGGCGGTTGGGGTGCAGGCGGCGGAGAACGTCTCGGGCGGGCTCATGCCTTGCTTATGCGTGAGCAGAACAGCAACCGCAATTTCGCGTGTGGATTTTGTGTGCATGAGGGCGCCGGGCGGCGGATGGAACGGGCTGAGCCCTGATACGTCGACGGCGTGGATGATTCCGGCTTGCAGCGACAGGTGCCCCGAACCGTACGGAGGTTCGTTAACACGTCTTTGACTTACCGGACGCCTTGGCGTATAAGCGCCTCCATCACGCACATCTCATAGCGATCGTCTCGGTCGGTTGAGAGTGGGTTCCGCCGCCGGGACCCGCTCTTTTTGCATTGCCGCCCCGACATCGGACAGGGATCATGAGCGACATCGACACCGCCCCTACGACCACTGCGGAATTTCCCGCCGACGAACCCCGCCTCATCATCGAGACGGGGCCTGCGGCGCGCGTCGCCGCCATTGTCGGGCCGGTGCTGGACGGACTGGGCTTCCGCCTGGTACGCGTGCGCATTTCCGGCACCAACGGCGTCACCGTGCAGATCATGGCCGAGCGCCCGGATGGCGGCTTCGGCATCGACGAGTGCGAGGCGGCGAGCCGCGCCATCTCGCCGGTTCTCGATGTCGAGGATCCGATCGCGGGCGCCTATCATCTTGAAATGTCGTCTCCCGGCATCGATCGTCCGCTGGTGCGCCTCGGTGATTTCGCCCGCTGGGCCGGCCATGAACTGAAGATCGAGATGGCGGTGCCCCTCGACGGGCGCAAGCGTTTCCGCGGCCTGCTGCTTGGCGTCGAAGGTCAGGAAGCGATCCTCCGGCTGCCCGACGTCCCGGCCGACCAGTCCGATCGCGTGCGCCTGCCGATCGCCGATATCGGCGAAGCTCGTCTGGTGATGACCGAGGCCCTGATCCGCGACGCGCTGCGCCGCGACAAGGCGGCACGCGAAGGCGTCGATGCCGACGATCTCGGCGATGACGACATCTCCGACGAGGAGATCGCGGAGGCCGCCCGCAGCGCCAGCGACGAGGCCGCTCCGGCCCCGCGCGCGCCGATCGCGAAGAAGATGCCGGTCCGTGGCCAGCTCAAGAAGGTCAAGGGCCCGCCGGGCGCGAAGCCCGGCAAGAAATCCAACGCCAAACGGAAATCCACCGTGAAGGAGACGCACTGATGGCTGTCGTCAGCGCAAACCGGCTCGAACTCCTGCAGATCGCCGATGCGGTCGCGCGCGAGAAGTCGATTGACCGGGGCATCGTCATCGCCGCGATGGAGGATGCGATCGCGAAAGCCGCGCGCTCGCGCTACGGTGCCGAGACCGACATCCATGCCGAGATCAGCCCCCGGACCGGCGAACTGCGTCTCGCCCGGCACCTGCTCGTCGTCGACCAGGTCGAGAATCCGGCCATCGAGATCGACCTGATCGGTGCCCGCCGGCTGAACCCGGCCGCCCAGATCGGGGATTCCATCGCCGACACCCTGCCGCCCTTCGATTTCGGGCGCATCGCCGCCCAGTCCGCCAAGCAGGTTATCGTGCAGAAGGTGCGCGAGGCCGAGCGCGACCGGCAGTATGAGGAATACAAGGACCGCATCGGCGAGATCGTGAATGGCGCTGTGAAGCGCGTCGAATACGGCAATGTGGTCGTCGATCTCGGCCGCGGCGAAGGCTCGCTCCGCCGTGACGAATTGCTGCCCCGCGAGGTCTTCAAGACCTCCGACCGCATCCGCGCCTATGTCTATGACGTGCGCCGCGAGCCCCGCGGCCCGCAGATCTTCCTCTCCCGCACCCATCCCCAGTTCATGGCGAAGCTGTTCGCCCAGGAAGTGCCGGAGATCTATGACGGCATCGTCGAGATCAAGGCGGTCGCCCGCGATCCCGGTTCGCGCGCCAAGATCGCGGTCACCTCGCGCGATTCCTCGGTGGATCCGGTCGGCGCCTGCGTCGGCATGCGCGGCTCGCGCGTGCAGGCCGTGGTGAACGAGCTGCAGGGCGAGAAGATCGACATCATCCCGTGGTCGCCCGACGTCGCGACCTTCATCGTGAACGCCCTTGCGCCGGCCGAAGTGGTGAAGGTGGTGCTCGACGAGGACCGCGAACGTATTGAAGTCGTGGTGCCGGATGCCCAACTAAGCCTCGCGATCGGCCGCCGCGGCCAGAATGTCCGCCTCGCCTCCCAGCTCACCGGCTGGGATATCGACATCATGACCGAGGCGGAGGAGAGCGAGCGGCGGCAGAAGGAATTCGCCGAGCGCACCAAGATGTTCGCCGAGGCGCTCGATCTCGACGAGATGATGGGTCAGCTGCTCGCCTCGGAAGGCTTCGCCTCGGTCGAGGAACTGGCCTATGTTCCGCTTTCGGAGCTCACCGGCATCGAGGGCTTCGACGAGGACACCGCGCAGGAGCTGCAGAGCCGCGCCCTCGCCCACCTCGCCCGGATCGAGGAGGAGCTGGATGCGCGGCGCCGCGAGCTCGGCGTCGAGGACGCCCTGCGCGAAGTGCCGGGCGTCACCTCGCCGATGCTGGTGGCGCTGGGCGAGAACGACATCAAGACCGTCGAGGACCTCGCGGGCTGCGCGACCGACGACCTGACCGGCTGGACCGAGCGCAAGGACGGCGAAACCGTCCGCATCGCCGGCGCGCTGGACGGTTTCGAGCTTTCCCGCGAGGCGGCGGAAGCCCTGATCATGCAGGCCCGCGTGAAGGCCGGCTGGATCGACGAAGCGGAACTCGCCGGCGAGCCAGAAGGCGACGAGATCGACGCCGGCGAGGCACAGGACTGAGCGGCGGGGCGGACCGATGTCCGGGACGCGCCGCATGATGGAAACGGACGGGGACGGCGTCGCCGATGACACCGCCCCCGGGACCGTTCCGGCTCCGGCCGGGATACGGTCCGATGAGTCCGATGGGGTGGACGATGAGTCCGACGCCGGCCCGGTCGAGGAGACCGATGCCGGCCCGGCCGCCGCCCGCCGCGAGACGAGCCGGCTGTGCATCGCCACCCGGACCGTCAGGCCGGTCACGGAGCTGATCCGCTTCGTGCTCGGTCCCGACGGGCAGGTGGTGCCGGACCTCACGGCCCGGCTTCCGGGACGCGGCGCCTGGCTCACCGCCAGCCGCAGCGCGCTCGGCGAGGCGATCCGCCGGAAGGCGTTCGCCCGCGCCTTCAAGGGCAAGCTTCGGAGCGATCCGGGCAGGCCCGCGAAGAAGGCTCCTCGCGGGGAGCCTCACGCGCAGGTGACGTCGGCGCAGGTGACGTCGGCGCCGTTGACTTCGACGGATTCCACCCTCCCGGCCCTGGCCGGTCTGGTGGAGGCGCTGATGGAGAAGGACGCGCTCGGCGCGCTCGGCCTCGCCAAGAAGGCGGGTCGGGTCGTGACGGGGGCCACCAAGGTGGCGGAAGCGATACGGAGCGGGGATGTCGCCATCCTCATCCACGCCTCCGACGCCGCCCCGGACGGGGTCGGTAAGCTGGACGCTCTGGCGCGCCGTGTCGGCGAGGACACGGGTCGCGAGATCGCCCTCATAACGATCCTTTCCGGGCTGCAATTGGACTTGGCGCTAGGGCGGGCAAATGTGGTACATGCTGCGCTGCTCGCGCATCCGACGAGCGCGGGTTTCCTCGCGCGGATAAGACGGCTCGAGCGCTGGCGCGCCGATTAAGCAGCCGGCGCACAGATTTGACGCATCCCGGCATGAGGCAGGGGATGCCGAGGAACGGATACCGAATGACCGATACGAAGAATCCCGGCGAGAAGACGATGGGCGTGGGCCAGGGCAAGACCCTCACGCTCAAGAGGCCTGTCGAGCAGGGCGTCGTCCGCCAGAGCTTCAGCCATGGCCGGTCGAAGGCCGTCGTGGTGGAAAAGGTGAAGCGTCGGGTGATCGGTCCGGGCGACAGCAAGCCCGAGGCGCCGGCGCCCGTGCAGAGCCCCGCTCCGGCGGCGGCCGCACCGCGCCCGGCGGCTCCCCCGCAGGCGCCGCGCCCGGCGGCGTCGGCTCCGAGCGCGCCCGCGGCGACCCCGCCCGCGGCTACG
>NZ_JALKCH010000015.1 GCF_023016805.1 Ancylobacter crimeensis
TCCCTACCCACGCGCTGCAGGCGGCCGCCGGAGCGATCCGGCCCGGTGCCCCGCATGCCTTCCCTCCCGAAGGCGGCAGGACCCCCGATCCGCAACCCCGGCCGGAAACGGCGCGGGGATGAAAGTGTTGAGGGCGTGAAGGGGCATGAAGGGCGCGGATCGCGCGGTCACGCTCCCGAAGAAGCCGGGACGGTGCAGGGCCCCGGCGGTGAAGCCGGCGGCGCAGGATCGCGCCTCTCACCCGTCATCCCGGCCGCGGCAGCGGGCCGCACCGACCAGACGTGGCCCTCATCGCCCCACCCCAGGGCGCAGCCGGAGCGCCGGGATGACGGCGGGTGGGACCGGAGGGCGACGGGAAGGACGGCGGGAGGGACTGGAACCGAAGACGATGGGAGGACAGGCAGCATCAGGACGGAGGAGAACGGAAGGAATGGAACGGCCCCATCCGTCTTTCTCTCGGCAACACCCAGAGCACTCCGGCGAGGGAGGCCACTATCCCCACGCATCGCCCTCAATCCAGCGTCTGCCGGAACCGCCGCACCGCGATCGTCATCGCCACCAGCATGATGGCCGCGAGCATGGCGATGTCGCGCACGAGGTCGGCGGCGTCGGCGCCCTTCAGCATGATGCCGCGGACCATGCGCAGGTAATGCGTCAGCGGCATCGTCTCGGAGAGCCACTGCGCCCACACCGGCATGCCGGCGAAGGGGAACATGAAGCCGGAGAGCAGGATGTTCGGCAGGAAGTACATGAAGGTCATCTGCACCGCCTGAAGCTGGTTCTGCGCCAGCGTCGAGAAGGTGTAGCCGATCGACAGGTTCGCCACGATGAACAGCCCGGTCAGCGCCACCAGCAGCAGAAAGGAACCGACCATCGGCACATGGAACACGAACATGCCGGCGAGCAGGATCATTCCCGCCTGCATCGCGCCGACCATCACATAGGGCGCGATCTTGCCGAGCATCACCTCCACCGGGCGGATCGGCATGGCGAGAAGCGTCTCCATCGTGCCACGCTCGACCTCGCGGGTCACCGACAATGCGGTGAAGATCAGCATGGTCATGGTGAGGATGGTGCCGAGCAAGCCGGGCACGATGTTGAGCTGGGTGACGGCGGCCGGATTGTAGCGCGGATGGGCGCGGATGACGAAGGCCGGCGGCTCCGCCTCCAGCCCGCTGCCCGAAGGACCGGCGGTGCCCACCAGGCGCTCGCGGGCAACGGCCTGCGTCACGATCTGGTTGAGCGCGGCGAGCGCGCTGCCGGACGCGACGGGATCGGTGGCATCCGCCGCCACCAGCATGGCCGGGCTCTCGCCGCGCCGCACCGCGCGCTCGAACCCGGCGGGGATCTCCACCACGAACAACACCCGGCCCGAGCGCACGAGAGCCTCGGCTTCGGCGTCGCTGGCCGGCTGGTCGGTGAGGGCGAAATAGCGGGTGTTCTGCAGCGCGGCGAGAATGGCACGGGTCAGCGCCGTGTTCTCATGCGCCAGCACCGCGGTCGGCAGATGCCGCGGCGTCGTGTTGATGGCATAGCCGAACAGGACCAGTTGCAGCAGCGGAATCATGATCATGGTGGCGAAGGACACCCGGTCCCGCAGCAATTGCAGGAATTCCTTCCTCACCATCGCCCCGATGCGGCGCAGGCTGCCGCCGGGCGCACGCTCCGTCGCGCCGGTCATCGGAAATTGTCCTCGCTGCGGCCCATCAGGTCGATGAACACGTCCTCGAGCGTCGGCTGGTCGGCGCGGACGGCGAGCCCGTCGCGCTCCCGCAGCGGCGCGACGGCAGCCTCCAGCGCGGCACGGTCATGACCGCCGACATGGACGCTGGCCCCGAAGGGCGCGATCAGGTCGATGCCCGGCTTGCCCTCCAGCTCGGCGAGCAGCACCGCCGGATCGGCGCCCGAAACGGTGAAGGTCACGAGCCCGGAACGGCCGATGACATCCTCCACCGTTCCTTGAGCCAGCAGGTCGCCATAGGCGATGTACGCGATCTCGTGGCAGCGCTCGGCCTCGTCCATGTAGTGCGTCGAGACCAGCACGGTCAGTCCCTCGGCGGCGAGCTGATGGATCTGCGCCCAGAACTCCCGACGCGCTTTCGGATCGACCCCGGCGGTCGGCTCGTCGAGCAGCAGGAGCTGCGGCGACGGCAGGATGCAGGCACCGAGCGCAAGGCGCTGCTTCCAGCCGCCGGACAGCGAACCGGCGAGCTGGCGGTCGCGCCCGGAAAGTCCCAGCCGCTCCACAGCGGCGCGGGCGGCCTTCACCGGATCGGGCACGCCATAGACCCGGGCCACGAATTCGAGGTTCTCCCGCACCGAGAGATCGGCATAGAGGCTGAAGCGCTGCGCCATGTAGCCGACATGGCGGCGGATCTCGCGGGATTGCGTCAGGATGTCGAGGCCGAGACAGGTGCCGTGCCCGCTGTCCGGTGTCAGCAGCCCGCACAGCATGCGGATCGTCGTCGTCTTGCCGGAACCGTTCGGGCCGAGAAAGCCGTAGATCTGCCCGCGCTTCACCCGCATCGACAGGTTGCGGACCACGGTGCGGCCGCCGAAGGATTTCGACAGGCCTTCGACCTCGATCACATAGTCTGCCGCACCAGCCTGCGCACCGCTGGCAGCGCCCGTTTCTGCTATCATGGGGCGAGCTCGACGGTGACGGGCTGCCCGGGGCGCAGCGTACCGGGCTGGTCGGGCCGGGCTTCCAGCATGAAGACGAGCTTCGCACGCTCATCTAGACTGTAGATCACCGGCGGCGTGTATTCGGCGGCGCTGGCGATGAAGCTCACCTTTGCCGGCACTTTCTCGCGGCACCCGTCGCAGCTCGCCAGCACGCGCGTGCCATGGGCGAAGCGCGGCAGCTCCGGCTCGGAGACGAAGAAGCGCACCTTGATGAGATCGGGCGGCAGAATGGAGACGACCGGACGCCCCGCCGGCACCAGTTCGCCGGGCCGGAAATAGACCGTCTCGATCGACCCCTCCGCCGGCGCCGTCCGGGCCCGGCGTTCCAGCCGTACCTTCGCCGCGGCAAGCGTCGCCGTCGCGACCTCCACGGCCTTCTCCGCCGCGGCGATCTGCTCCGGGCGCGACGGCAGGGCGCCGACCACGATGCGGTTGCGCGCCTCGTCCAGCGCCGCGACGTTCTGGTCGTAGCTGTGCTGGGCATTGTCGAGCGCGGCCTGCGAGCCGACCTTGCGCTCCGTGAGCTCGCGCTGGCGGGCGAGCTCGATGCGCGCGAGGTCCACCGCCGACGCCGCTCGCTGTTCCGCTGCCTTGAGCACCGCGATCTCTTCCGGTCGCTGGGCGGCGGCCTTGAGATTGGCAAGCTCGCCCTGCGCCTGTCCGACACTCGCCTGCGCCTGCGTGACATCCGCCTGCTGCAGGGCATCGTCCACGGTGAAGAGCGGGTGGCCGACGCTCACGCGGTCTCCTTCGTCGACCGAAAGCGCCGTCAGCCGTCCTGCCTCATCCGGGCCGACGAAAATGACCTCGCCTTCCGCATAGCCCTGAAAGCGCGGCGATCCCTCCTTGCCGCATGCCGCGAGCAGCAGCGTCGCCGCACACAGTACCGCGACCCTCGTCGGGCAAAGACGCCGCCTCATGCTCCCACTCCTTCATCGCGCCAGCCGAGCCCGCGCAGGACGACATCGATGTGCGCCGCCAGCATCGCCTCGGCATCCAGCGGCTCGCTGCGCTCGAACAGATCGATCCAGATCACCGCGGTGAGGAACGGACCGATGATGAGCTGCGGAAATCGGAGAGCCGCATCGGAGGTGATCTCGCCGCGCGCCAGTGCGCGCGCATTGATGGCGCGCAACAGATCCTGCCCTCGCGCGACCACGGTCCTGAAATAGAAGTCCGCCAGCTCCGGGAAGCGTTCGCCCTCCCCGATCAGCAGGCGGACGATATGCCGGCGCGGCGTGCAGATGATCTCGCCGTGCAGACGGGCAAAGAGCAGCACCAGCAGATCGCGCGTCGAACCGGGAAACTGCGCGACCTGAGCCTCCATCATGCCCAGCACCGGATCGGCGGCGGTGCGCACCAGTCCTTCGAACAGTGCCGCCTTGTCCTTGAAGTGCAGATAGAGCGTTCCCTTAGCCGTGCCGGCGCGCCGCGCGACATCCTCCATCCGCGCACCGGCAAAACCCTTCTCGGCAAACACCGCAAGCGCGGCATCGAGAATCGCCTGCCGGCGGGCGGCGGCGTCCGGCCTCTTGCGCGGCGGCCGGCGCGGCGTGGCGCGTGGCGTCTGGTCGGCACCGGTCATGTCAACCACCTTTTTGGAAACCGAATTATGACTGACCGGTCAGTTTTTTCAAACCCCAATCCGGATCTTTATTTGGCGACCTTCGCCTGCAAGCGATGCCGCCGATATCGCCGCGCCCCATCTGATGAGGCAGGCAGGAATGCGCCAGACATTCCGCCACCCACGCAGAAGGCCGGAGAGCTCCATGTCGTCCAAAGCCGTCCGCCGGAATCGGGGCGCGGGCCGGGCCCTGTTTGCCGGCGTCGTCACGATGCTGGCGCTGTTGCCTTGGCATCGGCCCGCCTATGCCGTCGAGGGCTGCCTGCGCACATGCCTGTCCGACCGCATCAAGGGCACGGATGACGACGCCGCGATGCGCGACGCGCTGCGCGCCTGCCGCGAGAGCTGCCTTGGCACCGAGGCCGACGAGTTGAAGGCGGAGGGCCTCTATGACCGCTATGCCCAATGCCGCCCCTCGCCGCTCAGCGATGCCGAGTTTCACCGGCTGCGCTCCGGCAACCCGTCCTTCCTCATCCACACCAACGCCCTCATCTGGGAGATGAAGAACGTTCTGCCCGATAAGGTGATCCGCTCCATCGAAGTCACCACCCAATCGCTGAGCCTGTCGGACACCGCCTTCAGCATCCGCACGCTGATCCCGCCCGGACACAGCGGCACCATCGTCATGATGAATTTCTTCGCCGGCTATCCCGCCGCACGCTTCGCCACGCGGCTGACGCGCATCGAGGCCTGCCCGCTGCGCTGATGGCAGCCCCCTATCCACTCACCTCCCGGCGAGCTGCCCCTGCGAGAACATTGACAAGCATCGGCCAAAGGGCTTTCTCGGGCTTGATGACGCGGAAAACAGCGCTGCGGCAATAGCTTGGAGGAATTCCAATGTACCGGATCACGCGCCGGTCCTTGCTTCGGACCTCCCTGGCGCTGGGCGGACTGGCCGCCGGCACCCTCGCTCGCCCCGCCATCCTGCGCGCCGCCTCGGCCGAGGAGCTGACACTGTATAACGGCCAGCACCGGCAGGTGACGGATGCCGTGGTCGCCGCCTTCTCCAAGAAGACCGGTATCGACATTCTGGTGCGCAACGGCTCCAGCCCGCAGATCGCCAACCAGCTTCTGGAGGAGGGCGACCTCTCCCCGGCCGACGTATTCTATTCCGAAGGAAGCCCCCCGGTGGCGGCGCTCGCCAAGCGCGGCATGCTGGCGAAGCTGCCGGACGACACGCTGAAGCAGGTGCCTTCCACCTATGTCGCGACCACCGGCGAATGGACTGGCGTCACCGCCCGCGCCCGCGTCGTCGCCTATAACCGCGATCTCCTCAAGGAGGAGGACCTGCCCTCCGGCCTCCTCGGCTTCGCCGACGCCAAATGGGCGGACAAGGTGGGGTATGCCCCGGCGAGCGACGCCTTCCAGGAACAGATCGTCGCCCTCTTGCAGATGAAGGGCCGCGAGGCGACGCTTGACTGGCTCAAGGGCATGAAGAAGGTCGGGCGCATCTACAACAACAACATCGGCGCCATGCAGGCGGTCGAGCGCGGCGAGATTCCCTGCGCATTGATCAACAACTATTACTGGTTCACCGTGGCGCAGGAGGTCGGCGCGGCCAAGATGCGTTCGGCGCTGCATTACATCCGCAACCGCGATCCCGGCGCGCTCATCACCGTTTCCGCTGCCGCCATTCTCAAGACCGGGCGCAACCTCGAGGCGGCCCAGCACTTCGTCGCCTTCCTCGTCAGCGCCGAGGGCCAGCAGATCATCGCCAACGCCATGGCGGAATATCCGCTGCGCGCCGGCATCACCTCACCCTTCCCGCTGGAGCCGTTCGACAAGCTGGACCCGCCGCCGGTCACCCCGGCCGATCTCGGTGACGCCGCCGAGGCCATTCCGCTGGCCCGCGAAGCCGGCCTCGCCTGAGCGCGGCCTCTGTTTTCAGCCGCAGAACGGAGCGCCGGCCCGTGAGCCTGTCGACCACCGAGGCCAGATCCGTCGTCCGGGCAGCCACCGCCGCTGCGTCCGACGCATCCACCCCGCGCCGCCACATGCTGCGCCGTCCGCCCGGCTGGCTGATGCTGGCGGCGGCGGTGCCCGTGCTGTTCGCGGCGCTGCCGATCGTCTATGTCGCCGCGCGCACCTGGGAGGCCGGGTTCGATGTCGCCATCGACATGCTCTTCCGCCGCCGCAGCGCCGAGCTACTGGTCAACACGCTGCTGCTCGCGGGCAGCGTCACCCTGCTGTCGGCACTCATTGGCACGGGCTGCGCCTTCCTGATCGAGCGTTTCGCCCTGCCCCTGCGCGGCGCCTGGCGCACCCTTATCTGCCTGCCCCTCGCGGTTCCGGCCTTCGTGTCGAGCTATGCCTGGGCGTCTCTTGGCCCGTCCTTTCAGGGGATGGCGGGCGCTATCCTCATTCTCACCCTGTCGCACTTCCCGCTGATCTATCTGCCGGTCGCGGCAGCGCTGCAGCGGATGGATACCCGGCTCGAGGACGTCGCCCGCTCGCTCGGCGAAACCACGCCGCGCACCCTATTGCTCGTGGTGCTGCCGCAGCTTCGCCCGGCACTGGCCGGCGGTGCCCTGCTGGTGATGTCGCACATGCTGGCGGAGTTCGGTGCGCTGTCGCTGCTGCGGGTGCAGACCTTCACCACCGCGATCTTTCAGGAGTACGAGCTTCAATTCAACAGCGCCAATGCCGCCCTGCTCTCCGGCGTGCTGATGGCGCTGTGCCTGCCGGTGGCCATGGGCGAGGCCTGGGTGCGCCGCGACCGCCGCCTCGCCCGCAGTGATCGCCGTACCCGGCGCGATGCCGCGCTTCTGCCGATCGGCCGGGCGCTGTGGCCTGCGGAGATCGGGCTCGCCGTCCTCTCGCTCGCGGCGCTCGGCGTGCCGTTGTTCATGCTCGGCTACTGGCTCAGCGTCGGGCTTTCTGCCGGCACCGGGCGCACCGACATCACGGTCGCGCTCCTCGGCTCGCTCCGGCTCTCGCTGGGCGGAGCCGTGCTCACCACCGTGCTGGCGCTGCCGCTGGTGGTGCTGGCGACGCGCTACCGCTCTGCGTTGACGCCGCTGATCGAGCGCCTGCCCTATGTGGTGCACGGCCTGCCGGGCCTCGTGGTGGCGCTGGCGCTGATCTTCGGCGCGATCCGCTGGGTGCCGCCGCTCTACCAGTCGACCGCGCTGGTCATGGTGGCCTATGCGATCCTGTTCCTGCCGCTCGCCCAGTCAGCTTTGCGGGCGACCGCCGAACTGGTGCCGCCGGAGCTGGAACAGGCCGCACGCACGCTGGGCCGCGGCCCGCTCGCCGCCTTCGGTGCGGTGACGCTGCCGGCGCTGGCCCCCGGCATCGGCGCCGGCATGGCCCTGATCGTACTGGAGCTGATGCGCGAGCTGACGGCGACGCTGCTGCTCGCGCCCTCCGGCGTCTCGACGCTGGCGACCGAGGTGTGGTCCTACACCAATGACGGCTCCTACGCCGCCGCCGCGCCCTATGCGGCGCTGCTGGTTCTGATTTCCGGGGTGCCGGTCTACGTCTTCACCCTGCGCACGCTGAAACAGGGCAAGCGCGGCTGAGAGCCGTGGCTTAGAAACGCCGCGCAAGACACTAAAAATAAATACATCTTCAACCACGCGCCATTTCGCTCGGCCGGGGCTCGCCGGGCGCGGTCTTCCAGCCGAACGCAGGAAAGCGCACCACGCGCCGGCCGCGGAAATCGGTCTCGCAGGTGAGATAGCCGCGCTCTTCCATATAAGTGAGCAACCAGCGTCCCCGCGAGGGCGAGCGGCTGCCATAGGCGCGCGCCAGTTCCTCGTCGGTCGGCGATGCGGCGTCCTCCATGGCGGCGCGGGCGAGCATGAGAAACACGCCCTGCATCTCTTCCGGCAATTCGGCCGCCTGCCCACGGACCTGCTGCCAGATCTCGCCGGAATGCTCGCCCTCCGGCAGGCCCGGTTCGACGCCGGCCCGCGCTATGGCGAGGCGTCGGGTGAAATCGGCGAGATCCGGGACGCGGGAGCCGACCCGGCGCACCCGGCAATGCACGAGGAAGTCCTGATAGAGGCTCTGCACCGAACGCATGGGGGAGGCGGACGCCGCCGCGGCCTCGGCGACGAAATGCCCGATGATGTCACCGATCAGTGCCTCCCGCTCCGCCTCGATGGCGCGCAGCGTCTCAGGATCGGCCAGTTCCTCCTCCGGCGCCGGGGCGGCCGTGATGCTGTCCATGATCTCCGCCATCGGGCGCGGCGCCGGCACGCTGCGCACCGGCGGCAGAGGATCGGCGCCGTCCTCGAAGATCAGGCCCTGCAAATCCGCGCCCATCTCCGGCGGCGGCATCAGGGCGGGCCGGCCATTGCGGCTCGCGGTCTCCACCTCGCCGACCTTCACCGGCACCGGCCGACGGGCCAGCGCCGGGCCGAGCGCGACGAAGGAGCCGGTGTTGAGGTCGCGGAAGCTTTCCGCCTGCCGCTTCTCCATGCCGAGCAGATCGGCGGCGCGGGCCATGTCGATGTCGAGGAAGGTGCGACCCATCAGGAAGTTGGAGGCTTCCGCGGCGACGTTCTTGGCGAGCTTGGCGAGGCGCTGGGTCGCGATGATCCCGGCAAGGCCGCGCTTGCGGCCGCGGCACATGAGGTTGGTCATGGCCGAAAGGGCGGCGCGGCGGGCCTCGTCCGAATTCTCGCCGCCGCCGGCCGGGGCGAAGAGCTGCGCCTCGTCGACCACGACCAGCATCGGGAACCAGTGTTCGCGCTCGGCGTCGAACAGGCCGTTCAGGAAGGCGGCGGCGGACAGCATCTGCGCATCCGCATCCAGCCCCTCGAGGTTGAACACCACCGAGGCCCGGTGCCGCCGCACCCGCCCCGCGAGACGCTCGATCTCGCCGGGAGTGCGTTCGGCGTCGATGACGACATGGCCGTAGCGCTCGGCGAGGCTGACGAAATCGCCCTCGGGGTCGATGATCGCCTGCTGCACATGGCCGGCGCTCTGTTCCAGCAGGCGGCGCAGCAGATGCGACTTGCCGGAGCCGGAATTGCCCTGCACCAGCAGGCGCGTGGACAGAAGCTCCTCGAGATCGAGCCGCACCGGCTGGCCTGCCGTATTCGTCCCGAGATCGATGCCGACCTTCATGCCGTTCGCGTGTCCGTCGCTGGCCCCTGCGGGCATTCTGTTCGAAGGTCCGGATAGGACCCGCTCAACGCTGGGGGTCTTACCATGACCGGAAGCGGCACCGGCCGCCACGGCCGGCGACTCTCCACAGATTCGCCTTGGCCCCGCAAGCATCCGCGCCCGTTTTCGCCGGGCCTGTGGCTTGCCGGCATGGCACCTTTGCCGCGAAGGCCGACCGCACCTCGACAGCACAGCGCGGCTCTGCCAAAGCTTGAGTCCATGAAAACCCCCTCGCGCGCCGCGCAACTCTTCACCATCGGCTATGAGCAGGTGTCCTCGCAGGCCGTGCTCGACACGCTGTCGAAGGCCGGCGTCGATCTGCTCGTCGATGTGCGGGCCGTGGCGGCCTCGCGACGGCCCGGCTTCTCCAAGACCCTGCTGGCCGCCGGCGTGCAGAGCCGGGAGATCGGCTATCTCCATCTGCGCGGCCTCGGTACGCCCGCCGAGGGGCGGCAAGCCGCCCGCAGCGGGCGCCACGCCGACATGCGCCGCATCTTCGAGGAACATCTCGCGACCCCCACCGCTCAGGAGCAGCTCGCCGAGCTGACGGAATTGGTGAAGTCCGGCCGCAAGGCCTGCCTGCTCTGCTTCGAGCGCCACCCAGAGCATTGCCACCGTCAGATCATCGCCGACATCGTGTGCGAACGCGTGGGCGTGCCGGTCGAGCATCTGCTGGCCAATCCGCTCTGAGCTGGCACAACTTGCAGATGCTTGAATGCAACCGACCACAATGGTGCGATCGGTAGCATCTTCCTGCTTTTGCAACCTGTCGGATGGATCCGTCTCCATGAACCGCGCGCTCCGGTGCGTCGGCGGCTGCCTGTGCGCCGGCGCATTTGTGCTGTCCGGCCTGCCCTCGGCCCTCGCCGACGACATATCCGCCGTGGCGCGCGCGGTGGAGCATCGTCTCTATTTCTACACCGGCACCGACATCGCGACCGACAACAGCTATGGATGGGCCGGCGCGGCCTGGGCGCCCTTTGCACCGATGGATGCCGAAGGGCTTCGCCTGCGGGTTCAGGGCGGCATCGGCCAGTATGACTACCGCAACAGCGCCCTGCCGGGCGGCTGGAACACGGTGAACAAGACCGAAGGCGAGGCGCTGGTCGGCTGGCAGTTCCTCTCCGGCCCCCATGCGCTGGCGCTCTATGGCGGCGCGGCGATGATCGAGAATCGGCTGCAGCTCGCCGACCCCGACAACCCGGATCAGGGCACGGCCTATGGCGCGAAGCTGCTGGCGGAATGGTATGGCCGCCTGCAGCCCGACCTCATCGCCACCGCAGCCGCCGGCTTCACCAGCGCCGACCGCACCGCGACGGTGCGCCTGACTGCCGCGAAGGTATTAGAGAATGGCTGGGAGGTCGGCGCCGAGGGCAAGGCCTCGACCGACCGGCTCTCCACCGAAGCCGGAGCCGGCGCCTTCGTCAACCTGCCGGCCTTCGGCAACATGCTGCGCATCGCCGGCGGCTGGCGATGGAACACCGACGCCGCCGACGGCCCCTATGGCACGCTGTCGCTCTATCGGGCTTACTGAACGGCGTCAGGCGTCTTCCGCCCGCATGGCGTCGAGCGCCTGCTCGCCGTCGGTGTCGGCGCGTTCCGCGATGCGGTGAAGCTCCTCGCGCTCCAGCGCATCGGTGGTGTCGACATCCACGAAGGCCTCGTCATCCTCGACCGGCACGTCGACCAGTGCCTCGGCATTGGCGACGATGAGATGGCGTGCGCCGACATCGCCGCTCAGCGTGATCAGCTCCGGGAACAACCGCCGCGCCCATACCACAGGGTTGCCGCGCCGCCCCTCGCGGACCGGCACCGCGACCAGTCTGCCCGCCGCCGGCGCAAGCGCGGCGACAAGCCGGTCGATGAGACCGGCGCTGACGCGCGGCATGTCGCCCAGCAACACGATCGCCCCGTCCGATTTCTCCGGCACGGCGCCGATACCGGCGCGCAGCGAGGTCGAGATGCCTTCGGCATAGGCCGGATTGTGCACGAAGCGGACATCGAGGCCGGCGAGCGCATCATGCACCCGCTCCGGCTCATGCCCGGTCACCACGATGACGGGCGCTGCCTGCGAGGCGAGCGCCGCCTCCACCGCGCGCCGCACCAGCGGGAGGCCATCGAGGGTGGAAGCGAGCTTGTTCGGGCCGCCCATCCGGGTGCCGCGTCCCGCAGCGAGCACCACGGCGGCGATCCGCGCGGTGCCGTCGGGCTCGCGTGCCTCGCGCGGTTGGGGACGTGTCGCGATTTCCATGAGGAGCCCTCCCACACCCATGCCGGCAATGGTTGAACGATCAATGGCGAGACCGGCGAGCAGGCGATGCAGGACCCGGTCGAAACCATTGTCCCGCGGACTGCGCGCACAGCCCGGCGCGCCGAGAACCGGCACGGCGCCGCATTGCGCGACGAGCAGGAGATTGCCGGGATCGACCGGCATGCCGAAATGGAGCAGTTCGCCGCCAGCCGCGACGATACCGGCCGGCACCACGTCCCGCCGGTCGGCAATGGCGGACGCGCCGAAGATGAGCACCATCTCGGCGCTGCGTGCGATGGCTTCGCGCACCGCATCCGCCACCGCTCCGGCATCATGGGTAATCTCGGCATGATGTTCGATGCCGGCGCCGGCCGCATGGAGCCGCTCGGCCGTGACCCGCAGCGTCTTCGCGACCACCTTGTCGGCAAGTCCCGGCAGGCGCGTCGAAATCATTGCGACGCGACGCACCCGATAGGGCGCCACGCTGAGCATCGGCCGCGCCGCGGCAAGGGCGCGCCGATGCACCGACCCTTCCACTGCGAAAGGGATGATCTTGACGGTGCCGACCATCTCGCCCGCGACGACCGGGCGAAAAGCCGGGAGGGTGGCGAGCGTTACCGCCTCGTCGACCGCATTTAACGCATCGACCCCGGCAGAATCGACCACCAGAACACCGGCTTCGGTGGCCCGCAGATTGACGCGGCCAGTAAAGGCGGCATCCGCCTGTATGCCCTCACCCCCCAGCCGAGCCGCGATTTCGGCTGCCGCCCGGTCCTCCGGCACGTCGCCTGCTTCGAGGCGGGCCGCGGTGAGCGATGTCACGCCGGCGCGTGCCAGGGCGGCGAGGCAGGCGGCATCGAGCACCGCGCCTTTCCTGAGATCGATGCCCGGCAGGCGGATCGAATGGGCGGCAATCGCGCCGTCGGCCTCCTCCAGCGCGAACGGCCCGAACCTCACGCCGCCTTCTCCCGCGGCACGTTCCGCTGGCGCAGCGCGCCGACGATCTCGGCCAGGATGGACACCGCAATCTCGGCGGGCGTCGCGGCGCCTATGTCGAGTCCGATCGGCGCCCGGATGCGGCTGAGCGTCTCGCGCGAGATACCCTGTCCGGCGAGCCGCTCCAGTCGCGTCGCATGGGTGCGCCGCGAGCCGAGCGCGCCGATATAGAAGCACCCCGCCGCCAGCGCCGCGGTAAGGCCCGGATCGTCGATCTTGGGATCATGCGTCAATGCCGCGAAGGCGGTGAACGGATCGAGACCGATCTGCGGCAGCACCACGTCCGGCCACTGCGGAAGCACCGTCACATCCGGGAAGCGTTCCGACGTCGCGAAGGCGGTGCGTGGGTCGATGATGGTCACGTCGAGCCCCGCGATCCGTGCCATCGGTGCCAGCGCCTGCGAGATGTGCACCGCGCCGGTAAGGACGAGGCGCGGCGCCGGAACATGGGCAGTAAGGAATATTTTCGCATTGCCGAGGCTCAGCATTGTGCTGCGCCCCGTGCGCAGCACCTCGGCGAGTTCCGTCGCCAGAGGATCCGCGGCGACGTCGACGGAGCGCACCAGACGCTGTCGGCCGCCGTCCATCTCGGTCACCAGCACGCAGGCCCGCCGGGCGGCGCGCTCGGCATTCAGCGCCTCAAGAACAGGGAGTTCCATCAGGCGACCTTCTCGATATAGACCGCGATGCGGCCCCCGCAGGAGAGCCCGACCTGCCAGGCGGTCTCGTCGGCGACGCCGAACTCCATCAGCCGGGGCGCCCCGCTGGCGATCACTTCCGCAGCCTCGGCCACCACTGCCCCTTCGACGCAGCCGCCCGACACCGAGCCGAGGAAATGCCCGGCCTCGTCGATCGCCAGGTGACTGCCGACCGGACGCGGCGCCGAGCCCCAGGTTTCCACCACGGTGGCAAGCGCCACGCCACGCCCTTCGCAGCGCCAGCGCTCTGCCGCCTCCAGAACATCGTCCTCGCGCGCAAACATTCGGAGCCTCCGGAATCTGGTCCAGTCCTTCACATATAGCGCAGCCTGGCGGTTACGGACTTGTCCAATCGTCGCCATGCGATCAAAACCCCGCCCATGACGATGCTTGCAACCGACCGCCCGCCGGCCGAAGACGCCTCCCCGCCTGTCACCGCCCGGCCGCACACCCTTCGCACGGTCGCGGAACTCGACGCCGCCGGCCTCGTGCCGGAGCGTGCCGGACTTGATGCGGTGGCCCAGCGCTACGCCATCGCCGTGACGCCGACTTTGCTCGACCGCATGGGCGCAGGCGAGGACGATCCGGTGATGCGGCAGTTCGTGCCGGATATGCGCGAACTCGACATCACGCCCCAAGAGAACGCCGACCCCATCGGCGACGAGGCTCACAGTCCGGTGCCCGGCATCGTGCACCGCTATCCCGACCGGGTGCTTCTGAAGCTGGTCGGAGTCTGCGCCGTCTATTGCCGCTTCTGTTTCCGCCGCGAGATGGTCGGGCCGGGAGCGGAGAGCAGCCTGTCGCCGGAGGCGTTGGACCGCGCGCTGGCCTATATCGCCGGGCGGCCGGAGATCTGGGAGGTGGTCGTCACCGGCGGCGATCCCTTCATGGCGTCGCCGCGCCGTCTGGCGGTGCTTTCCGCCCGGCTCGCCGCCATCGGGCATGTCAAGGTTCTGCGCTTCCACACACGCGTGCCGGTCGCCGCACCGGAGCGGGTGACGGACGCGCTCGTTGAGGCGATCCGCGCCCCCGGACTCGCC
This sequence comes from Ancylobacter crimeensis, assembly GCF_023016805.1. GTDB lineage: Bacteria > Pseudomonadota > Alphaproteobacteria > Rhizobiales > Xanthobacteraceae > Ancylobacter > Ancylobacter crimeensis. The sequence goes on from NZ_JALKCH010000015.1 coordinate 14,410, forward strand.
ACCTATGTCGCCGTGCATGCCAACCATGCCCGCGAGATCGGTCCCGAGGCCTCTGGCGCGCTTGACCGCCTCGCCGATGCCGGAATTGCGCTGCTGGGCCAGAGCGTGCTGCTGGGGGGCGTCAATGACGATGCCGAGACCCTCGCCGCCCTGTTCCGCACGCTCGTCGCGGCGCGGGTGAAGCCCTATTACCTGCACCATCCGGACCTCGCGCCCGGCACCGGCCATTTCCGCCTGCCCATCGCACGTGGCCAGGAATTGATGCGCTCCCTCCGCGGCCGGCTCTCGGGCATCGCGCTGCCGACCTATGTGCTCGATATTCCCGGCGGTTACGGCAAGGTGCCGATCGGGCCGGATTATCTGGAGCCGACCCCGGACGGCTGGCAGGTCACCGACTATTGCGGCGGGGTGCACGATTATCGCGGCTGACGTCCACGTCATCCCGGGAGAGAGCGGCGACCAGCGCCTCGATACTGGCCAAGTTGTGCACCGGGCGGAAGTCGTCGACATGCGGCAGCATGGCCTTCACGCCGGCCGCGCGGGCCTCGAAATATTCATAGCGCAGCAATGGGTTGAGCCAGATCAGTCGGGCGCAGGAACGGCGCAGGCGATCGGTCTCGAAGGCGAGCGAGGGGCCGTTGCCATCGGCGGTTTCACGCTCCAGCCCGTCGGTCATCAGCAAAACGCGCGCCTTGCCGCCCAGCACGCGGCGCGACCAGAAGCGGTTGAACGCCGCCAGCGAGGTCGCGATGCGGGTGCCGCCGGACCAGTCCCGCGCGCTGCGGCCCGCGCCTTCCAGCGCTTCGTCGGGATCGCGCCGGGCAAGAGCCCGCGTCACATTGGTGAGCCGAGTGCCGAACAGGAAGGTCGAGACATCGCGCCTCGCTTCGGTCAGGGCGTGGGCGAAATGGAGCAGCGGTCGGGAATACTCGGCCATCGAGCCGGAAATATCGATCAGGAGCACCAGCGGTGCCAGGCGCTCCACCGGGCCGCGCCGCCTCAGGTCGAGCAGGTCGCCGCCGGAGCGCAGACTTGCCCGCAGCGTCGCCCTCAGATCAAGCCGTGTGCCGCGGGGATCGGGGCGCTGCCGGCGCGTCCGGATCCATTCCCGCGGGAGAGCAAGCCGGGCGATTTGCCGGCGCACGGCGTCGATCTCGGCCGCGTTCATCTGGGCGAAGTCCTTGACACGGAAGGATTCTTCCGCAGAGACGGTGAGGCGGGCCTCGACCTCCGGCGCCGATGGAGCACGCGCCTCGCGCTGCCGGCCGATTCCGGCGAACAGTGCGTCCTCGATGCGGCGCAGCGGTGCGCGCTCCGAGTTCGGGTGGGCGGGCACGGTCGGCGACATCAGGGCGATGAGCCGCTCATCGAGCCGGCGGCGTTGCCAGAACAGGGGGAATGCCTGGTCGAAGACGAGGTGCTGGTCGCGACGGGTCACGAAGACGGCGTGAAGCGTCCAGTAGAAGTCCTCCCGCGGCCCGATGCCGGCCGCCTCGACCGCCGTCACCGCATCCAGCACCATGCCCGGGCCCACCGGCAGGCCGGCGGCGCGCAGGGCGCGGGCGAAATAGGCGATGTTGTCCGCGAGCTTTCCCCCGGCCGGGATCGCCGCCCCGCTCATCCCGGCGCCTTCGCGGCGTGGCGCGCATCCTTGATCAGCGCGCCGATGCGCGCCGCGTCGGTGCGGACGATATCGTCTTGATATTTCAGGAGAACGCCGAGCGTGTCGCCGACGAGGGCGGGGTCGAGGGCGGCCGCATCCAGCTCGACGAGGGCAGCGGCCCAGTCCAGCGTTTCCGCAACGCCCGGGGCCTTGAACAGGTCGGTGTCGCGCAGCGCCTGCACGAAGGCGACGACTTCCCGCGACAGCCGTGCCGGCACGCCGGGACGGCGGGCGGCGAGGATGGCGAGTTCGCGGGCGGCGTCGGGATAGTCGACCCAGTGATAGAGACAGCGCCGCTTCAGGGCGTCATGTACCTCCCGCGTGCGGTTGGAGGTCACGATGACGATGGGAGGTCGGGGCGCGCGGATCGTGCCGAGCTCGGGGATCGTCACCTGAAAATCCGAAAGGATTTCAAGGAGAAAGGCCTCGAACGCCTCGTCGGTGCGGTCGAGCTCGTCGATCAGCAGCACCGGCGGGCCGGCGGGGTCGGGCTCCAGCGCCTCCAGCAGCGGGCGGCGGATGAGGAAGCGGGAGGAGAAGACGTCCTCCACCAGCCGGTCGCGATCCACCCCTCCAGCGGCTTCCGCAGCGCGGATTGCGACCATCTGCGCGGCGTAGTTCCACTCATAGACCGCGCTGGAAAGATCAAGTCCTTCATAGCATTGCAGCCGGATCAAGCGCCGGCGCAGGCCCGCGGCGAGCACCTTGGCAATCTCGGTCTTGCCGACACCGGCCTCGCCTTCCAGGAACAGCGGACGGCCCATCTTCAAAGCGAGGAACACCACCGTCGCCAGCGCCCGGTCGGCAACATAGCCCTGCCCGGCAAGAAGCTGCCGGGCCTCTTCGATGCTGCCGGGAAGGAGAGCGGTTTCACTCATGACGGGCCCTTCGGCGGACGCGGATCGCGCGTGACCGATGAGTGCAGTGAGGTGACCAGTGTGTCCAGCCTTCCTGCCCTCACGCGTCCGCCGCAGCTTCCACCGCCCGCCGGGCGATGACGCCGACCAGATGCGCCCGGTATTCGCCGCTGCCGTGGATGTCCGACACCATGTCGTCGGCCGGCGGGGACATGCCGTCGAGGGTCTTTCCGGCGAAGCGGCGGCGCAGGGCCTGCTCGGCTTCCTGCCAGCGGAAAACCCCGTTCTGCGAGGCTCCCGTCACCGCCACCCGGATGTCGCTGGTCCGCTTGGCGGCGAATACGCCGACCATGGCAAAACGCGAGGCCGGATGGCGGAATTTGACATAGGCCGCCTTCTTCACCGCCGGGAAGGCGATGCGGGTGATGATTTCGCCCGGCTCCAGCGCCGTCTCGAACAGGCCGAGGAAGAAATCGTCGGCCTCGATCCGCCGCTGGTTGGTGATGATGGTGGCGCCGAGGCCGAGGCAGGCGGCGGGATAGTCGGCGGAGGGGTCGTTATTGGCAACCGACCCTCCCAGCGTCCCGCGGTTGCGGACCTGAGGGTCGCCGATCACGGCGGCGAGGTCGGCCAATGCCGGCAACGCCGCCCGGACCACTGGGGATGCGGCGACCTCGGCGTGGCGGGTCATGGCGCCGATGGTGAGGGTGCGGCCTGCCAGGCTGATGCCGGACAGGTCCGGCACCGCGCCGAGATCGACGAGGTCGCCCGGCGCCGCGAGCCGCAGCTTCAGGGTCGGCAGCAGGGTCTGGCCGCCGGCGAGCAGCTTGCCGTCTTCCGCGCTGGCGACGAGCGCGGCGGCGCGGCGGACGCTGGAGGGGCGGTGATAGGTGAAGGCGAACATGGATGCGTCTCCTGATCGCTGCGTCGTTGGCGACTATTCGGCGGCGCGGGCGGCGGGGCCGAAGGCGCGCATCACCTCCCACACGGTGGAGGGCGTCGCCGGCATGGGCACCGCCTCGGTCCCCAGCGCGTCGGTGATGGCGTTGATGACGGCCGGCGGCGCAGCGATGGCCCCCGCCTCGCCGCAGCCCTTGATGCCGAGCGGATTGGAGGGGCAGCGGGTCTGCGTGAAGCCCATCTGGAAGCTCGGCAGGTCTTCGGCGCGCGGCATGGCATAGTCCATGAAAGAGCCGGTCACGAGCTGGCCGTCGCGGTCATAGGACGCCGCCTCCATCAAGGCCTGGCCGACGCCCTGGGCGATGCCGCCATGCACCTGGCCCTCGACGATCATCGGGTTGATGACGACGCCGAAATCGTCGACCGCGGTCCAGCTGGCGATGGTGGTCTTGCCGGTCTCCGGGTCGATCTCGACCTCGCAGATATGGGTGCCGGCCGGGAAGGTGAAATTGACGGGATCGTAGAACGCCCCCTCCTTCAGCCCCGGCTCGATCTCCGAGGTCGGGAATTTGTGGGCGACATAGGCATTCAGCGCCACCGAGGCGAAGTCGATGGAACGGTCGGTGCCGGCGACGGTGAACTGGCCGTCCCGGAACTCGATGTCGGCGACCGAGGCCTCCAGCAGATGCGAGGCGATCTTCTTCGCCTTTGCCTCCACCTTGTCGAGCGCCTTCACGATGGCCGACATGCCGACCGCGCCGGAGCGCGAGCCATAGGTGCCCATGCCGAACTGCACCTTGTCGGTGTCGCCATGGACGACCGTGACCTGCTCGATGGGGATGCCGAGCCGATCCGAAACGAGCTGGGCGAAGGTGGTTTCATGCCCCTGTCCGTGGCTGTGCGAGCCGGTGAGGATCTCGACATTGCCGGTGGGATTGACCCGCACCTCGGCGCTTTCCCACAACCCGACACCGGCGCCGAGCGAACCGACCGCCTGCGAGGGCGCGATCCCGCACGCCTCGATGTAGCAGGAATAGCCGAGCCCGCGGAGCTTGCCCTGGCGCGCCGAGTGCCGGCGGCGGCGGCCGAAGCCTTTCACGTCGGCGATCTTCATCGCCTTGTCGAGCGAGGCGCGGTAGTCGCCGGTGTCATAAGCCATGATGACCGGGGTCTGGTGCGGGAACTTGCGCACGAAATTGCGTTTGCGGAAATCGGCCGGGTCGACGCCGAGCTCACGCGCCGCGACCTCCATCAGCCTCTCGATCACGAAGGTCGCTTCCGGCCGCCCGGCGCCGCGATAGGCGTCCACCGGCGCAGTGGTGGTGTAGACCGCCTCCACCGCCGCATGGATGGCCGGGATGTCGTATTGGCCGGACAGCAGGGGGGCATAGAGATAGGTCGGGATCGAGGAGGCGAAGGTGGAGAGATAGGCGCCCATATTGGCGCGGGTCTTCACCCGCAGCCCGAGGATCTTTCCACGCTCGTCCATCGCCAGCTCGGCGGTGGTGATGTGGTCGCGGCCATGGGCATCGGACAGGAAGGCCTCCGAGCGGTCGCCGGTCCATTTCACCGGCCGCCCCACCCGCTTCGAGGCCCAGGCGCAGACCGTCTCCTCGGCATAGATGAAGATCTTCGAGCCGAAGCCGCCGCCGACATCCGGTGCGATGACCCGCAGCTTGTGCTCGGGCGCGATGCCGACAAACGCGGAGAGCACGAGGCGGGCGACATGCGGGTTCTGGCTGGTGGTCCAGAGCGTGTAGGCGTCGTTGCCGGAATCATATTCGCCGATGGCGGCTCGCGGCTCCATCGCATTGGGAATCAGCCGGTTGTTGACGATCTCCAGCGTCGTCACATGACGTGCCTCGGCGAAGGCCCGCTCGGTGGCGGCGGCGTCGCCGAGATGCCATTCGAAGGCGAGATTGCCGGGGATCTCGTCATGCACCAGCGTGGCGGAGTCGGTCGCGCCGGCAAGCTCGGCCACCGCCGGCAGCACGTCATAATCCACCGCAATGGCAGCCGCAGCGTCCTTGGCCTGGTCGAGCTGCTCGGCGATGACGACGGCGACATGGTCGCCGACATAGCGAACCTTCTCCTTCGCCAGCGCGGGGTGGGAGCCCATCTTCATCGGCTGGCCGTGGATGTCGTGGATCATCCAGCCGCAGATGAGGTCGCCGAGCTTGTCCTCCGCCAACTCCTTGCCGGTGAGGATGGCGACCACGCCGGGCATTGCGAGCGCCTCCGCGGTGTCGATCGAGCGGATGCGGGCGTGGGCGTGAGGGGAGCGCAGGAAATAGGCATGGGCCTGGCGGGGCCGGAAGATGTCGTCGGTGTACTGGCCCTTGCCGGTGATGAAGCGGTGGTCTTCCTTGCGGCGCACCGCCTCGCCGATCCTGGTGACGGTCATTGGCGTTCCTCCCGGCCCGTGGCCGGCCCCGGCCGCTTGGCGGGCCGGCATGATGGACGGATGATGCTGCGAGCGGGTGCTCTTGGTGGAAGGCGCTATTCCGCCGCGGTTCGCAGGCCCGTGCTTCCGGTTCCGCCTGCGCCCATGGCCGGCGCCATGGCGCGTGCGCCCTCGGCCACCGCCTTCACGATGTTATGGTAGCCCGTGCACCGGCAGATATTGCCGTCGAGCTCGTGGCGGATCAGCGTCTCGCTCAGTTCATTGCCGTGCCGGTGGACGATATCGACCGCCGCCATGATCATGCCCGGCGTGCAGAAGCCGCATTGCAGGCCGTGATGCTCGCGGAACGCCTCCTGCATCGGGTGCAGCAGGCCCGGCGCCCCCAGCCCCTCTATGGTGGTGACGGCGCAGCCTTCCGCCTGAAGCGCCAGCACCGTGCAGGACTTCACCGCATCGCCGTCCAGATGGACGGTGCAGGCGCCGCATTGGCTGGTGTCGCAGCCGACATGGGTGCCGGTGAGCATCAGGTTCTCGCGCAGGAACTGTACGAGCAGCGTTCGCGGGTCGATGTCGGCACTGGCCGTGCGGCCATTGACCGTCATGGTGACGATGGGCATCGCTTCCTCCTGGACGGGGTCCGTTTCCGACCCTCATTCCGGACGCCCGCACAGGCGGTACGCCCGCCAGCCGGGCACTGGCTGATGCCCGACTTTTATTATTCTTCCAGTTTGAAGCTCGTTTTCTATGGCGGTCAAGCATGACTCAGCCATATGGGCCGGGTTTTAGCCGTTTTTGCTGAGCGAATGCCTGTGCTGCGACGCCGAACACTTGGATCGCACCCGCAGCAACACATAAGAACGCGCCGCGACGCAAGGTCAGAGCGCGCGGCTCTCTTGCAGGATCGGGACGACACAGCCTGCGTTCAGGCGGCCGCGGCCTTTTCGTTCATGGCCTTGGCGAAGGCTTCGAAGAACTGGTCCGCCAGCTTCTTGGCGCTGCCGGCGACGAGACGCTGGCCGAGTTGGGCGAGCTTGCCGCCGATCTGCGCATCCACGGAATAATGCAGGGTTGTGCCGCCCTCAACCGGCTCCAGCCGCACCAGCGCGCCTCCCTTGGCGAAGCCCGCAATGCCGCCGTCGCCCTGCCCCGAAATGCGGTAGCCGGCGGGCGGATCGAGATCGGAAAGCTCCACCGTGCCCTTGAAGCGCGCCTTCACCGGGCCGATCTTGGCGACCGCCGAGGCGCGGAAGCCGGTGTCGGAGGTCTTCTCCAGCTCCTCGCAGCCCGGAATGCACTGCTTGAGCACGTCCGGATCGTTGAGCGCCGCCCAGACGACCTCCCGCGGCACCGGCAGCTCATAGGATCCCGTCAGTTCCAGAGCCATCGCCGTACTCCCCCTCCTGTGTCGTTGGCGCACAGTGTAAAACCGTTTCCGCTAGGACGAAATCGGATCGTCGATAGGAAATCGCTCTCGATTCAACGCCTTGGCGCATGTTTCGATCACCAGCGCCGATCAATCGCCTCTTGACCGCCCCGCCCCCGCCCCGCGATACCGGGCCAAGGCGCGCCATCGGGAGGCGCCGGCGGGAGCGTGCATGTCGGGCGTCGACGTTGTGGTGATCGGGGCCGGCGCCGCCGGCATGATGTGCGCGATCGAGGCGGGCCGGCGCGGCCGGCGCGTCGTCGTCATCGACCATGCCGCCGTGCCGGGCGAGAAGATCCGCATTTCCGGCGGCGGGCGCTGCAACTTCACCAATATCCACGCCGGTCCGAAGAACTACCTCTCCGCCAACCCGTCCTTCTGCATCTCCGCGCTGAAGCGCTACACCCCGCGCGATTTTCTCGCCCTCGTCGAGCGCCACGGCATCGCCTGGCACGAGAAGACGCTCGGCCAGCTCTTCTGCGACGGCTCGGCCCGGCAGGTGGTGGAGATGCTCCGCGCCGGGATGCAGGACGCGGGCGTCGAGCTACGGCTCGGAACCTCCGTCGATTCCGTGGAGCGCGGAGCGGACGGATTCCGCGTCGCCGTCGGCCGCGACACGATCGCCTGCCGCTCGCTGGTGGTGGCGAGCGGGGGCAAGTCGATCCCCAAGATGGGCGCCACCTCCTTCGGCTACCAGCTCGCGGAGCATTTCGGCCTGCCGCTGGTGCCGACCCGGCCGGGGCTGGTGCCGTTCACGCTGGACGAAGCCGCCCTCGCCCGCTTCGCCCCGCTCGCCGGGGTCGGCCTCGACTGCATCGCCGCGCACGGCCGCACGCGCTTCGCCGAGGCGATGCTCTTCACCCATCGCGGCCTCAGCGGGCCGGCGATGCTGCAGATCTCCTCCTATTGGCGCGAGGGCGAGGAGATCGCGATCGACATGGCGCCCGGGCAGGATGTGTTCGCGGCGCTGCGCGCGGCACGGGCTGGCCATGGCCGGCAATCGCTCGCGACCGCGCTTTCAACGCTGCTGCCGAAGCGGCTCGCCCAGATGCTCGGCGAGGAACATGGCGGCGGACGCAACCTCGCCGACCTCGGCGACGCCGCGCTGCGCAAGGTGAGCGCGGCGATCGGCGACTGGCGGCTGCGCCCGCTCGGCACCGAAGGCTACCGCACCGCGGAGGTGACGCTGGGCGGGGTCGACACCGGGGCCCTCGATTCGCGCACCATGGAATGCCGCACGGTGCCGGGGCTCTATTTCATCGGCGAGGTGGTGGATGTCACCGGCTGGCTCGGCGGCTACAATTTCCAGTGGGCCTGGGCCTCCGGCTGGAGCGCCGGGCAGGTTTGCTGAATGGTTTCCCTGCCAAACCCTTCCGCATGCGGGCGACGGAAGCAGGGCGGGCGTCGAATCACGACGCGCAGGTTGTGGCCGCCTCGCAACAGCACGCCACGACACGCGAGCGCCCCGCCAAGCAGCAGCTAAAAATCACTTAACATATTGTAAAATAAAAGAAATTTAAAAATTTCGAAATTAATTGGAACGCTACTATCACGAGTTTCGATGGATTGCATTTCGCCTTTCGATCGAATTGTCTCGGGCGCGGCGCCACGCTAAGAATAGCCTATCTCGCACACGGCGCGGGCACGGGCATATAATGGGCAAGAACCCACATCCGCTGCCCGCCAACACCGGCGGCAACGCCTCCGCTGAGGGGAGCGGACTGGTCATATGGACATTTTCGTTCAGCAGCTCATCAACGGGCTGACGCTGGGCTCGATCTACGGGCTCATCGCAATCGGCTACACCATGGTCTTCGGCATCATCGGCATGGTGAACTTCGCCCATGGCGACGTTTTCATGGTGTCGGCCTTCATCGCGCTCATCTGCTTCCTGCTGGTGACGACGGTCTTCGGCATCACCTCGATCTTCCTGGCGCTGGCCATCGTGCTGGTCGTGGCGATGTTCTTCACGTCGCTGACCAACTGGGCGATCGAGCGGGTGGCCTACCGGCCGCTGCGCGGCTCCTTCCGCCTCGCCCCGATGATCTCGGCGATCGGCATGTCGATCCTGCTGTCGAACTTCGTCCAGGTCGCGCAGGGCCCGCGCAACAAGCCGGTGCCGCCGATGGTGACCGACGTCATCGTGCTGATGGAGAACGACGGCTACCAGGTCACGCTGGCCTGGAAGCAGATCATCATCATGGTGCTGACCGCGGTTCTGCTCGGCGGCTTCTGGTACCTGGTGCAGAAGACCTCGCTCGGCCGCGCCCAGCGCGCGGTGGAGCAGGACCGCAAGATGGCGGCGCTGCTCGGCATCAATGTCGATCACACCATCTCGCTGACCTTCGTCATCGGCGCCGCCCTCGCCGCCGTCGCCGGCGTGATGTACCTGATGTATTACGGCGTCGCGAACTTCGCCGACGGCTTCGTGCCCGGCGTGAAGGCCTTCACCGCCGCAGTGCTCGGCGGCATCGGCTCCCTGCCCGGTGCGGTGCTCGGCGGGCTGCTGATCGGCCTGATCGAGGTGTTCTGGTCGGCCTATTTCTCGATCGAGTACAAGGACGTCGCCGCCTTCTCGATCCTCGCCATCACCCTGATCTTCCTGCCGCAGGGCCTGCTGGGCCGGCCGGAAGTCGAGAAGGTCTGAGGGCGCCATGGCTACGGGAATAGCCGACAGCGCCGCGGGCGCGCCGGCCGGGCAGAACGTCCTTGGCGATGCGCTGAAGGACGCCTTCTTCGCCGGCCTCATCACCCTCGGCCTGATCGGGCCGCTGGTGGGCTTCCAGACGGTCGCGATCGACACCGGGGCGGGCAGCGTGCTCGGCCTCGCCTACCGGCCGGTCACGGTCGCCATCATGGTGGGCATCGTCTTCATCGGGCGGCTCATCCTCAACCTCACCATCTGGTCGCCGAACCGGGTCGCGAAGACCCGCTCCGGCCCGACCGTGTTCGACCGGATCGGCACCGCGGCCGGCCCGGCGGTGAAGCCGCTCCTGCTGGCCTTCGCCATCGGCTTCCCCTTCCTCGCGACGCTCATGATGGGCGGGATGACGCAGGCGCGATACCTGCTCGACGTCGGCATCCTCATCCTCACCTATGTTATGCTGGGCTGGGGCCTGAACATCGTGGTGGGCCTCGCCGGCCTGCTCGACCTCGGCTATGTCGCCTTCTACGCGGTGGGAGCCTACACCTACGCACTGCTCGCCACCTCCGAGCCGGTGACGCATTTCTTCGGCGGCCTGCTCGGCGAGACCTTCTGGGCGAACTGGGCGTTCTGGATCTGCCTGCCGGTGGCCGGCCTGTTCGCCGGGCTGTGGGGCATGATCCTCGGCTTTCCGGTGCTGCGCCTGCGCGGCGACTACCTCGCCATCGTGACGCTGGCCTTCGGCGAGATCATCCGCCTCGTCCTCATCAACTGGGTGGACTTCACCGGCGGCGGCGCGGGCATCGCCTCCATTCCGCGCGCGACCTTCTTCGGCATCCCCTTTACCGCCGGCGAGGACGGATTCGCGGCGCGGTTCGGGCTGGAATTCAGCCCGATGCACCGCATCATCTTCCTCTATTTCGTCATCCTGGCGCTGGCCCTGATCACCGCCTTCGCGACGGTTCGGCTGCGCAAGCTGCCGGTCGGGCGGGCATGGGAAGCGCTGCGCGAGGATGAGATCGCCTGCCGCTCGCTCGGCATCAACACCACCAACGTCAAGCTCTCGGCCTTCGCCACGGGCGCGATGTTCGGCGGCTTCGCCGGCTGCTTCTTCGCGGTGCGCGCCGGCTTCGTGAGCCCGGAGAGCTTCACCTTCGACATCTCGGCGATGATCCTGGCCATCGTGGTGCTCGGCGGCATGGGCTCGCAGATCGGCGTCGCGGTCGCGGCGGCGGTGATGATGGGCGGCATGGAAGCTCTGCGTAACCTCGACTTCCTCAAGCAGGTCTTCGGGCAGGATTTCGATCCCGCGCTCTACCGCATGCTCATCTTCGGCTTCGCCATGGTGTCGATCATGGTGTGGAAGCCGCGCGGCCTCGTCTCCACCCGCGAGCCGACCATCTTCCTGAAGGAACGCAAAGCCGTGTCCGGCGATCTCGTGAAGGAGGGGCACGGCTGATGGCGACCTCTCCCCTTTCCGCGGCGACCCATCGCTGGGAAGCCGACCCCATCCTCACCGTCGAGCACCTGTTCATGCGCTTCGGCGGGCTGGTGGCGGTGAACGACCTCAGCTTCAATGTCGGGCGCGGCGACATCACCGCCCTGATCGGCCCGAACGGCGCCGGCAAGACGACGGTGTTCAACTGCATCACCGGCTTCTACAAGCCGAGCGAGGGTCGCCTTGCCCTCGCCCATAATCGCGCGCCGACGCCGGACGAACTCGCCACCGTCACCGCCATCGGCGAGCGCGCGCTGGTGGGCACCGACGCGGCGGTCTACCTGCTGGAGCGGATGCCCGACTACCGGGTTTCCGGCGAGGCGAAGGTCGCCCGCACCTTCCAGAACATCCGCCTGTTCACCGGCATGACGGTGCTGGAAAACCTTATGGTCGCCCAGCACAACGCGCTGATGACGGCCTCCGGCTTCTCGCTGAAAGGCCTGTTCGGCCTGCCCGGCTGGAACAGCGCCGCCCGCGCGGCGACGGAAAAGGCGAAGTTCTGGCTGGAGAAGGTCGAGCTTCTGGACCGCGCCGACGACCCGGCGGGCGACCTGCCCTATGGCGCCCAGCGACGCCTCGAGATCGCCCGCGCCATGTGCTCGGACCCGATCCTGCTCTGCCTCGACGAACCCGCCGCCGGCCTCAACCCGCGCGAAAGCCTGGAACTCAACACGCTGCTGCGCATGATCCGCGCCGAGCACGGCACCTCGATCCTGCTGATCGAGCACGACATGAGCGTGGTGATGGAGATTTCCGACCACGTCGTGGTGCTGGACTACGGCACCAAGATCGCCGACGGCACGCCCGAGGCGGTGCGCAACGACCCGCGCGTCATCGCCGCCTATCTCGGCGTGGACGAGGACGCCGTGGAAGAGGTCGAGGCCGAGATCGACGAGATCGAGGCGCAGTCCGGAGCGACATCGTGAGCGACATCATCCCCGCCGCCCGCGACAGCGCATCCGCCATGCTGTCGGTTCGAGGCGTCAAGACCTTCTACGGAAACATCATGGCCCTCAAGGGCGTCGACGTCGACGTTCACAAGGGCGAGATCGTCACCCTGATCGGCTCCAACGGCGCCGGCAAATCGACCCTGATGATGACCATTTTCGGTCAACCCCGGGCCCGCGAGGGAGCGATCCTGTTCGAGGGGCGGGACATCACGAAGATGCCCACCCACGAGATCGCGCAGCTCAAGATCGCCCAGTCGCCGGAGGGTCGCCGCATCTTCCCGCGCATGACGGTGTTCGAGAACCTGCAGATGGGCGCCTCGATCGACGGCTTCGCCCATTTCGACGGCGATCTGGAGCGGGTGTTCGCCATGTTCCCGCGGCTCAAGGAGCGCATCAACCAGCGCGGCGGCACGCTGTCGGGCGGCGAGCAGCAGATGCTCGCCATCGGCCGCGCGCTGATGAGCCGGCCGCGCCTGCTGATGCTGGACGAGCCCTCGCTCGGCCTCGCCCCGCTGATCGTGCGCCAGATCTTCGACGCGATCCGCGAACTGAACCGCACCGAGGGCCTCACCGTGTTCCTGGTGGAGCAGAACGCCTTCCACGCGCTCAAGCTCGCCCATCGCGGCTATGTGATGGTCAACGGCGTCGTCACCATGTCGGGTGAAGGACGCGAACTGCTGGAACGGCCCGAGGTGCGGGCCGCCTATCTCGAAGGCGGGAGGCACTGACATGGCCACCAAGGGCTCCGGCACCATCATCGCCCAGGGTTCGAACACCAGTCTGGCGGTCGTGCTGCCCGCGCTGGTGATTCTCGCCGTCCTCGCCCTCGCCGTGCTGATGCCGGCGCTGGTGACGAATTCGCGCGGCGACTTCCTGCTGGTCACCGTCGTTCTCGGCGGCGGTGCGGCCTGGCTCTCCGGCCGGGCGATCGCCTCCACCTGGCGGCCCTACCGGCAGGTGCTGCTCTATGGCGTGCTCCTTGGCTGCGTGGTGCGGTTCTTCCACTACGCGCTGTTCCAGGGCACGCTGCTCTCGCTCTCCCACTTCATCTGCGACACCGCCTTCGTGCTCGCGCTCGCCACGCTCGGATTCCGGGCGGAGCGAGCGAAGCAGATGGCGACCCGTTATGGGTGGCTCTATCGCCAATCGGGCCGGTTCGGGTGGCTTTCGGGCGGCCGCAACTGAGCCTTTTGTTCAAGAAGGTTTGCAATCGACTCCGGCACGAAATCGAGCATGATGCGGGCAGCCGACCTGAACATGCGCCGGGTTCGACTGTAGAACGACCTCAACTACCACAGGGGAAATTTAATGAAGAAGATTCTGTTTGCCGGCATTGCGCTGGGTGCCATGATGGCGCTGGCGATGCCGGCCTCCGCCCAGGTGAAAGTCGGCGTGGGCGGCCCGATCACCGGTGCGAACGCCACCTTCGGCGCGCAGCTCAAGAACGGCGCCGAGCAGTGGGCCGCCGACGTAAACGCGGCCGGCGGCCTGCAGGGCCAGAAGGTCGAAGTCTTCGTCGGTGACGACGCCTCCAAGCCCGAGCAGGGCGTTTCGGTGGCGAACAAGTTCATCGCCGACGGCGTGAAATACGTGCTCGGCCACTTCAACTCGGGCGTCTCGATCCCGGCCTCGGAGCAGTATTCCGAAGCTGGCGTGCTGATGATCTCCCCGGCCTCCACCAACCCGAAGCTGACCGAGCGCGGCCTGCCTGAGGTGTTCCGCACCTGCGGCCGCGACGACCAGCAGGGCGCGGTCGCCGGCGAATACATCATCAAGAACTTCAAGGACAAGAAGATCGCGATCGTCCACGACAAGACCCCCTACGGCAAGGGTCTCGCCGACGAGACGCAGAAGGCGATGAACGCCGGTGGCGTCAAGGAAGTGATCTACGAAGGCATCAATCCGGGTGAGAAGGACTACTCGGCCCTCGTCTCCAAGCTCAAGGCGGCGAATGTCGACATCCTCTACTATGGCGGCCTGCACACCGAAGCCGGCCTGCTGGTGCGCCAGATGCGCGACCAGGGCATGAAGACCGTGCTCTTCTCCGGCGACGGCATCACCGACAAGGAATTCTGGACCATCGCCGGTCCGGGCGCCGCCGGCACCCTGATGACCTTCGGTCCCGATCCGCGGAAGAGCCCGACGGCGTCCAAGGTGGTGGAAGAGTTCAAGGCGAAGGGCATCGACCCCGAAGGTTACGTGCTCTACACCTATGCCGCCGGTCAGGTGCTGCAGCAGGCTGCCGACGCGACCAAGTCGCTCGATCCCAAGAAGATCGCCGATTACATCCACTCCGGCAAGGCGTTCGACACCGTCCTCGGCAAGCTGACCTTCGACAAGAAGGGCGACCGCACCACCCTCGACTACGTCATGTATGTCTGGAAGGACGGCGGCTACACCGAGATGTGAGCCGGCGCTCGCGCTCGCGCATTCCGCTGAACCTTTGGAAGACCGCCGGGGCACCCGTCCCGGCGGTCTTTCTTTTGCAGCCGTCGGCCGACCACGCGCAGCGGGAAACATTGCCGGCAACCCATTCGCACATCGGCTGCCCCCATACGCCGCCATTCCCCTTGCGCAAGATCGCGTGCGGGGACAAAAGCTGGAGAACGGCCTGCGTCTTCTCATGACCTCGCCCCTGCCCTTTCCCGCCTCCGTGCCCCTTTCCATGGAATGACGACGACGATGCGCCTCGAGACAGCCCGGCCCGAAGACGCCGAAGCCATTCTCAAGGTCCACCGCGCCGCGATCCGCGGCACCGCGGCTGCCTTCTATCCGCCGGACATCGTGGAAGCCTGGGCGCCGCTGCCGGTGCGGGGCGACCATGTCGACGCCCTCGCCCATCGCATCGAGATCGGGGAGGAGGAGGCGATCGTCGCCCGGCTGCGCGGGCGCAGCCTCGCCGGCTTCGGATCCTTCGTGCCGGGAAACCGCGAACTGCGCGCGGTCTACGTGCTGCCGGAATGCGGACGGCAGGGCATCGGTGCCGCCATCCTCGCGGCGCTGGAGCAGCGGGCCGTCAAATACGGCCTCACCGAGTTCATTCTCGACGCCTCGCTGAACGCCGAGGCTTTCTACCACCGCCACGGCTATCTCACCGTGCGCAATGGCGAGCACCTGTTGCGCGGCGGGCTGCGCATGGCCTGCATCCGCATGCGCAAGGGGCTGAGCCGATAAGACCCGAGGCGGCCGCCCGCCTCACCCCAGCCGGGAGAGCATCGGAAAGGTTTCCAGCAGCCAGAAGCTCGCCTGCGCGATCCAGCCCGAGAGGAAGCCTATGCCGGTGAGCACCAGCAGCCCACCCATCGCCTTCTCCATCATCGGCAGGAAGCGTCGCGCCCGCGAGAGCACCGCGAGCGCCGGGCGCGCAGTCGCCGCCACCAGCAGGAATGGCACGCCGAGCCCGGCGGAATAGACCGCCAGCAATCCGGCGCCGTGCAGAAGGGTCTGCTCGGAGGCCGCCACCGCGAGGATCGCCGCCAGCACCGGCCCGATGCAGGGGGTCCAGCCGAAGGCGAAGGCGAGGCCCATGACATAGGAGCCGAGCAGCCCCACCGGCGCACCCACCTCCACCCGCTTGGTGCGGGTCAGCCAACCGAAGCGGAAGACGCCAAGAAAATGAAGCCCCATCAGCAGGATGGAGATTCCGGCGACGATCGCCAGCTCCTGCCCATACATGCGCAGATAACCGCCGATGACCGAGGCGCCGGCGCCAAGCGCGACGAACACCGTGGAGAAGCCGGCGACGAACAGAAGCGCCGCCGCCAGCGTGCGCCGGGCGGCGGCATCGGTGGGCGCCTTATGGGTGATCTGGTCGAGGCTGGTACCTGCGAGATAGCACAGATAGGGCGGAACGAGCGGCAGCACGCAGGGCGAAGCGAAACTCGCAAGACCGGCGACGAACGCTGCCGGAATGGTGACGTCAGCCATCGGGTTTCACGGACCTCCACTCGGCACGCCTCCCAAAAGCACGCCGGCAGGTGGAAACGCAATGCGGCGTGCTCGCCCATCGCCCGGATGTGATAGGAGAACGCGGGAGGATGATGATGCGCAATCTCATTACCGATGTCGCCGGCATAAGCGTCGGCAACGCCACCGATCTTTCGCTCGGCTCGGGTGTCACCGCCGTCCTGTTCGACGAGCCGGCCGTCGCCTCGGTCGATGTGCGCGGCGGCGGGCCGGGGACTCGCGAGACCGACCTGCTTGCTCCCGACAGCACGGTCGGCGCCATCCACGCGCTCACGCTGAGCGGCGGCTCGGCCTTCGGCACCGACGCGACGACGGGCGTGATGGCCTGGCTCGCCGAGCAGGGCATTGGCTTTCCGATCGGCACGGCCCGGGTGCCGCTGGTACCGGGTTGCGTGCTGTTCGACCTGCTGAATGGCGGCGACAAGGCCTGGGGCCGCTTCCCGCCCTATCGCGAGCTCGGCTATCAGGCCGCGGCAGGCGCGGGCGCGGACTTCGCGCTCGGCACCGCGGGCGCGGGCACGGGAGCATCCACGGCCATCCTCAAGGGCGGGCTCGGCTCGGCGTCCACCGTCTCCGGTGCCGGCCATGTGGTCGGCGCGATGGTGGCGGTGAACGCGGTCGGCTCGGCGACTGTCGGCGACGGCCCGCATTTCTGGGCAGCGCCGTTCGAGCGGGACGGCGAGTTCGGCGGGCTCGGCCTGCCCTCCCCGTTGCCGGCACCGACCGTGACGCCGCATGTGAAGGGCGTCGATTCCGGCGCCAACACCACCATCGCCGTGGTGGCCACCGATGCGCAGCTCACCAAGGCCCAGTGCAAGCGCCTCGCGGTCATGGCGCATGACGGGCTCGCCCGCGCCATCTGGCCGGTGCACACCCCGCTCGACGGCGACACGGTGTTCGTAGCCGCTACTGGACGGCGCCCGCTGGCCGATCCGGTTCTGGACATGACATGGCTCGGCGTCGCGGCGGTCGATGCGCTGGCGCGGGCCTGCGCGCGGGGCGTCTATGAGGCGACCGCCCTGCCCTTCGCCGACGCCAAGCCGGCGTGGCGCGAACGCTTCGGGCGGAAAGGCGTTGGCTCCAAGGGATGAGAACAGCGTGATGAGCGATCCTGCCGCCCTGTCGATTCTGACCGGCTCCGCCGAGGGGCCGGTGATCGTGCTCACCGAGGCGCTGAGCTTCTGGGGTGGTGTCGATCCTGCGAGCGGCCGCATCATCGACGTGCATCATCCCCAGCACGGAGCCTGCCTGACCGCCGCGGTGGTGCTGCTGCCGACCAGCCGCGGCTCCTGCTCGGGCTCCGGGGTGGTGCTGGAACTGGCGCTGGCCGGAAAGGCTCCGGCCGCGCTGCTGTTCTCGGAAGCCGAGGATGTCGCAACCCTCGGCGCGCTGGTGGCCGGCGAGATGTTCGCGCGTCCCATGCCGGTGCTGCGGCTCAACCGGGCGGCTTTCGCCACGCTCGAAGCCGCCCGCTTCGCGCGGGTGACGCCGGAGGCGATCGAGGCGGGCGAGGTCGCGATCCCGGTCGTCCCGCCGCAGGAGCGCGCGCTCGCCCTCACCGATCGCGACCGCGCCGTGCTGGACGGAGCGGACGGTGCGGGAGCGGCGCAGGCGATGCGCATCCTCGTCGCCATGGCCCGCCAGCAGGGCGCGGCGGCGCTGACGGACGTGACCTGCGCCCATATCGACGGTTGCATCTATGCCGGTCCGGCCAATCTGGTTTTCGCCGAGGCGATGGAAAAGCTCGGCGCTCGGGTTCGCGTGCCCACCACCATGAACGCCATCTCGGTGGATCGCGCGAACTGGCAGGAGCAGGGCGTCGCCCCTGGGTTCGGCGATCCCGCCGCGCGCCTCGCCGATGCCTATGTGCGGATGGGGTGCCGGCCCACCTTCACCTGCGCGCCCTATCTGCTGGAGAACGCCCCGGGCTATGGCGAGCCGATCGGCTGGTCGGAATCCAACGCCGTCATCTTCGCCAACAGCGTGCTTGGCGCGCGCACTGCCAAGCATCCGGATTTCCTCGATCTGTGCATCGCCGTCACCGGGCGTGCGCCGCGGGTCGGCCCTTATGTCGACAGCGAGCGGCAGGCACGCCTCGTCATCGACATCGACGCGCCGGAGGGCGCCGGGGCGGCGCTCTGGCCGCTGGTCGGCTATCTCGCGGGCGAGATCGCGCAGGACCGGATCCCGCTGCTCACCGGTCTGGCGGAGGCCAAACCCGGGCGCGACGATCTCAAGGCGCTGTGCGCCGCCTTCGGCACCACCTCCGCCGCGCCGATGCTGCACATCGAAGGCGTGACGCCGGAGGCCGGCACGGAACGTCCGGCGGAGGTGCCGCGCTTTCGCATCTCCCGCGCCGATCTGGCTTCCGGCTGGCGGCGGCTGAATGACGGGCCGGAGGCAATCGACCTCGTCGCCATCGGCAGCCCGCACGCCTCGCTGGAGGAATGCCGCGCGCTGGCCGCCGCCCTCGCGGACGGGCATGCCCATGCTGAGGTTAGCGCCATCATCACCGCCGGGCGGCAGGTGATCGCGCAGGCCGAGCGCGAGGGCATCCGCGCCCGCCTCTCCGCACGCGGGGTGGCGATGGTGCCGGACCTGTGCTGGTGCTCGATCACCCGGCCCGTTTTCCCCGAGACGGCGCGCACGGTGATGACCGATTCCGGCAAATACGCCCATTACGGCCCCGGCCTTTCGGGCTGCGCGGTGCGGCTCGGCACGCTGGAGGATTGCGTCACCGCCCTCACCGAAGGCCGCGCCCCGCCCCGCCTGCCGGACTGGCTCGCCTGACCCCCGCATGCTAGGCGAGCGGACAGCACCCTCCCGCCGACGGAGCCCCCGATGACCTTCCCGATCGCGATCGCCCCTTCCATCCTCGCCAGCAATTTCGCCCGCTTCGGCGAGGAGACGCAGGCGCTCGACGCCGCCGGCGCGGACTGGATCCATATCGACATCATGGACGGCCATTTCGTGCCGAACATCTCCTTCGGCCCGGATGTGGTGAAGGCGCTGCGCCCGCTTTCGCAGAAGACCTTCGACGTGCACCTGATGATCGCCCCCGCCGATCCCTATCTGGAAGCCTTCGCCAAGGCGGGCGCGGATGTGCTCACCGTCCATGCCGAGGCCGGCCCGCATCTGCACCGTTCGCTGCAGGCGGTGCGCACGCTCGGCAAGAAGGCCGGCGTCGCGCTGAACCCGGCGACCCCGGCAAGCGCCATCGCCCATGTGCTCGACATCGTCGACCTCGTTCTGGTGATGACGGTCAATCCCGGCTTCGGCGGCCAGAGCTTCCTGCATCCCATGCTGGACAAGGTGCGCGAGGTGAAGGCGATGATCGGCGACCGCCCCATCCATATCGAGGTCGATGGCGGCGTGACGGCGCAGAATGCGGGCGCCTGCGCGGCGGCAGGGGCCGATGTCTTCGTCGCCGGCTCGGCGGTGCTGAAGGGTGGCGCCGAGGCCTATGCCGGCAACATCGCCGCCATTCGCGAGGCCGCCGCGCTGGCGCGGGGCGAGCTGGTCTGAGCGTTCCGCGGGGCGCGGCATTTGAAGCGGCGGGGCCGATCTGCTAGAGCGCGCGCGTTGATGCCGACAGGAAAGAGCCGCCCGTGATCCCGCGCTATACCCGTCCCGAAATGGCCGCCATCTGGGAGCCGCAGACCCGCTTCCGCATCTGGTTCGAGATCGAGGCCCACGCCACCGACGCCCTCGCCGAACTCGGCGTGGTGCCGAAGGAGGCTGCCGCGAAGATCTGGGAGAAGGCGAAGGACGCGACCTTCGACGTCGCCCGCATCGACGCCATCGAGGCCGAGGTGAAGCATGACGTCATCGCCTTCCTCACCCATCTCTCCGAGATCGTCGGCCCCGAGGCGCGCTTCGTCCATCAGGGCATGACCTCCTCCGACGTGCTGGACACCTGCCTCTCGGTGCAGCTCGTGCGCGCGGCGGACCTGCTGATCGCCGATACCGACCGGCTGCTGGCGGCGCTGGAGAAGCGGGCCTTCGAGCACAAGCTGACCCCCACCATCGGCCGCTCCCACGGCATCCATGCCGAGCCCACCACCTTTGGGCTGAAGCTGGCGCAGGCCCATGCCGAATTCCAGCGCAACCGCGCCCGCCTCGTCGCCGCGCGCGAGGAGGTGGCGACCTGCGCCATTTCCGGCGCGGTCGGCACCTTCGCGCAGATCGACCCGCGGGTTGAGGAATATGTCGCGCAGAAGATGGGGCTGAAGGTCGAGCCGGTGTCGACGCAGGTGATCCCGCGCGACCGCCATGCCGCCTATTTCGCCGCGCTCGGCGTCGTCGCCTCCTCCATGGAGCGCGTCGCGACCGAGATCCGCCATCTGCAGCGTACGGAAGTTCTGGAGGCCGAGGAGTTCTTTTCCGCCGGCCAGAAGGGCTCTTCCGCGATGCCGCACAAGCGCAACCCGGTGCTCACCGAGAACATCACCGGCCTCGCCCGCCTCGTGCGCGGCATGGTGACCCCGGCGCTGGAGAACGTCGCGCTGTGGCACGAGCGGGACATCTCGCATTCCTCGGTCGAGCGCATGATCGGCCCCGACGCCACCGTGACGCTCGACTTCGCGCTGAACCGGCTGGCCGGCGTGGTCGAGAAGCTGGTGATCTATCCCGAGAACATGCAGAAGAATCTCGACCGGCTCGGCGGACTGGTCCATTCGCAGCGCGTGCTGCTGGCCCTCACCCAGAAGGGCTGCTCGCGCGAGGATGCCTACCGCCTCGTGCAGCGCAACGCGATGCCGGTCTGGCGCGGCGAGGGCGACTTCCGGACCCTGCTCACCGCCGACGCGGACGTGCGGAAATATCTCTCCGAAGAGGAGATCGCCGAGAAGTTCGACCTCGGCTACCACCTCAAGCACGTCGACACGATCTTCCGCCGCGTCTTCGGCCACGCCTGAGCGCCGGCGCGACACGCCCCGCATGTGCAAAGGGCCGGTCTCGCGACCGGCCCTTTTTTATCCCGTCAGCGACCTCTCCATGGACCGGGCCCGAAACCGGGAGCCCCGAGTCCCGGACTGCCCATTCCCGGACCGCCGAAGCCGGGGCCGATGCCCGGTCCGCCGGGGGGCAAGCCGGGCGGGCGCGGGCCGGGACCCGGACCCGGACCCGGACCGGGGCCTGGCGGACGCGGGCCGGGCCCCCAACCGGGACCGCCCGGTGGCCGTGGACCGGGCCCCCAGCCGGGGCCACCGCGCCAGCGCGAACCGGGCCCCCAATAGCCGCCGCCCCAATAGCCCGGGCCCCAGTAATCGCCCCAGTAACCGCCGCCCCAGCCGAACCCCACGACGGGGGGATAGACGACCGGAGGATAGACATAGGGCCGCACGACGATGGGGGCAGGTCCGCCTTGCGCCAGAAAATTGGCGCTGACCCAGCCGGCATTGGTGCGGCACCAGTTGCCCTCGCATTTCAGCACCTCGACGCCGGCACCCGCCGGCAGCGAGTTCACCACCGCATAGCCGGTGCCCGGCCCGGTGCGTACATTCACGTTCGAGGTGACGGTCGCCGGCCACGCAAGCGAGGCGGCGGTGCCCGCCAGCGAGAAGCCGCCGGCCAGCAGGATTGTTCGGAGTGATCTCATCGGACGCTCTCCGCCGACCATGACATCGCACAGACGCTCGCGCCGAGGTCGGCCCCGGCCTATCAGACAACGAGATGGGACATGCGAGGTTTCATTGCCGTCGGGTGCGCATCGAGACCGCGCGACCCGCTGGCCGTCTTCAATCGGCCGAGCGACCGGCCATCGTCCCCTCAGCCGACGCTCTTGATCTGCGCGATCGCCTCGGTGAGCAGCTCTTCCATGGTACGCCGAATGCGATGCTCGGAGATGTCGAGACCCTTGGCGTCGAAATCGGCCTTCAGCTTGCGATAGACGTCCTCGTCGCCGGCCTCTTCGAGATCGGCCTCGATCAGGGAGCGCGCATAGGCCGCAGCCTCGTCGCCGGCAAGGCCGAGCTTTTCAGCCGCCCATATGCCGAGCGCGCGGTTGCGGCGGGCATGCGCCTTGAACCGCACGGTCTCGTCATGCGCGAACTTCGCCTCGAAACCTTCTTCGCGCTTATCGAAACTGCTCATGGAGACCCCCGCTGGGTTACTGTTGGGCAGCTTGATTATCCCGCCGCGATACCCAAATCAACGCCGGCGGCGCCGCAGGGGCCCTTGACGGCAACGCGACGCCGCAAAGGCCCGCGTAGCACCACCCCAGCCCCGGAAGCACGCCAGACATGCACAAGGCGGTCTCGCGCTTCAAGGCATCGCGTTGTATACGGCCCGCCGATCAGCTAGTGTCCGGCGGTGGGCGCTTGTGCAATGCGTCACGAATCGACGTGGCACCTCACGCCGCTCGAACGCTCGGCGCCCCGAGCCGTGGACCAGCAGAACCGGAGCCCCGGCACGATGGATTTCCTCAACCGACGGTACCCACCCATGAGCCGCCGCCGCCGCATTTACGAAGGTAAGGCCAAGGTCCTTTATGAAGGCCCCGAGCCCGGCACTTTGATCCAGCATTTCAAGGATGACGCCACTGCCTTCAACAACAAGAAGCACGACGTCATCGACGGCAAGGGTGTGCTGAACAACCGCATCTCGGAATATGTCTTCCTGAAGCTGAACGAGATCGGCGTCCCCACACACTTCATCAAGCGCCTCAACATGCGCGAGCAGCTCATCCGCGAGGTTGAGATCATTCCGCTCGAGGTGGTGGTGCGCAATGTCGCGGCCGGTTCGCTCTCGACCCGCCTCGGCATCGAGGAAGGCACGGCGCTGCCGCGCTCGATCATCGAGTTCTACTACAAGAACGACCAGCTCAACGACCCGATGGTGTCGGAAGAGCACATCACCGCGTTCGGATGGGCCACCACCCAGGAAATCGACGACATCATCGCGCTCGCGATCCGCGTTAACGATTTCCTCTCCGGCCTCTTCCTTGGCGTCGGCATCCGTCTCGTCGATTTCAAGATGGAATGCGGCCGGCTGTGGGAAAACGACATGATGCGGATCGTGGTCGCTGACGAGATCAGCCCCGATTCGTGCCGGCTGTGGGACATCAAGTCCAACGACAAGCTGGACAAGGACCGCTTCCGCCGCGACATGGGCGGGCTCGTCGAGGCCTATGCCGAGGTCGCCCGCCGTCTCGGCATCATGTCCGAGAACGAGCGCGGCCAGAATACCGGCCCGGTGCTCGTGAAGTCCGAGCCGGACAAGTGATCCGATCGGCTTGAGCCTCCGGCTCGGCCGACCCGAAGTCAGGCGGGGGCCCCTCACCGAGCCCCCGCCTTCCTGTTTTTGGCTAAAGGCGCAGAAGGCGACACTCATGAAGGCGCGTGTCCTTGTCACCCTCAAAACCGCCGTGCTGGACCCGCAGGGCAAGGCCATCGAAGGCGCCCTGCGCTCGCTCGGCGTCCACGGCATCGGCAGCGTTCGGCAGGGCAAGGTGTTCGACATCGAGCTCGACCAGACCGACCAGACGAAGGCCGAGGCCACCCTCAAGGATGCCTGCGAGAAGCTTCTGGCGAACACCGTCATCGAGAGCTACCGCATCGAGTTCGTGAGCTGACGCCGCCATGAAAGCAGCAGTCATCGTCTTTCCCGGCTCCAATCGCGAGGGCGACGTCGCGCGCGCGCTCAAGGCGGTCTCCGGCCACAGCCCGGCCATGGTCTGGCACGCCGAAACCGCGCTGCCGGCCGGCACCGATCTGGTGGTGCTGCCGGGCGGCTTCTCCTATGGCGACTATCTGCGCTGCGGCGCCATCGCCGCCCGCGCCGGCATCATGGATGCGGTGCGCGCCCATGCCGCCCGCGGTGGGCTGGTGCTCGGCATCTGCAACGGCTTCCAGATCCTGTGCGAGAGCGGCCTGCTGCCCGGCGTTCTGGTGCGCAACGCCCGGCTGCGCTTCATCTGCCGCGAGGCGCTGCTGCGGGTCGAGCGGATCGACACGCCCTACACCCGCAAATACGCCAAGGGCGCCGTCATCCGCATTCCCGTCGCCCATGGCGAGGGCAACTACACTGCGGATGCCGAGACCCTGCGGCGGCTGGAGGGCGAGGGCCGGGTGATCTTCCGCTATGTGACGACCGCCGGCCAGCGCGACGACGAGCAGGTGCTGAACGGCGCCGCCAACTCCATCGCCGGCATCGCCTCCGAAAAGCTGAACGTTCTCGGCCTGATGCCGCACCCGGAAAATCACGTGGACCCGCTCGTCGGCCCGACCGACGGACGGCCCCTGTTCGAGAGCCTCGCAGGCGTGCTGGAGCGGGCCTGACCGGCGCTCTGCGCCCCGGCCCCTCCCCGTCCCCGAGCCCAACCTTGATGATGGCGGTCGCATGATCCCCAACGAACCGAAGATCACGCCGGAACTCGTTGCCGAGCACGGCCTCAAGCCGGATGAGTATGAGCGCATCCTGAAGCTCATCGGCCGCGAGCCGAGCTTCACCGAGCTCGGCATCTTCTCGGCGATGTGGAACGAGCACTGCTCCTACAAGTCCTCGCGCCTGCACCTCAAGGGCCTGCCGACCAAGGCGCCCTGGGTGATCCAGGGGCCGGGCGAGAATGCCGGCGTCATCGACATCGGCAACGGGCTGGCCGCCGTCTTCAAGATGGAGAGCCACAACCATCCGTCCTATATCGAGCCGCACCAGGGCGCGGGCACCGGCGTCGGCGGCATCCTGCGCGACGTCTTCACCATGGGGGCCCGCCCGATCGCGGCGCTGAACGCGCTGCGCTTCGGCGACCCGACCCACCCGCGCACCCGGCATTTGGTGGCGGGCGTGGTCTCGGGCATCGGTGGCTACGGCAACTCCTTCGGCGTGCCGACGGTGGGCGGGCTCGTGGGCTTCCACACCCGCTATGACGGCAACTGCCTCGTGAACGCGATGGCGGTGGGCCTCGCGGAAGCGGACAAGATCTTCTACGCGGCGGCGACCGGCGTCGGCCTGCCGGTGGTCTATCTCGGCTCCAAGACCGGGCGCGACGGCATTCACGGCGCAACCATGGCCTCGGCCGAATTCGGCGAGGGTGCGGAGGAGAAGCGCCCGACCGTGCAGGTCGGCGATCCCTTCGCCGAGAAGCTGCTGCTGGAAGCCTGCCTCGAGATCATGGAAGCGGGCTGCGTCGTCTCCATCCAGGACATGGGCGCGGCAGGGCTCACCTGCTCGGCGGTCGAGATGGGCGCCAAGGGCGATCTCGGCATCGAGTTGAACCTCGACAACGTGCCCTGCCGCGAGGCCGGCATGAGCGCTTACGAGATGATGCTCTCCGAGAGCCAGGAGCGCATGCTCATGGTGATCGCGCCGGGCAAGGAAGATGAGGCCGAGGCGATCTTCCGCAAATGGGGGCTCGACTTCGCCATCGTCGGCTACACCACCGACACGCTGCGCTTCGTGGTGAAGCACAAGGGCGAGACCGTCGCCGACCTGCCGATCAA
The DNA here is from genome assembly GCF_023016805.1 of Ancylobacter crimeensis. Taxonomy (GTDB): domain Bacteria; phylum Pseudomonadota; class Alphaproteobacteria; order Rhizobiales; family Xanthobacteraceae; genus Ancylobacter; species Ancylobacter crimeensis. The sequence goes on from NZ_JALKCH010000015.1 coordinate 40,155, forward strand.
GGAACTGGGCGACGAGGCTCCGCTCTATGACCGGCCCTGGGTCGAGACGCCCAAGCAGGCCCCGATCGACCCCGCGAGCCTTGAGGTGAACCACACCATCCCCGGTATTCTGGAACGGCTGATCGGCTCGCCCGACTTCGCCTCCAAGCGCTGGATCTGGGAGCAGTACGACCACCTCATCCTCAACAACACCGTGCAGCGCCCCGGCGGCGACGCGGCGGTGGTGCGGGTGAACGAGGGGCCCAAGGCACTCGCCATGACCACCGACGTGACCCCGCGCTATTGCGAGGCGGACCCGTTCGAGGGCGGCAAGCAGGCGGTGGCGGAAGCCTGGCGTAATCTGGTAGCCGTCGGCGCCAAACCTCTGGCGTTGACCGACAATCTGAACTTCGGCAATCCCGAGAAGCCGGAGATCATGGGCCAGCTCGTCGGCTGCCTGAAGGGCATCGCGGAAGCGGCGAAGGCGCTCGACTTCCCGGTCGTGTCCGGCAATGTCAGCCTCTACAACGAGACTTTCGGCCGCGCCATCCTGCCGACCCCGACCATCGGCGGCGTGGGCGTGCTGGACGACGTGTCGAAGACCATCAGCCTCGCCTTCGAGAATGCCGGCGAGGCCATCCTGCTGATCGGCGAGACCAAGGGCTGGCTCGGCCAGTCCGCCTTCCTCGCCGAAATCCTCGACCGCGAGGACGGCGCCCCGCCGCCGGTCGACCTCGCCGCGGAGCGCCGCAATGGCGATTTCGTCCGCAGCCTGATCGAGGAAGGGCTGGTCACCGCGGTGCATGACGTATCCGACGGCGGCCTGCTGGTCGCCATCGCGGAAATGGCGCTGGCCTCCGGCATCGGCGCCAACCTGCTGGCCCCGCCCGCCGGCGTCTCGCCGCTGGGCTGGTGGTTCGGCGAGGACCAGGCGCGTTATGTCATCACCTGCGGCAATCCGAAGAACGGCATCCTGAAGCGGGCCGAGGAAGCCGGCGTCCCGATCCAGAAGATCGGCGCCACGGGCGGCGACCGCATCACCGTGCCGGGCGAGCGACCCATGCCGGTGGACGCCCTGCGCGAGCGCAACGAAGCCTGGCTGCCCATCTATATGGGCGCGGGCCTTATCTGAGGGGCTGACGCCATGGCGATGGAAGCAACAGAGATCGAGCGCCTCATCCGGCAGGGCCTGCCGGACGCGCAGGTCATCATCCGCGACCTCGCGGGCGACGGCAACCACTACCACGCGACCGTCGTGAGCGAGGTGTTTCGCGGCAAGTCGCGGGTGCAGCAGCATCAGCTAGTCTACAAGGCGATCGGCGAGCAGATGGGCGGCGTGCTCCACGCGCTCGCTCTGCAGACCGAGGTGCCGAAGGACTGAGTGCCGACGGGTATCGGAGGACGAGCCGGGCCGCGACAGCGCGCCCGGCTTCGTTTATATCTGCGCCCAAGGGTTGAATGGCGCGCTGCGCGCCATCACTTACGTCACGGACAACAGCGGCCTCCCGGCGGAGGCGTGAGACGGGTGAGCGTCACATGAGCATTCAGGATTTCATCGACTCCCAGGTGAAGAGCAACGACGTCGTCGTCTTCATGAAGGGCACTCCGCAATTTCCCATGTGCGGTTTCTCCGGCCAGGTCGCACAGATCCTGAACCATCTCGGCGTCGATTATAAGGGCATCAACGTGCTCGATTCCGACGAGATCCGGCAGGGTATCAAGGACTACACCAACTGGCCGACCATTCCGCAGATCTTCGTGAAGGGCGAGTTCATCGGTGGCTGCGACATCGTCCGCGAGATGTTCCAGGCCGGCGAACTGCAGACCCTGCTGGAAGAAAAAGGTGTGCCGGTGATGGGCCGCGCCACGGCGTGATCTCAGGCAACGGCAAGGCTGAAGGCGGGGCGCATGAGCGCCCCGTTTTCGTTTCGGCACCCTGCCGCCACGCCTTGCCCTCACTGACAGAGGAGAAACCCCGTGCCGAAGACCTCCGCCACCGCGCCGGACAAGGTCAGCCGCCTGATCGACGCACGCATCGCGGAACTCTCCGACTGGCGCGGCACAATGCTCGCTCAGGTGCGCACGCTCATCCGCAAGGTGGACCCCGGCGTGGTGGAGGAATGGAAGTGGCGCGACGTGCCCACCTGGTCGCACAAGGGAATTCTCTGCACTGGCGAGACCTATAGAAGCGTGGTGAAGCTGACTTTCGCCAAGGGTGCCCGTCTGGCGGATCCGCATGGCCTGTTCAATGCCAGCCTCGATGGCCGTGTGCGGCGCGCCATCGACCTGCACGAAGGCGACACGCTGGATGCGCAGGCGTTCACCGCCCTGGTCCGTGCCGCGATCGCCCTGAACGACAGCGCCTGAGCGCGCATTGCTTCGCTCCTGCCCAACAAAAAAGCCGCCCCGAAGGGCGGCTTTTCCGTGGGTCCGAAGACCGGAAATCAGCGCGAGTAATACTCGACGACGAGGTTCGGCTCCATCACGACCGGATAGGGCACCTCGTTCAGCTCCGGCACGCGGGCGAACTTGGCGGTCAGCTTGGAGTGATCGACCTCGAGATAGTCCGGAACATCGCGCTCGCCGGAGGCGACCGCTTCCAAAACCAGCGCGAGCTGCTTGGAGGCGTCCTTCACCTCGATCACGTCGCCGATCTTCACCTGATAGCTCGGGATGTTGACGCGGCGGCCGTTCACCTTCACGTGGCCATGGCTCACGAACTGGCGGGCGGCGAACACGGTGGGGACGAATTTGGCGCGGTAGACGACCGCATCGAGGCGACGCTCGAGCAGGCCGATCAGCTGGGCGCCGGTGTCACCCTTCAGGCGGGCGGCTTCGACATAGGTGGCGTAGAACTGCTTCTCGCCGACCGAGCCGTAATAGCCCTTCAGCTTCTGCTTGGCGCGCAGCTGCACGCCGAAGTCGGAAAGCTTGCCCTTGCGGCGCTGACCATGCTGGCCGGGGCCGTATTCACGCTTGTTGATCGGGCTCTTTGCACGACCCCAGATGTTCTCGCCCATGCGGCGATCGAGTTTGTGCTTGGCCGAAATGCGCTTGCTCATTGCGCTGGTCCTCTTCGCATAGGTTGCGGATTGGATCGCGCCCCCTCCTGTGCCCTCCTCAAGAGGGCCGACAGATCGTGCTCGAACGCGCCGGGCACGGTCACGGGTGCGTGAAACATCTTCGCCGGACGTGCGAGCGCCCGGCGAGGTGTGGGTGCATAGGCGGAAAGCGGCTGGAGGTCAAGGGCGCGCGCCTCGGCACCTGCCTTCTAGCGTCCTTTGCGGAGCGCTTCCAGCACGTCCAGCCCCGCATAGCCGTCGGCCGGGGCGAGGCCGGCCTTCTGCTGAAAGTCGCGCACCGCCTTCATGGTGAGGTTGCCGACCCGCCCGTCGGTGCCGCCGGTGTCGAAGCCGGCCGCCGTGAGGCGCTTCTGTACCTCCTGCACCTCCGGCAGCGTCAGCGGCCGCTCTCCGCCGGGAAAGGGCGTGACGAAGGGCTTCTCGCCCAGCACCCGGTCGCCGAGATGGCACACGGCGAGCGCATAGTTCATCGAAGGGTTGTAGGACTTCACCGCATAGAAGTTCTTCGTCAGCAGGAAGGCGGGTCCCTCCGGACCGACCGGCGCCCATAGCCGCGCGACCGCCTTGGGATAGGCGAATCGTCCCCCGCCCGCCGGCTTGATCCCCTGCTTCGCCCACGTTTCGACCGGCTTGCTGGTGCGCTCGTCGGCAAGGCCCGCGGGCAGCCCTGCCATCGTCACCTCGAATCCCCAGGGCAGGTCGCGCTGATAGCCGCCGCGCTTGAGGAGATAGCGCGACGTGCCGGCAAGCGCGTCGCCGATCTCATAGGGGGAAATGCGGCCGTCGCCGTCATAATCGGTGCCGAGATTGAGCCAGACCTCGGGCATCCACTGGGTGTGGCCCATCGCGCCCGCCCAGGAGCCCAGCATCTCGTCCGGCGTGCCCCAGCCGCGCTGCACGATGAGCAGGGCGTTGATGAGCTCGGTCTGCCAGTAGGCCTGCCGGCGCGGCTCGCCCCAGGCCAGCGCGGCGAGCGAGTTGAAGACGGGTTTCATGTGATCCGGATCGGTGACCAGCTCGCCGAAGGCCGTCTCCATGCCCCACAGCCCGAGGAGGATGTCCGGCGCGACGCCGAAATCGGCCTCCAGCTTCTTCAGCAGCCGGGCATTCGCCTTATAGGCCGCCACGCCGGTCCGGATGCGCCAGTCCGAGATGCGGCGGTTGAGATACTGCCAGAGCTGTTCGCGGAACTCCGGCTGCGCGCTGTCGCGGGCATAGACCGAGGTGTCCGGCACGATCCGGCTCATCACCCGGTCATAGACGGCATCCGACACCCCACGCGCCCGCGCCTTGTCGCGAAAGGAGGCGACGAAAGCCGGGAAGCCCTGCCGCGCCGCCTCGGCCTCGACGGCGCCCGGCCCGATGCCCAGCGTCGCCAGCGCGACGGTGGCGCCGAGGCCGACCAGCAGCCGGCGACGGTCGGGCCATTCGATGAAAGGACTTTCGCTCCGCCGCACCTGCCGCTCCTGCTCGTCACGCGCCGCCGATAGCGACGCAGCGTCACCGCGCGATCTTGGCAAGGCGAAGATGGCCCCGGCAAGGCCCCGCGAGGCGACGTGCGTTCAGGATGTCGTCAGACGCTCGCGACGAGCGGGGCCAGATCGAGCAGGTCGTTCGCCTGCGCCGGGGCGCCGGCCAGCGCCTCCACCAGCGCCTGGTCGAAGGGCGTGCCGGTCGCGACCAGCGTGAGGGGCTCTGGCTGGAAGCGCTGCGGCGCTGGTCCCAGAAGCGAGCCGAGGCGGCGGGCGATAGCGGGCGCGGGATCGACCCAGCGCACCGGCCATGGCGCGAGTCGCTGGAGGCGATCGAGCAGCAGCGGGTAATGGGTGCAGGCTAGCACCACCGTATCGGTGCGGCGCCCCCCCGCCTCCACGAAAACCGGAACGATCTCGGCGGCGATGTCGGCATCCGGCACGGCGCCTCCGGCCATCGCCTGCTCGGCGAGGCTGGCGAGGCGCTGGCTGCCGACGAGAGTGACCGCGCAGCCATGGCCGAATTCGCGGATCAATGCCTGCGTATAGTCCCGCTTCACCGTGCCGGGCGTGGCCAGCACGCTGACGAGGCCGGAGGCGGAATGCTCGCAGGCCGGCTTCACCGCCGGCACCGTGCCGACGAAGGGAATCGCGTGGCGCGCGCGCAAGGCGGGCAGCACGACGGTGGAGATGGTGTTGCAGGCGATGACCACCGCATCGGGCCGGTAGCGCGCGATGAGCGCATCCATGACCGCCAGCACCCGCGCCAGCACGGTTGCCTCGTCCAGCCGGCCATAGGGAAAGGCCGCATCGTCGGCCGCGTAGACGTAGCGGGCATCCGGCCGTACCCGCTTCAGCTCCCGGAACACCGAGAGCCCGCCGAGGCCGGAATCGAACACCAGAACGGTCGGTGCGCGTGTGCTGTCTGACATGGCGGCCGGGAAGGCGACGGTGCGCATCGGACTGCCGGCTCGGGTGAGCCCCGCCGTCATGCTGCAGGGGTGAGTCTCGATCGACATGGTCTTCGCCCTTCTAGCAGGCGGCATTGTGGCCATACGCGGTGAAGAAAGCGTTGATGCCGCGGCGGGCAGCCTCTCACTCGCGAGGCTCGCTTTCCCCCTTCTTCGCCGCGCGCGCGGCCTTCGCGGCGGACTGGCGGCCCTGGCGCCCTTCCCGCCCCTCCGCGAGCGCGACCACCATGCCGTGCAGGGTTGCAAGATCCTGCCGCGTGAGGTTCTGCCGATGGAAGATGTTGCGGATGTTGCGGATGGTGGACGGCTTCTTTTCCGGCGAGCGGAAGAAGCCGGCCGTCTCCAGTTCGCGCTCGATATGGTCGAAGAAGGCGAAGAGGTCCGCCCGGTCGGCCTGAAGCGAGCGATCCGGCGGGGCGAAGGGCAGCGCGCCATTGGAGGCGAGCTTGAACCACTCATAGCCCACCACCGCCACAGCCATGCCGAGATTAAGCGAGGCGAAGGCCGGGTTCACCGGCAGGGTGAGGATGGCGTCGGCCAGCGACACCTCTTCCGTATAGAGCCCGGTGCGCTCGCGCCCGAACAGGAACCCGACATCCTCGCCGGCGGCCAGCCGGCCCGCCGCCTCCCCCGCCATGACGTCGGCACCGAGGACAGGCTTCGCCATCCCGCGCTCCCGCGCCGTCGTGGCGGCGACGAATTGCAAGTCCGCAACGGCGGAGCGCACGTCGGGGAAGAGCCGGGCGCTGTCGAGGATGCGGTCGGCCCCGGAGGCGAAGGTCACCGCCTTCGGATTCGGCCAACCTTCGCGCGGATTGACGAGCCGCAGCCGCGACAGGCCGAAATTGCCCATGGCCCGCACCGCCGAGCCGATATTCTCGCCGAGCTGCGGCTCGACCAGAATGATGACCGGCCCGCCTTCGGTCCAGGGCTTCGTGCTGTCGGTTCCTGCGCCAGGCATGTGTCGTCTCCGTTGGCGGCCCGTCATAACGGCAGGACCGCGACTTGCGAAGCCCGGACCTCGATCGGGCGGAATGACGCAACGGCAAGTCCTGCGACGACACGACCGTGCGGTTGGGCGGAACGAACCATGCGAGCGGCGCGGATCTTGCGGGACGCTTCGGCCCGGCCGCGCTTTCCTGCGACGCGGTAGCGCGCTATCACCCACCCACCGGCGTCCGCCGCGCGGACGGACGCCGAGGCCCCATTACGATTCTGCTTCCGTGCGAGGTGACACCATGGCGAAGATCAAGGTCGCAAATCCCGTCGTCGAACTCGACGGCGACGAGATGACCCGCATCATCTGGCAGTACATCAAAGACAAGCTGATCCACCCCTATCTCGACATAGACCTCGAATATTACGACCTTAGCGTCGAAAACCGCGATGCGACCGCCGATCAGGTAACGATCGACGCCGCCGAAGCGATCAAGCGGGTCGGCGTCGGCGTGAAATGCGCCACTATCACGCCGGACGAAGCCCGCGTGAAGGAATTCAACCTGAAGAAGATGTGGCGTTCGCCCAACGGGACGATCCGCAACATCCTCGGGGGCGTGATCTTCCGCGAGCCGATCATCTGCAAGAACGTGCCGCGTCTCGTGCCGGGATGGACGCAGCCGATCATCGTCGGCCGCCACGCCTTCGGCGACCAGTACCGCGCCACCGACTTCAAGGTGCCCGGAAAGGGCAAGCTGACGATCAAGTTCGTCGGCGAAGACGGCACCACCATCGAGCACGATGTCTATGACTTCCCCGGCTCGGGCGTCGCCATGGCGATGTACAATATCGACGAGTCAATCATCGAGTTCGCGCGCGCCTCGCTGAATTACGGCCTGATGCGCAACTACCCTGTCTATCTCTCGACCAAGAACACGATCCTCAAGCAGTATGACGGTCGGTTCAAGGACATCTTCCAGCAGATCTACGATGCCGAATTCAAGGCCGAGTTCGAAAAACGGAAGATCTGGTACGAGCACCGCCTGATCGACGATATGGTCGCCTCCGCGCTCAAATGGTCCGGCGGTTATGTCTGGGCCTGCAAGAACTATGACGGCGACGTGCAGTCCGACATCGTGGCGCAGGGTTTCGGCTCACTCGGCCTCATGACCTCGGTGCTGATGACGCCGGACGGCAAGACCGTGGAGGCCGAAGCCGCCCACGGCACCGTGACCCGGCACTACCGCGAGCACCAGAAGGGCAAGGAGACCTCCACCAACTCCATCGCCTCGATCTTCGCCTGGACCCGCGGCCTCTCCCACCGCGCCAAGCTCGACGACAATGCCGACCTCGCCGCCTTTGCCGCGACGCTGGAAAAGGTGTGCATCGACACGGTCGAGAGCGGCTACATGACGAAGGACCTCGCACTCCTCGTCGGCGCCGACCAGAAGTGGCTCTCGACCACGGGCTTTCTCGACAAGATTTCCGAGAACCTGTCGAAGGCGCTGGCCTGAACATCGGCTGTCCGTGACAACGAAACGGCGGCCTGTGGGCCGCCGTTTTGCTATTCCGCCTTGCCCGCCACCTCGCTGGCGGCGATGTCCCCGCTCGACTGCAGCGGCCGCGGGCCGTATTTCTCGTGTGCCATGGCGCGGATGCGCCGGCCGATCTCGGGACGACGGCGCATCACCATGTCGAGATCGTCCGCGCTCAGGATGAGCAGCATGGAGCGTCGGCGTGCCCGTGCGGTCGCGGCGCGCCTCGTGTGGTTCAGAAGCGCCAGTTCGCCGAAGAACTGTCCTTCGCCTAGCACCACCGGACCGTCGTCGAATTCGAGATCCACCTCGCCGGAGGCGATGAAATACATCGAGCGCGCCGGCTCGCCGCGCCGCTCCAGGATCTCGCCGGGCTCGGCGGTGTGCGAGGACAGCAGGCGGTGGATCTCGCCGATCGCCGCAGCATCGAGATCGGCGAAGAGCGGCACCCGCGCGACCATGCCCCAGGTGATGACGAAGTCGCGCCGCTTGATGGTCTCGGCGAAGGCCGTCGCGATGATGCCGACCGGCAGCGCCAGCGTAATGACGCCCGCCAGCATGGTAAAGCCGGCGATGATGCGACCCGGCATGGTGATCGGCACCACGTCGCCATAACCCACCGTGGTGATGGTCGCCAGCGCCCACCACATGGCGGCGGGAATGGAGGAGAACGTGTCGGGCTGCGCGCCACGCTCGGCAATGTACATGGCGGAGGCCGACACCAGCACCGCGGCGGCCACCAGCCAGAAGCAGGCGAGCAGCGATTGGCGTTCCGAGCGCAGCACGTCCAGAAGGGACTGCATGCCCGGCGAATAGCGGGCCAGCTTGGCGAAGCGCAGCACCCGCAGGATCGCGAGCGCGCGCAGGTCGAGCCCGCTGGTGAGGAAGGCCACGGCGAAAGGCAGCCACGCGATGAGATCGACGATCGCCGGCAGGCTGCGGACATAGCGCCGTCGCGCCTTGGCGGCCGACAACCCGCGATAGCGCGGATTCTCCGGCGCCACCCAGACACGCACCATATATTCCACCGCAAAGACGACCAGCGAGGCCATTTCGAACAGGCGGAATTCCGGGCGATCGTGCAGCAGCAGGCTTGGCACCGTTTCCAGCAGGGCTGCCAGCGTGTTGAGCACGATGAGCAGGATGAGGACGCGGTTCACCTGTTCGGCGGTGCGGTCCTGCGCCGAATCGCGCTCCAGGATCTCATAGAGCCGCCGCCGGTTGGCCCGGCTGAAAAGCCAGCGCCGGTTGGCCCAGCGGGCACCGGCGCCGGTCGGCGCGCGCCCGCCGGGCGGCGGCACGGTCTGCCCGCCGTTTCCCGTACCGGAGGGGTCGGCACCCTTTTCTCCACCCGGCACCTCCCCCATGGATGGCTCCTGTTGCCGGGCTGCCGCTCAATCGGCGAAGACGCGGGCGAGCCGGGTCATTTCCGGCTCGTCCGTCATGTCGAGCCGCAAAGGTGTGACGGAGATGCGCCCCTCGTCCAGCGCATGCAGGTCCGAACCGTTCACCGTCTCGAAGATGCGGCGCTCGAAGGCGATCCAGTAATAGGGATTGCCACGCCCGTCGGCTCGCTCGTCGATACGCAGCAGTTCCTGATTGCGCTTGCCTTGGGACGTGACCGCGATGCCCTTCACCTCTCCGATCGGACGGTTGGGGAAGTTCACATTCACCACGATACCGGGCGGAATGCCGGCATCGAGCACACGGCGCACGACGTCGGCACCATAGTGCTCCGCGACGGTATAGGGCGGGTGGCTGCGGGTTTCCTTGCCATAGGCCTGCGACAGCGCGATGGACGGGACGCCGAGCACGGTGCCCTCCATCGCCCCGGCCACCGTGCCGGAATAGCCGACATCCTCCGCGACGTTCTGGCCGCGATTGACGCCGGAGAGCACGAGATCGGGCTTCAGGTCCTGCAGGATGTGGCGCACGGCCATGATCACGCAGTCGGTCGGCGTGCCCTTCACGGCGAAGCGCTTCTCCTCGATCTGCCGCAGCCGCAGCGGGTCGGAGAGCGAGAGCGAATGCGAGACGCCGGACTGGTCGAATTCCGGTGCCACCACCCACACATCGTCCGAGAGCGCGCGGGCGATCCGCGCGCACACGTCGATGCCCGGGGCGTGGATGCCGTCGTCATTCGTGACCAGAATCCGCATCAGCCTCTCTCCCTTCGGCGCCCGGCGGGGCGCTCCCTGTTACGGCTTCTCGATCCGGGTGAGCCCGCCCATATAGGGCCGCAGCACATCCGGTATCGCGACGGAGCCGTCCGCGTTCTGATAGGTTTCGAGGATCGCGACCAGCGCCCGCCCCACCGCCACGCCCGAACCGTTCAGCGTATGGACGAAGCGCGGGCCCTTCGCATCCTTCGGGCGATAGCGCGCATTCATGCGCCGCGCCTGAAAATCGGTGCAGGTCGAGCAGGAGGAAATCTCGCGATAGGCGTTCTGCCCCGGCAGCCAGACCTCGATGTCGAAGGTCTTGCCCGAGGCGAAGCCCATGTCGCCGGTGCACAGCCGCATGACGCGGAAATGCAGGCCGAGCTTCTTCAGCACCGCCTGCGCGCAGGCGAGCATGCGCTCATGCTCGAAGGGCGACTGATCCGGCGTGGTAATCGACACCATCTCGCATTTGGTGAACTGGTGCTGGCGGATCATGCCGCGGGTGTCGCGCCCCGCCGCCCCCGCCTCGGCGCGGAAGCAAGGGGTGAGCGCGGTGAGGCGCAGCGGCAGCTCCTCCTCGGCGACGATGCTCTGCGCGACGAGATTGGTCAGCGGCACCTCGGCGGTGGGGATCAGCCAGTGCTCGTCCCCGGCACGGAACTGGTCGTCGCGGAACTTCGGCAGCTGCGCGGTGCCGAACATCGCCTCGTCCTTCACCAGAACGGGCGGCGAGACTTCCAGATAGCCGTGTTCGGTGGTGTGGGTGTCGATGAAGAACTGGCCGATGGCCCGCTCCAGCCGGGCAAGCTGGCCCTTCAGCACCACGAAGCGGCTACCGGAGAGCTTCGCCGCCGCCTCGAAATCCATCAGCCCCCAGGCTTCGCCGATCTCGAAATGCTGCTCGGGCTTGAAGGTGTAGTCCCGCCACATCGGCACCGGCACCTCGCCGGAGGGCAGGTCCGGGCGCGGCACCAGTTCGTAATCGACGTTCTCCGTCTCGTCCTTGCCGTCCGGCACGTCGTCGAGCGGAACATTGGGGATCGCGGCGAGCTGGCCGTTCAGTTCCTCCTCCGCCGCCTTCACCTCGACTTCCAGAGCGGGGATGCTGTCCTTCAGGCCGGCGACTTCGGCCATCAAGGCCTCGGCCTTCGCCTCGTCCTTGGCCTTCTTGGCGGCGCCGATGTCCTTGGAGGCGGCATTACGGCGGGCCTGCAGCTCTTCCAGCTTCACGATGCCGGCACGGCGGCGCTCGTCCAGCGCGATGAGACCCTGCACCAGCGCGGACGCCTCGGCCGCATCGGTGCCGCGCCGCGTCAGCGCGCGAATGAGGCCCTGGGGCTCCTCGCGGATCCATTTGATGTCGTGCATGGCCGTCTCGCTCTCGTCCCCTATGGGATTGTCCCGGCCATCTGCCGGGACTGGCAGGACGTACCCAATGCGCGCGGCGCCGACAAGCCTTCCTGTCCGCGCGGCGCACCTGCAGTCTACTGCGGCCCCGTTTCGGCCTCGTCCGCCGGACGGTGCTTCTTCTCGACAAGCTTCACCAGAAACACCGACACCTCGTAGAGCAGGAGCGTCGGGATCGCGAGCGAGAGCTGGCTGATGACATCCGGCGGGGTGAGCACCGCCGCGACGATGAACACGCCGACAATGGCGTAGCGGCGGAATGAGCGGAGCTGCTGCGAGGTGACGATGCCGATCTGCGCCAGCAGGGTCAGGATCACGGGCAGTTGGAAGCAGATGCCGAAGGCGAAGATCAGCGTCATGATCAGCGACAGATATTCGCTGACCTGCGGCAGCATCGAGATTTCAGCCTCGCCCGGGGAAGCGATCTGCTGCATCGACAGGAAGTAGTGCATCGCCAGCGGCATCGCGACGAAATAGACGAAGGCCGCCCCGATCAGGAAACAGATCGGCGTCGCGATGAGGTAAGGCCGGAAGGCGTTGCGCTCATGCTTGTAGAGCCCGGGCGCGACGAACATGTAGACCTGCGTCGCCACGATCGGGAAGGCGAGGAAACCGGCGCCGAACATGCCGAGCTTGATCTGCGTGAACAGGAACTCCTGCGGCGCGGTGTAGATGAGCTTCACATGCTCGGTGCCGCCGGCGGCGAACTCATAGGGCCACAGCAGCAGGTTGTAGATGTAGCGGCCCAGCATGAAGCAGCCGATGAAGGCCACCAGAAAGGCGATGAGCGACTTGATGAGACGGGCGCGCAGCTCGACCAGATGCTCGATCAGGGGCGCCTTAGAGGCGTCGATCTCCTCCTGACTCACGAAGAGGCTCCTTCATCGCCCGGCGCTTTGGGGGCGGCAGTGTCGGTGGTGCGGGTTGCGGCCTTGCGCGGGCGCGGCGCGCGGGCCGGCGTATCGGTCGCGGCCTCGCCCGGCGGACGGGCGACCTTGGCGCGCGGGGCTCGGGCGGGTGCCTTACGGGCGGGCGGGGCCACCTCGGACGAAGGCGCGGCGGAAGCGGATGCGGAAAGCGGTTGGCCTTCGAACAGATCCCCGGTCGCGTCATCGTCGAGATCCGCGGCGGCGGATGCGATCTGCCGGGCCTCGGATGGGCCGGCTGCCTTCGGCTTGCGGGGAGCACGCGGCGCGTTTGCAGGCTTCGCGGCGGGCTTGGCAGTCTCTCCGGCCGCGGCCGTCCTGGTGCGGGTGCGTTTCGGCGGCCCGGCCGGCGCCGGGTCGGGTACGGCCGGCTTCACGTCAGCGACGAGAGCCTCCTGGGGCGTCGCCGAAGCGGACGGTGGAGGCGGCACATGGTCGAGCGCACTCGATTCGACGGGCGCGGTCGGCGCTGCCGGCAGCGGCTCGGCGACGCCCTGCGGGGCCTCGGCCGGAGGCGGCGCGGCGATGCGTCCCTCGATCTGGTCGATCGCCGCCTTCTCGTCCACCGGTTTGGCGCTCGCGGGCTGCGCTGCCGCCGCATTCATCTCCTTTTCGAGATCGTGCAGCGGATTGGTCGGAATGGCGGCGGAGATCGCGTTGCGCGTATCCTCGCTGAAGGAGGTGAAATCCTTCTTCAGCCCCTCGCGCAACCCGTCGAGTTCCGCCTCGCGCAGCGCCTCGCGGAACTGGCCCTGGAACTCGCCGGCCATGCGGCGCAGCTTGCCGACGCCCTGCCCCACGGTGCGCAGCACGGCCGGCAATTCCTTGGGCCCGATCACGACCAGCGCCACCACGCCGATCAGCATCATCTCGGACCAGCCGATATCGAACATGACGCGCACGGGGCCGCGCGGCGGCGGCCCCTCCCCGTTCCGGAAGCCTCAGGTGAAACGCCTCAGCCGACCTCAGCCGACGCGGGTGCGCTCCTGCTCGACGGTCTGCTGGTGGTCCAGCGTGCGGATCGGCTCGGCCGGCTTGGCGGGCGGGGTATCGTCGTCATCCGCCATGCCCTTCTTGAACGCCTTGATGCCCTTGGCGGCATCGCCCATGAGGTCCGACAGCTTGCCGCGGCCGAACAGCAGCAGCACCACGACGAGCACGATCAGCCAGTGCCAGATGCTCAGCGATCCCATGACTAAAACTCCCTGTTTCGTTGTGCCGCCGGCCACGCCCGGAGAGATCCTTCGCAAGGAAGGTGGACCGCCTGTCCCCTGTGGCCGCGCACTGTCGAGCGAACACTAGAGCATCGCGGGGGAAAGTGGCAGCCGGATTTTCGCGCAGGCCGCGCCGCATGGGGACGCAGCGATCACGTTGTCGCAGGCGTACCGCACTCGGAAACCGCCCCTCGCCGCCGCGCCCGCGCGTGACCTCTCGTGATCTATGAAGTCTCCGCCGCGAAGACAAGCACCTCCGCAGCCTCGATCTCCACGCCGACCTCATGGCCCCGCTCCAGCCCCGCCAGCGGTCGGCGGCGCGCGACGAGGTGATCGTCGAGACCGTCCACAGCTACCTCATAGAGATCGAGCTCGCCGAGGAACCGATGCGCCACGAGCCGGCCGCGGCGTCCTGCGCCCGGCGCCCGCAGGCCAACCCCCTGCGGGCGGATCGCGGCGATGCCTGCCGCACCCTCGGCCAGTCCCGTAGCCGGCCAGCGGCCGAGCGGGGTTTCCAGCATCCCGGCCTTCACCCGACCGGGCACCTCGTTCAGCTCGCAGAAGAAGCGCGCCGCGGCGAGATCGGCGGGATGTCGATAAAGCTCCTCCGGCGTGCCGATCTGCACCAGCGCGCCGGCGCGCATCAGCCCGATGCGGTCGCCGAGCCGCATCGCCTCCTCGGGGTCGTGGGTCACGATGATCGAGGTGGCACGGACCTCGCGGAGCACGTTCAGCGTCTCGGTGCGCACGCTGTCGCGCAGGCGGCGGTCGAGCCCGGAAAAGGGCTCGTCCATCAGCAGGATCCCCGGTCGTGGCGCCAGCGCCCGCGCCAGCGCGACGCGCTGCTGTTCGCCGCCCGAAAGGGTGTGCGGATATTCGCCGGCATAGCGCTCCAGCCCGACACGGGCGAGCGCCCGCCGTGCCTCGACCTCGGCGTCGGCCGTGTTCATGCGGCGCAGCCCGAAGGCCACATTCTCCAGATTGGTGAGATGTGGGAACAGCGCATAGTCCTGGAACACCAGCCCGATATTACGCCGCTCCGGCGGCACGAAGCCCTCCGGCCCCGCCAGCACCCGCTCGTCCAGCAGGATGCGCCCGGAATCCGGCCGCTCGATGCCGGCGATGAGGCGCAGCAGCGTGGTCTTGCCGCAACCGGAATGGCCGAGCAGGCAAATGATCTCGCCGGGCTCCGCGGTGAAGGACACGCCGCGCACCGCGGGCACGTCGCCATAGGCCAGGCGCACATCCTCCACGATGAGCCGGCTGGCGAGCGCGGCCGGCGTCCGCATGCCTGCGCAATGCCCCTCGCGCACGGGATGATCGACCACGCTCATGCCATTCCCTTTTCCGTCCGGACGCGACCGTCAGTCCGCGGCGCCATGGGGCGCGCCCTCCTCGTCGCCGTCCTCCGGCTCGGGATAGGGCGCCAACGCCAGGTCCACAAGATCGGGTTCGAGCGGATCCTCGTCGTCGCGCAGGGTTTCCTCGTCGCTGGGCAGCGGCACGGTGAGGCCTGCCGGAACGCGGGCGTCGATCAGCCCGGTGCCCTTCAGTTCCTCGATGCCCGGCAGATCCTGTATCGCCTCCAACCCGAAATGGCTGAGGAAACCGAGCGTCGTGCCATAGGTGATCGGGCGCCCCGGGCTGCGGCGACGTCCCCGCATGCGCACCCACCCGGTTTCGAGCAGCACGTCCAGCGTGCCCTTGTTGGCGGAAACACCGCGGATCTCCTCGATTTCCGCACGCGTGACCGGTTGGTGATAGGCGATGATGGCAAGCGTCTCCAGCGCGGCGCGGGAGAGCCTGCGAGGTTCCGGCTTGTCCCGCGCCAGCAGGAAGCCGAGGTCGGGTGCGGTGCGCATGGTCCAGCAACCGGCAACACGAACGAGGTTCACGCCGCGGACGGCATAGTCGGAGGACAGCTCGGCCAGCAGAGAGGAGAGGTCCGAACCCTCGGGCAGCCGTGCCGCCAGCGTTTCCTCGTCGAGCGGTTCGTCGCTCGCGAACAGCATCGCCTCCAGCAGCCGGAGCCCGAGCGCGCGATCCGGGGTCACGGAAGGATCGGGATGGGCGCGGAAGGCTTCCGAGCGAACAGCGTCCGCGCTCATGGCGCGCCCTCGCTGGCGGGGCCGGAAGGCGTGCCGCGCAGACGAATCCAGATGGGGGCGAAGGGGCCGTCCTGCTGCACCTCGATCAGCCCCTCCCGCACCATTTCGAGGCTGGCGGAAAAGCCGGAGGCAAGCGCGGTGGCGCGCATCTTCGGATCGGCCATCCAGTTCAGCAAGAACCCGTCAAGGCGCGCCCAATCGGCATTCCCCGTGCCATCTGCCGCCAGCCGGCCGATCAGCCGCTGCAGCCGCTCGCGCGCATCGGCCAGCGAGAGCACGTTGCGGGGGGCGAAGCGCACCTGGGAGAGCGCCGCGCGTTGACGTTGCGCGCCATAGGCGGCCAGCAGATCGTAAAGGGTCGCCTCATAGACCGGGCGCCCCTCGCTGCGCAGGGGTTCCGGCGCGCCACGGGCGAAGACCTCGTGGCCGAGGCGGTCGCGCGTCGCCAGATGGGCGGCGGCGGCGCGAATCCGCTCCAGCCTCCGCAGACGCTCGGCAAGGTCGGCCGCGAGATCGGCGGCGCTCGGACCTTCTTCCTTCGGCGGTTCGGGGATCAGCAGCCGCGACTTGAGATAGGCCAGCCACGCAGCCATCACCAGATAATCCGCCGCCAGCTCCAGCCGGATACGCCGTGCCTCCTCGACGAAGCGCAGATATTGCTCGGCCAGCTCAAGGATGGAGATGCGCGCCAGATCGACCTTCTGCGTCCGGGCGAGCGACAGCAGCAGGTCGAGCGGCCCTTCGAACCCACCGACATCGACGACGAGCGCCGGCTCGCCGGATGCACCTGCGGCATCCTCGGCCATGAAGGCTGGATCGGTCTGCGCCATTGCGGATGAGCCGTTCCCTCTCAGGAGACGGCGATCATAGCCGAAAATTGCGTGCGCGCTTCGGAAAGCTCGATGGATTGCCGCCCATTCAGCCGGGAAAGCGCGGCTGCACAGCGTCGCGCGGGCTCGCCCTTCAGCACGGGAGTCGCGCTCGCGACCTCCACCATCTCGTCCATCCGGCCGTTGCAATGGAGGGCGAGATCGCAGCCGGCGGCAAAGGCGGCTTCCGTCCGGGCGGCCAGCGTTCCGGACAGCGCACCCATGGAGAGGTCGTCGCTCATCAGCGCGCCGTCAAAGCCGATATGCCCCCGGATGATCTCAGCGATCACGGTGGGCGAGGTCGTCGCCGGGTGTCCCGGGTCGATCGCGGCATAGACGACATGCGCAGTCATAGCGAGCGGCAGGTCGCTGAGCCGGCGGAAGGGTTCGAAATCCGTCGCCTCCAGCTCGGCGCGCGAGGTTTCGACCACCGGCAGGCTCTCATGGCTGTCGGCGCGCGCCCGGCCATGGCCGGGAATGTGCTTGAGTACCGGCAGCACGCCGCCCGCCATCAGTCCCTCGGCCGCCGCCCGCGCAAGCGCGGCCACCTGCGCCGGCTCGGACCCATAGGCCCGGTCGCCGATGATGCCATGGCCTTCCGGCAGACGCAGATCGGCGCAGGGAACGCAATCCACATTGATACCCAGCGCCGCCATATCCTCCGCCATCAACCGCGCGCCGAGGCGGGCGGCCGCCTCGCCTTCGGCAAGACCGTCGCGCAGGGCGATACGCTCGAAGCACTCCGCAGCGGGATAGGCCGGCCAGTGCGGCACATTAAGGCGCTGGACCCGCCCGCCTTCCTGATCGACCAGCACCGGCGCATCGGGCCGCTCGACGACGGCGCGAAAAGCGTCGACCAGCGCCGCGACCTGCGCCGGACTCTCGATGTTGCGGCGAAAGATGATAAGGCCCCACGGATTGTTCGCGCGGAAGAAGCCCTCCTCCTCGGGCGTCAGCACGAGGCCGGCGCAACCGGAGATGAAGGCGCGGACAGAGGCGGGCTTGGACATGACGGGAATGCAGCTTCCGGGAGCGCGGGGACGGCGGTGCCGCCCTTGTTCTGGGACACACCTCCCGCCGGCACGGCCCTTTGACCGTCATCCGGCGGAAGAAGGGGTCTGGATCAGTACTTCTGCACCATGCACTGGCCGCCCTGGGTGCGCAGATTCTGGCACAGGTTCACGGCTTGGTCGCGATTGGCGAAGGGACCCACCTGCGTGCGGTAGTAGATGCCCTTGTCGGCGAGATCGACCCGACGGATGCTCGGCTTGTAGTTACCAAGCACGCCCGGATATTTCGTCTGCGCCGATTTCCACACGCCCTGCGCCTCGGCCTGCGAACCGACGGAGGCAAGCTGCACGAAGAAGCCGCTGGCGGTGGAGAGGCCCGAGGCCGCGTCGACGGCTGCTGTCTGGGTCCCGCCCGCGGGATCGCGGTTGGGCGGCAGCGGAACGCCGGCATCGTCACCCGCGGGCGTTGCCGGGGCATAGGCGATCGGCGTGGAATCGGTCGGCGAGGCACCGCCCACCGGCGTCGTCGGCGAGACCGGCGCGGGGGCCGGCGCGTCCACGACGGTGCCGTCGGCCCGCACGGTCAGCGTGCGCACGCGCCTGGGCTCGGTCGCCCCGGCGCCGGCCGCGGCGGGGGCCGCGCCACTGGCAGGCATCGCACCGGTGGGCGCGGGCGTGCTCGGGGTCGGGGCGCCGACCGTGACGTTGCGCGGCTGGGCGGCCTGCGTCACGTCCACCGGCTGCTCCTCGCGGGGCACCACCTTCTCGCCGCCCTGCGGCGCGTCGGCGCCAACGCGGTCATAGATCACCTTCTGGCCGTCGCCATTGGGGTCGCCGGTCGGCTTGTCGGGCGTCACCTTGTTGGGCGTGTCGTCCGCCTTGATGACGGGCGGCTGGCCATCGGCGCTGCTGGCGAAATGTGCCGAACCGCCGCCACCCTGACGCCAGACATAGAAGCCGGTGAGCGCCACCGTGCCGAGCAGAACCAGCGCGGTGACGACAACGAGCCGCTTGCGCTTGCGGGCGCGCTGCTCGGCATCGAACGCCTCATATTCCGCGGTGTAGTCGACATCGGCCTCGTCGTCATAGACGTCCTCGGCCGCACCGCGGTCATGGGCGCCGAGATCGAGGCGTTCATCCTCGTCCGCCTCGGGTCCGGGGCGGGCGGGCGCCGCGGGCTGGGCGGGCGCAACGGGAGCGAGAGGCTGGCGGCCGGCTGGAGCCGCGGGACGCTGGGCGGACCGGTCACGGGCAAGGAAATCGGGCAGTTGCGCATCGGAAGCGCGGGGCTCGGTGCCGCGGGCTTCCGGTACCGCCGCCGGACGGCCTGCCGGCTGCCGGGCCGCGCCATAACCCTGCGGCTGGCGCGGCGGGGGCACCGGCGCGTCCATGCCATCGAAATCGAACCCCTGCCCCAGCGCATCGGCCACCGCAGCGGCACCGGCACTGGACGTATCGCGTGCGCGCTCGGTCACGGCGGGGCGGCGCGTATCGACGAAAGGATCCTGCTGGCGCGAAACGGGACGGGAGGGGTTGCGGTTGAGCTCCCTCGCCTGATTCTCCAGCGCATGCTGGTGCGGTTGGCCCGGATAGGGATCGGCCGCATTGCGCGTGGGATCGGCATAAACGTCGCGGGCGTAATTGGAGAGCGGCCCGGGTGAACCGAGCGGCATGTCGCGCGGGGCCCGGTTGCCCTGGCCATAGGCCGGGATCCGCAGATTGGCGCGAGGATCGGTGGGCGCACGGGGAGCGTCCATTCGCGGATCGTGACGCTCCGGCTCCTGCCCGCGAGGAGCTTCGCCGCGTGGAGCCTGCCCACGCGGATCCGGCTGCCGCGGCTCCAGACGCGGATCGCGCGGACGCGGCTCATGGTTGCGCGGCGGCTGTCGCGGATCGGCGGGACGCGGCTCCGGGGCACGATAGTCCTGCCCACGCGTCTCTTGCCCACGCGGCTCCTGCCCGCGGCTCTCCGGGCCACGCGACGCCTGCGGCAAAGGCTGGCGACCACCCATCGGCGCGCGAGGTTCTTGTGCACGCGGCTCCGGCGCGCGAGGGGCCGCCGGTCGCGCGGCAGGCTGGCTCGCCATCAGGTCGGCAAAAGGGTCGTCCTGCGCGATCAGCCGCGCGAGTTCGGCCAACCGCTCGTCGGCCGCGGCCCGTTCCGACGCGGACTGGGGATGAGCCTCGTCCTGCCGGTAACGTCCCCTGCTCTCGTCAACCATCGCACCGATCCATCTGACTGCTGTCGCGTCCTGCCGGCTCGGGCGAGCCGGCACCATATACTGGGCGGCAGCCGATACCGGCGCTCACCGCATTTCTTCTGGCGCTGCGACCCCGAGAATGGCGAGCCCGGACGCGATTACGAGGGCGACCGCCTGCACCAGCGCCAGCCGAGCATGGCTCAAGAATCGATCATCTTCGATAATGAAGCGTAAATGAGGCAGGTCTTTACCGCGATTCCACTGGGCATGCAGGGCGCTGGCGAGGTCATAGAGATAGAACGCGACCCGGTGCGGCTCACGCGCCGAGGCTGCCTGCTCGATCAGCCGGGGATAGTTCGCGAGCTGCCGGATCAACGCAACCTCGCCTTCGTCCGTCAGCCGATCGAGCGGCGCGCCGGCATAGGCGGACAGGTCCGCGGGCAATTCGCCCAGCGCCTCCTTCGCATTGCGCAGGATCGAGTGCGCGCGGGCATTCGCATACTGTACGTAGAAGACCGGGTTGTCCTTGGTCTGCTCGATCACCTTGGCAAGATCGAAGTCCAGCACCGCGTCGTTCTTGCGGTTGATCATCATGAAGCGGACCGCGTCGCGGCCGACCTCGTCGACGACCTCGCGCAGCGTGACGAAGGAGCCGGAGCGCTTCGACATCTTCACCGGCTCGCCATTGCGCAGGAGCCGGACCAACTGGCACAGCTCCACCTCCAGCGTGCCCTCGCCGCCGGTCGCCGCGGTGACCGCCGCCTGCATGCGCTTCACATAGCCGCCATGGTCGGCGCCCCAGATGTCGATCATCCGGGAGAAGCCGCGGTCGAACTTGTCCTTGTGATAGGCGATGTCGGCGGCGAAATAGGTGTAGCTGCCGTCGGACTTCATCAGCGGACGGTCGATCTCGTCGCCGAAGGCGGTGGCCCGGAACAGGGTCTGCTCGCGATCCTCCCAATCCTCCACCGGCTGGCCCTTGGGCGGCGGCAGCCGTCCCTCATAGACAAGATCGCGGGTGCGAAGCTCATCCAGCAACCTGTCGATGATCGAGCCGTTGCCGCCCTCCCGGTCGTGCAGGGTGCGCTCGGAGAAGAACACCTCATGGCGGATGTTGAGGGCGGCGAGGTCGTCGCGGATCATCGCCATCATCAGGTCGATGGACACGGCCTTGGCGATGGCGATCTGCTGCACCTCCGGCATCGCGGCGAGCGCGGGGCCGTATTCCCTGGCCAGCGCCTCGCCGACCGGCACGAGATAGTCGCCGGGATAGAGGCCCTCGGGAATGGAGATCGTCTCGCCCAGCGCCTCGCGGTAGCGCAGCAGCGCCGAGCGGGCGAGCACCTCGATCTGGGCGCCAGCGTCGTTGATGTAATATTCGCGCGTCACCTGCCAGCCGGCAAAGGCCAGCAGGTTCGCCAGCGCGTCGCCGAACACCGCGCCGCGGCAATGGCCGACATGCATCGGCCCCGTCGGGTTGGCCGAGACATATTCGACGTTCACCGCCGCGCCCCGGCCGAGATCGGCCTTGCCATAATCGACGCCCGCCAGCAGCATCGCCTTGAGCAGCGCCGGCCAGGCGGCGCCGTCCAGCGCGATGTTGATGAAGCCGGGACCGGCCACATCCACCCGGGTGACACCCTCCACCGCGCGCAGCTTCTCCGCCAGCTTCTCGGCGAGGTCGCGTGGCTTCATCTTCGCGTCTTTGGATAGGACCATGGCCGCATTGGTCGCGAGGTCGCCATGGGCAATATCGCGTGGCGGCTCGACCACGACGCGGCTGCCATCCAGCCCTTCCGGCAGCGCGCCCTCGGCGACAAGGGCGTCAACGGCAGCGCGAACGTGATCGGCGAAGATCGCGTAGAGATTCATCGGGCAGGCTCCGAAAGGATCGGGCGGGGCGCTTCCCCCGCAAAGGTGCCGAGGCCCTAGCGCAGTTCCGGTGTCCG
Organism: Ancylobacter crimeensis; assembly: GCF_023016805.1. Taxonomy (GTDB): domain Bacteria; phylum Pseudomonadota; class Alphaproteobacteria; order Rhizobiales; family Xanthobacteraceae; genus Ancylobacter; species Ancylobacter crimeensis. The sequence goes on from NZ_JALKCH010000015.1 coordinate 61,977, forward strand.
GTCAAAGAGCCGCTGGTGCTCGGCCAGCGCATAGCGGTCGGTCTGGCCGGCAATGAAATCGGCGATGCGGCGGGCTCGCCGGGCTTCGGGAAGGTTCTCCACCGTCTCGCGCCACTCCGCCGGCAGGGCCGTGCTGTCGTCCATGTAGCGGGCGAAGAGATCGCGCACCACCTGTCCGGCCTCGTCCATGATCCGCACGACCCGCGGGTGCCGGTACATGCGGCGGAACAGAAAGGCCTTGATGGTGCGCTCCGCCTCCGCCGTGCGTCCGGAAAAGCCGACCAGAGCCTGCCCGGCATGGCGCACATCGTCCGACGACGCGAGGCCGAGCGTCCCGGCGCGACGGTGCGTCTCGCGCACGACATCCTCGATCAGCACCGTGATCATGCGCCGGCCGATCTCATGCACGAAGCGCGAGGTGCCGATGCCCGGCCAATCCGCCCGGATGCCCGCCACCACCTCGCCGAGCAGCGGAAGCTCGGCCAGCTCATCGACGGTGAACAGCCGGGCGCGCAGGCCGTCATCCATGTCGTGGACGTCATAGGCGATGTCATCGGACAGGGCGGCGACCTGCGCCTCCGCGCTCGGCCAGCTCCACAGCCACAAATCCTGCCGCTCGGCATGGGCGGCGATCGCATGGGGCGGCGGCTCGGCGAGCGGACCGTTGTGCTTCACGATTCCTTCATGGCTCTCCCAGGTGAGGTTGAGCCCGTCAAAGGCCGGATAGCGGTTCTCCAGCCGGGTGACGACGCGGAGCGACTGCGCATTGTGGTCGAAGCCGCCATAGGCCGCCATGCAGGCATCGAGCACCCGCTCGCCGGCATGGGCGAAGGGCGGGTGGCCGAGATCGTGCGCGAGCGCCAGCGCCTCGGCCAGATCCTCGTCGAGCCCCAGCGCCCGCGCGATGGAGCGTGCGACCTGAACCACCTCGAGCGTGTGGGTGAGCCGGGTGCGGAAATGGTCGCCTTCATGATAGACGAAGACCTGCGTCTTGTGGGCGAGCCGGCGGAAGGCGCTGGAGTGGATGATGCGGTCGGCGTCGCGGCGGAAGGCACTGCGATTGCCGGCGTCGCTCTCGGCCACGATGCGCCCGCGGCTTTCCTCGGCGCGGGCGGCATAGGCCACGCGCGGCACGGCTGCGGCGACCGCCATCCGGTGTTCTCCCTGGCTCCGATGTCGCCAGCGCACGGCAGAAGCGCGCCGGCGGCCCTTTGACTCGCGGCCGCGCGCACTTAACTATTGCGGCAGATCATATTCAACCGCGAAGGCTGCGCGATGAACGCACCTCTTTCCCCGGAATCCGGCGACCCCATCCCCGTCATCGTGACGGAGCGGGCGGCGCGCCGCATTGCCGAGATCCTCTCCGGCGAGCCCGACGCCAGCGTTCTGCGCGTAAGCGTGGAAGGCGGCGGCTGCTCCGGCTTCCAGTATCGCTTCGACATCACCCGCGAACGCGAGGACGACGACCTCGTGATTGCCGAAAGCGGGGCGACGGTCGTGATCGACCCGGTCTCGCTGGAATACATGTCCGGCTCGCAGCTCGATTTCGTCGATGACCTGATCGGCGCGTCCTTCAAGATCAGCAACCCGCACGCCACCGCGTCCTGCGGGTGCGGCACCAGCTTCGCGCTCTGATGGCATCCTCGGGCGGCCCGCTTGGAGTGCTGTGCGCGCTCCGCGAGGAACTCGCCGTCCACATCGCCGAACTCGACCATGATGAGACCGTCGATGTCGCCGGCATGCGCTTCCATCGCGGCCGGATCGACGGGCAGGAGGTCGTTCTGGTGCTCGCCGGCATGGGCAAGGTCAATGCCGCCATCGCGGCGACCCTGCTGATCGCGCGTTTCAAGGCCCGCTGCCTCGTCTTTTCCGGCGTGGCGGGCGGGCTGGATCCGGCGCTTTCCATCGGCGATGTCATCATTGCCGAGCACGTCATCCAGCACGATGCCGGCTACACGGCTGCCGATGGCTTCGTGCCGTATCAGCCCGGGTTCCTGCCCTTCTTCAATCCCACCGATGCGCTCGGCCTTTCCGCCCACGCCGCGCTCCTCGCCCGTGCGCGCCTCGCGCTGGAGGCACTGACCCTCGCCCCGCTCTCGCAGGCGGCTGGCGGGGCGGGGCGGGCACCGGGGATCCACTTCGCCCGCATCCTCACCGGCGACCAGTTCGTTGCCTCCGAGCCGCTACGCGAGCGCCTGCACCGTGAGTTTTCCGCTGCCGCGGTGGAGATGGAGGGCGCCGCGATGGCGCAGGTCTGCGAAGCCTTCGGCGTGCCGTGGCTCGTCATCCGCGTGCTGTCGGATCTTGCAGGCCGGGATTCGCATATGGATTTCGCCGCCTTCGGCGCGGAGGTGTCCCTCGCCTGCTCCCGCATCCTTCGCACGCTTCTTCCGGTACTGTCGGCACCGTGATTCGAAGGGAAGACCGCATGCGCATCGCCACCTGGAACGTGAACTCGATCAAGCAGCGGGTGGACCACGCACAGGCCTGGCTGAAGGAGACGCAGCCGGACATCGTGTGCCTGCAGGAGATCAAATGCGTGGATGAAGCCTTTCCGCGCGAGGTTTTCGAGGGGCTCGGCTACAACGTCGCCGTGCACGGCCAGAAGGGCTTCAACGGCGTCGCCATCCTCTCCCGATACCCGTTCGACGAGGTACGCATCGGCCTGCCGGGCGATGACAGCGACGTGCAGTCCCGCCTGATCGAGGTGGTGGTATCGACCGCGAGCGGCGTGGTGCGCGTGTGCGGCATCTACCTGCCGAACGGCAATCCGCCGCTGACCGAGAAATACCCCTACAAACTCGGCTGGATGGCGCGCCTGAAGGCGCTGATCGCGGACCGGCTGACGCTGGAAGAACCTTTCATCGTCGCCGGCGACTACAACGTCATCCCCGCCCCGGAGGACGTTCACGACCCGGCCGCCTGGGCGGGCGACGCCCTGTTCCTGCCGCAAACGCGAGAGGCATTCCAGCAATTGCTCAATCTCGGCATGACCGATGCGCTGCGTGCCGCGAGCGACGCGCCGCAGCTCTACACGTTCTGGGATTATCAGGCCGGCGCCTGGCACAAGAACAACGGCATCCGCATCGACCACCTGTTGCTCTCGCCACAGGCCGCGGACCGGTTGAAGGCTGTCGGCATCGACAGGCACACGCGGAGTTGGGAGAAGCCCTCCGACCACGTGCCGGTTTGGGCCGATATCGACCTCGCCGCACGGGCTTAGGGACAGCCTGCCCGATCCATTCGCTTCGATTGCAAGCTCAGGCGATTAGCGATCGACCTTCAAGTGCTGCTCGAGATAGACCAGCGCCATCGCCCGCTCGTCCGAGTTCGCCGCATTGAAGGCATCGTCATACAGGTCGACGATCCACTTGTCGTTCGGTCCGGCCGCCCCGTCGCGGGCCAGCGTCAGCCACATAAGGCCGCGTGCCGCCTGCCTGGGAATGCCCTCGTCGCCCTTGAACAGCAGGCTGCCGAGCGCCGCCTGCGCCTGATACTGGCCCTTCTGCGCCGCAAGGCCCAGCCAGCGGGCGGCAAAGCGCGGATCGCGCTGCACGCCGTTGCCGTCGATATAGAGCCGGGCAAGCTGGTACTGCGCGTCGGGATCGCCAAAATAGGACGCCGCATAGGCGAACATATCCCGCGCGCGGCCGAGGTCGCGGCGCACCTTGCTGTTGGGAATCCCGCTCAGATAGTAGCTGCCCAGCGCCACGAAGGCATCCGCCACGAAACGCGCCTGCGGGGCCGAGGGGTTGTCGTCGGCATGCATGTTGGCGATCTGGGTGAAGTAGTCGAATGCCTTCATCTGGTCGCGAGCGACGCCCTCGCCATCGGCATACATGCGCCCGAGCTTCCACTGCGCGCCGGGGTGGCCCTGCTCGGCAGCATAGCGCAGCGAGTCGATGCCCTTCTCGGTATCGCCGGAGCGCAGCGCCTGCGTGCCATAGCGCACGGCTTCCTCCAGCGGCGCTCCGGCGGGAAGGGCCGGAGCCGGGGCGGGCGCGGATTCCGTGTCGCCACTGAACGCGGCAACCGGCAGCGGCGCAAGACAGAGCGCCACCAGAAGGACGAAGAGGGAGCGCTCAAATGTCCGCATAGCACGATATCTCGGCTGCGCCGCCGGGATGAGTGACCGCGCCCTGGCGGGCGGGCCCCACGGCCTGCGCGAACTTCCAGATGGCCCCCGAGCCAAACGAAGACGGACGCGATACCCACTCCGCCCGGCGGGCGGCGAGTTCCTCGTCGGACAGGGCCACGTTCAGCGTGCCCTCGACCGCGTCGATCGAAATAATATCCCCGTCGCGCAGCAGCCCGATCGGCCCGCCAACCGCCGCCTCCGGTCCGACATGGCCGATGCAGAAGCCGCGGGTGGCGCCGGAGAAGCGCCCGTCGGTGATGAGAGCGACCTTGTCGCCCATGCCTTGCCCGTAAAGAGCAGCGGTGGTGGCCAGCATCTCGCGCATGCCGGGACCACCTTTCGGCCCCTCATAGCGGATCACGAGCACTTCGCCTTCGGCATAGGTCCGGTTGGTGACGGCCTCGAAGCAAGCCTCCTCGCTGTCGAAGCAGCGGGCCGGCCCGGTGAAGGTCTGGTTCTTCAGGCCGGCCACCTTCACGATCGCCCCGTCGGGCGCGAGGTTGCCGGCAAGCCCGACCACGCCGCCGGTGGCGGTGATCGGCGCATCGGCCGGGCGCACCACGTCCTGATCCGGGTTCCACTTCACCGAAGCGAGGTTCTCGGCGATCGTGCGGCCGGTCACGGTGAGGCAGTCGCCATGCAGAAAGCCATGGTCGAGCAGCGTCTTCATCAGCAGCGGAATGCCGCCCACCTCGAACATGTCCTTGGCGACATAGCGCCCGCCGGGCTTGAGGTCGGCGATATAGGGCGTGCGCTTGAAAATGGCCGCGACGTCGAACAGATCGAAGGCGATGCCCGCTTCATGGGCGATCGCCGGTAGGTGCAGTGCCGCATTGGTCGAACCGCCCGAAGCCGCGACCACGGTGGCGGCATTCTCCAGCGCCTTCCTCGTCACGATGTCGCGCGGGCGGATCTGCCGGGCGATGAGGTCCATGATCTGCTCGCCGGCCATGGCGCAGAACCGGTCGCGGATCTCGTAGGGCGCCGGCGCACCGGCCGAATAGGGGAGCGCGAGGCCGATCGCCTCGGAGACGGTCGCCATGGTGTTGGCGGTGAACTGCGCGCCGCAGGCCCCGGCGGAGGGGCACGCCACCTGCTCGATCTCGTCGAGGTCGGCGTCGGACATCAGGCCGACCGAATGCTTGCCAACAGCCTCGAACATGTCCTGCACGGTAACCGGCTGGCCGCGGAACGAACCGGGCAGGATCGAGCCGCCATAGATGAAGATCGACGGCACGTTGAGCCGCACCATCGCCATCATCATGCCGGGCAGTGACTTGTCGCAGCCGGCGAGGCCGATCAGGGCGTCATAGGAATGGCCGCGGATGGTGAGCTCGACGGAATCGGCGATCACCTCGCGCGAGGCCAGCGAGGATTTCATGCCCTCATGGCCCATCGCGATTCCGTCGGTGACGGTAATGGTGCAGAACTCGCGCGGCGTACCCTTGGCGGCAGCGACGCCTTTCTTGACCGCCTGGGCCTGCCGCATCAGCGAGATGTTGCAGGGAGCGGCCTCATTCCAGCAGGATGCGACGCCGACGAGCGGCTGGTGGATCTGCTCGGCGGTCAGCCCCATCGCATAAAGATAGGACCGGTGCGGGGCGCGCGACGGTCCTTCCGTCACATGCCGGCTCGGCAGGTCCTTCTTGTCGATGATGGTGGTGACGCCCATGTCCAAGCACGCTTTCCATCTGCAATGGCAAGGTCAGAGCTTTGCGCTCATTCCTTAATGTCCACTGCGTCTCGGACGGATTTCGTGCCGGTTTGTGGCGGCTTCGCGGCGTTTGGGCCGAAGGTTCCTTTCCATCTGGTTAATGAATCGTAGTGTTGCTCACACGTCACAAATCGTTGTTGGCGCCCGGCGAAGCGGGTTCCTTGCCTTCCGCAACGGGAGAAACAGTGAAAGCGCTGCCGCAGGATCCGCCGCCAAGCACCTGCGCAGTTAGGCCGTTGGGCCATCTTCCGCTAACGACTAGTCCGCCACGCGACTCATCCAGCCCGCACTCGTCACCCCCGGCAACTGCCGCAGCGAGGCGACGGCGGCGTTGAGCTCGTCCACACGCACCGAGGTGGCGACCAGCGTGGCGTTGAGCTCTTCATGTTCTTCGCCGCGCTCGGTCGCCTCGATCTCGCCGACCGGGTATTTCGCTGCCTGCAGCACCCCGGCCATTTTCGCGCGAACCTCGCTCGCCCGTTCGGTGCGTACCACGACGAAGACCTCGAAGGTCGATTCCACGGCGCTGATATCGTGCGGCAGGCGCTCCAGCACCCGCACGAGCGGCCGCAGCATGGTGTTTCCGGCGAGCACGAACAGGGTTAGGAGCCCCGCCTGGGCGATGAGATCGGCTCCCGCGCAGGCGCCCACCGCGGCCGAGCACCAGAGCGTCGCCGCCGTGTTGAGGCCGCGAATATTCGCGCCTTCCTTCATGATGACGCCGGCGCCGAGAAAGCCGATGCCGGAGACCACATAGGCGACCACCCGCACCGCGCCATCCGGGCCGGCAAGGTGCATCGCCATGTCGACGAACTGGCACGCGCCGATCGACACCAGCACATTGGTGCGCAGTCCTGCCGTGCGCTGCCGCCACTGCCGTTCGGCCCCGATCAGCGTGCCGAGCGCGAAGGCCGCCACAAGGCTCACCAGCGTGTCGAGGAAGTCGGCTGAGCGGAAGGTGTCGATGAACTGCATGGGTTCGCCGGTTCAGGCGGCGCGTCCCCGGATCAGCGCGATCCGAGGACGGCCGTAAGGAGAAGCAGGCCGTCAGCCACTCGCACCGAGCCGGGTCAGCGCCTCGCGGATCTTCGCCACGCGGGCCTCGGCGGCCTCGCGGCGCTCGCGCTGCTCCTCGATCACCTCTTCCTTGGCGCGGGCGAGGAAATCGGGATTGCCGAGCTTGGCGTCGACCTTGCGGATGTCGTCCTCCGCCTTGCCGCGCTCCTTGGTGAGGCGCGCGACCTCGGCGGCCATGTCGATCACGCCGGCCAGCGGCAGCGCGGCCACCTCACCACGCACGACGAGCTGCACCGCGCCACCCGGCGCCTCATCCGCGAAGACGACCGAGGACAGGCGCGCCAGCCGCACCAGCGCATCGTTCCAGCGCTGCGCCCGCTCGCGCGTCGCGGCATCGACGCCGACCAGCACCAGCGGGATCTGCGCGCCGGCCGGCACATTCATCTCAGCGCGGACCGAGCGCACCTCGGTGACGAGATCGACCAGCCAGCCGAGCTCGGCCTCGGCATCGGGTGCTTCCAGCCCTTCGGTCGCCGACCAAGAGGCCAGCGCCAGAAGCGAGGTGCGCGCCGGGCCGACCTCCCCGGTGCGCGCCCACAACTCTTCGGTGAGGAACGGCATGAAGGGATGCAGCAGCTTCAGGATCTCGTCCAGCACATGGGCGGTGGTCGCCCGGGTCTCGACCTTCAGCGCCTCGTCCTGTCCGGTGAAGACGGGCTTCGCCAGCTCCAGATACCAGTCGCAGAAGATATTCCAGACGAAGCGATACGCCGCGCCCGCCGCCTCGTTGAAGCGGTAGTCGACCAACGCCGCCGTGATCTCCGCGCCAGCCTGCTGCGCCTCGCTGACGATCCAGCGGTTCAGCGTCGACGACACCTGCGCGGGATCGAAGCCCGCGACCCTCCGGCACTCGTTCATCTCGGCGAAACGGGCGGCGTTCCACAGCTTGGTCGCGAAGTTGCGATAGCCCTCGACGCGGCTAGTCGCGAGCTTGATGTCGCGCCCCTGCGCCGCCATGGCGGCCAGCGTGAAACGCAGCGCATCGGCGCCGTACTGGTCGATCAGCGACAGAGGGTCGATGACGTTGCCCTTGGACTTCGACATCTTGGCGCCCTTCTCGTCACGGACGAGGGCGTGGATGTAGACGTCCCTGAACGGCACCTCGCCATCCATGAAATGCAGGCCCATCATCATCATCCGTGCGACCCAGAAGAAGATGATGTCGAAGCCGGTGATGAGCACCGAGGTCGGGTAGAAGCGCTTCAGTTCCGCCGTCTCGTCCGGCCAGCCCAGCGTGGAGAACGGCCAGAGCGCGGAGGAGAACCAGGTGTCGAGCACATCCTCGTCGCGCGTCACCAGCGCGCCGATCTTTTCCGGGTCGTTGGCGAGCGCCTCCGCCTCCGTGGCGGAGACGATGCCGGCCTGCACGCAATGGGCGAGCGCCGCGGCGTAGGCCTCCTCTTCGGTCTCCTCGACAAAGACCGTTCCGTCCGGCCCGTACCAGGCCGGGATCTGGTGGCCCCACCAGAGCTGGCGCGAGACGCACCAGGGCTGGATGTTCTCCAGCCACTCGAAATAGGTCTTCTCCCAGTTCTTCGGCACGAAGGCCGTGCGCCCCTCGCGGACCGCGGCCAGCGCCGGCTGGGCGAGCGTGTGAGCGTCGACATACCACTGGTCGGTCAGCCAGGGCTCGATCACGACATTGGACCGGTCACCGTGGGGCACCATGTGGGTATGCGGCTCGATGGCGGCGAGCAGGCCGCGCTCCTCCATCATCGCGACGATGGCCTTGCGCGCCGCCTCGCGGCTCTGGCCCTCCAGCGCCAGCACGAGATCGAGATCCGGCCCCGGTGCCGCGGCATCGAGGAAATCACCATTGCCCGCGAGGGTGAGTCGCGCCTCGGCATCGAGCACGTTGATCATCGGAAGATCGTGCCGGCGGCCGACCTCGAAATCGTTGAAGTCGTGCGCCGGCGTGATCTTCACCGCACCCGTCCCCTTGGCCGGGTCGGAATAGGTATCCGCGACGATGGGAATCATGCGGCCGACCAGCGGCAGACGGACCTTCTTGCCGACCAGATGACGATAGCGCTCATCGTCCGGATGCACGGCGACGGCGGTGTCGCCGAGCATGGTTTCCGGCCGCGTCGTGGCAACCGTGATGTAATCGCGGGTCTCGTAGTCCGTCGGATTGCCGTCCTCGTCGAAGGCGACCGGATGCTGGTAGGTCGCTCCGCCTTCCAGCGGGTAGCGGAAATGCCAGAGGCTGCCCTTCACCTCGACCTGGACGACCTCCAGATCGGAGATCGCCGACTGGAACTTGGGGTCCCAGTTCACGAGGCGCTTGTCCTTGTAGATCAGACCTTCCTTGTAGAGGCGGACGAACACCTTGGCCACGGCCCGGGAAAGGCCCTCATCCATGGTGAAACGCTCGCGCGACCAGTCGCAGGAGGCGCCGAGCCGACGCAGCTGCCCGGTGATGGTGCCGCCCGATTCCTCCTTCCATGCCCAGACCCGCTCGACGAAGGCGGCGCGGCCCATGTCGCGTCGGCCGGGAAGCTGCCGCTCGGCGAGCTGGCGCTCCACCACCATCTGGGTCGCGATACCGGCATGGTCGGTGCCCGGCTGCCACAGGACGTCCTTGCCGCGCATCCGCTCGAAGCGGCAGAGGATGTCCTGCAGCGTGTTGTTGAGCGCGTGGCCCATATGCAGGGAGCCGGTGACGTTCGGTGGGGGAATTACGATGCTGAAGGGTTCGGCGCCCGCGCGCTCGGGACGTCCGGCCTTGAACGCATCCGCGTCCAGCCACGTCTGGTAGATGCGGCCCTCGACCGCGGCGGGATCAAACCTGTTATCGAGCATGACGGCTCCGAACCTTTAAGATTGGAGCCGAGACAAACCAGAGCCGGGGGGCGAAATCAACTGCCCGCGGTGTCAGGCAGCGTCCACCTCACCGCCCGCCGCGGGCGATGCGCTCGATTTCCGCCCGCACCAAGCGCTCGACCAGCGGAGTGAGGTTCTGGTCCAGCCACTCGCGCAGCATCGGGCGCAGCAGGTCGACCACGACATCGTCCAGCGTGCGGCTGCCGAGCGGCAGGGCGGACATGGGCGTGGCCGCTGCCGGCGCGCGATTGAGTTCGGCGAAGGCGGCACCGGCCTGCGCCATCACCTGCGGCGAGAGCAGGCGTGCGTCCTCCGGGGCATCGGTCGCGGGCGCGTCTGGTTCTTCCGCGGCGGGCGGCTGCGCACTCGCCGTTTCCACGCCGGCTGAGGCGGCGAGCACGGAGGATACCGTCAGCGGCGTCTCCAGCGAAACCACGCGGGCCGATTCCTCGCGTGACTCGGAACGCGGCGCCGGTTCACCGCGTGCGGGTGCGGCGGCAGAGAGACGAGCCGAAGACATTGGAGCAGGCTGCTGCGGCGCTGCGCTGTGAGCCGGGGCACTGCGCATCGGAGCCGGACGAATGACCTCCTCCGCGACGCGCGAATGAACCGGAGCCGGAGCCCCCTCGCCCGGCCGCAGGCGGCGCGGCGGCAATTCGTCCGAAATGATACGGCGGATGGACGCGAGGATCTCCTCCATGGAGGGATCGACAGCCCTAGCACTCGACGACATGAATGGCCCCCGGATCCTGCGGAAGAAACAACCCCAAGCGGCTGCGCGACTCGATCGGCCTGCGCCTTGAGATTGCAGCGAATCGCATGATTTCGCCGAGTATCGCACCGCGCCACCCGACGGACCATAACAGCTTCAAAGTGCCGTTATTGCAGTGGAAAACCCGCCGGTGTTACCGGCTGACCCATTTGTACGACCATAGTGCGCCGCCGGTTGGGGCGGCGCGGGATGTGGACGACCGTTACTGGCCGTCCGGCGTTCGCACGCCGATCCAGGCGTCGCGGACCTGGTCATAATGGATCGTCGGGTTGTAGGACGCGACCTTGAGCCCGAGCGACTTCGCACTCAGCTGCCCGCTTGCGGCGAGGAGAGCATAGGACGCGACCACCCGGTCACGCTGCGCGACGACGAGGCTGGCTCGGGCATTGAAGAGGTCGGTGGTCTGCTGCAGCACGTCCAGCGTGGTGCGCTGGCCGACCCGCCATTCCTCGCGTACGCCCTTCAGCGCGATCTCGTTTGCCGTCACCGAAGCCTGCGCCGACTGGATAGCCGACTTCGCAGCCTCGAGGGCGCCCCAATATTGCACGACATTCGCGCGCACCTGCTCGCGATTGACGTCCACCTCGATGCGCTGCTGGCTGAGCAGTTCCTTGGACTGGCGGATCGAGGCGAATTCGGCGCCGCCCTGATAGATCGGCACGGTGAGGTTGAGCAGCACCGTCGCGTCGGTGGCGCGCTGCACGGAACTGCTGCTGTTGTAGTCGTTGCTCACGCTGCCCTGCAGGCCGACCGTAGGCGACAGGGCCGACTCGGCGACCTTCACACTCTGCACGGCTGCATCGACGGCGAATTCCGCCGCCTTGATCGCCGGGTGCTGGCCGAGGCCGGAGACGACCGCCTTGTCCAGCGAGCGCGGCAGCATCCCGTCGATCGGACGGCCCGGCGAAAGCTTGTTCGGCTGCAGGCCGATCACCTGGAAGAAGGTAGCGCGCGCCGTGTTGAGATTCGCTTCGGCCTGGGCGACCTCGCTTTCGGCGCTGGCCACGCTGGCCTGTGCCTGGGCGACGTCGGTTCGGGTCACCTCGCCGACCGCGAAGCGGTCATTCGTGGCCCGCAGCTCTTCGCGGAACGCCTGCAGGTTCTGACGGCTGAGCTCCAGGAGCGCGCCGTTCTGCAGAACGTTCATATAGGCCGTCGTACCGTCGAGCAGCACGGTCTGCTCGGTGTTGCGCAGCAATTCGCGCTGGCCTTTCACCTGGAATTCGGCGCCGCGCACCGAACTGGCGGTCTTGAGGCCGTCATAAATGGTCTGGTTGATGACGATGCCGACGCCGACGGGCGACAGCCCGTAGCTTGCCTTCACCGTGATGTTCTGCCCGCTGAAGGGGTCCGTCGCCCGCGCCCGCGCATCGACCCAGGTCTGGCCGGCATAGGCGCTTCCGTTGATCTTGGGGCGATAGCCGGACAGCGCCATCGGCACATATTCGTCGGTCGCCCGGGTGGCGGCGCGCTGGGAGTTGAGGTTCGGGTTCTTCTGGTAGGCCGATGCGAGCGCCTGATCCAGGGTCTGCGCCTGCGCCGGAACAGCGAAACAGATCGCCACAGCGACCGCTGCCGACGCAACGACCTTGCCCCCGGTCGTACGATGCCACATAGCCCAACCCCTGCCTACGCAAGTTGAAAAGGAGGCGCCTTCTACGGGCACCCTGCACTATTAACGGCGCAAGAATAGGTAGCGAATCTCGCCCTGTGAACCGGTTGGTTCACCTTCCCTTACCGATTTGTGCGGTGCGCGGCACAATCGCCACAGCAGACCCTCCAGCTCTTCAAAAAACGAAGGCCGGCTTGGGTTCGAAGCCGGGCAGGACCGGCACGCCGGCATCGAAGACGATGCGCGAGCCGATGCCGCCTGTGGTATTCGTGAACACCGTTGCCCGCCCGGCCCGGCCGAAGCCGACCACCGCGACGAGCCGGCCGCCCGCCTTGAGCTGCGACAGCAGCGCCGCCGGCACCGATTCGACCGACCCGTTCAGCAGGATGACGTCATAGGGCGCCTCGGCCTTCCAGCCGGCGGTCAGCGGGCCTTGCACATAGGCGGCATTGAGCAGGCCGAGTTCGGTGAGCGCGGCAGCGCCCTGCGCGGCAAGCTCCACATCCTCCTCCAGCGCCACCACCTGCCCGGCGAGCCGGGCCAGCACCGCGCTGGAATAGCCGGTTCCCGCCCCCACATCGAGCACCAGGTCGTCCGGGCCGACATCGGCCGCCTGCAGCAGCTTCGCCAGAACCATCGGCTCCATGAGGTAGCGCGCGGGGCTCCCTTCCTTCACCTGCAGATCCTCGTCGATATAGGCGAAGTTGCGCAGATTGCCCGGCACGAAGCGCTCGCGCGGCATCTCCATCATGGCGGAGACGATCCGCAGATCGGTCACGTCGTTGGCACGAACCTGCGCATCGACCATGGCGCGGCGCATCTCGGCGAAATCGATCATTGCTGGACTTCCTGGCAGGCAACAAAGAGGGGTTCCAGACTGGAGGTTTGCGGCAGCCGCGCGCGCAATGCAAGTGCTCCGCGAAAAGCCGCGCCGCGGCGCAGCATCGGGCCCGTCACCCGCCCCTTCCCTGCCGCCCAACGCGCGCCGGCGGCCGCGACATCCACAGGGCGCATGGCATGACAGCGCGGCCATGCGTTGCCGTCGCCCCTGCGCTCTGTTATGAGGCCGCGTCGCCTTCGGGGAAGGTCCGGTTCAAAGTGGCCTTTCCCGATGCCGCGATCGCCTCGGCCACGTGGCGGAGTGGTTACGCAGCGGACTGCAAATCCGCGTACGGGGGTTCGATTCCCTCCGTGGCCTCCAGCACGGCCCATGCGCCGCCGTCGTCGAAACCCGACGCGGCGGCGCATGTCGTCGAGGGGGTATCATCGCGGGACGATGCCCGTAGGCCTCGATTGCCGGGCCTGCCGCTCCGGCGCCACAGTGCCAGCGGAATTGCCTTGAAGGTACTGAAGTCCGCCACGAGGGGCCTTGGCGGCCGTGTAGAATGACCCGGCTTGGGTCCGCGTTCATTGACATCGCGGGCCGTCCGGGATTGATGAAGGCCCATTGTCCGGCCTTATCGCGCGTGCGGGAAGCCTTGGTGCAGAGCCCTGGAACGACCCGCCTCAGGCCATCAGGCCTGCGCATCGCCGGACACCCTTAAGGACCGCGTTATGCGCCAATCGAAATTCCTCGCGTCCCTCACCAATCTCGTATCGCCCGAGACGCGGGACACGATCGCCCGGCTGTTTCTGACCGATGGCCGCCGTCACTGGAAGGGGTATGCGCTCTCCTTCGTCTTCATGGGCATCATGGCGGCCACCACATCGGGCCTCGCCTATCTCATGGGCACCGTGATCAACCGCATCTTCGTGGAGCAGAACTCCTCGGCGATCTGGCTGCTCTCCGGCGCGGTCTTCCTGCTCAGCGTGGTGAAGGGGTTCTCGGCCTACGGGCAGGCGGTGACGCTGGCTTATGTCGGCAACCGCATCGTGGCCGACAACCAGAAGAAGGTGCTCGACCGCCTCCTTCATCAGGACGTGCGTTTCTTCGCGGGCATGCACACGGCGGAAATCTCCCTGCGCTTCAATTCCGGCGCCCAGGCTGCGCGCAACGTTCTGAATCTCATCATCACCAGCCTCGGACGAGACCTGCTCTCGGTCATCGGCCTCACCGCCGTGATGTTCCTGCAGGACCCGGTAATGGCGCTGATCGGCCTCGGGGTCATGCCAATCGCCGTGGCCGGCGTGCGCCGGCTGATCCGCAAGGTGCGCAAGATCTTCGAACGCGAGTTCCATGGCGCTGTGCAGATCATGGCGGAGTCGATCGAGACCTTCCAGGGCATCCGCACCGTGAAGTCCTTCAACATGGAGGACGCGCTGCGGGCCCGTTTCGCCAGCCGCATCGATTCGCTGGAACGCGCCTCCAACCGCATGATCCGCGCACAGTCGCAATCCGGGCCGCTGATGGAGGCGCTGGCCGGCGTGGCCATCGCGCTGGTCATCATGTATGCGGGCTGGAGCGTGCTGCATGGCGGGCGCACGCCGGGCGAATTCTTCTCGGTCATCACCGCGTTGCTGCTGAGCTACGAGCCGGCCAAGCGACTTGGCCGGCTCAATCTCGACCTTACGAGCCAGTTGCTCGGCGCCCGGATGCTGTTCCAGGTGCTCGACATGAAGGCGACCGAGGCCGACGAGCCCGGCATGCCGGGGCTCAAGGTCGAGGGCGGGCGCATCGAATTCGAGGACGTCACCTTCGGCTATCGCGAAAACGAGCCGGTGCTGCGCGGCCTCTCCTTCGTCGCCGAGCCCGGCCAGACCACTGCGCTGGTCGGGCCGTCAGGCGGCGGCAAGACCACCGTGATGAACCTCATCGAGCGGTTCTACGACCCGGAAAGCGGGCGCATCACCATTGACGGGCAGCAGATCGAGCGCGTCACGCGCCGTTCGGTGCGTGACAACGTCTCCTATGTGAGCCAGGACGTCTTCCTGTTTTCCGGCACGATCCGCGAGAACATCGCCTTCGGCCGGCCATCCGCCAGCCCGGAAGAGATCGAGCAGGCCGCCCGCGCTGCCCATGCGCACGATTTCATCCTGAGCTTCGCCGGCGGCTATGACAGCAAGGTCGGCGAACATGGCGCGCAGCTTTCGGGCGGCCAGCGCCAGCGCATCGCCATCGCCCGCGCCTTCCTGAAGAACGCGCCGATCCTGCTGCTCGACGAGGCCACCGCCGCCCTCGACAGCGAGTCGGAAGCCGAGATCCAGAAGGCGCTGCGCACGCTGCAGAAGGACCGCACCACGCTCGTGATTGCTCATCGCCTGCAGACGGTCGTGAACGCGGATCGCATCTGCGTGGTGGATGGGGGGCGCGTCGTGGAATGGGGCCGTCACGACGAATTGCTGGCGCGCCGCGGCCGCTATTTCAACTTCCACCAGCTGCAGTTTGCCGACCAGCGCGAGCGCCTTCTCGCCTGAGTCATCCCCAGCCTTCTGCCAAAATGACAACCGGGCGGCTTCACAAACCCGCCCGGCGTTGCTATACGGCGCCCACACAGACGGCGAACGCGCCACGCGCATCCGCCCTGTTCCCTGATAGCTCAGTTGGTAGAGCGTTCGACTGTTAATCGAATGGTCGCAGGTTCGAGTCCTGCTCAGGGAGCCATCCTTTCCCCCGACACTGTTTATTGATCAGGCTCCGCGAAACTCTGTTTCGATGGAACTAGATCTCGTGGAACGGCCTTCGTCGTCCCACGACGGCAAACCGTGCCAGGCCCTGGGGCCCGCCGGTCATATGCTAGGCGTGCCTATGCCCGGCGGGCGATCATGCCGTAGATCACCAGCACGATAATGGCGCCTACAACCGCGCCGATCAGACCCGCCCCCTGGTCCGGGCCGTACCAGCCCAGCGCCTGGCCGAGAAACGTGGCGACGAAAGCGCCGACAATGCCGAGAATCGTCGTCAGGATGAAGCCCGACGGTTCGTTGTTTCCCGGCATGATCAGCTTGGCGATCACGCCTGCGACGAAGCCGATGATGATGGTCCAGAGAATCCCCATGATGCCCTCCCAGTGAAAATTGACGCTGTGAGGAACCAGCACCGTGCAATTTTGTTCCTTCCACACCCCAATAAGGGGTGACTGGGCGGGACAAGGGAGGAACAGATCATGAGTGATCGCGGCTTTCCGTCAATGACGGCGCTGCTGGGACTGCTGGCAATCGCCGGTTTCCAGAACAGGGACAAGATCGCGGAGATGATCCGCAACGCCACCGGCGGCGGGGAACAGGACAACCCCAATGCTGCGCCGCCCACCGCTCCGGGCACGGCGTCGGATACGGGCGGGTTTGGCGGCGGCCTGGGCGGCATGCTCGGCGGGGGAGGCCTGGGCGGCCTTCTCGGCGGACTCGGCGGCATGCTCGGCGGCACCGCGGGCAGCGCCAATTCAGGCGCCGTCGTTCAGGATGGCCTGACGGAAATCCTCAACCGCTTCCAGCAGAACGGCCATGGCGACACCGCGGCTTCCTGGGTTGGCACGGGCGAGAACCGGAATATCGACGACCAGAGTCTGGAACAGGCCATCGGTCCGGATGTGATCGACACGCTGGCGCAGAAGACAGGCCTCTCCCGCGAGGATCTGCTCGCCCGCCTGTCGCGCGCATTGCCGCAGGCGGTCGACGCCCTAACGCCCAACGGGCGTATCGGAGCCTGAGCGCACAAGTCTCCTGACCGTATGAGCCGTCGGCACCCACCGGCGGCTCCCCCCGCCAGGAGCCCACACCGCCCGACCGTCCATTCACCCGGCGCGTCCGCCGTGCGCCGGGACAGGAATTGCTTGTGTCCATAGCGTCGGCGTAACGCACAAAATTTATGCACGCTCACGGTTCAGGCAATCAAATCAAGCTTCGCGTCTTGGCGATGGTCCGGCCTCCGCCTCCGGCCCTACGGTTTCGCTGCGTCCCTGTCCATCGAGGGATGCGTGGTGCCGTCGGAGGAAAGAGCGTCCCATGCCTGCCAACCCCTTCCATCTCGCCTGGTTTCTTCAGGGCTCCAGCATCCAGGCATGGAATGAGCCGTGGACCGGCAACATTGCCCAGGAGTGGATGAGCGCGGACATTTTCGTCGACCTCGTCCGCGGGATGGAGCGCGCGTGCTTCGACTACCTGCTGATCGAGGATTCGATCTATGTCGGTGAGAACTGGCAAAATTCCCGCGACATCTTCCTGAAGGGCGGCATCTGCATTCCGCGGCAGGAGCCATCGGTGGTCGCGACGCTGCTGGCGAGCCAGACCAAGCGGCTCGGCATCGTCTCGACGCTCTCCACCTTCGCCTACCATCCCTACCTTACCGCCCGCATCATCTCCTCGATCGACCAGATCTCGGGTGGGCGCGCCGGGTGGAACATGGTGACCGGCTCGTCCGACCTGTCCGCGATGAATTTCGGCCTCGACAAGCTGCCTGAGCATGACGAGCGCTATGTGATGGCGCAGGAATATATCGAGATCGTCAAAAAGCTCTGGGGCTCCTGGGAGCCGGGCGCGATCATCGACGACCGCGAGAACGGTGTCCTGATCGACCCCTCAAAGGTGCATACGATCGACTACAAGGGCACCTATTACGGCTCGCGGGGACCACTGAATTCCGGCCCCTGCCCGCAGGGGGTACCGGTGATCGCACAGGCCGGCGGCTCGAAGAGCGGACGCACCATCGCCGCGACCCATGCCGACACCATCGTCGCGGCGCCGAACGGCATCGCCAACATGAAGCAGTATCGCGACGACATCCGCGCCCAAATGGCGGCGATGGGACGTGATCCCGATTCGTGCAAGGTGCTGTTCCTGCTCTCGCCCATCGTCGCCGAGACCGAGGACCAGGCTCGCTACTTCGCCGACCAGCGCCGCGTTTCGGCGGCGGCCAACCTCGATGCCCGCATGGCGCGCTTCGGCTGGAGCACCAATCTCGACCTCTCCGGCCTCGACCTCGACACGCCGGTCAGCCAGCTCACCCTCACCACCAACGGACACCAGTCGAGCCTCTCGCAATTCCTCACCCGCGCCGGCGACAAGCCGCTGCGCGAGGCGATGATCGACCATGTGAGCTGCGGCTATTGCGTCGACGTGGTCGGCACCCCCGACAGCGTCGCCAGCCAGATGGACGAGATCATGCAGGAGGTGGGCGGCGACGGCTTCCTGCTCGTGCTGCCAGACGTCTCGCGCCGCTCGGTAGCCACCATCATGGATGGCCTCGTGCCGGTGCTGCAGCGTCGCGGCCTCACCCGCCGCGCCTACGAGCACGCGATGCTGCGCGACAACCTGCTCGCCTTCTGACGACGCGTGTCCCGACGCCTGCGCCGCCTTTGCGCCCCCGCGCCCCACTCATGGACCCACACCGATGATCCAATGGACCCGCGTTCCGCACCGCCTTCGCCGCACCGCCCTGATCGCCGCCGCCGGCCTGATGGCGAGCGGCGCGCTCGGCGCCGCGCAGGCGGAAAAACTCCGCCTCGGCAATGAGGGCGTCTACCCGCCCTTCTCCATGGTCGATTCCAACGGCAACCTGACCGGCATGGAGCCCGAACTCGCCCGCGAGATGTGCAAGCGCATCGGGGCCGAGTGCGAGATCGTCGTCATGGACTTCAAGGCGCTGATCCCGTCGATGCTGCAGGGCAAGTTCGACGGCATCGTCACGCAGATCGCACCGACGCCGGAGCGCAAGGACAAGGCGCTCTTCGCCATGCCGATCGTCTACAACCCCGCGACCTTCATCGTGAAGAAGGACAGCAGCTACACGCTGACCAAGGAGGGCGTCGCCGGCAAGGGCATCAAACTTGCTTTGCAGCGCGGCTCCTCCCTGGTGCCCTACATCCACGACCATTTCGGCAAGGACACCTTCACCGAGGTGTTCTACGACAATCCGGATCAGGAGAAGCTCGACCTCCTCGCGGGCCGCGTCGATGCGGTCTTCGATTCCAAGATCAACTGGACGCTCGAGCTGATCTCCAAGCCCGAAGGCAAGGACTACATGCTCGCCGGCGGCGACCACTGGCTCGGCGATCCGGCCATTCCCGAGGACAAGCGCGGTTATAGCTGGATCTTCCCCAAGACCAGCCAGGCGCTCGTCGACCGTGTGAACACCGCCCTGGAAGGCATGATCAAGGACTGCACCTTCACCACCATCCGCAAGAAGTTCGTGCCGGTGGCGACGCTGGCGGCGGAAGCCGCCTGCGAGAACAAGGTGAACTGACCGCGCGCCGGGAACCTCCAGTGATGACCCATCTCTCCCTTGCCGAGATCAACGGCTATCTCCGCCAACTCGGCGAGGGGGCGCTCATCACGCTGGAGCTGTTCCTCACCAGCTTCGCGCTCGCCTTCGTCATGGGTGTGTTCATCGCGCTCGCCACCCTGTCGCGCGGCCGCATCGTCACCGCCGCGTGGCGCATCTACGCCTCCATCTTCATGGGCGTGCCGTCCCTGCTGGTGATTTTCCTCGTCTATTACGGCGGCAGCGCCATGCTCATCGGCCTGTTCGGCGCGTGGGGACGCTCGATCGACGTGTCGCCCTTCGGCGCCGGCGTCGCGGCGCTCTCCATCGTTTATGCGGCCTATATCGCCGAGCTGGTGCGCGGGGCCATCGACAACCTGCCGAAAGGCCAGTTCGAGGCCGCCCGTGCACTCGCACTGCCCCGCGGCGTGCTGTGGGGCAAGGTGATCCTGCCGCAGGCGATGCGCCTCGCCTTGCCGGGCCTCGTGAATGTGTGGAGCTTCATGCTGAAGGAGACCCCACTGGTCTCGCTGGCCGGGCTTCAGGATCTGGTCGCCAGCGCCAAGATCGCGGCCGGCGCGACCAAGGAACCCTTCATCTTCTTCATCGCCACCGCCTTGCTCTTCATCGCCTTCAGCGGGCTGACGCTGAAGCTTGCCATGCGGCTGGAGAAGCGGCTCGACCGCGGCCAGAACCGGGACGAGGCGCCTGCCTCCGAGGTAGCGGCATGACCGGGCTGCCCATCGACCTGACGCTTGCCCGCGACAGCCTGCCGGCCCTTCTCGTCGGCCTCAGGACCACGGTGTTCGTCGTGGCGCTGTCGCTGCTGTTCGGGCTGGCGCTGGCGTTCCCCATCTGCTTCGCGCGCATGTCGAAGCTCCGGTTTCCGGCGCTCATGGCGGAGACGTTCGTGGTGTTCTTCCGCGGCGCGCCGGTGCTGATCCTGCTTTATCTCGTCTATTATGGCTTCGGCCAGATCGACGCGCTGCGCAACGGCCCGCTCTGGATCCTGTTCGGCTCGGCCTGGGGCTGCGCGATCGTCGCGCTCAGCCTCAACCACGCGGCCTACATGACCGAGATCCTGCGCGGCAGCCTTCTTGCGGTGCCGCGCGGCATCGTGGAGGCAAGCGAGGCGCTCGGCGTCTCCCAACGCAACATCTTCCTGCATGTGAAGATGCCGCTCGCGATCCGCTACGGCCTCAAGGCCTACCAGAACGAGGTGGTGAGCTTCATCAAGGGCACGGCGGTGGTGTCGGTCGTCACCATCACCGATCTCGCGGCGGTGGCGAACGGCATTTTCGAAGAGACCTACGACCCCTTCACACCTATTCTCTGCGCCGCCGCGCTCTACTGGGCATTCGTCAATCTGGTGCGCATCGGCTTCGACCTTTGGGGCCGCTGGCTCGATCGCCACAAGATGGACCGAGAACGCGCTCCGGTCCCAGTGCTGCAGAACGTGCCGACCCGTGGCCGGCTGCTGCGGCAGATCGGCCGCGTGCGCGGGAGGGTGTTGTGAGCGCGCTCACCTCGATGCCGCCCGCCCCGCTCGCCGTGCCGGCGGATGTCGCCATCGCGCTCACCGGCGTCGAGAAGCGCTATGGCACCCACCGGGCACTCGCCGGCATCGACCTCGCCGTCGGCCGCGGCGAGCGCATCGTCATCTG
Organism: Ancylobacter crimeensis; assembly: GCF_023016805.1. Classification (GTDB taxonomy): domain Bacteria; phylum Pseudomonadota; class Alphaproteobacteria; order Rhizobiales; family Xanthobacteraceae; genus Ancylobacter; species Ancylobacter crimeensis. Next base: position 82,912 of record NZ_JALKCH010000015.1, read on the forward strand.
CGGGCCCTCCGGCTCCGGCAAGTCGACGCTGATCCGCTGCATCAACGGGCTGGAACGGCACGATGGCGGGCGGATCGTGGTCAACGGCATCGAGCTGACCTCCGAGGATGGCACCGTACAGGACGTGCGCCAGGAAGTCGGCATGGTGTTCCAGCACTTCAACCTGTTCCCGCACCTGAACGCCCTGGAGAACTGCATGCTGGCGCCGCGGCTCAATCGCGGGCTGTCGCGCGCGCAGGCCGAGACTCTGGCGATGAAGCATCTGGAGCGGGTGCACCTCGCCGATCACGTGCGCAAATATCCCGGCCGCCTCTCCGGCGGCCAGCAGCAGCGCGTGGCCATCGCGCGGGCGCTGTGCATGGAGCCACGCATCCTGCTTTTCGACGAACCGACCTCCGCGCTCGATCCGGAATGGTCAACGAGGTGCTCGGCGTCATGGAGGAACTGGCGGCGAGCGGTGTGACCATGCTGTGCGTCACCCACGAGATGGGCTTCGCCCGCCGTGTCGCCGACCGCTGCATCTTCATGGACCGCGGCGCCATCCTCGAATCCGCACCCGCCACGCGCTTCTTCGACGCGCCGGAGAGCGAGCGGCTGAAGGTCTTCCTGTCCCAGATCCTCCATTGAAACGAAACGGCCGGGACGAGCCCGGCCGTGATGCTTCGCGATGACGGCTGCGCTCACGCCGCGGGCGTGAGCCCGGCGATGGTTTTGCCGCGGAAGAACAGTAGCGGCTCCCCGGTACCCGCGGCATGCGCGCCGACCACCGTGCCGATCACGATCGAGATCGAGCCCCGCTCGATCACCTGCTCCACCACGCAGTCGAACACGCCGAGCGCGGCCGTGAAGGTAGGCGCGCCGGTTGCGATGGTGCCCCATTCGCCGGCCACGAAGCGGTCCGCACCCGACAGTCCGCCCTTGCCGGAAAAGGCGTCGGCGACATGGCCGGCTTCGGCGGGCAGAAAATTCACGGCGAAATGCTTCTTCGCCAGGATCGGCCCCAGCGCGCTGGTCTTGGCATCGACCGAGACCAGCATGGTGGGCGGATCGGCGGTGACATGCGCGGCGGAGAGTCCGAGGAAACCGGCCGGCCCGTCATCTCCGGCCGCGGTCACGACGGTCATGCCGGTGGCGCGCTCGCCCAGCGTGCGCCAGAAGGTCTTCATGTCGATGGGAGTGGGCGTCTCGCTCATCTGCGGCGCTCTCCGGTCACGAGCATCAGGCGTCAGCCGAGGTGGTGGAACCGTCGGCCGAAATAGACGAGGCCCTGGCTGCTGCCGCCTTCATGGATCGCCAGCACCTCGCAGAACATCACGTCATGGGTCCCGACGCTGGACATCTGCGTCACCCGGCAGTCGAAGGCCACCGTCGCCTCCGTCAGCACCGGGGCGCCGGTGGCAAGCGCAGTCCATTCGCCGCCGGCAAAACGCTCGTCCATCGCCTTCACCCCGCCGGCGAAAGCCATGGAAAGCGCCTCGTGATGCGGGCCGGCCAGCGTATTGACGCACAGCACCTGGCTGGTCGCGATGGCGCGGTGCGACTGGTTGGAGCGGTTCACGCAGACCAGCAGCGTCGGCGGGCTGTCGGTGACCGAGCACACCGCCGAAGCGGTGAAACCGCAGCGCCCGTCCTCGCCGAGGCTGGTTATGATGTTCACCGCGGCCGGCAGCTTGGCCATGCCCGCGCGGAAATGGTCGCGGGCCACGGCATCGGCGGCCGGAAGCGGCAACGCGGATACATGCGGTTCGCTCGCAGTCATGGTCACCCCGGAATGAGCATTCATCGCATCAGAACTCCCGCAAGGTTTCGCGCAGGGTGGTCTTGGTGTAGGCGGTGCGGGCGAGCCCGCGCCGCTGCAGGGCCGGCACCAGCCCCTCGCAGATGTCGGTGATGTATTGCCGGCTGATATTGGTGGTGAAGGGTCGGGTGATGAGGAACCCGTCGCCGCCGACCTCGGCCATGACCTCGCCCATGCGATCCGCCACCTGCTCGGGCGTGCCGACCAGCCCGTCGAGCCCGCGCGACACCTGCTCGGCGCAGAGCTGGCGCACCGTCTTGCCGGTACCCCATTGCTGGAAGGCGTCGAGGGTGCCCTGCTCGCCATTTGTGGTGAGCTGCTCGGGCAGCGGCTTGTCGAGGTCATAGACCGAGAAATCGATGTCGGTGGTCGCCGCGATCATGGCGAGCGCCTTCTCGCAATAATCCGGTGCTTCGGAGATCCGGGCGGCCTTGGCCTTCGCCTCGTCCTCGGTCTCGCCGAGGATCGGCGCCACCACGAACAACACCTTGATCTCGTCCGGGTCGCGACCCCCTGCCGCCGCCCGCGCCCGCACGTCGTCGCGATAGGCCTTCAGCCCGGCGACACCCATGGAGGGGGCGATGATGCTGTCGGCCGTCATCGCCGCGAATTCCCGGCCGCGCGGCGAACCGCCGGCCTGCACGAAGGCAGGGCGGCCCTGCGGCGAGGGTGCGCAATTCAGCGGGCCGCGGCAGCTGTAATATTTGCCCTTGAAGTGGATCGGCTTCACCTTGGTGAAGTCGGCATAGGTGCCGCTGGCATGGTCGCGCACCACCGCATCCGGCTCCCAGCTCGCCCAGAGCTGCTTGCACAGCTCGACATATTCGTCGGCCATGTCGTAGCGCGCCTGGCGGGGCGGCAGCTTGTCCATGCCGAAATTCTCGGCCGCCAGATCTTCGCCGGTGGTGACGATGTTCCAGCCGAAACGGCCCTTGGCAATGCCGTCGAGCGTCGAGCACAGACGCGCCAGCATGAAGGGCGGATAGGCCATGGTGGAGAAGGTCGCCACCACGCCGAGCTTCGTCGTATTGGCCGCGATCAGCGCCGCCATCGGCGAGGGATCGGCCTTCGGACCCATGATGTTGTGCTTGAGATAGACTTCGGTGCTGCCGCCATAGGCCTCGGAGATCATCAGCGTGTCTTCGAGCATGATGTAGTCGAAGCAGGCGCGCTCCATGGCCTTCGCCATGTCGACATAGAACTGGCCATCCCACGGATCGCCGCCGCCGCCCGTGAATGGCTTGGTCCATTCATCGACCGCGAAATTGGTGAACCATCCAAGGTGGAATGGCCGAGCACGCATCAAAAACCCCGACGACAGCAGACTGCGATGCGACAGGCTAAGACTGCCGGCCGTCGGGCAACCATCGCGAAAACCCCAAGCGATGATCCGGCCCCGACGTGGCTCCGTCTTGGGCAGGCGCATTGATCCTGATCAATATTACGGCAATCTCCTTTCTCGATCATTCTATGAGCAGCATCGATTTTACTGCTGTGTCAACGCACTGCTGGCTCTTCCGCATGCGGCGCGCGGCTTGCAATGGTCGAGCCGTCGCCCCGAGGGCGCACCAGCAGGAGGCCGGCATGGCGAACATCAGCCAGATCTACGATATCGACCTGAAGCTGCTGCGCTGCTTCTGTACCATCGTGGAGGAGCAGAGCTTCACGGCCGCGCAGGCCGCGCTGAATCTCTCGCAGTCAACATTGTCGGAAAATCTCAAATCGCTTGAGATTCGCCTCGGCACCCGGCTGTGCCGACGGGGGCCGAAGGGCTTCAAGCTCTTCCGCGAGGGCGAGGCGGTCTACAAGGCGGCGAAGGAGCTGTTCGCCTCGGTGGAGGCGTTTCGGCAGAAGGCCTCCAACATCAATCAGAGCGCCGGCTACGAGTTATGCGTCGGCATCCAGGACGGCATCGTCGAGAACCCCTCCGCCCGCATCCACGAGGCCATCCACCGCTTTTCCGAATATTACCCGAATGTCCGGTTCCGCATGGAGGTGATGCAAGGCTTCCAGCTCACCGGCCGGGTCGCGGAAGGCATGATCCATGTCGGCATCGGGCTGGTGAACGACCAGTTCCCGCAGCTCTCCTACGAGCATCTGTTCGACGAGCAAGGCTTCATGTGCTGCAGCGACAAGCACCCCTTCTTCGCGATCCCCGATGAGGAACTGACGCTGCAGGACATCGAGACGGCGGCCTATTGCAACCGGGGCCATCTCGAATATTACCATCCCGAGCGCAGCCGGCACGGGGTCACCTGCGGCGATATCGGCCTCGGCATACAGGCGCAGCTCGCCCTCATCCTGTCCGGGCGCAACATCGGCTATGTGCTCGACCAGACCGCGCAGCCGCTGATCGCCGGTGGCATGCTGCGGCCGCTGAAGCCGGACGAGGTGCGCATCGTCAACCCGGTGACGGCGATGATGGGTCCCGGCGCGGCCGACTTCAAGCTGGCGCGCCGCTTCGTCGATTGTCTCGTCGATGTCCATATGGAGCTCGGTGCCGAACGCCTGCTGCCGCGCCCCGCTTTCGCAACGAGCTGCGGCACGGTGGTCGAGCATGAAGGTACCTATCAGGTGCTGAGCGCCGCCCGAAGCCCGGTGCCCGGCGCGGCGCGGCGCGAGCCGGAGCCGGATGGGGACGGCGAAAGCGAAGCCCCGCCACGCGAAACCGCCGCGCGCGAAGCACCCGCGAGGGACAGTTCGGGGCGTCGCGAGACGGCGCCGCGGCATGAGCATTCCGCCGGCGTGCACATGCCCGCCGCCGCGCCGGAGCCGCGTGGCCGGCGGCGCCCGCGCAGCGTCGCGTGAGGCACACTATTCGCCCGACAGCATCAGCACATTGCGGTCGAACCGGCCGAGCGCCGCGCGGCGGGCCTCCCCCTTCGCCGAGCAGACGGTGTCGGCCAGATCGAGCGCATAGGTCACGATCTCGTCGGCCTCGGGCTCCAGCTCGTCCCGCCGGTCGGCGATGTCGATGAAGAAGGCGTCCTCGAAACTGCCCATGAAGCCGTAACCGACCACGATGCGGTATGGCTTGCCCTGCCGATAGAAAAGCTGCATCCGCTCGACCGTGCCGCCGGCATTGCGGGAGACGACCTCCATCGCGCCGCCATTCTCGTCGGCGCAACGCATGGCGACCGGCATCAATTGCTCACCGGCGGAGCGCAGCGCCATGGTCTGCGCCGCATGGAGGGGTGTCGCCGCCACGCCCGCGGCAACCGCAACCAGGGCGATCCGGGCTACCCATTTCCATAGCCTTGCTGCCGGCACCTGTGCCATTGCCCACTCCCCGGCGATGCATCGGTCGACGTCGAACATCCTTCATGGAACCTGCTAGCAATCAGCGTGCCTGCGAACGGGCAGCGGGTCCATCCTCCAAAGGTGGTCGAGGCATCGCCTTTCGTTTTCACCACGGAGACCCGAAGCCCCGCTTGCGCGTTGCTCCTTGCCGCACCGGGCACCCGAGGAAACCATATGACCACCGCCCGCCCTGCCCTCGTCTGGTTCCGCGACGATCTGCGCCTCGCCGACCACCCCGCCCTGGCTGCGGCGACCGCAAGCGGACGCCCGCTGGTCGCTCTCTACGTGCTCGACGAGATGAGCCCCGATCTGCGTCCTCTCGGCGGCGCGGCCCGCTGGTGGCTGGGCGAGGCTCTGGCGATGCTTGGCGAAGACATCGCCCGGGCCGGCGGCGAGCTGGTGCTGCGCCGCGGCCCGGCGCGCGAGGTGGTGGCAGATCTCGTCGCCGAGGCCGGCATCGGGGCGGTCTACTGGAACCATCGCCATCTGGCCCCCGCCGCCGCGATCGACAACCGCATCGCGGAGGACCTCGCCGCGACCGGGATCGAACATCACGGCTTCCCCGCCGCCCTGCTCCACGATCCCGATGCGGTAAGAACCAAGGGCGGTACGCCCTTCCGCATGTTCACGCCCTTCCACCGCGCAGCGAGCGCCGGTCCCCTGCGTGCCGTGCTGCCGAAGCCCGTCCGCTTCGTCTGGGCGGAGCCGCCGCGGGGCGACCACCTCGCCGATTGGGCGCTGGCACCAGGCAAGCCCGATTGGACCGGCGGCCTTCGCGCCACATGGACGCCGGGCGAGGCCGGCGCGCACCGGCAGCTCGGTGCCTTCCTTGCCGAAGGCTTCGCCGGCTACGCCACCACCCGCGACCGGCCCGATCTTCCCGGCACCTCGCGGCTGTCGCCCTTCCTGCGCTTTGGCCATCTTTCTCCGCATCAGGTGGTGGCGGCCCTGCACCGGGCGAGAGAGGCCGGCAGCGCCCCGCCGGCGGATGTCGCCGCGTTCGAACGCCAGCTCTGGTGGCGGGAATTCGCCTGGCATCTGCTCGCCCATTTCCCCGGCATCGAGCGCCGCAACGTGCAGCCGCGCTTCGATGCGCTGCGCTGGCGGCACGACGATGCCTTTCTCGCCGCCTGGCAGCAGGGATGCACGGGCTACCCCATCGTCGATGCCGGCATGCGCCAGCTCTGGCAAACGGGGTGGATGCACAACCGGGTTCGCATGGTCTCCGCCTCGCTGCTGGTGAAGCACGGGCTCATTCACTGGAACGCCGGCGAGGCATGGTTCTGGGACACGCTGGTCGACGCCGATGCGGCCAACAACGCGATGAACTGGCAATGGGTCGCCGGCACCGGTGCGGATGCCGCGCCCTATCTGCGGGTGTTCAACCCGGTGCTGCAGGGCCGCAGATTCGATCCCGACGGCGCCTATATACGCGCCTTCGTGCCCGAACTTGCACGCTTGTCGCCAAACGCCATCCACGCCCCCTGGCAGGCCGAAGCCGCGGTGCTGGACGCCGCCGGCGTCACGCTCGGCGTCACCTATCCGCACCCGATCATTGGGCACGAGGTCGGCCGCGAACGCGCGCTGCGCGCCTATGCGGCGATCCGGGACTGAGACACGAGGGCGCGACAGCGGCGGCGGAAACACGCCGGACCCCGTTGCTCCGCCGCCAGTGCTCCACTAGTTTCGTCGACCATCGGTAAAGGACGATTTTGACGGCTATGACCATTCGGAACGGCCTCGTCGAGGCGATCGGCAACACCCCCCTCATCAAGCTGCAGCGCGCCTCCGAGGCGACCGGCTGCACGATCCTCGGGAAAGCCGAGTTCCTCAATCCCGGCCAGTCGGTGAAGGACCGCGCCGCGCTCTACATCATCAAGGATGCGGTGGCGAAGGGCCAGCTCCGCCCCGGCGGGGTGATCGTGGAAGGCACCGCCGGCAATACCGGCATCGGCCTCGCCCTTGTCGGCAACGCGCTCGGCTTCCGCTCGGTGATCGTCATTCCCGAGACCCAGAGCCAGGAAAAGAAGGACATGCTGCGGCTCGCCGGCGCCACGCTGGTGGAGGTGCCGGCGGTCGCCTATGCCAATCCCAACAACTATGTGAAGGTCTCCGGCCGCCTCGCCGAAGCGCTGGCGCAGAGCGAGCCCAACGGTGCGGTCTGGGCCAACCAGTTCGACAATGTCGCCAACCGGCAGGCCCATTTCGAGACCACGGGCCCGGAGATCTGGGACCAGACCGAGGGCGCGGTCGAGGGCTTCATCTGCTCGGTGGGCAGCGGCGGCACGCTGGCCGGCACCGGCATGGCTCTGAAAGAACGCAATTCGCTCGTCAAGATCGGGATCGCCGACCCCTTCGGCGCAGCCCTGTTCAGCTACTACACCACGGGCGAGCTGAAATCCGAGGGCTCTTCCATCACCGAGGGCATCGGACAGGGTCGCATCACCGCCAACCTGGAAGATGCGCCGGTCGATCTCGCCTACCAGATCCCGGACGCGGAGGCGGTGCAGGTGGTGTTCGACCTGCTGGAGCATGAGGGCCTCTGCCTCGGCGGGTCCTCCGGCGTCAATGTCGCTGGCGCGATCCGCATGGCGAAGGAGATGGGCCCCGGCCACACCATCGTGACCGTGCTGTGCGACGGCGGCGCACGCTACCAGTCCAAGCTCTTCAACCCGGATTTCCTGCGCGAGAAGGGTTTGCCGGTGCCGGGATGGCTGGAGCGCACCATCACCGTGCCGAACGTCCTCGTCTGAACCACTGGGGGCGCCCATGACCGAGCTGCTGTTCCGCACCGACGCCTATCTGGCCGAGACGTCGGCCACCGTGCTGGCGGTGACGCCGGAGGGCGGCGTCATCCTGGACCGCACGGTGTTCTACGCCACCGCCGGCGGGCAGCCGGGCGATACCGGAACGCTGCTGCGGGCCGATGGCAGCGAGGTCGCGATCACCGGCGCGGTCTATGACGCGGCGAAGGACGTGGTGCACCTCATCCCGGCCGACGCCGCCCGGCCCGCCATCGGCGAGGTGGTGACCGCCCGGCTCGACTGGGTGCCGCGCCACGCGCGGATGCGGATGCACACGGCGCTGCACCTGCTCTCCGTCGCCCTGCCCTTTCCGGTCACCGGCGGCTCGATCGGCGACAGCGAGGGGCGGCTCGATTTCGACATGCCGGACACGCCGGACAAGGACGCCCTCGCCGCCCGCCTCGCGGAGATGATCGCGACCGACGCCGCTGTGACCGATCGCTGGATCAGCGACGAGGAGCTCCTCGCCAATCCCGGGCTCATCAAGACCATGTCGGTGAAGCCGCCCATGGGAACGGGGCGCGTCCGGCTCGTCGAGATCGCCGGCGCCGACGGCGCGCCGCTCGACCTCCAGCCCTGCGGCGGCACCCATGTTCGGCGGCTGTCGGAGATCGGGGCGGTGAAGGTGGCGAAGATCGAGAAGAAGGGCCAGATGAATCGCCGGGTGCGGATCGCCTTGGCCTGACCGGCGTCGACCGCAACGAAACGCGCCGCCTCTCTTTGCCGTCTGCCCAGGAGAACCACCATGCCGCTCGACACGCCGCTCGATCCGCACTTCGTCAGCACCGACTGGCTGGCACGCCACCTCGGCGCACCCAATCTCGTCATCGTCGACGGCTCCTGGCACATGCCGGCCGCCGGTCGTAGCGGGCGGCAGGAATATCTGGAACGGCACATTCCCGGCGCGGTGTTCTTCGACCTCGACGCCATCTCCGACCCCGCGACGGCGCTGCCGCACATGCTGCCCTCCGAGGCGCTGTTCCAGGGCGCGATGGAATCGCTCGGCATCGGCCGCACCATGAAGATCGTGGTCTACGACACCGAAGGCCTGTTCTCCGCGCCACGGGTGTGGTGGACGCTGAAAGCCTTCGGCGCAGTCGACGTGCAGATCCTCGACGGCGGTTTCCCGAAATGGCTGGCGGAAGGCCGCCCCGTCGAATCCGGCAAGGGTGCGCATTTCCCCGCGAGCTTCGTGCCGCATCTCGACCGGAGCTGGGTCGCCAGCATGGACGATGTCGCCCGCCGCCTCGCCGATCGCAGCGCGCAGGTGGCGGACGCCCGCTCGCCCGAACGCTTCCGCGGCGATGTGCCCGAACCGCGTGCCGGCCTGCGCTCCGGCCACATGCCCGGCGCCCGCAACCTTCCCGTCAACGCGGTGGTGAAGGATGGAAGGCTGGTCGAGCCTGCCGTCATCCGCGCCGCCGTCGCCGCCGCCGGAATCGACACCAGCCGGCCGGTCATCACGAGCTGCGGCTCCGGCGTCACCGCCGCGACTCTCTGGCTGGCGCTCGACGTGATCGGCGCCCGCCCGGCGGCGCTTTACGACGGCTCATGGACCGAATGGGGCGGCTCGGACCGGCCGGTGGCGACCGGGCCAGCGGTTTAGCGCGTTCTCCATGGAGCATGTCCGGTTCACCGGACGCTCCAGCCATGCGTTTCCACGCATTCTCTTCATGCGAACCGTGTCCGCCTCGCTCCGGATCCGGGCGCTACTACCTGATCGGCCAGTTCCCGCTGGCGCGCCTCGTCACGCCAGCGCCGCCTGAAATGCGTCCAGATCGCTCGCCGCGCCGGGAGCCGGGGTCATACGCCGAGCCGGCCTCCGCGGAACCGCGGGAAAAATGAAAATGCAGATGGCCGACGGACTGTCCGGCAGCCGCGCCCTTCGCATGCAGGAGATTGAACCCGTCAGGTCCGAACCCTGCCTCGAACGGGACGGAGAACACCTCAATACCACGGACAGATCCGTGCCGATCCCGGGCGGACAACGTCGAACGCCCCCTCCGCATACCGGCTCCGCGATGGCAGAACGCCACCCGGCGAACGCCCGCACCCTCAATGCAGGATCTGGCTCAGGAACAATCTGGTCCGCTCGTGCTGCGGGTTGGAGAAGAAGGCGTCCGGCTCGTTCATCTCGATGATCTGGCCGGCGTCCATGAAGATCACGCGGTTGGCGACCTGGCGGGCGAAGCCCATTTCGTGGGTCACGCACAGCATGGTCATGCCTTCCTCGGCGAGGCTCACCATGGTCTCCAGCACCTCCTTCACCATTTCCGGGTCGAGGGCGGAGGTCGGCTCGTCGAACAGCATGATCTTCGGCTTCATGCACAGCGCGCGGGCGATGGCGACGCGCTGCTGCTGGCCGCCGGAGAGCTGGCCGGGATATTTGTTGGCCTGCTCCGGGATCTTCACCTTCTTCAGAAAGTGCATCGCCAGTTCCTCGGCATCCTTCTTCGGCATCTTGCGCACCCAGATGGGGGCCAGCGTGCAGTTCTCCAGGATGGTGAGGTGCGGGAACAGGTTGAAGTGCTGGAAGCACATGCCGACCTCGCGGCGGATTTCGTCGATCCGCTTGAGGTCGTTGGTCAGCTCGATGCCGTCCACCACGATGGTGCCCTTCTGGTGCTCCTCCAGCCGGTTGATGCAGCGGATCATGGTCGACTTGCCGGACCCGGACGGCCCGCAGATCACGATGCGCTCGCCGCGCCGCACCCTCAGGTTGATGTCCTTCAGCACATGGAACTCGCCATACCATTTGTGCACGCCGATCAGTTCGACGGCCGTTTCCCGGCCGGGCTCGGTGTGCACCGCGGGCAGTTCGTCGCTGGCTACGATCGAGGTGGCTTCGTTCATCGGTCGGAATCTCCGTAGGTGTCGGTGGCGATGGCCGCGTCAGTGGCGATGCGAGGTGTCGAGGCGCCGCTCGACGAACATCGAGTAGCGGGACATGCCGAAGCAGAAGAGGAAGTAGACGATGCCGGCAAAGGCGAAGCCGGTGTAGAGGGTCACCGGGCTCGCCCAGTTCGGGTCGGTGAAGGCCGCGCGAAGCTGGCCGAGGAAGTCGAAGATCGACACGATCAGCACCAGCGTCGTATCCTTGAACAGGCTGATGAAGCTGTTGACGATGCTCGGGATCACCAGCGTCAGGGCCTGCGGCAGGATGATGAGCCGCATCATCTGGCCCCAGGTGAGGCCCATCGCCATCGCGCCCTCATATTGGCCCTTCGGGATCGCCTGAAGCCCGCCGCGCACCGTCTCGGCCAGATAGGCCGCGGTGAACATGGCCACGCCGACCAGCGCACGCAGCAGGCCGTCCGGATTGGTGCCGGTCGGCAGGAAGAGCGGCAGCATGTAGGTGGCGAAGAACAGCACCGTGATGAGCGGCACGCCGCGCCAGAACTCGATGAAGATGATGGAGAGCAGCCGCACGATGGGCATTTTCGAGCGCCGGCCCAGCGCCAGCAGGATGCCGAGCGGCAGCGAGGTGACGATGCCGGTCACCGCGATGACGAGGGTGACGAGCAGCCCGCCCCATTGCCGTGTCTCGACCGGCTGCAGACCGAAATCGATATCCCAGGCGAGGATGATGACGCCCAGCACCAGCATGGTCGCCGCGACCGCACGGGCCAGGCCGCGCGCATTGCCGAGCAGCGCGCCGAGGCCGGCCCCGACCGCCGTGAGGATGTAGTCGGCCCAGAAGGCGACATTCAGCCCGGCCACCGTCACATCGCCGGTCAGCGGCCGGATGAGGTTGAAGCGCTGCAGCAGGAAGGCGGAGGCGTTGATGTTGCCGCCGGTCAGCAGGATGAAGGCGATGACCGGGTAGACGCCGAAGAACAGGAAGGCGTTCAGCTTTTTGCCCGGCCAGGAGAGCACCAGCAGGGGCGCCAGCAGCGCCGCGCCCAGCGCGAACACGACGTTCACCCGCCAGCGCTGGTCGATCGGGTAGAAGCCGTAGATGAACTGGCCGAACTTCGCCTTCACGAAGGGCCAGCAGGCGCCTGTGCCGGGTGCGAGGCAGGCCTCGCGGTTGTCGCCGGTCCACACCGCGTCGATGACGAGGAAGCGCACCAGCGGCGGCACGATCAGCAGCACCAGCGCGATGCCGACGAGGGTGAGGATGGTGTTGAGGATGCTGGAGAACAGGTTCTCGCGCATCCACCCGATGATGCCGACCTGCCGGCGCGGCGGCGGCAGGGCCGCCTGCATCTCGCGGCGCACGAAGGTGTGATCGTCGACCGCGACGATCTCTGCGGCAAAGGGCTCTGCCGGAACGTTCATGGCCTCCCCCTCACCGCTCGACCAGCGCGATGCGCCGGTTATAGGCGTTCATGATGGTGGAGGTGATGATCGACAGCAGCAGATAGACGCCCATGGTGATGGCGATGATCTCGATCGCCTGCCCGGTCTGGTTCAGCGAGGTGCCGGCGAACACCGCCACGAGGTCCGGATAGCCGATGCCGACCGCCAGCGAGGAGTTCTTGGTGAGGTTCAGATACTGGTTGGTGAGCGGGGGAATGATCACCCGCAGCGCCTGCGGGATCACCACGAGACGCAGCGTCAGGCTCGGCTTGAGGCCCAGCGAATAGGCCGCCTCGGTCTGCCCCTTGCTCACCGACTGGATACCGGAGCGCACATTCTCGGCGATGAAGGCCGCGGTGTAGGTGGAGAGCGCCAGCGTCAGCGCCACGAATTCCGGGATCACCCGCGTGCCGCCCGCGAAGTTGAAGCCCTTCAGCTCCGGCCGCTCGAAGGTGAGCGGGAAGCCGGCGGCGATCATGACGATCAGCGGCAGGCCGATGACGAGGCCGAGGCCGATCCACAGCATCGGCAGGCCGCGCCCCGTCTCCTCGCGCCGCGCATTCGACCAGCTCGACAGCAGCACGGTGAGCAGGATGCCGGCGCCGAAGGCCAGCAGCACCGTGCCGCTGCCCTCGCCGAAGATCGGGCGGGGAATGATGATGCCGCGATTGGAGAGAAACACCTCGCCGAACAGGCTGATCGACTGCCGCGGGCCCGGCAGCGCGCTCAGCACCGCGAGGTACCAGAACAGGATCTGGAACAGCGGCGGCAGGTTGCGCAGCACCTCGACATAGGTGGTGGAGAGCAGCCGCACCACGAAGTTCTTCGACAGCCGGCCGATGCCGACCAGGAAGCCGATGATGGTGGCGACGATGATGCCGACCACCGCGACGAGGATGGTGTTGAGCAGGCCCACCAGGAAGGCGCGGCCATAGGTCGAGGTTTCGCTGTAGGGGATCAGCGTCTGGCTGATGCCGAAGCCGGCGGTGTTGTCGAGAAATCCGAAGCCGGTGGCGATCTTCTGGGCCGCGAGATTTTCGCGGGCATTGCCGATGAACATCCAGCCCAGCACGACGACGAGGACCAGCGCCACGACCTGCAGCACGATGCTGCGCACTTTCGGATCATTGATGAAGGACGTGCCGGAGCGTGCGCCCCGCTCGGTCCCTGCCAGCTCTGCCATATGCCCTCGCCTCGTGCCGCCTCGCTTCGTCGGAGGCTCCCTTGAATGGCGAGGCGGGCTCCGCGGTCGATCCGCGAAGCCCGCCAGGATCCTCAGCGGATCGGCATGCCGTATTGCAGGCCGCCCTTGTTCCACAGCGCGTTGACGCCGCGGGCCAGCTTCAGGGGCGTGTCGGGGCCGACATTGCGGTCGTACATCTCGCCGTAATTGCCGACATGCTTGACGATGCGGTAGGCCCAGTCATTGGTGAGGCCCATGCCCTCGCCGAACTTGCCCTCCGTGCCGAGCAGCCGCTTCACTTCCGGGTTGGCCGACTTGAGCTGTTCTTCGACATTCTTCTGGTTCACGCCGAGTTCCTCGGCATTGAGCTGGGCGAAGTAGACCCATTTCACGATGTCGAACCACTGGTCGTCGCCATGGCTGACCGCCGGGCCGAGCGGCTCCTTGGAGATGATCTCCGGCAGCACGATATGGTCGTCCGGATTGGTGAGCTTGAGGCGCTCGCCGGCCAGGCCGGAGCGGTCGGTGGTCAGCACGTCGCAGCGGCCGGCGTCATAGGCCTTGACCACCTCGTCATTGGTCGCGAAGGCGATGACCTCATAGGTCATGTTGTTGGCGCGGAAGAAGTCGGCCAGGTTCTGCTCCGTGGTGGTGCCGGTCTGGGTGCAGACCGAGGCGCCGGAAAGCTCCATCGCCGAGTTCACCTTCTTGTCCTTGCGGATCATGAAGCCCTGGCCGTCATAATAGATGACGCCCGCGAAGTTCAGGCCCAGCGAGGTGTCGCGACTGATGGTCCAGGTGGTGTTGCGCGACAGGATGTCGATGTCGCCGGACTGCAGCGCGGTGAAGCGGTCCTTGGCCGAGAGCGGGGTGAACTTCACCTTGGTCGGATCATCGAAGATGGCCGAGGCGACCGCGCGGCAGAAATCCACGTCGATGCCGGTCCAGTTGCCCTTGTCGTCCGGGGTGGAGAAGCCGGGGAGGCCCTGGCTGACACCGCACTGTATGAAGCCCTTGGACTTGATCTGATCCAGCTTGGCGGCCTGCGCGCCGGCAGCCGCAAGGCCGAAGGCGCCGCACAGGGCGAGCGTGGACAGGAGGCGTTTCATGAGTTCAGCCTTCTTGCGTGAGCGTGGAGCGACACGGGCCTTGCGGAACCCGCGAGGTGGAAGACGGCAGGCAATTAACGTGCCGTAACCGGCAACGTCATGTTCTCCTGCCCCGTCGCGGCTGCAATGCCGGGCGCGTGGGCGGATAGGTGCCGCGTGATGCCGCATTGCTGCGCAGGGACGCGGCCGGCAGCCGGCAATCGGGCTCGACGTTGCGCCATCGTCTCTCGTTGCGCCATCGTCCCTCCCTGCGCCGCGGCAGCCGCAGCGTAAGGGCATCAGAGCGCTGCGCCGTCGCGGGGTCAAGCGCTTGACGGCCGCGCCGTTGAGCCGGCAAACACGGAGCTGTCACACCGGCAAAGCGGAGCGGGCAACGGGACATGGCGAAGAATTCAGCGTCGGACGGCAGCAATGCCCGCTGGGAGAACCAGGAGGTCGATACGCGGCTGGTCACGCTTGGCCGCGACCCAGCCCGGTTCGACGGTTTCGTGAACACGCCCGTGGTGCGCGGTTCGACCGTGCTCTCCCCCACCGTCGCCGATCTCGAAGGCCACACCGGCCGCTATTCCTATGGCCGGCGCGGCAACCCGACGCTCGAGGGCATCGAGGCGGCACTCGCCGCGCTCGACGGCGGGACCGGCGTGGTGCTCACCCCCTCGGGCCTCTCGGCCTGCAGCCTCGCTCTGCTCTCCTGCCTGCGCGCGGGCGATCACCTCCTGATGACCGACAGCGTCTACCAGCCGACGCGGCGGGTCTGTGCCACCGTGCTGAAGGGCTTCGGCATCGAGACGACCTTCTATGATCCCCTCGTCGGCGGCGGCATCGCCGCCCTGCTGCGGCCGAATACCGGCGCGATCTTCATGGAGTCGCCCGGCTCGCAGAGCTTCGAGATGCAGGACGTGCCGGCCATCGTCGCCGTGGCGAAGGCCCATGGCGTCACCACGCTGATCGACAACACCTGGGCAACGCCGCTCTACTACCGCCCGCACGAGCAGGGCGTGGACCTCGCCATCCAGGCCGGCACCAAATATCTGGGCGGCCATTCCGACCTCAATCTCGGCGTGATCTCGGCCAATGAGGCGCTGTGGCCGCGGCTCAAGGCGATGCATGGCGATCTCGGCATCACCGTCGCCCCGGAGGACGCCTTCCTCGCCGCGCGCGGCCTGCGCACGCTGAAGGTGCGGCTGGAGCGCCACCAATCCTCCGCGCTCACCATTGCGAGCTGGCTCGCCGGCCGGCCGGAGGTGTTGAAGGTGCTGCATCCGGCCCTGCCCTCCGACCCCGGCCACGCCATCTGGCGCCGGGATTTCTCGGGCGCGAGCGGGCTGTTCAGCATCATCCTGAAGCCTGTGCCGAAGGCCGGCGTCGACGCGCTGCTCGACAGCCTGAAGCTGTTCGGCCTCGGCTATAGCTGGGGCGGGTTCGAGAGCCTCGCCATTCCCTTCGACTGCGCGAGCTACCGCACCGCGACGGCCTGGGCGCCGGGCGGGCCGGGCGTGCGACTGCATATCGGTCTGGAAGACCCGGAAGATTTGATCGCCGACCTCACCCAAGGCTTCGCCGCGCTGCAGGCGGCGTGCTGAAGGGCGAAGCATGAGGAGACAAGGCGTAAGGAGGCGCGGCGACTACCAGTCGCGCCGGCTGGCGCGGTAGAGCGCGATGCGTACCCTCCGGCCGGTGTTCATGTTGAAGCCGCGCAGGTCCTGCCCGCGCATGATGTGCAGGCCCAGCGCCTCGGCCCTCAGCGCGAAGCGCCGTTCCTCGCGCCTTTCCACCAAAGCGGCGCGGCACCCGCCTTCGCCGAGGAACTCCGCCGCCGCCGGCGCCTCCATGTAGTGCACCGGCCCGGCGAGCTGAAACATCAGGCTCGGTTCGCTGTAGCCCACGGCTGCGATCTCCGCAGGCCGGCCCCCGCAGGCCGCGCCCGCCGCCATCGCGGCAAGCCGGGGCGAGATCCACACGCTGTCCATGCGCGGCAGGATGAGGTGCATCACCCCGAAGCCGGAGATCAGCATGCCGGCGATGCCGAGCAGCGCCGCGCGGTCCAGCCCGTAATCGCGCGCATAGGTCGCTGCGGTCACGAGGAAGAAGAAGCCGGCGATCAGCAGCGGCCAGGCGAGCAGCGAGGTGGTGCCGTCGAACACCGCGAGCCCCAGCAGCACCGCCACCGCGATGGCGGCGCCGACGATCGGCCACAGCCAGAGCAGCCGCACCAGCCGGGTATTGGCGATCGCCATGGCTCCGCGCTCCATGGCGAGCGCGATCAATATCGCGATGGCCGGAAAGGTCGGCACAACATTGCCGGCGAGCTTGGCCGGCACCAGCTCGAACACGATCCAGGCCGGCACGATCCACACCAGCAGCGCGCGCACTGCCCTCAGCCGGCGCGCCTTCCACACGATCGGCACCGCCAGCGCGGCGAGCGGCGCCGCCGGCCAGAACAGGCCCCAGAACATCAGGAGATAGATACCGGGCGGCCCGACGAGACCGCGCTGGTCCGGCGCCACCCGGCCCACCGCCTGCTGCACCGCCCCGGCGGCGGATTCCGCCGAAAGATGGCGCGCATAGGCCCAGAGGCCGGCGATGACGGCAAGCGCGATCAGTCCGCGCAACGGGGCCAGCACCCGCAGGAAGCGCGGCGAACGGTCCAGCGCGACCAGCCCGGCGACGGCGAACGCGGGATAGAGCGGAGCCTGAAGGCCCTTCACCACCAGCGCAACGCACAGCGCGCCCCAGAAGATCAGCGCGAGGCGACTGTCCACCGAATCGCCGCCCTGTCGGGGCGCCTCGTCGTCGAACAGCAGGGGACGCTCGCGATGGGCGGCGAGATAGGCACGACCGAGCGCACCGGTCATCGCGGCGATGGCGGCGAGGAAGATGGCCTCCGGAATGGCGAGCCGCGCCCCGACATCGAGCGCCGCCGATGATGCGATGAAGATGCCCGCCAGCGTCGCTCCGGGCCGCCCGACAAAGCCGAGCGCCGCCCAGAAAACGAGCAGCACAGCCGCCACTGCACCGGCCAGCGATGGTATCCGGTAGAGCCAGATGGTGCGGGTGGCGTCCGGCACGCCCAGCGCCTCGCCGGTTTTCACCACCACGGCCTGAACCCAGTGGAGCGCCAGCGGGCGCGTGTGATTCGGCTCGTCGCCGATTCGCGCGACCGTATAGGCGCCGGTCTCGACCATCTGCCGGGTGATCTGGGCGAAGCGCGCCTCGTCGCGGTCGACGGGCGGCAGGGCGAAGAAGCCGGGCAGGAAGGCCACCGCGCACAGTCCGAGAAGCAGCGTCACCGCGCGCCGGTTGCTGCCGATCGCCCAGGCGAAGAGTGCGGCGATGGCCCCGGCCGCCCCACGGCCATAGGCATTCACACGAATGCCCCGCGGGCGCTCACGCCCCATCACCGTCTGCACCATCGCGCGTCGTTCCGTCCGCCGGGGCCATTCCCATGGTGGGCGCCCCGTCGCGAAACCATAGCAGAAAGCGGATGTCCGGCTGTGCCCGGCCGGCCACAGGCCCGCGGCCGTGCGCGGCGCAGGGCGAACGTTCCGGGGCCACGGCCCGGTTCGCCCCGGTCGCCAGGAAAAGGCCGGAGGCGGCATCCCGCTTCCGGCCCCGTGTTATTGGCCTCGTGTCTCAGTCGTCGCGATAGACCCGCTCGCGCCGCTCGTGCCGCTCCTGCGCCTCGATGGAGAGCGTCGCGATCGGCCGCGCCTCCAGGCGCTTGAGCGAGATCGGCTCGCCGGTTTCCTCGCAATAGCCGTAGCTGCCATCCTCGATGCGATCGAGCGCGGCGTCTATCTTCGCAATCAGCTTGCGCTGGCGATCGCGTGCCCGAAGCTCGATCGCGCGGTCAGTCTCGGAAGACGCCCGATCCGCCAGATCGGGGTGATTCTGATTCTCGTCCTGAAGGTGCTGAAGCGTCTCTTTCGCCTCGCGCAGGATGTCGTCCTTCCAGTTGAGCAGCTTGTTGCGGAAATATTCCCGCTGCCGCTCATTCATGAAGGGTTCGTCCTCGCGGGGGCGATACTCCTCGTCGATCTCGACCGACATCGGCTTTCGTCCTCGTCCTTGGGGGGAGAACCCGGCCCTCGCGGGACAGGTCCGCCTGGAGCCCCTCTCGGGCGCACGCTTATAGCGTTCCGATATCGACGGCACAACTGCCCGAAATGTCATGCGGACGCCACGAAATGGTGGATTTTTCAGCAGGTTGCGCGAAAGAAGGAGGCAAAGCAGCCGCGACGTACCGTCCGCTGTCGGGACGGCTCCATTCACCCTATGCTGCCCACCCCGCAGCATCGGCAGAGGGAAGGCCCCTTCATGCGCTTCACCGGAACGACCGGCTACATCGCCACCGACGACCTGCGAATCGCGGTGAATGCGGCCATCGTGCTGGAGCGCCCGCTGCTTGTGAAGGGCGAGCCGGGCACCGGCAAGACCGTGCTGGCCGCCGAGATCGCCCGTTCGCTGAAGGCCCCGCTGATCGAGTGGCACGTGAAGTCCACAACCCGCGCCGCGCAGGGCCTCTATGAATATGACGCGGTCTCGCGCCTGCGCGACGGGCAGCTCGGCGATCCGAAAGTGTCGGACATCTCGAACTATATCCGCCGCGGCAAGCTCTGGGAGGCCTTCGTCGCCCCCGAGCGCCCGGTGCTGCTGATCGACGAGATCGACAAGGCCGACATCGAGTTCCCCAACGACCTGCTGCAGGAACTCGACCGGATGGAGTTCCACGTCTACGAGACCGGCGAGAGCGTGCGTGCCGTGCGGCGGCCGGTGATCATCATCACCTCGAACAATGAGAAGGAGCTGCCGGACGCCTTCCTGCGCCGCTGCTTCTTCCACTATATCCGCTTCCCCGACGCGGCGACGATGGAGGCGATCGTCGATGCGCACTATCCCGGTATCAAGCCGCGGCTGGTCGCGGAGGCGCTGCGGCTGTTCTATGAGCTGCGCGACGTGCCGGGGCTGAAGAAGAAGCCGTCCACCTCCGAACTGCTGGACTGGCTGAAGCTGCTGGTGAACGAAGATGTCGCGCCGGAGACCCTGCGCGAGCGCGACCCGCGCCGCCTCATCCCCCCGCTTGCCGGCGCGCTCGTGAAGAACGAGCAGGACACCCATCTGCTGGAGCGCCTCGCCTTCATGGCCCGGCGCGAGGCCCGCTAAGCGTTTCGAGCGAAACAGATGCCGGTCGCGTGAAGAAAATGCGGCCTGTCGGTATGTTAGACGCAAAAAGGGCGCTCCCGTTCGGGAGCGCCCCTTTTTGTGTTCAGGCAACGTCGGCTCAGTTGGACGAGCGGGCGTTCTGCAGGACCTGCTGGTTGATCGCCGCATTGGCGTTCGCAGCATCGGCGACCGGGGCAGCAAAGGCAGCGTTGCGGCCTTCGGTCAGGGTCTGGGTCTGCGCGGGACGGCCATAGAGGCTGGGGTCACGGCCGCCATCGGCATAGGCGGAAAC
>NZ_JALKCH010000016.1 GCF_023016805.1 Ancylobacter crimeensis
TCGATCAGGTGACCCGCCATCGGCGCCCCCATGATCCCCAGACCGACAAATCCGACCTTCATCTTCGTTCCTCGTTTTCCTAGACGTGTACTGGGCGGGCGGCGATCAGGCCGTCAGGGTCTTCAGCCAGCCGAGGCCGGCGCCCGTTTCGCCCTTGGGCTTGTACTCCGCCCCGATCCAGCCCTGATACCCGATGGCATCGAGATACTTGAACAGGAAGGGGTAGTTGATCTCGCCGGTGCCCGGCTCGTTGCGGCCCGGATTGTCGGCGAGCTGGATGTGCGCGATGGCGGCCAAGTTCGCCTCGATGGTGCGGGCGAGGTCGCCTTCCATGATCTGCATGTGGTAGATGTCGTACTGGATGAAGAGGTTGTCGGAGCCGACCTCCTCGATGATCGCCTTCGCCTGCTTGGTGTAGTTCAGGTAGAAGCCGGGAATGTCGCGTGTATTGATCGGCTCGATCAGCAGCTTCAGCCCCGCGTCCTTGATACGCGGCGCGGCATATTTCAGGTTCTCGACGAAGGTCTTGTGCAGGACCTCGCGTTCGACCCCGGCGGGGACGATGCCGGCGAGGATGTTGACCTGCGGCGCGCCGAGCGCGGTGGCATAGGTGATCGCCTTGTCGACGCCAGCGCGGAACTCGTCCACGCGGTCGGGCAGGATGGCGATGCCGCGCTCGCCCGCGCCCCAGTTTCCGGCGGGCAGGTTGTGCAGCACCTGCACGAGGTTGTTGGCCTTTAGCTTGGCGACCAGCTCTTCCACCGGGAAATCATAGGGGAAGAGGTACTCCACGCCGGAGAACCCGGCGGCGGCGGCCTTCTCGAACCGGTCGAGGAAGGGCACCTCGTTGAAGAGCATGGTCAGATTGGCGGCAAAACGGGGCATGGACCGCTCCTGGCAGACATAAGATCGGAATGGGCGCGCGGCATGGCGCCGGAACGCCCGTGAAGGAGGCATGTGAAGGTCGTGCCGCCCGCTTCGGATGAGGCGGGCGGCGCGCGATCAGGCATGTTCCTTCAGGCTTTCGAGCGGAATGTCGAGCACTTCCTCGAACTCGTTCACCGCGTCGATCTCGGCACCCATGGCGATGTTGGTCACCCGTTCGAGGATGAACTCCATAACCACCGGCACCTGGTGCTCCTTCATCAGTTCCTTGGCGCGGTTGAAGGCATCCTTGAACTCGTTCGGCGAAGAGACCCGCACCGCCTTGCAGCCGAGGCCCTCGGCCACTGCGACGTGATCGACACCATAGCCGGCGTTCTCGGCGGCGTTGATGTTGTCGAAGGCGAGCGACACCTCGAAGTCCATGTTGAAGCCGCGCTGGGCCTGGCGGATGAGGCCGAGATAGGAGTTGTTCACGACCACATGAATGTAGGGCAGCTTGTGCTGGGCACCGACGGCCAGTTCCTCGATCATGAACTGGAAGTCATAGTCGCCCGACAGCGCCACGATCTCCGCATCCGGATCCGCCGCACGCACGCCGAGCGCCGCCGGCAGGGTCCAGCCGAGCGGGCCGGCCTGGCCGCAATTGATCCAGTTGCGCGGCTCATAGACCTTCAGGAACTGCGCGCCGGCGATCTGCGAGAGGCCGATGGTCGAGACGTAGCGGGTCTTGCGGCCGAAAGCTTCGTTCATCTCCTCATAGACGCGCTGCGGCTTCAGCGGCACGTTGTCGAAGTGGCTCTTGCGCAGCATGGTCTGCTTGCGATCGAGGCATTCGCGAGCCCAGGCCGAGCGGTCCTTCAGCGTGCCGGCGGCCTTGTATTCCTTCGCCACCTCGATGAAGAGCTCCAGCGCCGCCTTGGCATCGGAGACGATGCCGAGGTCCGGCCCGAAGACGCGGCCGATCTGGGTCGGCTCGATGTCGACATGGATGAAGGTGCGGCCCTTGGTGTAGACGTCGACCGAGCCGGTGTGGCGGTTCGCCCAGCGATTGCCGATGCCGAACACGAAATCGGAGGCGAGCAGGGTCGCATTGCCGTAGCGATGCGAGGTCTGCAAGCCGCACATGCCCGCCATCAGGTCGTGGTCGTCCGGGATGGTGCCCCAGCCCATCAGGGTCGGGATGACCGGGACGCCGGTGATCTCGGCGAATTCGGTGAGCAGGTCGGAGGCGTCGGCATTGATGACGCCGCCGCCCGAGACGATGAGCGGGCGCTCGGCCGCGTTCAGCATTGCAATGGCCTTCTCGGCCTGCTTGCGGCTGGCCTTGGGCTTGTAGACCGCGAGCGGCTCATAGGTGTCTTCGTCGAACTCGATCTCGGCGAGCTGGACGTCGATCGGCAGGTCGATCAGCACCGGGCCGGGGCGGCCGGAACGCATGACGTGGAAGGCCTGCTGGAACACCATCGGCACCAGAGCCGGCTCGCGGACCATGACGGCCCACTTTGCGACCGGCTTGGCGATGGATTCGATGTCCACCGCCTGGAAGTCTTCCTTGTAGAGGCGCGAGCGCGGCGCCTGGCCGGTGACGCACAGGATCGGGATCGAATCCGCCGCGGCCGAATAGAGGCCGGTGATCATGTCGGTGCCGGCCGGGCCCGAGGTGCCGAGGCACACACCGATATTGCCGGCCTTCGCGCGGGTATAGCCTTCCGCCATGTGTGAGGCGCCCTCGACATGGCGCGCGAGGATGTGGCGCATCTTCCCATGCGCGCGCATCGCGGAATAGAGCGGATTGATCGCGGCGCCGGGAACCCCGAAGGCGACGGTGACGCCTTCCTTTTCCAGAACCCGGATCGCTGCATCGACGGCACGCATCTTCGCCATGGCATTCCTCCTGCCGATTTTTTCTTCGGCGACCTGTTCGACGACACGCCCGGTGGGACCTGAACCCGTGGGGCCGGCGGCGACGCGCCGGGCGGTCGGATTTTGCTCACGCCGCTGCGCGCGGATGCTGCGAGGCAGCATGATTTCCGCGGTGCGGAATGAATTTCCGAAATCGAGGAAAACATGCCACGCATGGATCATTTCCGCAATATGGAATTGATTTCTGATTTGCGAAAAAATCGGACATACGGCTTTATGCTGAGACGCCTGCTGCGCGACAGCAGGGCGCACCGCCGACGAACCACACCGGGTGAGCATTCCATGACCGAGGCCGTGACGACGCGACGCCGGGGACGGCCTTCCAGCAGCGGCGCATCCAGCGAGCCGGGGACCGGGGGCGGTGAGGTGCAGTCGCTGGACCGTGCCATCGCGCTGCTCGAAGTGCTGGCGGCGGCCGACGGCGTGACGTTGTCGGAGGTGGCGCGGCGAGCGGAGCTTCCGACGTCAACCGTGCACCGCCTGCTGACGACGCTGGAGCGCCGGGGGCTGGTGGGCCACGACGCCGAAACCGGCTACTGGCTTGTCGGGCTTGGGCTTTTTCGCATCGGTTCGGCTTATCTGCGCAATCGCCGGCTCCCCGAGATCGGGCGCGCGATGATTCGCGAACTCTCGCTCTCGGTGAACGAGACGGTGAACATTTCGATGATCGACGGGCCGGAGCTCGTCTGCGTGGCGCAGGTCGAGAGCCATGCCGCGGTGCGTGCGTTCTTCCGCATCGGTGCGCGCCTGCCGATCCACGCTTCGGGCGGCGGCAAGGCGATTCTCGCCGCGATGTCGCCGGAGGCACGGCGCGACTGGCTCGGCGAGGACCAGCTCGCCCGCTACACCGACCACACCCATGTCAGCCGTCGCGCCTTGAATGCCGATCTCGCGGTGATTGCGGAGCGGGGCCATTCGATCGACGACGAGGAGCACACGCTCGGCATGCGTTGCGTCGCGGCGGCGGTGTTCGACGAATGGAAGGAGCCGATCGGCGCGGTTTCGATCTCCGCTCCGGTGGTGCGTATGCCTCCCGAGCGGATCACCGAGCTCGGCCAGCGGGTGATCGAAGTCGCCCGGCGCCTGACGACGCGCTATTCGGGGCTCTGAGCGGATCTTAAAGAAAAAGACCGGCGCGGGGTACGCGCCGGTCCGATCCGTCCAGTCAGGTGGATGACGAGACCAATTGGCCGATCATCCACCCGCCTTTGAGAGCAATCGGCCTCAGACCGCCTTGGCGTCGTGCAGGGCGGCGATTTCTTCCTGCGAGTAGCCGAGGTCGGCGAGCACTTCGTTGGTGTGCTGGCCGAGCAGCGGGGAGGCGGTCACTTCGACGGTCATGTCCGAGAACTTGATCGGCGAGCCGACGGTCAGGTACTTGCCGATCTTCGGGTGATCGACCTCGACCACGGTGCCGCTGGCGCGCAGCGACGGGTCGTTCGCGATCTCCTTCATCGACAGCACCGGCGCGCAGGGGATGTCGAACTTACGCAGGATGTCGACGGCCTCGAACTTGGTCTTGTCCGACAGCCAGTTCTCGATGAAGGCGAAGATGTCGAAGATCTTGTCCTGACGGGCAGCGGCGGTGTTGTACGCCGGATCGTCGATCCACTCTTCCTTGCCCAGCGCCTTGCAGATCGGCGCCCAGGCGTGGCCCTGGATGGTGAAATAGATATAGGCGTTGGGATCGGTTTCCCAGCCCTTGCACTTCAGCACCCAGCCCGGCTGGCCGCCGCCGCCGGCATTGCCGCCGCGCGGAACGACATCCGAGAACTCGCCGTGCGGGTACTGGGGATATTCTTCCAGATAGCCCAGCGCGTCGAGGCGCTGCTGGTCGCGCAGCTTCACGCGGCACAGGTTCAGCACCGAATCCTGCATCGACACGGCGACCTTCTGGCCCTTGCCGGTGCGGTTCTTCTGGTGAAGCGCCGTCAGGATGCCGATGGCGAGGTGCATGCCGGTGTTGGAATCGCCGAGCGCCGCCGCGGAGACGGTCGGGGGGCCATCCCAGAAGCCGGTGGTGGAAGCCGCGCCGCCGGCGCACTGCGCCACGTTCTCGTAGACCTTCAGGTCTTCATAATGGTGGCCGTCCGAGAAGCCCTTCACCGAGGCGAGGATCATGCCCGGGTTCAGCTCCTGGATGTGCGCCCAGGTGAAGCCCATGCGATCGAGCGCGCCGGGGCCGAAATTCTCGACCATGACGTCCGACTCTTTGATGAGCTTGGTCAGCACTTCCTTGCCCTGGGCGGTCTTGGTGTCCAGCGTCAGGGAGCGCTTGTTCGAGTTCAGCATCGTGAAGTAGAGCGCATCGGCGTCCTTCACGTGGCGGAGCTGCGAGCGGGTCACGTCACCCGCGCCGGGGCGCTCGACCTTGATGACGTCCGCGCCGAACCAGGCGAGGAGCTGGGTGCAGGCAGGACCGGCCTGCACATGCGTGAAATCGATGATCTTTATACCCTCAAGCGGCTTAGTCATCTTAGTCGATTTCCCTTATTCAGCGTTCGATCGTGGATCCGGGCCTTGAATTGTCAGTCCCGCGCGGTCCGGAAGCGATGAGCCACCCTTGCGGGTGGAAGGCACGAAAGGAAGTCCACGCCCGGCCGGTCCCCGCCTGGAGCACCCGCGGGTGCTGCCGCCGTCGCGACGCCGTTCCATCGTCGCTCCGCCGGGCAAACCCGCCGGCTGAAGACCGGGCCATGTGCTTCCCTGTCGGCCGCGCCTCAGCGGTGCGGCCAACGGGGCGGCGCGAGCCGTCCCGTCCATTGCTCCGGCAGGTTCGCCGCGTCGCCACGCCGGCCTGCCGCTTTTCGCCCGAGGGCGAGTATCGTCGCGCGGCGCACGCCCGCAGGAGCGCGCCGCCGGTGTCACTCGGCCGCCTGGCGCGGGGCGAGGCCGACGGCGCCCGAGGACCGCACGGCCTCGATCTGCGCCTCGTTAAGCCCCAGCACGCTGGCCAGAACCTCTTCGGTGTGCTCGCCGAGCAGGGGCGAACGCTCCACCTTCACGTCGTTGTCCGACAGCTTCACCGGGTTGCCGACGGTGAGATAGGTGCCGCGCACCGGATGGTCGACCTCCACCAGAGTGCCCGTCGCGTAGAGCGAACGGTCCTCGGCGATTTCCTTCATCGAGAGGATCGGGCCGCAGGGAATGTCGTATTTGTTGAGCATTTCCATGGCCTCGAACTTGGTATGGGCCATGGTCCAGGCTTCGATGCGGGTGAAGATCTCGTTGAGGTGCGGCAGACGGCCGGCCGGGGTCGCATAATCCGGATTGGTCTTCCAGGTCGGCTCGCCGATGACGTCGCAGATCTTCTCCCAGACCGGGCCCTGGGTGATGAAGTAGATATAGGCGTTGGGATCGTGCTCCCAACCCTTGCACTTCAGGATGCGGCCGGGCTGGCCGCCGCCGGAATCATTGCCCGCGCGCGGAACGGTCTCGCCGAAAGGCACGCCTTCGCCGAACTGGCTGTATTCGCGCAGCGGGCCGCGCTCCAGGCGCTGCTGGTCGCGCAGCTTCACGCGGCAGAGATTCAGCACCGAATCCTGCATGGCGCACATCACCTTCTGGCCGCGGCCGGTCAGCGTGCGCTGGTAGAGCGCCGTGACGATGCCGAGCGCAAGGTGCAGGCCGGTGCCGGAATCGCCGATCTGGGCGCCGGTCACCATCGGCAGGCCGTCGCGGAAGCCGGTGGTGGAGGCCGAGCCGCCGGTGCACTGGGCGACGTTCTCATAGACCTTGCAATCCTCGAACGGGCCGGGACCGAAGCCCTTCACCGAGGCGAGGATGATGCGCGGGTTGATCTCCTGGATGCGCTCCCAGGTGAAACCCATGCGGTCGAGCGCGCCGGGCGCGAAGTTCTCGACCATCACGTCGCAGACTTTCACCAGCTCCTCGAGGACCCTCTTGCCCTCGGGGTTCTTGGTGTCCAGCGTGATCGAGCGCTTGTTCGAGTTCAGCATGGTGAAATAGAGGCTGTCCGCATTCGGGATGTCCCGAAGCTGGGCGCGGGTGACATCACCCTCGCCGGGACGCTCCACCTTGATGACGTCGGCGCCGAACCAGGCAAGCAGCTGCGTGCAGGTCGGGCCGGACTGGACGTGTGTGAAATCGAGGACGCGGACGCCGTCGAGTGCCTTGGCCATGGGTTTCCTCTCGAAGCAATAAGGTCCGGCGTTGATCGCCGTTTATGTTGCAGATGTCCGTATGGACGGGGGCGGGTGGCCTCCGTCCATACGCGCCTGTCGTCAGTGCCGGCGCCCGAAGGTTCCGGCGGGTGCCTTCCGCTCCGCTCGGCCGGGGGACGCCGCGCTCGTCGGCCCCGGTCAGGTGCGGTCCGGTGCGTTCGCCCTGCTTGTTCCGGCCGCTTGGCGTCGGCCGCCGCAGGGTCCCCGCACCGTTCCTGGAACGGAGGGCTTCGGCTGTGAAAGCCGGAGCACGTTCCTGCCGGACCGGCGATGACGCCGGACCGGCAAGCATTCGATGCTCACTTCTTCTTCTTCACCACGCTCTGCGGGTTCAGGCTGCCGATATTGCCGCTCTCGCTGCCGGCCTCGGGGTCGATGACGGCGTTGATGAGGGTGGGGCGGCCCGAATCGATCGCCGCGTTGACGGCGGCGGCCAGCTCGTGCGGGGTCGTGACGTTCACGCCCACGCCGCCGAAGGCCTCCATCATCTTGTCGTAGCGGCTGTCCTTCACGAACACGGTCGTGCCGGGGTCGCGGCCGGTCGGGTCGGTGTCGGTGCCGCGATAGATGCCGTTATTGTTGAACACAACCACGCAGACCGGCAGGTTGTAGCGGCAGATGGTCTCGACTTCCATGCCGGAGAAGCCGAAGGCCGAGTCGCCTTCCACCGCGAGGACCGGCTTGCCGGTCTCGACCGCGGCGGCGATGGCGAAGCCCATGCCGATGCCCATCACGCCCCAGGTGCCGACGTCGAGGCGCTTGCGCGGCTCATACATGTCGATGATGCCGCGGGCGAGGTCGAGCGTGTTGGCGCCCTCGTTCACCAGCATCGTGTCCGGGCGCTCCTTGATGATGGTGCGCAGCGCGCCAAGCGCCGAGTGGAAGTCCATCGGGCTGGAGTTCTTCAGCAGGCGCGGCGCCATCTTGGCGATGTTCGCGTCCTTCTTGGAAGCCACCGAGCCGGTCCAGTCGGACGAGGCCTTCGGGAAGCTCTCGCCCATGCCGTCGATGAGCGCGGTCACGCAGGAGCCGATGTCGCCGACCAGCGGAGCCGCGATTTCGACGTTGGAGTCCATCTCCTTCGGCTCGATGTCGATCTGGATGAACTTCTTGGGGGCGTCGCCCCAGCTCTTGCCCTTGCCGTGCGACAGCAGCCAGTTGAGGCGCGCGCCGATGAGGACGACGACGTCGGAATCCTTCAGCACCAGCGAGCGGGCCGCGCCGGCCGACTGCGGGTGGGTGTCGGGCAGGATGCCCTTGGCCATCGACATCGGCAGGAAGGGAATGCCGCTCTTCTCGATGAGGGTGCGGATCTCGTCATCGGCCTGGGCATAGGCCGCGCCCTTGCCGAGCACGATGAGGGGGCGCTTGGCGTCCTTCAGCAGGTCGAGCGCGCGCTGCACGGCGGCGGGGGCGGGGAGCTGCGCCGGAGCGGGGTCGATCACCTTCACCAGCGACTTGGCGCCGGCTTCGGCGTCCATCACCTGGGAGAACAGCTTGGCGGGCAGGTCGAGATAGACGCCGCCGGGGCGGCCGGAGACCGCGGCGCGGATGGCGCGGGCGACGCCGATGCCGATGTCGGCGGCGTGCAGCACGCGGAAGGCGGCCTTGCAGAGCGGCTTGGCGATGGCGAGCTGGTCCATCTCCTCATAGTCGCCCTGCTGGAGGTCGACGATCTCGCGCTCGGAGGAGCCCGAGATGAGGATCATCGGGAAACAGTTGGTGGTCGCGTTGGCGAGGGCGGTGAGGCCGTTCAGGAAGCCCGGCGCGGAAACGGTCAGGCAGATGCCCGGCTTCTTGGTGAGGAAGCCGGCGATGGCGGCGGCGTTGCCGGCGTTCTGCTCGTGGCGGAACGAGACGACGCGGATGCCCTCTTCCTGGGCCATGCGGCCGAGATCGGTGATCGGAATGCCCGGCACGCCGTAGATCGTGTCGATGCCGTTCAGTTTCAGGGCGTCGATGACCAGATGGAAGCCATCGGTCAGCTCCTGGGTTTCGGCCTCGACGGTGTTGTCAATGATCTGTGCTACTGCGGACATTCCGCTTCCTCCCGGTAATCTTCTCTGCACCGTTATGCTCAATCCCGACACCTGAGACCGCGCGGGCTTCCAGACGCTTGTGCTGAAAGCGAGGACGGCACGTTGGCTTTGCGCCTTCCGGGTGTGCGCGGCGGAGGTTCATCTCCGCCTTGGCCTCACCTTCGATCCGGTCGCTCGCCCAGATATCGGTCGGACGGGTCCTCCCGTCCTCTCGACTTAACCCCGATCCCGGTCGCGCCGGAATCTCCGGCACGCCCGCGATCCGATTCCGACCTCAATCGAGGTCGACGTGGTTCTCGA
The DNA here is from genome assembly GCF_023016805.1 of Ancylobacter crimeensis. Taxonomy (GTDB): domain Bacteria; phylum Pseudomonadota; class Alphaproteobacteria; order Rhizobiales; family Xanthobacteraceae; genus Ancylobacter; species Ancylobacter crimeensis. The sequence goes on from NZ_JALKCH010000016.1 coordinate 9,332, forward strand.
CATGCCTCGCCAGCCGGAGCGTATGGTCGCGGACCAGACGCTCGGCACGGTCCATGTCCCGTGCCTCGAGAGCCTCGATGATCTCCAGATGGTCAGCCGCCGAACGCTGCGCCCGGTCCATCTCGAAGATGGTGCGATGGCGGATGGCCCGTACGTGCAGGAACAGGTTTTCCGTCATCGCCGCGAGTAGGGTGGAGCCGCTCAGCCGGATAAGGGCCTGGTGAAACGCGATATTCGCGGAGGAATATTCGTCACACCGGTCACGCTCGATCCGGGAGAGGTCGAACTCCCTGAAATAGATCCTCAGTTCGGCGATCGCCTCATCGCTCGCGCGTTGCGCGGCAAGGCGGGCCGCCATGCTTTCCAGCGCCGCCCAGGCCTCGATCATCTCGATGATCTCGGCCTTGGTCCGGCGCACCACCAGAATGCCCCGCCGGGGTACGGCGCGGAGCAGGCCTTCCTGCTCCAGCATCGCGACCGCCTCGCGGATGGGCGTCCGGCTTGCGCCCAGACGCTCCGAAATATCCCGTTCGTCCAGCAGCAACGGCTCTTCCGAGCCGTAGATGTTCATGTTCGTGATGGCTTCCTTGATGGCCGAATAGGCCTTGCTCTTGAAGCTCTCCTTGGCCGGCAGCCGCTCGATGGCGAGGCCATGGTCGCTACTGTGCCAGCGCTTGTTCACTACCTGCTCGCCATTCACGAGGAGCATCCTCTGCGGGATCCCCGCCGAAAATTCGCTCGAAATTTGGCATACCAAATACCAACCGTCAATCTGGTATGCGACATTTTAACAACCCCCTCGGGGGCCTGACGCGTACCGAGAGGAGGCGCGAAGCATCCTCCAAGATCGTTCGTATGCAAAATACCACGATCGCGCAGGCATGGCGAGCCGTTCCCCAGCGGCATGAGCGAGGGCGGCGTCATCACAGATCCGTGGCGGGGGGCGTGCGTCGGCCTGCCGGCGCAGATGCTGGCCGGCAGGCGCTCCGCCGCGCGCCTGAGGCGGCGGGCGGGAATCAGCCTGACGCTTCCGTCCGGGAGGGCGGCGTCAGGACGGGAACTTGCCGTGCTTCTCGACATGGGCGGCGAGGCCCAGCGTGTGCTCCCGCACCAGCCGCTCGGCGAGGTCGGCGTCGCGCGCGATGAGGGCGGCGATGATGGCGCGATGTTCCTGCAGCGAGCGCTCGGAGCGATTCTCCTGCCGCACCGACACCGCGCGGATTCCGCGGATGTGGATGAACAGGTTCTCGGTCATCTCGCCGATCATCCTGCAGCCGCCCAGCCGGATGATGGTCTGGTGGAAGCGGATATTGGCGTCCGAATACTCGTTCATGTGCTCGGCCGGCGCCTCGTCCTCGAAATCGTGGAAGACGTCGCGCAGTTCGGTCAGTTCGCTGTCGCTGGCGCGCACCGTGGCGAGCCGCGCGGCCATGCTCTCCAGCGCCGCCCAGACCGTGATCATCTCGATGATCTCGCCCTTGGACTTGCGGACCACGAAGATGCCGCGGCGCGGCACGGAGCGCACGAAGCCCTCCTGCTCCAGCACGGTCAATGCCTCGCGGATCGGGGTACGGCTGACGCCGAGATCCTGGGAGAGCTGGCGCTCGTCGAGCCGGATGTCACCGTCCTGGCCATACATGTCCATTTCGGTGATCGCCTTCTTTATGGCGTCGTAGGCGAGCGTGCGTAGGCTGGTATTCGCCGCGAGCGGGGCGATGTTCAGGCGGATCTGGGCGTCGGTCGCGTCCACGGGCGGCTCCTCTGCACTCCCTGTGTTCGGCGCGCGCCACATGGCCGTGCTCCGGTCCAGGAATGGTGGCGGGCCGCCGGTCGTGCTGCCCGCTTCTTCTGTGGATTCCCGTATACCAGATAATTCCGGCCAGTCCGAGCCCTCGCCCCCGCGCGCAACCGCCGCGGCAGAGCAGCGGCAAGTGGGTGTCTCCGCCGGCTTCCTTCGCGAATAACGGTTCTAAGATACCATTACATCGAGGATTCCCTACGGAAGCATCGAGCATTTCATGCGACTGACGTGGGGGAGGGCATGCAACGGTATCCGCATGCAAGGCGAAACCCCTAGGGAAGAAGAAAGCTCTATGAGCATTACGTTACGTAAGCAAGCACGACGAAAATTTGGTGAAATGTGGCATACAAAATTTTGCACAATTCATAAAACTGTGTAGAGTGCCATTCATGACCCGCGCAGCTGCGTCAAGCAGGCGGCTGCCATCGTTGCGTCCAATAAGAATAACTATGGCCCGAAGCCAGATTTACGTTAGGGAAACATCCGAGGACATCATGAGTGCTGACGTAGCGTCACCCGTGAATAACAAGCGTTGGCTCCAGCTCGTGTTCGGCGTGATCTGCATGTGCATGATCGCGAACATGCAGTATGGCTGGACCTTCTTCGTGAATCCGATCCAGGAGCGTCACGGCTGGGACCGCGCCGCGATCCAGGTCGCGTTCTCGATCTTTATCGTCACCGAGACCTGGCTGGTTCCAGTGGAAGGCTGGTTCGTCGATAAATACGGCCCGCGCATCGTGGTGCTGTTCGGCGGCATCATGTGCGGCCTCGCCTGGGTGCTGAACGCCCATGCGACCACGCTGACGATGCTCTATATCGGCGCTGCGGTCGGCGGTATCGGTGCGGGCGCGGTCTATGGCACCTGCGTCGGCAACTCGCTGAAGTGGTTCCCGGATCGCCGCGGCCTTGCCGCCGGCATCACCGCCGCCGGCTTCGGCGCGGGTTCGGCGCTCACCGTGATTCCGATCCAGAACATGATCAAGAATCAGGGTTACGAGGCCGCTTTCCTCTATTTCGGCATCGGCCAGGGCGTGGTCATCACCGTGCTCGCCCTGTTCCTCGTCGCGCCGAAGAAGGTCGACGTCGCCAAGATGGTGGCGAAGGTCGCCCAGACCGCGCGCGACTTCTCCCCGAAGGAGATGCTCACCAGCCCACTGTTCTGGGTCATGTATGCGATGTTCGTGATGATGGCTGCCGGCGGCCTGATGGCGACGGCTCAGCTCGGCCCGATCGCCAAGGATTTCGGCATCGCCGACATTCCGGTCAGCCTCATCGGCATCACCCTGCCGGCGCTCACCTTCGCCGCCGCCATCGACCGCGTGCTGAACGGCCTCACCCGCCCGTTCTTCGGCTGGGTGTCGGACCAGATCGGCCGCGAGAACACCATGTTCTTCGCCTTCGCCATGGAAGGCATCGGCATCTATGCGCTGAGCGTCTTCGGCTCCAATCCGGTGCTGTTCGTGATCCTGACCGGTCTCGTCTTCTTCGCCTGGGGTGAGATCTACTCGCTCTTCCCGGCGATGTGCGGCGATGCCTTCGGCTCGAAATACGCTACCACCAATGCGGGCCTGCTCTACACTGCTAAGGGCACGGCGGCCATCATCGTTCCCTTCACCAGCATCCTCACCACCATGACCGGCAGCTGGCACGCGGTGTTCATCTCCGCAGCCGCTCTCAACATCATTGCCGCGATCATGGCGCTGGCGGTCCTGAAGCCGCTCCGTCGCAACCATGCCCGTGCGGCAGCGGCGATGAAGGCCGATCTCGCGGTGGCGGCGGAGTAATCCGCCCCATCCACCACCTCATCTCCTCTTGAAGGGCGCGCCGCAGGGCGCGCCCTTTTTCTTTGCGTTCCGGGCGGGCTCCGCCGGGGACGGGGTGAGTTGCGGTGAAGTGGGGCGTCGTGCGTTGCGACCGCGCTGCGCTTTCCTGTGCAGAATTATTCCAGATGTGCGCCGGTGGATGGCTGCTGAAGGTGTTCCGGATTCTGACGAAAAATTCCAATGACATCTATCAAGTTCGATAAATATTGTTTGTCATCATAACTATATATCTTTGTGTTTCTGGAGATAAATAGGATTTATACTTGAGACCGATGTGTATCGTCAGGAATCTTACCCAACGTAAAAAACAGATTGGCATACATAATATTGTGCATTAAGGTCCATCGCGATCGGAACATGCCGATATACCTCTACGTCATTCTGTGCGGCCTCAGGGCGTGCAGCGTGAGCGTGGGTGGCGAAGCGTTGTCTGCCGGCAGGGTCGCCAGCCCTGAAGGCGTGCCCGCCGCTCTCGTCCGGCGCCCGCATGGGCGTCCCACAACAAGAACCGGCATCGCCGGACCCAGCGGAAGAAACCAGTCCAAGGAGAGTTGAATGTCGAAGACCATGGCGGCCCTGGGGCCGGGTCGGGAGTTTTCTGAAAGCCGGCGCTGGCTGCAACTCGTCGTCGGCGTTGTGTGCATGGTGGCGACGGCGAACATCCAGTACGCCTGGACGCTGTTCGTGCCGGAGATCCAGAAGACCTTCGGCTGGGAGCGTGCCTCGATCCAGATCGCCTTCACCATCTTCGTGCTGGTGCAGACCTGGCTCGCCCCGATCGAGGGCTACTTCATCGACAAGTTCGGCCCCCGCATCATGGTCGCCTTCGGCGCGCTCATGATCGGCAGCGCCTGGGCGGTCAACTCGCAGGCCAGCAGCCTCTCCGGCTTCTATCTCGGTGCTGCGATCGGCGGCATCGGCGTCGGCTGTATCTATGCCACCTGCATCAACAACGCCCTGAAGTGGTTCCCGGATCGCCGCGGCCTTGCCGTCGGCCTCACCGCGGGCGGCTTCGGCGCGGGCTCGGCGCTCACCATCCTGCCCATCGCCACGATGATCGAGACCTCCGGCTTCCAGGAGGCGTTCCTGTTCTTCGGCATGCTGCAGGGCGGCCTTGCCTTCTTCGCGGCGTGGTTCCTGCGTTCGCCTAAGGTCGGCGAGGTGCGGGCTTCCGACAAGCTCTCGCAGAGCCGCCGCGACTACACGCTCAAGGAAGCGCTCAACACCAAGCTGTTCTGGCTGATGCTGGTGATGTTCACCTGCGTGGTCACCGGCGGCATGATGGCGGTCGCCCAGCTCGGCGTCATCGCGCAGGACCTCGGCGTGAAGGAATTCAAGGTCAACCTGTACTTCTTCACCATGGCGGCCCTGCCGCTGGCGCTTATGCTCGATCGCGTCATGAACGGCATCTCGCGCCCGCTGTTCGGCTGGATCTCCGACCATATCGGCCGCGAGAAGACCATGGTCATCGCCTTCTCGCTGGAAGGCATCGGCATCATCGCGCTCGGCTATTTCGGCCACAATCCGTGGGCGTTCCTCATCCTGTCCGGCGTCGTGTTCCTGGCGTGGGGCGAGGTCTACTCGCTGTTCTCGGCGCTGGCGGGCGATGCCTTCGGCACCAAGCACATCGGCAAGATCTATGGCGTGCTCTACTGCGCCAAGGGTATCGGCGCGCTGTTCGTCCCGCTCGGCAACCTGCTCATGGAAGCGACCGGCACCTGGTCGAGCGTGCTCTATACGGTTGCGGGGCTCGATCTGTTCGCCGCCTTCCTCGCGGTGACGCTGCTGCCGCGCGTGCTGTCCGCTCATGTGGCGCAGTCCAGCATCGTCCCGGCGACGCAGCCGCTCGGCGAGAAGGGCGCGGCGTCCGCTCACGCCTGACACACTTCACATGGGAGGCGCCCGGCCGTGGCGCCCCCGCATCCCTCCCTCGGAGCGTTTGCCTCGGAGCACTGGGCCCTCCCGTTGCGGGACGGGCCCTTTTTCTTTCTATGCGGCGCAGGCGAGGGCTGCGATCTCCGCGACCCGTGCGCTGGCGCTCGCGTCCAGCGTGGCCACGGCGTCGAGATCGAACCAGCGCGCTTCCAGCGCATCGTCCGCCGCCACGGCCTCGCCGGCACGCCAGCGGCACAGCACCGTCACCATGGCGTAGTGCCAGGCGAGCTGCCCTTCCGCGTCGTGTTCGATGAAATCCAGCACGGTAAGAAGCTGCGGATCCCCGGCGCTCAGGCCGGTTTCTTCCTCGAGTTCGCGCAGGGCTGCGTCGAGAAGCGCCTCGCCCGGCTCCACCCGCCCGCCGGGATATCCCCACAGCCCCTGGTCCGGCGGATTGGCCCGGCGCACCAGCAGGATCTTCCCCTCGCGGATGACGACGGCGAGAACGGCGACGACGGGACGGCGCGGCGCCATCTCACACCTTCTCCGCCGGAAGGGGGGCGCCGCGCAGCTCCGCGGCTACCCGCCGCGCGACCGCCTCGCGCCGGGTCTGAAAGGCGGCCGTCTCGACCCGTACGGCCTCCACCAGCGCCGGCGCGCTGCTCGCAGGCGAGCCACCGGGGAAGGGCGGGGCGGGGTCGTATTCCATGAAGAGCTGGGCATGGCGCGCCCGCTCCTCGCCGAAGATCCGTGCCGCCAGCGTCAGGGCGAAGTCGATCCCCGACGTCACCCCCGCGCCGGTGACGACATCGCCGTCGATCACCACCCGCTCGGCCACCGGCTCCGCGCCGAAAAGGCGAAGCTGCTCGAGGGAGAGCCAGTGGCATGTTGCCCGCTTGCCGGAGAGCAACCCCGCCGCCGCCAGCACAAGCGAGCCGGTGCAGACGGAGGTCACATGGCGCGCGCCCGCCGCCTGCCGGCGCAGGAAGGCCAGCACCTCGGCATCCTCCATCAGCGCGAGCTGGCCGGGCCCGCCCGGCACGAAGAGGATGTCGGCCTGCGGGCAGTGCTCGAAATCGGTATCGGGCAGGATCGTGAGTCCCCGGCAATCGGCGACCGGCTCCCGGCTTTTCCACACGAGATGAAGATCGAGCTCGGGAAAGCGGCCGAACACCTCGAACGGCCCGGTCAGGTCGAGCTGGGTGAGGTTGGGGTAGAGCAGCATCACGACATTCACGGGCGAGCCTCGCAGGGTTGGCAGGCGTCATCATGTCCGGTCGCGGGGCGCCGGACAATGCGGCGCACCCCGCGAAAGCGTGACCGGATGAGGCGCTCGCGCACTGGCGGGCGCGGCGGTTCCCGGCCATTGTGCCGCAACGAAATGCGAACGACGGCGAAGGAGGAATCATGCGTGGTGGCATGAAGGCGGGGCTGGCGGGTCTCGCTTTGCTGATGGGGGCGACGCTTCCCGGTGGGGCGGCATGGGCACAGAGCTGCGGCAAGACGGGGGCCGGCTTTCCGGGCTGGCTGGCGCAGTTCCGCCAGGAGGCGGCGGCACAGGGTGTTTCCCAGCGTACGCTCAGTGCCGCGCTGGACGGGCTCACCTATGACAGCAGCGTGGTCGGTGCGGATCGCGGGCAGGGCGTCTTCAGCCAGAGCTTCTACCAATTCGCCGACCGCATGGTCGCCAATTACCGCATCCAGCAGGGCCGGCAGAAAATCCAGAGCCACCAGCGGGTGTTCGACGCTATCGAGCAGCGCTTCGGCGTGCCGGCCCCGGTGATCGCCGCTTTCTGGGCGCTGGAGACCGATTTCGGCGCCAATATGGGCGACCGGCAGACCGTGCGCTCGGTGGCGACGCTGGCCTATGACTGCCGCCGGCCGGAAATGTTCCGCACCCAGCTCATGGCGGCGCTGAAGATCATCGACCGCGGCGACCTCACCGCGCAGACCATGCGCGGGCCATGGGCCGGCGAACTCGGCCAGTTCCAGTTCCTGCCCGACCACTATCTGAATTTCGGTGTGGATTTCGATGGCGACGGCCGGGTCGACCTGCTGCGCTCTGATGCGGATGCGCTGGCCTCCGCCGCCAACTATATCCGCTCGCTCGGCTGGCAGCCCGGCCAGCCCTGGCTGGAGGAGGTGGTGGTGCCGCAGAGCCTGCCCTGGGACAAGGCGGACCTTTCGATCAAGCTGCCGCGCGCGCAATGGTCGGCCTGGGGCGTGCGTCGCGCGGGTGGCGGACCGCTGCCCTCGGACGGGCTCGGCGCCTCGCTGTTGCTGCCGATGGGGCGCAATGGCACGGCCTTCCTCGTCTACCCGAACTTCGACATCTTCACCCAGTGGAACCAGTCGCTGGTCTATGCGACCTCGGCGGCCTATCTCGCCGCGCGCATCGATGGCGCCGGGCCTTATCGCAAGGGCACGGGCAAGATCGCGGTGCTCTCGATGAAGGAGGTGGCGGACCTCCAGCGCCTGCTCAACGCGCGCGGTCATCATGTCGGCGGCGTCGACGGCAAGCTGGGCGCCGCGACCCGGCAGGCGGTGAAGGCCGAGCAGATGCGGCTGGGCCTACCGGCGGATTCCTATCCGACGGCGGAGCTCATCGCGAAGCTGCGAGCCGGCGGCTGAGGGAGCGGAAGCGCCATTCCGGGCACGGTTACGGCCGTTCCGGGATGGCCTCGCGGGGAATCAGAGCACCGGGATCCCGGCGTGCTTCGCCTTGACCTCGGGTTCGACGTGGATGTTGACGAAGATGTCCTCCACCTCCCGGCGTAGGGCTTCCTCGATGCGGTCGCAGATGGCGTGTGCCTCGCTCACCGACATCTCGCCCGGCACCACGAGGTGGAAATCGACGAAGATGACGCGTCCGGCCTGCCGGGTGCGCACGTCATGGGCCTCGATGGCCCCGATCGCCTCGGCCGCGATCTGGCCGCGGATTCGTTTCAGCGTTTCCTCGGGCACGGCCTGGTCCATCAGGCCGGCGACGCTCTCCTTCAGCACCTTCCAGCCCGACCAGAGAATATTGATCGCGACCAGCCCGGCGAGGATGAGGTCGAGCTGCTTGAATCCGGTGAGGGCGGCGAGGATGACGCCGGCCAGCACACCGACGGAGGAGATGACATCGGTCAGCAGATGCCGGCCGTCAGCCATCAGGGCGGGCGATCGCACCTTCCGTCCGGTGCGGATGAGCACTGCCGACCACACGGCGTTGATGACGCCGGCGCCGGCATTGACCGCGAGGCCGAGCGGTGCCGCATCAAAGGGCTGCGGGTTCAGCCAGCCGAAATAGACCTCGCGCAGGATCGAGATTGCGGCGACCACGATCATCACGCCGACCAGGACGGCGGAAAAATACTCGGCCTTCGCGTAGCCATAGGGATGCGCCGCGTCCGCCGGCCGGGCGCTGACGCGCAGCGCCAGCATGGCGGCGAAGGAGGTGCCGACATTGACGATGCTTTCCAGCGCGTCGGAATAGAGGGCCACGCTGCCGGTGAGCATGAAGGCGAGATATTTGAGCCCCAGCACGATGACGCTGAGGACGACATTGACCAGCGCGATCCGCGAGATGAGTGTCATCGGCGCCCCTTTTACCTGCCGGGCGCCGGGGCGCCGTTCGGCCTGCGCTTAGAGCCACGGGCGACAAAAATCAAGCCTTACCAATGGCTTGCAACTCATTCGCAGAAGCGCTCGCAGGCCCTGTGGACGGCGGTGCGCCGCTCAGGCATTGGCGGGGCGGGACAGGATCGCCCCGCGATGGCCGATCACCGCGCCCGCCAGCCGGTGCCCGGCCTCTGCGGCCGCCTCCGGCTGCGCCCCGCCGAGCCGGGCGGCGAGATAGGCGGCGTTGAAGCTGTCGCCGGCCGCGGTGGTGTCGACGACCGGACCGGCGGGCTCGGGGATCGGCACCAGACAGGAGCCGCTCGCCGAGCGGATGAGCGCACCGTCGGCGCCGTTCTTCACCACGATCTCGCTCACCCCGAAGGTCGCGATGCGTTCGGCGGTGCCGGCCGGCGAGCCGTCGCCCCAGAGCCGGGCCTCGTCGTCATAGCCGGGCATGGCGATGGAGGTGCGTTTCAGCGCCTCGGCATAGACGGTGCGGGCGCGGGCGAGGTCCTGCCCCCAGCTTCGCGGGCGGAAATTGCCGTCGAACACCACGATCGAGCCGCGCTCGCGGGCGAATTCCAGCGTCGCGAGCAGGCGTCCGAGGCCGATATTCGAGTAAAGGGAAAGGGTTACGCCCGACAGGAAGATGAGCTTCGCTTCCACGATCCGCTCCGCGACGACTTCCCAGCCGGGCAGTTCGAACAGCTCGCGGGCCGGGGCATTTTCGCGCCAATAACTGAACTGGCGCTCCCCGGCGGCGTCGGTGTCGATGAGATAGAGCCCCGGCGAGCGGCCCGGCGCGACGAGGATGGCCGAGGTGCCGATACTCTCTCCTTGCGCCGCTGCAAGGATGCGGGCGGAATAATCGTCGTCGCCGAGAGCGGTGGCATAGGAGGTCTCGACGCCGGCGCGGGCGAGATAGACGGCGGTGTTGAAGGTGTCGCCGCCGACGCCGAGGCTGTAGCGGCCATCGGCGCCACGGGCCATTTCCACCATGACTTCGCCGATCGCGATGGCGCGGGACATGCTTCACTCCTGCTCGTCTGCTGAGGCCGCGCAACCTCGCCGGTTTCCGCCGACGAGGCAAGCAGGGAGGCTTCCGCTAAGGCAAACGATCAGGCGGGGCGAGCCTGTTGCAGGAAATCTCCCATCAATCCCAGAGCTTTGCGGATATTGTCCTCCGAATTGGCATAGGACAGCCGCAGATAGCCCTCGCCATGGATGCCGAAATCCGGCCCGCCGATGGTTGCGACGCCAGCTTCTTCGAGAAGCGCGGAGGCGAGCTTCTTGGCCGAGCTCCACCCCGTTCCCGCAATGTTGGGGAAGGCATAGAAGGCGCCCTTCGGCAGGGTGCAACTCACGCCGGGCAGGGCGTTCAGGCCCTCTACCACGACATGGCGGCGGCGGTCGAACGCGGCCACCATCTCCGCGACGCAGTCCTGCGGACCGGTGAGGGCGGCGAGCGCTGCATATTGCGCGGGTGCATTGACGCAGGACCAGCAATTCACGGCGAGCTTGCGCATCGCCTCGAACAGCCCGTCCGGCCACAGCGACCAGCCGAGGCGCCAGCCGGTCATGGCGTAAGTCTTTGACCAGCCATTCAAAAGGATCAGCCGGCCGCGGATGTCCGGGTAGGTGAGGAGGCTGGCGTGGGAGGCGCCATCGAACAGGAACTGGTCGTAAATCTCGTCCGACAGGATCGCGACATGGGGGTGCTTTTCGAGCCCCTTCACCAGCGCGTCGATCTCCGCCTTCGGGGTGACGCCGCCGGTCGGATTGGCGGGGCTGTTCAGGATGATGAGGCGCGTGGTCGGTCCGATGAGTCCAAGCGTCTCCTCCGCCGAGAAGGCGAAGCCGTTCTCCTCGCGGATCGGCACCGGCACGGGCTTGGCCCCAGTGAACTCGATCATCGAGCGGTAGATGGGAAAGCCGGGGTCGGGATAGAGGATCTCCGCGCCCGGCTCGCCGAACATCAGGATGGCGGCGAACATCGTCACCTTGCCGCCGGGCACGATCACCACCTTGCCGGGGTCGATCGCGGTGCCCAGCCGGCGGTGGACATCGGCGGCCACCGCCTCGCGCAGAGGCGCTATGCCGGTGGCGGGGGTGTAGCCGTGATGGCCTTCGCGCAGCGCCTTCACCGCCGCCTCGACGATGTGCGGCGGGGTCGCGAAATCCGGCTGGCCGATGCCGAGATTGACGATGTCGCGCCCCCGTGCCGCCAGTTCCGTGGCGCGGGCAAGCACGGCGAAGGCGTTTTCCTCGCCGATGCGGCTGAAGGCGGCGACAGGCCGCGGCCCGCCGGTGGAGAATGCGTCGGAAGGCGCAGCGGACATCAGGCGTTCCTCATTGTGCGGTGTTCGGCTTTTTCCTATTCCTGTCACAGACGGTGATCGCGCCTCAAGAGCGAGGTGGCGGGCCGCACAGGGTTGGCCAGCATGACACAGGACGTAACGCCCGCCGGGACCGCGGTTGCCGCGCCGGTCGAGGGCCCCGTTTTCGGCCGCGAGGTCGACACCACGCCGGCGCCGTGGCCGCGTCGCGAGGTGTTGGAAGGCCGATACGTCGATATCGTGCCCTTCGACGTCGCTGCCCACGCCTCGGACCTCTATGTGCTCTCGCATGGCGACGGCAAGGACTGGCAGTGGGCCTATCTCGGCGTGCCGCCCTTCGAAAGCCTCAAGGCCTTCCTGTCCTATTACGCGGTGGCCGCCGAGAAGCAGGATCCGCTGCTCTACGCCATCATCGACCGACAAACCGGCCGCGCCGTGGGGCATGCCACTTATCTGCGCATCGAGCCGGCGCATCGGGTCATCGAGGTCGGCAACATCCTGTTCACGCCTGCCTTGCAGCGCACGCCGGGCGGTACAGAGGCCATGTATCTGATGGCCCGCTATGCGTTCGAGACACTGGGTTATCGGCGCTATGAGTGGAAGTGCAATGCGCTCAACGCCCCCTCGCGCCGGGCGGCGGAGCGCTACGGCTTCACCTTCGAAGGCATTTTCCGCAACCACATGATCATCAAGGGCCAGAATCGCGACACTGCGTGGTTCGGCATGACCGAGGAGGAGTGGCCCCAGCGCGCGGTCGCCTTCGAGAGCTGGCTGGCGCCGGAGAATTTCGATGCCGAGGGGCGTCAGAAGGTCTCGCTCGGCATCTTGAATGCGCGCACGCTGAATGTCGGCGAGCGCAGCCTCAGGCGGGCAAGCCTGGAGGACCTCGACGCGGTCGAGGCGCTGCAGAAGACGGCCTATGCCAAGAACCGCCCGCTGCTCGGGGTCGAGCCGGTGCCGCTGCTGTGGGACTATGCGCGGGTATTCCGCGAGCGCGAGGTGTGGGTGGAGGATGCGCCTTTCGGCATTGCCGGCGTGCTGATCCTTCAGGCGCGGGCCGACGACCTGCTGATCGACAGCCTCGCCGTTTCGCCGCTGGCGCAGGGACGGGGCACCGGCAACCTGCTTCTGGAGGCCGGGCAAATGCGGGCGCGCGAACTCGGACGGCCGGTGGCGCGGCTCTACACCGGTGAACCGCTTTCCGCCAACATCGCCTGGTATCGACGTAAGGGCTTCTCGATCGAGCGGGTGGAGCAGATGCCGGACCGTCGGCTGGTGCACATGGCCAAGACGCTGGAGCCGGCATAGGCCTCGCCGGTTGGTGCAGGCGCGGGCCTCGGCGTCGCTTGTGATATCAAACGGCGTTGACCTGGTACCCCTTCGCCCAAGGTGAAGCTTGAGAGCACGACGGATGCCGTGGGGCTTCGGCCCCTGTTCCGGTTTCGCGACGCACGAGGCGACATGCAGCCGAGTGCCGAAGGGCGTCCTGTCGGGCATCACTGCCGACCCTTCGCGGTCGTGGGCCTTACGATCGCGGCTCTGCGTGCGCCGGCCGTCTTCGGCCATCGGGGTCGTTCGCGGACGCTGCAACGGGCGGGCACAATCTGGCGCGATTGCAGGCGCCGCATCGGGCACGCCCGATCTGCGACAGGCCGCTTGCTTGCGCCACCGCGCGGATCGCTTACATTCGGCGGGAACGATCTGGGACGAGCCGAAATGAGTTATGTGGAAGCGGCCAGCGCGCCGCTGAGGAAGACCGGTCACATCAGGCTGCACGGGCCGGAGGCCTTTGCCGGCATGCGCCGGGCGGGGCAGCTTGCGGCGCAGGCGCTGGACCTCGTGCATGAGATGGTGGGGATCGGCGTATCGACCGAGGCGATCGACAAGGTGGTGTTCGACTTCGCCATGGACAGTGGCGCCTTGCCGGCGACCCTGATGTATCGCGGCTATCGGCACTCGTCCTGCACCTCGATCAACCATGTCGTCTGCCACGGTATTCCCAATGAGAAGCCGCTGCGCGAGGGCGACATCGTCAATGTCGACGTGACCCTCATCGTCGATGGCTGGCACGGCGATTCGAGCCGCATGTTCGCGATCGGCGAGATTCCGCGCCGGGCGGAGCGGCTGATTGACGTGACCTACGAATCGATGATGCGCGGCATCAGGGCGATCAAGCCGGGCGGGCACATCGGTGATATCGGCGCGGCCATCCAGGAATTCGTCGAGCCGTTCCACATGAGCGTGGTGCGCGATTTCTGCGGGCACGGCGTGGGACAGCTCTTCCACGACGAGCCCAATGTCGTGCATGTCGGCCGCCGCGGCGAGGGCCCGGAAATGCTGCCGGGCATGATCTTCACCGTCGAGCCGATGATCAATCTCGGCCGCCCGCATGTGAAGGTGCTCTCCGACGGCTGGACCGCGGTGACGCGCGACCGCTCGCTCTCGGCGCAGTTCGAGCACGCCATCGGCGTCACCGAGACGGGCGTCGAGATCTTCACCCTCTCGCCCAAGGGCTATCACAAGCCGGTCTTCGGCACCCCCTTATGAGCCGACGGACGGCGGAGCAGGATCTGGTGCGCCGCGTCGGGCTCGGCGAGGCTGCGACAGGCCTGTCGACCTCCGGCGCCGAGGCTTCCTCCGCCGGCGAGCCGCCTTCTCCCCCCGCTTCCGCGAAGGGGCCGGCGGCCGGCGGGCTGGAGGAATCCTCGCCGCATTTCCTCGGCCATCGCGAGCGGCTGCGCGAGCGGTTCCGCACCGCCGGGTCCGAGGCGCTCCCGGATTACGAGCTGATGGAGCTGGTGCTGTTCCGCGCCGTGCCCCGCGCCGATGTGAAGCCGCTCGCCAAGCAGCTCATCCAACAATTCGGCTCCTTCGCCGAGGCGGTGAACGCGCCCGCGGCGCGGCTGCGCGAGGTGAAGGGCGTGGGTGATGCCATCGTCACCGAACTCAAGATCGTCGCCGCTGCCGCCGAGCGCGTTACCCGCGGCAAGGTGAAGGGCCGCACCGTGCTGTCCTCGTGGAGCGCCGTGCTGGACTATTGCCGGGCCGCCATGGCCTTTGCCGACAAGGAGCAGTTCCGCATCCTCTTCCTCGACAAGCGCAACCAGCTCATCGCCGACGAGGTGCAGCAGCGCGGCACGGTGGACCACACGCCGGTCTATCCGCGCGAGGTGGTGAAGCGGGCGCTGGAGCTGGCAGCGAGCGCGGTGATCCTTGTCCACAACCACCCGAGCGGCGATCCGACCCCCTCCAATGCCGACATCCAGATGACCAGAACCATTGTCGATGTCGCCAAGCCGCTCGGCATCGAGGTGCATGACCACATCATCGTCGGCAAGGACGGCCATGCCTCGCTGCGTGGCCTGCGGCTGATCTGAGAGCCGCCTTCCATGCCGGTGCGCGCCATCATCCGCTATCCCGATCCGCGCCTGAAGGCCGTGGCTGCCCCGGTTTCGGTGTTCGACGCAGGGTTGAGCAACCTTGCCGAAGATCTCGCCGACACGATGCGAGCAGCCCCCGGCATCGGCATTACCGCACCGCATATCGGGGTCGGGCTGCGCGTGGTGGTGCTGGCGCTGTCGCCGGAATTCGGGGTGCGGACCTACGTCAATCCCCGCATCCTGTGGGCTTCGGAGGAGACGGGCCGGCATGACGAGGGCAGCGTCTCCATGCCCGGCGTGGTGGACGAAGTGGAGCGTCCCGCCCGCATAAGGCTTGCCTTCCAGGATCTCGACGGCGTCGAGCGTGAGGAGGAGGCCGACGGCCTGCTCGCGGTGTGCCATCAGCACGAGATCGACCAGCTCGACGGTATCTTCTGGCTGCAGCGCCTCTCCCGGCTGAAGCGCGAGCGGGCAGTGAAGCGGTTCGAGAAGCTGCAGCGCGGCTGACAGAAGGGGCCGGAACCCTGCGGGTTCCGGCCCCAGTCGCTCAGGAGGTGTTCACCTCCGGGAGGGCGGGTCGAAGAAAGCGGATCACGTGAAGTCGGCTCACGTGAAGGCTTTGGCGATCTTTCCCATCAACCCGTGTCCGAGTTCCTTGTTTAGCTTGGATGCGGCCTTGCCCTCGGCGTCCCTGGCGGCGTCCATCAGCAGACCCATGCCGAAGAACTCGTGCGCGACATCGGGATAGAGTTGGTAGGACACGTCCACCCCCGCCTGCTCCAGCCGGCGCGCCAGAAGCTCGCCCTCGCTCCGCAACGGGTCGATGCCCGCCGCGATGATCAGAACCGGCGGCAGGTCGTGGAGCTGCGCGGTGACGAGGTTGATGCGCGGGTCGGCGGCCTCGGCCGGGCTGGCGAATTCGTTCTTTACGAACCACTCCATGAACGGCTTGTTCAGCGGCTCGGCATCGGCGTTTTCGATATAGGACGGCGTGTTCAAATCGTTGCCGGCGAGCGGATAGACGAGAATCACGGTCCTGGCCTGCACGCCGCCCTGGTCACGGGCGCGGATCGCGACATTGAGGGCAAGGTTGCCGCCCGCGCTCTCGCCGACAAGGGCGAGGCGATCCGGGGCGCCGCCGAGGCGATCGGCATTTTCCGCCACCCACCGCCACGCTGCCCATGCATCCTCATGGGCAGCCGGAAATTTGTTTTCGGGACCCTGCCGGTAGCTGCACGAGACGAAGACGCAGCCGGTCTCCTTCGCCAGCGCGCGAGGCGTGCTGTCATATGTGTCGAGATCGGCAATGACGAAGCCGCCGCCGTGAAAATACACCACCACGGGCAGGTCTTTCGGCTCGTCCTCCGGCGTATAGACCCGCGCCTTGATGGGGCCTGCAGGACCGGGAATGGTGATGTCGCGGGTGCGGACACCGAGATCGTCATCCGGGTCGAGCCCGCGCCGGCGTATCACCTGCCTGGCGCCGTCGGCCGGTGTCGGCTGGCGCCGCGCCTCCTGTGCACTGAGTGTCCAGGGCGGGGTGAAGTCCATTGCCTTCATGGCGTCCAGCACCTCCCGCATCGAGGCGTCGAGGTGGTTGGCATTGGCGGGTGGGTTGGAGCGTTCGAGTGCGGCCACGTTCTCTCTCCTCGGCCAGCTCGCGCCGGCCATTCGGGTGTCGTGGGAATCCCATCCGCGCCCTGCACCGCGTCGGCGGCACGGCTGCCATCGCTCATTCTCGGGAAAGTCCAAAGCGCGGGAGGGTCTGCCATCCGCGTGGCTCACGGCCTGCGCGTCGTCTCCGGCGTCAATGCCTCAGCCGGGCGCGGGTTCCGATCTGCCGGCAACTGAGGCGCGTGTTTCCGGGACCACGGTAGCGTGGTCCCGGCGCCCGGTGCGGCGGTGCCGTCAGCGCCGGCCGGTGAGGACGATGGCGATGCTGGCGAGCACCACGGCGAGCCCGGCGAGTGAAACCGGCGAGAGCTCCTCGCCCAGCAGCAGCCAGCCCAGCACCACCCCCACCACCGGGTTCACATAGGCGAAGGTGGAGGCCACCACCGGCCGGAAGCTGCGCAGCACGCGGATATAGGAGGTGAGGCCGATCGCCGAGGCGAAGACGACGAGAAAGCCGAAGCCGGCGAATTGCCGCGCGTCCGGTATGCCGGGGAAGGGGGCGTGCTCGATGCCGGCCGCGACGGTGAGCACGCAGGCGGCCGAGAACATCTGGAACGCCGCCGCCCATTCGGCGGGCATGCGCGTCATCAGGGGGCGCTGCACGATGGTGCCGAAGGACCAGCTCACCCCGGCGCCGATCAGCGCGAGCGTGGTGATGCCGGCAAAGCCCGGCGCGATGATGGCGTGAGCGGTGCCGAGCAGCGTTGGCGCCATCACGAGGAACAGGCCGCCGAGCCCGAGCACCAGCCCGAGCATCACCCGCCGGCTCGGCAGCGAGCGGGCGATGATGAGGTCGATGATGCAGATCCACAGCGGGATCGCGCCCATCGACATCACCACGAAGCTCGACGTGGCGTGCCGGGAGGAGAAGGTCGCCAGCCCGTTGCCGGCGACCCACATCAACACGCCGCTCAGCGCACAGATGCCGAGATCGCCGCGCCGGAGGTTGCGCGGCATCCCGCACCGGAGCAGAGCCATCGCCGCGAGCAGGGCCGAGGCGCACCACATGCGGGTCGACTGCAATTGCAGCACGGTGATGGGCGCGCTGCCGCTCAGCGCCACCTTCACCGACAGATAGGCGCCGCCCCAGACCAGATAGATCGCCAGCAAATGGCCATAGGCCGACAGCGGGATGGCGGGCGCGGCGGCGTTCGTTGCGGGCGTATCCGACGCGGAGGTGGAGGCCGGTTGGGGGCCATGAGGGCAGGATGTCCTGAAGTGCCTCGCGGGCAGGGCGCCTCGCGGGGTGAGGCGTCCCACCACCGCATGACGAGGGCGAGACGCGCAACGCGGTGTCGGGGGGGCGGACCTTGGCCCACATGCCGGCCCGCCATCCCCGATAAGGTTCAGACCGCCGCGATGACGGCGATCTCGACGGTGAACTGCGGCGCAGCGAGCTTCGATTCGACGGTGGCACGCCCCGGCGTATGGCCGGGCGCGACCCAGCCATCCCACACCTCGTTCATTTCGGCAAATGTCGACATGTCGGCCAGCCAGATCGTGGTGGTGAGGAGCTTTTCCTTCGAGGTGCCGGCGGTTGCGAGCAGGGCGTCGATGCGCGAGAGGATGTCGCGCGTCTGGTCCGCGACGCTGGCGCCCGGTGCGCCGAGCGCGACCTGCCCGGCGGTGTAGACGAGGCCGCCATGGACCACGGCCTGGCTCATGCGCGGGCCGGGTTCGATGCGGACGATATCGGTCATGGAAGGTCTGCCTCTTGGGTTGAAGGAAAGGATCAGGCGAGGGCGGTGCGGAACAGTCGTCCCGCACCCGGCACCTCGTCGGCGACGCCGGCAAGGCGCAGGCAGTGCCAGGCCATCGCGTGATTGGAGGAGGTCACCGGCACGCCGGTCCGTGCCTCGATCGTCTCCACCACCTCGGCGACCCGCATGCTGGTGCAGGAAATGAACACAGCCTCCACGCCCGGCACCTTGGCGAGGCAGCTCGCGCCTTCCTCGATGGAGGCGGTGGAGATCAGCGGGACTTCCAGGTCATCCGGCCGGTCGAAGGTGGCGCTGGCGGCGACGGTGAGGCCGCGGCCCTCGAAATAGCGGGCAAGGCCAGCGGTGATGGAGGGCGAATAGGGCGTCAGCAGTCCGATGCTGCGCACCCCGAGCGCCTCGAAGGCGGCCAGCGCGGCGGTGACCGGGGTGGAGCACTTCACCTCTGGCCGGGCCGTGCGGATGGCGTCGAACACATAGTCCTCGCCGAGCGTCATGGTGGCTGAGGTGCAGCCGAAGGCGACCACATCGAGCGCCACCCCGGGCAGGATCAGCTCGGTCGCCGGGGTGATGCGCGGGCCGATGGCGGCGAGCGTCTCGCTGGTGATCTCGGCGTCGTTGTAGAGCCGCGATTCGTAGAAGGCGACGCCGGGCCGGGCGAGCAGATGGCGGAACTCGTGCTCCATGGTCTGCTCGGTGGCGAGCACCACGAGGCCGATCGCCGCACGGGTACCGAGCGCAGGCCCGAGCATCGAGGGCAGGACACCGAGATCGACGGTGGTCGGCGCAGGCTGGGCGAGGGCGGCGTTCGAACGCGTCATGCAAGCCTCCTGGAAGCTCTCGGGCGGGTGCTCAGGCGAGGAGCCCGTCCATGGGAATGGCCGGGGTCCGGCCGGCGATGAGATCGGCGGTGATCCGCGCCGAGCCGTGCGACATGGTCCAGCCGATATGGCCGTGGCCGGTGTTGAGGTAGAGATTGCCGAGCCTGCGCCGGCCGAAGAAGGGCAGGTTGGTCGGCGTCATGGGCCGGAGGCCCGCCCACATCTCAGCGCGCTCATAATCCGCGCCTTCGGGATAGAGCTCCTGCGTCACCTGCTTCATGAAGGCGAAATCGGCGGGCTTGTGGCTCTTGTCATAGCCGGCGAATTCCGCCGTCGCGGTGACGCGCAGCCGGTCGCCGAAGCGGGAGATGGCGACGAGATTGTGCTCGTCCACCGCCGCAACCGTGGGCGGCAGGGGCCTGTTGCCGACGGGAATGGTGAGCGAATAGCCCTTGATCGGATAGATCGGCAAATCGAGCCCGACGGTGCGGGCAAGGCCGGCGCTGCTGCAACCCATGGCCAGCACATAGGCATCGCCCTTCACCGTTCCGGCGGAGGTGGCGATGCCGGTGACACGGTCGCCCGTGGTCTCGATCGCGGTGACGGTGACGCCGGTGCGGAGGTCGCCACCGCGCTTCGCCACCAGAGCGGCGAGGCCGCGGGTGAACTTGGCGGGGTCGCCAGTCTCGTCGGTGGGGCAGTGGATGGCGCCGGCGATCTTCGCGCCGACGCCGGCCAAGGCGGGCTCCAGCTTCAGAACCGCGTCGCGGTCCAGCACCTTGATGACCTGGCCGTCGGATTCCAGCAGTCGCATATTGGCGATGCCGGTTTCCAGCGCCTGCGGGTCGCGATGGAAATAGAGGATGCCGCGGTCGTTGCGGTCATAGGCGATGTCCTCTTCGCCGATGACCTCGTGCAGCACGCTCTGCGAATAGGCGGCGAGCCGGTGCTTGAGCAGGGTGTTGCGGCGGGCCTTTTCCGCCGTGCATTCCATGAGGAAGAGCCACGACCAGCTGTAGAGCCGCGGATCGGCGGAGAGCTTGAAGCGCAATGCCTGGTTCTTGAGCACCAGAGAGCGCATCAGGATCATCGGCGCGCGCGGCGAGGACCAGACGAAGGAATGGCCAGGCGCGACCATGCCCGCATTGCCCCAGCTCGTCTCGTCCGCGACCACGGCGTTCTTCTCCAGCAGCACGACCTCGTGGCCGTCCTTCTGGAGCTGGTAGGCGGTGGTGACGCCCACCACGCCGCCGCCAAGCACGATGATCCGCATCCGCTTCGTCTCCGGCCGTTTCCGCTGCCGCGGGGCGGCCCATGCTCTTTCCGGGAAAGTGAGTACAGTTTATGATCCACTCGTCGTGATGCAACGCTCAATTCTGTGCAGCGCATGCCGCGGCAATAGGCAGCACAAGCGTTTCGAGCGGGTGCGCCGGCAGATGGAAGGGGCCGATGGTGCGCGCGCGGAGCGATGATCGGAAGGACGCGGCGGCAGCGAAGCTTCGCTCCGCCGGACGCAAGCCGGCCCTGCCGCGGCAGGCTCGGGCGGCCGACAGCGTCGAGCGCGTCTATGCCGTACTGAAGGCGTTCGCGGCGGAATATCGTTTCCGGCCCGGCCAGAAGATCAACGAGGCCGAGCTGGCCGCCGAGCTCAAGGTGAGCCGTACCCCGGTGCGTGCCGCGCTGAACCGGCTGGAGCGGGACGGCTTTGTCGTCATCGTGCCGAACAAGGGGTTCTATGCGCGCGAGCTGACGCCGGATTCGGTACGCGAGCTCTATGAGCTGCGTGCCGCCCTGGAGCGGGCTGCCTTCGCGCTGGCCTGCACGCGCGCCTCCGATGCCGAGATCGAGGCCACCGTGGCGAAATGGGAGGCCCACAATTCGCTCGATGTGGAGGGTTCGTGGGACAACGTCGCGCTGGCCGACGAGGCCTTCCACATGGCGCTCACCCGGCTCGCCAAGAACAGCCAGATGGTGGTGGCGCTGGAAAGCCTCGGCGCGCGCATCCGCTTCTTCCGCCGCATCGCGCTGGAGGCCCTGCCGCAGCGGGCCCAGGGCTACCGCGAGCATGCCGCCATCATCGATGCCCTGCGCCGGCGCGACGCCGCGGGCGGCGCCGAACTGGTGGAACGCCATGTGACGCTGAGCGCCGACCATGCCATCGAGGTGGCGACGCGCGGCCTGGCGCGGATCTTCTTCGGCGACGCGGCGTGAAGGACAGGTATGGCCTCACGGGGCCGCCGATGTCCGAGGCGCCATGCCAATGGCTCTTCGCACGGAACCGCGCCGGGGCGTCACGGCCGGGCGCGGCCGGGTCTGCATGGGAACGGCAAAGAGGTGGCCGCACGGTCTTCGCCGGGCATGACGGCCTCATGGTGTGCGTGACGGGGCGGCTGGCCGGCCGGTGCCGAACCTGTCCCGGCTGATGCCGGCTCTCGGGGGCCGAACGGCGCCGCCCGGCTCATCCCTGCTCCGGCCCCACCGCCTTTCCTCCCGCGATCAGCGTCGCGATGCGGGTGATGTCAGCCTGCGGGCCGAGCGTGTCGCGAGCCTGCGACCAGAAGGCCAGCAGCGCGTCGAGGGTTGGGGTCTCGGTGCCGGAACGGCGGGCGAGGTCGGCGGCGATGCCGATGTCCTTGCAGAACAGGTCGAGGCTCTGGCCGAAATCATAGGTGCCGGTCAGCACATGGTTCGGCAGCTTCACCTGTGTGGCGTGGCTGCGCCCGGAGCCGGAGGTCCAGACCTTCAGCATCATGGCCGGGTCGAGCCCCAGCCGCTCGCCGACGATCAGGGCCTCGGTGGCGCTCCACAGGGTTGCGGCGGACAAATAGTTGTTCAACGCCTTCACCACATGGCCGGAGCCGACCGGCCCGACGCGCAGCACATCCCCGCACATCGCCTCGAGCAGCGGGCGGATGCGGGCGAAGGCGGCCTCCTCGCCGCCCACCATGGCGGTCAGGGTGCCCGCGCGCGCGCCCGCCATGCCGCCGCTGACCGGAGCGTCGAGCACGGCGGTGCCCTGCGCGGCGAGCTCTTCGGCCAGGGCCTGTATGCCGGCCGGCGCGGCGGTGGACATGTCGACCACCACGCCACGCGCCCGCCGGGTGCAGGCGCCGCCTTCGCCCAGCAGGGCGGCGCGCACATGCCGGTCGGTCGGCAGCATGGTGATGACCACGTCGCCGGGCAGGTCCGCCCCGCTCGCCGCCACCGGGCAGCCGCGGTCGCGGAACGGGGCGAGGGACGCCGGATCGAGATCGGCGAGGGCGAGAGGCACGCCGGCATCGAGAAGCCGGGCGGCCATCGGTCCGCCCATCCGTCCCGCGCCGATGAAGAGCACGCTGTCGCCGGTCATGGCCGCCCCCTGCCCGGTTTTCAGTGCGCGCGCGCGGCGAGCGCGATCGCCATGGTGGCGACGGCGTTCTGCGCCTCGGTGGCGTCCGAGAGGCCGGCGACGCGGCGCGAGAAGCTGCGCAGCATCGTCACCGACTGCGCGTCCAGCGCTGCGACCTGCCGGGCGAAGGCCAGCGCCCGCTCGAAGGCGCGGCCGTCCGGCACGATTTCGGTGAGGATGCCGATCTCCTTCGCCTCCGCCGCGCCGAACTCCCGGCTGGTCAGCGCCAGCTCGAAGGCGCGCTTGAAGGGCACGAACTTGGCGAAATAGGACAGCACGATCAGAGGCGGCAGGCGGTGCGACATTTCCGGCAGCGCGAACACCGCGTTTTCGCCGGCGATGGCGATGTCGCACTGGGTGGAGAAGCCGCAGCCGAAGCCGAGCGCCTTGCCTTCGATGGCGGCGATGAAGGGCACCGGGGAATGACGCAGCCGGTCGTTCACCCCGAGGATGAGGTTGAGGTCGTCCTGCACCTCTGCCGCCGAGGTGAGCCCGCGCAGGCCGACGCGCCCGGCGCAGAAATGCCTGCCTTCGCCGGCCAGCACCACCGCCTTGAGGCCGGGCGTCGCCAGAACGGCATCGAGCGCTTCGGCGAATTCGGCGAGCTGGGCGGAGGAAATGTGGTTGCCGTCGGCGGCGCGGGTGAACAGCACGGACTGGATGCCGTTGCCATGGCTCTCGATCTGCATGGGCCTCTCCTTCGATCGGGCGTGCACGAAACAATGCGGCTCCGGCTTCTTGCCGGGCATCTTCTCTTCGTCCTATCGTATGACGATACGACAATCTTTGCGGAAAACAGGGAGAGACGCCGATGGCCCGGATCGAGCTCAATGGCGAAAGCCTGGCCTATGAGCGGGCCGGCGAGGGCGAGCCACTGCTGCTGGTGCATAGTCTCGGCACCGCGTCCTGGCTGTGGCGCGCCCAGATCGCCCGCTGGTCGGCGCGGTTCGACGTGATCGCGGTGGATGCGCGCGGCCATGGCGGTTCCAGCCGGAATGGCGGCTTCACGGTGCGAAACGTCGCGTCCGATCTCGCGGCGGTGCTGCAGGCCTTTGGCGGGCGCCCGGCACAGGTGGTGGCGATTTCGATGGGCGGGCCGATCGCGGCGCATCTGTTCGACCTCGCGCCGCACCTCGTCAAAAGCCTCGTCATCGCCGACAGCTTCGCCACGCAAGGCGAGGCCGGCGCGGCGCGGGCGGCGATGATCGCCGATGTGATCGGCAAAGGCAGCATGGCGGACTATGCCCGCGCCTATGCCGCCGACACGCTGGTGGAGGACGACCCGACCCATGTGAAGGAGCTGGTCGCCTCCATCGCCGGCATGAGCGCGCAGGCCTATGTCGAGGCCGCACGCTCGGTGTTCACCGCCGATGTGGTGGACATCCTGAAGCATGTCGAGGTACCGACGCATGTGGTGGTGGGCTCGCGCGACAACCGCACCCCGCCGCGGCTCTCGCAGGAGATCGTCGCCCTTGTGCCCGGCGCGACCTATGCCGAGATCGAGGGCGCGCGCCACCTCGCCAATCTGGACCGGCCGGACGGCTTCGTCGAAGCGGTCGAGCCCTTTCTCACCGCGCGCTGAACCATGGACGCGCCCCGCTCCCTCGGCGTCGGCCCGCTCGCGCAGGAAAGCGCGCCGCTGCGGCGCCGGCTGGTGGCGACGCTGCGCGGGCTCATCGCCAACGGCACGCTGCCCGCCGGCCGGCGGCTGATCGAGACCGAGCTGTGCGCCGAACTCCGGGTGAGCCGCACCGTGCTGCGCGAGGCGCTGCGCGAGCTGGAGGCGGACGGCCTGCTGGTCGCTGGCGCGCGCGGCCTTTCGGTCGCGGTGCTGAGCCGGGCGGAGGCGCAGAACATCTATGCCGTGCGCCGCGCGCTGGAAGGGCTGATCGCCCGCCAGTTCTGCGAGCGGGCCCCGGAGATCGCGCTGGCCGCGCTGGCGCTGGCGCATCGAAGGCTGATCGGCGCCTATGAGGCGGACGATCTCGCGGGGCTGCTGGACGCCAAGCTCGCCTTCTACCGCGCCTTGTGCCAGGGGGCCGAAAACCTCGTGGTGCTGGAGCTGGTCGAGCGGCTGAACGCCCGGATCAGCCTGCTGCGCGCTCGCTCGCTCGCTCAGCCGGCGCGCAAGAACGCTTCGCTCGCCGAGATCGGCGGGCTGGTGGAGGCGCTCATCGCGCGCGATGCAGACGCCGCCGAAGCCCTCGCCGCCCGCCACATCGCCAACGCCGCCGCTGCCGCGCTCGGCGGCCTTCCCGACATCACACCCCTGCACCCGGAGACCGCTCAATGACCGACGACCTCTTCGAAAAAGGCCTCGAAATCCGCCGTGCCGTCGTCGGCAGCGCCT
Organism: Ancylobacter crimeensis; assembly: GCF_023016805.1. GTDB lineage: Bacteria > Pseudomonadota > Alphaproteobacteria > Rhizobiales > Xanthobacteraceae > Ancylobacter > Ancylobacter crimeensis. The sequence goes on from NZ_JALKCH010000016.1 coordinate 34,101, forward strand.
ATGTCGACAAGTCGCTGGCGGAGATGGACGATTTCACCCAGCCCCTGCAGGAGCTGGTGACGAAATATTGCTGGGGCGAGGTGTGGGGCCGCCCCGGCCTTGAACGGCGCGAGCGCTCCATCCTCAATATCGGCATGATCGCGGCGCTGAACCGTCCTCACGAACTCAAGCTCCATCTGCGCGGCGCGCTCAATAACGGGCTGAGCCGCGAGGAAATCCGCGAACTGCTGCTGCAGGTCGCCATCTATTGCGGCGTACCGGCGGCGCTGGACAGCTTCCGCATCGCCCGCGAGGTCTTCGCGGAGGAGGACGCCAAGGCCGCTGCAGAAAAGGGGTGAGGGCACCGAACGAATCGCGCATGCACACCTCCATGGCCGGGCGTGTCCCGGCCAGCCACGTCGTTGCCCGCTGCCGATTCCCGGCCGAAGGGCATGACAGCCGACGCTCGCGCCACCGTCCCCTAAGCCTGGTCGGGCGGGATTACCTTGCCGTCCAGCGTCATCGGCTCGCCGTCGAGGAACAGCGAATGGGCACGCAGCGGGATGTCCATGTGGCAGGGCGTGTCGCGATTGCCGCCGGCCTCGGTGTTCGGCCCGCTCGACCACAGGAAGTTGCCCCAGAAGGAGCGCGCATCCATGGAGAGGCCGGATTCCCGGTCATAGAGGCCGAGCTGGGTCCAATGCGCCTTGCGGTGCAGGCCCCAGCCGACATGCGCCATGGCATAAGCGTCGGGGTCGTTGAAGCTGTCCATGTAGGTGCGCAGATATTCCGCCTCGAAGCCGCCCTCGATCCTGCGGATCCACCCGCCCTCGATGGTGATGCGGATCGGCTCGCGGGCGTAGCGCTTGAAGGGCAGCAGGATGTCGCCGGTGTCGATGACGATGGTTCCCTCGCAGGAGCCCTCGTTCGGCCAGGTGGCGACGAAGCAGCTCGGCCAATGGTCCCAGCCGCCCTTGCGGTCGACGAAGCCCTGCTGCTTCAGCACGGGATATTGCCCCAGCTCGCAGCGGAAATCGGTGCCCGCCTTCGAGGTGACCGTCATCACCTTGGCTTGCCCGAGACGGGCTGCGCCGGCACTGGCGCGGCGGGCGTCCTCAGGCGTCGGCTTCATGCGCAGCATCACTTCCGGCGGCTCGCAGGCCAGCAGCATCCGCGCGCCGGTCTTGAGGATCTCCTCCTGCTCGGGCGAGAACAGCAGCATCATGGTGTCGATGACGAGGTCGGAATGCTTCATCGCCTCCAGCGCCGGCCGGTTGCCCTTGAGCGCGGTGTGGCCGACATAGCCGGACTTGTCGCGCGAGAGCGCCACGTCGCCGTTCAGCGGTGGCAAGGTGAGAATGGTGAGCACCCCGCCGAGCTGGCCGACCGCGATGCGTGCGGTGGAGACGAGCTGTGGGTTGCTGTCGTCGGACACCAGGAGGGACACCTGCTCGCCGGGCGCGAGCTTGGACAGGAGAAGCACCTCCTTCCACGCCTCGACGAGCGCCAGATCACTGATAGCCATGGTTGCCGTCCCTTTGCTGCGGGTCGAATGTCGTCATGAGGCGAGAGCATCCTCGATGAAGGCGGCGGCGGTCAGCGTGTCGCCATCCGCGCCGATGCGGCCGACCACCTGCACGCCGACCGGAAGCCCCGCCGGCCCGTATCCCGCCGGCACGGTGAGCGCCGGGGCGTGGAGGAGGGTCCACACCTTGTTGAACACCGGATCGCCGGTCGCCGCGAGCCCGGTCGGCGCCTCGCCCGGGGCGGCCGGCGTCAGCAGCACGTCGCAGCCGCCGAGCAGCCGCTCGACAATGGCCTCGCGCTGTTTCAGCGCGGCAAGCGCGGCGTCGTAGTCGGCACGGGTGGCGCGGGCGAGAAGATCGAGAAAGCCGCGTGTGATGGGCGAGATGCGATCTCCCAGCACGTTCCGCTCATAAGCGAGGGTGCGCGGCGTCTCCCAGCCCATCACCGCATCGTGGAAGGCGTAGAGCCTTTCGAAGTCCTCCGGCACATCGAGGTCCACCACCGTTCCACCGCCGGCGCGGATCGCCGCCGTGGCCCGCTCCAGCGCCGCTCGCGTCGCCGGCTCGGCCAGCGCCCAGCGCGAGGTGCGGAACAGGCCGACCCTCGGGGGGCGGAGCGTGCCCACGGCGATGGCCGGATTCTCCGCTAGAACCCCGGTGATGAAGGCGGCGTCGCGCACGTCGCGGGTCATCAGGCCGATGGTGTCGAGACTGTCGGAGAGCGGCTTGGCGCCGGTGCGGTTCAGGGTGCCGAAGCTCGGCTTGTAGCCGACCACGCCGCAATAGGCGGCGGGGCGGATGATCGAGCCGGAGGTCTGGGTGCCGAAGGCCGCATGCGCCATGCCCGCGCCGACGGCGGCGCAGGAGCCGGAGGACGATCCGCCCGGCGTGTGAGCCGGGTTGAACGGATTTCGTGTCTTGCCGGGGCTCGACATGGCGAATTCGGTCGAGACCGTCTTGCCCAGGACCATGCCGCCGAACTGGCGGGTCAGCGCCACGACGGGCGCGTCCGCCACCGGCCGGCTGCCCTGATAGACCGCCGAGCCATAGCCGGTCGGCATGTCGGCGGTCTCGATCACGTCCTTCACCCCGAAGGTGACGCCGGCGAGGGGGCCGGCCGGGGCGGCCTTCGCCTCGACGATGGCGCGTCCGGCATCGAAGGCCATCCACGCCTGCACGTCGTCCTCGCGCGCGGCGATGCGGGCGGCGAAGGCGCGGGCCACCGCCTCGGGCGCCAGCGTGCCGGCGGCGACGCGGGCGGCGCTCTCGCGGCCGGAGAGGGCGGCGATGTCCTCAGCCATCGGGCGGCTCATCGGGCAACTCCTGCGAGGGACGGGCGGCGATGGAACCAGGGGCGGGCCCGCTCCAGCTGCCCGGCGAGCCGGAACAGGAGACCATCGCGGCCGAAGCCGGCGCCGAAATGCACGCCGACCGGCAGCCCGTCCTCCGACATGCCGAGCGGTACGCTCATGGCCGGGCAGCCGGCGGCGTTGAAGGCGCAGGTGAAGGGGGCGTGGGCCCAGAAGGCATCGTAGAACGCATCGAGGCTCTTGCCCGCGCCGGCCAGCGCACCGAGCGGGGGCGGCAGTTCCGCGGCGGTGGGGGAGAGCAGAATATCGTAGCCGGCGAAAAAGCGGCCGAGCGCGCGGGCGGTCTGGTGCAGCGTGTTCACCGCGCCGAGATAGGCGGTGGCGGGCAAGCCGCGCGCTTCCTCGACCCAGGCGGCGTTGACCGGTTCCAGCGCCTTCAGCGGATCGGCAAGCCCCAGCGCCGCTCCGCGCGCGGCGACGGCTGGCGCGACATTCACCCCGACGATGATGCGCCACGCCGCCTTCAGCGCATGGGCGTCATAACCCGGCTCGACGATCTCGACGTCATGGCCGAGGTCCGCGCAGAGCTTCGCCGCCTCTTCCGCCGCGCGGGCGCAGGCGGGGTCCACCTGCGTGCCGAGCGGGGAGGCGGGGGTGAAGCCGATGCGCAGCCGGCCCGGCTCGCGCGTCACCTCGGAGAGATAGGTGTCGGGCCCGCGCGGACAGGCATAGGGATCGCCGATATCCGGTCCTGCGGTGGCGTCGAGCAACGCGGCGTTGTCGCGCACCGACCAGCTCGCGGCATGGGGCGTGGACATGCCGGCGATCGCCTCCACGATCGCCGGGCCGAGCGGGTTCACCATGCGGCTGGGCTTGAAGCCGAACAGGCCGCAATGGGAAGCGGGCAGGCGGGTGGAGCCGGCGCCGTCCGACGTGTTGGCCATCGGTACATAGCCGGCTGCGACCGCTGCGGTCGAGCCGCCCGACGAGCCGCCGGGCGAACGCGAAATGTCCCACGGATTGTGGGAGGGGCCGAAAGCCTCCGGCTCGGTGGCGAAGGAGAGCGCGAATTCCGGGGTGTTGGACTTGGCGATGATGACGAGGCCGGCGGCCTTGTAGCGCGCCACCAGCGTGCCGTCGCGCGGCGACACCATGCCGTCGAACAGCTTCGATCCGGTGGACAGAACGGTGCCCGCCATCTCGAATCCGGTGTTCTTCAGGATGAAGGGCACCCCGGTGAAGGGACCGTCCGGCAGGCCTTGCGCGATGGCCTGCCGGCCGAGATCTTCGAAACGGTGCACCAACGCATGAAGCTGCGGCTCATGGGCGTCGATGCGCGAGAGCGCGGCGTCGAGCAGATCGTCTGCGCTGACCTCGCCCGCGCGCACCAGAGCGGCGAGGCCGGTGGCGTCGTGATCCTCATAGCCGGCAAAGCCTCCATGGGAGAGTGCCGCGCCTGTTATGCCGCTCATGCCGGTTCCTCAAGTCTCTGCCGCTGGAAACAAGGCATCCGGCGGGCCGCGTTCCGGGCCCGCCGGAAGGCGGTTCAGGGCATGCCCGCGAGCGTCTTCACCTGCGCGATGAAGGCGTCGCGCTTCACCTCGTTGTAGAGCCGCTCGCGCAGGCGCGGGGCGGGGCTCGCATTGACGTTTTCGAAAAGAGCAACCCGCCCCGCGAGCGAGGAGGAGGTCATGTCCCAGATGAAGTTCATGAGCTGCTCCTTCACCGCCGCGCTCACCCCCTTGCCGGGCAGAAGCTCGGCGAGGTGGTGGCCGATCTCCGGATTGTCGAAGGCCGCCTTGCCGAAGCGCATCACGAGACCCTGCCCGCACAGCTCCTGCAGGATGTGGATGATGCGCGGATATTCCTCGATGGAGTAGAGCCGGCCGGCGGTCAGCATGCCGACATCGGGCGCCATGACCTCGCCGTCGGTGGGCTTGGCCAGCGCCTCGGCGGCGGTGATGAAGGCGCGCAGCGTCTGGGCATACTGGATGATCTCGCCCAGCATGCCCTGCACGGCGGGAATGTGGCTGGTGCCGAGCACGTCCAGTACCAGCTGGCCGGCGCCGACGAACAGCTCCGCCTTCACCGCGAGGCGGGTGAGGACGTGCCAGTGGGCGAACACGCAGACCGGTCCGTAATAGGACATCGCGGTCGGGTCGCCGAGGTTGAAGATGCGCTCCTTCCGCACCAGCACGTTCTCGAAGATGATGAGCTGGTCGGCCTCCTCGCCCAGTCGGGCCACCGGATGGTCGAACGGGTCGGCGCCGGGGTGGGAGACCATCTCGCGCGAGATCAGCTTGATGCCGTCGGAATTGATCGGCACCGAGGCCCAGATGCAGGCCTCTGCGGGGGTTTCGCGGATGCCGCCGAGATTGGTGAAGAAGATTTCGTTGGCCTGCGCCGAAACGGATCCCACCGTCTTGGCGCCGGAGACGCGGATGCCGTCCGGCTCGACCTTGGTGACCTTCAGCAGCGAGGCTTCCGCGCCCTTGGGGCTGGAACGGTCGTTCTGCGGCCCGGTCAGGCTTTCCGAGGCGGTGAGGTTGTGGTCGCGGCCATAGGCGACATAGCGCTCGATGTTCTCGGCGAAGTCGGGCGAGCAGCCCTCGATGAGCGATTTCTTGGCCTTGAAGGTCGGCAGGTGGGCGAGCAGCCCGACCGCGATGGCGGGCGCGAGGTCCGGCGGCCGCCCGAAGGTGCCGGCGGTCTTGAGGCTGGTATATTCGATCATCTTGCGACGATCGGCGAGGTCTTCCTTGGTGCGCGGCACCTGCCAGGAACGGCTCGCCACCGCGCCGGTCTCGTCGATGAAGGTCGTGGCGTCGGCGAAAGCGGGGTCGAACTGGTCGTCGAACATCGAGGCGAGCAGATCCACGCCGGCCGAAAGGGCAGGGTCGGCGAAGACGTTTGCAATACGCTTGCCGGCCACCCAGAGGGCGCGGCCGTCATCGAGCGTGGCCTTGAACTCGTCTCCAGTCTTGAGCTTGTGCCCCGGCTTGTGCCCCTCGGCAAGTTCGCGTTTCGGCGTCTGCGCGTTCATCATCCGCTCTCCTGAGGAAGGACCCTCGTCCCGCGCCGTTTCGGCAGGCAGTGGTGGCATCCGGTTCGGCCAGCGGCCGCCTTCCGGCGGGGGCACGCGGCCGCCCGGTGCTCGTCTCGGGTTCGGGCGACGGCGATCCAACCATTAAACCGCAAAAATGGTCAAGCCCATTTGGTGAGGCGCATCTGTGCGTGAAATTTAAGCGAAAATGGTTATTCTGAAATATAATTACGCCGTATCGGGCCCCAAAGGATAAAGATGGCCTAAACCTAAGGGGCTTCTTGTCGATTGCGCTGATTAAAATATAGGCGATGCCATGCCGCCGATTCGCAGACGGCGTTCTGATCGAACCGATTTGGTTGGCGTGGTGCTTGACCACCCATTTTGGTTCTGGCTTTTTGGTTGAGAACGACGCACGTTTCGGCGGCATCCACGAGCCGCGGGAGGGTCGGCATGCGGATATCGAGGACGGATAGCGCCGCGCCGGCTTCAGTCGGCGACCGCGCGGCGACATTCCAGCGTGGCGCCGCCTTCCGTCGCCGTGCAGCGCAGCTCGATGGCCGGCTCCACCGCCCCGGCGCGGCGGGCGAGGAGGATGTCGCTGCGGGTCGAGACGTCGGCGCCGGCAAAGCCGCACCACAGGGTCTGCACCGGCATATTGTCCTGGTTCCGGTTGAGGAGGAAAACCTCGCCGGTCTTCGGCCGCGACCAGAGCTGCGCGCTGAGTTCGCCATGCGGCGCGGCGGTGCCGAGTTCGGCCGAGTACCAGTGGGCGATCGCCGCCGCGCAGGCGAGGGGTCGGTCGGTCTCGTTCACCAGATGAAAGCGAATGACGGAGAGTCCTTCCGTGCCACGCTCCACCTTATGGACCTCCTCGGCATGTGGCCCCGCCGTGAGCGGCAGCAGGGCAACGATCGCCTGAAGGATGATCTTTCGCATTCCCGGAATTCTCCTGCCGATCCGGTGCTTTTATAGTTCAGAATATCTGGCAGGAAAATAATAAACGGTAGAAATATCATAAGGGGACCTTCCATGAGAAAGATGTTGCTGTGCGGTGCCGCGCTTGCACTGCTTTCCGTCGCTGGCCTTGCACCCTCGGCGCTCCGGGCGGCGGACCTGACCTCCATCGCCATCCTGACGCCGGAGGCCGGCACCGATTACGGCTGGAACCAGCAGGGCATCGACGCTGCCAAGGCGGCCGGTGCCGCCGCGGGCGTGAAGGTGGTCGTCGCCGACAATCTCGGCTATGGCGACGTGCGTCCGACGCTGCGCGAGATGGCGGAGGACGGTGCGGGCCTCATCATCGCCCATGCCAGCGGCTACAACACCGCCGCCCCGGAAATCGGCGAGGAAATGAAGGTGCCGGTCGCCATCGTCGACCGCCCGGACGCCAAGAAGCCCGGCGCGGTGGCCGATTATACCGCCAGCGGCCATGAGGGGGCCTATCTCGCCGGCCGGCTCGCCGCCAAGATGAGCAAGACCGGCACGGTCGGCATCGTGGTCTCGGGGGAGCCGCCGTCCTGGAACGCCCAGTCCTCCGCTTTCGCCGAGGGCGCCAAGGCCGAGAAGCCCGGCATCGCGGTGCGCTATGCGGTGATCGGTCCGGCGGCCTATTCCGACGCCGCGGGCGGCAAGCGCGTGACCGAGGCGCTGATCGCGGCCGGCGCCGACATCATCTTCGGCCAGGGCAACGGCTCCAGCTTCGGCATGCTGCAGGCGGTCGAGACCAACAAGTCCACCGGCGGCGGGCCGGTCTATTTCATCGACGTGATCGGCGACAAGACACCCATCGACAAGGGCAACCTGCTCTCCTCGGTGGTGTGGAACCTCGAGCCGGTCTATGCGGCGATGATCAAGGACGTGAAGGCTGGCTCCTACGGCACCCACAATTACGACATCAACCTCAAGGATGGCTCGGTCAAGCTTCTGAAGACCAAGCACATTCCCGACGATGTGTGGGCGCAGATGGAAGCGCTGAAGGCTGATGTGATCTCCGGCAAGATCAAGGTCGAGGCGCATTTCGACGCCGACAGCGTGCACAAGCTCGTCACCGCCCTGCCGACTGCGCAGTAAGCGGGCGCACGCCTGGTACGGCCTGTTCCCGGGCGATGCCGGAGTGATCCGGCGTCGACCCCTGGCGGAGCAGGCGCCGCCCTGAGCCGGGCCTTACCGGGGCCTGGCATGGGGAGAGGGAGCACAGCATGACCGAACCCGCCCCTTCGCCAGAGGCCGCATCTGGCCCGCCGCCCTCGTCCGGCGCCATCGTCACCCTCGACCATGTCACCAAGCGCTTTCCCGGCGTGGTGGCGAATGATCGCGTGGCCTTCGACCTGTTCCCCGGCGAGGTCCATGTGCTGCTCGGCGAGAACGGGGCGGGCAAGTCCACGCTGGTCGGCATGCTCTCCGGGCTGCAGACGCCGGACGAGGGCGGCATCCTCATCGACGGGCGCGAGGCCAGCATTTCGTCCCCCGCGCGCGCCCTGGAGCTGGGCATCGGCACCGTGTTCCAGCATTCGATGCTGGTGCCCTCGCTCAGCGTCGTCGACAACATGGCGCTCGGCGGAAGCTGGTGGTCGCGCCCGGACCGGACCGGCATTGCGGCGCGAATGGCGGCGGTGGCGGCCGATATCGGGGTGAGGATCGACCCCCATGCGCGGGTCGGCACGCTCTCGCTCGGCGAGCAGCAGCAGGTCGAGATCGTGCGCGCCCTGATGCGCGGCAGCCGGGTGCTGATCCTCGACGAGGCAACCGCGATGCTGACCCCCAAGGGTGCGGAAGACCTCGGCGCGCTGATGCGCCGGCTCACCGCGCTCGGCATCGCGGTGGTGTTCATCACCCACAAGCTCAATGAGGCGCTGGCCTTCGGTCACCGCATCACCGTGCTTCGCCTCGGCCGCAAGGTGGGCGAGATCGCGCCGGAAAGGCTGGAGGCGCTCGGCCCGGCGGCGGCGACCGCGGAGATCATCCGGCTGATGTTCGGAACGGGCGACCGGAAGGCGGCTGCGGAGGGCGGCGCCCGTGCCGTCCGCCGCCGGGTGAGCGCTCCGCCGCTTCTCGAGATCGAGGAGCTGGCGGTGGACGACATGGCGGTGCCGGTGTCCGGTGTCACGCTGTCGGTTGCGCCGGGCGAGATCGTCGGCCTCGCCGGCATCGACGGCAACGGCCAGAAGCAGTTCGCGGAGGCGCTCGCCGGCCAGCGCCGCCTTGCCGCCGGGACGATCCGCCTCGGCGGGGAGGCGGTCGAGCGGCTCGATGTCGGGGGGCGGCGCGCGCGGGGCCTCTCCTATGTCACCGACGATCGGCTCGGCGAGGGTACGGTCGGCAGCTTCCCGGTCTCGTTGAATCTCCTGCTGAAACAGGTCGGCAAAGACCCGTTCTGGCGCAACGGCTTTGAGCGCCCGGAGCCGATCGCCGCCCATGCCGAGCGGCTGGTCGGGGCCTATGACGTGCGCACGCCGGGCATTTCGACGCCCATCGGGAAGCTGTCCGGGGGCAATATCCAGAAGGCGCTGCTGGCCCGCGAGCTCACGGGGGATACCCGCGCGGTGATCTTCGCCAAGCCGACCTACGGGCTCGACGTGCAGAACATCCGCGCCACCCGCCAGCGCATCCGCGAAGCGGCCGATCGCGGGCTCGCGGTCATCCTCATCTCGACCGATCTCGAGGAGGTACTGGAGCTGTCGGACCGTATCGCTGTCATGTCGCGCGGCCATGTGGTGGGAATGGTGGACAATGACGATGCGGCGCGGGCTCGCGTCGGCGAACTGATGAGCGGCGTGGGCGCATGAGCGGGACCGGAAGCGAAACCACCGGGATGGGCGCGGCAGGCGCGACGCTTGCGCCGGGCGGGCGCGGCGGGGCGTGGCGCGAGAGGGGGCGGCTCGTCGTGATGACGCTCGGGCCGATCCTCGGCGCGCTGGTGCTCTCCGGGCTGCTGCTGCTCGTGCTCGGCGTCGATCCGCTGGCCTATTACGGCTATGTGGTCGAGCGCGGACTGCTTTCGCCCTATGGCGTGCAGGCCACCTTCACCCGCATGGGCCCGCTCCTGCTGATCGCCGCGGGGCTGATCGTCGCCTTCCGGGCCGGCATCTGGAATCTCGGCGGCGACGGCCAGTTCCTGCTGAGCGCGGTGGTGGTCGCGGCGCTCGCGCCCCTGCTGGCGCCGCTGATGCCGGTGTGGCTGGTGCTGCTGGCGGCGCTTCTCGTCGGGGCGCTGGTGGGGGCGGCGTGGTCGTTGCTGCCGGCCCTGCTCAAGGCCTATCAGGGCGTCAACGAGATCATCACCACGCTGATGATGACCTTTCTCGGCGTGTCCTTCGCCAATGTGCTGGTGAAGCTGTTCTTCCGCGACCCGACCACCACCGTGCCGCAGACCCGCACCCTGCCGGTTGCCGACCGGCTGCCGCGGCTGTTCGACACCACGGTGTCGAGCGGGGTGCTGATCGGGCTGGTCGCCATCATCGCGGTGCATGTCGTCATGACCCGCACCGCCTTCGGGCTGAAGCTGCGCATCGTCGGCGCCAATCCGCGCGCAGCGGTCCATGCCGGGCTGAACGTGCCGCTGCTGACCGTTTTGACCTTCGCCCTCTCGGCCGGGCTCGCCGGGCTCGCCGGGGCGGTCGAGATTCTGGGCGTGCAGGGCAATGTGCGGGCGGACTGGAACCCGGCCTACAGCCTCACCGTGATCCCGCTGGTGTTCCTCGCGCGGTTCAACGGCTTCGCCTCCATCGCCTTCGTCTTCCTGTTCTCCGTGCTGTCGATCGGCGGGGAGAGCGCGGCGCGGCGTACCGGGGTGCCGAACTTCTTCACTCTCGTGGTGGTGGCGATCCTGCTCGTCATGCTCGGGGTCACCGAATATCTCGACCAGCGCCGCCGCGCGGCCGGACGCTGAGGGGGACGAGGCATGGGTGCGCTCTTTACCGACGCCTTTCTCACCTCGCTGGTGCTCGGCGCGCTGACCGCCGGCCTGCCGCTGCTGCTGGCCGGGCTCGGCGAGCAGATCTCCGAGAAGGCCGGCGTCCTCAATATCGGCATCGAGGGCATGATGCTGATGGGGGCCTATCTCGGCTTCGTGGTGGCCTACACCACCGGCTCGGTCTGGCTCGGTTTTCTCGGCGGGGCGGTGGGCGGCATGGCGGTGGCGCTGCCGATGGTGGTGCTTTGCATCCGGCTCGGCCTCAACCAGATCGTCATCGGCATCGCGCTGACCCTCGGCACGGAGGGACTGACGGCGCTGCTGCACCATTTCCAGTTCGCGCAGAGCTATCCGCGCCTGCCGGCGGTGCCGACCCTGCCGATCCCCGGCCTTTCGGAGCTGCCGGTGATCGGGCCGGCGCTGTTCGACCGGCCGGCGATCGTCTATCTCGCCATCCTCGCGGTGTTCGTCACGGCCTATGTGTTTCGTTCCACCCAGCTCGGCCTCGCCTTGCAGGCCGCGGGTGACAAGCCGGCGGCGCTGGATGCTGCGGGGGTGGACGTGGTGAATGTGCGAAGCTTCGCGGTGTTCACCACCGGTGCGCTGGCGGGTGTCGGCGGGGCCTTCATGGCCGAGGTCGGCGCCGGCATCTTCGTGCCCTTCATGACCAATGGCGCGGGCTTCATCGGCATCGTGCTGGCGATGCAGGCGCGGGGCAATCCGTTCTGGGTGCTCGCCGGAGCGCTGCTGTTCGGCGCGTGCCTGTCCGCCACCACGGCGCTGCAGGTGGCGGGGGTGAGCATCCCGACCGACGTGATCCAGATGCTGCCCTTCGCCGCCGTGCTGCTGGTGCTTGTGCTGTTCGGCCGCCGGGCAAGCCTGCCGGCGGCGCTCGGCACCCATTATGTGCGGGGCGCGCGATGACGGCGCCCGGTTCGTCCCGTTCAGCCGGCGTCGATCGCCGCCAGCGCCGCCGCGACCCCGGCGCCGACATCGACGCGGCATCCCAGCGCGGACAGCGCGCCGCCCAGAGCGGCGAGCGCGGGAACGGCGTGGATGGGCTGCGCGGTCGGGCCCATATGGCCGATGCGGGTGAGCTTGCCCAGCGTCTCGCCGCGGCCGGAGGAGAAGACAACGCCATAGCGGGCCCGCGCCTCGGCCCTGAGAGCCGCCTCGTCGATGCCGGCGGGGGTGCGCACGGCGGTGCAGGTCGGGGCGGCGAAGCTCTCTTCCGCCGCCCAGAGCTGAAGCCCCATCGCGGTGACGCCGGCGCGGGTGGCCTTCGCGGTGAGGGCGTGGCGGGCCCAGACGTTTTCCGGCCCTTCCGCCAAATAGAGGTCGATGGCCGCCTCCAGCCCGTTCACCTCGGCGACCGAGGGGGTGAAGGGGAAGGGCCGGTCGGCGCGCCACGCCTCCTTCCAGTCGAGGATGGAGAGGATCGAGCCGCGAGGCGCGGTCGGGTTCGCCTCCATCTTCGCCCAGGCGCGTTCCGACACCCCGAGGATGGACAGGCCGGGTGGACAGCCGAGGCACTTGTTGGGGCCGGTGACGAGCAGGTCGATGGCGCTGCTTTCCGCATCCACCTTCATGCCGCCGAAGGACGAGACCGCGTCCACCAGGAACAGCGCGCCGTGGGCCCGCACCACCGCGCCGATCGCCTCCACCGGGTTCACCGTGCCGGAGGGGGTGTCGTGGTGGCACAGAGAGACCACGGTGACATCCGGCCGCGCCTCCAGCGCGCGGGCGACGTCCGCGGGGTCGAGGATGCGGTCATAGGGCACGGCAAGCTCGACGATCTCCGCGCCGGAGCGCTTCGCCCAATCCTCGAGACCCTTGGAATAGACGCCCGAGACCAGGTTCAGCACCACGTCGCCGGCGCCGAGCAGGGAGGCCGCCGCGGCCTCCAGCCCCAGAACCGGCTCGCCATGCAGGATCACCGGCATGGTCTGCGCCTTCACCACGCCGGCCAGCTTCTCGCTGACGCGCTGATAGGTGGCCTGGAAGGCGGGGTCGTAATCGTAGAGCACCGTGGTCGCCAATCCCCGCAGCACGGCGGGGTAGGCGTCCACGGGGCCGGTGGTGAGGGTCAGGACCGGGGAGGCGGTTGGCGCGTAGCGCATGGTCGGGTCCGTGAGGCTGGCCGCGCCGGAGAGCGCGGGGGCGGGCGGGAAACGCAGCGGGCGGAAACGCGTTGGCCGATCAACCAAACATCGACCGAAACTGCAGGAATGGTCAGAGATTGGCACCTGAAACCCGCCGCGGCAACTCTCTTTCGCCCTGTGGCGCGAGGTTGGGACGATCCGGTCTTATCGCGGCTTCCCAAGCGTATTCAGATGGTCGGTATCACTGCCCGAGCGCCGCAGTCACGCCTTTCTGTTCGGTTCCGGTGGGTAAAAGGGTTCGACCAGAAGGCAACCAATGTTGTAACTCGGTTTCGCGGGACCTACACTGCATCGCGTGCAGGCGCATGTGGGGCGCCACGCGGACGTCGGTTTGGCGGCGAACCGGCAGCGGCGAGCGGTGCCGGTTCCGCGTGTGAACGGAAGTGATGCCGATGGACGCAGTCGCGGACAAGACGGGGCGTAAGGGACAGGCCAAGGGTCACGCCAAAGCAGGCGCCAGGGACAGTGGGAAGCCGCTTCCAGCGCGAGATGTCGATGCCGGCGTTCCGGCAGGGTACGAGGGACCGCGCGAGGGGCCGGGGCTGGATGATCTGGTCGAGGCGCTGCGCGGCATCATCGCCCGCACCGGCAGCCTGCCGCCGGAGCGTACCGTGGCCGAGGAACTCGGCGTGAAGCGGCACACCCTGCGCCGCGCGCTCGGCCTGCTGCGCGAGCGCGGCGAACTGGAGCCTGCCCGCGCGGGCCGCCGCGCCGCCCCGGTCGCCGGCCACGACGATGGCCGCAGCCTGATCAATTCTACCAATCCGCTGGAGGTGATGGAGCTTCGCCTCGTGCTGGAACCCGCGCTGGCCCGGCTTGCCGCGCTGCGCGCCACGCCGGTCGAGATCGACCGCATCCTGCGCGCCGCCAGTACCGCGCCCGACGCCGATCCCATCGCCGCCGACATGGTGTTCCACAAGGCGATCGCCGCCGGCTCGCGCAATGCGCTGGCGTCCGAGCTGTATGTGCTGCTGCACCGGGTGGCGAGCGACGGGCGCCTGCGCTTCACCGACAGCGACGCCACGCTGCTGCCGGAGCGCGTGCGCCTGCGCGATGCCGAGCACCAGGCGATCGCCGAGGCCATCGCCGCACGCGATCCCGAGGCGGCGGAGCGCGCGATGTGGCAGCATCTCGCCACGCTGCAGCAGAAGATCATGGGCCGACTCGCGCCCGGCGGTCTTCCCTGACCCGACGGCCTTTCTTTCCACCACCCGGAGACCGGACGGCCATGGCGTCCTTCGACGTGCTCATCATCGGCGCCGGCTCGGCCGGTTCCGTGCTCGCGGCGCGGCTTTCGGAGCGGGCGGATGTACACGTCGGGCTCGTCGAGGCCGGGCAGCCGCCCGCCGATCCCGACATCGCCGATCCGCTGAAGTGGCCGTTCCTGCAAGGCCGGGCCTATGACTGGGCCTATGCCACCGTTCCGCAGGCGGGCACGGCGGGGCGGGTCCATCCCTGGCCGCGGGGGCGCATCGTCGGGGGGTCGAGCTGCCTGCACGCGATGGCCCATGTGCGCGGCCATGCGGACGATTTCCAGCATTGGGCCGAGGTGACCGGCAGCCGGCTCTGGTCTTACGAAGGCCTGCTGCCCGGCTTCCGGCGCAGCGAGCGCTTCTCGCGCGGGGTCGACGCCGTGCATGGCGGGCACGGGCCGCTGCCGGTGTATCTGCCTTGCGCCGAGGTGAGCCCGGTGGTGCGGGCCTATATGGATTCAGGGCTCGGCCGCGGCATTCCATGGATCGGCGAGCACAATGGCGGCCCGCTCAACGGCGTGGCGCCGAATTCCCTCACCATCCGCGAGGGGCGGCGGGTGAGCGCGGCCGATGCGTGGCTGACCCCGGCGCTCGGCCGGCCGAACCTCACGCTCATCACCGGCGCTCTGGTGCACAGGCTCATCCTCGATGGTCGCCGCATCGTCGGCGCGCTGGTGGAGCAGGGCGGCAGGACCGCGCCGATCCATGCCGGGCTGGTTCTCCTCTGCGCCGGGGCGGTGGCGAGCCCGCTTCTGCTGATGCGCTCCGGCATCGGTCCTGAGGCGGTGCTGAAGGCCGCCGGCATCGCCTGCTGCGCGCACCGTGCCGGCGTCGGGCAGAACCTGCACGACCACCTGCTCACGGCCGGCAACGTCTATCGCGCCAGGCGCCCGGTGCCGCCCTCGAAGCTGCAGCATTCCGAATCGCTGATGTATCTGAACGCGCAGGATCCGATGCGCGCGGAGGGGGCGCCGGATGTCGTGCTCGGCTGCGTCGCTGCGCCGAGCGTGTCGGAAAGGCTGGAAGCGCCGGCCTATGGCAGCGCCTATACGCTGCTCTCCGGCGTCACCCACCCCACCTCGCGCGGGTCCCTCGCGGTGACCGGGCCTGATCTCGCCGATGCGCCGCTGATCGACCCGGCCTATCTCTCCACCGAGAATGACCGCCGCCTCGCCCGCCGGGCGCTGGAACTGGCGCGCGAGATCGGCCATGGCGCGGCGCTGAAAGACTGGCGGGCGGAGGAAGTCCATCCCGGTCTCGACGTGCAGGATGCCGCCGGGCTGGACGCCTTCATCGCCCGCGCCGTCATCACCCATCACCACCCGGTCGGCACCTGCCGAATGGGGGCGGATGACGGCGCGGTGGTCGATGCCGAATTGCGGCTGAACGGCTTCGAGGGCGCGCATGTGGTCGACGCCTCGGTGATCCCGGCGATCACCTCGGGCCCGGTCCACGCCGCGATCCTCGCCATCGCCGAGACCTTTGCCGCGGAAATCGCCGCCCCGCTTCTGGCGTGAGGTTCAACCCTTCTTCTTCGACAGATCGTGGGCATGGGCCTCGATGGCGTCGAGGGCGCCGTCCACCGCGTCGAACCAGCCCTGTTCGGTGAGGTAACCGCGTCCGCGCCAATTGAGGCCGCCGGGCGTCTCGTGATGGGCGGGATCGACGCTTTCGCCATGGGCGAGCGCATCGAGCCCGATGGCGGCGAGCCCGGCGAACATGGCGCGCACATAGGCCTCGGCCATGGCGGGGCTCATGCCGCGCGATCCCAGCCAGCCGATCATGCGATTCTGCATGGCATAATGGGTCGACATCATCGCGCTGGCGATGCCCATATTGCCGAGGTCGGCCTCTCTCTGCGCCACCACCAGGGTGCCGAGGCCGCCGAACAGCTCCTCCACGACAGGATCGGCGGGGTAGATCGCGATGGGCCCCTGCCGCAGCCGGATCGGCGGCAGCGGGATGACCCGCGCCACCCGGCTCGCAGGCGCCACCGCCTCCACGACGCGGGCATGGGCGACGCCGGCGAGGAAGGTGACCACCACCTGATCGGCGCGGAAGGGCAGGCCGGCGACCACCTCGAGCTGCGAAGGCAGCACGCCGAGGAAGACGACATCGGCATTCTCGACCACCTCCTCATTGCTGGAGGCGCGCGTCACATTGGCATGGCGCTCGGCAAGGCCGCGCGAAACCGCCTCGGACCGCGGCGAGACCAGAATGTCGGTGCGCTCGCCATGGGTGTGCTGCAGACCGTCGATGACGGCGGCGGCCAGCGTGCCGGTGCCGACGAAACCCAAACGCAACATGAAAGATCCTGTCCTGCGAAAAGGGGAAAAGTCCCTGTAGCCTGCCGGCGGGCCGGTGTCAGGCGGGTTGGCATCGGGTGCGCCGAAGCGCGGCTCAGCCGCTTTCCCGCCCCTCGAAGCCGATCCAGCTCCGGAACTCGGCCACCGCCGGCTTTTCCGAGAAGTCGGGGCTGGTGAGCACGTAGAAGGCCGAGCCGGTTTCGATTTCGAGATCGAAGGGCCGCACGAGGCGGCCGGCCTTGAGGTCGCTTTCCGCCAGAAGCGGGCTCGCCAGCGCGACGCCCTGTCCCTGCACGGCGGCATCCAGCATCAGGCCGGCATCGTTGAAATAGAGCGTCTCCTCGAAAGCGAGGCCGCCCACGCCGGCGGCGGCGAGCCATGCCCCCCAATAGCTGCCGCTCACCACCTGCAGGAGCGTGTGGTGCACGATGTCGCCCGGCCGTGCCAGCGGCGGGCCCTCGCGCAGCAAGGCGGGGCTGCACACCGGGAACAGCCGGTCGGGCGCCAGCATCTCCACCCGCGCGTTCGGCCACACGCCGTTGCCCCAGCGGATGGCGACGTCGATGTCCTGCCGGTCGAAATCAACCGGGTCGCTGGAGGCGAGCAGCGTCACTTTCACCTGCGGCTGGAGCTGCATGAAGCGCTTCAGCCGCGGCACCAGCCAGCGCGAGGCGATGGAGGGCGGCGCGTTCACGCACAGCACCACGGGTGCCTTGGGATCGACGATCCGCTCGCAGGCCCGCACCAGCAGCGCCATGGATTCGCCGACCGCGCTGGCGAGCGCGGTGCCCTCGCGGGTCAGCTCCACCCGGCGCGGCATGCGGCGGAACAGGCGGACCTCCAGCAGTTCCTCCAATTGCCGGATCTGCTGGCTCACCGCCGACTGGGTGACGCACAGCTCCTCGGCGGCGGTGGTGAAATTGCCGTGACGGGCGGCGGCGTCGAAAACGCGGAACAGGTTCAGCGGCGGCAGGCGGGTGGGCCGGCGGATGGCGGGCGCGGCGAGCGGGACGGCCGCCCGCACCGGCGGGTCAGCGGTGCCGGTCGCGGGAAAGAGCGGCTCGTCGGTGAGCTTGGTCATCAGGCCGCGTCCTGCAGGGAGCCGTCCCGCAGCTCGACCAGACCTTCGAGCTGGGGAATGACATCGCAGCCGAAACGCTCCAGCGAGGCAAGCGTCTCGCGTCGGCCGATGCCGGCGAAGCCCATGAAACAGGACAGGTGCGAGGGCTGCAGCGCCTCGATCTCCTCGGCCAGCTTTTCCGCGCAGTAATCGGCCGGGCCGATCACGGCGTTGTCGAGAAAGTCGTCGAGCGGGGGCTCGTCGTTCAGCGGCATCAGCCGCAGGAAGGGGCCGTCCTTGGACGGGTGGGCGGTGGAGAGCGGCACCGCGGCGCGGGCGAGGTTGCGCACGCATTGCGCGGCGTGGCGCGCATCCACCGGATCGTCGGTCACGTAGATGTAGCGCTGCACCGCGAGCGGCATGGTCCCGGCATCGCCGCCCGCCGTTTGCCAGCGCCCGGCGATGGTCTCGCGGAACGCCACCGCCTCGGCAAGCCCGCGATGGCCGAAGCTCATGAAGGGCGTGTCGCCGTTCTTCGCCATGCGGGCGAGGATGTCGGGATGCGAGCTCGCGACGAACACCTCCGGCATGGCGAGGCCGAAGGGGCGCATGGACAGCTCGGTGCGCGGAATCGAGAACATCTCCCCGGAATAGTCGACGATGCCGGAGGTGAGACCCTGTTCGAGGATGTCCCAGGTCTCCAGCATCTTCTTGTGCCGGTATTCGGGATCGACCCGGAAACGGTCGAACTCATAGGGCTGGTAGCCGCAGCCGAGGCCCAGCACCAGCCGCCCGCGGGTCAGCAGGTCGGCGAAGGCGGCCTCCTGCACGAGCCGCAGCGGCTCGTAGAAGGGCAGCGCCAGCACCGCCGGGCCGAGGCGGATGCGGGTGGTTTCCGCCGCGACGTGGGAGACCATGAGCAGCGAGGACGGGCAGATCGAATGGTTGGTGAAATGGTGCTCGGCGAACCACGCGACGTCGAAGCCGAAATCCTCCGCCATGCGCACGATGTCCACCGTGGTGCGCAGCACCGAGGCCGGCGAAGTGTTGCGGTCGTAGAGGCCCATCAGGTTGAAAAGGCCGAGCTTGGTCATGACGCCCTCATCGTCGCGGCCGGGACGACGTACATGCGTCGCGGCACTGCGGGCGCCGGCCGCCCGCGACATGAGCCGTGCAACATCCGCCCGCCTGGACGTTACGGGCACCATCAAGGGGTGCGCACGCCTCTGGCGCGAACATAGAAAGGCGGGCAGTGCGGAGCAAATTAGCTGTTCTTATGCGTGGCCAAGCCCAGCTTGCCAGCACCGGCGAGAGGTATTCCAGCTTATCGGCACAGTAGAATTGATCGTTTGTCCTTCTCCCGTCCGGACGGAACACTCAGGGGCACACGGCGTCCACCCCCTGCGAGGCGCCGGTCTGGACCAGAGCGGAGCCGTCATGAAGGACCACACCATCATCGTCACCGGCGGGGGCAGCGGTCTCGGCCGCGCCATCTGCCTCGGCCTCGCCGATGCCGGCGCGCAGGTCGCGGTCATCGAGATCGACAAGGCCGGTGCCGATGCCGTCGTCGCTGAGATCACGCAGAAGGGCGGCAAGGCCTTCGCGGTGATCGGCGACATCACCACCCGGGCGAGCGCCAAGGCGCTGGTCGACGAGGTGGCGACGGCCGCCGGGCGCATCCATGGCCTGTGCAACTGCGCCGGCGTCTATCCGCGCAAGCCGATCCTCGACATCTCCGATGCCGACTGGGACTTCTCCTTCTCGGTGAATGTGCGCGGCCTCTATGACGTCTCCGTCGCCGCGATCGCCCACATGCAGCAGGCCGGCGGCGGACGCATCGTCAACATCGCCTCGATCGACGCGCTGAAGGCGCACCCGAAGAACGCGCATTACGCCGCGATGAAGGCGGCTGTGGTGAGCCTCACCAAGAGCATGGCGCTGGCGGTGGCGCCCGACAACATCCTGATCAACGGCGTGGCCCCGGCCGGTATCGCCACAGAGAAGGCCAAGGCCGCTGGCTTCCTGCCCGAACTCGCCGCCCAGACCGCGCTCGGCCGCGCCGCCGAGCCGGAGGATGTCGCCGACGTGGTGGTGTTCCTGCTCTCGGAGAAGAACCGCTACATGGTCGGCGAAACCGTCGCCATCTCGGGCGGATACTTCATCGCGTAGGCAATCGACTTTGGCCTCGAAGTCATCCCGCGCGCCGCGCTGTCATTCTTTCAATCATCGGATCGGACAATGCATTTCGGTATCTTCAACCTCATGGGGCTGCGCGACAATCCCGGCGGTACCGCCGGAGTGATCGAGAACACCCGCACCCTGGTGAAACTCGCCGAGGATATCGGCTTCGAGATCGCCTGGTTCGCCGAGCACCACTTCACCAACTATTCGGTGTGCATCTCGCCGCTGATGATGGCCGCCCACATGGCGGGCCAGACCAGCCGCATCAAGCTCGGCGCCGGCGTGGTGGTGCTGCCGCTCTATCATCCGCTGCGGGTGGCGCAGGAGATCGGCTTCCTCGACCAGATGAGCGGCGGGCGCGCCGTGCTCGGGGTGGGCACCGGCTACCAGGCCTATGAGTTCGAGCGCTACGGCGCCGAGGTGGCGAAGAAGACCGAGATCTTCATGGAATACTGGCAGGTGGTGGAGCAGGCCCTGACCGAGGGCCGGGCGAAGCTGGACGGCCAGTTCATCACCGTGCCGGAGACGGTGTTCACCGTGCGCCCGGTGCAGAAGCCGCTGCCGCAGATCTACTGCACCTCGCCCCACCCGCCGATCATGAAGGCGATCGCGAAGTTCGGCGGCATCCCCTTCATCACCGCCGGCTGGAAGGGCACCGAGGCGCTGTTCGGCATCGCCGAGCAGGTGCGCGGGGCCTGGGTGAAGGCCGGCAATGACGGCCCCTCCATGCCGGTCGCACTGCAGCAATACATCCACGTCACCGACAGCGCGTCGGAGGCGATGGAGGCGGCCGAGCGCGCCCGCTATGTGGGGCGCATGGTGCACGGCCTGCGCAGCAACGTGCTGACGCTGGACGGCTCCTTCGTCGTGGCCGCCCCGATCCCGGACGAGCCGCCGCTCGAGACCTTCCGCGACAACCTGCTGATCGGCGATCCCCATCTCGTCGCCGAGAAGCTGGTGCGCGAGATCCGCACCCTCAACCCGCAGCACTACAACTGTTTCTTCCAGTTCGGCGACATGCCGGTGGAGCGCGCCCGCCGCTCGCTGGAGCGCTTCGGCGCCGAGGTGCTCCCGCTGGTCGAGCGCGAGGTCGGCCCGCTTTCGGCCATCGGTACACCGGTTCCCGCCGCCGCCGAATGAAGCGACCCGCGCAGAGGGGCGGCGCCGGGAACCCCCGTCCGGCGCCGCCCGCCCGTCACATCCGCCGTGCCTGAAGTCTTCCGCCTTCCTGACTGAACGACGCGGCCGCCAAAGGCCGCGCGCCAACCAACCAGAGGACGACACGATGAAGACGAAACTCCTGTACGCCGCGAGCCTCGCCGCGCTGCTGATGGCGGCGCCCGGCGCGCGCGCCGAGACGGTGGGCCCGGTCACCGATGCCCTGGGCGTGGTGAAGATCGGCAAGGGGCAGCCGGTGGTGATCGGCGGTTATTCCTCCCAGTCGGGCGGCGACACCAATCAGGGCATCGACGAGCTGCGCGGCTCGGAAATCGCGATCAGGGATTTCGGCGGCGCCGTGCTGGGCCATCCGGTGAAGCTTGCCGGCGAAGACGCGCAGTGCACCGCCGAGGGCGGCCAGACCGCCGCCACCAAGCTCGCCGGCAACAAGCAGGTCGTCGTGGTGCTGGGCCCGAGCTGCTCGTCCGGCGCGCGCGCCGGCGCTCCGATCCTGTGGCGTGCCGGCATCTCCAGCGTGGCCATCGGCGCGACCGCTCCCGCACTCACCGCGCCGGACCGGCCGGATGGCTTCAAGGGCTTCCTGCGCGTGGTGCCGAACGACCTGAAGAGCGCCGCCTTCACCGTGAAATACGCGGTGGAGAAGCTCGGCGTGAAGAACGTCGCCACCATCCATGACGGCAGCCCCTATACCGAGCAACTGGTGCGCGCCTTCGAGAAGGACTTCACCGCGAAGGGCGGCACCATCGTCGCGAGCGAGGCGATCTCGCCCACCGACACCGATCTGCGCCCGGTGCTGACGCGCATCGCCGCCAAGAAGCCGGAGATCATCTTCACCCCGGTCTTCACCTCCTCGGTCGGCTTCCTGCTCCGCCAGAAGGACGAGGTCTCCGGCCTCGCCGACACCAAGGTCATCGGCGGCGAGGGCGTGTTCAGCGCCAATGTCATCGAGGCGGCGGGGCCGAAAGTGGTCGGTTTCCGCATCGTGGCGCCCTCGACCGACCTGTTCTCGGACAAGTTCCCGGCCTTCGTGAAGGCCTTCACCGAGGAATATGGCGAGGCGCCGATCGGCGGCTTCTCGGCCTATGGTCACGACGCCGCGACGCTTGCGCTCACCGCCATCAAGGCGGTCGGCAAGAGCGACGACGAAGGCAACCTCTATATCGGCCGGCAGGCGCTGCACGAGGCGCTGATGGCGACCAAGGACCTGCCGGGCCTGACCGGCGCGCTGACCTGCGATGCGAACGGGGATTGCGGCGCGGCGACCTATGCGATCTGGGAGTTCAACAGCGACGACCAGTCGAGCTTCGCCCCCGGCACCAACCCCAAGCGCATCTTCCCGTGAGCGAGACCGCGCGCTCCGCGACGGAGCCCGGCGTGTTTGCGGAATGGCTGCGGCGGTCGACCTGGGTCGACTTCATCCTGCTCGCCATCCGCATCGGCGTCGCGGCGCTCGTCCTGGTGGGTCTTGCCGGCGGCCTTGCCGCCGGCACCTACTCCGCCGCCGACTTCGTGTCCTTCACGATGTTCGGCCTCACCATCGGCAGCATCTATGCGCTCATCGCGCTCGGCTACACCATGGTCTACGGCATCCTGCGCATGATCAACTTCGCCCATGGCGACGTGATGATGGTGGGGTCCTTCGCCGGGCTGTTCGCGGCCGGCGGGCTCAACGATGCCGGCGTGCTCGGGGCCTTCCCGCTGCTGGCGCTGCCGCTGGTGCTGGCGGCGGGCATGGCGGCGGGGGCGCTGGTCTCCATCGCCATCGAGCGGATCGCGTACCGGCCCTTCCTGCATGTACGTTCGCTGGCGCCGCTGATCTGCGCCATCGGCATGTCGTTCATCCTGCAATATGCGGCGCGCGGCCTGTTCGGCACGCGCAACCGGGCCTATCCGGGCTTCGGCTGGATGGAGGGCACGGTCTCCTTCGCCGGGCTCACCATCCCGATCCCGCAGGTGGTCGCCTTCGTCGCGGCGCTCATCGTGCTGGCCGGGCTGCTCGCGGTGGTGCGACTCACCCGGCTCGGCAAGGCGATGCGCGCGGTGGCGGAGGATCGCGACGCGGCGGCCCTCGTCGGCATCGACGTCACCGCCGTCATCGTCGCCACATTTGCGATCGGCGGAGCGATGGCCGGGGTCGCCGGGGTGCTCTACGCCCTCGTCTTCAAGCAGATCACCGTCTTCATGGGGTTCTTCCTCGGGGTGAAGGGCTTCGCCGCGGCGATCCTCGGCGGCATCGGCAATCTGGGCGGCGCGCTGCTCGGCGGGCTGGTTCTGGGGCTCGCCGAGGCGCTCGGCCCGGCGCTGATCCTGGAAGGCTACCACCTGCCGGCGCCCTACCAGCTCAAGGACGTGATCGGCTACGGCATGCTGGTGATGATCCTGATCTTCCGTCCGCAGGGCCTGCTCGGCGAGCGGCTTGCCGCCAAGCGCGCATAAGGGGAGGAAGCGATGTCGTTCAACACCGTCACGTCCTCCTTCAAGGTCACCCGCCGCCGCCGTTCCCCGCTCATGGAAGCGGTGCGGCTGGGCCTGATCGCGGGAGCGGCCCTCGTCGCCTTCGCATTGATCGGGGCCTATTCCGCGATGGACAAGCGCGCGGTCATCGAGGGCACGGTCACGCTCTCGCAGCTCGCGAGCCTGCTCATCGTCTTCGCCGCCGGCCATGTGGCGGCACGCGATGCCCGCTCCGGCACGAGCGCGGCGCTTCTCAACGCCGTCGTCGCCGGGCTGGTCGCCGGGGCCTGCCTGTCGGTTCTGGTGTGGCTCATCATGGCCGTCAACCTGCGCACGACGCTGGTGGCGGCGAGCCCTGCGCTGGCGAAGGCGCTCAGCCTCGGCGCGCGCATCGCCTCCCTTGAGGCGCTGGCGCAACTGCCGTTAATCGGGGCGGCTTCCGCTCTCGTCGGCGCGCTGGTCGGCCGGCTGCCGGCGGGGGCGGGCAAGGCGGCGCTCACCGGGCTTGCCGCCGTCATTACCGCGGGGCTGTTCCGCGACGTCTTCGCCAGCATGCTGGAACGCCTGCCGGACCTCACCGGGCCGGACCATGAGGTGTTCGGCTCCGCCGGCCTCAATCCCGGCGCGGCGGTGGCGCTGTTCTTCCTCGCCGCGGCCTTCGCGCTGGTGCGCGACCGGCTCGCGCTGAAGCGGGGCGGCGTGCCGCGCTCGGGCCTGTCGCGGCCCGGCCTCGTGCTGCTGATCGCCGGCGTGGTGCTGCTGCCGCTGGTGACGAATGATTTCGTCGCGCAGGTCGCGATGCTGGTCGCGCTCTACATGCTGATGGGCATGGGGCTGAACATCGAACTCGGTCTTGCCGGCCTCGTCGATCTCGGCTTCGTCGCCTTCTTCGCGGTGGGGGCCTATACGGTGGCGCTGCTGTGCTCCTCCGGCCCGCTCGCCATCGCCGACGTGTCGTTCTGGGTGGCGCTGCCGGTCGCCATCGTGCTTGCCGCGGTGGCGGGCATGATCTTCGGCCTGCCGGTGCTTCGGGTGCGCGGCGACTATCTTGCCATGGCGACGCTTGGCCTCGGCGAAATCATCCGCGTGCTGGTGCTCTCGGACGCGCTGTCGCCCTATCTCGGCGGCTCGCAGGGCATCATCGAGATCGACCATCCCCGCCTGTTCGGCTGGGAGCTGAAATCGCCGGTCGCGCTCTATTATCTGGCGCTGGTGCTGGCCGGGGTGGTCGCCTTCGTCTCGCTGCGGCTGCAGAATGCGAAGATCGGCCGGGCCTGGCTCGCCATGCGCGAGGACGAGGACGTGGCGCAGGCGCTGGGCATTGATCCCGTTGCCTCGAAGCTGCTGGCCTACACCATCGGCGCCGCCTTTGCCGGCGCGGCGGGAGCGGTGTTCGCGGCGCTGATCGGCTCGGTCTACCCGCATTCGTTCCAGCTTCTGGTCTCGATCAACGTGCTCGCCATCCTCGTCATCGGCGGGCTGGGCTCGCTGCCGGGGGTGCTGGTCGGCGCCATCGTGCTGATCGGCCTGCCGGAGCTGCTGCGCGAGTTCGGGGAGTTCCGCTATTTGTTCTACGGCATCGCGCTGGTCGCCATGATGCATGTCCGCGCCGAGGGCCTGTGGCCGGCGGCCTATGCGAAGGAGGGCGTCCATGCATCGTGAGAGAAAGGACGCGCCGCTGCTCCAGGTGCGGGGGCTGCGCAAGGCCTTCGGCGGCGTCGTCGCCATCCAGAATGTCGATCTCGATGTCGCCGCCGGCTCGGTCCATGCCATCATCGGCCCGAACGGGGCGGGCAAGACCACCGCTTTCAACTGCATCACCGCCTTCGTGAAGCCGACCGGCGGGCGCATCATGCTCGCCGGCGAGCGGATCGACGGGTTGCCGGCCCATGTGGTCGCCCGCCACGGCATCGCCCGCACCTATCAGAACGTCCGCCTGTTCCCGAACATGACGGGCATCGAGAACGTGCTGGTCGGTCAGCACCGGCGGCTGCGCGCCACCTTCTGGGAGGCGATCCTCGGCACCGGGCGGTTCCGGCGGGAGGAGAAGGAGGCCCGCGAGCGGGCGCTGCATTATCTCGACTTCGTCGGCATTCCGCACCGGGCCCAGCACCTCGCCCGCAACATGCCCTATGGCGACCAGCGCCGGCTGGAGATCGCGCGCGCCCTCGTCGGCGACCCGCGCATGCTGATGCTGGACGAGCCCGCCGCCGGCATGAACCCGACCGAAGGCCGCCTGCTGGTGGAGCTGATCGAGCGGGTGCGCGGCGAACTCGGCGTCACCGTGGTGCTGATCGAGCATCACATGCGCGTCGTCATGGCGGTGGCCGAGCGCATCACCGTGTTCGACCGCGGCGCCATCCTCACCGAAGGCACGCCGGGCGAGATCCAGGCCGATGAGCGCGTCATCGCCGCCTATCTCGGCCGGCGCTCCGGGCAGACCGGCCCCGCGCCGGAGCCGATCCATGCCGTGCCCGCGGCAATCCCCACGCTGGAGGCGCGACTGGCATGAGCAAGGCTCTGGAAGTCTCCGGCCTCACCGTCGTCTATGGCCAGATCGCGGCGGTGCGCGAGGTGAGCTTCACGGTGGAGGCCGGAGAGATCGCCACCATCATCGGCGCCAATGGTGCGGGAAAGACCACCATTCTCAACGCGCTGTGCGGGCTGCGCGACGTGCGGGCGGGAACGGTCACGCTCGGCGGGGACGACATCACCCACCTGCCGCCCCATGAACGGGTGCGGCACGGGCTCTCGCAGGTGCCGGAAGGCCGGCGGCTGTTCGGGCGCATGAGCGTCGCCGAGAATCTGGAGATCGGCGCCTATGCCCGCAGCGATCACGCCGCCTTCCGCGCCGACCTCGACCATGTGCTGGAACTGTTCCCGCGTCTGAAGGAGCGCTACCGCCAGCTCGCCGGTACGCTGTCGGGCGGCGAGCAGCAAATGGTGGCGATGGGCCGGGCGATGATGGCGCGTCCCCGCATGCTGCTGCTCGACGAGCCGACCATGGGCCTCGCCCCGCAGATCGTCGACCTCGTGCTCGACGCGGTACGGCGGGTGAACCGCGAGGGCGTCACCGTGCTCCTCGTCGAGCAGAACGCCTATGGCGCGCTGGAGATCGCCGACCGCGCCTTCGTGCTGGAGAGCGGCGAGATCACGCTCTCCGGCCACGGGCTCGACCTCATCAACCATGAGCGCGTGCGCGCGCCTATCTGGGACATGACGCATGACCATCGCGGCCCTGGACCTGACCCCGTCGCCCCATCCCCCGCAGACCCATCCCCCGCTCGTGGAGCCGGACGCCTTTCGCGCGGCGATGCGCGAACTGGCCGCCGGGGTCACCGTCATCACCGCGCTCGGGCCGCAGGGGCCGCGCGGGCTGACCGCGACCGCGGTGTGCTCGGTCTCGGCCGATCCGCCGACGCTGCTGGTCTGCGTCAACCGCGCGACCGAAGGCCACGCCGCCATCGTCGCGTCGAGGGCGTTCTGCGTGAACGTGACCGCCCATGAGCACCGCCCGCTCGCCGAGCATTTCGCCGGCCGCGGGGGCTTGCGCGGTGCGGAGCGCTTCGCCCATGGCGCCTGGCGCCGCCTCGTCACCGGCGCGCCGGTGCTGGAGGACGCCATCGCCGCCTTCGACTGCCGGGTGATGGAGACGATGGAATGGGGCACCCATACCGTGTTCATCGGCGCCGTGGCCGCCACCCACGCCGCTGACCCCGCGCGTCCGGCGCTGGTCTATCGCGCCGGCGCCTTCCACGCGGCCGGCTGAACAGGGGCCGTGACATGACCGATCTGAACGGACAGGTGGCTCTCATCACCGGAGCGGGCGCCGGCATAGGCTGCGCCATGGTCGCCGCCTTCGTGGCGGCGGGGGCGCGGGTCTTCGCGGTGGACCGCTCGGGCGAGGCGCTGGAGGCGCTGCGTGCGGGGGTCGCCACGCCGGAGGCGCTCGACACGCTCGAGGCCGATGTCACCGACCCCGCCGCGATCGCCGCCATGCTGGCGGGCGCGCAGGCGCGGTTCGGGCCGGTGGATATCGTGTGCAACAATGCCGGCATCCTCGACCGCATGATGCCGCTGGACGAGACCGACGACGCGATGTGGGGGCGCGTGCTGGGGGTGAACCTCACCGCCCCGATGCGCCTCACCCGCGCCGCCCTGCCGGACATGCTGGCGCGCGGGCGCGGCGTGTTCGTGAACACCTGCTCGATCGCGAGCTTTCAGGGCGGGCGCGGCGGGGTGAGCTATACCGTTTCCAAGCACGGCCTGCTCGGCCTCACCCGCGCGGTGGCAGCGACCTATGGCGCGCGCGGCATTCGCTGCAACGCCATCGCGCCCGGCTCGGTGAAGACCGACCTTGCCGCCGGCGCGCCGCCCTCGGATGCCGGGTGGGAGCTGCGGAAGAAAGGGCTCGCCACCCGTCCGCCGCAGGCGGGCGGCGACGACATCGCCCCGGTCGCGCTGTTCCTCGCTTCGGAGGACGCGCGCTACCTCAACGGGGCGCTGATCGTCGCCGACGCGGGCTGGACGGTCTATTGACACGGTACCGTCGCGCGGGCGACGGGGAGGGTGCGTGCATGCCGGTGAAGAAGCTGCAGAACGTCTATGTCGGCACGGCCGACATGGCCGCGAGCCGTCATTTCTATGAGGCGGTGCTGGGCCTCGTTCCCAGGTTCGCCGATGGCGAACGCTGGGTGCAATACGACGCGGGCGGCGCGAATTTCGCGGTCGGTTCAGTGGAGGAGTATCCCCACGGCGCAGCCGGTGCGGTGGCGGTGTTCGAGGTGCCGGACCTCGACGAACGCCGGGCCAGCCTCGCGCAAGCCGGCATGCGCATCGTCGGCAGCCGCGACATGGGCAGCCATGGCCGCACCCTTACCGTGGTCGACCCGGCCGGCAATTATCTGCAGCTCTTCGAGCGCGCGCCCGCACGTTGAGGCTTGGCCGGTCGCATTTTCTTCGCGCGAACCGGTCTCCACTTCGCTCCGAAAATGCCCTAAGGCCGCACCAGCAGCAGCGGGCGCTCGGCTTCCGGTACCCGGCTGAAGCCGCCATCCTCCTGCTGGGCGAAGCGCAGCCTGTCGCCGGCGGCGTCGAGCAGCAGGATGTCGCCGCCGTCGATCCGCCAGCTTACCGCGGCGAAACGGCCGAGCAGGGCGCTGCATTCGGGATCGAGAGTCAGGCTTAGCGTGTCCCCGCCCGCCGGCTGCTCGCGCAGGGTGAGCCGGCACTGCGCGCCGCGGTCCGTGCTGTCGGCCGGCCGGGTGAGCTGCCACGCCCCGGCCAGTTCGGCCGGGGTCGCGCCGGGCGCGGTTTCCGCCAGTGCCGGATTGACGAGGAAATACACCCCGTCATCCTCGCGCAGCGCCTCCCAGATCCCGCCCATGCCTTCCGTGAATTCGGCGATCAGCTTGTTCTGCTTCGTCTCGATCAGGATCGAATCCCCGACGCCGGGCCGCCAGGCGGCGATATCGGCGGCGAAGAGGATGGCGCCGCCACAGGCCTTGCGGTCGAGATCGACGCCGAAGCGTCCGTTCGGAAGCTTCGTGCCAAGCAAGGTGAGCGGGCAGACACGGTCGCCATCGGCATTGGTGAGGCGATAATTCCCCGCCAGCGTCTGCGCCGGCGGCGGCTGGGCCGGGCCGGGAGCCGCGGCGGCATCGTCGCCCGCGTCCTTGTCACCCGCGGGCTGGGCGGCGTCCGGCACCGGCTTCGTCTTGGAAGCGGCCATGGCGGGCAGGGCGAGCACCAGTGCGAACAGGCCGGCGAACGCGAGCCGGGACAAAGCGATCAGCGAGCGGCGCACGGGCGCGGGAAGGGTGGCAGCCATGGTCCCGATCATCTCATCCTTCGGGGGAAAGCGCGAGGCGGCGCGGCTTTCCCGGCGCCTCACATCGTCTTCAGGGTGGCCGCGTCAGCCCTTCCGAACAGGCGGAACGGGCGTTTCCGGCACCGGCGTCAGCGGCGGCTCGCCGCCGAACCAGCGGGTGAGATTGTCCACCACGAGCTGGCCCATGGCGTTGCGCGTCATATGCGTTGCGGACGCGACATGGGGCAGCAGCACCACATTGTCGAGCGCGATCAGCTCGGCGGGCACGTTCGGCTCGTGCTCGAACACGTCGAGCCCGGCGGCGAGGATGGTGCCGTCCTGCAGCGCCTTCACGAGCGCCGGCTCGTCCACCACCGATCCGCGCGCGACATTGACGAGGATGCCGTTCGGCCCCAGCGCCTCCAGCACGGCGGCGTCGATCATGTGATGGGTCGAGGCGCCGCCCGGCACGATGACGATGAGCACGTCCACCTTGCGGGCGAGGGCGATCAGGTCCGGTTCGTAAGCATAGGCGAGGCCCTCGACCGGGCGGCGGGTGTAGTAGGCGATCGGCCGGTCGAAGCCTTCCAGCCGCCGCGCGATGGCCTGCCCGATCCGCCCCATGCCGACGATGCCGATGCTGCGGTCCCGAAGCGTGGGGCTGAAGGGAAAGCCGCCCTGCGGCCATTTACCGGCGCGCAGATAGCGCTCCGCCTGCGGCAGCCGGCGCACGGCGGACAAAGTGAGGGCGACCGCGAGGTCGGCCACCTCGTCATCGAGCACGCCCGGCGTGTTGGTGACGACGATGCCGCGCGCGCCGGCGGCCACCGCATCCACCGAATCATAGCCGACGCCGAAATTGGAGACGATCTCCAGCTTCGGCAGGCGGTCCATCAGCGCGGCGGTGACGTTGTTGCGCGCGCCCGAGGCGCCGACCCCGGTTGCGATGGCGCGGATGTGCGGGGCCACCGTATCGAGGATCGCCGCGCCCTGCGGCCCGTCCAGCCGGTGCACGCGGAAATGGGTGTCGAGCTGGCGTTCGATCATCGGCATCAAGGGGCCGGTCTGCAGCAGATCGGGCCGGCTGTCGTCGCTCGCCATGGGCATCATCTCCTGGTCGGGTCGGGTCGTTTCAGGTCGGGGCAGGGTCGGGTCAGGTTCGGAATGTCGCGAAGGTCAGTCCGGCACGGTGGCGGCGATGGCGGCCTCGGCACGTTCCGCCCGCTCGCGCGCGATGAGATAGAGTCCGGAAGCGATGACGATGGCGGCGCCGACGAGCGTCGTCGCGGTGGGCACCTCATTGAAGACCAGCCAGCCGGCCAGCACCATCCAAACGATCTGGGTATAAAGGAACGGCGCCAGCACCGCCGCCGGGGCGTTGCGGTGGGCGATCACCAGCAGCAGATGGCCGAGCCCGCCATAGATGCCGGTGAGGCCGAGATTGACCAGCACCGTGCCGCCCTGCGGCGTGCTCCAGAAGAAGGGCAGCGCCAGCGAGGTGAGACCGGCGCCGAGCGCGCAGGAATAGAACATCGTCGTCGCGGTGGAATCGCTCGCCGCGAGCTGGCGCGTGGTGATCGCGTAGAAGGCGTAGCAGACGGCGCTGGCGAGCGAGGCGAACACTGCCGGGTGCAGGCTCTGCGTGCCCGGCTGCACCACCAGCAGCACGCCGGCAAAGCCCACCATGACCGCCAGCCATCGCCGCGGCCCGATCCATTCCCCCAGCATCGGCCCGGCGAACAGGGCGACGAAGAAGGGCATGGAGAAGGTGATGGAGATGGTCTGGTTGAGCTGGAGATATTGCAGGGCGAAGAAATTGCCCAGCGTGGTGCCGAGAAGCAGCAGCGAGCGCACCACCTGCAGCACGGGTCGCCGGGTGTGCCACACGCCGGGCATGACCCACGGGTTCAGGACGGCGCAGGACAGCACGAACTGGCCCATATAGCGCGCCCAGACGATCTCCATCGCGTTGACGTGGCCGCCGAGCCATTTCACCGTCGCGTCCAGCGTCGCGAACAGCACGAAGGCGGCCAGCATCAGCCCGATGCCGGCGAGGCGGTGCCGGCCGGGGAGCGGGAGTGCGGCATGGGGGGAATCGGCAGGACGCGCCGGCGGGACGGCAGCACCGGTGGAATCAGCGGGAGAGAGGGACACGCGGCAGGCCCGAAGCATGCGGGGAACGGGCCCTCTCTATAAGCCTGACGCCGTTGCAGCGCGAGTGCCGCTTTGGGCGGAAACGGACCTTCGCGCAGGCCCGCGGTGAGCAGGCGGGCACAAGGGCTTCGTTGCCGTGCTGTCGGCAGGGGGCACGCTCCTGCGTCCTTGGCAGAGAGCGGCGCGAGAGGCAGGATGGCCCCGTGCCGCCTCCCCCAAGGGAGGCAACCCGTTGAAGGAGCGAGTCGGAGGAGCGACATGCCCGGCACCATCCGCCTGCACCGCGTGCTCAAGGCCAGCCCGGAAAAGGTATATCGCGCCTTCGTCGAGCCGGACGCCCTCGCCAAATGGCTTCCGCCGGACGGTTTCGTCTGTACGGTCCATGCCTTCGAGGCGAAGGTCGGCGGCAGTTTCCGCATGTCGTTCCGTAATTTCACCACGGGCGACAGCCACGCCTTTGGGGGCACCTATACGGAACTCGTCCGCGGGGAGCGGCTGCGCTACACCGACCGCTTCGACGATCCCGGCCTGTCCGGCGAGATGCAGGTGAGCGTGGTGCTGGAAAAGTTCGCGGTCGGCACCGGGCTTTCCATCGAGCAGGCGGGCATACCCGACGCCATCCCGGTCGAGGCCTGCTGTCTCGGCTGGCAGGACAGCCTGCGGAACCTCGCCCGGCTGGTCGAGCCGGAGATCCGGGCCTAGCACCGGAAAGCGGGACGCGCCGAACCTCGCCGGCGGGCTTCGCAGGCGGGGAAATGCTTTAGGAGGTCGTGC
This sequence comes from Ancylobacter crimeensis, assembly GCF_023016805.1. Lineage (GTDB taxonomy): Bacteria > Pseudomonadota > Alphaproteobacteria > Rhizobiales > Xanthobacteraceae > Ancylobacter > Ancylobacter crimeensis. The sequence goes on from NZ_JALKCH010000016.1 coordinate 66,206, forward strand.
CTTCGGCGGATTGCGGCCTACAGCGCTTCCCCGGCCAGTACCGGGGCGTCGCTCTCGGGGGCGGCGTCCTCGGCCTCCTCGTCCTCCGCGCCGGCCGGCAATGTGGCGCCGAGGGCGGAGGCAAGGTTCTTGTCCAGCTTGCGCAACAGCTTGCGCAGCCGCTTGCGGTCCTTGGAATCGAGGCCCGCGATCATGATGTCCTCGATCCGGTCCCAGATGCCGTCGACCGCACCGGCCCGCTGGCGGCCTTCCTCGGTGAGCCAGACGCGCACCAGCCGGCCGTCGCCGTCGCTGGCCTTGCGGGTCAGCAGGCCCTGCGCGGAGAGCCGGCCGACCGTCTTGGACGCGGTGGGCGGGCGCACCTGAAGCGCGGCGGCCAGCTCCGTCATGGTGCGGCCGTCGCTCTCGGAGAGCAGCTTGAGAACCGATTCCTGACCCGGGAACAGCCCGAGCTCGGCGAGATGGCGCGCCGCCAGGGCACGCTGCAGCCGGGCCGCGCGATGCAGCCTGTGGCCGATGCTTCTGTCGAGTGAGTCCTTCACGTCTGCCCCATCCTTCACCGTTGCCCCAAGCGTGTGAGAGGATGCCTCACCATGACCGGACTTGGCGGCGCCGTCAAAAGATAAGAGGACGTCGGGGAGGTCGCCTCACAGGCGTGCGAAACGCGCCTCCACCCGCTCGAGGAAGCGCCGGCGTTTGGCCTCGCCGGCGCTGTCCATGGCGTGGAGCGCCAGCCACAGATGTCGCGCGCGGGGGTGGATGATGCCGCCGATTCCGGCCGCGAGCAGCTTGCGGCCGGGCTGGCCGATCCAGCGCCACCACCACCAGGGCGAGCCGAGCGTGGTCACGAGCGCGAGCACCCGCACCTGGGTGAGGTGCCTCTCCAGCATGCCGTAGGGCTTGGGCATGCCGAACGTCTCATAGGGCACCAGCACCCGGTCGAGCCAGCCCTTCAGCATGGCGGGCGGGCCGTACCACCAGGTGGGATAGACCAGCACAAGCGCCTGCGCCCGCTTCACCCGGTCGAGATGGTCGGCGACGTTGACGCGGTTGAGGCCGGGCGTGTGATAGTCGCGCCGCTCCTGTGCGCTCATCACCGGCTGGAAGCCCTCGTCATAGAGGTCGATCAGGTCCACCTCGTGCCCCGCGCGTTCCAGCCCGCGCCGCGCGGCATCGCGCACCGCCGCGCCGAAGCTTTCCGGTACCGGATGGCAGTGGATGAGCAGCACGCGCATGGCCTCACGCTCCGATGCCGGGAAACAGATAGGTCCGGGCCCCGGAAAAGTCGAAGGCAGGGTCTTCCCACGCGATCATCTTGTGCGGGTTGAGCAGGCCGTGCGGGTCCGCCTCGCGCTTGAAGGCGAGCTGGTCCGGGTCGGTCTGCTTCATGCCGCCTTCCTCCAGCGTGTAGCGGTGCGGATCGAACACCACGGCGCCCATCGCCTCATGCAGGGCGACGATTTCCGCCAGCCGTTCCTCCGTCGTGAAGCGCACCAGCGGCAGGCCGAAGCAGGTGACCTTGCCGTCGAAGCGCACGAATTCCAGATGCGCCGCCACCTCGTCCCCCAGCGCTTCGTGGATGCGCGAGACCAGCGCGAGCTGGTCCGGGAAGGGGTAGAGCGTCTGCAGATAGGTGATCGCCGGATCGACCCGCAGCGCGCGCAGCGTGGTGTGGTTCCACGATAATTCGTAGAGCGGGGGCAGCCCCTTCGCCTCCTCGGGGGCGAGCCGGTCGGAGCGGAACAGGATCTCCGCCCCGGCAAAGCGCCGCGTGAAGGCCTCGAATGCCTCGCGCGCCAGGGCGTCCACCATCACCAGCGCGACATGGCGGCCGTCCGGCAGGAAGGAGCGGTGGCGCAGGAAGGCCGCCTGCGGGACCGGAGCGGCGATGACGCTGACCAGCTTCTTCAGGATCGCGTCCTGCTCGCCGAGCGCATTGCCATAGGCCGCCGCGGCGGCGAAGCTCTCGAAGCCGATGATCACCTCCAGCCAGTCGCAGGCTGGTGCCAGCGGCATCTCGACCTCGACGATCACGCCATTGGTGCCATAGGCGTGCGCGACGCGGGCGAGGTCGTCGCCGGTCAGCCGCAGCCGGCGCGGCTCGGCCTCCATCGTCAGCAGGGTGAGGCTGATGATGTTGCCGAGGTCGCGCAGCCCGCCCCAGGTGATCGAGCCGACCCCGCCCGAGCCGCCGGCGATGAAGCCGCCGATGGAGGCGGAGCGATAGGTGGAGGGATGAAGCCGCAATTCCTGCCCGCTGCGGCTGCGGGTCTGCGCGTCGATCTCGGCGAGGACGGCGCCGGGCTCCGCGCGCACCCGGCCGGGCGCGATCTCCAGCACCTCGTCCATGCCGGAGAGGTCCAGCACCACGCCCCCGGCGAGCGGCATGGCCTGCCCGTAATTGCCGGTGCCGGCTCCGCGCGGAGTGACGGGAATGCGCAGCTCGACGCAGGCCGCGAGCACCCGAACGATGTCGGCCTCGCTGGCGACGCTCACCACGAGGTCGGCGGTCACCTCCGCGAGCTGGCGCTTGAGCACCGGGGAGTACCAGTAGAAGTCGCGGCTCTTCTGCCGGATGAGGGCGGGGTTGTCCTCCATCCGCAGTCCGTCCAGCCGGGCGCGCAGCGTGGCGAGGTCGTAGGCGGGGCGGGCGCTCGAAAAGCCGGGCGTGCTCATAAACGGGCGTCCTCCCTCGGGGCGCTACGGTCGTCGTCCTCCGCCCTATCCGGCAGCTCCGCCGAAAGGAGCCGCCCGGCGCGCAGCACCAGGCGCGGCGCGCCGGGCCGCGCGAACAGCGCGTGTACCCCGCGCGCGGCGGTCACGATGAGGTCCGCCGGCGCGCCGGGGGCCAGCGTGCCGACGCCGTCCAGCCCCATCGCGGCTGCCGGCGCAGCGGCGATGGCGGCCGGCCAGTCGCCGATGGGGTGGTCGAGATGCAGGATGCGGGTCGCCTCGCGCCAGACCTCGATCATGTCGAAATCGCCGTGAGGGTAGAAGGGATCGCGCACATTGTCGCTCGCCACCATCACTTTCACGCCGCGCGCCTTCAACTCGTGCAGAAGCGTGACCCCGCGCCAGAGCGGCGTGCGACCGGTGGCGCGGTCCTGCAGATAAAGGTTGCACATCGGCAGCGACACCACCGCGATGCCGGCCTCGGCCACCGCATCCATGGTGCGGGCGGCGGTGTCCGCGTCCTGCCGGGCGAGCGAGCAGCAATGGCCGGCGATGATGCGGCCGGCAAAGCGGCGGGCCCTGGCCATCCGCGCCAGCGCCAGCAGGCCCTGCGCTTCCGGATCGCCGGTCTCGTCCACATGCAGGTCGAGGTCGAGCCCATGGCGCTCGGCGGCGGCGAACAGGTTGGCGAGGCCAGCTTCGAGCTGAGGCGTGCGGTAGAGGAAGCCGCCCAGCGTGCCGCCATGGCGGGCGGTGAGCACTACGACGGGTGCCAGTGCCGCCGCATCGGCGGCAAGGTCCACCGGCACCAGGCTCACCGCCTGCAGCGCGATCCGCCCGGCCCATTCCACCCGGAGCCCGGCAAAGACCTGCCACGCGGTCTCGGCCTGCGGGCCGACGCTGTCGAGATGGGTGCGCAGCGCTACCGTGCCGTGGGCATGGGCGCTCTGGAGGCCGCGCGTCATCCGCGCCAGTAGATCGGTCTCGGTCCAGTTCGCCGCATCGTCGGCGGCGGCCTTCAGCGCCCCGGCGAAGCTGCCGTCGGGGTTGGGCGCGCGATGCCAGATATGGGCCTTGTCGAGATGGGTGTGCATGTCCACCAGTCCCGGCAGCACCAGCCCCCCGTCGAGCGGGATGGCCATCGCGCCGTCCGGCAGCGGGATCGTGCCGGCGAGGGCCAGCGCGGCGATGCGCCCGTCGGCGATGTCGATGTCGAGTCGCACGAGGTTTTCGGCGTCGGGCGTTGTGGCGAGGAGGCCGGGCGCCGGGTTGCCGCGTAACAGACAGGCCGGTGCCCGCACGCCGGCGAGCCGATAGCGGTCCGGCTCGGTTTCGAACGCGGCGCGCACCAGCTCCATCGGGCTCATTGCCGTGTCACCGCGCTGTCGTGCCAGCGCCGCAGCGCCAGCCAGGAAACAAGACTAAGCACCGTATGGATGAGGATGCCGGTGAGCGAGATGAGCAGGAGTGCCGCGAACATGCGCGGAATGTTCAACCGGTAGCCGGATTCCACCACCCGGAAAGCGAGGCCCGAGCCCTGTCCCGCCGATCCCGCCGCGATCTCGGCGACGATGGCGCCGATCAGCGCGAGGCCGCCGGCAATGCGCAGCCCGCCGAGGAAATAGGGCAGCGCGGCCGGCAGGCGCAGCAGGATGAGGCTCTGCCAGCGGCTGGCACCGGACAGCGCGAACAGGTCCTGCAGATTGGGATCGACCGAATTGAGGCCGAGTGCGGTATTGGACAGGATCGGGAAGAAGGCGACGATGAAGGCGCAGGTCAGCACCGCCGTCCCGGGCTCCAGATAGATCAGCATCAGCGGCGCAATGGCGACCACCGGCGTGACCTGCAGGATCACCGCGATCGGAAACAGCGACAGTTCGACCAGCCGCGAGGCGGCGAACACCAGTGCCAGTACGCCCCCGCCGATGACCGCCGTTGCGAGCGCGAGCGCGGTGATGCGCAGCGTAACCAGCAGCGAGCCGGAGAGCACGGCCCAGTCCTTGATCAGGGTCGACACCACCAGCCCGGGGCCGGGCAGGATATAGGGCGGAAGGGCGTTGAGCCGCACCACCAGATCCCAGCCGAGCACGGCCAGCGCCAGCACCGCGACCGGCAGCAGCCAGCGCCCATGGGCGAGCCACGTACGCGCCGGGCCTGGTGCCGGGCCTGGTGCCGTATCGGGCTTGGCGGGAAACGGAGGCGGGGCGATCAGGCCCTCGGAGGCGCCGTCCGGCAAGAGCCGCTCCGCCATGGCTCACGCGCTCCGCGAACGGGGAAGGCGGCGCGGCGCGGCGAGTGCCCGCGGCGTCACAGCCGCTCTCCCATCGCGGCGGCCAGCGCCTGCGAGGTCTGCCGGCACAGGGCGGCATAATCCGCCGAAGTGCGGAAGGCCTCGTCGCGCGGCAGGGCCGGGTCGATGCCGATCTCCGCCGCCACCCGCCCGGGCCGCGCCCGGAAGACGAGGATGCGGGTGGAGAGGAACACCGATTCGAACACCGAATGGGTGACGAACACCACGGTGCATTTCAGTTGCCGCCACACCGCCAGCAGATCGTTGTTCAGCTTGAAGCGGGTGATCTCGTCCAGCGCGGCGAAAGGTTCGTCCATCAGCAGCAGGGCCGGTTTCGTCACCAGCGCGCGGGCGATGGACACGCGCATCTTCATGCCGCCGGAAAGCTCGCGCGGATAGGCGTCGCGGAAGGCGCCGAGCCCGACCATCTCCAGCGCCTCCATGATCGCCGCTTCCGCCTGCCGGCGGCCGATCCCCTGCAGCCGGAGCGGCAGGTGGACATTGCCGAACACGGTGGCCCACGGCATCAGCGTGGGTTCCTGGAACACGAAGCCGATGGAAGGGGCGCCGCCGGCCGGCCGGCCCTCGATTCGCCCGCCGGTCGGCTCCGACAGCCCCGCAATGAGCCGGAGGGCCGTCGACTTGCCGCAGCCGGAGGGGCCGAGCAGGGAGAGGAACTCGCCGGCACGAACCTCCATGTCGAGCCCGTCGAGCGCGGTGACCCCGTTCGGGAAGGCCTTCGCCACCCCGTCCAGCCGCAGGACGACCTCGCGGGCGGGCGCCATGGTCGCCTGAGCCGGCCCGTCTGCACTCATCGTCCACCTCACTGCACTCATCGGACCGGGCGATTGCATCACTGCGGGCGCAGCTCCTTGCCGACGCCCTTGTTCACGAATTGCAGCGTATAGGCCTTGGTGTAGTCGATTCCACCATCGACAACCTTTGCGCGCACCATCTTGTCGAAGAAACTCTTCATCCGCGCATCCGTCATCGCCCCGATGCCGGAGGTCAGGGTGTCGCCTGAATCGACGATGCCATAGTCCTTCATCTTAGCGATGGAGAAGGCGATCATCTCATCCGTCATTTCCGGATTGTCTTTCTTGATCAAGGCATTGGCCTTGGAATTGTCGCCATACAGGTAATTGTACCAGCCGATGATCGACGCATCCACGAAGCGCTGCACGAGGTCGGGATTGGTCCTGGCAAGCTCGGAGCGGGTCTCGATGGTGGTGGAATAGGTATCGAAACCCTGATCGGCCAGCAGGAAGAGGGAGGGTTTGAACCCGCCTTCCTTCTCCACTGCGAAAGGTTCGGAGGTGATGTAGCCCTGCATCGCGCTGTTCTTGTCCGCAAGAAACGGCGCGACATTGAAGGTATAGGGTTTCACCTGGCTTTCGCTGAAGCCATAATCCTTGACAAGCCATTGATAGTAGCTGGCGAGACCTTCCTTTGAAACGAAGAGTGTCTTGGACTTGAGTTCATCGAAGCTCTTCACGTCCGGATGAGCAATCAGAACCTGCGGATCTTTCTGGAACATCGCCGCGACGATAATGGTGGGGATGCCCTCCTTCACCGAGTCGAAGGCCTGCAACATATTGGCGCCCATATAGAAATCAATCTTGCCGACCGGCAGCAGGAGCCTATTGTTGGCCTGCGGCCCGCCGGGTAGGATTTTCACGTCTAGCCCGTATTTCGCATAGGTCCCGTCGACGACCGCCTGGTAGAATCCCCCATGCTCCGCCTGGGCCACCCAGTTGGTACCGAAGGTGACCTTGTCGGCAGCTTCGGCCGCAACCACGCGCAAACCCGCGCCAATGCTTGCAGCACCGAGGCCGCAGACGAGAAGCGCGCGGGCACATCGCGCGGCAAGGGCTCGGAAACCGGGGCGCATCTGTATCTCCCTGAGAGAAGCGCAGGACGAGGATGCCGGCATATTAGGCGAGCCCAATGCCGGTGCAAACGATTGCTCGCGCACCACCGCCACCCACGACAGATAGCGGCGCAAGCCCTTGCGAAATCCCGTGGAATGGCTAGCGTCGGGGCATGCTACGTCATCTCGTCCCCGCCTCGCTCCGCGCCCCCTTCGCCCGCTACAGCCATGCCGTCGAGGTGCCGGCGGGCGCCCGGCTGCTGCTTGTGTCCGGCCAGCTCGGAATCGCGCCGGACGAGGTCGTGCCGGAAAGCGCGGAGGAGCAGGCGGCCCTGTGTTTCCGCGCCATCTCGGCCTGTCTCGCCGAAGCGGGCATGAGCGCGGCGGACGTGGTGCGGCTGAACGCCTATGTCACCGATCGCGCCCATATGACCGGCTACATGGCCGCCCGGGACCGCTTCGTCGCCGATCCGCCGCCGGCTTCGACGCTGATGATCGTCTCCGGCTTCACCCGGCCGGAGTTCAAGGTCGAGGTCGAGGCTCTGGCCGCGCGGCTCGACGAAAGACCGGAGCCGGCGTGAGCGACAAGGCTTGTCGCCATACGGCATGAGCTTCTATGACGGGGGCAGAAACACTGCCTGCCCGCGCACCCATCCGCCTCTGCCCACGAGACCGCATATGCCGCCGAAACGCTTCTGGACCGAGCTGACCTGGGGCGATTTCGCCGCGGGCGACACCGAGAGCTGGATCGCGGTGCTGCCCGTCGCCGCGGTGGAGCAGCATGGCCCGCATCTGCCGGTCGGCGTCGACGTGATGATCGGCCAGGGCTATCTGGATGCGGTTATGCCGCTGCTGCCGGCGGATATTCCGGCGGTTTTCCTGCCGCTGCAGGCTGTGGGAAAGTCCAATGAACACATACACTTTCCCGGCACGCTGACGCTTTCCGCCGAGACGGTGATCCGCGCCTGGACGGAGATCGGGGAGAGCGTTCACCGCGCCGGCCTGCGCAAGATCGTGCTGGTGAACTCCCATGGCGGCAATGTGCCGATCCTCGACATCGTGGCCCGCGACCTGAGGGCCCGGCTCGGCATGCTGGCGGTCACCATCTCCTGGCATCGCTTCGGCTATCCCGATGGGCTCTTCACGCCGCGCGAGCGCCAGCACGGCATCCATGCCGGCGGCATAGAGACCTCGCTGATGATGGCGTTCCGCCCGAATGTGGTGCGTGGAAACGCGATCGACGACTTCACGCCGGCAACCCTCGGCATGGAGCAGGAGTTCGCCTTTCTGCGTGCCGGCGCTCCGGCCGGTTTCGGGTGGATGTCGCAGGACATTCAGCCGACCGGCGCCATGGGCGACGCCACGGAGGCGAGCGTGGAGAAGGGAGAGGCCTGTGCTGCCTATGGTGCGCGGGCCTTCATAGCGCTGCTGGACGACGTGCATCGCTTCGATCTTCGCCGGCTGGCACCGGGTCCGCTGGGCGGGCGCGAGGAGGGTTCGGCGTGACCCGGCACGAAGCGGCTTCCACCACCCGCCGGCTCTCGCTCGACGAGGCGAAGGCCTATGCCGCCGGCGTGCTCGAGGCCTTCGGCACCGGGCCGGACAATGCCGCCGCCACGGCCGCGGCGCTGGTCGGGGCGGAAGCCGACGGGCTGGGCAGCCATGGGTTGACCCGGCTTCCGAGCTACAGCGCGATGGTCGCCTCGGGCAAGATCGACGGGCACGCCGTACCGCGCCTGCAGCGCGTGGCACCGTCCATGATTGCGTGCGATGCCGGCAACGGCTTTTCCTATCCGGCGATCGACCTTGCCCTGCCGATGCTGGAAAGCGTTGCGCGGGAGACCGGCATCGCGCTGCTCGGCTTGCGCCGGTCAAGTCATTTCGGCGTGGCCGGACAGCCGGCCGAAGCTCTCGCCGCGCGTGGGCTCATCGCGATGACGTTCACCAACGCGTCGGCCTCCATCGCGCCCTGGGGTGGGCGGCGGCCGCTCTTCGGCACCAATCCGGTCGCCTTTGCGACACCGTTGCGCGACCGTCCGCCGGCCGTGGTTGATCTTTCGGTCGCCAAGGTCGCACGCGGCAATATCCTCGCGGCCGCGCAGCGTGGCGAGTCGATCCCGGAAGGCTGGGCGCTCGACCCGGAAGGCCGGCCGACCACGGATGCCAAGGCCGGCCTTGCCGGAACCATGGTGCCGATGGGCGAAGCCAAAGGTACCGCGCTTGCCTTCATCATCGAGGTGATGGCGGCGGGGCTCACGGCTGCGACCTTTTCCTTCGACACGCCGAGCTTCTTCGACGGTGAGGGGCCGCCTGCGGCGATCGGACATTCGATCATCGCGATCGATCCGGGCCGCATGGCCGGGCCGGCCTTCCTTGATCACATGGAACGGCTCGCATCGGCTATCGAAGAGGAACCCGGCGCACGCCTGCCCGGCACGCGGCGAATCGCCAACAGAGCGCGGGCGCAGAGCGAGGGCGTCGTCCTCACGGTCGCGCTGCAGACGGCGCTGCGCGGCATGGGGTTCACCGGTTGAGGCAGGCCGTCAATCCTCGAGCCCATGCTCGCGGTAGAACCGCTCGGCGCCTGGATGAAGCGGCACCGGTACGGCTTGCAGGGCCGCTTCCAGCGTGACGCCATGCGCGGCGGGATGGGCGGCGGCGAGCTCGGGCAATTCTTTCTGCAGGGCCCCGACCAGCGCATAGACCATGTCGTCGCTCAGCCCGGCGCGGGCCACCAGCATATTGGGGATCGCTGCCGTGGCGACTGCGGTGGTCTGGCCCGGATAGGTTCCGGCCGGGATGATGCTCGGCTGATAGGGGGCGCCCAGCTTGGCGACCACATCGGGCGTCAGCGGCACGAGCGTGACCGGGACGTCGTGCGCCAGTTGCTCGATCGGCGCGACGCCGAGGCCGGTGGACTGAAAGACGGCATCGAGCTTGCCCTTGCGCATTTCGTCCAATGCGTCGGCGAAGGGCAGATGGACGGTTTGTGCGAAGCTCTCGTCATAGATGCCCGCCGCATTGAGCACGTCTAGCGCGTTACGCTCGACCCCCGAATTGGGCATGCCGATGGCCACGCGCTTGCCACGCAGATCCGAGATGGAGCGAATGCCGCTGGCCTGCGTCGCGACAAGCTGCAGATAGTTTGGATGCAGGGTGGCAACCACGCGAATACGGTAGAAGTTCTCGGGGAAACCGGCATCGCGGTCGCCCTGCCAGGCCTGAATCAGGCTGTCGGAGAGTGCGAAGGCAAGGTCGCCCTGCTCATGCTGCAGGCGGTTGAGGTTGTCGATGGAACCCTGGGTCGCCTCCTCGGACACGGTGAGGCCCGGAATTTCGCGGGTGACGATGCGGGAAACCGCGTCGCCGAGCGCGGCATAGACGCCGCCCGACCGTCCGGTGAGAACGACGAGATGTTCCTTGTTCGAAGCCTTGTCGGCATCCGTCGCCACCTGTCCGGAGGGCGCTGCGGGCTCGCTGCCACCCAGCGCGGCGCTACCGATGAACAGGGCGACCGTCCCGGCCATCACTGCGGCCTTCCAGCCTGTCCACATCATGCCTGTCTCTTGCTCTCTTCGTCGGAGCTTCCCGCTTCGGGCGCGCTTCGTTGCACGGAGCGGAGCCATTGGGAATGGCCCGGGCGGTCCCGGCAGGCATTCATGACGTGAATTTCAGGCAGCGGCGTGTCCATGCCACAATATCGCAGCGGCGCACTCAGGCCGGCAGCGTAGACCAGTCCGGATACCAGCCGCCCGGACCCTTGCGGAACAGCGGGCAGGAGATGGGTGCGCGAACCAGCGCCGGCCATGCGGGGTCGATGGCGCCGAGCGTCTGCTGCCAGACGTTGGTTTCCTTGATGGCCGTCGCTACGCCGACCACGTCAGCGCCGATGCGCCTCATCAGCTCCAGTTCCGCCGAGACCGTGCCGCCGGTGGAGATGACATCCTCGACCAGCAGAACCCGCCGGCCTTCCATCCGCTCCAGCAGGCGGGGATCGATGAAGACCGTCTTGGGCTTGAGAGGACTGGTGATCGAGATGACCGGGATGGACAGCTCGTCCTCGAACCAGAATTTCCGCGAATAGCTCAGCGGGACATAATGAGGATGGCCGAGCTTCTTCGCGACCGAGGCGGCCAGCACCATGCCCAGCGTCGGCATGCCCACCACGATCTCCGAGGCGAGGTCGCGCACGCAGTCGACGATGGCGCTGGAGAGCCGGTCTTCCAGGGCGAAGGAGTTCTCTGTGATGCAAAGATAGGCGATGGCGGTCTCGAAATCCGGCGGCAGGGCGAGAAAGGGCAGTTCCGCCCAATCGCCGTCCGGCAGCTTCACCGGATAACGGTCGACATAAGGCGGCGCCCCGCATTCGGCCAGTTCCCCTGCAGGAATGATCCGGTCGCGATAGAAGCCGCGGTCGGTGAAAGCGAGAGGCATGGCGGCTCCATCGGGCGAGACTGCCATGACAAGGCAACAAGGGTGCCAGAGCCGGACCCGCCCGATAGTTCCCGCATCACGAAAAAGGGTCGCTCCCGCATGGCAGGGCGACCCTTCTTTCAGGCGATGACGCATCCAAGCCGGAGGGCCTGCGCAGCCTGTCAACCGGCTTGCCGCCGCAAGCTCACTTCTTGGCAGCTTCGATCGCGCGGATGATGAGCTCGCGGGCCCGGGCGGGACCCTGCCAATCGGCGACCGAGACCTTCTTGCCCTTCTCCAGATCCTTGTAGTGGGTGAAGAAGTGGGTGATCTGCTCGACGATCAGTGCCGGCAGGTCCTCATAGGTCTCGACCTTGTTGTGGTACGGATAGACCGAGGCCGACGGCACGGCGAGGACCTTCTCGTCGCCGCCCTTCTCGTCGGTCATCATCAGCACGCCGATCGGGCGGCAGGCGATGACGCAGCCGGAGACCAGCGGGATCGGCGAGATGACGATGACATCGAGCGGATCGCCGTCATCGCCCAGCGACTGCGGGATGAAGCCGTAATTGCCCGGATAAAACATCGGGGTATGCAGGAAGCGGTCGACGAAGAGCGCGCCGGATTCCTTGTCCAGCTCGTACTTCACCGGCGGCCCACCGGCCGGAATCTCGATGACGGCGTGAATCTCGTCCGGCGGGTTGGGTCCGGCCGAAATGCGCGAAATGTCCATGGATAGGCTCCCGATCGGCGCGCCGGTTCATCCGGCGAAATGGCGCTTTCCTATAGGCCGTGAAGCGCCCGGCGTCGAGATGCTGCGGTGCAGAGCCGCGCCCTCCGAAGAAGATGTCATGAACCGATATAAAGTAGCATCCGCCGCTGGACAGCCTAGAATGATACGTTGTATCAGTTTTGCATGATCGCGGCTGAACGACAGGTGCCGGCTCGTGCCGGACAGAACAGGAGTTGGATGGCGACGGCCTCGCGTGCCGATGACGGCGCCCCGCCGGATGGTCATTCCCATATCCATTCCCGTCCGGCCCCTGCCGCCGGCGTGCCCTCGCATTCCTTGCTGCGGCTCTCGGTCTGGCAGCGGCTCGCCATCGTGGTGCCGGTCGGCGTGATGCTGTGGGGTCTGGCGTTGTGGGTCATTTGGGGAGGCGGCTCCTGATGTCGGCCCATCACCATCCGACGCATGAACACGACCACGCGCATGCTCATCTCGCCAGGCCGACTGCCGAGGATCGTGGCGCGACTGTCCTCGCCTTCCGTGACCTGACCCTCGGCTATGACCGGCATCCGGCCGTGCATCATCTCCATGGCAACGTGCCCGAAGGCGAGTTGCTCGCGATCTGCGGGCCGAACGGTGCCGGCAAATCGACGCTGCTCAAGGGCGTCATGGGCGCCGTGCGTCCGCTTGCCGGCGGCATCGACCTTACCCGTCTGCCACGACAGGAGGTCGCCTATCTGCCTCAGGCCGCCGAGGTGGACCGGACCTTTCCGATCGACGTCTATGACCTCGTTGCCACGGGTCTCTGGCGGCGCACCGGGCTGTTCGGCGGCGTCGGTCGTGCCGATCGCGCCCGGATCGGCGAGGCGTTGGCGAGCGTGGGTCTCGCCGGCTTCGAGGGGCGCCCGATCGGCACGCTGTCGGGCGGGCAGATGCAGCGCGCGCTGTTCGCCCGGCTGCTGTTGCAGGATGCGCGGCTGATCCTGCTCGACGAGCCCTTCACCGCGCTCGACGCTGGCACGGTGGCCGATCTGCTCGCACTGGTGCGGCGCTGGCATGGCGAGGGCCGCACGGTGCTGGCGGTGCTGCACGATTTCGAGCTGGTGCGCCGGCATTTCCCGCGCACCTTGCTGCTGGCCCGCTCGCCCGTCGCCTGGGGACCGACCGAGGAAGTTCTGGTCGACGACAATCTCAACCGTGCCCGCCGCATGTGCGAGGCGTGGGACGAAGGGGCGGCGGTTTGCGCGCCGATCGTCGGGGAGCGCGCGGCATGAACCTCTATGAGCTGTTCATCGCGCCCTTCGCCGAGTTCGATTTCATGCGGCGCGCCCTTGTTGGCGTCTTCGCGCTCGCCGTCGGGGCGGGGCCGGTCGGCGTGCTGCTGATGCTGCGGCGGATGAGCCTGACGGGCGATGCGATGGCCCATGCCATCCTGCCCGGCGCCGCGCTCGGTTTCCTCGCCGCCGGCCTCAACCTCTTCGCCATGACGATCGGCGGCCTCGTCGCCGGCTTCACCGTGGCGCTGGGCGCCGGGGCGGTGGCGCGGGCGACGCAGATGAAAGAGGACGCGGCGCTCGCCGCCTTCTATCTCGTCTCGCTGGCGCTCGGCGTGCTGCTGGTCTCGCTGCGCGGCTCGAATGTCGACCTGCTGCACGTGCTGTTCGGCACGGTGCTGGCGCTGGACGATGCGACGCTTCTGCTCATCGTCGGCATTTCCTCGGTCTCGCTGCTGGTGCTGGCGGTGCTGTGGCGGCCGCTGGTGCTGGAATGCGTCGATCCCGGTTTCCTGCGCTCGGTCAGCCGGGCCGGTGCGCCGACGCATCTGGTCTTCCTCATGCTGGTGGTGCTGAACCTCGTCGGCGGCTTCCATGCGCTGGGCACGCTGCTCGCGGTGGGCCTGATGATGCTGCCCGCCGCGACCGCCCGGTTCTGGGCCCGCGACCTCAACGTCATGGTGCTGTTGGCGAGCCTGATCGCCGCGGCGGCGGGCGTGGCGGGGCTGCTGGTCTCCTATCATCTCGGTGCGCCATCCGGGCCTGCCATCATCCTCGTCGCCGGCGCGGGCTATGCCGTTTCGGTCCTCATCGGACCTGTCGGGGGGCTGTTGCCCCGCCTGATGCCGGGACGCCATCTCGAAGCCTGAAACGGAGTCTTCTCCATGACGTTGGTTTCTCACACGCGGCGCCGCGCCATGCTCGCGGCGCTCACCCTCGCGCTCGCCCTGCCGACCGCCGGTGCGGTCCGGGCACAGGATGCCACCCCGGCGAAGCTGCCCGTCGTAGCGACCTTCTCCATCCTGGGCGATATCGTGAAGCAGGTGGGCGGCGACCGGCTCGCCGTCACCACTCTGGTCGGTCCCGACGGCGACACCCATGTCTACCAGCCGACCCCTTCCGACGCGAAAGCGGTAGCCAATGCGAAGCTCGTCTTCGAGAACGGCCTCGGCCTTGAAGGCTGGATTCCGCGCCTCGTCAAGGCGTCGGGCAGCAAGGCCGAGCCGGTGGTGGTGACGGAAGGCGTGATCCCGCGCTACCGCACCGCGACCGAGCCGCAGGACGACGAAGGGGCGGAGGCCGGGCACGACCATGACAAGACCGGCGCCGGCAAGACCGGTACTGACACGGCGAAGGACCATGACCATGGCCCGCTCGATCCCCATGCCTGGCAGAACGTTGCCAATGTGGAGATCTATGCCGGCAACATCCGCGACGCGCTGATCTCCGCAGATCCCGCCGGTGCGGAGGCCTACAAGGCGCAGGCGGCCGCCTATATCGACAAGCTCAAGGCGCTCGACGCCGAGGTACGCAAGACGATGGCGGCGATCCCGGCCTCGCAGCGCCGCATCATCACATCGCACGACGCCTTCGGCTATTTCGGCGACGCCTATGGCGTGACGCTGCTCGCGCCGCAGGGCGTTTCCACCGAGGCCGAAGCGTCCGCCAAGGATGTCGGCCGCATCATCAAGCAGATCCGGCAGGAGAAGATCCCGGCGGTGTTCCTCGAGAACATCACCGATCCCCGACTGACCCAGCGCATCGCCAAGGAATCCGGCGCCAAGGTCGGCGGCACGCTCTACACCGACGCCCTGTCCGATGACAAAGGGCCGGCGAGCACCTACATCGACATGATCCGGAACAATATCCGCGAACTGTCCTCGGCGCTGTCGAGCTGATCGCGGAGGCCGATCTCCAATCCCGTGGCGGGGCGTCCGCCGCACAGGTCTGTCCGGGCGTTCGGCCCGGGCATGGCCTTTGAAAGACCCGAGGTTTGACCATGGCCGAAGCCAACGCCGACAAGATCCCCGTCACCGTGCTCACCGGCTATCTCGGCGCCGGCAAGACCACGCTGCTCAACCGCATCCTCTCCGAGCCGCACGGCAAGAAATTCGCCGTCGTCGTCAATGAGTTCGGCGAGATCGGCATCGACAACGACCTCGTGGTGGGAGCCGACGAGGAGGTGTTCGAGATGAACAATGGCTGCATCTGCTGCACCGTGCGCGGCGACCTGATCCGCATCATCGACGGCCTGCTCAAGCGCAAGGGCGACTTCGACGGCATCATCGTCGAGACCACCGGCCTCGCCGATCCCGCCCCGGTGGCGCAGACCTTCTTCGTCGACGAGACGGTAGGCG
Source organism: Ancylobacter crimeensis (assembly GCF_023016805.1). Lineage (GTDB taxonomy): Bacteria > Pseudomonadota > Alphaproteobacteria > Rhizobiales > Xanthobacteraceae > Ancylobacter > Ancylobacter crimeensis. The sequence goes on from NZ_JALKCH010000016.1 coordinate 81,813, forward strand.
CCAAGACCGCGCTCGACGCGGTGGTGACGGTGGCCGATGCCAAATGGCTGAAGGACCGGCTGAAGGACGCGCCGGAGGCCAAGAACCAGATCGCCTTCGCCGACGTCATCCTGCTCAACAAGACCGACCTCGTCAGCGAAACCGAGTTGAAGGATGTCGAGATGCGCATCCGGGCCATCAACCCCTTCGCCCGGATCCATCACACGCAGCGCTCCAATATCGCGATCGACAAGGTGCTGGGTCAGGGGGCGTTCGACCTCGACCGCATCACCGCCATCGACCCGGATTTCCTCGAGGGTGGCCACAAGCATTTCCATGACGAGGAGATGAAGTCGGTCTCCTTCTCCTCCGACACGCCGCTCGATCCGGACAAGTTCTTCCCCTGGATCCAGGAGCTGACCCAGCGCGAAGGGCCGAACATTCTGCGCTCCAAGGGCATCCTTGCCTTCAAGGACGATCCGGACCGCTTCGTGTTCCAGGGCGTGCACATGATTCTGGACGGCGACCACCAGCGCCCGTGGCAGGAGGGCGAGGCGAAGCTGAGCCGCATCGTCTTCATCGGCCGCAAGCTCGACGTGCCGGCGCTGGAAAAGGGTTTTCGCGCCTGCATCGCCTGATTCCGCCGCACGGAACGAATGAACGGCGCCGGTCCGCTGGAAAGCGGCCGGCGCCGTTCTCATGTCGGGCGGACGGGTGACGCGGGGCGGAAATTCCGCTAGAGCGTTTTCCGCGAATGTTGCGAGACCTTCGCGACTGGAAAACGCTCCAGTCGTTTGAATCCAGAGCCCTTTCCGATCGGGTGAGCCGCCCGATCGGAAAGGGCTCCGGGGCATGCGCCGATCCGGCCGCACCGCGATCAGGACAGCGCGTGCTCCAGCCTTTTCTCGGAGCGCGATTGGCCAGGCGGATCCCGCGATCTGGCCGGATCGCGCTCTTGCCGGCGGCCAAAGACGTCGTCCGCTGCGCCGATCGGGGAGTCTCCATGCCGCCCATTCCGCCGTCCGCCCCGTCCTCGCTCACCTCAAAGCTGCGCCCGCTGGACCTCGGCGGCACCGCCGTCGCCGCGCATTTCCTCGGGAGCGCCGCGCTGTTCGCGACCGGCAGCGGCACGATCCTGCTGGTCGACGGCGAGGAGGAGCGGCGCATCGCGGCGCATAAGGGCGCGATCCTCTCCGTTTCCGGCGATGCCCGCCGCCTGCTGACCGGCGGCGATGACGGCCGGGTGGTGGCGACGCTGGGCGACGGGGCGAGCGAAACCCTTGCCGAGCAGAAGGGCCGCTGGGTCGATGCCGTGGCGAACGGGCCGGACGGCTCCTTTGCCTGGTCCACCGGCAAGACCGCCCGGTTCCAGCCGAAGAAGGGCGAGGCGAAGACGCTCGATCTGCCCTCCTCGGTCGGCGGCCTCGCCTTCGCGCCGAAGGGCACCCGCATCGCCGTCGCCCACTATAACGGCGTGTCGCTCTGGTTCCCCAATGCGGTGGCCAAGCCCGAATTCCTGGAATGGAAGGGCTCGCATCGCGGGGTGATCTGGCACCCCGAGGCGCGCTTCCTCGTCACCACCATGCAGGAGCCGGCGCTCCATGGCTGGCGGCTGCCGGAAGGCGCCCATATGCGGATGAGCGGCTATCCTTCGCGGGTCCGCTCCATGGCCTTCACCGCCGGCGGGCGTCATCTCGCCACCTCCGGCTCGACCGAGGCGATCCTCTGGCCGTTCATGACCAAGGAAGGCCCGATGGGCAAGCAACCTACCATGGTCGGCCAGCGCGATGTGCGTGTTTCCGCGGTGGCGTGCCATCCGAAGGAGGAGATCGTGGCCTGCGGCTATGAGGACGGCATGGTGCTGCTCATCCGTATTTCCGACGGCGCCGAGATCCTGCTCCGCGCGCCGGCCGGCAGCCCGGTGACGGCGCTGGCCTGGCGCGGCGATGGCGGGGCGCTCGCCATGGGCACCGAGGACGGGAAAGGCGGCCTCACGCTGCTCTGAAGCGCGGCGCGATCGCGGCTCTTCACCTTGTCAGACAGCAGGCTGGGGAGGCGATTGATCCTCCCCCGCTCTCAGAAATAGAGGCGCTCGCTCGCCATGTAACCGGTGAGCAAAGCGAGGCCGAAGGCGATGAGCAGCAGCGCGGCGCCGAATTCCACGCCACGCAGCAGCACCGCCCCGGCGCCCGGCCGACTGGCCGCGAGGCGCACGGCGATGCGTTTTCCGAACACCGCGAGGGCGGCGGTGGCGCTGACCGTGAGCGCGGTGCCGAGACCCATCAGCAGGGTCGAGGCCGCGCCGACCCAGAAGATGCCCTGGGCCAGCGCGAAAACCAGCACCAGCACCGCCCCGGTGCAGGGGCGCAGGCCGATGGAGAGCACCGCCGCGCTCCATTCCGCCCAGCCGTCGCGCTTCGGAAGCTGGTCCGGTCCGGGTATGTGGACATGGCCCTCGCAGCCGCAATCGGCGCCGTGCACATGATCGGGCGTGCCGCGCCCGGCGGCGAGGAGCGCCCGGCCCCGCGACCAGGCGAGGCGCAGGCCCATCACGATGATGAGCGCATAGGCGCCGATCTCGATGAGGGAGACGGCCCGTTGCATGGTGGCGGCGGTGGCGCCCAGCAGCAGCGCGAACAGTCCCGCCACCACGATCGCGGTGAGCGACTGCACCAGCGCGCTGGCGAAGGCCAGCACCGTGCCGCGCTTCAGCGTCGCCTCATTGGCGAGCAGATAGGACGAGATCACCGCCTTGCCGTGACCGGGTCCCGCCGCATGGAACACGCCATAGGCGAACGAGATGCCGCCGAGGGTGGCGAACGCGCTGCCGTCGCTCTTCGCCTGCCGGACGGCTGCCGTGAGCAGGCGATAGAACTCGGCCTGCTTGGCGAGGATGAAGCCGGTGAGGCCGTCGGGCCCGGGCAGCGGCGCGGCGCCAACGCCGAAGGGCGTGGCGGCGTGGGCGAGGTCAGGATGCGTCAACACCGCAGCCATCCCGACGCATACCGCCAGCGCCAAGGCACGCGTGGCGCCGGCACGCCGGGGCAGGCTCACGGGCAGACCACCGTGGTGCGGTTGGCGAATTGCGAGCCGAAGCTGCTCGACGAGGTGAGAGCGGTGAAGAAGGATTCCGACAGTGTTGTGGTGGCGCCGAGCGCCGGATCGGGCCGGTGCAGGTCGATCGTGCATGTCGCGGGCGCGCCGGCGAGCTTCACCGGGTCGGTGTCGGCCAGCGCGAAGGCGACGAAATAGGTGGGGTCGTAGACGTCGATGGTCATCGTCCCCGCCGCGGCTGGAGGCTTCTGGAACGGCAGGGTGAAGTGCAGCGTCAGGGCCGTGCCGTCATAGGTCAGATAGTAATCCTTCGGCGGCAGGAAGGGAATTTTTTCCTTTCCCCGTTTCGCATAGGTGAAGTAGTCGAACTCCTTCAGCGAATCGACATTCACCTGGGCGAGATCCTTGAGCGTCTTCTCGCTGGGCTTGCCGTCCGGGCCGGTTTCCAGTCCCTGCAGGGCGAAGGTCGAGAAGCCCTCGTCGAAGGTCCAGTCATGCTTCACGCCGCGGACCGTGCCGTCGGGGGCGTAGTCGATCTCCGTCGTCACGCTGACCCAGACATGAGGATGGGCAAGGGCCGGGCCGGCACAGGCGAGCAGCAGGAGCACCGCGAGCAGGGGTTTCAGCAAGGCGGCACTCCCGTTGAGACGATGGTGCGATGCTGGGCGCCAAGTTCGGCGAAAGGACGGCTGCACGAAAAAGGCGCCTCGCGGCGCCTTTTTCTCATCGTTTCGTGACCGCGGCTCAGGCCGCCTTCTTCTTCGGCGCCAGCAGCTTGCGGTTCACCAGCACCTCGGCGATCTGGATCGCGTTGAGCGCGGCGCCCTTGCGCAGATTGTCCGACACGCACCAGAAGGAGAGGCCGTTCTCCACCGTGGCGTCCTCGCGGATGCGGGACACATAGGTGGCGTCCTCGCCGGCCGCCTCATAGGGCGTGATGTAGCCGCCGGGCTCGCGCTTGTCGACGACCAGCACGCCCGGCGCGTTGCGCAGCGCGGAGGTGGCCTCCTCGACCGTGATCGGCTTCTCGAACTCGACATTCACCGCCTCGGAATGAGAGATGAACACCGGCACGCGAACCGCGGTGCAGGTCAGCTTGATCTTGGGGTCGAGGATCTTCTTGGTCTCGGCCATCACCTTCCATTCTTCCTTAGTGTAGCCGTCTTCCATGAAGACGTCGATCTGCGGAATCACGTTGAAGGCGATGCGCTTGGGGAACTTCTTCGCTTCCACCGGATCGGAGACGAACACCGCCCGGGTCTGCGAGAACAGCTCGTCCATCGCGTCCTTGCCGGCGCCGGACACCGACTGGTAGGTGGCGACGACCACGCGCTTGATGGTGGCGAGGTCGTGGAGCGGCTTCAGCGCCACCACGAGCTGCGCGGTCGAGCAGTTCGGGTTGGCGATGATGTTCTTCCGGGTGAAGCCCTTCACGGCATCCGCGTTCACTTCCGGCACGATCAGCGGCACGTCGGAATCGTAACGGAAGGCCGAGGAGTTATCGATCACCACGCAGCCCTGCGCGCCGATGCGCGGGGACCATTCCTTCGACACATCGCCGCCCGCCGACATGAGGCAGATGTCGGTGTCGGAAAAGTCGTAATGCTCAAGAGCTTTGACTTTGAGGGTCTTGTCGCCGAACGAGACTTCCGTGCCCATCGAACGACGGGAGGCGAGCGCGACGACCTCGTCCGCGGGAAACCCGCGTTCGGCGAGGATATCGAGCATTTCACGGCCCACATTGCCTGTGGCGCCGACGACGGCGACCTTGTAGCCCATTCTTCTCTCCTGAGAGCCCCGCCATTCACAAGCTGGGGCGAGGGCGGGCTTTTACGCCGAAAGGCGAAGAAGGGCAAGGCTTCGCGCCGGAGTGCGCCCTTTGCCGCCTCGCACGCCGCCCCGCTCCGTCGTCGTTCGGTCCCTTCCCGCGGTCATGCCGCTGTGGGCGCAGTGGCTCTGCGAGACGATGCCGCTGATGCATGGTCCGCGGCATCATGCTGAAAGGCGCCGACGCCGACCGCGCGATCCGCGCACCTGCTCACGCCCCCCAACACCTTCATCCCCGCGCCGTTTCCGGCCGGGGTTGCGGATCGGAGGTCCAGCCGCCTTCGGGAGGGAAGGCATGCGGGGCACCGGGCCGGAT
>NZ_JALKCH010000017.1 GCF_023016805.1 Ancylobacter crimeensis
CTGTCGCGGCCATCATGCCGCCTTCAGGCAGAAACTCCACTTATCCGACCTGTCCAAATTTCCCGAGCCAGCTCTCTTCTGACATCGGAGCACCATCTAGAACCAATCGCCGCATTAGGTGATTGATGCACCTTGTTGTCCAGATACCCCAACATAGCGCCGCGCGAGTATTTCGTCGCGACGCCTGAGAAATGGCAGACCTCGCCGGCTGTCATGCCGTCCATCGCCACGACGCCGGCCGCGCGTGGCCTCAAGACCATGGTTACCTGCCAAAATAGCCCCGGAAGCGCGCCGCTATCCGCTGGAAATTCGCTCATAGCTATTGCTCACCTAGTTGCTACGAGCTAATCTTTTTGCATGAAAGAGATCACGTTCAGCAAAGACGCGGCGCGCACCTTGCGGAAAATGCCCCGCAACATCGCCCTTCTGATCCGCGCCAAGCTGGACCAGTATGCGAGCGATCCTTCGTCCCTCGCGAACAATGTCACCGCCATCAAGAGCGAGCCCGGCTATTTCCGGCTTCGCGTTCTTGATTGGCGGGTCGTTTTTTCCGAGGACGGCTTCGTGATCTCCGTCATTCGGATCGCGCCGCGAGGCAGCGTTTATGATTGACCTAGGAGGGTCGCTGACATGACTGCCCAAACGTTCAAGACGCCGTCAGGCGAAACCATGGTCGTTCTCTCTCAGGCGGACTACGAGGCTCTTGTTGAGGCCGCGTCCGAGGCGGCGGATGCCGCTGCGGTTCGCAGCTTCAAAGAACGGATTGCCAGCGGCGAGGAGGAGTTGCTCCCGTCCGCAATGGTGGACCGCATTCTATCGGGCGAGAACCCGATTCTGGTATGGCGCGAACATCGCGGCCTGTCCGCCAGGGCGGTTGCCGAGAAGATCGGGATTGCTCCCTCGTTCCTGTCTCAGATCGAGAATGGGAAACGCGAAGGCAGCGTGGAGACCCTGAAAAAGATCGCCAAGGCCCTAGGCGTCACGCTGGATGACATCGCCTGATTTCACTGGCGCCTAAGTCCTCAGATTGAACGGCCCCGGCATCTCGGCTGGTCGAAACGTCCGCCCGATCGGCAGTCGGAAGGTTTGGCCTACCGACATGCCGTGGCCCTTTGGCGCGGTGCCATGCCGCGCCAAGCGCCGCGCGGTGCTGCGGCTGCTGGACGATGCGGAGTGGGCCGCGCGCGGCAACCGCTGGATCGCCCGACATTGTGCAGTCGATGAAGGACTTGTTCGGAAGCTTCGTCCTGAACCTGCGCCAGCATCTGCGGATAGTCCGCAGATAGACGAGCCTGCCCGCCCTCGTCTCGTCGAACGCAACGGCACGGTCTACGAGCAGAACACCTCCGGGATCGGACGGAAGCCCAATCCCGCCCCGGCCGCCGCACCCTCCGCAGCCCTCACTCCACGCCGCCACCAGTGGCGCGCTGATCTGCGCTTAACGTCGGGCCATTTTTGTGCGTTATCATGACAACAGTCCTTTCTTGGTGCCTCAAATGCCGACCAAGGTTTCTGTCCCCGTTCAACCTGAGGTGCTCGCCTGGGCACGCCGAAGTGCGTCCATCACGATCGAGGCAGCGGCAAAGGCGGTGAATGTGCCGGCTGACCGGATCGGAGAATGGGAACAGGGCAATGGCGGGCCTTCCCTGCCTCAGCTCCGCAAACTGGCCGAGAAGTATCATAGGCCGTTTGCTGTCATGCTGCTCCCCGAACCTCCGCGCGGCTTCCTTCCGCTGAAGGATTTCCGCCGAATCGATCCCGAGACCGGAAAGCCGTTTCCGATGCCGGCTCGCGTCGCCTATGAAATCCGCCTTGCACAGGACAGGCGGGATATCGCACTTGAGCTGATCGAAGAGACCAGCGGCGAAGTGCAACCCTTCAAACTATCCGCCGGGCTCAACGATGATCCGGAGGCGGTCGCCGACAGCATCCGTCATGCGCTCGGCGTTGACCCAGCCGAGATCGCGCGATGGGCCCGCAGGGAGACGGTATTTGAGGGATGGCGCGCTGCAATTGAAGCGAAGGACATTCTCGTCTTTGTCATGGGAGGAGCTCACGCTCCCGCGGTGCGTGAGGTACGCGGCTTCGCCATCCCGGCGACGACGCTGCCGGTTGTCGCCGTCAACGGCAGGGACAAGACCAACGGTCGAACCTTTACTCTCCTGCATGAATTCGCCCATCTCGTGCTCGGCGAAGGTGTCGTGGAGAACGTCGTGGCGCCCCAACTCACAATGCCGGTTGCAGTCCGGCGGATCGAGCGGTGGTGCAACGCTGTCGCTGCCGCCGTCATGATGCCGGCGGCAGCAGTCGAAACAGTAGCGGCAGGTAAGGGCATCAGTTCCGATTGGAGCTCCGCCGAGCTTGCACACGCTGCCAAACAGCTCGGCGCAAGCAGGGAAGCGGCGTTGATCCGCTTCGTAACGCTCGGCCGGGCGAGTTGGCGATCCTATGCGCGCAAACGACCAGTATTCGAACAAGAATACCAAGCGCTTGACGAGCCGAGCGGCGCCTCCGGCGGCGCACCGCATCACATGCAGATGATCGGTCGCTATGGCAAGAGCTACGCTCGCCTTGTCCTCTCCGGCTACCGGGATCGGCGGATCAACCTTAACGATGCCGCCGCCTTTCTCGGCGTGCAGGCGAAGCATATTCCCTACATCGAGCGGCAGGCGTTCAAGGCAGCATGAGCGCATCGTCCCGGCCACACTTTGTCTGGGATACCTCAGCGCTGGTCGCGGCTTGGGTCGAACGCTATCCGATCGACGTCCTTCCCGCGCTCTGGGATCGCCTGATCGTTTCGATCCAAGCCGGCGAGATGATCGCCCCTGAAGAGGTCAAGGTTGAGTTGGGGAAGCGATCCACCGACCTCCTCGATTTCCTTAGACCGTGCGACGACTTCTTCACACCGACCGATGGTCCGGTGCTGGCAGACGTTGCGGCAATCCTCGCCAAGCACCCCAAGCTCGTAATGGAGCGCAAGCGTGCCTTCGCCGCGGATCCTTTCGTGATCGCGACAGCCCGAATTTCGGGTGCCGTCATCGTCACCGAAGAAGGTCGCGGCAGTCCTGGCAAACCGAAAATCCCGGATGTCTGTGATGCCTATGGCGTCGAATGCATCAACCTGCTCGACTTGATCCGGAAGGTTCGCTGGAAGTTCTGATCGCCGCCCCGTTCGCCGTCGCTATCTGGGCACGGACGATTTCCAAACAGGCATTCATCCCAGCATCATCAGTTCCGGGAACCAGTCGGGGAAATCCCCAACGGTTGGGGATTTGGGCATGAAGGCGCTAGCCGAATTTGCTGCCCCCTCCACCCCCGACACCGTGCGCGACGATGTTGAAGCCCGCGCGGCTGCCGGCGAAAGCGTGACCGCCGCCAAAATCAAGCGCCTGAAAGCCGAAGCCAAGGCGACGCAGGATCTATGGACTTGTCAGATGCCCAATAATCCGTTGCTCAATCCGCCGGGCATAGATCGAGGTCAGCACGACCGCACCGCCAATCAGATCCTTGGCAGGCAACCCGCCATGGCCTTCGGTATCCATCTCTCGCTGGATCTCCATGAGGCGAGGTATGTCCGCTTTGACATTGATCGCGCTCGTGTCTGACGGGAGCCTGAACATCTCATAGGTTTGCGCGGTGGCCGGCACGGCAAAGAATGTTCCGACATCGACGGAAATTCCCGGCTCGATACCTGAAGCCGGATCGGTCGCGCATGCGAAGATGCGCGGGCCGTCTCGCCCGATGCCGGCGAGGATTGCCACTTGATGTCCCTGCGCACCGGCTTTCGATCTGATCCCCTGCACCCTCCAAAGCGCTTCCGGCAATGCACGGACAGCTTCCTCAAACGTTCCGCTGGCGGACATTTGCATGAGCGCAGTTGCGAGAAAAGTCAGAACATCAGTCGATCCCATCACCGCAAGGCCAGCGGCGATTGTCGGGAGCGTCACCGTCTTGACGGTACTCGAAGCCTCTCCCCTCTCGTCGATCGCGCGGGAATCCGTCGCGAGGTGAACAACGGGTTCGGGATCAGATCGCCTGAAGACGACAATTGAGGTCATCGTGCCCTCATTGAGCCGGGGATGAAGGGCGCGCCAACAGCAAGCCCGATTTGAATGCCGGTGGAAACGATAGTTCCGATTACAGTCAACCCGCCCGCAGCAGTGCCAAAGGTCGGGCCTGCCGCAATGAGTGCCGCCGCTATTACGGGATCAGCCTGTACGGCGGTGGTCATAGACATTACGGAAATCATGGTAACGACGATAAAGGTGATCTTCATCCAATTTCTCCTGGCATTCGAAAGGCATTCGACGCTCACCAGCTTGCAGTTGTGGCAACATAGATTTGGCGCCTCGATGCAACACACCGATCAGTGCCGACCAATGTGGCTCCTTCCTCTTAACCGCTCACTTGAAGCTCTATGCGCACCAGCTCGCCGGCGACGTAGATCGGTGCAGCAGCCTCGATGTTCCGCACCCGGCCGGCGATGACGAGCTTATCCCCGCGGACCGGCACCCGCACGTCGGTGCCGTCCGCGGAGGGCACGCCGGGCCAGCCAGCCTTGATGATCGGCGTCGGAGACAGGAGAACGCTCGAATCTCCCTGCACGGTGCTCCCCGTTAGCTCGTGCGGCTGATACCCCCGCACCATCGCCGGCATCTCCACGTCCGCGGGAACCGCGACGCCATCAAGCCATGTGACGCGACGCAGGATCACCGGCGAACCGAACTCCGCAAGCCAGAGATCCAAGGCGGCAAGGGCTTGAAGCGGCGTCATGGGGTGTCCTCAGCGGAGCCATCCCGGATCGGCTCGCAGACCGGCGGCCGACGCCCAAATGTCGGTGCGTAAGGGTTGCATCCCGGAGAGCAATAGCGTCGCTTCTGGCTCGGATAAGGCGGATAGAAGACCGTGCTACAGGTCAGGCATTGAAGAGCCTGCCGAACCTTCTTGGGCCGGTTGGCGGCAGCGCACTCGCGCGAACAGTACTTCGCCACACCATACGGGTTCTTCTTCGGCTTGAAGATGCTTCCGCAATGGTCGCAAGGCTTCTCTTGGTGCTTGGTTTTTGACTCAGAGAAGCACTTTTTTGTGCAATATTTCTGGCTCCTGTAGTCCATTGCGAAGATTGTTCCGCAATTCTCGCAGTCGATCACACGCTCCTCTTTCAGCTTTGCGGAGCGCTCTGCGCATGCCGCGAGGTATTCAGAGCGGGATACCGCTTCGCCCGAAAATCGTTCCTTATCCTTTCGGGCGGCGTTGGAACACATTTTGCTGCAAAACCTGACCCGCCGTCCACCATGGGAACCACGTTCTTCGTCGATCTTTCGTCTGCACCGACGACAATGAACCTCGCCCTCAAGCTCGGTCAGGTCGAGATATTCCGGCTGACCTTGATTCCATGTCGGCCGGATGGCGCCGATCTGTTTAAGAGCGACGCCTACAACCGTTCTGGCAGCATCATGAGCGTCAGGCCACGTCCACCCGTCGAGGCAGAGAGAGGCCCGAATGCCGGTGAGGCAGGCTCCTTCGAAGGCGAAGTTCGTGGGCTGTCCCGTCCTGAGAATTTTGGCGGTGAGGTCGGCGAGATGGCTCGCACGATCCGCATTGAGCTGACGCGCCGACTTTGCACGCTGTTGCTTCCGGCGCACCTTGCTGTTCGCCGCCTCCTGGGCGGATCGCAGCAGGACGCGGGTGGCAGGCGTGATCGAGAGCATCACAGCACCATCAGCTCAGGAGCCCATTCGGGATCGTCGTAGATGCTGCCGGCCACCGGGGCCTGACAGCGGGACACGGCTATCCACAGCGCAACGGCGAGGTCGATCCGGTCCCGGCTCTTGCCCTTGTGCATCGTCCGATTGCCGGCGGAATCGGTGTGGATCGCGACGTTGCCGAGGCACCAGCGGAGGACCGGAGAACACCAGCGCAGATTCCGTCCGACGATGGCGCGCTCCAGCGTGTTCAGCGCCGGGGATTGCGTCACCCATCCCTGCCGGATCGTGACGACGGGCAGGCCGTCCTCAAGCAGCGGCGCCATGATCGCCTGCGCATAGGCTGGATCGAAGCCGATCTCCCGCACGTCGAAGCGTGCGCACAGGTCGCGAATGTGCATCTCGACCGCACGGTAATCGACGACGTTGCCCGGCGTCGCGATCAGGTGGCCCTCTTCCGCCCATTGCGGATACGGCACGCCGTCCCGATCGCCGCGAACCCGCAGGTTGTCGGCTGGGCAGACCGGAACATTGTTGATCCGGAAGGACGGCTCAAGCCGCCCATCGCCAGAATAGTCGACCGTGACGTGCGCCGCCTCATAGCGCACGATCTCCACCACCCGGCCATCCACCTTGTTCGCCAGTGCCAGCGAACCCTTGTCAGTGATCAGGGCGCCGGCAACGAGATCGCGGATGAGAGCTGGGGTATCGGTCCAGTCGTTCGGCCGATCGGCCAGCAGCTTCGCAACCGGGTGCTCGCCGGCCTCGACCGGAACACCATCGACCGTGCGCAAGACTTTCAGATCAAGGCAGGCCGCAGCTTCGGAGATCAGCCGAACGCAAGATTGAACGGCTGGGACCGTCAAAGCCACCGCCGGCGAGGCGGCCCCGGAGGGGGCCGCGCCGAAGATTGTGAGCAGATCAGCGTCAGGAGCCGCCAGACTCTTGGTGCTGAGGAAGAGATTTCGAAGACGCTGAAGCATGAACCGGAGGATGACCGCTCCGGGCTCCAGGATGAATCCTGCAATTCACACCGTTTGCGTGCAGTTCAGCCAAGATGGCATAGCAGGATGCAGAGCACACTTCGCCCATCCGCGGGAAAAGGCGTGCGCAAAATGCGTCACACAGTGGTTCAACGAGTTCCTTTCGGAGGCCGGGGTCAGGCGGTCGGCCCGTGCTCGCTGCTTCATCCTGGCGGCGGAGACATCGAAGCTGAACCACCAGCCGCGCGTCACGTGCTGGTGGCGTACCCCAGCGTCCTGCCGCTCGCGTGATCGGGCCATTCCAACCCGACCTAGACGCGAGAAAGCTTTGATTTTCCGGTGCCCTCCGGTGATTGCAACGCCGGTCATGTTCCCGGCGATCGGCCCTATAGCGGGCTGGCTATGTCCCCGGCCGGCCGAAGCCGGCCCGAGGTCGTCAGCGCGGGTCGATCACCGCGGAAAGGAAGGCGAGCATGTTCATTGCGCGGCTTCCTTCTCGTATGCCGCGAGAAGCGCCCTCATTACCTTGATGATCTTCGACAGATCACGAATGGCGTCGGTCCCGTTTGATCCGGTTCGGCCCTCAATCTCCCAATACTTCCCGGTGCTGAAGCGCGGGAGCATAGCCATAGCGTCGATGTGCCCGGCGAAGGCGTTGACCGCGTCAACCTCACTCCACATGCCGCTACTGACGTTCTCGTCATCAGGCTCGCCGAAGTCAGGGAAAAGGACGTTTGAAATGTCATCGGATGCAACGATGCGGACGGCGCTACTTCCGCCCTCAACGGTGAGGTTCCAAGCATCCGCAGCTTCCGCAAACCATGCGGACCAGGCGCGAAGCGTCGCGGAAGAAAGGGTGTGATGATGGTGGGTAGGAAAGCGCTCGATGCACTCGGCCGGCGTCGGCAGTTCGGCCAGTTGCCGTTCGATCTCCCACAGCGCGGACGAGATGAACCCGTTGGCGTTGTCCCGCGCGATCTGCTTCTCGCGCTCCGTGGGCTGGCGCGATGTCTGAGCCGGAAATGGAGCGGCGGATGGTGCGACATAGACGGGATTGGCACGGGACGGGCTGGAAGGCCGCAAGCGCCCCATGGCGTCGGTGACAACGCCGCGCATATAGGCCCGTGTTGGTTCTTCCCCGCGCTCAAGCCGTTCATCCAGAGCCCGGCGGACAATGCCGGGATCGGCGGCTTCCGCGTCGCGAACCTGTCGGGCTTCGTGGATGGCCTTGCGGGTCAGGCCGATGTCGGAGGCGGTTGGCGCAGTAGGCGAATGTTCCCGACCGGAACGTTCGCCCCCTCGCCCCGCAACCTCTCCGCGTTCCTGCGCCGCGTCGTACTCGTCTGCCAACCGGCGCTTGGCCTGCGCCTCGATGTCGAGGGCATCGGCCTGCGCACGGTGCGCGGCTGCGATCAGGCTGTCATGCGCGTCCTTGGCCTTGGAGAGCCGGGCAGCCCGCTTCGCGGCGTCATAGGCGAGGCCGGCGAGGTCGCGGGCTTCAAGCACTTCGGCGGATGACTTGGCCGTCAGAAGTGCAGACGCGGCTCGCTCGACCAGAGCAGGAAGGGCGGAAGCCTGCACATCAAGCGCCCCACCCGGTATGCTAGCACTGTCCGTTCTCATGACAGCGCTCCATCATCCGCACGCGACACCGCATCAAGCGCCAGCCAGCGTGAATCGTAAGAGCCGATGAAGCGGTCAGCGGCATCGAACGCGCGGACGTCGGGGTATTCGCCTCGGACATAGCCGAGGCACCGGCGGCCGTCGTAAATCGCCCAGTTCACGTTCAGAAAATCTTTACGCACACTCAGATTTCGTTTAGATTTCTTCGTGGCTGATTTCTCCATCGCCGCCCCATGAGCCCCGTCCGTGGAACCACACGCGGACGGGGTTTTGCTTTCAGAGCGCTTCCGCATGAGCTGCCTCCCGATCGCCGGGGCGGCGTGCGAGCTGGCGATCAAGCCATTCGTCCAAAAGCTCTTCGCGGATCACGAAGGTCGATGTCCGTCCGAAGGCGAGCTTGCCGGCGGGAAGCGGGTCCAGATCGCGGTTGATGAAGCGCCGCACGGTGTCGCGGGACACGACGATCCCGCGATCGCGCAAGGCTTGGACGATCCCGTCCAGCGTCATGATGGCGCGGCGCGCGCTCATGCATTTTCGAGCCTTGGAAGGTGAGGGAGGCGCGGAAAAATCTCCTTGCGATCCAAGGGGGCGTTTACGCCCGCACCTTTCGCTAAGTGATTGATCGGGAGTTACTTTGCCACAACTCTCGACCGCACCATTCTTTTTGGTGCATTTTCAATAAGCTGCCGATTTTCAAGATGATCCGGTCGCCTCCTGGTCCAGTGAGGCGGTCCGGAATGCACATGACATCTCCTCCCCCAGAAAGGTCAGCCAGATCGGGCGAGCCGGAATGGAGGAGATCTTGCGGAGGGCCCAGCGCCGCTTCGAGCAGCCTCTTATTCCTGACGCCCTGCCCGCCGCCATGTTCGGAAAGCTGCGCGTCATGCGCAGCGAGCAACACCGTTTTCAGAACCCAACGCGGCTCCACTCCTTCGCCAGCTCCCGCAGCCCGTTGCGGCGCTTCGTCAGGATGCGCCAGGCCTCCTCCATCTGCGCCGCGAACTCCGGCTCGTAGGGGGTCAGGCGATAGCCGTCAGGCGCCTCCGTCAGATAGCGGGTATCCCCCTGCGTGACATTGAGGCGCGTCAGCACCTCCTTGGGTAGCACTGCTCCCACCGAATTGCCGACCTCGCCTTCTCCGCCGTCCGCATGTGCCTGCCGCGTGCCCTCACCTCCCCACCTCATACGCCGCCCGCTCGATGCCGTAGCGGGCGAGCTTGTCGTAGAAGGTCTTGCGGGGGATGCCGAGCGCCTCGATCGTGGCGCGCACGTCGCCGCCATGGGCTTCCAGCGCCGCACGGATGAGGTCGGCCTCGATAGTGCCGAGCCGCTCGGGCAGGGATGGCGCGCGCTCTCCCGCGGCCGGGTTCGCGAGGGGCGAGCCCTCGGGCAGGCCGAGGGCGATGCGCTCGGCGAAATGCGCCAGCTCGCGCACATTGCCCGCCCAGTCGCTCTCCCCCAGCCGGCGCTCGATGGCACGGTCGAGGCGCGGTACCTCGCGGCCATATTTGCGTGCGGCACGATCGAGGAAATGCACGAACAGCAGCGGTACGTCGCGCCGGCGTTCGCGCAGCGGGGGAATGCGCAGCGTCACCACGTTGAGCCGGTAGAAGAGGTCGGCGCGGAAGTCGCCGCGCGCGGTCGGACCGGCGAGGTCCACCTTCGTCGCCGCCACCACCCGCAGATCGACCGGGCGCAGCTCGTTGGAGCCGAGCGGGGCGATCTCGCGGGCCTCCAGCACCCGCAGCAGCTTCACCTGCGCGCTGACCGGCATGCTCTCCAGCTCGTCGAGAAACAGTGTCCCCCCGCTCGAATGCTCGATGCGGCCGATGCGTGGCTTTTGCGCGCCGGTGAAGGCGCCGGCCTCGTAGCCGAACAGCTCGCTCTCGATCACCGTCTCCGGCAGCGCTCCGCAATTGAGCGCGACGAAGGGCCGGACCCGCCGGCGGCCGAGCCGGTGCAGCAGGTTCGCCGCCACCTCCTTGCCCGTTCCGGTCTCGCCCAGCACCAGCACGTCGACATCGACATCGGCGAGGTCCCGGATCATCTGGCGCAGCCGCACCATGGCGGGCGTCTCGCCGATGAGGGCGTCCGCGCCCTCATCCGCGGCCATGGCGCGCAGGCGGCGATTCTCCATCACCAGCGTGCGCTTCTCCAACGCCCTTCGCAGCGTCCCGGTCAGGCGCTCGCCGGCATACGGCTTGGCGATGAAGTCGTAGGCGCCCTCGCTCATCGCCTCCACCGCCATGGCGATGTCGGCATGGCCGGAGATCAGCACCACGGGAATGTCGGGATCGAGCGCCCGGAGGCGGCGGAACAGCTCGATGCCGCTGATGCCCGGCATGCGCACGTCGGTGACCACCACCCCGGCGAAATCCGGGCCCAGCCTCTCCAGCACCTCTCCGGCCGAGGCGAAGGCGCGCGCGCGCAGGCCGGCAAGCTGCAGCGCCTGCACATTTGCGCCGCGCAGATCCTCGTCGTCGTCGACGAAGGCGATGTCCACATCGGTCAGCTCGCGCTCCTCCATGATCAGGTGGCCCTCCGCAGGGTGATGGTGAAGACGCAGCCCTCCCCCGGCCGGCACGCTGCGTGGAGCGTGCCGCCGAAGCGGCTGACGATGTCGTGGCAGATGACGAGACCGAGCCCGAGCCCCCTCGGCTTGGAGGAGCGGAAGGGCGTGAAGAGCGCGGCCACCTCGTCCTCGCTCATTCCGGGTCCGCGATCGGCGACGGTGACGACCACATGCTCGCCCTCGACCCGGAAGCCTAGCGCCAACGGCGCCTCCGGTGCGGTCCGGATACCGTCGGCCGCCAACGCCTCGATGGCGTTGCGCATCAGGTTGACCAGCACCTGCTCCAGTTCGACCCGCCGGCCCATCACCCGAAGCCCCGACGGCACGGCGGTGACCACGGGGCGGATACCGGACTGGCGCAGCGGCGCGTCGAGGATCATGAGCGCCCCCACGACCGCATCGGCCAGCACCACCGGCTCCACCGCGCCGGTGCCGCGCCGGGCGAAACCGCGCAACGTGTCGGTGATCGCACCGATGCGCTCGGTGAGCCCCACCACCTTGCCGAGCGCACCCGCAGCCGGGGCGGCATCCCCGCGCGCCAGAAAGGCACGGGCGTTCTCCGCATAGGTACGGATGGCGGCGAGCGGCTGGTTGATCTCGTGAGCGACGCCCGCCGTCACCTG
This sequence comes from Ancylobacter crimeensis, assembly GCF_023016805.1. Lineage (GTDB taxonomy): Bacteria > Pseudomonadota > Alphaproteobacteria > Rhizobiales > Xanthobacteraceae > Ancylobacter > Ancylobacter crimeensis. Next base: position 11,507 of record NZ_JALKCH010000017.1, read on the forward strand.
GCCAAGCGTGGCGAGACGGTTGGCCTTGGCCAGTTCTTCGCGTGCATCGGAAAGGCGCTCCTGCGCGCGGCCGCGCTCGGCGATCTCCTCCACCAGCCGGGCATTGGCCCCGGCAAGCTCGGCGGTGCGCGCGGCGACGCGCTGCTCCAGCTCCGCCTTGATCCGCGCATCGGCCTGCAGCCGCGCACGGGCCTGCCGGCGGCGGCGCAGGAGCACCGCTCCGATGCCGAGGCCCGGCATCAGCAGCAGAGCTGCCAGCACCTGCAGGCTGGTCTGCTCGGTGCGGATGGCGTGATCGACCGGCAGCAGCACCTCGAGCTGCCAGGCCGTGGTCGGCACCGGCGTGCGGGCATCGACGAAGCGCCCGCGCAAATTCGCGGCGCGCAGCAGCCCGCTGCCGGTGTCGGCGCGGATGAGCGGCAAGGGATCGAGCGGTGCGGCGCCGAATTGCAGAGAGCGGCGGATCGCGGCGGCGTCCTTCGGGTCGAATGGATGTTCGGTATGAAAGCGCCAGGCCTCCACCGTCGTGAGCAGCACGACACCCCGCGCATCCACCACATAGGCCTGCCCGCCGAGCGCGGTCCAGTCGGCCTCCACGCGGTCGAACTCGACCTTGACGACGATAACGCCGAGCGGGCCCTGCTTCCCGTCGATGCGGCGGGAGATATAGAAGCCCGGCCGGTTGCTCACCGTGCCGAGGGCGAATTGCTCGGCCGTCCCGTCCGCCATCGCGCGCAGGTAATAGTCGCGGAAGGAATAGTCGCTGCCGACGAAGCTCACCGGCTCGGCCCAGTTGCTGGCGGCGATTGCGACGCCCATGCGATCCAGCAGATAGATCACCGAGGAATGGGTCTCGCGGGCGATGCCGTCGAATTTACGGTCGAGCTCCTGCGGATCGCCGCCCTCCAGCGCCCGGTGGACGTCCGGGTCGCGCGCGAGGATCAGCGGCACGGCGCGTTGCTTCTCCAGCTCGCCGCGCAGCACTGCGATGGCGAGCGTCGCCGCGTTCTCGGCGCCGGCACGCGCGACGGCCACCGCGCGGTTGCGTCCGATATTGGCTGCGGCAAGAAAGGCGCCCGCCAGGAGCGCCAGCGCCACCACGGTAAAGACCGCCCACGGCCAGCGTGCGGCCGGTGCGGCGGAGACGGGCGGGGATGTGGCGGGCGAAACCATACGGCCATGTTGCGCGACGTTTCGCACACATCAAGCCCGACCTGTGCGGATTTCCGCACGAACCGGATGGTGCGATGACCCGAGAGCACGAGTAAATAACTGACATTGCTCAGTTTTACGGATTCCATCCGGCTGGCACGAGGGTTGCTGTTGGCAGGACGCATTCTGCCAAGAACGAGAAAAACCAAGCCCCTCGGAGGAAACGATGGCGCCCCTCATCCAGCCGGCGACGACGAAACCGGCCACGCCTGCCCACCCCAGGAAATTCTACCAGCATCTCTATGTGCAGGTGCTCGTCGCCATCGCGCTCGGCATCGCCATCGGCCATTTCTGGCCGGAGACCGGCGCGGCGCTGAAGCCGCTCGGCGACGCCTTCATCAAGCTGGTGAAGATGATCATCGCACCGGTGATCTTCCTCACCGTTTCCACCGGCATCGCCGGAATGACCGACATGCAGAAGGTCGGGCGGGTCGCCGGCAAGGCGATGCTCTATTTCCTGTGCTTCTCGACGCTGGCGCTGATCGTCGGCCTCATCATCGGTAATCTCATCCAGCCGGGCGCCGGCCTGCACATCGACCCGCACACGATCGACGCCAAGGCGATCCAGGTCTATGCGGAGAAGGCGCATGACGCGAGCGTCGTCGGCTTCCTGCAGAACATCATTCCCGACACCGTGGTCAGCGCGTTCGCCTCGGGCGACATCCTTCAGGTGCTGTTCTTCTCGGTGCTGTTCGGCACGGCCCTCGCCATGGTGGGCGAGCGCGGCAGGCCGGTTACCGACTTCCTGCAGAACCTCTCGGTTCCGGTGTTCAAGCTGGTCGCCATCCTGATGAAGGCGGCTCCGCTCGGCGCCTTTGGCGCGATGGCCTTCACCATCGGCAAATACGGCATCGGCTCGGTTGCCAACCTCGCCATGCTGATCGCCACCTTCTACATCACCGCAGCGGTGTTCATCTTCATCGTGCTGGGCGCGGTGTGCCGTTACAACGGCTTCTCCATCTTCGCGCTGATCCGCTACATCAAGGAGGAAATCCTCCTCGTCGTCGGCACCTCTTCCTCGGAAGCCGCCCTGCCGAGCCTGATGGAGAAGATGGAGGCCGCGGGCTGCAAGCGCTCGGTGGTCGGCCTCGTGGTGCCGACCGGTTACTCCTTCAACCTCGACGGCACCAACATCTACATGACGCTCGCGGCGCTGTTCATCGCGCAGGCCATGGACATCCACCTCTCGCTGCAGGAGCAGGTGCTGCTGCTGCTGGTCGCTATGCTGTCTTCGAAGGGCGCGGCGGGCATCACCGGGGCAGGCTTCATCACGTTGGCCGCCACCCTCTCGGTGGTACCGACCGTGCCCGTTGCGGGCCTCGCCCTCATCCTTGGCATCGACCGCTTCATGTCCGAGTGCCGGGCCGTGACGAACTTCATCGGCAATGCGGTCGCCACGATCGTGGTCGCCCGCTGGGAAGGCGAACTCGACGCCGATCGGCTCAAGGCCGCCCTCGCCGGCAAGCTCCCGGAGGATGTCTCCGATATGGCCTCGGAGGATGAGCGCACGCCGCACCCCGCCCCCGTCGCCGCCTCCTGAGGCTGGAAATCTTCACCCCCGGCCCGGTTTTCGGCCGGAAACGACACCGCCGCGCGATGATCCATCGCGCGGCGAGGTGCTTTCAAAGGAACGCTTCTGCGTCAGACGCGATAGCGCGCCCGCTCGCGTTCCACCTGTTCGGACGTGAAGGCCGGCGCATCCGGGTCGAAACGCGACCAGCCTTCGCCGCGATAGACCTGCTCGCGCGCGGTGATATCGACGCCGGTCTCGTCGTCGAGAATGGCCTGCGCCTCCGCGGCCAGACCGTCCGGCACGCGGGCCGACACCACGGTGCCGCCGCGGCGCACGCCCTCGGCATAGACATTGGCGCGGTCCTCGGAGACGCCCTCCGCCGTCAGACCGCCGACGATGCCGCCGACGGCGCCACCGGCCGCAGCCCCCGCGAGGACGCCGACACCGGTTGCCGCCAGCCAGCCGGCCGCCACCACGGGGCCGACGCCGGGGATAGCCAGCAGGCCGAGGCCGGTCAGCAGACCGCCCGCGCCGCCGATCGCCGCGCCGACACCGGCACCGGCCGCAGCACCTTCGCCGGCTTCGCTTTCGCGCGCGTCCGCCTCGACGCGGCGGCCGTACCAGTCGTCGGTGTTGTTGGCGACCAGGCTGATGTCCGCGCGGTCGATGCCGAGCGCCTGCAGCTTGTTCACGGCGGACTGAGCGTCGTCATAGGTGTCGAAGAGGCCAGAAACAGTTGCCATGTGCGTTCTCCCGATGCTGTTCGGTGCGATCCGGCCGGATCAGTGCGGAAACACGTTGCCCTGGTAATCCAGAGCGACATCGTGGGAGGCACCGCCCTTCTGGGCCTTGCCGCGCCAGACGCCGTCCTTGTCCTTGGCCAGGCCGGTGACGTGGGTGAAGCCCTTGGCTTCGATGCGCTTCATCGCCTGATGTTCGGTGAAGCTGTTGGCGCCCTTTGCCGGCTCCATTGGCATTGCACTGTCCTGCGTCGTCACCGCAGGAGTATTCGGGTCCGGATTCGCCGCCGGGGTTTGGGCGAATGCAGGGCCTGACAGAGCAATTGCCATGGCAATAGGCAGGATATATTTCATCGCATTCACCTTTCTGCTTGCAGATTGTGCAGAATGAACGCGAGGTGCGCGCGATGGTTCCTGCGGCCGGAAGACGATTTCCAGAGGAAAGCGACGGAACAAAAAGACGCCTGCCATCAGCTACCGGCGCGCCGACCTGACGGCTCAGAGCACCGGTCCGAGCATGGCGATGATGTTGTTCAGGAGTTGGCGCGGCAGGCTCCACGCCTTCACATCCTCGGACGTGACGATGGGGGCGGCGTCCATGAACACCTGCTGACGCGCCCGCACCGCCTGCGTGAAGGCGGGATCGTAGAGCAGGATGTTGTTCTCGGCGTTCAGCTCGAAGCTGCGGCGATCCATGTTGGCGGAGCCGATCAACGTCATCTCGCCATCCACCGTCAGCGTCTTGGCGTGGAGCAGGCCGCCGACATATTCGCGGATGGTGACGCCCGCCGCCAGCAGTTCGGCATATTCGCTGCGGCTGGCCGCGGCGACGATCCAGGAATCGTTGCGCCGGGGAAACACGATCGTCGTCGCCACGCCGCGCCGCGCGCTGGCGCAGAGCGCGGCCTGGATCGGCTCGTCCGGCACGTAATAGGGTGTGGTGATGACGAGTTCGCGCTGCGCCACGTTCATCAGCGAGCAGAAGGTCTCCGGCATCGCCGAATAGCGCACCCCGCCGCCCGAGCCGATGACCTGCGCGGTGAATCCCGACTGCGGCGGCGGGAGCGGCGCGCGAAACAGCGCGGTGAGATCCTCTCCGGTCTGCGCCATCCAGTTGCCGGCGAAGAGATGCTGGTTCTGGCGCACCACCGGGCCCTCGAACCGGGCCATGACGTCCACCCACGGCGCAAAGCGCGCTTTCACCGCGAAAGCCGCATCGGCACAGTTCTGGCTGCCGCAATAGGTGACGGCGTTGTCGATCACCACGATCTTGCGGTGGTTGCGCATGTCGATGCGGCCATCGAGCAGACGCAGCAGCGGATTGCCGATTTTGAGCGCCGCGCTCAGCTTCACGCCGCGCGCCGCCATCTCCTGCCAATGGACGGAGCGGATGAGCGCCCGCGAACCAAGATCGTCCGCCATGGCGCGGCAGACCAAGCCTCGCGAGGCCGCGCGCTTCAGGGCCTCGACGACCTTCAGCCCGCTCCCGTCCGCCAGCCAGATATAGAACAGCACATGCACGCTCTCGCGCGCGGCGTCGATGTCGGCGACGATGGCCGCGATGGCGGCGGCGGAATCCGGCAGCAGCGTCGCCCGGTTGCCGCCCACCGGCAGATAGCCGTTGACCGACCGGCCGCCGCGGAACACCTGCACGAAGCGCTCATGGACCGTTTCCTCGGAGGAGGGGCCGGCAACCTCGCCCGCCGGCGGAAGCGCGGCGCGCGCCGCGCTCAGCCGGGCCATGCGCCGCCGGCCGAGATTCGCTTCACCGAACAGCACATAGGCAATGACGCCCACCACCGGCGCCAGGGCGATCACCAGCACCCAGGCGAAACGCGAGGCCGGCTCGCGATGCGGCCGCAGCAGCGCACGCACGATGAAGATGAACTGCAGAGCGGCGTGGATCGCAAGGAACAGCCAGCCGAGAACGGCGGAATCGTGCATGGGCGAAAAGGGGGGCGCTGGAGGCGGTCGATGCCGCATTAAACCACGGCACATGCCGAAATGCGCGAGGCCTCGCGCCGGAGTCTGGACGCTAGCACCAAGGCCGGACGGCCTTTAGCCGGCTGCCCGCCCGGCACCCGCGACGTGCGGGTGCCGGCATGTCGTCCTGTCGCCCCCTCTTTGGGAGCGGCAAAGCGTCAGCGCCACTCATACCAGCAACGGTTCCGCACGCGGCCCCACCGGTCGCGCACGCGACGGCAGACGCGAACCCGGCGGCGGCGACGGCGAGGCGGCGGCGGCCGGTGCCATCCGCTCCGTACGGTTTCGATCGGCGTTCCGTCCGGCGTCGAGCCGGCGGCGACCACATCCACATCGGTTTCCGGTTCGAGCGGCGCGATGTTCTTCAGCTGACCGAGAACCGTGGCCTCCGCCTTCGCGCCCGAAAGGGCAAGCGTGCCCCCGGCTCCGGCAAGACCCAGCAGGCCGAACAGAAATCCACGACGATCCATGCCTTCCTCCTTCACACCAGTCCCGCCATGTTAGCCGCGAAGACGCGAGGGGAGAAGCAGGGGCGGGACAAAGCCGCAGAACCGGTCGACCCGGAAGCATGGCCGGCAAAATAGCACCATGCTTCCCCACATTCCGGCTGCGCTGGAACCGGCGGACAGTGCCGACGGTTGGTCCGTGCGCAAACCGGGAGGACACACCATGGACCACGCCAACCATATCCGGCTCAGCTCGGCCGAACTGACACCCGCCCACCTGGAGGGCGCAACCATCTACGGGCCCGGCGACGAGAAGATCGGTCACGTCTCGCATCTGCACGGCGTCGGACCCGCGACGCAGGTTGTCATTGATGTCGGCGGCTTTCTCGGGCTCGGCGTCAAGCCGGTCGCGGTACCGATCGGTGATCTCGATTTCATGCGCGACGCCGATGGCAGCGTGCATGCCGTGACCGCCTTCACGAAGGACCAGCTCAAGCACATGCCGGAGCATCGCGACGATCCGTGATCCCGGAATGGTTTCAGCCCGTCGCCGGAAAGCCGAGCCGCTCGAACCGGTGTACGCCGGGATCCTGATGGCACACGCACTGATATTGTCGCGCCATCTCCTCGACCGCGCGGGCCTGTTGCGCGCGCGGACCGGTGAAGACCTTGTCGATCCACTCGTCGGGAACGCTGAGGATCATGCCCGCTTCAAGACGGCAGAGGATGATTCTGAGTTCGTCGCCGTTCAAGCCGTCCTCCCGTTATTGGCATCTTGTGTGCCGGCGGGACTGCTATAGGGCGGCGGCGCACCCTTCATCAAGCAGCCGCCGGCTTATTGAGGCGCACTGGCGACATTGGCCACGGGAACCGGCTGCACCACGCGGTAGCCTTGCGCCTGCAGCGCGGCGAGGAAGGCCGGCATCATGGCCACCGTCTGCGCGCGGGTGTCGTGGAACAGGATGATGCCCTTGCCGGCGTGCTGAAGCCGCTCCATCACCAGATTGAGCTGGTGTTCGGGGGTCTGCTTCTCCCAATCGCTGGCCCATAGGTCCGCGCCAAAGGTCGCGATGCCGCGCGTGTCGAGATAGGCCAGCAATTCCGGCGAAGAACCGAAGCCCGGAAAACGGAAGAACGGCACGCGCAGTCGCGTGCCCGCATGGCCATACGCCGCCTTTTCATCGGCGCGGAAACCCTGCTCGATGTCCGCGACCGCCTTGTCATAGGAAATGTCGGCCAGCGTCATCGGGTGGGTCATGCTGTGGTGACCCAGGGTGTGACCCTCGGCGATGATGCGCTTCACAAGATCGGGATGGGCCTGCGCGTTGCGTCCCACCACGAAAAAGGTGGCGTGCACGCATTGGTCGGCCAGGATCTTCAGCATCTTCGGCGTGGTGCCGGGGTTCGGGCCGTCGTCGAAGGTGAGCACCACCTCGTGGTCGGCCAGCGCAAGCGTCTGGGGAAAATGCTTGGTGCCGACATGCAGTCCCGCCGGGTCGACGCTCAGGATGCGGGCCGTGCCGAGCTTGCCGGCGCAACGGTCGTCAGCCGCTGCGGCGGATGCGACGGCAAGCGAGAAAGCGAGCGACAGGGCGACGAGACGGACGAACTGGGACAGCATGGGCAAACCGGCGCAAGGAGCCGCCTCACGGGCAGCCGCGCCACTCATAAAGGAAGCACCCCACAGCAGCCAGAGGCGGCGAAGCGGGGCTGCTCTTCATTCGCGGAAGGTTGCGGCGATGCCACGATCCTCAGGCGGCGCGGTCGAGCATGGCGCGCAGGGTGTCACCCATGGTCGCGTCGCGGCCGATGAGGGTCTCGGCCAGCACCCGGCCGGCGGAAGACAGCCGGCCATTCTTGAGGATGCGATCCTCAAGCCAGCCGGCGACCGGCGCCGCGAGACGGACCGGCGCGATGAGACCGGCGAGTTCCCCGCCTTCCCCGGCATCGAGTTCCGCCACCGAGCGCGGGCCGATCCTGCGGACAGGTGGCTGCAACGCGGTGCCACGCGGCGTGGCCACCAGCCCCGATGCGGCGCAGGCATGCTGGGCGATGGCGCGCAGGAACAGCGGCGCGAAGCCGGGATCATTCTCCGCGTCGATGGTCGCATCATGGATGCCGAACAGCGCCTCGGCCTCCTCGCGGGAGATCGATCGTCCCTCCCCGCCGCCCCCGGCGATGAGGATGCGGCGGATAAGGGCGACGTCAGCTTCGTCGACGACACGGCTGAAATGGGCCCGCCCGCCGAGCGCCGAGCCTTCCCCGGTGATGATGGCGGCACGCAGTTGCATGAGCGCGAAGGCAGGCAGGCGCCGCGAAACGGTGCGCGCGCCTTCCATGATGCGGATCAGCAGCGGCATGGCGCGCGGGCTCTCGACTCGGCCGAGCGGGGCGAAGGTTTCCATCAGCCAGTCGCACTTCTCGCCGTCGACCTCGCCGGCCGGTGCGAGATCACCGAGCACATGGCCGGCAATCGCCGTGATGAAGAAGGCCGACCATTCGGGAGCCTGCGGCACGACCCACTGGTTGAACGCCACGAGATCCTCGGCATCGCGAACGCTCAGCGCTCCGTCAATGACCATGGACCGGCTGAGATACGCAACATCCGCAGCGGCGATCGCGCCGACGGACCCACGGACGATATGCCCGCGCATCTGCTCACTCACCTGCGCCTCCAGCACCAACGGCTCTGACGATGATCGTTAAGGGAGTGTGCGCGCGGGCGGTTACCGGCGCGTTACCGGATGCGGCGAAGTGGCTGTGAGTGTCTGCAAAGCGGCCGCCAGCCGCGGCCATCCACATCGGGACGCGATGGCCGCCGGCAGAAAAATCCTTTACGGATCAATATGATGTAGGGCGGAACTCACATCTCGCTGCTCCGTCCACACCCGCTCGGCCATGGCTCTCAGTCCTGCGCATCGGCCGGATTCTGCAGCAGGCGCAAACCGGCCGCCGGACGGCGATACCGCAATGCGGTATGGGGATCTCGGAGGGCGTGCAGGGGGTTCTTTCGAGGCGACGTACGCACGGCGGGTGAACCCACACAAAAGAAAACCGGGCCTGCAGGGCCCGGTCGGAAAGCGCCGCAATGGAATGCCGATCAGTAGGCGTTGCGATGGACCATCACCGTGAAGGTCATGATGAGGATCTTCACATCCGCCCAGAGCGACCAGCCATTGATATATTCGAGGTCCGCCGCCACACGGCGCTCGATATCCGCACGCCGGTGGGTGGCTCCGCGCAGACCGCGCACCTGGGCAAGGCCGGTGACGCCCGGCTTCATCGAATGGCGGCGCCAATAATCCGGCACCAGCTCCCAGAACAATGCGCCTTCCGCCCGCGAGCCCAGCGCATGGGGACGCGGGCCCACGAGGCTCATGTCGCCATTCAGCACGTTGAAGAGCTGGGGCAGCTCGTCGATGCTGGTCTTGCGCAGGAAGCTGCCGATCCGGGTGATGCGCGGATCGGTGCGCGAGGCCGAAACAAATCCGCTGGTGTCGGTCAGATCGGTGCGCATGGTGCGCATCTTGAAGCAACGATAGGTCCGGTTGTTCTGGCCGACGCGCTCCTGGATGAAGAAGGCCGGGCCCTTCGAGTCCAGCTTCACCAGAATGGCGAAGATCGCGATGATCGGGCCGAAGATCGGCAGCAGCATCAGCGTGACGCCAAGATCGAAGGCGCGCTTGACCACGCGCTCGCCAAGATTGAGCGGACCGCGGGAAATGACGAGCGTGGAATGCGCCTGCCAATGGGAGAGCGCCAGCGGCTTCACATCGCCCAGATCCGCGACCAGCTCCGCATTGTGGCCGCTGACCTGCATCGTTTCCGCCCATTTCTGGCGTTCGGCAGGGCTTTCGAAGGAAAGAATGACGCGGTCGGCATCGCGCACCAGCCGGCCGACACGGTCGAGGAAGGCGGGATCGGACATGTCCGGCACGAGGTTGGCGGCCCGTACATCCACGATGCGGGTCGCCCGGTCGCCGCTGCGGCGGCCGGTCAGGCCACCGTCGGTCAGCAACATCGCGCTCTGCTGGACGATGGCGCGCAGGCTGTTTCGCAGCATCACGACACCGAACGCCCGAACGAGCATGAGCAGCAGGGTCGCGAAGAGGATCGCGTAGAGGGTCTCGAGGCGGGAGAACGTGGCCCCGACCCTCAAGGCGAAGGCGGCGGTGAAGCCGAAGGCGACCGCGATGGCCAGCGCCGGAAACGGCTTGCTGAGCGAGCGCGACAGCGAGCGCAGGGTACGGACGCGATAGCCACCCAGGGCGACGGAAGCAAGAAGGTAGGTGGGGGCGATGACCCCGAAGACCTGCAGCCAGTTGCTTGACTGGACATCGCCCTGACGCATCAGAGCGCCGAGCGCCGTGCCTACTGCGATCGCCCCGAGATCGGCCATCACGCTGCCGATGACGATGAGGAAACGGATAAGGTTGCGGTGCCTTAGGGCGAATTCCCTTCGCGTGTCTGCGCTGTCAGCCTCGGCTACGTATACGCTGCCGACCTCACTCATGCCCAAGCCCCCTGCCCGCCATGCAGATAGCGCCAAGCGGCGCCCTGCACGAACCCGTTGATGCGTCGCACAAACTGACCTCGATACTAAACAAGAATTAGGCCAAGTTTACCTTGCGCCTCGGTCCAAGACCGAAGGGCCACGCCCCTGCAGACCATACGGCAGCCTCACATGCGATCGGGTGCCCCCACCCTGCCCCAACGGCTGACTGCGCAACCTATCATGTCGTGAGCAAATGCCCCTAGCATATTGCAGACCAACGATCGGAGGTTCCCGACCTGTTGCCGCTGCGCATCATATTGCGCAGCGATGTGACGAAGCTGTGATCACAGAGCGATCAGACTCCGTTTCAGGCCTCAACTCTCCTCGGGAGCCTGCTCGATCGGGTCATATTGCGACGCGTCGAAGCCAAGAACCGCCCAGCTTTGCTGCATATGCGGAGGCAGCGGTGCCGAAACATCGATCAGCCGCTCCGCGCGTGGATGGGGAATGACGAGACGGCGAGCGAGAAGGTGCAGCCGATTCTGCAGACCGCCGGGCAACGGCCAGTTCTCGATGTCGAAATATTTGGGATCGCCGACAATCGGGTGACCGATATGGGCGGCATGCGCGCGCAGCTGATGGGTGCGACCGGTCACCGGCTTGAGCGACAGCCAGGCGAGCTTCTGCGCAGCCTGGTCGACGACGGCGTAATAGGACACCGCGTGGCTGGCTTCGTCCTCGCCGTGGCGGGCGACGCGCATGCGCTCGGCGGCCTCGTCCTTGGCGAGATAGGTGGAAATGCGCCCCTGCCGCGGCTTCGGCACGCCCGGGACCAGCGCCCAGTAGACCTTGCGCGCGGCACGCGAGCGAAAGGTCTTGGCGAGGTTCGCAGCCGCCAGCCGCGAACGCGCGATCAGCAGGATGCCGGAGGTGTCCTTGTCGATGCGGTGCACGAGCCGCGGCTTCTGGCCGTCCTCGGCCCGCAGCGATTCGAGCATGCCGTCGACATGGCGATAGGTGCCCGAGCCGCCCTGCACCGCAAGGCCGAACGGCTTGTTCAGGACGAGCACGTCGCGGTCCTCATAAAGCGTCATGGCGCGCAGCGCGGCGGCGTCCTTGTCGTCGTCCACGGCGCGCCGAACCGCGGGAGCCGCGACGCCGGAGGCGCGGCGCACCGCGGCCTCGCCATGGGCCGCGACCTTCGCCGCGTGCACCGCCTCGTCCGCGCCGGCGCTCCTGCCGCGCGCGGGGACGGCTTTGGGGGTGCTCGCCTCGACGATGCTGGCCGTGTCCTCTGCCTCGACACCTTCCGCATCGGCCGCCCCTGCCTCGACCTGCGCCGCCGTCTCGTCGAAGGTCTCCGCCAGCGGAGGAACGCGCACGCCCTGCCCGGCTGCCAGCCGCGTGCTGGTCTTCACCCGCGCGCCCTCGACCCGCACCTGACCGGTGCGCACCAGCTTCTGCAGGCGGCCGAAGGCCATGAACGGAAAGCGCGCCATGAACCAGCGGTCCAGCCGCATGCCGTCTTCGTCCTCCCGGACGATCAAAGTCTGGACAGCCATGTTTCCTCTCAGCCGAACCGATGCACGATGGGCGCGCCCAACCGACCGCGCCATGAAATGATGATGAGCGGCACCGCAGCCGCGTCCTCGCATGCGAAGGACATCAGCTACTCCATCCTGCCGGGAGGGCAAGGCCGAAAAACAGGAGCGAGAGGGTCGCGTGAGGCGCAGGAGGCTATTCGCGCTGGCGCTCGGCCTTGATGCGCCCCCAATAATCCAGCCGCTTCTTCACCTCGCGCTCGAAGCCGCGCTCGTTCGGCTCGTAGAAGGATGCCCGGCCATCCCCCGCCAGCTCATCGGGGAAGAATTCCTGCCCGGCATAGGCGTCGGGAAAGTCATGATCATAGCGATAGCCGGCGTGATAGCCCAGATCCTTCATCAGCCGGGTCGGCGCGTTGAGGATGTGCTTGGGCGGCGCCAGCGAGCCAGTCTGCTTGGCGAGCGCCAGCGCGGCGTTGAAGGCCGAATAGGCGGCGTTGGATTTCGGCGCCGTCGCGACATAGGCGATGGCCTGCGCGAGAAAAAGCCGTCCCTCCGGCCAGCCGACTCGGTCGAACGCGGTCCATGCCGCAACGACCTGCGGCATCGCCTGCGGGTCCGCCATGCCGACATCCTCGGACGCCGCGCAGCACAGGCGGCGAAAGATCGTGCCGGGATCCTCCCCGCCGCTGATCATCCGCGCCGCCCAGTACATCGCCGCATTCACATCCGAGCCGCGCAGGCTCTTATGGAAGCAGGAGAGCAGGTTGTAATGCTCGTCCTGTCCCTTGTCATAGATCGGGGCACGCTTCTGCACCGTCTCGGCCAGCTCGGCGACGGTGAGGTCGTGATCAATGGGCAGCGCCAGCAGGTCTCCGACCAGCCCGAGCAGATAGCGCCCGTCGCCATCCGCCATGCCCGCGAGCGCGGCGCGCGCTTCCGCGTCCAGCGGCAGCCGCTTGCCCTCCAGCGCCTCGGCGCGCTTCAACAGCCGCTCGATCGCCTCCGGATCCAGCGACTTGAACACCAGCACCCGCGCCCGCGACAGCAGCGCCGCATTCAGCTCGAAGGACGGATTCTCGGTTGTCGCGCCGATCAGGGTGACGGTGCCATCCTCCATCACCGGCAGGAAGCTGTCCTGCTGGGCGCGGTTGAAGCGGTGGATTTCGTCGACGAAGAGCAGCGTGCCCTTGCCTGTGCTGCGTCGGGCACGCGCCGCCTCGAACACCTTCTTGAGGTCGGCAACGCCGCTGAAGATGGCCGAGACCTGCTCGAAATGCAGGTCGGTCTGGTCGGCCAGCAGCCGCGCCACCGTCGTCTTGCCGGTGCCGGGCGGGCCCCAGAAGATCAGCGAGCTCAGCACGCGGCTCTCCAGCACGCGAGTCAGCATGCCCTGCGGGCCGGTGAGGTGCTCCTGCCCCACCACCTCGTCGAGCTTCTGCGGCCGCAGGCGATCGGCGAGCGGACGCGGCGCTTCCTTATCGAGCCCGGCGCTGGAAAAAAGATCGGCGGCCATGGGTCAGCCCGGCAGCAGCGCGGTGACGACGCGGCCGCCCCGCTGCAAGGTGACGCGCCAGGCACGCTGGGGTGTGCGCATCAGATTCTGCAGGTCGGCGGTCTTCGCGATGGGGATTCCGTTGATCTCCACGATCACGTCGCCCGGCTTGAAGCTGGTACGCTGGGCGGGGGAATCCTCGGCGACCGCGGTGATGACGACACCCTTGGTGGCATCGACCGTGCGCATCTCGTCGATCACCGCCGGAGACAGGTTCACCACGGTGGCGCCGGCCAGCGGGGAGCGGCCCTCCAGCGTGATCTCCTCGCGCGGCACGCTCTCGGGGGCGGCCTGCAGCGCCACCGCGAGCTTCATCTCCTTGCCCTGCCGCACGATCCCGAGCTCGACCTGACCGCCGAGCGGCCGCGTGGCGAAGCGAAAGCCGAAGGCGTCGGGATCGTCCACCTCCTGGCCAGCGACCGCGACGATGAGGTCGCCGCTGCGCAGCCCCGCCTTCTCCGCCGGACTGTCCGGCACGACGTTCTGCACCAAAGCGCCGGTGGGGCGCGCGAGGTCGAGCCCGTCGGCGATATCGGCCGTCACCGCCTGCAGGTCGGCGCCGAGCCAGGGCCGGCGCACCACCTTGCTGCCATTGAGCGCGGATTGCAGCACAACGCGCACCATGTCCGCGGGGATGGCGAAGCCGATCCCCTGCGACCCGCCGGAGCGCGAGAAGATCGCCGTATTGATGCCCACCACGCGGCCGGCGCCATCCACCAGCGCGCCGCCGGAATTGCCGGGATTGATCGCCGCGTCGGTCTGGATGAAGAAGCCGTAATCGGTGATGCCGCGCTGGGTACGGGCCAGCGCCGAGACGATGCCTTGCGTCACGGTCTGCCCGACGCCGAACGGATTGCCGATGGCGAGCACGATGTCGCCGACCTCCAGGTCGTCCGACGAGCCGAGCACGGCCGACGGGAAACTGCCCTTTGCATTCTCCAGCCGCAGGATGGCGATGTCGGTACGCGGATCGCGCAGCACGACCTTCGCGTCGTATTCCCGTTTGTCGGCGAGCGCGATGCGGATTTCATCAGCACCGTCGATGACGTGGTTGTTGGTCACCACCACGCCGGTGGGATCCACCAGCACGCCGGAGCCCAGCGAACGCTGGATCCGTTCGCTCGGCCCCTCCGCGTCCGGAACGTCCGGCCCCCCGCGATCGCCGAAGAAGCGGCGAAAGAACGGGTCGTCCAGCATGGGATTGCTGCGTGGCTCCACCTTCAGCGCGTAGACATTCACGATGGCCGGCGCCACGCGCGAGACGACCGGCGCGAAGGTGAGGCCGATCTCGGCGCGCGAGCGCGGAACCTGCGGCAGCCCCGCCGGCTGCTGTGCGGCCGCGGGCAGGCTCGATAGGGCGATGAGAAGGGCGGGAAGGTAACGGAGCGCGTGCTTCATGGCGGCAGATATAGAGCGCCCAGCGTGGTGGAGGAAGGGGGCGGGCGAGCGCCCGAAAAAGCAAAAGGGCGACCCGAGGGCCGCCCTTTCGATATCCGGTTCCGTGCGGGCCGGTCAGGCCGCAGCGGCTTCCTCGGCCTTCGCCGCCTCGTGGCGGGCGAGGTCCGCGGCGCCCTTGGCGCTCTCGTCGCGGTCGACCAGCTCGATCACCGCGATCGCGGCCGCATCGCCGTGGCGGAAGCCCGCCTTGATGATGCGGGTATAGCCGCCATTGCGCTCCTTGTAGCGCGGGCCGACGACGTCGAAGAGCTTGCGCACGACGGCGACGTCGCGGATCTCGGCGATCGCCTGACGGCGGGCATGGAGGCCGCCGCGCTTGCCGAGGGTGATGAGCTTCTCGACCACCGGACGAAGGTCCTTCGCCTTCGGCAAGGTGGTGATGATCTGCTCATGGGTGATGAGCGCCTGCGCCATATTGGCGAACATGGCCTTGCGGTGTTCGGCAGTCCGGTTGAACCGGCGATGGGCCTTACCGTGGTTCATGGCTTAATCCTCAGATGCGACGGCTTTCGAGCCGGACGTTGTGTTCTGCGGCTCGAATGCCGCGCGTGATGCTCAGTAGTGATCTTCGAAGCGCTTGGCGAGATCTTCGATGTTCTCCGGCGGCCAGCCCGGCACTTCCATGCCGAGGTGCAGACCCATGCTGGCCAGAACTTCCTTGATCTCGTTCAGCGACTTGCGGCCGAAGTTCGGGGTACGGAGCATTTCCGCCTCGGTCTTCTGGATCAGGTCGCCGATATAGACGATGTTGTCGTTCTTCAGGCAGTTGGCCGAACGGACCGAAAGCTCGAGTTCGTCCACCTTCTTGAGGAGCGCCGGGTTGAAGGGCAGCTCCTGCATCGCCGGGCTTTCGACCTCGCGCTTCGGCTCCTCGAAGTTCACGAAGATTTCGAGCTGGTCCTGCAGGATTCGCGCGGCATAAGCCAGCGCATCTTCAGGACCAACCGAGCCGTTGGTCTCGATGGTCAGGGTCAGCTTGTCATAGTCGAGAATCTGGCCCTCGCGGGTGTTCTCGACCTTGTAGGAGACCTTCTTCACCGGCGAATAGAGGCTGTCGACCGGGATGAGGCCGATCGGCGCGTCTTCCGGGCGGTTGCGGTCGGCCGCGACATAGCCCTTGCCGGTATCCACGGTGAACTCCATGCGGATCTCCGCACCGTCGTCCAGCGTGCAGAGCACGAGCTCGGGATTGAGCACCTGCACGTCACCCACGGTCTGGATGTCGCCGGCGGTCACGATGCCCGGGCCCTGCTTCTTCACCACCATGCGCTTCGGGCCTTCGCCCTGCATCTTGATGGCGATGTCCTTGATGTTGAGGACGATGTCGGTGACGTCCTCACGCACGCCGGGGATGGACGAGAACTCGTGCAGAACCCCGTCGATGTGCACCGACGTCACCGCCGCGCCCTGCAGGGACGACAGCAGGATACGGCGCAGTGCATTGCCCAGCGTCTGGCCGAAGCCGCGCTCCAGCGGCTCGGCGACAACCGTGGCAAGCCGCTTCGGGTCGCTGCCGGCAGCAACCTCCAGCTTTTCCGGCTTGATCAGCTCTTGCCAGTTCTTCTGAATCACGACGTCACCCTTGCTTTCGACGATCGCCCGGCAACGTCACCGAAACGACCGCTTCCCGCCCCGCGGGAGGGGATTGCCAAACGCAGCGACTCCCGCGAGGCCGAAGGCACCCGCGGGAGGGACCGATCACACGCGACGGCGCTTGCGCGGCCGGCAGCCATTGTGCGGGATGGGGGTGACGTCGCGGATCGAGGTCACCGTGAAGCCTGCCGCCTGGAAGGCGCGCAGGGCCGACTCACGACCCGAACCGGGACCCGACACCTCGACTTCCAGGGTGCGCATGCCGTGATCGGCCGCCTTGCGGGCGCAATCCTCGGCAGCCACCTGGGCCGCATAGGGGGTCGACTTCCGCGAGCCCTTGAAGCCCATGGCACCGGCCGACGACCAGGCAATCGTGTTGCCCTGCGCGTCGGTGATGGTGATCATCGTGTTGTTGAACGAGGCGTTCACATGGGCGACGCCGGAGGCGATGTTCTTGCGCTCACGGCGCTTAACGCGGGCTGCTTCTTTGGCCATAGTTCCTTGATCCTTCGAACGCGCCCGTAATGCCAGGCGCTCGGGACGAGATGATCGGATGAATACGGCCGGCGCTTCGTGGCAACCGGCCTTCGGATGATGCGGCGGGCCTCAGGCCCGGCGCCTCACTTCTTCTTGCCGGCGATCGGCTTCGCCGGACCCTTGCGGGTGCGGGCGTTGGTGTGCGTGCGCTGGCCGCGGACCGGCAGGCCACGACGGTGACGCAGGCCGCGATAGCAGCCGAGGTCCATCAGGCGCTTGATGTTGATCGCGACTTCGCGGCGCAGATCACCCTCGACCAGATAGTCGCGGTCGATCGTCTCGCGGATCTGCAGCACTTCCTGGTCGGTCAGCTGGTTGACGCGGCGCTCGGCCGGGATGCCGACCTTCTCCACGATCTCTTCCGCCTTCTTGGCGCCGATGCCGTGGATGTACTGGAGCGCGATGACGACGCGCTTGTTGGTCGGGATATTGACGCCTGCAATACGAGCCATTTCGGCTTCTCCATATGGCCGCGACCTGCGTCGCGGCGTGAGATGAACCCGCGTCCGGTGGAGGCCGGCCCTTGCGGGGAACGCACGAAGGGGCGTCGCGACATCTGCAACAGAGGTCGTAACGCCCGATCTGTTGATAGTGAAGCGGCGCACTTAGCTGCGATTCCGCTTCATGTCAAGGGGCAGCGGTCGTTCAGACCGTCTCCAACACGCCGGCGATGGCCTTGGTGACCTCGTCGACGGGCGCCATGCCGTCCAGCGTTACCAGCCGGCCCGTCTGCGCATAGAACGGCGAGACCACGGCGGTATCGCGGTTATAGGCTTCCAGCCGGGTCTTGAAGACCTCGGGGTCGTCGTCCTTGCGGACGGGTTCGCCCCGGGAACGGGCATCGGCCGCGCGGCCCATGATCCGGTCCAGCAGGCGGGTCTGATCGACCCTCAGCTCGATGACGGCATCGAGCTTCAGGCCTTTCTCCGCGAGAATCCGATCCAGCGCCTCGGCCTGCGCAACAGTGCGCGGAAAGCCGTCGAGGATGAATCCGTTCTGGCAATCCGCCGCGTCGATTCGGTCGGAGATGATCCCGATCACGATCTCGTCCGAGACGAGCTGGCCCGCATCCATCACCGCCTTGGCCCGAAGGCCGACCGGCGTCTGGTTCCGCACCGCCTCGCGCAGCATGTCACCGGTGGAGAGCTGCACGATGCCGTGCCGCTCCACGAGGCGCTGTGCCTGAGTGCCCTTCCCGGCCCCGGGCGGTCCCAGCAGAATCAGCCTCATCGACGCTTCCCCCTCAGCCTCGCCTTCTTCACCAGACCTTCATACTGGTGCGCCAGCAGATGGCCCTGAACCTGCGCCACCGTGTCCATCGTCACGCTGACGACGATGAGCAGTGATGTGCCGCCGAAATAAAACGGCACGGCGGCATAGGAGATCAGGATCTCCGGGAACAGGCACACGATGGCAAGGTAAGCGGCACCGATGACCGTGATGCGAGTCAGCACATAGTCGATGTACTCGGCTGTGCGCTCGCCCGGGCGGATGCCCGGAATGAAGCCGCCATGCTTCTTCAGATTGTCGGCCGTCTCGGTCGGATTGAACACGATCGCCGTATAGAAGAAGCTGAAGAACACGATCAGCAGCACGTAGAGCAGCATGAAAAGCGGCCGCCCGTGGCCGACCAGCGAGGTCACCGTGGTGAGCCACGCCGGGCCCGTACCCTGCATGAAGCTGGCGACCGTGGTCGGGATCAGCAGCAGCGAGGACGCGAAGATCGGCGGGATGACGCCCGACGAGTTGAGCTTCAGCGGCAGATGCGAGGACTGGCCCTCATACACCTTGTTGCCGACCTGGCGCTTCGGATACTGGATCAGCAGCCGGCGCTGGGCGCGCTCCATGAACACGATGAACATGATCACGGCGAACACCATCAGGATCACCGCCAGGATGATGCCCGTCGAGATCGCGCCCTGACGGCCGAGTTCCAGCGTGTTCACGATAGCTGACGGCAGCTCCGCCACGATGCCGGCGAAGATGATCAGCGAGATGCCGTTGCCGATGCCGCGCGACGTGATCTGCTCGCCAAGCCACATCAGGAACATGGTGCCGCCCGTAAGGGTGATCACCGTCTCGATCCGGAAGAAGATGCCGGGATTGCTCACCACCGTGCCGGTGCCTTCGAGCCCGACGGCGATGCCATAGGCCTGGAAGACCGCGAGCACCACGGTCAAGTAGCGCGTGTACTGGTTGATCTGCTTGCGGCCTGACTCGCCTTCCTTCTTCAGCGCCTCCAGGGTCGGCGAGACCGTGGTGAGGAGCTGAACGATGATGGAGGCGGAGATGTACGGCATGATGTTCAGGGCGAAGATCGCCATGCGCGAGACCGCGCCGCCCGAGAACATGTTGAACAGGCCGATGATGCCCTGCTGCGCCGTCTTGAAGACGTCCTGCAGCGCGTCGGGATTGATCCCGGGCATCGGGATATAGGTGCCGAGCCGATAGACGAGAAGCGCAGCCAGCGTGAACCAGATGCGCTTCTTCAGTTCTTCGGCCTTTGCCAGAGCACCGAAATTGAGGTTTGCCGCGAGCTGTTCTGCTGCCGACGCCATTGTGGCTTCGCTCCTCGCCTGTGCCCTGAAACGCCCGAGCAAGCTCCACCGAGGCTGCTTCAGCCTGGCGGAACTTGCTCAAGTCTGTTTGAAACCGAGGCCCCTCCCCGGCTGGCGGACCGTGACGGTCCAGCCGGGAACGGGCGCTGCGGCCGAGGTAATCCTCAGGCCGCCGATTCGCCAGTGGTCGCCGGGACGAGAACCGTCACCGAACCGCCCACCTTCTCGACCGCCGCGACGACCGACTTGGTGGCATGCGCCACTTCGAGGGTAATCTTGGAGGTCAGCTCGCCGGAGCCGAGAACACGCACGCCATCCTTGGCGCGGCGCAGGGCACCGGCGGCAACGAGGGCTTCCTGGGTCACGGTCTTGGAGGCATCGAGCCGGCCGGCATCGATCGCGGTCTGGATGCGGCCGAGGGTGACCTCGTTCCAGTCGCGAGCGAAGATGTTGTTGAAGCCGCGCTTCGGCAGGCGACGATGCAGCGGCATCTGGCCACCCTCGAAGCCCTTGATCGCGACGCCGGTGCGCGAGGTCTGACCCTTCACGCCACGGCCGCCGGTCTTGCCCTTGCCCGAACCGATGCCGCGGCCGACGCGCATGCGCTTCTTGCGCGCGCCGGCGTTGTCACGAATGTCGTTGAGGCTGGTCATCGCCTGTCTCCCTGTCCTGCCGTCACGCTTCGACGACGCGGACGAGATGGCGAACCTTGGCAATCATGCCGCGGACCGCCGGGGTGTCTTCGAGGGTGGACTTGCGCCCGAGCTTGTTCAGGCCGAGACCGATAAGGGTGGCCCGCTGGTCCTGCGGACGGCGGATCGGCGAACCGACCTGCTCGACCGTGATGGTCTTGTCTGCCATGGGTCAGCTCCTATCAGTCGGTCGCTTCGGCGTCGTCGACACGACGACGGGACTGAAGCTGCGACACCTTCAGGCTGCGGCGCGCCGCGACGAGGCGCGGGCTGTCCTGGTTCTTGAGGGCGTCGAAGGTCGCGCGGACCATGTTGTAGGGGTTGGACGAGCCGAACGACTTCGCCACAACGTCCTGCATGCCGAGCGTCTCGAAGACGGCGCGCATCGGGCCGCCGGCGATGATGCCGGTACCCGCCGGGGCGGCGCGGAGCACCACCTTGCCGGCGCCGTGATGACCGTGCACGTCATGGTGCAGGGTGCGGCCTTCGCGCAGCGGCACGCGAATCAGCGCGCGCTTGGCGGCATCGGTCGCCTTGCGGATCGCCTCCGGCACCTCGCGGGCCTTGCCGTGGCCGAAGCCCACGCGGCCCTTCTGGTCGCCGACGACCACAAGCGCAGCGAAGCCGAAGCGACGGCCACCCTTCACAACCTTGGCGACGCGGTTGATGTGGACCAGCTTGTCCACGAACGTATTGTCGCGATCCTCGCGGTCACGCTCACGTTCACGAGCCATGATCATATCCTCGTCTTTACGCGGTCGACCCGCTCGTGATCAGAAGTTGAGGCCGCTCTCGCGAGCGGCATCGGCGAGCGCCTTGACGCGGCCGTGATAAATGAAGGCGCCGCGATCGAACACGACTTCCTTCACGCCGGCAGCGACGGCACGCTCAGCCACGAGCTTGCCGACGGCCTGAGCCGCCGCGACATCCGCGCCGGTCTTCAGGCTGGAGCGCACGTCCTTCTCGAGCGTCGAGGCAGCGGCGAGAGTGACGCCGCGCTCGTCGTCGATGACCTGCGCGTAGATGTGCTTGGACGAGCGATGCACCGAAAGGCGCGGCCGCCCGTTCGCCGCCGCGCGGAGAGCACGACGGACACGCGCCTTACGGCGCTCGGTAGCGTCCTGATGGTTTGCCATGGTTCGGTTCCGTTACTTCTTCTTGCCTTCCTTGCGGAAGATGAATTCGCCGGCGTACTTCACGCCCTTGCCCTTATAGGGCTCGGGACCGCGGAACTCGCGGATCTCGGCGGCGACCTGGCCAACCTTCTGGCGGTCGATGCCAGAGACGACGATCTCGGTCGGCTTCGGCGTGACGATCTGGATCCCTTCCGGGATCGCATAGATCACGTCGTGGCTGTAACCGAGCGAGAGGTTCAGGTTCTTGCCCTGCACCGCCGCCTTGTAGCCGACGCCGCTGATCTCGAGCTTCTTCTCGAAGCCCTTGGTCACGCCTTCGACAAGGTTCGCCACCAGCGTGCGGGACAGGCCCCACATCGCGTTGTGACGGTTGGTCTCGCCGCGCGGGGCGAACGAGATCACGTTGTTTTCCAGCTTCGCGCCGACTTCCTCGACGAGATTGACCTCCAGCGCGCCCTTCGGGCCCTTGACCTTCACGGTCTGGCCGTCAATGGCGGCTGTAACGCCGGCCGGTACGGTGATGGTGGCTTTGCCGATCTTGGACATGTGCTCTCTCTCCCTCCCGATCAGAAGACCGTGAAGAGGACCTCGCCGCCCACGTTCTTCTCGCGGGCTTCGTGGTCCGCCATCACGCCCTGGGGCGTGGAGACGACAGCGACGCCGAGACCGTTGGCGACGCGGGGAAGGGTCTTGACCGACGAGTAAACGCGGCGGCCCGGCTTGGAGACGCGGGAGATCTCGCGGATCACCGGCTCGCCGTCATAGTACTTCAGTTCGATCTCGAACTCGGTGCGGCCATTGACCGGCTCCGAGGCGGAATAGCCCCGGATGAAGCCTTCGGCAGCGAGCACCTCGAGGACCGAGGCGCGCAGGCGCGAGCCGGGGGTCGAGATCTTTTCCTTGCGACGCATCTGCGCATTGCGGATGCGGGTGATGAGATCGCCGATCGGATCGGTCGTGGACATGACTATCCCTCCCTCACCAGCTCGACTTCACCAGGCCCGGGACGAGGCCCTGGGAACCCAGCTCACGCAGCGCGATACGCGACATCTTCAGCTTGCGATAGAACGCACGCGGACGGCCGGTCACTTCGCAACGGTTGCGAACGCGATCCTTCGCCGAGTTGCGCGGAAGCTCCGCCAGCTTGAGGGTAGCGGCGAAACGCTCCTCAATCGGCACTTCCTTGTTCATCACGAGGGCCTTGAGACGGGCACGCTTACCGGAATAGCTCTTCGCGAGCTGCCGGCGGTGCTCGTTCTTTTCGACCGAGCTCTTCTTCGCCATAGGTTTTGCTCCTAGTCTCCGCGTTTGGGGCTCCCGCCCCACGGCCGGAAGGGGATGCTTACTGACGGAACGGGAAGTTGAAGGCCTTCAGAAGCGCGCGCGCCTCTTCGTCCGTCTTCGCCGTCGTGCAGACGATGATGTCCATGCCCCACATCTGATCAACCTTGTCGTAGTTGATCTCGGGGAACACGATGTGCTCCTTGATGCCGAGGGCATAATTGCCGCGGCCGTCGAAGCTCTTCGGGTTCAGGCCGCGGAAGTCGCGAACACGCGGGAGAGCGATATTCACGAGCCGGTCCACGAACTCGTACATGCGGGTCTTGCGAAGGGTAACCTTCGCGCCGACCGGCTGGTTCTCGCGCAGCTTGAAGTTCGAGATCGCCTTGCGGGCGCGGGTCACGACCGGCTTCTGGCCGGCGATCTGCGCGAGGTCCCCGGCGGCGGTCTGGACCTTCTTGGTATCGGCAGTGGCTTCGCCGACACCCATGTTGATCACGATCTTCTCGATGACCGGCACTTCCATCGGGTTCTTGTACCCGAACTGCTCGATCATCGCCTTGCGCACCACGTCCTCGTAATGCGAACGCAGGCGCGGAATGTAAGTCGCCTCAGCCATCGATCTTCTCCCCCGAGCGCTTGGCGACGCGCACCTTCGTGCCGTCAGCCTGCACCTGGAAACCGACGCGGGTCGGCTTGCCGTCCTTCGGATCGGCGATCGCGATGTTCGACAGGTTGATCGGGGCCTCCTTGGAGATGATCCCGCCTTCCTGGTTCGCGCTCTGCCGCTGGTGGCGCTTCACGATGTTCACGCCACGCACGCGCGCGGTGTTGTCCTTCGGAAGCACTTCGAACACCTCGCCGGTGCGACCCTTGTCGCGGCCAGCGAGAACGACGACCTTGTCGCCCTTCTTAATCTTCGCGGCCATCACAGCACCTCCGGCGCCAGCGAAATGATCTTCATGTGGTTCTTGGCACGCAACTCGCGCGGCACGGGCCCGAAGATACGGGTGCCGACCGGCTCCTTGTTGTTGTTGATCAGCACGGCCGCATTGCGGTCGAAGCGGATCACCGTGCCGTCCACGCGACGGATGTCCTTGGCCGTACGAACGACCACGGCCTTCATCACATCGCCCTTCTTCACGCGGCCGCGCGGAATAGCCTCTTTCACCGACACCACGATGATGTCGCCGACATGGGCGTATTTACGCTTCGACCCGCCAAGCACCTTGATGCACA
This sequence comes from Ancylobacter crimeensis, assembly GCF_023016805.1. Classification (GTDB taxonomy): domain Bacteria; phylum Pseudomonadota; class Alphaproteobacteria; order Rhizobiales; family Xanthobacteraceae; genus Ancylobacter; species Ancylobacter crimeensis. The sequence continues at coordinate 35,486 of NZ_JALKCH010000017.1, forward strand.
TGACGCGACGCGCGCCGGAATTGTCCGCGACGTCGAGATTGGTCTGCATCTGGATCATGATGCACCTTTTTCTCTTTAACTTGCGCGCAACCGGCGAACCGGCGCACCCTCAACCCCGTTTCCGGGAGCCCAATAAGACCGGAGGCTCCGAAGAGCCTCAGACCTCGACCCGCTTCTCGCCCTGGACCACGATCCAGTGCTTAAGCTTGGACAGAGGACGGCTTTCCTCGATCCACACCGTGTCGCCTTCCTTCCAGGAGTTCGCCTCGTCGTGGGCGTGGTACTTCTTGGAACGGCGAACGGTCTTCTTGAGCAGCGGATGCGTGAAACGACGCTCGACACGAACCACGACGGTCTTGTCCTGCTTGTCGCTCACCACGACGCCCTGCAGCAAACGCTTCGGCATCGTTATCTCCTCACTTCGTCTTGGCCGCGGAAGCGACCTTCTGCGCCTGGACCGTCTTCAGCCGCGCGATGTCGCGACGGACCTGGCGGACACGGGCGGTGTTCTCGAGCTGGCCGGTGGCACGCTGGAAGCGCAGGTTGAACTGCTCCTTCTTCAGCGCCAGAAGCTCGTCCGAGAGCTCGTCGGCCGTCTTCGTCCGAATATCGGAAGCCTTCGTCATGTCTGCCTCCTCACTCGGCGATGCGTTCGACGAAACGGGTCTTGATCGGCAGCTTGGCGGCGGCGAGGGTAAGCGCCTCCTTGGCCAGCTCCTGATTGACACCGTCGATCTCGAACATGATACGACCAGGCTTGACCTTGGCGGCCCAGAATTCGGGAGCGCCCTTGCCCTTGCCCATGCGGACTTCGGTCGGCTTCTTCGACACCGGCACGTCCGGGAACACGCGGATCCACACCCGGCCCGCACGCTTCATGTGACGGGTGAGGGCGCGACGCGCAGCCTCGATCTGACGAGCGGTCACCCGCTCGGGCTCAAGTGCCTTGAGCCCGAACTGGCCGAAATTGAGGTCAGTCCCGCCTTTCGCGGTGCCGTGGATCCGGCCCTTGAACTGCTTGCGGAACTTCGTGCGCTTCGGTTGCAGCATGTCGCGCCTCTTATTCCTTTATGCGTGGACTCACGCCGCGTCGCGGCGCGAGGAACGACCACCCGACGGCTCGCTGTCCGAATGACGCTTGTCCTGCGCCATCGGGTCGTGCTCGAGGATTTCGCCCTTGAAGATCCAGACCTTCACACCGCAGGTGCCGTAGGTCGTGAAGGCGGTCGCAGTACCGTAATCTACGTCCGCGCGCAAGGTGTGAAGTGGCACACGGCCCTCACGATACCACTCGAGACGCGCAATTTCTGCTCCGCCAAGGCGGCCAGCGCAGTTGATGCGGATCCCTTCGGCGCCGAGACGCATCGCGGACTGCACCGCACGCTTCATCGCGCGGCGGAAAGCGACGCGACGCTCGAGCTGCTGCGCAATCGATTCGGCGACCAGGCGGGCGTCGATCTCGGGCTTGCGGATCTCGACGATGTTGATGAACACCTCCGAGTTGGTCATCTCGGCGACGACCTTTCGCAGCTTCTCGATGTCCGCGCCCTTCTTGCCGATCACCACGCCCGGGCGGGCCGAGTAGATGGTGACGCGGCACTTCTTGTGCGGACGCTCGATGACGATCTTCGAGACAGCAGCCTGCTTCAGCAGCTTCTGCAGCTTCTCGCGGATCTTGATGTCTTCGTGCAGCAGCTGGCCGTACTCGCCCTTGCTCGCGAACCAGCGCGAATCCCAGGTGCGATTGATGCCGAGACGCAGCCCGACCGGATTGACCTTCTGACCCATCAGGCCTTCTCCCCGACTTCACGCACCACGATGGTGATGTGCGAGAACGGCTTCTCGATGCGGCTCGCCCGACCACGGGCGCGCGCTGCGAAGCGCTTCATGACGATGCCCTTGCCGACATGGGCCTCGGCGACGACGAGATCGTCGACATCGAGGTCATGATTGTTCTCGGCATTGGCGATGGCCGACTCAAGACACTTCTTCACGTCTCCGGCGATCCGCTTGCGCGAGAACTCCAGATCCGCAAGTGCCGTCGCCACCTTCTTGCCCCGGATGAGGCCGGCGACGAGGTTGAGCTTCTGGGGGCTGATGCGGAGATTCCGCGCAACCGCCTTGGCCTCCGTATCCGCGAGCGTGCGCGGACGAGCTGCCTTACCCATGATTCTTGCCCTTACTTCCGCTTGGCCTTCTTGTCCGCCGCGTGCCCGTAATAGGTACGGGTCGGGGCGAACTCGCCGAACTTGTGGCCGACCATGTCCTCGTTCACCGAGACCGGGACATGCTTGTTGCCGTTATAGACACCGAACGTGATGCCCACGAACTGGGGCAGGATCGTGGAGCGACGGCTCCAGATCTTGACCACGTCGTGACGCCCGGAGCCGCGAGCAGCTTCCGCCTTCTTGAGGAGGTAGCCGTCGACGAACGGACCTTTCCAGATCGAACGAGCCATTCTCTAGCTTCCCTCGCTCACTTCTTGCGTGCGTGCCGGCTGGACACGATGAACTTGCCGGTCTGCTTGTTCTTCCGGGTCTTCTTGCCCTTCGTGGGGAAGCCCCACGGGGTGACCGGATGACGACCGCCCGAGGTACGGCCTTCGCCGCCGCCATGGGGATGGTCGACCGGGTTCATGGTGACGCCGCGGTTATGCGGGCGACGGCCCAGCCAGCGCTTGCGGCCGGCCTTGCCGAGGTTCGTGTTCATGTGGTCGGGGTTCGAGACCGCGCCCACCGTACCGAAGCACTCGCCATGGACCAGACGCTGCTCGCCCGAGTTCAGGCGAACGATGACGTAGCCCTGGTCGCGACCCACGATCTGCGCATAGGAGCCGGCCGAACGGGCGATCTGACCGCCCTTGCCGATCTTCAGCTCCACATTGTGCACGATCGTGCCGACGGGCAGGTTGCCCAGCGGCGCCGCATTGCCCGGCTTCACGTCCACGTTCTTGCCGGCGACAACGGAGTCGCCGACCGCGAGGCGCTGCGGAGCCAGGATATAGGCAAGTTCACCGTCCTCGTACTTCAGGAGGGCGATGAAGGCGGTGCGGTTCGGATCGTACTCGATCCGCTCCACGACGGCGGGGACGTCGCGCTTGGTGCGCTTGAAGTCCACCACGCGATAGGTCTGCTTGTGGCCGCCGCCACGGAACCGCACCGTGATGCGGCCGAGGTTATTGCGGCCGCCGGCCGAGCTCTTGCCCTCGGTGAGGGACTTAACCGGCTTGCCCTTGTACAGGCCGGACCGGTCGACGATCACGAGCTGGCGAAGGCCCGGCGTCACCGGCTTGAAGGTCTTGAGCGCCATGTCTCTGTTCCCTTTAAGCTACGGCTCACAGACCGGACGTGATGTCGATGGTGTGGCCCTCGACGAGGGTCACGACCGCCTTCTTCACGTCGTTCTGCACGCCCTTGCGGCCCTTGAAGACCTTCGTCTTCCCCTTGCGGACCAGCGTGTTGACGCTCTTCACCTTGACGTCGAAGAGCTTCTCGACCGCCTCCTTGATCTGCGGCTTGGTAGCCGTCAGAGCAACCTTGAAGACGACCTTGTTCTGCTCGGACGCATTCGTGGCCTTCTCGGTGATGACCGGAGACACGATCACGTCGTAGTGGCGCGGTTCGAGACTCATTTGAAGCGCGCCTCCAGCGCATCGACAGCCGCCTTGGTCAGCACCAGGGTCTGACGGCGAAGGATGTCGTAGACATTGATGCCCTGGACGGGCAGCACGTCGAAATGGCCGATGTTGCGCGAGGCGAGACCGAAATTGAGGTCGACCTCGGCACCGGAGATGACCAGCGCGTTCGAGATGCCGAGGCCAGCGAGCCGGTCCTTCAACAGCTTGGTCTTCGGCTCGGCCAGCGTCGCATCGTCGAGGACGATGATGCTCTGATCCTTCGCCTTGCTCGACAGCGCATGCTTCAGCGCGAGCGCGCGGACCTTCTTGGGAAGCTCCGAGGCGTGGCTGCGCTGGACCGGGCCGAACGCCTTGGCGCCGCCGCGGAACTGCGGAGCGGAAGCCGCGCCGTGACGCGCGCCGCCGGTGCCCTTCTGCTTGTACATCTTCCGCTTGGTGCGGTTGACGTCCGCGCGCGACAGTGTCTGGTGCGTGCCGGCCTGGCGGCGCGACAGCTGCCACACCACGCAGCGGTGCAGAATATCCTGGCGCGGCTCGAGACCGAAGATCTCGTCCGACAGGGTCACGGAACCGGCGTCGGTCCCTTCAAGAGTCTTGACGGCGAGTTCCATCACACGCCCTCCTCGGCAGTGGCTTCCACCGGAGCCTCGGCGGCAGCCTCGCCCGGAATCCGGAACTTGCCCGGCTTCGGCGCGTCGGCCGGCAGCTTCTTCTTCACGGCATCGGCGACCAGGATCCAGCCGCCCTTGTGGCCCGGCACCGCACCCTCGACCGCGATCAGGCCACGCTCGACATCGGTGAGCACGACCTTGAGATTCTGGGTGGTGACGGTCTCGACGCCCATGTGACCGGGCATCTTCTTGTTCTTGAAGGTCTTGCCGGGGTCCTGACGACCACCGGTAGAACCGATCGAACGGTGGGAGATCGACACGCCGTGGGTGGCACGCAGACCGCCGAAGTTGTGACGCTTCATACCACCGGCGAAGCCCTTACCGGTCGAGGTGCCGGTCACGTCGACGAACTGGCCGACGACGAAGTGATCGACCGTCAGCTCGGCGCCGACCGGGATCAGACCTTCTTCCTCAACGCGGAATTCCGCGAGCTTGCGCTTGGGCTCCACCTTCGCGACCGCGAAGTGGCCCCGCATCGCGCGGGTGGTGTTCTGCGGCTTCGCCGAACCGACGCCGAGCTGAACGGCGACATAGCCGTTCTTGTCCAGCGTACGGTGGGCAACCACCTGGCAATTATCGACTTTCAGCACAGTGACCGGAATGTGCTCACCAGCATCGGTAAAGATGCGGGTCATTCCGACCTTCTGGGCGATGACGCCTGACCGCATGGCCGTGTCCCCTCGCCTTCCCAAATCAGAGCTTGATCTCGACGTCGACGCCGGCGGCGAGGTCGAGCTTCATCAGCGCGTCCACCGTCTGGGGCGTCGGGTCGACGATATCGAGAAGGCGCTTATGCGTGCGCATCTCGAACTGTTCACGAGACTTCTTATCCACGTGAGGCGAGCGGTTGACCGTGAACCTCTCGATCCGCGTCGGCAGCGGAATCGGGCCGCGGACCTGGGCGCCCGTGCGCTTCGCCGTATTGACGATTTCGCGCGTCGAGGCGTCCAGGATGCGATGGTCGAACGCCTTGAGGCGGATCCGGATGTTCTGGCCGTTCATTTTTCTTCAGGCTCCCAGAGGGTGGCCACGTTTGGGCTCGCCAATGGAACTCAATCAAGAGGTCCACGAAAAAGGGGCGCGCCGGCAAGCCGAGCGCCCCTCGGGATGGCTTCGATCACTCGATGATGGAGGCGACGACGCCTGCACCGACGGTGCGGCCGCCTTCGCGGATGGCGAAGCGCAGCTTCT
>NZ_JALKCH010000018.1 GCF_023016805.1 Ancylobacter crimeensis
CGATGAGGGAGAGATAGGCCCGGCACCGCGGCATTGCCAGTTGTGTTTTTGTGCAATGCATATTGCATTTATGCACGGAACTGCAGAATCTGAGATTTTTGAGATATCAAAATCCATCCATACGCCCGGAATAATGGCCGTCAGTTCAATCTATATGGCCAGTATGCAATCTGTTGCGGGCACTCTCCAAATGCGGCGTCATCTCGCATGACAGGCTCGCATTCCGCCGCCTTGTGCGGGACCCAACCCCATGGCACTTGCTGATCATGACGTTTTCCGCCGCATCTTCCTCCGCCACGCATCGAGCCGCTGTCCCCGTGAACGACGCCAAGCTGCCGCCGATCGAGCCCGCCTTCTCCCAGCTCGCCCCCCGCTATGATGTGGTGCTCTGCGACATCTGGGGCGTGCTGCACAACGGACATGTCGGCTTTCCCGCTGCGTCGGAGGCGTTGCAGCGATTGCGCGCGGCCGGCGGCACGGTGGTACTGGTCTCCAATGCACCGCGCCCGAAGGAAGAGGTGGCCGGCATCCTCGACGGCTTCGACGTGCCGCGCAGCGCCTATGACGCGATCGTCTCTTCCGGCGAGGTGACCCTTGCGCTGCTGCGGGAGACCCCGGAGGTCGCCATTCATCATCTCGGCCCGCAGCGCGATGCCGGGCTCATCGCCCGCACCGCCAACCCCAAGGTCGGGCTGGACGATGCGCGGCTCGTGGTCTGCACCGGGCTTCTCAACGAAAACGAGGAGACGCCGGAGGACTATCGTGCGCTCTTCACCCGCCTCAGGGAGCGCGGCCTGCCGATGATCTGCGCCAATCCCGACATCGTCGTGGAGCGCGGGGGCGATCTGCTGTGGTGCGCCGGGGCGTTGTGCGAGCTTTACGCCGAACTCGGCGGCGAGGTTGCGTGGTGCGGCAAGCCGCATCCGCCGATCTATGATCTGGCGCTGGAAACCGCCGCCCGGCTGCGCGGCCGGCCGGTGGAGCGCGCGCGGGTGCTCGCCATCGGCGATGCGCTGCGCACCGATCTCGCCGGCGCGCTCGGGGCGGGGGTGGCCTGCCTGTTCGTCGCCGGCGGCATCCATGCCGGCGAACTCGGCATAGAGCGCGGCGGCGCGATCGAGCCGGGCGCGCTGGCGCGGCTGCTGGCCGACGGGCCGGGAGCGCCCGTGGCGGTCACGACATGTCTCGCCTGGTAAACCGCTCCGCCCCAGGTAGCCTGCCAGAGGGTGGCCGCTCGCGTCCGCCGGCCGGTCCTCATCTTGACGAGCGGGCGCGGCAGCGCCAGTTTGCCCGCCCCGATGGACGACATGATCCAACCCACTATGCCCTCCCCCTTCTTCATCCTCACCGGCAATGAGCCGCTGCCGCTCTCCCTTCATGGAGCGGTGGTCGCGATCGGCAATTTCGACGGGGTGCATCGCGGCCATCGCGCGGTGATCGGCACGGCGCTCGACGAGGCCCATGCCAGTGGCCGTCCGGCCCTCGCCTTGACGTTCGAGCCCCATCCGCGTGCCTTCTTCCGCCCCGGCGAGACGATGTTCCGCCTGACCCCGGTGGACGAGAAGCTGGCGCGACTGGCCGAGACCGGGCTCGACGGCGCGGTGGTGCTGGCCTTCGATGCGGCACTGGCGGCGCTCGACGCCGAAACCTTCGTCCGCGAGGTTCTGGTCGAGCGACTCCACGCCGGGGCGGTGGTCGCAGGCTTCGACTTCCATTTCGGCAAGGGTCGCGGCGGCTCGCCCGCCTTTCTGCGCGAGGCGGGGCAGCTCTACGGCTTCGACGTCGCCATCGTGCCGCCGCTGCTCGACGACGGAGCGCAGATCTCCTCCAGCGCGATCCGCGCCGCGCTGGCGCAGGGCCGAGTGGAGCAGGCCGCCGACATGCTGGGGCGCCCGTTCTCCATCGAGGCGGAGGTCATCCATGGCGACAAGCGCGGGCGTGATCTCGGCTACCCGACCGCGAATATGCGGCTCGACCCAGCCATCGCGCTCGCCCACGGCATCTATGCGGTGACCGCGGACGTGGACGGCGTGCGCCATCCCGGTGTCGCCAGCTTCGGCCGGCGGCCGACCTTCGACGACGGCGCGCCGCGGCTCGAAACCTTCATCTTCGACTTTTCCGGCGACCTCTACGGCAAGACCGTGCGTATCGCCTTCCATGCCCATCTGCGCCCGGAGCTGAAATTCGACAGCATCGAGGCCCTCGTCGAGCAGATGGACCTCGACAGCGCGGCGGCCCGCTCGGCGCTGGCCGGCGTGCGCATGGGTCCGATCGGCGGGGCCTGACGCGCCGCGCTTTAACCCGTCCCGCTTTCCGCCCGTTCACAGCGTTCTTGCGCACCCCGGACGCACCGCTTAAACCGGGCTCCGAATGAAGGAGCGCGCCATGACGAGCCGCAATTCCGATAACCGGAACGCCACGGACACCGCGGAAGCGAACGCGGACAGCCTCGCCGCGCCGGCGCGGGACTATTCCGCCACGCTGTTCCTGCCGCAGACGGACTTTCCGATGCGCGCCGGCCTGCCCCAGCGCGAGCCCGAATGGCTGGCCCGCTGGGAGGAAATCGGCCTTTATGCCCGCCAGCGCGCGGCGGGGGAGGGGCGTCCGCGCTTCGTGCTGCATGACGGTCCGCCCTATGCGAATGGCAACATCCATATCGGCCACGCGCTCAACAAGATCCTGAAGGACGTGGTGGTGCGCTCGCAGGGCGCGCTCGGCCACGATTCCAACTATGTGCCCGGCTGGGACTGCCACGGTCTTCCGATCGAGTGGAAGATCGAGGAGGAGAACTACCGCAAGAAGGGCAAGGTGAAGCCCGACTTCGCCGATGCCGCCGCCATGGTCGCCTTCCGCCAGGAGTGTCGAGCCTATGCCGCGCACTGGATCGACGAGCAGCGCCGCGAATTCAAGCGGCTCGGCGTCGAGGGCGACTGGGCGCATCCCTATGTGACCATGAGCTTCGACGCGGAAGCCCAGATCGCCCGCGAGATCATGAAGTTCGCCGCCAACGGCCTGCTCTATCGCGGCTCGAAGCCGGTGATGTGGTCGGTGGTCGAGAATACCGCGCTGGCCGAGGCGGAGGTCGAGTATCACGACCACACCTCCACCACGATCTATGTGAAGTTCCCCGTCACCGGCTACCGCGAATGCGTCTCGGCGACCGAATTGCAGCCGGCGGACAAGGCGGACGACATCCACCTGTTCCCGTCCTATGAGGGTGCCTCCGTCGTCATCTGGACGACGACCCCCTGGACCATCCCCGGCAACCGGGCCATCGCCTTCTCGCCGGACGTCACCTATGCCGTCTACGAGGTGACCGAGGCCCCGGCCGACAACTGGGCGAAGGTGGGCGAGCACTTCATCCTTGCCGACAAGCTGGCGGAGGAGGTGTTCAAGGCCGCCCGCGTCAGCGGCTATGAGCGCCGCAGGGAGGTGGATCCCACCCATCTGGTCTGCGCCCATCCGTTCCGCGGGGTCGAGGGCACGAGGGGCTATTTCGATTTCCCGGTGCCCGTGGTCGCCGGCGACTTCGTGACCGACGATACCGGCACCGGCTTCGTCCACATGGCCCCCGGCCATGGCGCGGACGACTTCAATCTCTTCATGGCGCGCCATCTCGGCGAGGTGCCGCACACCGTCGGGCCGGACGGCTATTATTACGATCACGTCCCGCTCTTCGCCGGCCATCGGGTGATGGACGAGAAGGGCAAGGACGGCGACGCCAACGACACCGTCATCAAGGCGCTGATGGCAGCGGACCGCATCATCGCGCGCGGCCGGCTGAAGCATCAATATCCGCACAGCTGGCGTTCCAAGGCGCCCGTCATCTTCCGCAACACGCCGCAATGGTTCATCGCGATGGACAAGGACGTCGCGGCGACGGACGGCACCACCACCGACGGCGACACGCTGCGCGTCCGCGCGCTCGGGGCGATTGCCGAGGTGCAGTGGGTGCCGGAGGTGGGGCGCAACCGCATCAACGGCATGATCGAGAATCGCCCGGACTGGGTGGTGTCGCGCCAGCGCGCCTGGGGCGTGCCGATCGCCGTCTTCGTCAAGGCGAAGGGCGACGGCTCGGTCGAGATCCTGCGCGACGAGAAGGTGAACGAACGCATCGCGGCCGCCTTCGCCGCCGAGGGTGCCGATGCCTGGTACAAGGACGGCGCGGCCGCCCGCTTCCTCGGCAACGACTACAGCACCGAGGAATGGCGCAAGGTCGACGACATCCTCGACGTGTGGTTCGATTCCGGCTCCACCCACGCCTTCACGCTGGAGGTGCGTCCCGACCTCAAGGTGAAGCGCGCCTTCGCCGGCGGACCGGACCGGGTGATGTATCTGGAGGGTTCGGACCAGCACCGCGGCTGGTTCCATTCCTCCCTGCTGGAAAGCTGCGGCACCCGCGGCCGGGCGCCCTATGACGTGGTGCTGACCCATGGCTTCGTGCTCGACGAGCAGGGCCGCAAGATGTCGAAGTCGGTCGGCAACGTCGTCGCCCCGCAGGAGGTCATCAAGACCTCCGGCGCCGACATCCTGCGGCTGTGGGTCTGCGCCTCGGACTATTCGGACGACCTGCGCATCGGCCCGGAGATCCTGAAGACCACGGTGGAGACCTACCGCAAGCTGCGCAACACGCTGCGCTGGCTGCTCGGCTCGCTGCACCATTATCGCGAGAGCGAGCGGGTCGCCTATGCCGACATGCCGGCGCTGGAGCGCATGGTGCTGCACCGGCTGTTCGAGCTCGACACGGTGGTGCGCGAAGCCTATGCGGCCTTCGACTTCAAGCGCGTCAACGCCGCGCTGACCCAGTTCATGACCGCCGAGCTTTCGGCCTTCTATTTCGATGTCCGCAAGGACGCGCTCTATTGCGACCCGATCTCCTCGATCACCCGGCGGGCCTGCCTCACGGTGCTGGACGAGGTGTTCCGGCGGCTGGTCATATGGCTGGCGCCGATCCTGCCCTTCACCGCCGAGGAAACGTGGCTTTCGCGCTTCCCCTCGCAGGACGGATCGGTGCATCTGGAGCTGTTCCCGCAGACGCCTTTGAAGTGGCGCGACGACACGCTGGCGGACGAATGGCGCAAGATCCGCCAGGTGCGCCGCGTCGTGCTCGGCGCGCTGGAGGTCGAGCGCGCGGCCAAGCGCATCGGCTCCTCGCTGGAGGCCGCGCCGGTCGTCCATGTCACCGATCCGGGACTGTTCGCGGCGGTGAGCGCGGTGGACCTCGCCGAGGTGTGCATCACCTCGGACGCCCACCTCACCCCGACGGAAGCGCCCGCCGGCGCCTTCCGGCTCGACGAGGTGCCGGGCGTCGCGGTGGTGCCGATGCGGGCGGAAGGACACAAATGCGCCCGCTCATGGAAGATCTCGCCGCTCGTGGGCACGGATCCGGACTACCCGGACGTGACCCCGCGCGACGCACGGGCGCTGCGCGAGCTGGCGAGCGCCCGCCGCGCGGCGGAATGAACCGATGAGACTGCGCCTGTTCGGGCCGCTGAGCTGGTTCGGCCTCCTGGTCGCTCTCGCCGTCCTCGTCGCCGACCAGGCGACGAAGATCGGCGTGATGCGGTTCGTCGATTTCGGCCCGGACGGACTCGTTCCGGTGATGCCTTTCATGGACCTCGTCGTCACCTGGAACACGGGCATCAGCTATGGGCTGTTCGCCCAGGGGGCGGATGGCTGGTGGGTGCTCGGCCTGTTCAAGCTGGTGGCGGCCATCGCCTTCACCTTCTGGCTGGCGCGGGTGACGCGCCGGGTGGAGGCGCTCGCGCTCGGCCTGCTGATCGGCGGTGCGCTCGGCAACGCCATCGACCGCGCCGCCTATGGCGCGGTGTTCGACTTCGTGTCGTTGCACGCCTTCGGCTTCCATTGGTATATCTTCAACATTGCCGATGTGGCGATCGTCGCCGGCGTCGGTGTGCTGCTCTATGATTCTTTCTTCGGTCGCGCCGCAAAATCGCCGCCCTCCGGTGGCAGGTGACGGTGGGGCCATGGCCCGGGTCGGGGCACGCCGGTGAGTTCTGGATGCGCCATGAAACCCGACGGCAGGAGATGACACGCATGAAGATGCCCGCTCGCCCACTTTCCAGGATCGTCGCCGCCGGTCGCCGCGCGACCTTGGTGCGTGCCGCGCGTGGCCTCGCTGCTGCCAGCCTCTTCCTCGCCCCCTTGACCCCTTTCGTTCCCCTGGCAGCCAGCGCACAGGACGCGCCGGACGTCAGCATCACCGAGAAGGTGCTGAGCGGCATCGGCCTCGTCGCTCCCACCCAGCCGGACATCGACTATCGCGAGCGCGCCCCGCTGGTGGTGCCGCCCAATGCCGAGATGCTGCCGCCCCCGCGCGACGCCAATGCAGTGGCCGCCAATCCGCAATGGCCGAAGGATTTCGACAAGGAGCAGGCGCGCAGGGAAGCCGCGCTCGAGGCCGCAACACCGGGCATCAACAGCAAGCAGGGGGGCATCAATCCCCGCACGCTGTCTCCCAGCGAGATCAGCAAGGGCTACAAGTCCGGGCAGGCCGGCGGCAGCGGCTTCAAGACCCGCGGCGACAACCGGCTTTCGGTCCGCGAACTCGACTTCAAGGGCTGGGGCAGTTTCGGGCAGCCGGAAAAGCCGATGGTGTTCACCGGCGAGCCGGAGCGCGAATCGCTGGTGCAGCCGCCGCCCGGCTACCAGACCCCCTCGCCGAATGCCGTCTATGGCACGGTCGAGGAGAAGAAGAAGCCGTGGACGCTGCCGAGCCTGTTCGACCGCACGCAGCCGAACAAGGACAACTGACGCGCGCCGAGTCGGCGCGCCGTCTTTCGGCTGTCTCGCCGATCTTTATTCCGGCTCTTCGGCCTGCCGCGCCGTGTCCGCGGCCAAGCGCAGCCCGCGGTCGGTTTCATGGCCGAGCCGGGACCCGGTGGCGCGCAGTCCCCTGATCGCCCCCGGCTGTCCGGGAATGACGGCTTTTTCGCCCGGCTCGGGCAGCTTTCGTGAATTCGCGGTAAGGTGCTCACGTCGCGGTGAGGCGGCGGGGTGCGGGCGTCGCGTTCCGTTGCGTCGATCGCTACATTGGGTCGAACCGTCGCCGCGCTGCCGCCCCAGGGTGGTGCGCCCCGAACCGGAAGACAGCTTCGTGACAGCCTCCCGCGTAACTGGAACGTTCATGTCCGCTTTCATCTTCGCCGCCAGCGCCGCCGCCGGACTCGCCACGGTCGCCGCACCCACCGCCGCGCGTGCCGCCGAGGTTTCCGAATTCACTCTGGAGAACGGGATGCAGGTCGTGGTCGTGCCCGACCACCGCACGCCCGTCGTGACTCATATGGTGTGGTATCGCGTCGGCTCGGCGGACGAGCATCCGGGCAAGTCGGGCATCGCCCATTTCCTCGAGCACCTGATGTTCAAGGGCACCGCCCAGCATCCGGCCGGGCAGTTCTCGCAGGTCGTGGCGACGCTGGGCGGGCAGGAGAACGCCTTCACCTCGCAGGACTACACCGCCTATTTCCAGCGTGTCGCCAAGGAGCATCTCGGCACGGTGATGGGCTTCGAGGCCGACCGCATGACCGGCCTCGTGCTCACCGACGAGGTTGTGCTGCCGGAGCGTGACGTGGTGCTGGAGGAGCGTCGGATGCGCACCGACAACGACCCCGGCTCGCAGCTCTCCGAGGCCGCGCAGGCCGCGATGTACACCAACCACCCCTATGGCCATCCCATCATCGGCTGGGAGGAGGAGATCGCCTCCCTCAACCGCGAGGATGCGCTCGCCTTCTATCGCCGCTTCTACACCCCCAACAACGCCATTCTCGTCGTTGCCGGCGACGTGACGGCGGACGAGGTTCGCGCCCTCGCCGAGAAGACCTATGGCACGGTCGCCCGCCGTGCCGAGATCGGCCCGCGCGAGCGGCCGAAGGAGCCCGAGCCGCGTGCCGAGCGGCGGGTCTCGCTCGCCGATGGCCGGGTCGCGCAGCCCAGCCTGTCGCGCGCCTATCTGGTCCCGCCCTATCGCACCGCGCCGAAGGAGAGCGTCGCGCTCGATGTGCTGGCGCAGGTGCTCGGCGGCGGCTCGACCGGCCGGCTCTACCGCACGCTGGTGGTGGAGAAGGGTCTCGCCGCCGGCGCCAGCGCCTGGTACCAGAGCACGGCGCTGGACGAGACGCGCTTCGGCATCTCGCTCTCGCCACGCCCCGAGGTGAAGATGGAAGGGCTGGAGGCCGCGCTCGACGCCGCCATCGCCCGCATCGCCGCCGAGGGTCCGGAGGCCGGCGAGCTGGAACGCGCCAAGACCCGCCTGGTGGCCGATGCCATCTACGCACAGGACAACCAGGCGACGCTGGCCCGCATCTATGGCGCGGCGCTCGCCACCGGCACCACGGTCGACGACGTTAAGAACTGGCCAGCCGAGGTGAAGGCGGTCACCGCGGAGGAGGTGCGCGACGTCGCCCGCCGCTACCTGGTGCCCGCCCGTGCCGTCACCGGCTATCTGCTGAAACCGTCCGCCGCCCCCGAGGTCGCGGCCCCGGCGCCGGAGAAGCGCTCGTGAGCGCGCCGCCCGCCGCCGAGTGGCCTGCTTCTGTGCCGCAGACGGGCCGTGCCGCTCCCTTCGTCCGCCTCGGCGCCTTCCTTCATCGTTCCTTCCTTGCGGTTCCGCTCGCCATGACCATTGCTCTCGTCGCTGCCCCGCCCGCCCAGTCCGAAACCACCCGCATCCAGCGCGTGGTGAGTCCCGGTGGCATCGAGGCGTGGCTGGTGCATGACACCACCCTGCCGCTGGTGGCGATGGAGTTCGCCTTTGTCGGCGGCGCCGCGCAGGATCCGGCGGGCAAGCCGGGGGTTGCAAGCCTCACCGGCTCGCTGCTCGACGAGGGCGCCGGCGATCTCGATGCCCGCACCTTCCAAGACCGGCTCGCCGAGAAGGCGATCGAGATGCGCTTCGATGCCAGCCGCGACACGCTGACCGGCTCGCTGCGCACGTTGTCCGAGAATGTCGACGCCGCTTTCGAGCTGACCCGGCTGGCGGTCAACGCACCCCGCTTCGACGATGAAGCCGTGGAGCGCATCCGCGAGGCCCAGCTCGCCTCGTTGCGCCGCCGCTCGACCGACCCGCAGACCCAGGCCAGCCTCGCCTGGACCGCCACCGCCTTCCCGAACCATCCCTATGGACGGCCGGTCGACGGCACGCTGGAGAGCGTGCCGGCCATCACGCGCGCCGATTTGGTCACTTATGCCGGCAAGGTGATGGCGCGCGACCATCTCAAGATCGCGGTGGTCGGCGACATCACCCCCGACCGACTCGGCCCGGCGCTCGACCGCATCTTCGGCGCGCTGCCGGAAAAGGCCCAGCTCGTGCTGGTGCCGGACATCGCCCCCCAGGGGCTCGGCACGGTGCAGGTGAAGGCGCTCGACGTGCCGCAGGCCTCCATCGTGTTCGGCGGCATCGGGCTGGAGCGCAAGGATCCCGACTTCATTCCGGCCTTCGTGCTCAACCACATGCTGGGCGGCAGCGCCTTTTCCTCCCGCCTGTTCCGCGAGGTGCGGGAAAAGCGCGGGCTGGCCTATTCGGTCTATTCCTACCTTGCCGCCTTCGACCATGCCGGCGTACTGCTCGGCGGCACCGCGACCAAGAACGACCGCGCGGGCGAATCGATGACGCTGATCCGCGAGGAATATCTCAAGCTGCTGCAGGACGGGCCGAGCGAGCAGGAACTCGCCGATGCCAAGAGCTATCTGATCGGCTCCTTCGCGCTGCGCTTCGATTCCTCGGCCAAGGTCGCCTCGCAGCTTCTGCAGATCCAGCTCGACGACCTCGGCATCGACTATATCGACAAGCGCAACGATCTGGTCGCCGCGGTGACGCTGGACGACATAAGGCGCGTGTCGCGGCGCTTCGCGGCCAATCCGAACCTGCTGTTCTCCGTGGTGGGCAAGCCGACCAACCTGCCGTCCGACATGCCGTCCAACGTTCCGCCAGAGGCGGCGAAGGGCGGGTGAGCGGCAAGGGCGGGACCCGCCTTTTGCCGCATTCGCGGCTCGGCCCCACTCTCGCCACTGCGACCGGGTTGATATAAGCCGGAATCGCGCCGGAACGCCGTGCCGTCCTTCGGGCGGCACGGCTGCCGTCGTCCCGCGGGGGCGGGCGACGGTATGGGGCGCGACCATTCGGCCTTTGGGGAGTGTGCGCATGACGCTTGGGATGCTCGGGACGTTTGGGATGCTCGGGTCCGGGGTCCTCCGGTTCGAAACGGACGGGAAGGGCCGCGCGCCGCACAAGGTTGCGGGCTTGGCCGCACGGCTCGCGGTGATGGCGGCGCTCGGCCTTGGCCTTGCCGGCTGCGGCAGCAGCGCCGGAACGGGCGGCGCCCCCGCCCCGGCGGGTACGACCTCCACCGGCACGCCGAACTGGTCTGCTCTCCTGGGCGGCCAGACGCAGCAGCCGGCGCCTGCGGCCACACCGGCCGGCGCGCCCGGCGCGACCGAATTCGACCCGCGCACCTATGGCTGCCCCAAGATCGAGATTCGCGGCGGAGCGGCTGTCTGGCAGGTCAACGACAAGAGCGACGGCGGCCTGCGCTATCAGGCCACGATCGTCCAGACCGCGCGGGACTGCATGTTCGCCCGCCCGGACATGACGATGAAGATCGGCATCCAGGGCCGCGTGCTGCTGGGCCCGAAGGGCGGCCCGGGCGCGCTCACCATCCCGCTGCGCATCGCCGTGGTGGAGGAGGGACCGACTCCGAAGACGGTGTGGACCAAGCTCTACACCGCGCAGGTGCAGGTGCCGCCCAACGAGTTGCAGGTCGATTTCAACATCGTCGCGGCCGATGTGACCTTCCCGCTGCCCGACCCCAAGGTGCTGGAGCGCTACGTGGTCTATCTCGGCTTCGATTCGCAGGCCGGTGCTGCCGCCGAGGCGCGGTCGAAGCCGGCGGCCAAGCCGCGCGCGCCCAAGCCCGCTGCCCCGCGCAAGCCCAAGCCCGCGGCCGCCCCGGTTTCCGAGCCGGACAGCGAGCCCACCGCGAGCGAGCCGCCCGCCGTCTCCGCTCCGGCGGCCGCTCCCGCAGCACCCGCTCCGGCCGCGACCCAGCCGGCGCAGAGCGCGCCCGCCCAGCAATGGATCGGCGCTCCGGCCCCGGCGACCGGCGGCTTCAACTGACAGCACGGCCTGTGCATTGGAAAAGGGCGCCTGCGGGCGCCCTTTTTCATTGCCGGGTGACGAGCCGCGTTTCCCGCCCCGTCGGCCATGATCTCCCGGAATGCGCCGCCGAGCGGCGGCCTACGTTCCGGCCCGGAGTCGCGGGCGACAGCCCTTCCCGCGGGGGTGGCGTCGCCCGAGTGGCGGGATGGCCTCAGTGTCCCTCATCCTCGTCGCCGCTCAGATGGCCCCGCCGGACATTCTGCACGAAGCGCCAGATGGCGAAGGCGACGATGGGAACGGCGATCGCGGTGGCGAGGCCGACATCGACATGCACCCCCATCTCCTCCAGCCGGAGATGAAGGCCTTCCATGACGTAGTGGAAGATGCTGATGACGTAATAGGTGATGGCCGCGACCGAGAGCCCCTCGACCGTCTGCTGCAGGCGAAGCTGCATCCGCGTGCGCTTGTTCATCGAGCGCAGCAGGTCGCGGTTCTGCTGTTCCAGCTCGACGTCGACGCGGGTGCGCAGCAGGTTGGCGGCGCTGGAGAGTTTGGTCGAGAGGTTGGCCTGCCGGTCCTCGATGCCCTGGCAGGTGCGCATCGCCGGGTGCATGCGCCGGGTGAGGAACTGGCGGATCGTGGGAAAGCCCGGCACCGGCCGCTCGCCGATATTGGCCAGCCGTTCCTCGACGATCTGGCCATAGGCGCGGCTGGCGCCGAAGCGGAACAGCGAGGCCGCCGAATCGGCCTCCAGCTCGGCGGCGAGGCCGGTCAGCTCCTCCAGCAGGCGGCGGTTCTCGGCGAGGCCCTCGGTGTTGCGCATGGTCGCGGTCATCGCACCGAGCCGGCCTTCCATCTGCGCCACGGTGGGAGCGAGGCGCTGGGCTTCCGGCAGGCCGAGCAAGGCGAGGGTACGGTAGGTCTCGATCTCCAGCAGGCGCTGGATCAGCGCGCCGGCGGCGTCCGCCGTCATGCCGCGGTCGCGCACGAGGAGGCGGACGAAGCCGGAGGCATCGGGCTGGAAATCGGTCGCGATCTCGGCGAGGCCGTCCTCGACGTCGGAGCGGGCGAGGCTGGCGCGGTCGAACAGCCGCTCCAGCGGCAGCGCGTCGGAGGTGTCGGTCACGAGCTGCAGGTCGATGGCGACCAGCAGCGGACCGGGCTGCGGCACCTGCGCGAAGATCGCGGCGAAGCTGCCCGAGCTCGGCTGGAAGGGCAGGCCGCCCTCCACGATGTCCTCGCTCGGCAGCTCCCAGGTGTAGGTCGTGAACTCGGCATGTCGTTCCCAGCGCACCGTCGCCCCGCCGAAGGAGACGCGGTGCTGCTTGCCGTCGCGCGCCGGTCCGGGCTGGCCCCGGGCGGCGCAGAGCGCGGCGAAGGCGGCGCGGTCGGCCAACGCCTGCGGGCGGTCGACGATGAAGGCCATGTGGAAGATGCGGGTCGGCGTGCGCACCGGGACGAAGGGGCGCGCATGCAGCTCGCCGAGCACCGCGGCGCGCAATCGGTGGGGCACCATCGCTCCACCCGGCAGCGGCTGCGGCTGTGCCGGGTGCGCGCCCTTGGCGGGGGCGGGCGTGGCGGAAGGGCTGGCCCCGGCAGCGGCGGGCGGAGGAACGGACGACACGGCGATACTCCGGTTCGGCGACGATGAGGGCGGTGCCGCCCGCAGGGGGAGGCGGCGTTAACGCTGTCGATACGTGACGGCGGCACCGTGGGAACCGGGCCGGCCCCTTCTCGGTTGCACGGGGACGCGACGCTGGCAAGCGCGTCGGAGGTGGGTTGCGCCAGGCGTGCGGATCCGCCGGACGCAGCGGATGGCTACCGAATCGCGTCTGGACAGCTGCGCCGGCGACACGCAGCATGCTGGAACCGGTCGCCGGGCGACGGCCGAAGGAGGATGAAGGTGGGGAACGTGGGACGAGACGATTCGAGGGGCATGATCGGGCGTGGGGCTTATGAACTGAAGCGGCGCAGGGGGGCGGTGGCGCTCGCCCGGCCGGTACCCCAGCCCGGGATCCGGCTGCTGCACGCTGTTTTCCTCGCTCTCGCGCTTCTGCTGGCGCTTCTCGCGCTGCCCCGCCCGGCCGATGCCGCGCCCCGCTCGTCCGCCTCCAGCGCCGCTCCGCGGGTCTATCTGCTGCGCGGCCTCGCCAACATCTTCTCGCTCGGCATGGACGACCTCGCCGCCAAGCTCAAGGCGAACGGCGTGCAGGCCAGCGTCCATGCCTATCCCGATTGGGAAGCCATCGCCGCCAGCGAGCAGGCCGTCGGCGGTCGCCGTCCGGTGATCGTCATCGGCCATTCGCTTGGCGCCGACGCCGCGGTGAATCTTGGCAACCGGCTCGCCGCGACCGGGGTCAGCGTGCCGCTGGTGGTGACGTTCGATCCCATCACCCCGCCTGGCGTCTCGCCGCGGATCGGGCGGGTGGTGAACTACTTCCAGGGCACCGGCGAGGGCAAGCGCCTCGCCGGCCGCACCGTGCGCAATGTCGACGTCTCGGGACCCGACGTCGATCACTTCAACATCGACAAGCAGCCGACCCTGCACCAGCAGGTGATCGCGATGATCGTTGGCAGCGGCAAGGCGGTGGCGCGCTCGCGGGTGAAGCCGCGCAGCTCGGCCGGTTCCGACGTGGCGAAGAGGCCGGTTGCCGACGTTCCCGCCTCCGCCGCCGCCCAGCCCGCGGCGGGCACCGCCCCAATCCCGACCGCTCCCGCCCCGACCGCCAGCGTCGCCGGCGCTCGGCTCTGAAGGAGCCAATCGGACATTTCCCTTCATTCGTCCTTGGTCTGAAAAGTTTACCATGGCGGCGGACGGTGACATTCCTCTAGAATGGGTCAAAAGACCTGAGCCCCCGTCGCGTGCTTTGCGCGCGGGGCGCCCATTCGGAGGTACGCCATGTCCGGGAACGCCACGTCCGGGATCGTCATGCCGGAGCCGAACGCCGACGTAATCGCGCGCCGCGCGGAGATCGTCGCGGCGATGCGCGCCATCGTGCCAGGCGAAGGTGTGATCGACGCGGTCAACGAGATGCGGCCCTTCGAGACCGACGGCCTCACCGCCTACAAGCAGCTTCCGCTCGCCGTGGTGTTGCCTTCGACGACGGAACAGGTGTCGCGGATCCTTGCCTATTGCCACCGAAACGGCATCCGCGTGGTGCCGCGCGGGGCCGGCACCGGGCTTTCCGGTGGCGCCCTGCCGCTGGCGGACGCGATCCTGCTCGGCATGGGCAAGTTCAACCGCATCCTCGATATCGACTTCGACAACCGCACCGTCACCGCCCAGCCGGGCGTCACCAATCTCGGCATCACCACGGCGGTGGCCCATGCCGGCTTCTATTACGCGCCCGACCCCTCCTCGCAGATCGCCTGCACCATCGGCGGCAATGTCGCGGAGAATTCGGGGGGCGTGCACTGCCTGAAATACGGCCTTACCACCAACAACGTCATGGGCGTCGAACTGGTGCTGATCACCGGCGAGGTGATGCGCATCGGCGGCAAGCACCTCGATTCCGGCGGGCTGGACCTGCTCGGCATCCTGGTCGGCTCGGAAGGGCTGCTCGGCGTCGTCACCGAGGTGACGGTGCGCATCCTCAAGAAGCCCGAGACGGCGCGCGCGGTGCTGGTCGGCTTTCCGTCCTCCGAGGCGGCGGGCGAATGCGTGGCGCGCATCATCGGCGCCGGCATCATTCCCGGCGGCATGGAGATGATGGACCGCCTCGCCATCCATGCGGCGGAGGCCTTCGTGAAGGTCGGCTACCCGCTCGACGTCGAGGCGCTGCTCATCGTCGAGCTCGACGGCCCTGAGGCCGAGGTGCACCATCTCATCGAGCGGGTGGCGCAGATCGCGAGCGAACTCGGCTGCATCACGCTCCGCGCCTCCAATTCGGAGGAGGAGCGCGCCGCCTTCTGGGCCGGGCGCAAGGCGGCCTTTCCGGCGGTCGGGCGCATCTCGCCGGACTATCTGTGCATGGATGGCACCATTCCGCGCAAGGCGCTGCCGCTGGTGCTCGCGCGTATGGAGGAATTGGCCCGCCAGCACGGGCTGCAATGCGCCAATGTGTTCCACGCCGGCGACGGCAACCTGCACCCGCTCATCCTCTATGATGCCTCCAAGCCCGGCGAGCTGGAGGCGGCCGAGCGGTTCGGCGCCGACATCCTGCTGCTCTGCGTCGAGGTCGGCGGCGTGCTCACCGGCGAGCATGGGGTCGGCATCGAGAAGCGCGACCTGATGCCCTCGATGTTCGACGAGACCGACCTCGCCCACCAGCAGCGGCTGAAATGCGCCTTCGACCCGGATTCGCTGCTCAATCCCGGCAAGGTGTTTCCGCAACTGCACCGCTGTGCGGAGCTCGGGCGCATGCATGTGAGCCGCGGGCAGCTGCCCTTCCCGAATATTCCCCGGTTCTGACCGATGCGTGCGCGTGCCATCCCCCATGAGGGTCTGCCATCCCGGCCGAAAGCGAAGCCGCGAAGCCGGCGCCATGCGCCGTCCGGGATGACGGGCGCGGGGAGCCTCCATTCATGAGCACGCTCCTCATCCGCAACGCGCAGGTGCTCGTCACCATGGACGGCGCCCGCCGGGAGATCGCGGGCGGCGGCCTGTTCGCGCGCGACGGGATGATCGTCGCGGTCGGTCCCTCCGAGACGCTTCCGGCGACCGCCGACCGGGTGCTGGACCTTGCCGGCCATGTCGTGCTGCCGGGGCTGGTGAACACCCATCACCATCTCGACCAGACGCTTACCCGCAACCTGCCCGCCGCGCAGGACCGCAACCTGTTCCGCTGGCTTGCCGCGCATTACCGGCTGTGGGCGGCGCGCACCCCGGAGGCGAGCCGCACCGCGACGCTGGTGGGCCTCGCCGAACTGGCGCTGTCGGGCTGCACCACCTGCTTCGACCACGCCTATGTCTTCCGCAATGGCTGCCGGGTGGACGACCAGATCGCGGCCGCTGCCGAGATCGGGTTGCGCTTCGTGGTCTCGCGCGGCTCGATGTCGCTCGGCCAGTCCAGAGGCGGGCTGCCGCCGGACGACTGCGTGGAGGAGGAGGATGCCATCCTCGCCGATTGCGAGCGGGTGGTGGCGCGCTATCACGACCCCCGGCCCGGCGCGCTGCTGCAGATCGCGCTGGCGCCGTGCTCGCCCTTCTCGGTGACGCCGGAGCTGATGCGCGAGAGCGCGGCGATGGCGCGCCGTCTCGGGGTGCGCCTGCACACCCATCTCGCCGAGACGGTGGACGAGGAGCGCTACACGCTCGCCCGTTTCGGCAAGCGCCCGGTGGCCTATATGGAGGAGCTCGGCTGGCTGGGGCCGGATGTCTGGTTCGCCCATGCGGTGCATGTGGACGCCCATGAGATCGGCTGCTTCGCCGCCACGGGTTCCGGCGTGTGCCACTGCCCGTGCTCCAATATGCGGCTCGCCTCCGGCATCGCGCCGGTAAAGGCCTATCGCGCGGCGGGGGTGAAGGTCGGGCTCGGGGTGGACGGGTCCGCCTCAAATGACGGCAACAACCTTCTCGCCGAAGCCCGGCAGGCGATGTTGCTGAGCCGGCTCAAGATGTCGCTGCGCCCGCCGGAAGGGCCGGATACCGTGCTTTCCACCTCCGATCCGGCCCGCGACCACGAATGGATGAATGCGCGCGAGGCGCTGGAGATCGCCACGCTGGGCGGCGCCGCGGTGCTCGGCCGCTCCGATATCGGGGCGTTGGAGCCGGGCCGCTGCGCCGATCTCTTCGCCCTGCGGCTGGACGACCTCGCCTTTGCCGGCGGCCTGTCCGACCCTGTCGCCGCCGCCCTGTTCTGCGGTCCGCACCGTGCCGCCTTCACCGTGGTGGGCGGGCGCGTGATCGTGGAGGGCGGGCAGCTCACCACGATTGATGTGCCGGCTATCATTGCCGAGCACAACCGGCACGCGGCCCGGCTCGCCGCGCTGTCGGCCTGACGATGGGCAGGACGATGAAAGACCGGAGCCGCGCGATGAGACTGAGTGGAGAAACGCCGTCATGACCGATCGCCTGTGCCCGCGCGATGAGGCCGACGTCGTCGAGGCCGTGCGCTGGGCGGTGTCCGAAAGCCGCCCGCTGGAGGTGGCCGGCACCGGCACACGCCGCGCGCTGGGCCGCGCCACCCAGGAGGCGGTGACGCTCGAACTGGCCGGGCTCTCCGGGGTGACGCTCTACGAGCCGGCCGAGCTGGTGCTCTCCGCCCGCGCCGGCACCCCGCTCGCCGAGATCGAGGCGATGCTCGGCGAGGCGCGGCAGATGATGGCCTTCGAGCCGATGGACCATGGTCCGCTGCTCGGCCAGAAGGCGGGGCAGGGCACGCTGGGCGGGCTGATGGCGCTGAACCTCGCCGGTCCCCGCCGTCCCAGCGCGGGGGCGGCGCGCGACCACGCGCTCGGCCTGCGCGCGGTGTCGGGCCGGGGCGAGGCCTTCAAGGCCGGCGGCCGGGTGGTGAAGAACGTGACCGGCTACGACCTGCCGCGCGGCCTCGCCGGTTCCTACGGCACGCTGGTCGCCTATACCGAACTGACCATCAAGGTGCTGCCGCGTCCGGAAACGGTCGAGACGCTGCTGATCCGCG
Organism: Ancylobacter crimeensis; assembly: GCF_023016805.1. GTDB lineage: Bacteria > Pseudomonadota > Alphaproteobacteria > Rhizobiales > Xanthobacteraceae > Ancylobacter > Ancylobacter crimeensis. The sequence goes on from NZ_JALKCH010000018.1 coordinate 17,695, forward strand.
GCCTCGACGATCCCGCCGCCGCGAGGGCGATGAGCGAGGCGGTCGGTTCCTATTACGACGTGTCCGGCGCCGCCCATGTGCCGGCGGAGGTCGCCGCCCGCATCCCGGCTCTGGCGGGCCTTGGCGGGCCGGTCACCGCGCTGCGGCTGGAAGGGGTGCGTCCCTCGATCCGGCATCGGCGCGAGAAGCTGGAGATGATGCTGGCCGGCCGCGGCGCGCTGGCGACGCTGGAGGAGGCCGGCTCGCTCGCCTTCTGGACGGCGGTGCGCGACGCGCTGCCCTTCGCGCTGGAGGAAGGCGCGCGGCTCGACGCCGCGAAGGCGCTGTGGAAGGTTTCCACCGCGCCGATGCATGGCCCGGTGCTGGGCGCCGCCGCCCGCGGCCTCGGGGCGTCGGTCTTCTATGACTGGGCCGGCGGGCTGGTGTGGATCGAGATGCCGGGCCCGGACCCGCAGGCGGCGGCGATCCGCGCCGCGCTGGCGCCGGGCGGCGGCCACGCGACGCTGCTGCGCGCCGGCACGACCACCCGCGCCACGGTGGAGGTGTTCCAGCCGCTCGATCCGGTCACCGGCCAATTGGTGCGGCGGATGAAGGACAGTTTCGACCCCGGCCGGATCCTGAATCCCGGCCGCCTCTATGCGGGAGTGTGAGCGATGCAGACCCATTTCAGCCTCGCCCAGCTCGCCGACCCGCATATCGCCGATGCCGAACAGGTGCTGCGGGCCTGCGTGCATTGCGGTTTCTGCACCGCCACCTGCCCGACCTATGTGCTGCTCGGCGACGAGCTGGATTCCCCGCGCGGGCGCATCTATCTCATCAAGGACATGCTGGAGAACGATCGCCCGGCGACGCCCGAAGTGGTGAAGCACATCGACCGCTGCCTCTCCTGCCTCTCCTGCATGACCACCTGCCCCTCGGGCGTGCACTACATGCACCTGATCGACACCGCGCGCGCCCATGTCGAGACGACCTATGAGCGTCCGCGCATGGACCGGCTGATGCGCGCCCTGCTCGCCGCGGTGCTGCCGCATCGCGGCCGTTTCCGCCTTGCTCTGGCCGGCGCAGCGCTGGCCCGGCCCTTCGCCGGGCTGTTCGACGGGGTGCCGGCGCTGCGCCCGCTCGCCGCCATGCTGCGCCTCGCCCCCTCCCGTCCGAAGCTGCCCTCGGCGACCGAAGGGGTGGGCCGCTTCCTTGCCGAGGGTCCGCGCCGGGCGCGGGTCGCGCTGCTCGACGGCTGCGCCCAGCCGGCGCTGCGCCCGGAGATCGACGAGGCCACCATCCGCCTGCTCACCCGCATCGGGGTGGAGGTGGTGCGGCCGGCGGGAGCGGGCTGCTGCGGTTCGCTGACCCACCACATGGGCAAGGAGGAGCTGGCGCTCGCCAATGCCCGCGCCAATGTCGACGCCTGGTGGCGGGCGATGGAAGACGAGGGGCTGGACGCCATCCTCGTCAACACCTCGGGCTGCGGCACCACCATCAAGGATTATGGCCACATGCTGCGTCTCGAGCCGGCCTATGCCGAGAAGGCGGCGCGGGTCTCGGCGCTGGCGAAGGACATCAGCGAGTTCCTGGTGGAGCGCGAGCTGCCGGCGCCGGTGATCCCGGCCGGCCTGCGCGTCGCCTATCACGCCGCCTGCTCGCTGCAGCACGGCCAGAAGGTGCGCACCGCGCCCAAGGAATTGCTGGCGAAGGCCGGCTTCACCGTGCTGGAGCCTGCGGAGGGGCATCTGTGCTGCGGCTCGGCGGGCACCTACAACATCCTGCAGCCGGAGATCGCGACGCGGCTGCGCGCCCGCAAGGTGGCGAATATCGAGCGCACCGACCCGCAGGTCATTGCGACCGGCAATATCGGCTGCATGACCCAGATCGGCAGCGGTACCGCGATCCCCGCCGTGCACACGGTCGAACTGCTCGACTGGGCCACCGGCGGACCGCAGCCGGCGGGCCTTCACCTGCCCGCGGCGGCGGCGTGAGCGGCCACGCCGGGAATTGCGCCGGGAAAGTTGATCGGCGGGGGCGGGTCGTCACCGAAACGGGAGCACTTTCTTAAGCTTGGGAGTGGTTGCATCAGCCCGCGATCTTCCCACCGCTCCCGTCTCCCAGTGCCGGAACCCTGCCATGCCGCTGCCGCGCCTCATCGTCCTGTCCCTCGGTGGAACCATCACCATGACCGCGGGCGGGCAGGGCGGCATCACCCCGACGCTCGGCGCCGAGGACCTGATCGACGCGGTGCCGGCGATCGCCGCCGTGGCGGACATCGAGGCGCATTCGCTCTACCGCCTGCCGAGCTCGACCCTGACGCTCGAACATGTCAACGAGGCCGCCCGCGAGATCCGCGCCGCCTTCGCGGAAGGGTTCGACGGCGCTGTGGTGATCCAGGGCACCGACAGCATCGAGGAAACCGCCTTCGCGCTGGACCTGCTGATCAATGACGAGCACCCCGTGGTCGTGACCGGCGCCATGCGCGGGCCGGAGGCGCCGGGGGCGGACGGGCCGGCGAACCTGCTCGGCGCGGTCATCGTCGCCGGTTCCGCCGCCGCCCGCGGGCTCGGCACGCTGGTGGTGCTGAACGACGAGATCCACGCCGCGCGCTTCGTGCGCAAGACCCACACCGCGCTCGCCTCGACCTTTGCCTCGCCCGATCTCGGCCCGCTCGGCCTCGTGGTGGAGCGCCGTGCCCGCTTCCTCGCCCGCGTGCCCCGCGGCCCGGCTTTCGAGATGGAGGGCCCGCCTCCCGCGGTGGCGCTCCTCAAGATCGCGATGGGCGACGATGGCCGCCTGATCCGCGCGGTGCCCACGCTCGGCTTCTGGGGGCTGGTGATCGAGGGCATGGGCGCCGGACATGTGCCGGCCGATGTCGCGCCCATGGTGGGTGAGGTCGCGAACCATCTGCCGGTGGTGCTGGCGACCCGCACGCTGGGCGGCCCGGTCTTCACCCGCACCTATGGCTATGCAGGGTCGGAGATCGACCTGATCGGTCGCGGCCTCATCCCGGCCGGCTTCCTGCACGGCCCCAAGGCGCGGCTGCTGCTCGCCTTCTGCCTGGAGGCCGGCTATGGCCGCGAGAGCATCGACCGGATGTTCGCGGCGTACAGGTGAGGACCACCGGCCTGCGCGCCCGGAACGGCCCCGACCATCCACGCCTTTGATTGGGCAGCGTCGTGCAGCGGGGAAAACGGGGATCCCCGGCCGGGATGGCGGCGTGAAGGCGGGCGGTACGGGGGCTTGGCCAGCCACGTCCGGCAGGGCGACCCGCAGGTGGCCGGCTTTGCCAGGCACTCCGCATCGCCACGCCGGACAGCGCACCCCAAAACGAAACGGGGCGCCCGAAGGCGCCCCGCTGATGTCGTCCGCTCTCGGAACCGAAGCCCGTCGGGCTCCGGCCGCGTGCCTCACTCGGCGGCGCCGGCCTCGTCCTTGGGCTCGTCCTTCTTCGCCTCGAGGTCCTCGCCGGTGGTCTGGTCGACCACCTTCATGGACAGGCGGGTCTTGCCGCGCTCGTCGAAGCCGAGCAGCTTCACCTTCACCCGGTCGCCTTCCTTGACGACGTCGGAGGGCTTCGCCACCCGCTCCTTGGCGAGCTGGGAGACGTGGACCAGGCCGTCCTTGGCGCCGAAGAAGTTCACGAAGGCGCCGAAATCGACCACCTTCACGACGGTGCCGTCATAGATCTGGCCGATCTCCGGCTCGGAGGCGATCGACTTGATCCAGTTCAGCGCCGCCTTGATCGACTCGCCGGACGCGGAGGCCACCTTTACGGTGCCGTCGTCCTCGATGTTGATCTTGGCGCCGGTCTTCTCGACGATCTCGCGGATGACCTTGCCGCCCGAGCCGATCACTTCGCGGATCTTGTCGACCGGGATCTGGATCACCTCGATGCGCGGGGCGTGCTCGCCGAGCTCGGACCGGGCGCCGGACAGCGCCTTGGACATCTCGCCGAGGATGTGCATGCGCCCGTCCTTGGCCTGGCCGAGGGCGACCTTCATGATCTCTTCGGTGATGCCGGCGATCTTGATGTCCATCTGAAGGGCGGTGACGCCCTTCTCGGTGCCGGCCACCTTGAAGTCCATGTCGCCGAGGTGATCCTCGTCGCCGAGGATGTCGGAGAGCACGGCGAACTTCTCACCCTCGAGGATGAGGCCCATGGCGATGCCCGCCACCGGACGGCGCATCGGCACGCCGGCATCCATCAGCGCCAGCGAGGTGCCGCAGACGGTCGCCATGGAGGAGGAGCCGTTCGACTCCAGGATCTCCGAGACGGCGCGCAGCGTGTAGGGGAACTCGTGCTGCGGCGGCAGAACCGGGTGCACGGCGCGCCAGGCGAGCTTGCCGTGGCCGATCTCGCGGCGGCCGGGGGAGCCCATGCGGCCGGTCTCGCCCACCGAGAAGGGAGGGAAGTTGTAGTGCAGCAGGAAGCGTTCCTTGTAGGTGCCTTCCAGGCTGTCGATGAACTGCTCGTCCTCGCCGGTGCCGAGCGTGGCGACCACGAGGGCCTGCGTCTCGCCGCGGGTGAACAGTGCCGAGCCATGGGTGCGCGGCAGCACGCCGACCTCGGCCACGATCGGGCGCACGGTCTTGGTGTCGCGGCCGTCGATGCGCACGCCGTCGTCGAGGATGGTCCAGCGCACGATCTTGGCCTGCAGAGCCTCCAGCGCCTCGCCGAGGGTCTGGCTGTCCGGCACCGCGCCGCCTTCGGCCGCGATCGCGGCGTAGTGCGCCTTGGCCTTCGCCTTGGCGGCGTCCACGGCGGCGTAGCGGTCCTGCTTGCGGGCGATCTTGTAGCCGGCGCGCAGATCCTCGCCGATGAGGCCCTGCAGCTCGGTCTCGAGCGCAGAGTGGTCCGGCGCAGCGAAGTCGCGCGGCTCCTTGGCGGCCTTTTCCGCGAGGCGGATGATGGCCTCGATCACCGGCTGGAAGTGGCGGTGGCCGAACATCACGGCGCCGAGCATCACCTCTTCGGAGAGCTCCTTGGCCTCGGACTCGACCATCAGCACGGCGTCGTGGGTACCGGCGACCACGAGTTCGAGCGCGGAGTCCTTCACCTCGTCGACGGTGGGGTTGAGGACGTATTCATTGTCGATGAAGCCGACGCGGGCGCCGCCGACTGGGCCCATGAAGGGCACGCCGGAAAGGGTGAGCGCGGCGGAGGCGGCAACCATCGCCACCACGTCCGGGTCGTTCTCCAGATCGTGCGAGAGCACGGTCACGACGACCTGGGTGTCGTTGCGATAGCCTTCTGGGAAGAGCGGGCGGATCGGCCGGTCGATGAGGCGGGAGACCAGCGTCTCCTTCTCGGAGGGACGGCCCTCGCGCTTGAAATAGCCGCCGGGGATGCGACCCGCGGCATAGGCCTTTTCCTGGTAGTTCACGGTGAGGGGGAAGAAGTCCACCCCCGGCTTCGGCGCCTTGGCCGAAACCACGGTGGCGAGCACGGTGGTGTCGCCGTATTTCGCGAGCACGGCACCGTCCGCCTGACGGGCCATCTTGCCGGTCTCGAGGGTGAGCGTGCGCCCGCCCCAGTCGAGTTCCTCGCGGTGAATGTCGAACATGTCTGTCTCTGGCTTTCCGGAACGGGGGCCATGGACAAGACGGCGGGAGGCTGCGCGCGGGGCCCGTCCCCTCTTTCGGGGAGAGCCCGGTCGGCCGGGTGTCCGGCCGGTCAGCCTCCGGCGATCCTGCCATGGCCGCCGCTTCCTGGTCGAATGCGGCGAGCCCCATGCCCGCCGCCCGTTAGGCGGCCGGCGCGCCGGGTCCTCCGGCCGCGCCTCAGTTCGGAAGAGGCGGGCGCCACCCCTGGCAGGCGCACCCGGCTCTTTCGGATCCGGCGCCCTTATCGCCGACCGGGCGCGAGCACCCGATAGGCGAGGGGGTGCCGGTAACGCTCAGCGGCGGATGCCGAGGCGCTCGATCAGCGTCTTGTAGCGGGCTTCCTCGGTCTTCTTGAGATAGTCGAGGAGGCCGCGGCGCTGGGAGACGAGCTTCAGGAGGCCGCGCCGGGAGTGGTTGTCCTTGGCGTGGGTCTTGAAATGCCCGGTGAGGTTGACGATGCGCTCGGTGAGGATCGCGACCTGCACTTCCGCCGAACCGGTGTCGCCGGTCTTGGTGGCGTATTCCTTGATGAGCGCCTGCTTGCGCTCGGCAGTGATCGACATCGGGGTGCTCCTTGCGATGCTGTGGGAAGGTGACGCCGCCTCGTGAGGTGCGGCGTCGGGACCATCGCCACCGGCCGGGCCGGGATGTCGTCCAGCGCGGTCGATATGGCTATGGGTTCGCGCGGACCGCACGGGTCCGCAACGCGCCGGCACCATACACGAAAACGCAAGCCACACCAGAACTAGTTCCGCGTGCCTTACGGCGTCGCCGATGCCGGCAGCTTCACGTACCGGCGGGGCTCAATTCCTCGCGGGGGCGTGGAAAATGCGGCGGGGGAAGATCTCCGCGCCCTCGGCCTCGCCCAGCGCGACGAGACGGCCCTGCGCGGTCACCGCGACCGGGCCCTCGAGGATCGGCGCATCGCGTCCGCGCAGGATGATGCTCTGGCCATGGACCAGCCGCGCCGCGTCCGCCGGGCTCACCCGGAGCTGGGGCAGGGTGTCGAGGCCGATGTCGACCGGCCGAAGCTTCTCCATCGGCGCCGTGGGGTCGCCGCCCTCCGGCATGTCGGCCTCGGCGATGGCGCGCAGCGCGGCGAGCGGCACGAGCTGCTCCTCCGTGAAGGTGCCGACCGAGGCACGGCGCAGCGCGCTGATATGGCCCCGGGTGCCGAGCGCGCGGCCGAGGTCGCGGGCGATGGCGCGCACATAGGTGCCCTTGCCGCACAGCGTCTCGAACACCGCATGGTCCGCGTCGGGCATCTCCACCAGATCGAGCCGGTGGATGGTGACGATGCGCGGGGCGAGCTTCACCTCGATGCCGTCGCGGGCGAGGTCATAGGCGCGCTCGCCATTGATCTTCAGCGCCGAATAGGCGGGAGGCACCTGTTCGATCTCGCCGCGGAAGGCGTCGAGCGCGGCGAGGATCGCGTCCCGCTCCGGCCGGCCTTCGGCGGTGGCGACGGGCTCGCCCTCGCTGTCGTCGGTGTCGGTCTCGATGCCCCAGCGCACAGTGAAGCGGTAGACCTTCTCGCTGTCCATCACGAAGGGGACGGTCTTGGTCGCCTCGCCGAGCGCGATCGGCAGGCAGCCGGAGGCGAGCGGATCGAGCGTGCCGGCATGGCCGGCCTTTTTGGCGCCGAACATCCATTTCACCGCGCCGACCGCCTGGGTCGAGGTCATGCCGACCGGCTTGTCGAGCAGCACCCAGCCGTCGATGTCCCGCTTGGGCCGGCGCTTCTTCTGCGGACCGCCCTTGCGGCCCTTCGGGGCGTCAGCCCGCGAGGCGTCGGCGCGCGGGGCCTCTGCGGCGTCGGTCTCGGGCGCGTCGTCGCGCAGCATTGCGGCGGGCGTCATGCCTCGTCTCCCTTGGAAGTGGCGCCGTCGGCGTCGTCATCGCTCTCGCGGTCTTCATCGTTCTCGTGGTCGAGATCGCGGGCGACGTCGGGCGAGCGCAGCAGGGCGTCGATCCGGGCGCCTTCCTCGAAGGAGGTGTCGATGCGGAAGCGCAGTTCGGGGGTGAATTTCAGCTCCAGCCGGCGGCCGAGCTCGCCGCGCAGGGGCTTGGCGTTGGTGGCCAGCGCCTTGATCACGCCGGTTTCGTCCTTGCCGCCCAGAGGCATGACGTAGCAGGTCGCGATCTTGAGGTCGGGGCTCATCCGCACCTCGGGCACGGTGATGAGCACGCGCGCCAGCGCCGGATCGGGAATGTCGCCGCGCGAGAGAATGTCGGACAGCGCGTGGCGCACCAGCTCACCGACGCGCAACTGCCGCTGCGAAGGTCCGGCGGAAGCGCCCGCCTGGGAACCGCGTTTCATGTCGTCTTCGTCCTTGCCTGCCCGTCCGCGCGGCGGACCGAACCCCCCGCTGCAGCCGGCTGGCGCGGTTCTTATCGCGCCACGTCGTCTTCGAAATGTCATCGAGAGGGCCGCATCCGGCCGGAAGGCGGGGAGGCGGCCTGTCGATGGATGGAATGCCGCCGCGCCCGACTGGTTCCGGGAACCAACAGTTCCGGGAATGCAACGGGACACGCCGTCGATCGCCGGCAGCCTCCTCCCGGACCGGACAATCCGGTGCGGGTGGCCTCCTGCCGGCGTCGGCTTTCAGCGGAATCTCAGGTCGTCCAACCTTCGCCGCCGCGCCGCCGGGACTTGGACCCGGCGACGTGTCGCCTGTCGGTGCGGGTCGCCGCCGGGCCGAGAGCCGGGCCGGACCGCCGCCGGAACCGCGGGCGCCATGAGTCGCCCGGGGGTTCCTGTCGTCTGTCGCGCCGGTTCGCGGCGGCCGCCACGCCCCGAAAGACGGGCGGCGAGCCGTGGAAAGCGCGGCACGAAGCGCCCGCGGGGAGCGGTTCGGCCGACCTCATGACAGCGCCATGGGCCGCGCCGCCCGGTCCGGCGGGCGGGAGGAACGGGCGCGCGGCCCGCATCCCGTCACAGCGTGCGCTGCACCACCTCGACGCGGTAGCACTCGATCACGTCGCCGGCGCGCATGTCCTGGTAGTTCTCGAAGGACATGCCGCAATCCTGGCCCGCGTGAACGACGTTCACCGCATCCTTGAAGCGATTGAGGGTCGCGAGCTTGCCCTCGTGGATCACGACGTTGTCGCGGATCAGGCGGACATGCTGGCCGCGTTCCACGATGCCGTCGGTGACCTGGCAACCCGCCACCTTGCCGACCTTGGAGACCGCGAAGATCTCCTTGATCAGCGCGTTGCCGAGCATGGTCTCGCGCTTCACCGGAGCCAGCAGGCCGCCCATCGCCAGCTTCACGTCATCCACGAGGTCGTAGATGATGTTGTAGTAGCGGATCTCGATGCCGGCGCGCTCGGCCGCCTCGCGGGCTTCCTTGTTGGCGCGGACGTTGAAGGCGATGATCGCCGCGCCCGCCGTCTCGGCGAGGGTGACGTCGCTCTCGTTCACGCCGCCGGCGCCGGAGTGGATGATGCGGGCCTGCACCTCGTCGGTGCCGAGCTTCTCCAGCGAGGAGATGATGGCCTCGATGGAGCCCGACACGTCGCCCTTGATGATCAGCGGGAATTCCTTGCGGCCCGCCGTCTTCGCCTGGCTCATCATCTGCTCCAGCGAGCCGCGGACGGTGGCGGAACGGGCCGCCGCCTTCTCGCGCTTCTGGCGCTGGCGATAGTCGGTGATCTCGCGGGCACGGGCTTCGCTTTCCACCACGGCGAGGCGGTCGCCCGCCTCCGGGGTGCCGTTGAAGCCGAGCACTTCCGCCGGGAAGGACGGCGCCGCCGTCGCGACATTGGCGCCCTTGTCGTCGATCAGGGCGCGCACGCGGCCCCATTCGGCGCCGGCCACCACGATGTCGCCGACATGCAGCGTGCCGCGCTGGACCAGCACGGTCGCCACCGGACCGCGGCCGCGGTCGAGCTTGGCCTCGATGACGGTGCCTTCCGCGTCGCGGTCGGGGTTCGCCTTGAGGTCGAGCACTTCGGCCTGCAGGGTGATGGCCTCGAGCAGCTTGTCGAGATTGGTGTGAGCCTTGGCCGACACCTCCACCTCGAGCGTCTCGCCGCCCATGCTTTCCACCTGCACCTCGTGCTGCAGCAGCTCGGTGCGCACGCGCTCGGGCTTCGCATCCGGCTTGTCGATCTTGTTGATCGCGACGATCAGCGGGACCTTGGCGGCGCGGGCGTGGTTGATGGCCTCGATCGTCTGCGGCATGACGCCGTCATCGGCCGCCACCACCAGCACCACGATGTCCGTCACCTTCGCGCCGCGGGCGCGCATGGCGGTGAACGCGGCGTGGCCGGGCGTGTCGATGAAGGTGATCTTGCCGCCGAGCGGCGAGGTGACCTGATAGGCGCCGATGTGCTGGGTGATGCCGCCGGCCTCGCCGGAAACGACATTCGCCTGGCGGATGGCGTCGAGCAGCGAGGTCTTGCCGTGGTCGACGTGACCCATGATGGTGACGACCGGCGGGCGCGACTGCAGCTCGTCGGCGGTGTCCGGGGTGTCGAACAGGCCTTCCTCGACGTCGGATTCGGCGACGCGGCGCACCGTGTGGCCGAGTTCCTCGGCGATGAGCTGGGCAGTGTCGGCGTCGATCACGTCGGTGATCTTCACCATCTGGCCCTGCTTCATCAGCATGCGGATGACGTCGACGGCACGCTCGGCCATGCGGTTGGCCAGCTCCTGGATGGAGATGGTCTCCGGGATGATGACCTCGCGGGCGATCTTTTCCTTCGTCTCCACCTGGCGGTGGCCGCTCATGCGCTGGGTGCGGCGGCGGAACGAAGCGACCGAACGCTGGCGCTCGTCGTCGCCCGACTGCGCGGTGACCAGGGTGAGACGGCCGCGGCTCTTGTCGCCGCCGGCGGGCCGGGTCGGCTTGTTGGCCGGTGCGGCCGGGCGTGCCGGCGTGCCGCCGGGACCCCGACGGACCGGACGGCGATCGTCCTCCTCGGAATCCATGGCGTTCGGGCCGCGCGGAGTGGCGACGCGCGGGGTCACGGCGCCGGGAGCGGCGCTCGGGCTGCGCGGGGCGCCGGCTGCGGGGGGCGAGCCGGAGGCGGCCTTCTCGTCGCCGAAACGCTTGCGCGCTTCCTGCTCCGACTTGCGCTTGGCCTCTTCCTCGAAGGCGCGGCGCGCGTCTTCCTCGCGCTTGCGGGCCTCGGCGGCCTCGCGCTCGACCTTCTCGCGGGCCTCGCGCTCGGCGCGGCGGATGGCTTCTTCCTCGGCGCGCTTGCGCTCCTCGGCCTCGCGGATGCGGGCGTCCTGGAGCGCGGCAGTGCGGGCGCGGGCCTCATCCTCGGTCAGCGAGCGCAGCACGACGCCGGGGCGGCCGCCGGTCTGGCCGGAACGGTTGCCCTGATTCGCGTTGCCGGAGCCGTAGGAGCGGTTGCCCTGGTTGTTGTTGCCGTAGGGCCGGCCCTGGTTGCCCTGCTGGGGGCGACCCGGCGCGGAGGACTGCGGGCGACCGGCACCGCCCGGCTGCGGCCGGCCGGCGGAAGCCGGAGCCTGCGGGCGACCGGCCGGGGTGCCGGCCTGCGGACGGGCCGGCTGGCTGCTCTGGTTCTGCGGGGCCTGCGGACGCGGCGCGGGAGCGGCCGCCGCGGGGGCGGGAGCTGCCGGAGCCGGCGCGGCGGGCGCGCTCGCGGCGGAAGCCGGAGCGGCAGGCGCGGCCGTGGGTGCGCTGGC
>NZ_JALKCH010000019.1 GCF_023016805.1 Ancylobacter crimeensis
CGTCTTCCCATGGTCAACATGGCCAATCGTGCCAATGTTGCAGTGCGGCTTCGAACGGTTGAATTTCTCTTTGGCCACGGTGCTCTCCGTCGGTCAGTAGTCGAATGTTGCTTGACGTATCGCTCAGATGTTCAGGCCGACGCTCACGCGTACTTAGCCTGAACCTCCTGCGCGACGTTCGACGGCACCTGCTCGTAGTGGTCGAACTGCATGGTGAACGTTGCGCGGCCCTGCGAGAACGAGCGCAGCGTGTTGACGTAGCCGAACATGTTGGCCAGCGGCACCATCGCGTTGATGACGTTCGCGTTGCCACGCATATCCTGGCCCTGGATCTGGCCGCGGCGGGAATTGAGGTCGCCGATGACCGAGCCGGTGTAGTCTTCCGGGGTGACGACCTCGACCTTCATGATCGGCTCGAGGAGCACAGCGCCACCCTTCTGGAGGGCTTCACGGAACGCCGCGCGAGACGCGATTTCGAAGGCCAGAGCCGACGAGTCGACTTCATGGTAGGCGCCGTCGATGAGCTCGACCTTCACGTCCACCACCGGGAAGCCGGCGAGCACGCCCGAACCGAGCACGCTCTCGAGGCCCTTGTTGACGCCCGGGATGTATTCCTTGGGCACCGCGCCGCCGATGATCTTGCTCTCGAAGCTGAAGCCCTTGCCCACTTCGTTCGGCTCGACCACGAACTTCACCCGCGCGAACTGGCCGGTACCACCGGTCTGCTTCTTGTGGGTGTAGTCCACCTCGGTCTTGCGGGTGATCGTCTCGCGATACGCAACCTGCGGAGCACCGATATTGGCATCGACCTTGTAGGTGCGCTTCAGGATGTCGACCTTGATGTCGAGGTGCAGTTCACCCATCCCCTTGAGGATGGTCTGGCCGCTCTCGTGATCGGTCGACACGCGGAACGAGGGATCTTCCGCCGCCAGCTTGGCGAGGGCGAGGCCCAGCTTCTCCTGATCGGCCTTGGACTTCGGCTCGATCGCGATCTCGATGACCGGCTCGGGGAACTCCATCTTCTCCAGGATCACGGGCTTGGCCGGATCGCAGAGCGTGTCACCCGTGCGGACTTCCTTGAGGCCCGCGAGAGCGACGATGTCGCCCGCATAGGCTTCCTTGATGTCCTCGCGGTTGTTCGCATGCATGAGCAGCATGCGCCCGACGCGCTCGCGCTTGTCACGCGTGGAGTTCAACAGACCCATGCCGGTCTCGAGCTTGCCCGAGTAAATGCGGCAGAAGGTGATGGTGCCGACGAACGGGTCGTCCATGATCTTGAAGGCAAGGACGGACAGCGGCTCGGAGTCCGACGGCTTGCGATCGGTCTCTTCCTCGGTGTTGAAGTCGATGCCCTTGATCGCGCCGCGATCGATCGGGGACGGCAGGTAGTCGCAAACCGCGTCGAGGAGCGGCTGGACGCCCTTGTTCTTGAAGGCCGAACCGCAGAAGACCGGGTTGAACACGCGGCCGATGACGGCCTTGCGGATCAGCTTCTTCAGGGTCTCCTCGTCCGGCTCGACGCCTTCGAGGTAGTTGGTCAGGGCATCGTCGTCGAGCTCGACCGCCGCCTCGATCAGCTTGCCGCGATATTCGACAGCCTTCTCGGCGAGATCGGCCGGGATCTCCTCGTCGTGATACTTCGCGCCGAGCTCTTCATTGTCCCAAACGACCGCCTTCATGCGAACGAGGTCGATGATGCCCTTGAAGTTAGACTCGGAACCGATCGGCAGCTGGCAGCAGACTGGATTGCCGGCGACGCGATCCACGATCATGTCGACGCAGCGGTAGAAGTCCGCACCGATCTTGTCCATCTTGTTGACGAACACGATGCGCGGCACGTTGTACTTGTCGGCTTGGCGCCAGACGGTTTCGGTCTGGGGCTCGACGCCCTGGTTGCCGTCGAGCACGCATACCGCGCCGTCGAGCACGCGGAGCGAACGCTCCACCTCGATGGTGAAGTCGACGTGGCCGGGCGTGTCGATGATGTTCAGGCGCTTGCCATGCCAGAAAGCGGTCGTCGCGGCGGACGTGATCGTGATGCCGCGCTCCTGCTCCTGGGTCATCCAGTCCATGGTGGCAGCGCCATCATGCACTTCGCCGATCTTGTGGCTCTTGCCCGTGTAATAGAGGATCCGCTCGGTCGTGGTGGTCTTGCCAGCATCAATGTGGGCCATGATGCCGAAATTGCGGTAGTCCTCGATGGCATGCGTGCGCGACATGTCAGTTCCTCGTCCCGGCTCTCGTCATCACCAGCGGTAGTGAGAGAAGGCGCGGTTCGCCTCCGCCATACGATGGGTGTCTTCACGCTTCTTCACCGCGGTGCCGCGGTTGTTGGAAGCGTCCAGCAGCTCGCCCGACAGGCGCTCCACCATGGTCTTCTCGTTGCGGGCGCGGGCAGCAGTGATCAGCCAGCGGATCGCCAGAGCCTGGCGACGCTCCGGACGAACCTCAACCGGCACCTGGTAGGTGGCGCCGCCGACGCGGCGGGAACGCACCTCGATGGCCGGAGAGACATTGTCCAGCGCCTGGGTGAAGACGCCGAGCGGCTCGGCCTTGGCGCGACCCTCGACCAGATCGAGGGCACCATAGACGATCGCCTCGGCAACCGACTTCTTGCCGTCATACATGACGGCGTTCATGAAGCGGCTCAGGACCTCGGACCCGAACTTCGGATCGGGAGTGACTTCGCGACGCTCTGCGCGGTGACGACGGGACATCGTTCAGATCCTCACTTCGGCCGCTTCGCGCCGTACTTCGAACGGCGCTGCTTGCGGTTCTTGACGCCCTGGGTGTCGAGCACGCCACGCAGAATGTGGTAGCGCACGCCCGGAAGGTCCTTCACACGGCCGCCGCGGATCATCACCACGGAGTGCTCCTGAAGGTTATGCCCCTCACCCGGAATATAACCGATGACCTCGTAACCGTTGGTCAGACGCACCTTGGCGACCTTACGAAGAGCCGAGTTCGGCTTCTTCGGGGTCGTGGTGTAAACGCGGGTGCAAACACCACGCTTCTGCGGGCTGGCCTGCAGCGCCGGAACCTTGTTCCGGGCCTTCTGGGCTTCCCGCGGCTTGCGGATCAGCTGGTTGATCGTCGGCACTTCGTCTCGCCTTCGTCTCTGGTGCAGCAGGGCTGAGCCTGCGCAAACCTGTTTTCCGCGGCCGCAACCGCATCCCCTCTCGCCGTCATCGGAACTTCGGGCCGAACCCGTATGACGAAAGACCGAGAGCAATGCCTGCGAACGAAAGAAGCGCCGCCGGCCTGAACCCGGCCGAGGGCGCTGCACATTCAGAGGATCACGCCCCGGAACACGGAGTTCCGAACATCGCGATCTTGCGCCTGCAATGGGTCTTGCGTAGTTCCGGCACCGTTTCAGCGTTCTGGGTCCTGGCTAGGCGCCTGGACACATCAACGTTGACTGCGTGCCGCGAAAGTCCGGGCCTTCTACGCGGCTCCCCTTGCGGAGTCAACCCCTGTAACGGTTCCAGCCGAAAATAGGGGACGAGGCGCGGCTATCCGGGCCGGCCATGCGGTCGAGGTACCAATATCAGTGGCCAAAAGCGCATTTCAGATACTGGCGGGTGCCGCAAACGGAACCTGCGCCTGACTTTTCCCGGAAGACGCGCGATTCGATAACAGCTCGGGCGCGGGGAGGGAAGATTCGCCCCGCCGATTCCCCCGTCATTTTGCCGGCAATGTGAACGATTCGTCTCTCTCCGCCTCGCGCGGGAGAGCCGAATCGCGTTCGCCATGCGCCGCGTGCCCGGGAGCTCCGCTTCCAGCTCGCGCAAAAGAAAAGGGCCGCCCTTTCGGACAGCCCTTCCCTGTTCTCCGAGCGGCGGGCCGAACCCGCCTGCCCTCACTCCGCCGCGGCGGGGCCTTCGATGGCCGGGACCGAACCGGCCACTTCCTGCTCCTGCGCGAGGATCAGGTCGTCGCGGGTCGTCGCGGTCACGCGCAGCTTCGCCATCTGGGCGCCGGTGCCCGCCGGGATAAGCCGGCCGACAATGACGTTCTCCTTGAGGCCGCCGAGGTCGTCGGCCTTGCCGTTGACCGCAGCTTCCGTGAGCACCCGGGTGGTCTCCTGGAAGGAGGCCGCCGAGATGAAGGAACGTGTCTGCAGGCTCGCCTTGGTGATGCCGAGCAGAACCGGATGGCCGCTTGCGGGCTTCTTGCCCTCCGCGATCAGCTTCTCGTTGATCTCGTCGAGTTCGGAGACGTCGACCTGCTCATTGGTGAGCAGCTCGCTGTCGCCGGCCTCGTCGATCTCGACCTTCTGCAGCATCTGGCGAACGATCACCTCGATGTGCTTGTCGTTGATGAGCACGCCCTGGAGCCGATAGACCTCCTGGATCTCGTTCACCAGATAGGCGGCGAGTTCCTCGACGCCCTTGACGGCCAGGATGTCGTGCGGCGCCGGGTTGCCGTCGACGATGAAGTCGCCCTTCTCGACGAGGTCGCCATCCTGCAGGTGGATGTGCTTGCCCTTCGGGATCAGGTACTCGACCTGGTCGTCGTTGGAATCCTGCGGCTCGATCGTGATGCGGCGCTTGTTCTTGTAGTCCTTGCCGAAGCGGATGGTGCCGGCGATCTCGGCGATGATCGCCGCATCCTTCGGCCGCCGCGCCTCGAACAGCTCCGCCACCCGCGGCAGACCGCCGGTGATGTCGCGGGTCTTGGCGCTTTCCATCGGCACACGGGCAAGAGCGTCGCCTGCCTTGGTCGTTGAACCCGGATCGACCGAAAGAATGGCCTCCACCGGAAGCGCATAGCGGGCTTCGCCGCCACGGGCGAGCTTCGCCGGCTTGCCGTCCGGCCCGCGGACGACGATCGCCGGACGCAGCTCGGCGCCGCGACCCGTCCGCCAGTCGGTGACGACGCGCTTGGCGATGCCGGTCGATTCGTCGACCGACTCGTTCATGGACGCGCCCTCGACCAGATCCTCGAAGCCGACAGTGCCGTCGACCTCGGTGAGGATCGGGCGGGTATAGGGGTCCCACTCCGCGATGCGCTGGCCGCGCTTGATGGTGTCGCCCTCATCCACCTTCAGCTTGGCGCCGAACTGGATGCGGTGCACCGCGCGCTCCGACCCGTCGTGATCGACGATCACCACGGAGAGGTTGCGGCTCATCGCGACGAGATCGCCATCCGAGTTCCGCGCCACGTTGCGGTTGCGGATGCGGACGGTGCCCTCGAAGCTCGACTCCATGAAGGACGAGTCCGCCAGGGTCGCCGCGCCGCCGATGTGGAAGGTGCGCATGGTGAGCTGGGTACCCGGCTCGCCGATCGACTGCGCGGCGATGACGCCGACAGCCTCGCCCATGTTCACCGGCGTGCCACGCGCCAGATCGCGGCCGTAGCAGGTGCCGCAGACGCCGTTCTTGGCCTCGCAGGTCAGCACCGAGCGGATCTTGATCTCCTGGATGCCGGACTTCGAGATGCGCTCGACGTCGGCTTCCTCGATCATCCGCCCAACCGGCACGATGACGTTGCCCGTCGCCGGCTCGATGATGTCCTCCGCCGCGGTACGGCCGAGAACACGCGAGCCGAGCGAGGCCACGATCTGGCCGGCATCGACGATCGCCCGCATCTTGATGCCGTTGGTGCTGCCGCAATCAACGGTGGTGATGATGCTGTCCTGCGCCACGTCGACGAGACGACGGGTGAGGTAACCCGAATTCGCGGTCTTCAAGGCAGTGTCGGCGAGGCCCTTGCGGGCGCCGTGCGTGGAGTTGAAGTACTCCAGAACCGACAGGCCTTCCTTGAAGTTCGAGATGATCGGGCTCTCGATGATCTCGCCCGAGGGCTTGGCCATCAGGCCGCGCATGGCGGCAAGCTGGCGCATCTGCGCCGGCGAACCGCGCGCCCCCGAGTGGGACATCATGTAGATCGAGTTGATCTGCTTGGTACGCCCGGTCTCCGGATCCTTACGGACCGCGGAAATCTCGCGCATCATCTCCTCGGCGATGCGATCGGTGCACTTGCCCCACGCATCGACGACCTTGTTGTACTTCTCGCCCTGGGTGATCAGGCCGTCATTGTACTGCTGCTCGTACTCCTTGGTCAGGGTACGGGTCTCTTCCACCAGCTCCCACTTCTTCGCCGGCACGACCATGTCGTCCTTGCCGAAGGAGATGCCCGCGCGGAACGCGTTGGAGAAGCCGAGCGTCATGATGCGATCGCAGAAGATGACCGTCTCCTTCTGACCGCAATGGCGGTAGACGGTATCGATCATGTTCGAGATCTCCTTCTTCGTCATCAGCTTGTTGACGACGTCGAAGGGGGTCTTAGCGGTCTTCGGCAGCAATTCGCCGAGCTTCATGCGGCCGGGCGTAGTCTCGTAGATCTTCGAGACGGTGTTACCCTCCTCGTCGACCCCGATGTAACGGCCCTTCACCTTGGTGTGCAGGGTGATGACCTTGGCGGCGAGCGCGTGGTCGATCTCACCCATATTGGCGAACGCCATGCCCTCGCCGGGCTCACCGTCGCGCATCATGGTGAGATAATAGAGGCCCAGCACGATGTCCTGCGAGGGCACGATGATGGGCGCACCGTTCGCCGGGTGCAGGATGTTGTTGGTCGACATCATCAGGACGCGCGCTTCGAGCTGCGCCTCGATGGACAGCGGCACGTGCACCGCCATCTGGTCGCCGTCGAAGTCCGCGTTGAAGGCCGAGCAGACCAGCGGATGAAGCTGGATTGCCTTGCCTTCGATCAGGGTCGGCTCGAAGGCCTGGATGCCGAGACGGTGCAGCGTCGGCGCACGGTTCAGCATCACCGGGTGTTCGCGGATCACCTCGTCGAGAATGTCCCACACCTCGGGACGCTCCTTCTCGACCAGCTTCTTCGCCTGCTTCACGGTCGCGGACAGGCCCTTCGCGTCGAGGCGCGAATAGATGAAGGGCTTGAACAGCTCCAGCGCCATCTTCTTCGGCAGGCCGCACTGGTGCAGCTTCAGCTCGGGACCGACCACGATCACCGAACGGCCGGAATAGTCGACGCGCTTACCGAGCAGGTTCTGGCGGAACCGGCCCTGCTTGCCCTTCAGCATGTCGGCGAGCGACTTCAGCGGGCGCTTGTTGGCACCCGTGATGACGCGGCCGCGGCGGCCGTTGTCGAACAGCGCATCGACCGCCTCCTGAAGCATGCGCTTCTCGTTGCGGATGATGATGTCCGGCGCTTTCAGCTCGATCAGCCGCTTCAGGCGGTTGTTGCGGTTGATGACGCGGCGGTACAGATCGTTCAGGTCGGAGGTCGCGAAGCGGCCGCCGTCCAGCGGCACCAGCGGACGCAGGTCCGGCGGGATGACCGGGACGTGGGTCAGGATCATCCATTCCGGCTTGTTGCCGGACTGCTGGAAGGCCTCCACGATCTTCAGGCGCTTGGCGAGCTTCTTCGGCTTCAGCTCGGTGGTCGCCTCGGCGATCTCCTTGCGCAGGTTCGCCGCGATCTGCTCCAGATCCATGGCGCGCAGGATCTCGCGGATCGCCTCGGCGCCGATCAGCGCAGTGAAGCTGTCTTCGCCATACTCTTCCTGCGCACGCAGATAGTCCTCCTCCGAAAGAAGCTGACGCTCCTTCAGCGGGGTGAGGCCCGGCTCGATGACGCAGTAATATTCGAAGTAAAGAATGCGCTCGAGGTCCTTGAGCGTCATATCGAGCAGCAGGCCGATGCGGCTCGGGAGCGACTTCAGGAACCAGATATGCGCGACCGGGGCGGCCAGCTCGATGTGGCCCATGCGCTCGCGGCGCACGCGCGAGAGGGTGACCTCGACGCCGCACTTCTCGCAGATGATGCCCTTGTACTTCATGCGCTTGTACTTGCCGCACAAGCACTCGTAGTCCTTGATCGGCCCGAAGATGCGCGCGCAGAACAGGCCGTCACGCTCCGGCTTGAAGGTCCGGTAGTTGATCGTCTCGGGCTTCTTGATCTCGCCGAAGGACCAGGACTGGATCTTCTCCGGGCTCGCGATCGAGATCTTGATCTGATCGAACGTAGGCGCCGGAGCCGCCGGATTGAAGAGATTCATCACCTCTTGATTCATCGCCGTCTCCTTCGGCTCGGACACCGGACCCGCCGCCACGGGCCGGCATCACTGGAAAAAGTCACACTCAGGCAATCGGTAAGGTGCGGATGCCTCTCGCGGGGCATCCGCACCTTTCGGTGATGGTGGATCACTCGGCCGCCGGCAGGCTCTCGCCCGCGCCGGGCACTGCGGTCCGGGTCTTGGAGTTCATCAGCTCGACGTTCAGGCCCAGCGAGCGCATTTCCTTCACGAGCACGTTGAAGCTCTCGGGAATACCGGCCTCGAAGCTGTCGTCGCCGCGCACGATGGCCTCGTAGACCTTCGTGCGGCCGGCCACGTCGTCCGACTTCACGGTGAGCATCTCCTGCAGCGTATAGGCCGCGCCATACGCCTCGAGCGCCCACACCTCCATTTCGCCGAAGCGCTGGCCACCGAACTGCGCCTTGCCGCCCAGCGGCTGCTGGGTCACGAGCGAGTACGGGCCGATCGAACGGGCATGGATCTTGTCGTCGACCAGGTGGTGGAGCTTCAGCATGTAGATGTAGCCCACCGTGACCTTGCGGTCGAACTGCTCGCCGGTCCGGCCGTCGAACAGGTTCGACTGCGCCGACTTGTCGAGCCCGGCCATCTCCAGGAAGTGCTCGATGTCCGCCTCATGGGCGCCGTCGAACACCGGCGTGGCGATGGGAACGCCACGACGGAGATTGGTGCCGAGTTCGACGAGACCGTCCTCGTCCAGCGAGGCGACGGTCTCGTCGCGGCCGTAGATCTTGCCGAAGGCGTCCTTCAGCGGCGCAATTTCATGCGTCGCCTTGTACGCCTCGATCGCCCGGTCGATGACCTTGCCGAGACCGGCGCAGGCCCAGCCGAGATGGGTTTCGAGGATCTGCCCGACATTCATGCGCGAGGGCACGCCGAGCGGGTTGAGCACCATGTCGACCGGGGTGCCGTCCTCAAGGAACGGCATGTCCTCGACCGGGACGATGCGCGAGACCACGCCCTTGTTGCCGTGCCGGCCGGCCATCTTGTCGCCCGGCTGGATCTTGCGCTTCACCGCGATGAAGACCTTGACCATCTTCATCACGCCGGGCGGAAGTTCGTCGCCGCGCTGCAGCTTCTCGACCTTGTCGAGGAAGCGCTGTTCGAGGCGCTTCTTGGACTCGTCGTACTGGTTGCGCATGGCTTCCAGCTCGCTCATGAGCTGGTCGTCGGCCACGGCGAACTGCCACCACTGGCTGCGCGGATATTCCGCCAGCACGGAGCGGGTGATCGCCGTCTCCTTCTTGAAGCCCTTCGGGCCGGCGGCGCCGACCTTGCCGTCGAGCATCTCGGCCAGACGGCCGAAGACGTTGCGGTCGAGGATCGCCTGCTCGTCGTCGCGGTCCTTGGCGAGCCGCTCGATTTCCTCGCGCTCGATCGCCTGGGCGCGCTCGTCCTTGTCGACGCCGTGCCGGTTGAACACCCGCACCTCGACGATGGTGCCGGTAACGCCCGGGGGCACGCGCAGCGAGGTGTCGCGCACGTCGGCCGCCTTCTCGCCGAAGATGGCGCGCAGCAGCTTCTCCTCCGGCGTCATCGGGCTTTCGCCCTTCGGCGTGATCTTGCCGACGAGGATGTCACCCGCCTGCACTTCCGCGCCGATATAGACGATGCCGGCTTCGTCGAGGTTCTTCAGCGCCTCTTCCGACACGTTCGGAATGTCGCGCGTGATTTCCTCCGGCCCGAGCTTGGTGTCGCGGGCCATCACCTCGAATTCCTCGATGTGGATCGAGGTGAAGATATCGCCCTTCGAGATGTTTTCGGAGAGGAGGATGGAGTCCTCGAAATTGTAGCCGTTCCACGGCATGAACGCGACGAGGATGTTCCGGCCGAGCGCGAGGTCACCGAGGTCGGTCGAGGGACCGTCCGCGATGATGTCGCCCTTCTTCACCCGGTCGCCCACCTGGACCAGCGGGCGCTGGTTGATGCAGGTCGACTGGTTGGAGCGCTGGAACTTCTGCAGCCGGTAGATATCGACGCCCGACTTCGAAGCGTCGTTGTCTTCCGTCGCGCGGATGACGATACGGGTCGCATCCACCTGGTCGATGATGCCGGTGCGGCGGGCCGCGATGGCCGCGCCCGAGTCACGCGCCACCACCGATTCCATGCCGGTGCCCACGAAGGGGGCGTCGGCGCGGACCAGCGGCACCGCCTGGCGCTGCATGTTGGAGCCCATCAGCGCGCGGTTGGCGTCGTCGTTCTCGAGGAACGGGATCAGCGCCGCGGCGACCGAGACGAGTTGCTTGGGCGACACGTCCATGAAGTCGACGCGGTCCGGCGTCACCAGCAGCACGTCGCCGGCATGGCGGCATACAACCAGGTCCTCGGTGAAGCGACCCTGGTCGTCGAGCGGGATGTTGGCCTGCGCGACGTAGTACTTCCCCTCCTCCATGGCGGAGAGATAGACCACCTCGTCCTGCACCTGACTGTCGCGCACGCGGCGATAGGGCGCCTCGATGAAGCCGTACTTGTTCACGCGGGCGAAGGTCGCCAGCGAGTTGATGAGGCCGATGTTCGGGCCTTCCGGCGTCTCGATCGGGCAGATGCGGCCGTAATGCGTCGGGTGCACGTCGCGCACCTCGAAGCCGGCACGCTCGCGGGTCAGACCGCCCGGGCCCAGCGCCGAGAGACGACGCTTGTGCGTGATCTCGGAGAGCGGGTTGGTCTGGTCCATGAACTGCGAGAGCTGCGAGGAGCCGAAGAACTCGCGCACCGCGGCCGCCACCGGCTTCGCGTTGATGAGGTCCTGCGGCATCACGGTGTCGATGTCGACGGACGACATGCGCTCCTTGATGGCGCGCTCCATGCGCAGCAGGCCGACGCGGTACTGGTTCTCCATCAACTCGCCGACCGAGCGCACGCGCCGGTTGCCGAGATGGTCGATATCGTCGATCTCGCCCTTGCCGTCGCGCAGCTCCACCAGCGTCTTGATGACCGCGAGGATGTCCTCGCGACGCAGCACGCGCACAGTGTCCTCGGCGTCGAGGTCGAGACGCATGTTCATCTTCACGCGGCCGACCGCGGAGAGGTCGTAGCGCTCGGAATCGAAGAACAGCGAGTGGAACATCGCCTGCGCCGAGTCGAGGGTCGGCGGCTCGCCCGGACGCATCACGCGATAGATGTCGAACAGCGCGTCCTCGCGCGTCATGTTCTTGTCGATCGCCAGCGTGTTGCGGATATAGGCTCCGACATTGACGTGGTCGATGTCGAGCAGCGGCACCTCGTCATAGCCGGTGTCGGCGAGAAGCTTCAGCATCTTCTCGGTGATCTCGTCACCGGCCTCGACATAGATCTCGCCCGTGGTCGGGTTGACGAGGTCCTCGGCAATGTACTGGCCGACCATCTCGTCGTCGCCGATGCGCAGGGCCTTGAGGCCCTTCTCGGCGAGCTGGCGCGCCTGGCGGACGGTCACCTTCTTGCCGGCCTCGATCACGATCTCGCCGGTGTCGGCGTCGACCAGGTCGATCACGGCCTTGTAGCCCTTCATCCGCTTGGGATCGAACGGCATGCGCCAGCCGTCCTTCGTGCGGGTGAAGGTGATGGTGTCGTAGAAGGTGTTGAGGATCTCCTCGCCGTCGAGACCGAGGGCGTAGAGCAGGCTCGTCACCGGGATCTTGCGGCGGCGGTCGATGCGCGCATAGACGATGTCCTTGGCGTCGAACTCGATGTCGAGCCAGGAACCGCGATAGGGAATGATGCGCGCGGCGAAAAGCAGCTTGCCGGAGGAGTGCGTCTTGCCCTTGTCGTGGTCGAAGAACACGCCGGGCGAGCGGTGCATCTGGGACACGATGACGCGCTCGGTGCCGTTCACGATGAACGTACCGTTCGAGGTCATCAGCGGGATGTCGCCCATATAGACGTCCTGCTCCTTGATGTCCTTGACGGACTTGGAGCCGGTGTCGGGATCGACATCGAACACGATGAGGCGCAGCGTCACCTTCAGCGGCGCGGCGAAGGTCATGCCGCGCTGCCGGCACTCATCGACGTCGTACTTCGGCAGCTCGAATTCGTAGCGCACGAATTCGAGCATCGCGGCACCCGCGAAATCCGAGATCGGGAAAACCGATTTGAAAACCGCCTGAATGCCGTCGTCCGCGCGTCCGCCCGTCGGCTCCTGGATCTGCAGGAACTGGTCATAGGATGCCTTCTGAACCTCGATGAGGTTCGGCATCTCGGCCACTTCCTGGATCTTGCCGAAGAACTTGCGGACCCGCTTACGACCGGTGAACGTCTGCGCCATGTCGCTCCTCGCTCCGTCCGAGTATCCGTCCGCGTGCCCACGATCCGCCGCTGGATCCTGGGACCGCACCGAGAACCGATCCGCCACCCGCTCCCGATACCCCGAAGGATGTCGGTGGGCGGCGCTCCGGCCTTTTGACGGCTCGCCGGGCGACCGCACCGGATGATCCGGTCGCCGGGAGAGCCGTCAGCCCTCCTGATAGGCACGTCTCGCGGTCACCGTGAACCGCACCCGCCTTGCGGCGAGGTTGGGGCTGCCGGCGGACCGGCAGCCCCGAAACCGTCAGCTCACTTAAGCTCGACCTTGGCGCCAGCCTTCTCGATCTGGGCCTTGATCTTCTCTGCTTCTTCCTTGGTCACGCCTTCCTTGACGGGCTTCGGAGCGCCTTCGACGAGGTCCTTGGCTTCCTTGAGGCCCAGGCCGGTGATGGCGCGGACTTCCTTGATGACCTCGATCTTCTTGTCGCCGGCCGCGGCCAGGACAACGGTGAACTCGGTCTGCTCTTCGGCAGCCGGAGCGGCGGCGCCGGCAGCGCCCGGGGCAGCAGCCACAGCCACGGCGGCGGCGGCGGAGACGCCCCACTTCTCCTCGAGGAGCTTCGCGAGCTCGGCGGCCTCGAGAACGGTCAGGTTGGAAAGCTCGTCGACGAGCTTCGACAGATCAGCCATTTTATCTAAGTCCTTGGATTTCGGTTCGAACCAGATTTAACCGGGAAGCCTCACGCGGCTTCGTTCTCTCGGGCGTAGGCCCCGAACACGCGGGCGAGCTTGGCTGCCGGCGCGGTGCTGAGCTGGGCGATCTTCGTGGCCGGGGCCTGGATGAGGCCGACCAGCTTCGCACGCAGTTCATCGAGGGACGGCATGGTGGCCAGGGCCTTCACACCATCCACATTCAGGGCCTGCTTGCCGAACGCGCCGCCAAGGATCACGAACTTGTCGTTGGCCTTGGCAAACTCGACGGCAACCTTCGGGGCCGCGACAGGATCGCTCGAATAAGCGATGATGGTCGGCCCCTTCAGCAGGGAACCGACATGCGCGACGTCCGAACCTTCGAGAGCGATCTTCGCGAGGCGGTTCTTGGCCACCTTCACGGTCGCGCCGCTCGCCTTCATCTGCTGACGCAGCTTGGACATCTGAGCGACGGTGAGACCGGAATAGTGGGCCACGACGACGACCGGCGTGCTCTTGAACACGTCGGCGAGCGTCGTGACGAGCTCTTCTTTTTGAGCGCGATCCACTTTGCTTGCTCTCCGGTGGCGAAGGGAAACCCCTCCGCCGGTTAGCGCCTTGCCGCCCTGCCCGAAGGCTGGACGGCGGGTGAAAATCCTGTCCCCCTGGATCCGAAACGAGATCCGGCCAAGGCGCTGGTTCGAGCCGAAATTCAAGTCCGCCTCACGGCGGGCCATGCACTGCGGTCGTACCCGTCTATGCAGGCCCCGGAGCGGGATTAGGCGTTGCACCTACGAAGAGGCGCGCGGCACCTGCAGTCTCGGACAGGATGTGGAGCTCTTTCCATTTCCCGGCCGAAGCCGCGAAACGACGCGAAAGAACCCCTACGCGTCGAGCACGTCCTTGCGGAACATGCTCTAGGCCGGCAGGGCGAACCCTACCGGCCCCCTCGCCCGGGTCAGCGGGCGAAAGTCTGAATGTCGTAGCGTGCCCCGACGAGTCGGAGCGAATTGCTGCGTATAGACGTTTTCATGGAGCTTGTCAGCCCCTAGATAGCATCGGAGGCTTGACAATTCCAGAGGCCTGCGTTCACGCCGCCGCGACCCGCCCATCCGGGCCGGTCGCGGCCGCATGTCGTCAGACGGCGGTCAGCACCGAAGAGGTGTCGACCTTCACGCCCGGACCCATGGTCGAGGACAGCGCGATGCGCTGCACATAGGTGCCCTTGGCGCCGGTCGGCTTGGCGCGAACGACCGCGTCGGCGAAGGCGCGGATGTTCTCGGCCAGCTTGTCGGCCGGGAACGAGGCCTTGCCCACGCCGGCGTGGATGATGCCGGCCTTCTCGACGCGGAACTCCACGGCGCCGCCCTTGGCGGCTTCCACGGCACCCTTCACGTCCATCGTCACGGTGCCGACCTTGGGGTTCGGCATCAGGCCGCGCGGGCCGAGCACCTTACCGAGGCGGCCGACGAGCGGCATCATGTCCGGGGTCGCGATGCAGCGGTCGAACTCGATGGTACCGCCCTGGACGGTCTCGAGCAGGTCCTCGGCACCCACGATGTCGGCACCGGCGGCCTTGGCCTCGTCAGCCTTGGCGCCGCGGGCGAACACCGCCACGCGCACGGTACGGCCGGAGCCGTTCGGCAGTTGGCAGACGCCACGGACCATCTGGTCGGCGTGACGGGGATCGACGCCGAGATTGATCGCGACCTCGATGGTCTCGTCGAACTTGGCGGTGGCACGGTCCTTCACCAGCCCGATCGCGTCGTCGAGGCCATAGAGCTTCAGGGTGTCGATACCGTCGCGGGTGGCGCGAACGCGCTTTGCAATCTTAGACATCAGCCCACCACCTCAAGGCCCATGGAACGGGCGGAGCCCTCGATCATGCGGACGGCCGCCTCGACGGTGTCGCAGTTCAGGTCCTTCATCTTCGTCTGGGCGATCTCGCGCATCTGCGCCTGCGAGACCTTGCCGACGAAGCCGCCCTTGCCGGGCGTCTTGGAACCGGCGCCGGGCTTCTTCTTCGTCGCGAGGCCGGCGGCCTTCTTGAGGAAGTAGGAGACCGGAGGGGTCTTCAGCTCGAAGGTGAAGGAACGGTCCTGATACGCGGTGATCAGGACGGGGATCGGCATGCCCTTTTCCATCTGGGCGGTCTGGGCGTTGAACGCCTTGCAGAACTCCATGATGTTCAGGCCGCGCTGGCCGAGCGCGGGACCGATCGGCGGGGCGGGGTTCGCCGAGCCGGCCGGCACCTGCAGCTTCACATAGCCGGTGATCTTCTTCGCCATGAAAGGCTCCTCTTGCGCCGGGGACTGCCAAGGCCACCAGCACACATCACGCCGTCACGCCCTTGCACGGGCGCGGGCGACGTGGTTTCGGGTCGCGGTACGGCGCGAGTGTTCCGGCTGGCGAACCGGCACGCCTCCCGCGATGCGGGACACGGAAAGGCGGACGACGCCCCTGACGGGAGGACCGCATTTCGTGTGGAACGGGCGCATACACCAGAATCGCCGCAGGGGGAAGCCCTCACACGGCATTGCGTGACGCGGGAATGACAGCCATGCGCCGGTCAGGAAGCTGTCGCGCCGGCCTCCGCCATATGAGGGTCACCCCGGCCTTTCGCCACCCTGCCCTCTTGCCCGGAGCGCGAGCGCGCCGCCTCGCGGGCGAGGATCGCCTCGGCATCCAGCGCCGCGATCGGCGTGCCGAGGTCGCGCGGCACCTCGCCGGCCAGTTGCAGCGCGAGATAGCGCCCGCAGCACACGCGCAGAAAAGACGCGAAGTTCTCGACCTCGCCATGGGCGAAGGTCAGCTCCTCATGGAGCTTCGCCAGCAGCTGGCTCAGCGTGAGCCCGTCGCGCCCCGCCAGTTCCTCCAGCACCCGCCAATAGAATTCCTCCAGCCGCACGCTGGTGGAAAAGCCATGGAGCCGCACCGATTTCAGCCGCGTCTGCCACAGCCGCGCATCGGCCTCGATGAAGAGCTTGCACATGGCGCGCACCTCTGCCGTCCCGGCATGGAAAGACGGCCATCCTAGGCCGCCTTTCCAGCGGACGAAAGCGTCACGCCGCCCGGCGCTGGGTGGCGTGGCTGATCGTGGTGCCGAGCACCGCGAGGAACTGCCCGATCCACGCCGGATGCGCCGGCCAGGCGGGCGCGCTGACGAGGTTGCCGTCGGTCACCGCGGCGTCGATCGCGATGTCGGCATAGGTGCCGCCGGCAAGCTCGACCTCGGCCCGGCAGGCGGGATAGGCCGAGCAGGTGCGCCCTTCCAGAACCCGCGCCCCGGCGAGGAGCTGAGCGCCGTGGCAGATGGCGGCGACCGGCTTGTTCGCCGCGAAGAAGTGGCGGACGATCTCCACCACCCGTGCGTTGAGCCGCAGATACTCCGGCGCCCGGCCGCCGGGAATCACAAGTGCGTCGTAGCGGGCGGGGTCGATGTCGGCGAAGCTCGCATTGAGCGCGAAATTGTGCCCGCGCTTTTCCGAATAGGTCTGGGCGCCCTCGAAATCATGGATCGCGGTGGCGACCGCGTCGCCCGCCCGCTTGTCCGGGCAGACCGCATGGACCGTGTGGCCGACCGCGAGCAGCGCCTGGAACGGCACCATCACCTCGTAGTCCTCAACATAGTCGCCGACGATCATCAGGATGCGCTGGCCAGCCATTGATATCCTCCCCTGTGCCGTTGCAACGGCCTGCTGTTGTAGTGGCGGGAGAAGGATAGGACGGCGCGCGCAGGCGCGGGTGTTAACCCGTTAACGCCCGCAAAACGCGAAAGGCGCGACCGGAGCCACGCCTTTCGAAACACAAGGGGTGCACGTCTCGCGAAGAGTCAGGTCTTCTCGACCTGGCCGAATTCCAGCTCCACCGGAGTGGCGCGACCGAAGATGGAGACCGCGACCTTGAGGCGGGAGCGGGCTTCGTCCACTTCCTCGACAATACCGTTGAACGAGGCGAAGGGGCCGTCGGAGACCTTCACGGTCTCGCCCACCTCGAAGGAGATGGAGGGCTTCGGCCGCTCGATGCCTTCCTGCACCTGCTGCAGGATACGCATGGCCTCGCTCTCGGCGATCGGCATCGGCTTGTTGTCGGCGCCGAGGAAGCCGGTGACCTTCGGGGTGTTCTTGATGAGGTGGAAGGCTTCGTCGGTCAGGTCCATCTTCACCAGCACATAGCCGGGGAAGAACTTGCGCTCGGCGTCGACCTTGCGACCACGGCGCACCTCGACGACCTTCTCGGTGGGAACGAGAACCTGTTCGAACAGATCGGTCAGGCCACGCTGGCCGGCCTGCTCCTTGATCGAATCCGCGACCTTCTTTTCGAAGTTCGAGTAGGCGTGGACGATGTACCAACGCTTCGCCATGTCGCTACCCTCACCGGCCGATCTGAAGGAGCTGGCCGACGCCGAAGCTCAGGATCTGGTCGGCGACCAGAAAGAAGATGGAGGCGACGATCACCATGACGAAGACCATCGCCGTCGTGATCAGGGTCTCGCGACGGGTCGGCCAGGTCACTTTCCGCGCTTCGGTGCGGACCTGTTGAAAGAACTCGACCGGATTCGTCTTCGCCATGTTCGTCTCGAAACGCCCAATAGCGCGGGAAGCCCCCACGCTTTCCTGTCATCCCGGAGCATGTCGTGCAAAAGGAAGGCTTTTGCAATCCGACGAGGCTCCGGCCCAAATGAAAATAGAGCACTTTCCCGTCGATACGGAGATTCCGCCCGACGGGAAGGGGCTCCCAAGGCCGCGCGGCGTATAGCCTGCCTGATCCGCCACGTCAAAGGCTGCGAGGGAAGAAGCCGGCCTGCGGAGAAAAATGGCTTGCGCCGTCCCGCCGCTCAAGCCGCCCGAAGGCGGGAGTGGCAGGAGTGGAGGGACTCGAACCCCCAACCCCCGGTTTTGGAGACCGGTGCTCTAACCAGTTGAGCTACACTCCTACGGCCCGCGAAGCAGGCCGGCACTCTCTAGTGTTCCCTCGCGCCGATGTAAAGAGCCGCGAACAGCACCGACCGCCCTCCTCCACAGCATCCCCGGCGGGACGCGGGGAAGACCGTGACGGCGATTCGTCACGAATCGCGCCGCAGGGGCCTGGCCAAACAAAAAGGAGCGCCTGCAAGGCGCTCCTTCGATTGTTTCAGAGCCGATGTGAAGGCCGTAGGCCTTCGCGATCACTCGATGATGGAGGCGACGACGCCTGCACCGACGGTGCGGCCGCCTTCGCGGATGGCGAAGCGCAGCTTCT
>NZ_JALKCH010000001.1 GCF_023016805.1 Ancylobacter crimeensis
CCCGGCGGCGGCATAACCGAGGCCGAAACCCACTTAGCGACAACGCCAAAACTGTTCAGATCAACCGAGCCAGCTCTAAACATCGAGTTGGGCGCTCTTCAATGTCGATACATAACAGCCACCCGACCATCGTGATGAGATCCAAGATGGCGGCAGTTCCCATGGCGCCTCGATCAACGTTTATGCCTTCGACCTTCAGTCAGGAAGACCCTACGATTCCAAGAGTGCATTCTCGCCGGGTATCGCATGAGTCCCAGCCACGCCAACAAGGCGGGAGTTCGCTATCGCTACTACGTCTCACAAGCGCTGCTTCAGCACCGCAAGAATGAAGCCGGCAGTATCGCGCGTGTGTCCGCCCCAGATGTCGAGGCTGCGATACTCGGATTTTTGCCATTGGATAGGTCAGAGCTGAGTGAGCGCATCGCGCGCATCACCCTGCATCGCGATCGTCTGATCGTTCATATGAAGGGCGAGCAAGACGAGCCTCCCTCCAAGCCGATTGCGATCCCTTTCGCGTGGCAGCCTCAGGGGCGCCGCAAGGGCATTGTCCACGAGCCCGCATCGAAGAAAGTTCAGTTGGCCCCCAGCATCGCCAAGAGCATACTTATCGCCATTAGTCGGGCACGGCGCTGGATGGCGGAATTGATCGAAGGCATTGTCGCCTCTCCAAACGACATCGCCATTCGCGAAGGGATGGGCGAGCGCAACGTCCGCAAGTTACTGCCCTTGGCCTGCCTCTCGCCCGCTCTCGTCCGAGCCATCGTCGATGGCACAGCGCCAGCCGACCTAACCATCAGCAGCTTGACCGCCGCGCTCCCTCACGACTGGGCGGCCCAGGAACAGCGCTTTCTCACGGCCTGAGCGTTCTGCCAGAACTCAATCAGATCTCAATGCGGGGCGTTTTTCGTCCGCATGAGCGAACGGTCTTTATCGGGCTTAAACCTGTCTCTCATCGCGATACGGCGATGCATCCGGAATCGGGAATCACGCTACCGCAGACTGGGGACAGGAAACCGGCCGCGGCACCGCGCCATGAGGAAGATGCAGGTCTCCGCGTGGACGACGCCCACGCTAACTTACGACACGGCCGCAGGAATTTCAGGGACGGCCAAAATCTCAGCGAATGAAGAATGGTTGGCTGGGGGACCAGGATTCGAACCTGGACTAACGGAGTCAGAGTCCGCAGTTCTACCGTTAAACTATCCCCCAACGGGATCAATGACTTAGCGCTGCGTTTTGCATATCGCGCCGTCGTTGTCCAAACGGTGTTGCTGGGCCGTTCTCTAGCTCGCCTGTTGGTGTAGATCAACCCCTATCTGTGGAAAGGCGAGGCGTCTCCCGCAAAAGCGCCCGACGAGCCCGGCCCCACCTCGCGATACTCGCCCATCGCGGGCATCGTCGCTCCCCGGTTTTTGGCCATCATACTCACGCGAGTTACCCTACTCGCCCACGTGCACCGTCTACAACCACCGCTCAAACCTTGACGCGATCACCGACCTCGTCGGCTCGCTGCGAAATGGCGCCGGTAACCTGGCGCCCCAGACGGGGATCTATCCCGATTATTCCACGCCGATCGTTCGTTCCGGGTGATGACGCGCGCGAGCTGGTGATGGCCCGGTGGGGAATGCCGTCGCCGGCCTTCGCCCTTCAAGGCAAGCGGACCGACAGGGGCGTCACCAACATCCGCAACACGTCCGGCCCGCATTGGCGCCGCCGGTTCGTGCCGGAGAAGCGGTGCCTTGTCCCGTTAACGAGTTTCATCGAGTCACCGGCCGGCGCCCGCGGGCCAGAGACGTGGTCCTGGTTCGCGCTTGCGCCCGACGAACCACTGGCGTTCTTCACTGGCATCCGGACGACATGGAGCAGCGTCTGGAAGCTGAAGGAGGGCCGGTCAGGCAGCTCCCCGCTTGGCCAGGCGCTTGGCCATGCGCAGGCTGCTTATCATTGCCGATTTGGAGCGGTCTGCCAGCACCGATTGTCCGGGTGGACGCGGCGACATGCCGAAGCGGCGCATCATGTGGTTCGCGCGGTAGACGTTCGCATGCAGCCAGTTGGGAAATTCCATGTTGAGGCTCAGTGAAACCGAGACGTCGTCGTGATTCTGAACCCAATGCGCCCCGTGCGTCGGGATATGGACAGCATCGCCGGGCTCCAGCGTGAACTTGTGCGCAGCCTTCTCCGCATGAGGTTTGTAGGTGCCGGCGGTGATGCTGACGCTGTAATATTGTTCGATCTCCTCCTCAGTCGTGATGGTGCGATCGTTGGGATCGCACACCCACAGATCCTTCGCTCCGTGGATCTGGACGAGGAAGTTTGGCTCCGCATCGAAATGATAGGGCGTCTTGCGGCGCGGCGACGTGATGAAGATCAGCATCTCGGCGTTGCTGAGCAGCTTGGAGCCTTCGGGTCCTGCAATGTCGCGGACGAAGGTTTCGAATTCGTCGAGCACTTCACGATAAGCGGGATTCTTCTCGACATGCTTCATCACGAGCCACGCACCGGCGGTTTCGATCCGGTCGATGATCTCGTGGATCGTCATGTCGGGCTTGGGCGTGGTGCCCCATTTGTCGGTGAGCGACAAGTCGCCCACGTCGACATAGACGTCGTCCTTGCGCTTCATGGCCTCCTCGGCCACGGCGGCGAGGGCATCGATCGAGAAGAGAGGGTGATTGGCGAGCGAGTGTTTGGCCTCGAAGGGGCTGCGATGCAGGTGCCGTCGGCACTCCTCGATCGGATCCACCGTGCTCCAGTGCGGGCCGACAAGATTGAGCGGAGTCTTCGTGAGCATTGCCAACCCTCCGGTTGAAATCCGTCTGAAACGCTAAGATCCAGCGTAAGTCAGGACGAGTCTGTTTCTTCGCCACGAAGGCATCTGGCGCCCATGCTTTCGGATACGTCCTAATCCTTTCGGGGGGCGGTATTGGCCGATAGCGGAGCCGGAGGGCATCAAGGCGGGGCGCCTGACATGACGGTCTGACGCCAGGAGATGTGGATCTTGCTCTTCAGGTGTCATGTTCGCAGACAGGTCGCATTTCACGCTCACGGCCGCGCAAAGATGCCGGTGCGGAATGCAGTCGGTCATCCGGAACATTCGGCCGGAACGCTGCTTGACGCTTCGACACGGCTTGCTAGGCTCTGTTCGAGTGGTGCCGTACCGAACGTCATGCCCCGTGAGGGCTGGCTCTCTGCCGTGAAATCCGCAGGGCGTATCCGGACGCAGGCCGCTTATCTTCTCACAATCGGGATATGCCCGCCCGCGCGCGCCTCAGGCCGTCGCGATCGGACATCAGGTCGCGGACATGAGCGATTGCGCGTCTGACGAGTTGGCAGGGATGGTCATCTTCGATGCCGGCCATATGGGCTGTGGCGAGCTCGTGATGGTTCTTCGCATGAAACTGAAGACCATGCCCGGGCAGTTGATGCGCGTCGTCGCGCTCGACGCGGGGGCGCCCGAGGATCTGCCGGCCTGGTGCCGCATGACCCGAAACGAACTCATCCGCCACGATCCCGATTCCCACAGCTTCTGGATCCGTTCGCGGATCGACTGGAGCTGATTTTGCCTGACACGACATCCCGAAAGTAATCGAGGAGCCTCGCAATGCCCGGTAAGTTCGTCGTCTCCATCAGTTGCGCCAAGAACGACACCGACAAGGCCACGGTCGGCTTCGTCATCGCCAATGCCGCCGTTGCCTCGGACAAGGAGACGGTGGTTTTCCTGTCGATCGAGGGCACTCGACTTTCCCAGCAGGGCTATGCCGACGATATCCACGAGCAGGGCTTCGCACCCCTTGCGGAGCTGATGGCGAATTTCGCCGCAGCCGGGGGCACGATCTATGTGTGCTCCCCCTGTTTCAAGAAACGCGGCCTCGACGAAGAGAATCTGGTGGCGGGAGCGAAGATCGTCGGCGGCGCGAAGCTCGTCGAGTTCCTGGGCGAGGGTATCCCCTCGATCAGTTATTGATCCGGCGCGGTGGGAGCACACCATGAGCTACGATCATCGCCGGTTCAGTCGCCGGACACTCCTCGCTGCCGGTGCGGGCCTCGCGGCGACGTCCCTGATCGCCCCGGCTCGCGCGCAGGATCGCAAGAAGCTGCGCTTCGGCGTCGGACCGCTGCTGCCATCGGCAGAAGACACGCGGAAAGCCTATACGCCGCTTTTCGCGCATCTCGCGAGGGAACTCGGCGCCGATTTCGATCTGGTCGCGACCACGGATTGGGCCGGCATGGCCGTGGCTATGGGATCAGGCCAGCTTGATGTCGCCTGGATGGGGCCGTGGGGCTACATCATCGCGAACAATTCCACCGGGTGTCAGGCCGTCGCGACGGTGAAATATGACGACAAGCCCACCTATCGCGCGATCATCATTGCTCGGCCGGATCTCGCCGTCTCGACATTCCCGGATGACACGAAGGGCAAGTCGATGTCTTTCGCCGATGTCGGGTCGACCTCCGGCTGGCTGATTCCGACCTACTACGCGAAGGAGGTCTGGAAGATAGATCCCAGGACCTTCTGGAACTACACGGAGGGCGCGACCCATGCGGCGAACGAGATGTCGGTCAGTGCCGGCCAGGTCGACATGGCGACCGATTTCGATCGCAATCGAAACGCGATGATCGCCAGCGGGCGCGTGAAGGAGGATGCCAACAGGATCATCTGGACCTCGGATCCGCTGCCCAACGACGCCATCGCATTGCCGCCCGATGCCCCGCCGGAACGGGCGGAGCAGGTGCAGAAGATCCTCACCGCCATCACGCCGGAACAAGCAAAGGAACTGCTGCCCAGCCGCTACACCGGCTTCGTGGCGGCGAACCATGCCTCCTATGCGATGATCGAAAGGGCCGGAATCGCCGTTGGCAAGATCAAGCCGAAGAGCTGAGGCGGCGTTGGCGCGAACATCCGAGGCGCCATCGACCGCAGCCGAGCGTGCGCTCGCGCGCATCGAGGCCGAACGACGTGGCTTCTCCGCGCGCCGTATCCGACTCTGGCTGACCTGTGGCGCGATCCTCGCCTTCTATGTCGTCTCCTGGAATCTGGCGGGCATCGATCTCCAAAAGCTCGCCAGTGGCCTGCCGAAGCTAGGCCGCTGGCTGGCCAGCGCCTGGCCTCCGGATACGTCCGAACTTCCGCTTTTTGCCCTGCGGACCGCGGAGACGGTGGCGATGGCGGCGATCGGAACCACGCTGGCGACGCTGCTTGCCATTCCGATGGCGGTGCTGGCCAGCCGTAACGTCACGCCTTGGCCGACGCTGTATTATCCGGCGCGCTGGTTCCTTAACGCGTTGCGCGGCATCGATTCTTTCGTGTTCGCGCTTCTGTTCGTGGCAGCGGTCGGCCTTGGCCCGTTCGCTGGCGTGCTCGGCATTGCGCTGCACACATGGGGCAGTGCCGCCAAGCAGTTTGCCGATCACATCGAGAATGCAGAGATGGGTCCGTTCGAAGCGGTGCGCACCACGGGAGCAGGGCACTTCACTGCCATTCTCTATGCGGTGGTCCCCGATGTCGCGCCGGTTCTGCTGTCGACGGCACTGTTCTGGTGGGAGTTCAATGTGCGCGCATCTACCGTGCTTGGCGTGGTGGGTGCAGGGGGCATCGGGCAGGAGTTGAAGAACAGCATGGACCTGCTGGATTTCCCTCGTCTCTTCACCATCATCGCACTCATTCTGGTCGTGGTCACCGTGCTGGACCAACTCTCCGGCTGGCTACGCCGGAGGCTCGCCTGATGAACGAGCGGGCGCAGATCGTCTCGTCTCCGGCCTCGTCGCCGACGCATCTCGAGATCGATGGCGTGACGAAAAGCTTCCGCGGGCATGTGGCGGTGGAGGATATCAGCTTCCGGGTCGCACCGGGCGAGTTCCTCGCCGTGCTGGGGCCGAGCGGCGCTGGCAAGACCACGCTCTTTCGCTGCATGACCGGCCTTCTAGGACCTGACAGCGGCACGGTGCGCGTGGATGGCGAGGAGGTCCACGGCGTCGCCGGGCGAGCCCGGCGACGGGTTGCGGTGGTGTTTCAGCAGTTCAATCTGGTCGACCGGCTGACCGCGCTCGACAACGTCCTCGCCGGGCGGCTCGGCCACATGCCGGCGTGGCGGGCCTGGGCGCGCTGCTTCGAGCGCAGCGACCGCCTGCTGGCGCTCGATTGCCTCGATCAGGTTGGCCTGCTGGAGAAAGCCACCCAGCGGGCGGATTCCCTGTCGGGCGGACAGCAGCAGCGCGTTGCCATCGCCCGGGCTCTGGCGCAGAAGCCGAGCATCATCATCGCGGACGAGCCGGTAGCCAGCCTCGATCCCCAGACCAGCGCCGGGGTGCTGGAGCTGTTGCGGCATATCGCCCGGTCAGAGCGCGTCAGCGTCGTCTGCAGCCTGCATCAGGTGACGCTCGCCCGGCGCTTTGCCGATCGCGTCGTCGGGCTGGTGGATGGAAGACTTGTCGTGGACGTGCCGGCGCATCGTTTCGACGAGCACATTCACAGGCAGCTTTTCGGCACGGCCGAGGGGACGGATCCGCACACGGAGACAGCATCATGAATCCCGTCGACGCCCACACGCTCGTGCCGGACATATCTTTCGACGGCGGGGATCTCGACTGCGGCAACGGGCTGCTTCTCCTCATCCGCAAGCACATCGACCCGCTGCCGCGCGGCGGTCTGCTGGAGATCCGCTCCACCGAGATTTCCGTCGACGAGGATCTGCCAGCCTGGTGTCGGCTGACGGGCAACGAATTCGTCTCCTGGACCAAGGTCAAGAAGCAGCGGTCCTTCCTGGTCTGCAAGGGGATGCTGGCCGAACGGGCCGCGACGCCCGCCGCCGTCGTCGTCGCGAAGGAGACGCCTTCATCGGTCCCGCGCCCGCGCATCCCTATCGAGCCTCCTCCCATCCCCGAACTCGCAGTGATGGGAATCGGCTCATGGCCGCGCCCGCGCTGGATGATCGAGGCCATGCACGCCTATGTGGAAGGGCGGCTTTCGGAGAAGGCGTTTCAGGAAACCGCCGACGATGCCGTGCGCCTTGCCATCGCTGCGCAGGAAAAGGCCGGCGTCGATGTGGTGACCGATGGCGAACAGCGGCGTGACTCCTATGCGAGCTTTGTTGCCAGCCGGCTCGACAATTGCCAGCTCATCCCGCTCATCGACCTGTTGCCTCTCGTGGACGACCCGGCGGAATTCGAGGCGGAACTCCGTGCGCTCGACATTCCCGCCGGCGAGGTGCGCCATCCTGCCGTGTTCGGCAAGCTCTCCCGCTCGCGCCCCC
The DNA here is from genome assembly GCF_023016805.1 of Ancylobacter crimeensis. Lineage (GTDB taxonomy): Bacteria > Pseudomonadota > Alphaproteobacteria > Rhizobiales > Xanthobacteraceae > Ancylobacter > Ancylobacter crimeensis. Next base: position 7,248 of record NZ_JALKCH010000001.1, read on the forward strand.
TGGTCGCCCACGAGGTCGATTTCGCACGCAGCGTGACCGATCGTCCGGTGAAGGTCGCGCTGCCGGGCCCCTACCTCCTGACACGCACGATGTGGATGGAGTGCATCTCGGACCGCGCCTATGCGAGCCGGGAAGAACTCGCGGCCGATATCGTGCGCGTACTGCGCGAGGAACTTGCCGAACTGATGGATGCCGGTGCTGCGCTGGTCCAATTCGATGAACCGGTGCTTTCCGAGGTCGTGTTCGCCGGCGCCAAGAACAAGCGTTCCTTCATGTGCGGGGCGCTGTCCGAATCGCTCGGCCCGGCGCACGAACTCGCCTTTGCCCGTGATCTGCTGAATGCGGTGCTGGACGGCGTGCCGCGCCGGCGCACGGCGCTGCATGTGTGTCGCGGCAACTGGACGCCGGACGAAAGCGTCGCGCTGGCCGGCAGCTATGGACCACTGGTCGGGATGCTGGCGCAGGTCAAGGTCGGCGCGTATCTCCTGGAGATGTGCACGCCGCGCGCTGGCGAGGTGGACATCCTCACCGCATTGCCGCACGACGCCCGCATCGGGGTGGGTGTGGTGAACCAGAAGGATGCGCATGTTGAAGGTATCGATCAGGTGGCCGGGCGCATCCGACATGCGATCGACCTGTTCGGCCGCGAGCGCGTCCTGCTGCATCCCGACTGCGGTTTCGCGACGTTTGCCGACAACCCGATCTGTTGCACGGGTTCGGCCCAGGACAAGCTGGCTGCCATTGCGAAGGCCGTGCAGACGTTCGGATAGCTGGGTGCGAGCATCTTCTGGCAACGTGTATCCGGAAGTGCGCGCAGGCGGGGCGGGCGTGATGCCGTGCCTATTCGGTCCACCGGATCATCGAACGTCCGCGGGTCAGATCCGTCAGCATCCGTTCCACGTCTGGCGCCTCCGATTTCGGTGCACTCACCGACAGGGCTGCGCCGTCGTCCATGAACGTCTGAACCGCCACCTGCACGCCCGAGAGCGCGGCCAATCTGGACTGCACCAGTGCCAGATCACTGAACGCACATGCAAACGTCCCGGATACGGTGTCGATGAGTTCCACTTTCGCAGCTTTGCGCAAGCACAGGGCCGCCGTCCCGCCATAGGCACGGATCAGACCGCCGCTGCCGAGAAGGATGCCACCGAACCAGCGGGTCACGACGACAGCAACGTGATCGAGGCTTTGCCCGTCGATCGCGGCAAGGATCGGCTTGCCGGCGGTTCCGCCGGGTTCTCCGTCATCGTTGAAGCGGTAGTTCTGTCCCAGCCGCCATGCCCAGCAATTGTGATTGGCTGACGGATCCGACTGTGCTGCGATGAAGTCTTTGGCCGCTGCCTCGTCCGCGACAGGACCAGCGACCGCAATGAAGCGGCTCTTCTTGATCTCTTGCTGGCATGTTGCGCGTGCGACGAGGGTAAGGCGTAGGACCATGTCCCCGTCTATCATGCGATCGGCGTGGAATCTCCCCCGGCAATGGGCGTTGCCAGGCGTGGAGGCCCGAAAGCAGGTGAGCGGGGACTTGCCCCGGCGCGTGATAGGGGCATCCTTCGTTTCGAAGTCGGGTTGATCGAGACATTCCGATATAAAGATGTCCTTATATTATATTGACGCGCGGCCCGTATCGCTGCATCCTGCGCGTGTCACGGTCTCCGGCCTCGCGCCGGAGCTAAGAGGGAATCCGGTGTGAAGCCGGAGCTGCCCCCGCAACTGTCAGCGGTGAGCATAGGTCCATTTCGCGTCACTGGGGCGATAGCTCCGGGAAGGCCGGACCGAAGCAACGACCCGCAAGCCAGGAGACCTGCCGCGACAACATAATCGTCCCTGGGCGGGGTGTCCCGGTGGTGCGTTCGCGCGTCCACCGGCTTTGCGTCCGGTGGACGGGCTTATGCGTCCGCTCGGCCTTTGCCCCCATATCATTGGGGTTAGCCGAATGACTTCTCCGATCATCGCCGGCACCGTGCCGGTCTCGACCCTCGGCACGCCGCGTATCGGACCGCGGCGCGAGCTGAAGGCCGCTCTTGAATCCTACTGGTCCGGCCGGAGCGATGCCGCGGCGCTGCTCGACACCTGCGCCCGGCTGCGCGCCGCCAACTGGGCGCGACAGGCTTCGCTGGGCATCGCCAATATCCCCTCCAACGACTTCTCGCTCTACGACCATGTGCTCGACACGGCAGTGATGGTCGGCGCCGTTCCCTCCGTCTACGGCGCAAATGAAGGGTCGGTCGGGCTTGATACGTACTTCGCCATGGCGCGCGGCAGCACGGGCGATGTGGCCACCTGCGCCCACGGGCATGCCCATGACAATGGCGCGGGCGTGCCTGCGCTCGAGATGACCAAGTGGTTCGACACGAATTATCACTTCATGGTGCCGGAGCTTGAGCGCGGCCAGCGGTTCCGTCTTGCTTCCAGCAAGCCGGTGGATGAATATCGGGAGGCCGCCGCACTCGGCTATCGGACCCGGCCGGTGCTGCTGGGACCAGTGACCTTCCTCACCCTCGCCAAATCGCGGGATCCCGGCTTCGATCCGGTGAGCCTCATCGGAGACCTGCTGCCGATCTATGGCGAGGTCTTGCGCCGGCTCGCGGCGAGCGGCGCGACCTGGGTGCAGATGGACGAGCCCTGCCTTGCACTCGACCTGAATGCCGTCACGCAAGCGGCGCTGCGCGAGGCCTATGGCTTCTTCGCCCATGCCCTGCCGCAGATTCAAATCATGCTCACCAGCTATTTCGGCGGGCTCGGCGGCAATCGAGACCTTGCGCTGTCTTTGCCAGTGGCGGGGCTGCACCTCGATCTGATCCGCGCGCAGGACCAGCTCGACGACGTCGTCGCACAAGCCCGGCCGGGCCTGGTGTTGTCGCTCGGCGTCATCGACGGGCGCAATATCTGGCGCGCCGATCTCTCTCGCCTGCTCGATCGCCTGGAGCCGGTGCTACGCCGGCGTGGCACCGACCATGTCGAGATTGCTCCCTCCTGCTCGCTGCTGCATGTGCCGATCGACGTCGAACAAGAAGCGGACCTCGATCCCGAGGTAAAAAACTGGCTCGCCTTTGCGGTGCAGAAGATAGGGGAGCTCACGACCCTCGCAACCGCCCTGTCATATGGCCGCGCCGCGGTCGAGGAGCGCCTCGCCGCATCGGATGCTGTCGTTGCTGCGCGCAAGGCGTCCGCAAAGGTTCACAATGCCGCGGTCACGGCACGGCTCGCCGGCGTCACACCGGAGATGACCCGACGTGCCAGCCCCTTCGCGGAGCGGCGGTTGGCGCAGGGGCGTCGTCTGTCGTTGCCTTTGCTGCCGACCACAACCATCGGCTCCTTCCCGCAGACCGGCGAGGTGCGCAAGGCCCGCGCCGCCTATGGCAAAGGCGCGCTCGACTCTGCCGCCTATGAGGCCTTCGTGAAGGAGGAGACCGCACGCACCGTGCGCTGGCAGGACGAGATCGGGCTCGACGTGCTGGTGCATGGGGAGTTCGAGCGCAACGACATGGTGCAGTATTTTGCCGAGCAACTCGATGGCTTCGCCTTCACGAAGCATGGCTGGGTGCAGAGCTATGGCTCGCGCTATGTGCGCCCGCCGATCCTGTTCGGCGACGTCGCCCGTCCGCGGCCGATGACGGTGGCGTGGTGGCGCTATGCCCGAAGCCTCACAGACAAGCCGATGAAAGGCATGCTGACCGGGCCTGTCACCATCCTCAACTGGTCGTTCGTGCGGGACGACGTGGCGCGCAGCACTGTCAGCCGCCAGATTGCACTCGCCATCCGCGACGAGGTGCAGGATCTCCAAGCGGCGGGCGCCGCGATGATCCAGATCGACGAGGCGGCGATCCGCGAGGGGCTGCCGCTGCGCCCGGCGGAATGGCAGGCCTATCTCGACTGGGCGGTGGAGAGCTTCCGGCTCTGCGCCTCCGGGGTCAAGGACGAGACCCAGATCCACACCCACATGTGCTACTCGGAGTTCAACGACATCATCGTTTCCATCGCCGCAATGGATGCCGATGTCATCTCCATCGAGACCTCGCGTTCGAAGATGGAGCTGCTCGGCGCCTTCGTCGAGGATCACTACCCGAACGAAATCGGACCGGGTGTCTATGACATCCATTCTCCCCGCGTGCCATCGGTGGAGGAGATGACGGAACTACTGGAGCGGGCACTGGACCGGATTGCGCCGGAACAGCTCTGGGTCAATCCCGATTGCGGGCTGAAGACGCGGCGCTGGGAGGAAGTGCGCCCGGCGCTCGTAAACATGGTGGCTGCGGCGACAGGCCTCCGCCGTCGTCTCGCGAAAGCCGCGGAATGAGCGGGGAGCACAGTGCCGGGGCGTGCGTGATCGACATCGTCTTCCCCGGCGCCACCAACCATCACGGCACGCTGTTCGGTGGCGCGGCGCTTGCTCTCATGGATCGGGCAGCCTTCATCGCGGCGGCCCGGCATGGCCGTGTCGATTTCGTCACTGCGTCCTGCGAACGCATTGACTTCATTGCTCCCGCGCGGCTCGGCGATATCGTCGAAACGACCGCGCGGGTGATACGCGCCGGGCGCCGCTCGCTCGGCGTGGCAGTGGAACTCGTGGCGGAGGCGCCGCTGACCGGTGAGCGGCGGCGCTGCACCAGCGGCGTGTTCAACATGGTGGCGGCGGTAACATCCGTCACCATGCCTCCGGTGCCTGAGACCGAGCGAGCAAGTCCGGACAGCCTAAGCATGGTCGATCTCGTCATGCCGGAGCAGACCAGCCACTATGGCAGCCTCTATGGCGGCAGCGCCCTCGCGCTGATGGCCAAGGCTGCCTTCGTGGTCGCCACGCGGTGCAGTCGGCAGGCGGTCGTCCTGGCGTCGTCCGGACGGGTCGATTTCCTGCATGAAATCCGCCCCGGCCAGGTGGTCGAGATCGAGGCGTCCCTTTTGCGCGAGGGGTGCAGCTCCATGACGGTGGAGACGCGGCTGTGGTCGGAGCTGCTGGCGACCGGTGAACGTCGTCTGTGTGGAACGGGTGCGTTCGTCAACGTCGCCGTCGATGCGGAGCACCGGCCGGTGAGGTGGAGATAAGCCGCATGTCCACAGGAGCCTTGCTTGACTTTCCAATACGGAATGATCAGTTCTTGGCACATGATGACCGAACCGCTCATGTTTCGTTTTGCACAGGCGTGTCCCATCGCGGGACGCTGAGCCCCCGCCCGGTCGCGTCGCCCCGGCTGAGGGGCTCCTGAGGCGGCCTCTGTCTAACCCGGCAGATCGTGCCGCGATCCGCGACAGCACACACATTCCCCACTGCACTCCGGCACGCGTCTCGCGTCGCCGCTCTCTTGCCTCAGGAGGTCATCATGGCCCTTGCCCGGCGCAAGCCTGCCATCGCCATAACCCGTCACGATCACGAGATGCTGTCACGGCTTGCCGATTCCTACGCCGCTCGTGATGCCGAGCTGGCTGACGAACTCTATACCGAGCTTGACCGGGCCCGGATCGTGGGCGACGGGTCGGCCCGCAACGTCGTTCGCATCGGCTCGGCGTTACGTTTCACCTCCGATGCCGGGGAGGACCGTGTCGTGAAGCTGGTTTTGCCGGGCGAGGCGGATATTTCCGCCGGCAAAGTGTCGGTCATGACACCCATCGGCATTGCGCTGATCGGCCTGTCGGCGGGGCAGTCGATGGACTGGACCGCGCGCGATGGACGGCGTCACAAGCTGACCGTCGTCAGCGTGGAAGCCCCCGATGTAGTGGTGGAGCCTGCTGCGCGACCGATGGCGGTTACCGGCGAACAGCAGGCATCGCAGAGCTGAGCTCGCCCGGCTTCCGTTCTCCCTTTGAACAGGAAGTGTGAATGGTTTCAGTGGCGAAAGAACAGGTCGCGCATGTGCTGCGCGAAACGATCCGGCGCGTAGGCGGCCGCCCGTTCGCTTCCGGCGCGCCCGATGGCGATGCGCCGCTCTTCGCCGTCGGGTATCAGCAGGGCGCGCGTGCGTTCAACGAGGTCAGGCAGGCTCTCATAGAGAAGGCCGTTGACGCCATCCTCGATAATTTCGCGCGCGCCGCCGGCCCTGAATGCGAATGTCGCGGATCCGGCGGCCATGGCCTCGACGATGGCGATGCCGAAATGCTCCGCTTTCTCGGGGGACGCGGTGAGATCGACGCCAAGGCCGGTGCCATGCCAGTAGATGGCGGCATCGCGATACAGGTGTGCCAGTTCGTCGGCCGAGCAGTTGACGTGGAAGACGATGGGCAGGCCTTCCGCGCTTTCTTCGAGGCGGCGCAGATAGTCCATGTGCTCGATACCGGGCGTGGAGGAGCCGGCAAGGTGCAGCTCCCCCCCAATCGTGCCGTCTGCGATCAGAGCGCGGAACGCCTCTATGAGCAGGTCCTGCTGTTTTGAGTGCCCCCCGACGAAGAAGCGGCCGACGGAGAGGATCATGGGCTTCTTCGTTCGCGCGTCGCCCCCGAACTGTGGCACGGGCGGTGCGATGACGTGGATGGGATAAGGTCGGCTCCCGGACGCTTGTAGCGCCTGTTCGACCGCCTGGGCCGTGAAGCCCGAATTGACGATGAAACGCTCATATCCATCGAGTTCCGCCAGCCCTGGCCCCGGATACGGGAAGGGGAACTGGCAGTGGAACAGGTTGCGCGCCGCACGCGCCGATGTTGGCGGGTGAAGGTGGTTGCCCATCGTCAGCATGACTTCGAAAGGCCCGAGATCGTCGATCCGATCGAGCGTGACGGTTTGACAGGCATCCAGATCGATATCGAACAGCCGCCCGATCTGTCGCAGGCGCATCCGACTATAGGGATGAGGCGTGGCCAGGATGACCTGCCAGCGTTCGGAAAGCACCGCGGCCGTGGTGCAGAGATAACGCTCGCCGCCGCCCGGCGTGAGGGCATAGGGCGTATAGACCAGCGCGCGCGACGTATCAGACGGCAGTCGACGCACGGAGGGATCGCCGATGACCGCAGCACGGATCGTCTGTTGCTCGTCGCTGGAGCGATGCCGGAGATAGGCACCCCATCGGGCGCGAAGCTTGGCGCGATTAAGGGCGTTCGCCATGTCGTCAGGAGGCGTGCGCTCCCCCGAGCGGATGGCAGTCATTGCCGGGAGCAGCCGCACCGATTTTCCAAGCGCAGCGAGTTTGAGGCAGAGATCGATGTCCTCGCAGCCTTCAGGTTCAAAGGCGAGGTCGAAGCCATGAACGGCGGCGAAGTCCTCTCGGCGGACCAGCAGACAGGAAGCGGAGACGTAGTCCAGGGAGCGCGACGGCAGCAGAGCGAGGGGCGGAGCCCATGGCCCGGCCAGATGACGGGACGGCTCTCCCGTACCATCCAGCATCGCTCCGGCCTGCTCGATCGTTCCGTCGGCGGCGAGGAGGATAGGCCCGGCCGCCGCTGCCTCCGGATGAGCGTCGAGCTCGGCCATCAGCCCTTCGAGACAGCGAGGTGAAAGCAGAACGTCCGTGTCCAGAAAGCAGACGAACCGGCCCTGTGCCTGTTCAGCGAGGATGTTCCTTGCCTCGCCGCGATAGCGGTCGACGCCGAGCGGAAGGATCCGCGCTCTGCCGCGACCTTCATTCAGCAGAGCGAGGTCGTCCGGGGCGCTGCCATTGTCGGCGATCAGAATCTCGGAAGGCGGGCCAGCGTCGTTCGCTTCAATGTGCTCGATGCAGAGGAGCGTGTTCGGTGCATCATTCCGGCTGACGAGGAGGATGGAGACCTCCGGCTTCGTCTCGATCGGTAGATTGCCGGGCGCGGAAGGCGCGGCAACGACCGGCGTTGGGCTGGGCATGGTACGGCGGCACTCATCACGACAGGGCCGTAGGACGGCGTCCCACACCGTTCCATATAGCCCGGCCAATCGTTCCGTGCAGCCGCCGAGACGACGCAGGACGGGAATGTGACCGGGCATGTCCGCACGTCCGAGGCGTACATCGTAACGTTGGTCACGCTCCGGTGCCGGGCTCGGATCCGGCGCTTTCCGTCGACTGTGCGACCGGCGCCTCCCGTCGCCCAAGGCGATGCTGGACGGTTTCGCGGATGGTTTCGACGAGCACGTACAGCGCGGGGATGAGCAGCAATCCGGCGATTGTGCCGAGCACCAGTCCGCCGAACACCGTAACGCCGATGGAACGGCGGCTCGCCGAGCCGGCGCCGGTTGCCAGAATGAGCGGCACCACACCGAGGATCGAGGAGGCCGCGGTCATCAGAACGGGACGGAAGCGTTCGGCCGTGCCGGCCAGCGCGGCCTCTATTGCCGATATCCGATGCCGCTCACGGCGATCCTTGGCGAATTCGACGATGAGGATGGCGTTCTTGGCGGCGAGGCCGATCAGGAGCAGCAGGCCTATCTGGGCATAGATATTCAGGTCGATGCCCCACGCCAGCAGCGCCCCAAGCGCGCCTACCGCGGCAACGGACACCGAAAGCATCACCGCGACCGGCACCGTCCAGCTTTCATATTGCGCAACCAGGAAGAGATAGGTGAAGACGAGGCCCATCACGATGACCAGCGCGGTCTGGCTGCCGGCCTGTTTCTCCTGCAGAGCGAGGCCGGTCCACTCGAAGCCGAAGCCGGCCGGCAGAACGTCTGCCGCCAATGCCTCCATCCGTTCGATCGCCTGCCCGCTGCTGGTGCCGGCTGCGGCCTGCCCGTTGATCGCCGCCGATGGGAAGAGATTATAACGGTTTACCGCGCTCGGTCCGTAGACGGTAGAGATCGACAGCAGTCCCTGCAAAGGGATCATCGCCCCGCTCTGGCTCCGCACATGCAGACGCTGGATGTCAGCGATGCGGCTGCGAAATTGCGGCTCGTCCTGGAGGCGTACCTGATAAACGCGGGAAAAGATGTTGAAATCGTCGACATAGGACGAGCCCAGATGGGTCTGCAGGGCGCTGAAGATCGTCGCGGTCGACACGCCCAGAAGTTCTGAGCGGCCCCGGTCGATGTCCAGGAAAAGGCGAGGGACGTCGGCTGAGAAGGTGCTGAACACGCCGGACAGGCCCGGGGTGCGGTTCGCCGTGAAGATCAGGGCTCGCATGGCTTCGGCGAGTTCCTCCTGACTCTGTCCCTCACGCGCCTGAAGGCGCAGATCGAAGCCGCCCGTGGTGCCGAGACCGGGAATGGCTGGCGGGTTGAAAGCCGCGATGGAAGCCATAGAGATTCGCGCAAAGGCGGCGCGCAGGCGAGCCAGGATCGCGTCGATCCCCTCATTCGCACCGCGCTCGTTCCAGGGTTTCAGCGAGGCGATGACCATGCCGGTATTCGAGCCACTGCCGCCTACGATGCTGCTGCCCGATATGCCGATCGCATCGGCGACGCCCGGCGTCTGACGAAGCACGGTCGCGATCTGCGCCATGGTCTGGCTCGTGCGGTCCAGCGATGCCGCATTGGGGAGCTGTACATTGACGAAAAAGGAGCCCTGGTCTTCCGGCGGAACGAAGCCTGTGGGCAGCAGCCGGTACAAACCGTAGAGGCCGGTGCACAGAAGGAGCAACACGCCCGTCACCAGCACGAACTTCCGACCGAACGACGAGACCATGCGGAGATAGAGGTTGCGCGAGCAGTCGAGCCCGGCATTGAAGCGCCCCAGGAGCCCGCCGCGGGCTGCCGGCTTGGCCCCGCCCAGCAGGGCGACACAGAGCGCGGGGCTGAGCGTCAGGGCGTTGATGGTCGAGAAGCAGATGGTAACGAGGATGGCGGTCGCGAACTGCTGGTAGAGCCGCCCCGTGATGCCCGGAAGGAAGATGACCGGAACGAACAGCGCGCCGAGCACGAGTGTCGTCGCGATGATCGGGCTCGTGACCTGTCCCATCGTGCGCAGCGTCGCCGTGCGCACGTCGAGACCTTCCTCGCTCATCAGGCGCTGGACGTTCTCCAGCACGACGATGGCGTCGTCCACGACAAGGCTGATCGCCAGCACCATGGCGAACAGGGTGATCGTGTTGGCGGAGTAGCCGAGCAGATAAAGGACCGCGAACCCGCCGATCAACGAAACCGGAATCGTCAGCGTCGGGATGAGGGTGGCGCGCCAGTTCTGGAGGAACAGGTACGTGACCGCCACCACCAGCACGAAGGTTATCGCCAGCGTCACCAGGATTTCGCGGATCGTCTCGGTGAGGAAGGTCGTGGTGTCGAACACGATCCGGTAGGACACGTCGTCGGGAAAGCGGGCGGCGAGCACCTCAAGCTCCGCGCGCACCGCCCTCGCAACGGCGAGCGCATTTGCGTCCGATGACTGGTGGATCATCACCGTCGCGCTCGGCTGGCCATTGAGGGTCGAACGGGTATCGTAGGATTGCGCACCGATCTCCACCCGTGCCACATCACGCAGGCGTACGATCGCACCGTCCTTGTTGGTCCGGATGACGATGCTGCCGAACTCGGCGGCGCTCGCCAGCCGGCCCTGCGCTGTTACCGTCAGCTGAAGCTGTTGCCCGTCCACCGCAGGCTGCGAACCGATCAGACCGGCAGAAGCCTGGGCATTCTGCGACTGTATGGCGGCCGTGAGGTCGGCTGCCGTGACGCCGAGCGCCTGCATTCGATCCGGGTTCATCCAGATCCGCATGCTGTAGACCGGCCCGAACACGCTGGCGTCACCGACGCCTGGGATCCGCGCAAGCGCATCGCGGACATTGATCGTGGCATAATTGCTGAGAAAGAGGTTGTCCCGCGTTCCTTTCGGCGAATAGAGGGCGATGCCCATGAGCCGGCTGGACGAACGACTGCGCACGGACACGCCGGTCTGTGTCACCGCCGCCGGCAGGCGGGGCATGGCCATGGTCACGCGGTTCTGCACATTGACCTGTGCCATCGCCGGGTCCGTTCCCACGGCGAAGGTAACCGTCAGGGAGTAGGAGCCGGTATCCGTGCTCGATGAGGACATGTAGAGCATGTCCTCCACCCCGTTCACCTGGTCCTCGATCGGTGCGGCGACGCTATCAGTCAGAACGCCGGCACTGGCGCCCGGGTAGGTGGCACTAACCTGCACCTCGGGCGGTGTGATCTGGGGAAACTGGGCCACGGGAATGTTGAGCAGCGCCAGCGTGCCGGCAATCGTCATCACGAGTGCGATGACGATCGCGAAACGCGGACGGTCGACGAAGATGGCCGACAGGTTCATTGTGCGGCTCCGGACGAGGCCGGAGCATCCATGTCGGCGGCGAGGGGATCCGCCGCTTCCGTCGCGCTCACGGCTGCGCCGGGCTCGGCATTCTGCAGCCCTTCGACGATGAGCCTCTCACCCTCGTTGAGGCCTTCCTCGACGATCCAGTGCCCGTCGCGCTGGCCGGAGACGCGGATGCGCCGCATGGCGACCATGTCACTGTCGTCCACCACGAAAACGAACTTGCCCTCCCGGTCTTGCTGCACCGCCCCGAAGGGCACCAGCGCGCGAAGCTTGGGCTTTTCCTCCCGCACCACTACGGTCACGAACTGGCCCGGCACGAGGAGCGAGCGGGGATTGGCGATGAGGACGCGGATGGCGAGCGTACCGGTCTGCGGGTCTATCTCGTTGTTGAAGAATTCAATCGTCCCGCGCTGTTGGTAGATCTGGCCGTTCGACAGGCGCAGCGAGGTGGTGAAGCGTTGGGCAAGCTCCTCCCTGCTGAGCCCGCCGGCCTTCACCTGCAGGTCGAGTATGGTGCGGTCGCTCACCGAGAAGACGACGCGGATCGGGTCGGTCTGCACCACCCGCGCCAACGTGCCGGAGGACGGGGTAACGAGGCTCCCTTCGGAGAAGGCGCTCATCCCGATGCGGCCGTCGAGCGGAGAGCTGATCGTCGTGTAGCTGAGATTGAGCTCGGCTTGCCGTACGCGCGCTTCTGCCGATTTTACGTTCGCCCGGGCTCCGTCGAGCGCGGTTTCGCTCTGTTCGAGTGCCGCCGTGGAGATGGTCTGACGCCCGACGAGGGACTGGTTACGCTGCAATTGACGCTCGGCATCGAGCCGAGCCGCCTGGGCGCTCAACAGGGAGGCCTGGGCCTCGGTCAGTGCGATCTCGTAAGCGTCCTTCTCGATCGTGAAGAGTTCCTGCCTCTTCGAGACGATATCGCCTTCCCGGAAGTGGCGGGTCTGCAGCACGCCTTCGACGCGCGAGAGGATGTCCACCGCGTTGATGGCTTCGACCCGCCCCACGAAATCGGTCTCAGGCGCGACATCCCGCATCTTCACCCGGCTTACGCCTAACTGCGGTGCGTCCGCCTGCGCGGCTGGTGCGGCGACCAGAGCGGGCGGAGCCAGGAGAAATGTGGCTGCGATCAGCATACGCAAGGCGATGCAATTCATGACGACTCCTGCATCGACCACGCGGCACAGCCCGACCATATCATGCCCGGAGGGAGTACGAGGATAATCATCCTCTATTCTCTCTCCCGGCGCGGTCGCCTTGCGATGGGTTGGCAGGCGTCGCGGTTCGTCCCATCAAGCCGTGCCCGACATGGGTATCTGAAGGAACTGTCATGGATCTCGTCTTGCGTCGCATCCGTCTTGATGACGAGAAGCCTCTCATGGATATCGGGATCGCGCACGGGCGCATCGTCGAGATTGCCGGAACCATCGATAAGCAGGCCGAGGAAGAGATCGATGCCGGCGGCCGTGCCGCGTTGCCGAGCTTCGTCGAGCCGCACATGCATCTCGAGAAGGCGTTCCTGCATCGGCGCCTGCCGTCGCGGTCGGGAACGCTAGAAGAGGCGATCCGCGTCACCGGTGCGCTGAAGGCACGGCAGACACGCGACGACGTTCTGGAGCGTTCCCGTCGCGTGCTGGATATGGCCGTTCTGAACGGAACGACCTTCATCCGTGCGCATCCCGATGTCGATCCGATCCAGGGGCTGATTGGCGTCGAGACCGCGCTCGCGCTCCGCGATGAGTATCGCGATCTCATAGACATCCAGATCGTTGCCTTTCCCCAGGAGGGCATTCTGAAGGCGGAAGGCGTGGAGGCCCTTATGGCGGAAGGGCTCGACATGGGGGCCGACGTTGTGGGTGGCTGCCCCTACAACGAGGCTACCCCCGAGGACACGCGAAGCCATATCGACAGGGTCTTCGCTCTCGCCGGGCAGCGCGACCTGCCGATCGACATGCATGCCGATTTCGCCGATGACGTGAGCGATCCTCGCTACGCGGCCGTTCGCTACATCGCGGAGAAGACCATCGCGACCGGTTACCAGGGCAGGGTGGCGCTTGGGCATGTCACCAGTCTCGGTGCCCTCGAGCCGGACCAACTCGCGCCGATCATCGATCTTCTTCAGCGTGCCGACATCCATATCGTGACGCTGCCGGCAACCGACGTGTATCTTGGCGGACGCGGCGATACATCCAATCCGCGCCGCGGCCTTGCGCCGGTGCGCTCACTCTATGAAGCGGGCGTCAATGTCGCCTATTCGTCGAACAATATCCGCAACGCCTTCACGCCATTCGGCAAGGCCGACCCGTTGCAGATCGGGAACCTTCTGGCCCATCTCGTCCAATTCGGCACGCCGGAGCATCAGGCCGCGATCATCAGAATGGGCACGCACAACGCCGCGCGGGTGGTGGGCGTCGCAGAGGACTACGGGCTGGAGGTCGGCAGGTGGGCGGATATCGTCATCCTCGACACCTACAGCGTAGCCGATGCCTTGCTCGACCTGCCGGCCCGCTCCTGGGTGTTGAAGAGGGGACGCGTCGTCGCAATGAGTTCCGTGGAGGCGACCATCTGCCGGGACTGCGGGCGGCAGCACGCCATGCGGTTTCGGAGGTAGAACGACGACAGATAGCTGCCTTGGCGTCGTATAAAATATGGAAGATGTCACGGCATCTTCTGTTACGATCTTCTTGTTCAGGGCGCTTGGCGAGCGACGGGAATGGTGCTGGAGGATCGCAGGCAGATCGGGAAGACCTTCCAGCGTGAGGTCATGCTGCCTGTCACCCTGCTTGTGGGACTGATGATCCTTGCGGTCATCGGGACGGTCATCTGGATTGCGCACTGGCAGACCGCCGATGTTCAGGCGCGCGAACAGGCACTGGCGGCCAGTGCGATCGCGGAGCGGTTGTCCCTGTTGGAAAAGACCGCTGACGACTACGCGTTCTGGGACGATTCCTACGAGCATGCCGGACGCGACGACAGCGAATGGGTCGACGCCAATGTCGCGAAACCCGTAGCCCAGAAATATGGCTTCCGGCTGATCGCGGTCGTCGATGAAAAGGGCCGCGCCACGTTCGGTGCCCGCGACGACACGAGATTCAACGGCCCTATGGGGCAGGTGCTGACAGGCGGCTTCGAGCAACTCCTCACCCAACTCGCACCGGCTACGGGCAAGGTCACGACGTCCGGCGTGCTGATGCTTGGTGCCGATCCGGCCCTGGCCGCGGTTTCCCGGATTCGTCCATTCGAATCCAAGCCTGCCGCGGATGATGCCGTCCGGCAGCGTTTTCTCGTCTTCGTCGATGCGCTGAACCCGCCCCAGCTTGCCGCGATTTCGCGCGCCTATCTGCTACCCGACCTCCACGTCGCGGCACAGGCCTCTGCGGATACGTCGCTGAAGCTGGATACGGTCGACGGCGGCAAGCCTGTCCTCCTCGCCTGGCGCGCGGCTGACCCGGGCGGCGAGATGTTGCACAGCCTCCTGCCCATTCTGCTGCTGCTGCTCATCACCTTCGGCGCATTGACCGTCTATGTGTTGCGGCAGGGGCGGGATGCCGCCGTCCGGCTACGGGAGAGCGAGGAGCGGGCGCTGCGTGATCCACTCACCGGGCTTCCCAACCGCGTGATGCTTCACGCCCGCGCCGAGGAGCTGATGGCCGGGTCGTCGAAAGCCGGATTCGCCCTTGCCTATCTCGATCTCGACGGGTTCAAGCAGGTCAATGACGAGTTCGGTCATGACATGGGCGACGAGGTTCTGAAGCAGTCGACCCGACGTATCGCCGCGGCCATTCGCGACGAGGATCTGCTCGCCCGGCTCGGCGGCGACGAATTCGCCGTGATCTTCCCCGATCTCACCGACTTCGCCGTGCTCCGGCAGATCACCGAGCGGATCATCGACGCGGTGAACGATCCGATCGTCGCGGGAGGGGCGGCGTTGCGGGTCGGCATCACCATCGGCGTCGCGCTCTATCCCTTTGATGCCACGAGCACTCTGGAGTTGGTCAAGGCTGCCGATGCCGCGCTGTACCGTGCCAAGCGCAACAGCAAGGGCACGGTGCAGTTCATCTCCGGCGCGCAGAGCGGTGCCCGCAACTAGGCCGAACGACGCCTGGGTGTTCCTGCCGAATGAAGGAGCCCAGCATGGCTTCGCATGTGGCCGAGGATCAGTTGCAGGTCTTTGCCTTCCTGGCCGATCCGAAAACCCATGGCGGCGTCGATGTCGTGCGGATTGATACGCACGGCGCTGCCGTCTTCTTGGCCGGAGCCGACGTTTACAAGGTCAGGCGCGGTGAGCTTTCCTTTCATGGATTTCTCCACGCTGGAGGGGCGTCGGGTCGCCTGTGAGAGGGAGCCGAGATTAACCGCCGCTCAGCGCCCGGCATAGACCTCGGCGACGCGCTGATCGTGACAGGAGCCAGGGGGCTGGCGCTCGGCGGTTCAGGGAAGTGGTGGACTACGCCATGCACCTGCGTCGTTTCGACGAAAGCGCGATCCTTTTTCGTGGCGGAGCAAGGTTGATCGAATAATTCTATCAATCTCAGGTCTTGCCTTGCAATATTACCGCCCACTTATCCGCAGGAGAGGGCGTATCGGGATCACGGGCGGCAAAAAGCCGTCCAAGTGTCTTAAACATCGCCGTAAACATGTTAATCAGGGCATGGCTCCCGTGGACGGAAGCCCGTGAAAGTGAGCTTGAACATGCGTGCGGCAGACCCGGCCAGGGTGTTTCCGGGATCGAGCGAACTTGCCGGTCGCGTGCGGGATTTTCGCTGGGACGAGACCAGCCTCGGACCCATCGCGCAGTGGCCTGCGGCCGTTCGTTCCGTCGTCGCGATGATGCTGCTCTCGCCGTTGCCTATCGTTACCCTATGGGGCGAGGACGGCGTCATGATCTATAATGATGCCTATTCCGTCTTCGCCGGCGAAAGGCATCCGCGTCTGCTCGGCTCCCGGGTGCGTGAGGGCTGGCCCGAGGTTGCGGACTTCAACGACAATGTCGTGCGTACTGTTTTCGGCCGTGGGGAAACGCTGTCCTACGAGAACCAGCAGCTTTATCTCGACCGCGGTCGTGGCCCCGAGCCGGTCTGGCTCAATCTCGATTATTCGCCTGTCGTCGACGAGGAGGGGCACCCGCTCGGGGTTATCGCCATTGTGGTGGAGACCACCGAAAAGGTGTTCGCCAATCGCCAGTTCGAAGAGGAGCGGCAGCGGCTGGAGCAGATGTACCAGCAGTCGGCTTCCTTCATGGCATTGCTCGAGGGGCCGGCGCACCGCTTCAAGCTGGTAAATCCTGCTTACCGCGAATTGATCGGCGGCCGCGACGTCGTCGGCCAGACCGTCGCCGACGCGCTGCCGGAGGCCGTCGCGCAGGGTTATGTCGACATTCTTGATGAGGTGTTCCGCGGCGGTCGACCTTATCGCTCCTATCAATCCGCCTTCGATCTCGATGTTGCGGGTATCGGTACCCAGCGGCGCTATGTGGACTTCATCTATCAGCCGATCGTCGATCTCGGCGGGCACGTCACCAGCATCTTCGTCAATGGCATCGACGTTACCGACGGCGTGGCCGTACAGGAGGCCCTGCGCGCGAGCGAGGCTCAGTTCCGGACCTTTGCCCAAGTCCTGCCGAATCAGGCGTGGGCGGCGTCAGCCGATGGCCTGCTCGACTGGTTCAACGAGCGCGTCAGCGCCTATAGCGGACGCAAGGTCGAGGATCTTCGCGGCAAAGGCTGGCTGACGATCATCCATCCTGAGGATCGCGATCGCGCGCAGGCGGAATGGCAGGCGGCGCTGGAAGGCGGCGAATCCTACGAGACCGAGTTCCGCATCCGTCGAGCGGACGGCGCGTATCGCTGGCATCTGGTGCGGGCCCTGCCGGTGCGTATTGCGGAGGGTTCCGTCACACGCTGGATCGGAACCAACACCGATATCCACGAGCAGAAGCTGATCGAGGCCGAAAGCCTGCGCGACCGGGACCGCATCTGGAACCTGTCTCCGGTGCTGAAGGTGGTGGCATCGGGCACGGGACAGGTCACTGCCGTCAATCCGGCCTGGACGCGGGCGCTTGGCTGGACGGAGGAGGAGACCGTCGGCCGCAACGTGCTCGATTTCGTTGCGGCGGAAAGTCGGGACGCGGCGAATGCACGGCTGGACGAGCTGCGAAGGTCCGACGTGATGACGCAGTCGGAAAGTGTCCTCCTTGCGAAGGGCGGCACTGTTCGGCGAGTTGCCTGGACCTCGGTTTCGGAAAACGGCGTGGTCTATGCCTTCGGCCGCGACATCACGGCCGAGACGGAGGCTGCCGCAGCACTGGCGAAGAGCGAGGCGGCTCTTCTTCAGTCGCAGAAGATGGAAGCCATCGGCCAGCTCACGGGCGGAATCGCCCATGACTTCAACAATCTTCTGCAGGTCGTCAGCGGAAATCTCCAGCTGCTCGCCGGCGACATCGAAGGGAATACCCGTGCCGAGCAGCGGGCGCGCAATGCCATGGAGGGCGTCCATCGTGGTGCCAGGCTGGCGTCCCAGCTTCTCGCCTTCAGCCGCCGCCAGCCTCTGGCGCCGAAGGTCGTCAATCTCGCGCGGCTGGTGCGAGGGATGGACGAGATCCTGCGCCGCGCCCTTGGCGAGGCAATCGAGGTGGAGACCATCATCAATGGTGGCCTGTGGAACACCTTTGTCGATCCCGGCAATGTCGAAAATGCGCTTCTGAACCTCGCCATCAACGCCCGCGATGCGATGGACGGGCAGGGCAAGCTGACCATCGAGACCGGCAATGCGTATCTCGACGAGCTCTACAGCCGCAGCCACGTCGATGTGGTGCCCGGTCAATATGTGCTGCTGGCGGTGACCGACACCGGTGCGGGCATGCCGCCGGAGATCATGGCGAAGGTGTTCGATCCCTTCTTCACCACCAAGCCGGAGGGCAAGGGTACGGGCCTCGGGCTTTCCATGGTCTACGGCTTCGTGAAGCAGTCGGGCGGCCATGTCGCGATCTACAGCGAGCCCGGCGAAGGCACGACCGTGAAGATCTACCTTCCCCGCTCCACGCGCACCGAGGATGAGCGTGTGCTGAGTGATGAAGGGCCGGTGAAGGGCGGCAGCGAGACCATTCTCGTCGTCGAGGATGATCGCGGGGTTCGCGAAACGGTGGTCGAGACGCTGCGTGGTCTCGGTTATCGGGTGCTTCAGGCCCCCGATCCGGCGGCGGCGCTGGTCATCGTCGAGAGCGGGGTTGCTCTCGACCTCGTCTTTACCGACGTCGTCATGCCCGGACCGATCAAGGCGACGGAACTCGCCCGCGCCGCCGTGGCGCGCCTGCCCGGCGTCAAGGTGCTGTTCACCTCCGGCTATACGGAGAACGCCATCGTCCATGCCGGGCGGCTCGACGACGGCGTGGAACTGATCGGCAAGCCCTATACGCGCGAGGCGCTGGCCGGAAAGCTGCGCCAGCTTCTCGGCAACAGGTCCGCATCCCTGGCGCAGACCGCTCCCACGCCCTCCGTCGCCGAGTCCCTTGCGCTGCCGAAAGGCAACCTGACCGTCCTTATCTGCGAGGACGACATGCTCATCCGTTTTGCCATTCTCGACATGCTGGAGGAACTCGGTCATGTCGGGGTCGAGGCTGGCGATGCCCACACCGCGCTAGGCTTTCTCGTCGAGCGCAAGGTTGATGTGTTGATGACCGATCTCGGACTGCCGGATATGAGCGGCATCGAACTCGTCCGACGCGCGCGAGAGCTCCATCCGCACCTGCCGGTCATGTTTGCCACCGGGCAGATGGAGGTCGAGGGTACATCCGAGGACGGAGAGACGGTGATCCTGACAAAGCCATTCGGCACTGGGGAACTTGCCGCCGCGATCGGGCGTCTGTCCAACGGCTAGAGCCTCCGTTCACCCTCGCCGACTCCATCCGACGAAGAGGCGCTCGATCACGCGCACGCCGCATTCGAAGGCGAAGGCGACGGCCGCGATCACCAGAATGCCGGCGATCACCACGTCGGTTGCAAGGAAGTTCGCCGCCGACTGGATCATGAAGCCCACGCCGCGCGTGGCCGCCACCAGTTCGGAAGCGACGAGGGTCGACCATCCGGCGCCAAGCGCGATGCGCGTGCCGGTGAGGATGGAGGGCAGGGTGGATGGAAAGACCACATGCCGGAACAGCTGCACCCGGCTTGCGCCCAGTGCGCGAGCGATATTGAGCCGGTTGCGGTCCACGCCTTCCATGCCCGCCGCGGTCGCGATCACGATGGGCGGCAGCATGGCGAGGGCGATGACCAGCACCTTGGCCGCCTCCCCGATGCCGGCCCAGATGATGATCAGCGGGAGATAGGCAAGGGGCGGGATCGGCCGCAGGAACTCGATGACAGGATCGAGGACGCCGCGTCCGATGGGGCTGCTCCCGATCGCGAAGCCGGCCGGTATCCCCAGAACCAGCGCCGCGCCAAGGGCCGCAAAGACCCGCAGCAGGCTTGCTCCGAGGTGCTGGGCGAGGGTGCCGTCGACAAAGCCTTCGGTGGCAAGCCTGCCGAGCCGCGCAACCACGATCTCCGGTGAGGGAAGGAAGAGTGGAGCGACGGCACCGCTTGCGGTTACCGCCCACCACAGGACGAGAAAGCCCGCGATGGTGGCCAATGAGATCCAGAGCTGCGCGGAGGGTCCGGCGCCGGTGATTGCGGCTGCCTCCGTCCTGTGCGGGCGAGCATCGTCCACACCGGCGGGAATGCCCTCGGCCGGCACGATGAAGGGTAGGGCGGCGTCGGGAACGGGTACGGCCACGGTCATCGTTCGGCTCCGGCAAAGAAGAGGTCGTGCAACTCCTCGCGGGCTGCGGCGAAGGCTGGGGTGGATTTGATGCGACCGCCGATCCGCTCCTCGACCGCGCGGCGACCGAAGGAAAGCGGCTTGTCGAGCAGCACGCGCCCGGGCTGGCCGCCGAGAACGATCAGACGCGAACCGAGATAGAGCGCTTCATCCAGCCCGTGCGTCACGAAAAGGACGGTCTTTCCGGTACGTGCCCACACCTCGAGCACCAGATCCTGCATCTGCTCGCGAGTCAGCGCGTCGAGGGCGCCGAGTGGTTCGTCCATCAGCAGGATGTCCGGGTCGGCGATGAGCGCGCGGGCAAGGCTCACCCGCTGGCGCTGGCCACCGGACAACTGCCAGATGGCGTGGTCGCCCTTATCCTCCAACCCGACCAGCCGAAGCGCCTCATCGGCACGTTCGCGCCGCTCCTGCCGGGAGATGCCGCGCAGTTTCAGGCCGAAGCCGACATTTTCACGGGCATCGAGCCAAGGATAGAGCGCATCGGTCTGCAGGACGACGCCGCGATCGGGACCGGGACCGCTCACCGGCCGATCATCGACCCATACTTCCCCGGAAGAGGGTTTCAGAAATCCGGCTATCACATTGAGAAGGGTGGACTTCCCACATCCCGACGCACCGAGGATCACCACGAATTCGCCCGCGGGAATGCGCAGGTTGATGTCCTCAAGCACCGCCGTCTCGCCGCCGCGCGGCTGCGCAAAGCCTATGGCGAGCCGAAACACGTTCAGCTTCATGGCACTGTTCCTCGAACGGGGAAAATGCCCGGCGTTCCTTGGAACGCCGGGCCAAGGGACACCGCGGGGTCCTGCCAGGGTCGCAGTGCTCGGGAACGGGTGGATCGTGTTCGGTCAGTCGAGTTTGGCGGCCTGCTCGGCGGGCACGCGGCTGACATAGGCGCTGTAGTCGTTCAGCACCGCGTCGATGCGACCCTGCTCCTTGAGAAAGCCCGCCGTTGCAACCAGCGCCCTCGCCGTGCCGCCGCCCAGCAGCTTGTCGGAAAGCTGTTCATCCAGAAGCGGGTAGGCGTTGCCCTTGAGAAGTTCCGGAATCTCCTCCGCCTTGGCGCCGGTCAGCCGGGCGATGGCCGCGACCTCCGGGGATCCGGTCGTCCATGCGGCGCCGCTCTTTGCGTAATCGGCGTAGGACGAGGCGGTGACGCGGACGAATTCGGCGACGATCTCCGGGTGTTTCTCGGCGTAATCCTTGCGCACGATCCAGGCGTCGAAGGTCGGCGCGCCCCATGTCGCGACCTCGGCGGAAGAGGTGAGGACCTTGCCCGTCTCCTTGATCTTGCCGAGTGCCGGATCCCAGACATAGGCCGCGTCGATGTCGCCGCGGGCAAAGGCGGCGGCGATCTCGGGCGGGCGCAGATTGAGGATCTCGACACTCTTGGGATCGACGCCCCAATGCTTCAGCGCCGCCAGCAGCGAGTAATGGCCGGTGGAGACGAAGGGCACGGCGATCTTCTTGCCCTTGAAGTCGGCCGGCTTCTCGATGCCCGAGCCGTTGCGCACCACCAACGCTTCGGCATTGCCGAGCAGGGCGGCGACGTAGATCGTCTCGATCGGAACCTCGCGGCTCGCCGCCGCCGCCAGCGGGCTGGAGCCCACATAGCCGATCTGGATGGCCCCGGAGGCGATGGCGGCGATGACATCGGCACCGGAATCGAATTTCCGCCAGTCGATGCTGGAGCGGGTCGCCTTTTCATAGGCGCCGTCGGCTTGGGCCACCTTCGCCGGATCAGCGCCGGTCTGGTAGCCGATCACGAGATCGGCGGCGTAGGCGGGAAAAGCCGCGAAAAGGCCGAGCGCGGCCGTGGCGGCGAGAAGGCCGCGGCGGGACAGGATGGACATGGTGAATCCAAAGATGGGCCGTCGAGTGCGCAGATGCGCCTCGCAGGGCATTGAAACAAATGGTGAAATCTTAGCGTCGTCAGCCGCGGCGTCGACAGGTCCAGGTCATTTGCGCCCCCTTGGCGTCCTTTGCGGGACGGACGCCGGCAGGCTCGCAGGATGCGCAGCGGCGGCGTCGATGAGCATGATCTCAACAGGTCGGGCGATGTCGGTCAATAGAAATCTATACGATAAGTAGATTTCTCTAGGGCGCCGCGACGCGCGCTCACTCGCTGTCGAGGAGCTGCCGCAGCCGCAACGTCAGCTCGCGCGCGGTGTAGGGCTTTCTCAGCCATGCGCCATCGGCGGCCAGCTCGCGCCCGGCCACGCTGGGTTCGGAATACCCCGAGGTGAAGAGGATCTTCATGTCCGGCCGATGGTGGCGCACCTCGCGCGCCAGTTCGTCACCGGTCATGCCGCCGGGCATCACGATGTCGGTGAAGAGGAGCCGGATTTCGGGATGCTTCTCAAGCAAGGCGAGCGCTTCCTGCGCGTTCTGCGCCGGGATGACGGTGTAGCCGGCATCTTCCAGCCTCGCTACCGCAACCCGGCGCACGCGGGCATCATCCTCCACCACTAGGATCGTTTCATGCCCGCCCGGCAGATCCGCACCCGCCGGGCCGGCCTTTGCGTCGGCATCCTCCCTGGCGGCGCCGGCCGGTAGGAACAGGCGCACGCAGGTGCCCCTGTCCATTTCGCTGTAGAGCTGGACGTGGCCGCCCGACTGCTTGACGAAACCATAGACCATGGACAGCCCCAACCCGGTGCCGGAGCCGACGGCCTTGGTTGTGAAGAAGGGCTCGAAGGCGCGCTGCTTCACGTCCGCCGTCATGCCGGTGCCGGTGTCGGACACCGAAATCACCACGTAGTCCCCGGTCCGCACTTCCGGATACATGCGGGCGTAGTCGACATCGATGCGGGTGCGCGACACCTCGATCGACAGCAGTCCCCCGCGCTGCATGGCATCGCGGGCGTTCAGCGCGAGATTCAGCAGCGCGTTCTGGAGCTGGCTCGAATCGACCAACGCCAGATTCGAGGCGCCGGTGATGGTGGTGCGAAGCTGCACCGTTTCGCCCAGCGTGCGGCGCAACAGGCCGCTGAAGTTCGACAGGAGTTGCCCGACATCGTTGAGCTGGGCATTAAGCGGCTGTCGGCGGCCGAAGGCGAGCAGTTGTCCGGTCAGCTTGGCGCCGTCGCCCGCCGCGTCCTGCGCCTCGCGCAGCAGCACCCGTTGGCGCTCGTCGGTGAGCCGGGCTTCCAGCATTTCGAGATTGCCGCTGATGACGGTCAGCAGATTGTTGAAGTCATGCGCCAAGCCGCCGGTGAGCTGGCCGACCGCTTCCATCTTCTGAGCCTGCCGGAGTTCCTCCTCCATCCGCTGCCGGCTGGTGAGGTCTCGGATGAAGCCGGTGAAGATGCGCGTGCCGTTGGCGATGGCCTCGCCGATGGCGAGCTCCATGGGAAAGCTCTCGCCATCCTTGCGCATGCCGGTGACCACGCGGCCATAACCGATGATGCGGCGCTCGCCGGTGTTCAGATAACGGTGGATGTAGCTGTCGTGCGCTCCCTTATCGGGCTGCGGCATCAGCAGCGAGACGTTCTGCCCGCAGGCCTCCGCGGCGGTATAGCCGAAGAGCTGCTCGGCCGCGGTGCTGAAGGAGGTGATGATGCCTGCCTCGTCGATCACCACCACCGCCTCGGGCACGGTGTCGAGGATCGAGCGCAGATGCGCCTCGCGGGCGAGCAGGTCGGCCTGCGCATTGCGCAGGTCGCTGACGTCGATATTGGTTTCGACGATCGCGCGTTTCGCCTCGGTGCCTGCTTCGTCCTCCGAATGCAGCGCCGTCCAGCGACTGGCGACGTACAGGCGGTTGCCGAATCTGTCGCGCTGTTCGAGCTGGCCCTTCCACGTCTCGTGCCGGAGCAGATGGTCTCGGATTACCTCGAGCGGCTGGGGAAAAACGGTGCACAGCAGCTCATGGGCGACAGCGCCAAGGGCCTCCTCGCGCAACCAGCCGTAAAGCTCCTCGCACCCGGTGCTCCAGCCCGTGATGATGCCGTCGAAGCCATGCACGATGATGTTGGCGCCGTCGAGCACGCGCACGATCTCGTCGAGGCTTCGCCCGCTCGTCACCGTGGGATGCATGGTGAGGGTCGTCCTTCGTCTGCCGTGTCAATGCGGCCACACCGCCCGCCGCACCGCGCCGGCTTCCGGCACGCCGGTCTCGCCGCTGCTGTCGTCTTCGTCGCATTCGCCGGCCAGCACGGCAAGGGTGCGCAGCTTGCGGACGAGGATCGTGTGGCGCCCGTTCGGCTCGATCACGCCACGCTGGGTGAGGCGGGTCATGGTGCGGGAGACCGTTTCGATGGTGAGGCCGAGATAGTCCGCCATGTCGAGCCGCGTCATCGGGATCTCGACCAGCGGCGCGCCCGCAACGCTCTTGAGCCGACGCGCGCTCACCAGCAGGAAGCTGGCGACCCGTTCCTCGGCGGTCTTGCGGGCGAGCAGCACCATCTGGTCCTGCGCAGCGGCCATCTCGTCGCAGAGCTGGGCGAAGAGCTGGGGGCGCAGCTCCGGCGAGCTGTGGATCTCGCTCTGGAACCGGTTGCGGGCGAAGCGCCGCAGCTTCACGGGAGTCACAGCCTCGGCGGTATAGAGATAGTGCCGCTCAAGCGACACCCCGACGAGATCGCCGGGATAGAGGAAGCCGGTGATGACGCGCCGCCCGTCATTCATCATGCGGAACACGCGCAACACGCCGTCCACGACCTCGAACACATGCGCCGCCGTGTCGCCCTCCCAGAAAACCGCCGCCCCGGCCTCGAAACGTTCCACCGGCTGCCGGGCGAACAGCGACGAAAGGCTCGGCGCTCCTTCCGCGGCAAGGCTTTCCGGCGTCTCGCGGCGCAGGGCCGGTTCGTGGTTGGAAAGGGCGCTTTCGATATACATGGCTGGCTCCCGGACCGCTTGCGTATGTCCACGAGTTCACCTGCGCCGCGTGACGGGGGATCGCCGCCCGTGTTACCGTTGGCGAAGTTTTGTAGCAGATTGTAACCGCGACCTTCCCAGGCAGAAACGCACGAAACGGAATGACGGACGCTAGCGCGGGCAGCGGTCGCATCCTGGTGGTGGACGACGATCCCCGTATTCGCCAGATGCTGACCCGCTATTTCGAGGATGAGGGCTATTCCATTACCGCCGTTCCCGATGGCGGGGGCTTGCGCCGCAGCCTTCAGTCGGCGGTGTTCGACATCATCCTGCTCGATCTCATGCTGCCGGGCGGGGAGGACGGGCTCTCGCTGGCGCGGGAGATCCGTCTCACCTCCGACATTCCCATCATCATGCTGACCGGGCGCGACGACGTGGTCGACAAGATCGTCGGGCTGGAGGTCGGGGCGGATGACTACATCGCCAAGCCCTTCCATCTGCGGGAGGTTCTGGCGCGGTTGAAGACCGTGCTGCGCCGCCGCCGGCCTCCGGTACCCGTTGCCGCGCCAGCTCCCGGAAACGGGGTGCTGCGTTTCGAGGGTTGGTCGCTGGATCCCGGGCGGCGTCAGCTGCTCGATGGGTCCGGTGCCGAAGTGCCTCTGACGACAGGGGAATTCGACATGCTGCTGGTGCTGGCGCGCCAGCCGGGTCGGGTGTTCACCCGCGAGATGCTGATGGATCTGACCCGCGCCCGAAACTGGGACGCCTATGACCGGACCATCGATTCGCAGATCGCCCGGCTGCGCCGCAAGATCGAGCCGGACCTGCGCAACCCGACGCTGATCAAGTCGGTGCGCGGGGTTGGCTATGTGTTCACCGGACGGGCGGTGGGCTGAGGAGGCTTTCCCCCGGCAGCCGGAGCCCTGCGTCGCACGCGACGTACTCCTCGTCGGAAAAAGCGCTCTCCGTGCCGAGGCGGCGCCAGGCGGTGGGGTGATGCTTCCAGATGCGCAGCGGGCATCCGCCATGCTGGCCGGTGAGTCCAGTGAGGTGGGTAGTGAGTGCAGCCTCGACCCCTTCCGGGTCGGCCGCACTCGCGGCGAGGAGGACCGGCACCTCGATCACCGGGCCGCCTCCGGGAATCTGCCGCGCCTGCGCCATGCACAGCCCCTGGACATAGGCGCGCGGATTGCAGACCACCACGGCGCTGCACGACCGCGCGCGGCAGGGCGCGCTCAACGTCCGGCAGAAATCCCGCCAGTCCGACAAATCGAGGCCGGGGGCGATGAGACGCATCAGCGTGTAGGCTTGGTCCACCCGGGCGGGATGGAGCGGCTCGATCCGATAGGTGCCGGGCATGGCGCGCCTCTTGAGGAATGGCCGGCCGCCATCGGACGCCCCCGCGCGATAGCGGTGGCGGGCAGCGCGGTCGGGTTCTGCCTGTGCGGAGGCTCATTGGTTCCATGGTGCGCGCGCGGACGCGTTGACGTGCGTCAAGCGGAACCCGGCGACGTTTGGCGCGCGCCCGGAAAGGGATTGCCCCTCGGCCGAACGGCACGAATGGCGCTCCTTCCTGCGGCCTTGCCATTGCGCAGGAGGCCCGCGGTGCTTACACTTTTCCGTAACATGTGCCGAGCTCATCTCGCCCCGCTTTCGCCAAGGCGCCCCGCTGCCGAATCTGTGTGCCGGGTGGTGTGCCATGGCTGACGATCTGCAAACCCAGGCGTCTCCTCCGGTCGACCGGTTCGGCCGGGAGGAGCGAGGGGCGGATTCCGCCCGCGCGCCTGCTCCTTCCGCGGCTCCGTGGCACCATGGCCGGCGGCATCGGGGCGGGCGGCCCGGGGCGCCGGGCGAGCGGCCCGAGCCGTGTTATGCCGCGCTCGATCTCGGCACCAATAATTGCCGCCTGCTGATCGCCAAGCCGACCGGCTCCGGCTTCCGCGTGGTCGACGCCTTTTCCCGCATCGTCCGGCTCGGCGAGGGGCTGATCGGTTCCGGTCGGCTCGGCGATGCCGCCATGGGCCGGGCGATCGACGCGCTCGGCGTGTGCGCCGGCAAGATCGGCGGGCGTCGCATCGCTCATGCCCGTCTCATCGCGACCGAGGCCTGCCGCGCGGCGGCGAATGGCGATCATTTCATTTCCCGCGTCGAACGCGAGACCGGCCTGAAGCTGGAGATCGTCGATCGCGAGACCGAGGCCCGGCTTGCCGCGGTCGGTTGCACGCCGCTGGTGGATCCACGTTCGGATGGGGCGGTGCTGTTCGACATCGGCGGCGGTTCGACCGAAGTGGTGTGGCTCGACCGGGTCGACACAAATGACGACGGCCCGCCCGCCGCGGTGATCCGTGCCTGGGTGTCGGTGCCGCTCGGCGTCGTCTCCATGGCCGAGCGCCATGGCGGCGTGCAGGTGACGCACGAGAATTTCGAGGCCATGGTCAACGAATTCCGTCCGCATCTGGGAGGGTTCGTCGCTGCCGTCGGTGCGCATGATTGCGGGCGCCTGCATCTGCTCGGCACCTCCGGGACGGTGACGACCATCGCCGGCGTGCATCTCGACCTGCCGCGCTACGACCGGTCGCAGGTCGACGGCACCTGGCTCGGCGCCGGGCAGGTTGCTGCGGTGGTGGATCGGCTGCTCGCCATGCCGTTCGCCGAGCGCGTCGCCAATCCCTGTATCGGGGCCGAGCGCGCCGATCTCGTGCTGGCGGGCTGCGCCATTCTCGAAGCCGTGCGCCGCTGCTTCCCGTGTGACCGGCTGCGCGTGGCCGATCGCGGCCTGCGCGAAGGCATTCTCGTCGAGCTGATGCGCGCCGACGGGGTCTGGAACCGTTCCGTCGAGGACCATCCGTGAACGATCGCTCGAAGACGCCGGGCCGCGCTCCCACCGGGGAGGGCCGTCCCGAGAGCCGTCCGCTGAAGGTGCGGCTGAAGAAGGCCCGCTCGCTGACCTCCTCGTCGCAGAAATGGCTGCAGCGCCAGCTCAACGACCCCTATGTCGCGCGCGCCAAGCGCGAAGGCTGGCGCTCGCGTGCCGCCTTCAAGCTGATCGAGATCGACGACCGGCTGAAGATGCTGAAGCCCGGCCTGCGGGTGGTGGATCTCGGCGCCGCCCCCGGCGGCTGGAGTCAGGTCGCGGCGCAGCGGGTGAAGGCGGAGGAAGGGCGCGGCAAGGTGGTCGCCATCGACCTGCTGGAGATCGACCCCGTGGCCGGCGTCGACTTCGCCCAGATGGACTTCCTCGAAGCCGATGCGCCCGAGCGGCTGAAGGCGATGCTCGGCGGCCCCGCCGACGTGGTGCTCTCCGACATGGCGGCCAACACCACCGGCCACCGGGCGACGGACCATCTGCGCATCGTCGGCCTCGTCGAACTCGCCATCGACTTCGCCCGGCAGGTCCTGGCGCCCGGCGGCTCCTTTCTCGCCAAGGTGTTTCAGGGCGGCACCGAAGGCACGCTGCTCACCGAGCTGAAGCGCGACTTCGCGGTGGTGAAGCACATCAAGCCGCAGGCCAGCCGGCAGGATTCGGCCGAGCTTTATGTGGTGGCGACCGGGTTCCGGGGGCGGCAGGCGCAGGATTTGAGCGCGGCGAAGGATTCGGACGAGGCCGACGAGGCCTGAACGCCGTCCGGGCACGGGTCGCTACATCCGGACGGGCAAGGCCGGCCGAAGCATGTCTCGCGCGCCCGCTACGGGTAGAAGCGCAATGGCGAGTATGGGCAAGCCCCGCCTTCACGCCCCGCCTTCACGCGCTTCACGCCGTCGTGCCGACCTCGCCCTCGGCTGCGGGCGCGGCGGCGGCCTTTGCGCGCGCGGGGGCGCGGCCGGAGAGTTCGGCGCCGGCGTCGGCGGGCAGGCGGATGTAGAAGAACACCGAGACGATGCCGATCAGCGCCACCACGCAGAAAGCGACGTGGAAATCGCCGAGCAGGATCTGCGTGTCGCCGCGCGTGGCGCGCATCGCTTCCAGCACCATCGCCGCCACCGCGACGCCCATCGAGATCGACACCTGCTGGGCGACGCTGGCGAAGCTGGTGGCGCGGCTCATGGCGTCCGGCTCGACATCGGCATAGGAGAGCGCGTTGGTGCTGGTGAATTGCAGCGAGCGGAAGAAGCCGCCGGCCAGCAGGCAGACCATCATCACCACCGGCGACATGCCCGGCGCGAACAGCGCCGAGGCGGCGATGAAGACGCAGCTGATGAAGGCGTTCACCACCAGCACCCGGCGGAAGCCGAACAGGCGGATGATCGGCCCGGCGGTCATCTTCATGGTCATCGCACCGGCGGCGGAGGCGAAGGTCACGAGGCCGGAGGCAAAGGGTGTGAGGCCGAAGGAGAGCTGCAGCATCAGCGGCAGCAGGAACGGCACCGCGCCGATGCCGATGCGGAAGAATGAGGCCCCGATCACCCCGGCGCGGAAGGTGGGGATGCGCAGCAGCTTGAGATCGAGGATCGGCCGGTCGATCCCACGGGCGTGCCGCACATAGAAGACCATCGTCACCGCGCCGAGCGCGAACACGCCGATGGCGATCTTCGGGCTGACCGCTTCCTGTCCCAGCAGCGCGGCGCCGAAGACGAGGCCGGCCAGCCCGACGCCCGACAGCAGCATGCCCGACAGGTCGAGCGGCGGCACGTCCTCCTCGCGGATGTCGGCGATGAAGCGGGTGGCGAGCAGCACGCCGAGGACGCCGATGGGAATGTTGATGAAGAAGATGAAGCGCCAGTCGAAATAGGTGGTGATGAAGCCGCCCAGCGGCGGCCCCAGCACCGGCCCCAGCAGCGCCGGCACGGTGAGCCAGGCCAGCGCGTTGACGAGATCGTTCTTCGGTACCGTGCGCAGGATGACCAGCCGCCCCACCGGCACCATCATCGCCCCGCCCATGCCCTGAAGGATGCGGAAGGCGACGAATTCCGGCAGCGAATGGGCGAGCCCGCACAGCAGCGAGCCGAGGGTGAACACGACGATGGCGCTGCGGAACACTGTCCGCGCGCCGAACCGGTCCGCCATCCACCCGCTGGCAGGGATGAAGACGGCGAGGCTGAGCAGATAGGAGGTCAGCGCCAGCTTGAGTGCGATCGGGTCCTCATGAAGGTCGATCGCGATCGCCGGCAGCGAGGTGGAGAGCACCGTCGAATCGAGCTGCTCCATGAAGAGCGCGCAGGCGACGATCAGAGGGACGAGGCGTTCGGTACGCACGGGGCTGGCTTCCGCAGCGGCTGGCCTTCGGGCCGGCCATACGATGAAAACGGCGCGGGGTGAAACGGCGAGAGCGTGCCGCTAGATAGCGCCGTCCTGCCGGGGTGCGAACCCGTTTGTCCGCACATATTCGTCATCTGCATCGTCACAGGCTTGTCGCGCGGTGTCCTGTAACCGTTCCGGTCCCTCGTCCGGCGCAGTGCGGCCATGCGTCGGCAAGAGCCCGGCGGCGGGCGAGAAGCCTAGGAAACCGGCGGAGGCCGTGTTATGAGCCCTCGCCAACTCGAAGCGAGACGGCGATAGAGACGGCCTCTGCCGCCGGATCCGCGCTTCGCTCATCCATCCATCGGGCCGCGGGCTCCTTCGGGGCCTCCTGCGGGCCCCCTTCAGGGAGTTGGCGATGTCGGTCTACGACAGTCTCGCGCGTGAGGCGCTTACCTTCGACGACGTGCTTCTGAAGCCGGGCCTGTCCGATGTCATGCCGGGCCAGGTGGACATCCGCTCGCGCGTCACCCGCTCCATCCTGCTCAACCTGCCGATCATCTCCTCGGCGATGGACACCGTCACCGAATCGCGGCTCGCCATCGCCATGGCGCAGGCCGGCGGCATGGGTGTCATTCACCGCAACCTCGAGCCCGAGGTGCAGGCCGAGCATGTGCGGCAGGTGAAGAAGTTCGAGAGCGGCATGGTGGTGAACCCCGTCACCATCCACCCCGACCAGACGCTGGCCGACGCGCTGGCGCTGATGAAGGCGCATTCCATCTCCGGCATCCCGGTGGTGGAGCGCGGGCCGAACGGGCGCGGCGGCAAGCTGGTGGGCATCGTCACCAACCGCGACGTGCGCTTCGCCACCCATCCCGACCAGCCGGTCGCCGAGCTGATGACGAAGGAACGCCTCGTCACCGTGCAGGAAGGCGTCGAGCAGGCCGAGGCCAAGAAGCTGCTGCACCAGTACCGCATCGAGAAGCTGCTGGTGGTGGACGAGCACTATCGCTGCGTCGGCCTCATCACCGTGAAGGACATCGAGAAGGCGGTCGCCAATCCGAATGCGGCGAAGGACGAGCAGGGCCGCCTGCGCGTCGCCGCCGCCACCACGGTGGGCGAGGACGGCTTCCACCGCGCCGAGCTGCTGGTCGATGCCGGCGTCGATCTTGTGGTGGTGGACACCGCCCACGGCCATTCGCGCAAGGTGCTGGACCAGGTGAGCCGCATCAAGCAGCTCTCCAACAAGGTGCAGATCCTCGCCGGTAACGTCGCGACCGGGGAGGGCACGCGCGCCCTCATCGACTCGGGCGCGGATGCGGTGAAGGTCGGCATCGGGCCGGGCTCGATCTGCACCACCCGGATCGTCGCCGGTGTCGGCGTTCCCCAGCTCACCGCCATCCTCGACGCGGTGGAGGCGGCGCAGAAGAGCGACACGCCGGTGATCGCCGATGGCGGCATCAAGTTCTCCGGCGACCTCGCCAAGGCGCTGGCGGCGGGCGCCGACTGCGCCATGGTCGGCTCGCTGCTGGCCGGCACCGACGAGAGCCCGGGCGAGGTCTATCTCTACCAGGGCCGCTCCTACAAGTCGTATCGCGGCATGGGCTCGGTGGGCGCCATGGCGCGCGGCTCGGCCGACCGCTATTTCCAGGCCGAGGTGAAGGACACGCTGAAGCTGGTGCCGGAAGGCATCGAAGGTCAGGTGCCCTACAAGGGGCCCGTTGCGGGCGTGCTGCACCAGCTCGCGGGCGGCCTGCGCGCGGCGATGGGCTATGTCGGCGGCGCCACCCTGCCGGACTTCCGCGAGAAGGCGCAGTTCGTCCGTATCTCCGGCGCCTCGCTGCGCGAGAGCCATGTCCACGACGTGACCATCACCCGCGAGAGCCCGAACTATCCGGGCCGGAGCTGAGGGGAGGGCCGGGCACGCCCGGCTTCGTCTTTCGAGCTGCGCATGTCCGGCTGGCACGAAGCGGAAAGCCGGCGACCTGCCGGGCGCGTCTCCGGCACGGCAGGTGGAAATCGCTACCGGAAGCGGCAAGGAATCCGGCTATGCCTGCACCGATATGCCGGTGCGCGCATGGCGGGGGCCATCACGGCGGCGGGATGACGGCGCCCCCATTCCCGCCGTCGCCGCGGGTGCGAAGCTCGTGCTGGCATCGTCCGGGCGCCGGAAGGGGGTCTCGTTCAGGCCTTCCGGGCCTTCTCCGCCAGTTCCTCGAACTCGGCGCGGATCTTCTCCAGATCCTTCTCGTCCAGCTCCTCGAGATCCAGCAGCACCTCGCGGGGGCCGTCCAGCTTTGAGATGAGCTCGTCGAGCTTGATCTGCAGCGCGGCGGTGTCGCGGTTCTGGCTGTTCTGGATCACGAACACCATCAGGAAGGTGATGATGGTGGTCGAGGTGTTGATGACGAGCTGCCAGGTGTCGTTGAAGCCGAAGATCGGGCCGCTGAGGCCCCACACCACGATCAGCCCGACCGCAATCACGAAGGTTACCGGCTTGCCGGCATAGGCCGCCACCGCCTGCGAGAAGCGGGTGAACAGCGAACGCTTCGGCTTGTTGCTGCACTGTTGTCCGGGTTCCGGGGATGTACCGGAGGAGGCATCGGCGGTCGAAAGCGTGTCAGCCATGGGTCCTGCTCCCGAAAGGGTGCCTGACAACCGCGCCACCCGGCGGCGGGTTCCTTATAAGCAACTGGCGGAGCGGGGTTTTTAGGCTAACCTTGGGGAATGCACGGCGCCGCGCTGGCCGACAGTTTATGGGCCGCTCCTGCCGCAGGTGCGGCACCCTCGCCCTCGGGAGGAGAGGGTTGCGGTGAGGGGCTGGCCGGCCGCGGGTTGTCCGTTCCCGGCTCAACCCGGCCTTCGTGTCGTGAGATGGGCGAGGGCCCTGTCCCTTGGCGGCCTAAGGCTACCCCCGCCTCACCACCCCGGCGCCCATCCGCCGGGCCGCCCACAGCGCCGGACTTGTGTTCGCGGACCGTTCCTCCCGTGCCGGCAGATCTCTCCCGTCCCGACAGGTCCCACCCGTGCCGGCAGAGACCGACGCGCGCCGACCATCCGCGGCGCGTCTCCCCAGGCCGGCCGGAGCGCCCTATCTTGTCTCCACCCGCGATCCCGCTGAGCCCCGGAGCCGCCCCTCATGACCGTGCCCGCCATCATGCTGCCCGTCTTCATCCAGGTGGCGCTGACCTTCGCCATCCTGTTCCTGCTCGGCCCGCGCCGGGGCCGGGCGCTCAAGGCCGGGGACGTGAAGGGCGATCCGCTTCTGGACGACGGCGCCTGGCCCGCCAGCGTCCGGCAGGCCTCCAATTCCTTCCGCAACCAGTTCGAGATTCCGGTGCTGTTCTACGCGCTCACGGCCTTCGCCATGATCGCGCACAAGGCGGACCTCATCTTCGTCGTGCTGGCCTGGGTGTTCGTGCTGAGCCGCATCGGCCATGCGTTCGTCCACCTCACCTCGAACGACATCCGCCTGCGCTTTCCGCTGTTTCTCGTCGGCGTGGTTGTTCTTCTCGTGATGTGGGTGCTATTTGCGCTCTCGATCCTGTTCGCCCCCGTCCTTCCCTGATGCCAGCGGCCGCGCCGCCGGCCGGGTTCGGACTGCATCTGGAGTGTCTTATGACACCTGCCGCCCGGCTCGCCGCCGCCATCGAGATCGTCGAGACCGTCGCCAGCAGCCGCCGGCCCGTCGCCGACGTGCTGAAGGACTGGGGCCGCAGCCACCGCTTCGCCGGCTCGGGGGACCGTTCGGCGATCGGCTCGCTGGTCTATGACGGCCTGCGCCGCCGGGCTTCCAGCGCCTTCCTGATGGGCGAGGAGAGCGGCCGCGCTGTGCTGCTCGGCATGCTGAGGCTCGGGCGCGGGCTCGATGTCGAGGCCATCGCCGCGCTGTGCGACGGTTCCCGCTTCGCTCCGGCCGCGCTCTCCGAAGCCGAGCGCACTCGCCTTGAAACCGGCAGCCTCGACGATGCTCCCGCTCATGTCGCCGGTGATTATCCCGAATGGCTGGACGCCCCGCTCGCCGTGCTGTTCGGCGAGGAGCGCGCGGCGGAGGGTGCGGCTTTGGCCGAGCGCGCACCGCTCGACCTGCGCGTCAACACGCTGAAGGCGACGCCGGCGAAGGCCGCCGAGGCGCTGGCCCATCTCGACCCCACGCCCGGCCGCTGGTCGCCCCTTGCGCTGCGCATTGCGCTGGAGCCGGACGGCAAGGCCCCTCCGGTGACCGCCGAGCCGGCCTTCATCAAGGGCGAGGTCGAGATCCAGGACGAGGGCTCGCAGATCGCCGCCATCCTCGCCGCCCCGCCGCCGGGCGGGCAGGTGCTGGACCTGTGCGCCGGCGGTGGCGGCAAGACGCTGGAATGCGCCGCGCTGATGGACAATTCCGGCCAGATCTACGCTCATGATTCCGACCTGCGCCGCCTCGCGCCGATCCATGAACGGCTCGCCCGCGCCGGGGTGCGTAACGTGCAGGTGCGCTCGCCGAAGGGGGCGGCGGACGTGCTGGCCGATCTTGCCGGCCGCATGGACCTCGTGCTGGTCGACGCACCCTGTACCGGCACCGGCACCTGGCGCCGCAACCCGGACGCGAAATGGCGCATCCGGCCCGGCGCACTCGACGAACGGGTGAAGGAGCAGGCCACGATCCTCGACCGCGCGGCCGGCTTCTTGAAGCCGGGCGGCCGGCTCGCCTACATCACCTGCTCGCTGCTGGATGCGGAGAACGGCGCGCAGATCCGGGCTTTTCTCGACCGGCATCATGGCTTCGAGGTGATCCCGCCCGCCGAGACGCTGCCCGCCCTCGGCCTCGCCGGCCTCGCGCTGCGCGGCGCCGCGTTGGTGCGGCCGGAAGGCGCGATGCTGACCCCGCGCCGCACCGGGACGGATGGCTTCTTCATCAGCGTGCTGCGCCGGGCGTGAGGCGCCGGCGGCTTCGCGATGGGCCGATGGTCACCGCTCCCGACCTGCGGGAACGGGAAGGGGAGCAACGGGCGGAAGGCGTGACGGACGGGTTGGGTAGGTTTGACGACAGGCTTCGGCGGGCCCGGGCCACTGTCTTCGAATCGCGCCGCTCCCGGTCTATGCTGGCTCATTCCAGCGCCACCGGAGGCCCGTGCATGTTCCTGATCCGCCTGCTGCTGGTGCTCTTCGTCGTCGTGCTCGGCTATTGGCTCTATTACGTCTTCGCCGCCGCCGACCTCTACGACCCCATCGGCGTCGCCATCAACGAGCACATGCCCCGCACCCTGCGCGACCTGAGCTGCCGCACCCTGTTGCGGCGCCATCCCGACGCGGTGCAGGAGCCCGCCGGCTGCGAACATCTGTGGCGGGTCGAGCTGTGAGCCCGCCGCATTCCCCCGCTGCGCATCTGGCGCTGGACGCCTGCCCTGCGCCTCACTAAAAGCCCGCCATGACACACGCTGCACACATCACCGCTTCCGCCCCGACGCACGACACCATCCTCATCATCGACTTCGGCTCGCAGGTGACGCAGCTCATCGCCCGCCGGGTGCGCGAGACGGGTGTCTATTGCGAGATCCACCCCTTCCAGAACGCGGCGGCCGCTTTCGAGCGGCTGAAGCCGAAGGGCGTCATCTTTTCCGGCGGCCCGGATTCGGTGACGCGCGAGGGCAGCCCGCGGGCGCCCGAGGCGGTGTTCGAGAGCGGCGTGCCGATCCTCGGCATCTGCTACGGGCAGCAGACGCTGGCGACCCAGCTCGGCGGCCTTGTGGAAGGCGGCCACGCCGCGGAATTCGGCCGCGCCGATATCGAGGTGAAGGCCGCCAGCCCGCTCTTCGAAGGCGTCTGGGAGATCGGCGGGCGCTATCCGGTGTGGATGAGCCATGGCGACCGCGTGACGAAGCTGCCCGAGGGCTTCGCGGTTCTGGCGACCTCCGAGAACGCGCCCTTCGCCATCGCGGCGGATGAGGCGCGGGGCTACTACACCACCATGTTCCACCCCGAGGTGGTGCACACGGTGGATGGCGGCCGGCTGCTGGCGAATTTCGTGCACAACATCGTCGGACTGAAGGCCGACTGGACCATGGCCGCCTTCCGCGAGGAGGAGATCCGCCGCATCCGCGCGCAGGTCGGCACCGAGAAGGTGATCTGCGGCCTGTCGGGCGGCGTCGATTCCGCGGTGGCGGCGGTGCTGATCCACGAGGCGATCGGCGACCAGCTCACCTGCGTCTTCGTCGACCACGGCCTGCTGCGCCTCGGCGAGGCGGAGAAGGTCGTCACCCTGTTCCGCGACAGCTACAACATCCCGCTCGTCCATGTGGACGCGGAGGAGATGTTCCTGAAGGCGCTGGAGGGCGTGAGCGACCCCGAGGTGAAGCGAAAGACCATCGG
This sequence comes from Ancylobacter crimeensis, assembly GCF_023016805.1. Classification (GTDB taxonomy): domain Bacteria; phylum Pseudomonadota; class Alphaproteobacteria; order Rhizobiales; family Xanthobacteraceae; genus Ancylobacter; species Ancylobacter crimeensis. The sequence continues at coordinate 43,512 of NZ_JALKCH010000001.1, forward strand.
CAAGCTGTTCATCGACGTGTTCGAGGCCGAAGCGAAGAAGATCGGCGGCGCCCGCTTCCTCGCCCAGGGCACGCTCTACCCGGACGTGATCGAGAGCGTGAGTTTCTCGGGCGGACCCTCGGTGACGATCAAGAGCCACCACAATGTCGGCGGCCTGCCCGAGCGCATGAACATGAAGCTGGTGGAGCCGCTGCGCGAGCTGTTCAAGGACGAGGTTCGCGTGCTCGGCCGCGAGCTCGGCCTGCCGGAGGCCTTCGTCGGCCGCCACCCGTTCCCCGGCCCCGGCCTCGCGATCCGCTGCCCCGGCGAGATCACCCGCGAGAAGCTCGACATCCTGCGCCTCGCCGACGAGATCTACCTGGAGGAGATCCGCCGCAACGGCCTCTACGACGTGATCTGGCAGGCCTTCGCCGTGATCCTGCCAGTGAAGACGGTGGGTGTGATGGGCGACTACCGGACCTATGACTACGTGGTCGCGCTGCGCGCGGTGACCTCGGTGGACGGCATGACGGCGGATTTCTACCCCTTCGACATGACCTTCCTGGCCCGCACCGCCACCCGTATCGTCAATGAGGTTAAGGGCGTCAACCGTGTGGTCTACGACGTGACCTCAAAGCCGCCGGGGACTATTGAGTGGGAGTGAATTAGGGTGGTTTCAGACCATCCCGCTCCGTGCCAGAAATCGCACGAACTCTTTGACTGACAAGGATTATTTTTCCCACCCCGTATCGCTGCGTGTCACCCCAGCCGAGCCACTTTGTTGGTACCGATGTTGGTATGGCGCAGGATGGTCGAAAAACGGGCTTCCGATACCAACAGGGCCTCTTGATGGTATCCGTTCGCCCCCGACCGGATGCGGATTTATGAGCGAACTCACTGATAAAGAACTGAAAAATCTGAAGCCGAGGGCCAAGCTCTACAAGGTGACGGACCGCGACGGGATGTACGCGGCCGTCACCCCGACCGGGGTCGTCTCGTTCCGGTATCAGTACCGGGTGAACGGGCGGCAGGAGGTCTTAACCATCGGCCGATATAGCGCCGAGGCGGCGCGCAAGCTGACACGGGCGCCCGACGTGCTGGAATACGGCATGGAGGTGTCGCTTGCGGAGGCGAGGTCGCTGCTCGCGCGTGCCCGGCGTCAGGTCGAGCGGGGAGAGTCGCCGTCGAAAGCCAAGGTGGAGAAGCGCACCGCGTCAGCCGAGGCGTTGACGTTCGGCGGGTGGGCGGAAGCCTACTTCAAGCACAAAGCCGATCCCAAGTCGGGGGCCGAGAGACTGGCCGACAGCACCCTGGCGATGCGCCGGTCTGTCTATGACCGCGCCATCGCGGGGGAGTTGTCGAAGCTCAAGCTGGGGGAGGTGACGCCGCAACGCCTCAAACATCTGTGCGACGAGGTTAAGGAGAAGCGCGGGCCAGCCGTCGCCGTGCATGTCCGCGAGGTCGTGTTGCTGGTGTTCCGCCATGCCCAGGGAAGTGGGCTGGACGTGAGCAACCCGGCCGAGTCGATCCGCACCAGCGCCATCGCCAACTTCGAGCCGCGCGAGCGCGCCTTGTCGCCATCCGAGGTCCGCGCCGTCCTGGCGGCCTTGGATCATGTGTCGGCTGCGCCCACGCTGCGCTTGGCGGTGAAGTTTGTCCTGCTGAGCGGCGTCCGCAAGTCGGAGTTCATCGACGCCACTTGGAAGGAAATCGACTTCGCCGCTGCGCGCTGGACGATCCCGGCCGAGCGCATGAAGGCCGGCAAGGCGCATGTCGTCCCACTGAGCGATCAGGCGCTCGACATTCTGACCGTGTTTCGCACCATGTTCGGCGCCAGCCGATACCTGCACCCCGGCCGATACGACAGCGACACGCCGATCAGTAACGCCACCCTCAACCGCGTGATTGACACGGTGGTAGAGCGTATCCGGGAGACTGATCCTGACTTTCAGAGCTTCGGCGTTCACGACCTGCGTCGCACGTTCTCCACCGGCCTGAACCGCGCCAAGTTCGATGATCGCTGGATTGAGATGAGCTTGGCCCACGCGCCCCGGAACCGGATCGCGGCCGTCTACAACGTGAACCGCTACCTCGCCGAGCGGAAGATCATGCTTCAGTGCTGGGCCGATATGCTCGACGCCTGGGCGAAGGGCGAATCCGCGAAAGACCTGATCGCCGACGCGAAGCGACGTGCCGCCGAGGTCCACGACGACGAATTGGATGACGATCTCTGAACTACGTGCGGCTCGCGTCCATTCTGTTGTCCCGCTCCCGGCCCTGAGTTGTTGTCGTTGGTGGCCGCCAGCCGGCGGGATCGGCGATCCAGCGGTCGATGTCGGATTCGTGCCAGCCCGCACCATTGACGCTGATCCTCATCTGAGTGGGGAACGTGCCCTCGGCGATCTTGCGGTAGATGGTGGACCGGGACAGGCCGGTGCGGGCGAGAACAGTTTTCATGCGGACGATACGGTCTGCTACGAGCATGGTTGCGCTGCCTCCTGCTGGGTGCTTCTGACATTGCAGAGACCAGACAGAGCGATGATTTGTTGTTGTGCAATAGATATTTAGTGGTCGTAGTAGCGTGGCGTGGAGGCGGCGGAAAATAGGATAGTTCTACAGTCCGATACTCCGGCCTCTGCCGAGATCGATGCCGTGGCTGAACGCGAGTTCCCGACCGAGGCTGCGGCCCGAGTCGATCCCGATACCGAGGTCTCGCTTGCGGCCTTCGAGGATGGATTCAAGCTGCGGATCGCGTTCAAGGCTCTTCGCCATGTCGCCCATCGCCGACCGCGTGGACTTATAACCGGACATGTCGCCCGCTTGGTATTGGCGCTGGCTGGCGCGGTCCAGCCTCTGCCAACTCTCCACGAAGCGATCCGCACGAATCTGCGGATCAGTGCGCAACTCGGTTTCGAGTTGAAGGGCGCGCACAGTGCGATTGACCTGGCCCGTGGCCGCTTCCGAGGCAAGCTCCGGGTTCTTCTTGTAGGCGGCTTCGGCGTCGTGCGGACCGTAGGGCCGCACCTCCTCGAAGACCTTGCGGGCTTCCTGCAATTCCTCCACCTGCTCCGGGCTGGCCCTGCCGCCTTGCTCCTGCATCTCGAAGATCGCATCCACGGCGCGGGCATGACGCACGAGCGCCTTGGTGCGGACCTTGCGCAGGGCCTCCTCCGGGTCTTCCTCCACCTTCCTTTCCGACCCTTGCTCGCTCTCGGTGGGCAGGTGCATCCCGTCGAACATGCCGCGCACCTTTTCCGGCACGACCTTGCGCACGATTTCGGCTAGGCGCTCGCGGAAGGCGATCCCGCGCCGCTCGGCATAGTCCTGCGCCGGATCGGCGCGCTCGTAATCCGACGCCATATCCTTGGCCCGGTCGCGCGACAGGGTGCGGATGAGCCGGTCCTGGTCGGCGAAGTCTTCGCGGCCGTAATGCAGGTCCATCCCGTCGCGGTGCCGCGACAGGGCGACATAGCTGCCGTGGGCGTCCAGGCCAGGCGTCGCCAGAACATGGGTGCGGTCCACCGTCATGCCCTGCGCCTTATGGATGGTCGCCGCATAGCCGTGGTCGATCCGGTCGTAATCTTTGAAGTCGAATGAGACATTGCGCCCGTCGTCGGTGCGCACGGACATAGATCGTTCGCTGACCTGCTCGACGGTCCCGAGCGTGCCGTTCTTCACGCCAAGGCCGCGCTCGTTTTGTAGGAACATGACGCGATCCCCGCCGGCGAAGCTGCGCGCGCCGCGTTCGACCGTTAGGCGGACGTCATCGCCCAAATCGCCGGCTTCCCGCATCCGTTCGCGCGCGGCCTCGTTGAGCGCGCGCACCTCGTCGTTGGTGTGGGTGAGGATGATGCGGCTCTGGTCGGGCGATGCCTGTCGGTCGCGGTCCCAGCGGTCGATCAGATCGTCGCGCGCCTGTTCCCGCGTCGGCGCGGCATGGACCATGCCGTGACCGTCATAGGCATGGATCGCGTCGCCCGTCCGGCCGGTCGCCAGATCGCGCGTGGCGTCGCGCTGCCAATCCTCCCGTTGGCGGCGCACCTCGCCGATCTCCGCGCCGCCGTGGCGTTCGTGAATGGAGCGGAACGCCGCGCCCGCCTCGATGGATTGCAACTGTTGCGGATCGCCGACCAAGACCACCTTGGCGCCCGCGTCGGCGGCATGGGACAGCACGCGCTCCAACTGGCGCGTGCCGACCATGCCGGCCTCGTCGATGACAAGTACATCGCGCGACGTGAGTGCGTCGCGGCCCTGTCCCCAACCATGTTCCATGCTGGCGATGGTGCGCGACGCGATGCCCGATCCGCTTTCCAGATTCTCGGCGGCGATGCCGGACAGCGCGACGCCCCGGACCTCATAGCCCGCCGCTTCCCAGGCTTCGCGCGCCACGCCCAGCATTGCGCTTTTTCCCGTCCCGGCGTAACCGACCACGACGCCCAGATCACGCCCGTCCGTGACATGCGCCAGCGCCTTGGCCTGCTCTCCTGAAAGCACAAGGCCGCGCGCTTCCGCACGCGCCAGCGCCGTTTCGCGATCTCTGTCGCCGACCTCATGGCGCTCCTTCTCGACCATGAGTTCGGCGGCGCGGTGCAGGCGCTGTTCAGTCTCGATCATCTCGCGGGTGGTGAAGCGGTCCTCGCCGCGTCCGTCCGCGCCGAGTTCGACCAGGTCGGGCGCGCTCCGTATTGCGCCCATGCTGGCGGTCGAAGGCCGCCACGATCTTGCCCGCATAGAGGTCGGCGAAGGACACGACCTGCATTTCGGCGAAGCCGAAGGCGTCTTCGACAGCGGGAACCACGCTCATCACGACAGGATCATAGACCGCGCCGCGAAGCACTGGCGTCACCTCGATCTTGATCTGCACGCCGCTCGCCCGAACGATCAGCTTGGTGACGATATTCTCGTCGGCGGAACGTGAAGCATTGACTCTCGCGGCGGGGATGCCCCGCTTGATTCGTTCCTTGATCCGCAGCATGGCGGCGTTGATTGACGCGAGCGATGTGGCTCGATCTTCGACCGGCAGATAGGTCAGGTCGATGTCCACGGAGAGGCGCGGCATGTCGCGCACGAACAGGTTGATCGCGGTGCCCCCTTTGAGCGCGAAAACCCGCTCCTCCGCGACGAAAGGAAGGACGCGAATGAGAAGGGCGACCTGCTGTCGATATGTGTCCAGGAAGGCCATGAACTTCACGGACCTTCAAGATCGGACGGCACGGTGATGTTGTAGCGCGGATCGAGTCTGCCGCCTTTGGCGAGGACGCGCTTGCCCGAACCCAGGTCGACGCGGGATACATCGAGCCGGGATCGCCACGCATGGCGGTGGCGGTCGGCGAAGTAGAGAAAGAGCCGCTTGACCTTCACGCTGGCGCAAGCCTCCAATAGGGCTTGCAAACGGCGCGGGCTCAGATCGCTCATCCCCGCCATCAAGGCATCGGCCTGATGGAAGCTCTCATGCTCGGGCAGTTCGTCGAGCAATTCGAGAACGGCGCGCTCCTTGCTGGAATAGCGGATGGGCAAGGTCAGGCCGCCGGCGCTGACCATGACGGGGCTTGGCTCGGGCGGTGCGTCGGCATCGCCGGGAAACAGCCGCAGGCTGTTGTGCCAGCGAAAGGTCACATCGAGCGGCAGGCTCGCCAGCCAAGTCGGCGGGCGCTTCGGCCCGTAAAGATGAACCTCGCGCATGGCTGTCGAAAGGTAATGGACGTAACCCTGCTGTTCGAGCGCGGTGCGCCCGCCAACGGCGAGCGGAAGGTCCAGCACCGTCTGGAGCGAGACGACCACCTGCTGCCAGGTGAGCGGCGTGCGCGAGCGGCGATAGACGCGCCGGGCCGGGCTATAGAGCCAGCCCGCGCGAACATACTGGCTGCGCAGCGCCGACGAGTAGCCGTGGGCCTCCATCCAGGCGGCATCGGCCAGGAGTCCCTCGGGGAGTTCCTGCTGGAGCCGGTTTAGCTTGCTGCCAGAACGCATATCCATGCTTAGCATTTTGGCGGATTTCCAAACCGATGTCGAGTTCATACTTCTTGAGATTCGCTAAGTTATGCTTAGTGTTTCATGAAATTTATAAACCGCCTTCAAGATCAATGAGAAGCTCGACCACACCGGATCGTCCTGGAAAATCCGCTTCCAGAGCGGAATTTTCAATATGATGCTGCGGCAGCCCGGCCCAACCGCCACTGCTCGCCTCAGGATGGGGCGCTACCGCTATCTTCCCTAATTTTCTCCGATCTTCTATACACTTCTCAAACCACGAGTCACGGCGGGCGCATGGCCGACGAAATCCTGACGATCCGGGAGGTGGCGGAACTTCTCAAGATCAATGAAAAGACCGCCTATAAGCTCGCCTCGGCAGGCAAGATTCCTGGCTTCAAGGTCGGCGGATCGTGGCGATTCCAGCGGCAGGAAATCGCAAACTGGATAAAGCGTAAGGTTGAGGAACAGCAGGGGGGCAGCGGGGGCGCATGACGAACGAAGCCGACACCTGCCGAAAATTCGTCGTGCCCAAGCTGCAATCCGCCGGTTGGGACAGCGAACCCCATTCCATCGCCGAGCAGCGCACCATCACGGATGGCCGCGTCATTCCCGTAGGCAAGGGCTTTGTCCGCAAGCCGCCCAAGCGGGTGGATTACCTGCTGCGCTACACGCGGGGTTTTCCGCTCGCCGTGGTCGAGGCGAAGGCCAGCTACAAATCCGCGACCGATGCCGTGCAGCAGGCCCGCGACTACGCGGAAATCCTCGGCCTCAAATACGCCTACGCCACCAACGGCGCCGAAATCATCGAGATCGACTATTTCAAAGGGACGGAAACGCGCATCGCCGACTTCCCCGCACCGGATGACCTTTGGCGGCGCTATCAGGCTGGCAGCGGAATCGACACGCCCGAGCGGGTGGAGCACCTGATCGCCCCCTACAATACGGTCGGCGGCAAGCCGCCCCGCTACTATCAACAGATCGCCATCAACCGCACGGTCGAAGCCATTCTTGCCGGAAAGAAGCGCCTGCTTCTCACGATGGCGACGGGCACCGGCAAGACCATCGTGGCCTTCCAGATTTGTTGGAAGCTCTGGTCGAGCCGCTGGAACACGACCGGGGAACATCGCAAGCCGCGCATCCTGTTCCTCGCCGACCGCAACATCCTCATCGACGACCCGAAGGACAAGACCTTCACGCCCTTCGGGGACGCGCGCCACAAGATCGAATCCGGCGAGATCGTCAAAAGCCGGGAGATGTATTTCGCCATCTACCAGGCGCTTGCAGAGGACGAGCGCCGCGCGGGGCTTTTCCGCGATTATCCGCCGGACTTCTTCGACCTCATCATCGTCGATGAATGTCACCGGGGAAGCGCGCGGGACGATAGCTCATGGCGAGTCATCCTTGAGCACTTCAAGCCCGCCTACCAGCTCGGCATGACGGCCACGCCGCTACGCGAGGACAACCGCGACACCTACCTCTATTTCGGAAACCCGATCTACGAATACAGCCTGCGCCAGGGCATCGACGACGGTTTCCTCGCGCCCTACCGCGTGCATCGCGTCGTCACCCAATGGGACGCGGCAGGCTGGCGGCCGAGCAAGGACGAGGTTGACCGCTTCGGCCGCGCGATCCCCGACGATGAATACCAGACCAAGGATTTCGAGCGATCTATCGCCTTGCGCGCCCGCACGGAGGCTATCGCCCGCCACCTGACCGACTTCCTCAAAAAGACCGACCGCTTCGCCAAGACCATCGTGTTCTGCGTCGATCAGGAACACGCCTCGGACATGCGGCAGGCGCTGGTCAACCTCAATGCCGATCTTGTGGCGCAGTATCCCGACTATGTGGCGCGCGTCACCGCCGACGAGGGCGCCATCGGGCGCGGCCACCTGTCGAAGTTCCAAGACCTCGAAACCAAAACGCCGGTGATCCTCACATCGTCGCAACTGCTGACGACCGGCGTCGATGCACCGACCTGCAAGAATGTCGTGCTGGCGCGCGTTGTCGGGTCCATGAGCGAGTTCAAGCAGATCATCGGGCGCGGCACGCGCCTACGCGATGACTACGGCAAGCTGTGGTTCAACATCCTCGACTACACCGGCTCGGCCACCCGCATGTTCGCCGACCCGGATTTCGACGGCGATCCGGCCCGGATCACGGAAGAAGAAGTCAACGACGCCGGCGAGACCACGGCGACGACGGAAATCGTCCCCGAAGGGCAGGAGCCGGAGCCCGTGCCACCGGAGGACGGCGAACCTGGCGTGATCGAACCGCCGACCGGCGAGCCGCGCAAATTCTATTTCGATGGCGGCCAGGTCGAAGTCGTGGCGCATCTGGTCCACGAGCTTGATCCGAACGGCAAGCAGCTTCGCGTCGTCAAATACACTGACTACGCCGCTGAAAGCGTCCGGTCGCTCGCGCCAACCTCCGCCGAGCTTCGCAGGCGTTGGGCCGATGCCGACCAGCGCAGCGAGATTATTGCCGCCCTGGCCGAGCGTGGCATCGACTTCGACGTGCTGGCCGAACAGACGGGCCAGACCGAGGCCGACCCCTTCGACCTGCTTTGCCATCTGGCCTTCAACGCGCCGCTTCGTACCCGGCGCGAGCGGGCGCAGCGCCTCAAATCCGAGCGCAAGGACTATTTCGAGAAATTCTCGCCCGAGGCGCGTCAGGTGCTCGACGAGCTTCTGGAAAAATACGCGGAACACGGCGACGCGCAGTTTGTCCTGCCGGACGTGCTCAAGGTTCCGCCCATCTCAACCCACGGCCAGCCCGCCGAAATCATCAAGCTGTTCGGTGGCCCCGACGAGCTTCGCCGGGCCGTAACCGACCTGCAAGGACTGCTCTATCCGCGGATCGCTCCAGGGCAGCCGATCCGCTTTGAACCGGAAGGCGGCCCCGGCCTTGCGGCCGGAGCCTTGTCGTGTCCGCCTCAGTCGCTGCGGCGACCGTTGGGGCGGGACCAGATGAGGGAGAAGTCTTCGCCGTCCTCGTCGTCGAAGAGGTTGGCGTAGATCGGAGCGTTGAAGCTCGGATCGTCGAGCTTGAGGCCCAGATAGTCGCGGCCCTCGTTGGAGCGCTTGGACCAGGCGGCGCCGATCTCGGCGCGGCCGACCAAGACCCGGTGGCTGGGGGCGTTCTCGCCGCTGGCGCGCAGGTCGGGAACGATGCGTACGCCCTTGGCCTGGACGCTGAGGGTGACGATTTCGCCGGTGAATTCGTTCGAGCCGGTCTTCTTGAAGGAGCCGATGGTCGCCATTGTAAGTCTCCGTTTTCCGTTTCGAGCCCGCACCATTGCGGTCTCGATGGCGATCGACCGGCCGGAGGCGAGCGCCGACACATCGCTTGCGACCGCAGCGAGAGCGGAGGATGGCGCAGACGCGACTTGGTTGTTTCGCGAGGAATGACGGCGCAGCCGGCAGGGGAAGAAAGTCGGGACCAGCCGTTGTGGCTCAGGCGCTCGAGGCGAAGCCGTCCTTCGGCCAGATCAGGCCATTGAAGAGGCCGTTTTGGAGCGGGTGCTGGACGGATCGTTGGCGGAGACGGTGGAGGCCCTCGCATTGGTCCCAGAGACCCGGTCCGTGATCACTGGCGGAAACATCCCTTGAACAGGCCTGCGCTGCGCATTTCACCATTCCATCAGCCCTGACGGAACGCTTCGACACTGAGGTTCCTCCGGCCACGACGTCGCTGCCGCTTCCGGCGCGCTCCACCGTTCCGCAACAGGCAGGCCCAGCCTCGGCCCGCAATTCCGCTTCCTGTCGGGCCAACCTGATGGCGTGCGCGAGAAGGCCATACGCCGTCTGGTCCCGCTCCGAATGAATGTCGGGGTTAGGTGTCGGACACATGCCCCGCCACAGGGCTGGACGCAGCCATTCCGGTGATACAGGCGAACGCGACGATGCCGACCGCGATGGCTCCGATGATCGAGAATGCGGTCTGCCATGCCTCGGACGGCATAGTGTGTTTCACGATACCATGAGTGGCATGGAAACCGGCGACCACGGCCGGGGCGACAAAGGCCGCGGCGATGAGCAGCCGCGCCCAGGTTGGACGGACGGTCGCGAGCAGCAATTGGCCGAGGCCGAAGGTAAGACCTGCGGCGACAAAACCGACAAGGATCGCGCCGAGCCATCCGGCGCCAGTGCCATAGGCCCATGTGCCTGCGGTCACGGCCGCGAAGAACGGAAGTGCGAATACCGCAAGCGTGAACAGCAGCTAGCAGAGGAAGCCGATGGCGGCGATGCTGAGAAGAATGCCGATGAAGATCATGGTGGTGACTCCGCAAATGTCAGACGGATGCGCCTCCACAACCACCATGACGCGACAGCGAGATTAGCAGAAATTCTGTCGCCGGGGGAGCGCAAGCGCGCCGCGTCCGCCGTTCGTGCGACCCTGTTTGCCTCATGAGGCGAAGGGGTCGATTTCACCGATGATGGCTTCGTCGTCGCCGTCATATTCTGCCGCCGGGGTGACGGAGAGCGTGCCGTCGCCGGCGCGGTAGATGACGATGGCGGCCATCAGGGTGGTGGCGAGGCTGAAGGCGAAGGCGTGAGCGGTTTGAAAGGACATCGACCTGGCTCCTGCTTGAGCGGAGGTCGATCCCCCGCTGACAGGCGCCCGGAGAGTTCGGCCGTTGGCCGCAATCACCGCGCAAGGCGCAGCCGGAGCGGCGGCACGCACATGCGTAGTCCGACCCTTTACGGGTTGATGGCGTCAGGCCATCGGCGGAACCAAAGGATCAGCGTCTTGAAGCGGGGGTGGTCGTCCGATCAGGAGACCATGATGCGTGTCTGCTTGCCGCAAGGGCCGTTTCTGGCGGTTTGCCCGGTCCACTCCGAATGCTGGTGGCAGGTCGTCAGCGCCCGGTTTTCCAAGGGTCGATGACCTCGACATTGGCGGCGTCGAACGCGCTGGTGTCGCGTGTGGCGACGACGAAGCCCTTGGCGGCCGCGATCGCGGCGATGTAACCGTCGGGGGTCGGGAAGCCTTTCCCGGCCGTTCGGGCTTTGACGGCGAGATTCGCGTAATGTCGCGCGGCATCTATGTCGAACGGCAGGATGCGATCGGTGAACAACTCCATCACCCCCTCGATAGCATCGGTGAGCCTGTCCTTGCGCTTGCCGTCGGGGAGCGCGCCGATACCGAACATCAGTTCGGCGATGGTGATGCTGGAGAGAAAGAGCGTTTCCGCCGCCTGCTCGTCGAGCCAGGCCCGCATGGCTTCGTCGGGCGCGGGTTTCATGGCCTCCGATACGACATTGGTGTCGAGGAGGATCATTCGAAGCTCATCGGCTTGGCGAGCGTCTTGTCGCGCGCCTGGTCGAGGGCGTCGACGTCCTCATTGGTGAGGCCGAGGCGGCGGCTGCATTCCGCGAGCGCCGTGCCAAGCCGAAGGCGCGTGTCGGGACGAACAGCCGCTTCGAGGATATCGCGCATCTCAGCCTCGGTACTGCGGCCGTGCTGGGCGGCGCGCACCTTGAGCGCGCGGTGCGTCGCGTCGGACAGGTTCCGGATCGTGACGGCTGGCATGATAGCGCCTCCTGCAAAGTTGATATCTATGATAGCAAAGTAGAGAAAGTACCATCATTTTTCAAGATGGGGCTGAAGGCGGCGCTCATGCGCCGCCCGAGCCGAACCGATAGACCGGGATGCCCATCTTGCGGGCCTTGTCGGCGAGATTGTCCTGAATGCCCGTGCCAGGGAAGATCACGACCCCGATTGGCACGACGCTGAGCATCTGATCGTTGCGTTTGAAGGGCGCCGCCTTGGCGTGCTTGGTCCAGTCGGGCTTGAAGCCGACCTGCGGCACCTTGCGGCTGTCGGCCCAGCGGGAAGCGATCTTTTCGGCGCCCTTCGGCGAGCCGTCGTGCAGCAGCACCATATCGGGGTGCTTGGCGTGGATCTGATCGAGCTTGGCCCAGATATGCTTGTGGTCGGCGGTGTCGCCACCCGAGAAGGCGATCTTCGGTCCGGCTGGCACGAGCACCTCGCTATCCGCGCGCCTCCTGGCGGCGAGGAAGTCGCGGCTGTCGATCAGCGACGCGGTGAGGTGACGATGGTTGACCCGCGATCCGGTGCGTTGCGACCAGGGTGAGCCGGTGGCGATGCGATAGCGCTCGGCGGCAGCCTCGCGGAAGCTTTCCATGTCGTCGCGGCGGTCGATCAGGTTCATGCCGATGTCGATGAGGCGCTCGAGCTGGAGGGATTTCACCTCGGAGCCGTCTTGTTCGCGCTGAAGCTGCTTTTGGACTTGCTCGTTGTCGTCGAGCTTCTGTTCGATCCGGTCCACCGCGCGGTGGAAGATGTTGACGGTCGACCAGAGCAGATCGGGGAGATCGAAATCGAGGCTCGTGTCGGTGATCGTGGCGACGAGGGCGTCGAAGATGTCGGCGACGGCGCCTGCGATGATGCGGTCTTCCGGCGGCGGGCGCTGGTCGAGTTCGTCTTCGGAAGGGCGATAGCCGTGGAGTTGCAAGTCCTGGATCAGCTGGTCGGTCGGGGATGACTCGTGGTGCGGTTCGTAGTCGTCGTGCTCGCTCATGGGATGCTCCGTCGGATTGGACCGCGACCGTCGCGGCCTTCATGGCGACGAAGCTGTCGGGCGGGACGGACCTGCACCCGGAGCGTGAGCCGAAGGGCCGAAGCGTCAGCGGAGGATGGCGAAGGCCGGCAATTTTGTTTCGCGATGGAAAGACCCGAAGGGTCGCCGGAAAATCGTCGGCAGGAGCCATTGCCGATCCGGCCCGGCTGACGGCCGATCGCTCTCTCGAAGGCCGAGGCGCGGTCCCCTTCCGATGGTGGGCGCATCCTTGTGGGCATGGCGGTTGTGCGCCGCCCTCCAGCCCTTTCCGGCGATGCCGTCAGGCTCAGGACGCGGCCGGCGTCTTTCAGCGGAGACTCGGGAGCGCATGTCTCAGTGAGGACCTACAGAAGGTGGCGGACGACCTCGCGCGGGATGGGTCTGCCGGGGGCTCGCGCGGGGTTGGATGAAGAATGCAGGATGCGAATACGGATCATTCATGCATGGCTTGATACGGAAAGAGATCATCAAGCTTGATATCGCCGAGGAAAATGATATGTTTTCGCGTCATGTTTGGCTGTGAAGATATGTTAAGGGATCTCCATGCGACCTGAATCGGAAACCCTGCATGAGATTGGCAGGCTCCTCGGGCAGGCCCGGACGGCTGCCGGGCTGACGCAGGAGCAGGTTGCCGAACTGGCTGGCATATCCCGGCCGCGCTACCGCGATATCGAGAAGGGGACGGCTGCTGCCCGCGCGACGACGCTCATGAACATCGCGCGCGCGCTCGGGCTGGAGATGATGCTGGTGCCGCAAACCATGGTTCCAGCCATCGACGCGCTGATGCATCCACACGACGACGATGACCGCCCCGCCTTCGCCGTGCAGTCGGACGAGGGAGATGACCATGGCTGACAAGCCATTTGCACGCAGGGCGGTCCAGTCGCTCGACGTGTTTCTGAACGCGCTGAAGGTCGGCACGATCGTCAGGACGCCGGGTGATTTCAATGCGTTTAGTTTCGATGAGGCGTATCGCGCGGGGGGCGGTTCGCCGACTTTAAGCCTTTCGTTCCGGGCAGCGACCGGCGGTTTGCGCAAAGATCCCAAGCCTCTGGCCGGCGCGCTTCCGGCGTTCTTCGCGAACCTGCTGCCGGAAGACAAGCTGCGCGAGGCCATGGAAAAGCACCATGCCGGCGATGTTCGTCCGGGCAATGATTTCGACCTGCTCGCGGCGCTCGGCGCGGATCTGCCGGGCGCGGTGCGGGTCGTGCCCGGTGATGGCATGAATGAGGCTCCGCTAACCGCAGCACATGAAAAGCCCAAAGCGCGCTTTTCTCTTGCCGGCGTGCAGATGAAGCTGTCGGTGATGAAGAACACCGGCAAGGGCGGCGGGCTGACGCTTCCGCTCGACGACGGCGATGGGCAGTATATCGCCAAGTTCCCCTCGACGGCGTTTCCCGGAGTATCGGAAAACGAATTCGCCGCGCTCGCACTTGCGGCGGCGATCGGCATGGATGTCCCGGAGCGCGAGCTCGTTGCCAAATCGGATTTCGAGGGAATACCGCAAGAGTTCGACACGCTGGCCGAAGGCCGGGTGCTCCTCATTAGGCGCTTCGACCGCGGCGCCGACGGGACACGCATTCATATCGAGGATTTCGCCCAGGTCTTCGGCGTCTACCCCGCCCGTAAATATGAAGGCGCGGCCTATCACGACATTGCCGCGGCATTGACCGCCGCGATTTCGCCCGCCGCCGCGCTGGAGTTCGTTCGCCGTCTGGCGCTGGCGGTCGTGACGGGCAATGGCGACATGCACCTGAAAAACTGGTCGCTGATCTATCCAGGCGACGGGAGCACGCCCGCGTTCGCGCCGGCTTATGATCTGCTGTCGACCGTTCCCTATATGCCCGCCGACAATCTGGCGCTGTCGCTGGGCGGAGAGCGATCGTTCAAGGCGTTGTCGGCGCCGCGATGGAAGGCTTTCGCCAATCGCGCCAGATTGCCCGAGCCCGCGGTCATGAAGGCGGTGGTGGAGACGATCGGCCGCGTCGATGCCTGCTGGTGGACACTTCCCGAACGCGATGCCGTACCCGAGCCCGTCCTCGAACGGATCGATGCGCATGTGCGTGCGATGATGCCGATCCTGAAGAGCTGCGCCGAATAGACGCGCAGGCGCTGAGTGGATTCAGCGCTTGCCGGGATTTCCGCCAACTGTCTCGTGGTATCAAAGGAAGCGGGCAACGTCCTCCGGTGCGAGTTGCACCCGGATGCCAGCGCGTAGCGCATCAAGGCCGAGGCGCTGGAGATCTTCGTTGAAGTCCCGAGCGTCGGCGACGATGGAATGGCCTCGATTCCCTCGGCGTTGGCCCGTTCGATCATTATGTCGCGCGCGCCGTCACCCGCCGGGTCGTCATCTCGGACGATATAGAGCCGCCGCAGAGTCGATGGCAACAGGATGGCGGCCAGATGCGCCGCCGAGAGCGCCGGAGCCATCGCCATCTCGGGCAAGACCTGCGGGAGCGACAGCATGGTCTCGATACCTTCGCCTGCCGCCATCACGCTGCCGGGTACACCGATGCGGACGGCAGCCCCAGCAGATCGCCCATTGCCTTGCGCGGAGTGTCGATCGGGGCCTTGTCCGAGCCGTCGGGCGCGAGCCAGGTGCGGTGTGCGCCGGTGATCTTGCCATCGAGGTCGGTCACGGCGGCGATCATGGCGGGCCAGGTCTCGGTCGGGCCATCGTCGGGTTTGTAATAGCAGCGCGGGTGGAAACGCAGGCTGCCGGTTCCGTGCAGAAGCGTAATGCCGCGTCGGCGCAGATAGGTGTCGAGCAGCTTGCCGAGGACGGCGGGACCGGAGGCGCCGACCGGCACGAAGAAGCGCAGCTTCCACGAAATGATCTCGCTGAAGAGACCGTAGGCGCGCAGGCGATCCCGCATTGTGTCGCTCAGCTCGATGCGGTTCGTGCCCATGACGCGCGCGGCTAAGCTGGAGCCCGTCAGCTAGGTCGAGGATGGTGCGGCCGTCCACCAGTGCGGCATAGGCGTCGTCGCTGCTGAGATTGGCAGTTCCGGTCGAGGCGGCGTTGGTGGCCCAGGCGAGCGACACCCGCCGTCCGATGATGCGTTCGCCATCATCGGTCTGAAGCCGATAGACGCGCGTCGACTCGTTCGGCAGGCGCTTCCACACGGGCAGGAGCAAGCCGCTGACCATGTGGATCGTCCCGTCGGTGAAGGCGGGCACCTCGTCGACCTCGCGTTGCCAGACGGCGGCGAAGGTGTCGCGCTCGGTCTCCTGCCAATGGCTGTCCGCCATCATGACGATGGTCGCATGATGCTGTTCCATCGGCCGGATCAGCCGGACGCACCGGAGCATCTGGCCGGCGGCTTGGCTATGCAACGCTTTGGATGTCTCCCGATCAGGCTTTCATGCCTGGCTCAACCGCAGCCCGAGTGCGCATGCCCGGCACGATGGCATGCTCGCGACGGTGATCGACCGCAGCTTCAAGAGCAGCGATCGAATCTATGGTGCACGACGCGTCTGGCACGATATGCTGGCGGAAGGGCTCTCCTGCGGCCTGCATCGGGTTGAACGGATCATGCGGGAGCATGGATTGCAGGCTCGGCCGCGCCGTCGTATGCCGAAGAATGTCGGCGTGCGGGCTGCCGCGTCGGACAAACTGCTCGACCGCGCCTTCGAGGCCTCAGCTCCAACCAGAAATGGGTGGCGGACTTCACCTACATCTGGACTGCGGCGGGCTGGCTCTACGTTGCCGCCGACGTCGACCTGTTCTCACGACGTGTCGTCGGCTGGGCAATAAAGGCGGAGATGACAGCGCAACTCGTCACCGATGCTCTCATCATGGCGATCTGGCGCCGCGGCAAGCCGGATAGCCTGCTGCATCACAGCGACCAGGGCAGCCAATATACCAGCGAGCCGTTCCAGCGCCTGATGGCTGACCACGGCATCACCTGTTCGATGAGCCGGTCGGGCAACGTCTGGGACAATGCTGCGATGGAGAGCTTCTTCTCGTCGCTGAAAACCGAGCGCACAGCCCGCAAGGTCTACAGGACGAGGGATGACGCGAGAGCGGATGTGTTCGACGACATCGAGCGCTTCCACAATCGCCGACGCCGGCACTCGACGCGGGGCTATCTGAACCCGATCGAGTTCGAGGAACGAGCTAAATTAGCTTAACCTCGTGTCCACAGAACCGGCAGCAGCCCACTTCCCGTCGCGCTTGGCTGCGCGGGTCCAGTGAAGTGACCAGTCCCGTCCAAGCTGACCAACGCCAAATGGGCAACGATCACGAAGGCGTCGTCCGACACGGCGTTGCGCGACATCAACGACCTGGTTCCGCGCGGCATCCTGGCGAAAGATCAGGGAGGCGGGCGCAGCACGAGCTATTCGCTTGCGGTCGCTCCCGGTGACGCGGAAACCGGGAGCTGACGTCCGGGCGGACGTGGTGAGAGTGGAATCGGGCGCGGAGGGAGCATAACGGCATTGCCGTTGCGTCCCCCGCCGGGAAAGATCAGCCCGTCCTGCGCGGGGCTTTGGCGAAGCCGTGATCGGTGGCGATGAGGGGTTCGAGCATCGGCACGATCAGCTTGGCGGGCTTGCCCGTCATCCTTCAGCGCGGGGCCATCGCACGCAACTCGGCGATCTCGGGGGCGGTCAGGTAGCGGATCTTTTCACCGCGCAGGATGAAGGCGAGCCGGGCGGTCTCCTCCAGTTCCTCGGCATTGTTGACCGCGTCTTCCAGATCCTTTCCGAGCACCACCACGCCGTGCGAGGCGAGCAGGAAGGCGTTGACGGGATGTGCCTTGGCGGCAATCGCCAGGTCGCGCCCGATCTCCGGGGCGCCTGGCCGGTAATAGGGAATGACCGGCATGTAGCCGACCCGCATCACATAATAGGGTGTGAAGGGGCGCAGGGCATTGTCAGCCGGCAAATCCTCGAGGCAGGAGAGCGCGGTGAGATAGGTCGAATGCAGGTGCACGATGGCGCCGACTTCGGGCCGGCTCTCGAAAAGCGCCAGATGAAAGGCGAATTCCTTCGACGGTTTCGACCCAGGAACGGGCGTTCCCTTCGCATCGATCTCGGCGAGATCGGCCGGGGTGATGCGGCCGAGGCTGCCGCCGGTCGGGGTTACGAGAAAGCCCCCGCCCTCGAGCCGGACCGAGACGTTGCCGGCACCGCCCACCGAATAGCCGCGATCGAACAGGCTGTGGCAGAGCTTGCACAGCAATTCGGCCTTGGAGTTCCGGTTCATCGTTTTCCCTCGACGCTGGATGGAGGCTCGGCCCCGGAAAGAAGCCCGGGTGCGCGTTTCGGCGGCGTGAAAAGCCGGGCGCCGGCAGGCAAGGCGCCCGGTTCTTCGGTTACTTTGACATCGCCCAGCTTGTGAACCCAGGCACGTAGGTGACCAGGGCCAGCACGGCCAGCATGATGCCGATGAAGGGCAGCATTTTCCCGGTAAGCCTCATGATAGGCACGCCCGAGATACTGCTGGCGAGATAGAGCGCCGTTCCGACCGGGGGCGTCAGCAGGCCGATGGTGAGGTTGATCACCATGATCAGGCCGAACTGCACGGGGTGAACGCCGAGATGCGCGGCCACCGGGGCGAGGATCGGAGTCATCAGCAGGATCGCCGGGCCGCTGTCGAGGAACATGCCGACCACGAGCAGCATGAGGTTGATGAGCAGCAGCAGGAGGATCTTGTTCTCGGTCAGGCTGAGAATGGCGGCCGCGATGGTTTGCGGCAGCCGGGCATTCGTCAGCAGCCAGCCGAACAGCGATGTCGCCGCGATGATGGCCGCAATGACGGCCGTGGCGATGGCGGCCTCCATGCAGATCTTCGGGATGCTGGCAATGTCGATCTCCTTGTAGACGAACATGCCGACGATGAAGGCATAGACCGCGACGACGGCACCGCCCTCGGTGGGCGTGAATATCCCCGTCCGGATGCCGCCGATGATGATGACCGGCATCAGCAGCGCCCAGCTCGCATCCTTGAAGCGCTGCCACTTCTCGGCGCCGCTCACCCGGCCTTCGGTCGGATAGCCGTGCTTGACGGCGTAGAAATAGGAATAGACCGCGAAGCTGAGGCCGATCAGGACGCCGGGAGCGATCGCAGCCAGAAACAGATCGCCGATCGACGCCTGGTTGGACACGCCATAAATGATGATGGCGATGCTGGGCGGGATGATCAGCGCGAGGCTGCCGGACGACGCGACCAGAGCCGCGGAGAAGCCGGCGTCGTAGTTGCGCTTCTTCATCTCGGGGATCATCACCGAGCCGAGCGCCGCAACGTCCGCTACGCCCGAGCCGGAGATGCCGCCCATGATCACGCCGCTGGCCGAAACCACATGGGCGAGGCTGCCGCGGATGTTGCCGACCAGCGCCAGCGCCAGATTGATGATGCGCCGGGTAATGCCGCCATGACCCATGAGCGAGCCTGCCAGCATGAAGAGCGGGATGGCCATCAGCGGGAAGGAGTCCACCGAGGTGAACAGCCGCTGGCCGAACAGGGCCATCGGATAGCCCTGATAGAGGATGGCGCCCAGCGACGCCAGGGCGATGCCGAAAGCGACCGGAACGCCCAGGATGAGAAAGAACGCGAAACCGCCGATGAGAAGAAGTGCGATCATAGCGCGCCCTTTTCGTCGAAGGTGACCTGCTTGCCGGAGACGGCCTGTTTCCACGTCGCGCGCAGCGCGAAGTAAGCCAGCATGGCTCCGCTGAAGGGGATCACCACGTAAACGTAATACATCGGGATACCGAGTGCGGCGCTGCGCTGGTTGAGGCCGAACCTCATCAGCGAGATGCCGCCGACGAGCAGCGTGACGCCGACGATCGCCACCAGCAAGGTGTTGAACACCGCCAGTGCATGCGACGGCTTTACCGGCAGAAGCGACATCAGGAAATCGAGCGCGACGTGCGCCCGCGACTGGAAGGCGGCGGCCATGCCGAGGAAGGTGATCCAGACGAAGATGTAGCGTCCCAGCTCTTCCGACCAACTCAGCGAGTTCGCCAACGCATAGCGGGCGATCACCTGACCGAAGGTGACCAACATCATGGCGAAGATCAGCGCGCCAATGATCCAGAGAAGAGTAACGTGTAGCAGGCGATCAAGATTTTCCAAGCTGGTTCCTCCTTGGGCGGCACGCTGCGACCGGTTTCGCCGGTGGCTTGCGGCCCGGGACGGCAGAGCTTGAACCTCCGCCGCCCCGGGCACTGCAGCAGTCAATGCCGGACAGGCCGTTGTTTGTTACCGTCCCAGCGTCTTGATGATGCGGTTGTAGAGATCGGGGTTCACCTTGGCCGCGAAGGCCTCGTGAGCGCTGATGGCAGCGGCGGCGATCGGCGCCGTGTCGGGATGGCTGACCTGAAGGCCGGCGTCCTGCATCTTCTTCAGCATCTCGCCGGTCTGTGTGCGCACAGCCTCGTTCTCGGCCTGGGTGGCGGCAGCCCCGGCCTCGACGATGATCGTCTGCTGCTCGGGCGTGAGCTGGTTCCAGCGCAGATCGCTCATGGTCAGCGTCACGTACTCGTATTTGTGGTTCGTGAACGACAGGAATTTCTGCACTTCGTTGATGCGGCCGCCATAGATGAACGGGATCGGGTTTTCCTGCGCCTCGATGACGTGCTGCTCGAGGCCGGTATAGACCTCGCTCCAGGCCATCGGGGTCGGGTTCGCACCGATGGCACGCCAGGTGGTGACCATGGCGGGGATTTCCGGCACGCGGATCTTCAGGCCCTTGAGATCTTCGATACCCGTGATCGGCTTGTTCGCGGTGACCTGACGCGAGCCGCGCTCCCACCAGTTCAGGATGCGGACATTGGCGTTCTGCTGGACGTTGGCGGCGATTTCCTCGCCGATCGGACCCTGCACGATCTTGTTGAACTCGTCCTGCGACTTGAACAGGTAAGGCAGTTCGAGCAATTGGATCGAGGGAGCGAAGTTGCCCAGCACGCCGGCGATCAGGCCGAAGTCCACCGTGCCCATCTGCATGCCTTCGACGAGGTCGCGGTCACCGCCGAGCGTTGAGTTCGGGTAGATGGTCAGGGTGATCTTGCCGTCCGAGCGCTTTTCGAGCTCTTCCTTGAACTTCTGGGCGCCGAAGTGCCACAGATCCTGTTCGGACTGGATGTGGCCAAGCTTGAGATTAAGCACATCCTGAGCAAGGGCCGGCGCCGGCGAAGTCGCGACGAGAAACGCCGAAACGGCAGAGAACGCTGCCAGCTTCAGCATCTTCACGGTAGTATCGAACACGTCTTATCCTCCTATTGATCTTATGATTTTGCCGCCCTGCGCCGGGGGTGGGCGGCAGCTTCAGGCTGTGGGGGCGTCGCCGCGCAGGACGGCGTCGGCCTCGGCGAAGAAGTTCTCGCCGCCGAAATTTCCGGATTTGAGCGCCAGCGCCACCGGGCGTCCGCTAGGACGTGCACGCAGGGCGGGAGCGCCCGGCGCGATTTCCGGTCCGATCTCCAGCGACGTCAGGTTGAGGCCTTCCACCACCGCGCCCGAGGTCTCGCCGCCGGCGACGACGAGGCGTCCCACGCCAGCCGCGACCAGCGCGCGGGCGATGGCGGCGAAGAGCTGTTCGATGGCTGTCGCGACCGGCTCGCGGCCATAGGTTTCCTGCGCCGCTCGTACCTTGGCGGGGTCGGCCGAGGAGAACACCAGCGGGCGCTCGGCTTGCGCCATGGCCCAGTCGGCGATCTGCTGGGGATCGAGCTTGCCGGCGACGGCAGCGTCCGCCGTGATTTCGAACATCGGCAGTTCGTCGGCGCGATGACGCGCGACCTGGCCGCGGGTGGCGGTCGAGCAGGAACCAGAGAGTACGACGCACGCGCCCTCGACGCCCTGCCAGGTGCTGCCCTTGCCCGAGAGCAGACCCTGCCGGCGGAAATTCTCGGGCAAGCCCATGGCTATGCCGGAGCCGCCGGTGAGGAGCGGTGCGCCGTTCAGCGCTGCGCCGATCTCCATCAGGTCCGTGTCGGAGAGTGCATCCACCACGATCAGCCGCGCGCCTTCCCTGTCGGCGCGGTCGAGCGCCGCCTTGATGGCGTCGGCGCCGTTGCTCACCGCGCCGAAGCCGACATGGCCGACCTTCATGTCGGTCTGCAGCGCCAGCCAGCGGCGGATATCGGCATCCGTCATGGGGTTGAGCGGATGATGCTCCATGCCACTCTCGTTCAGCAGCCGGTCATGGACGAAGAGGTGGCCCTGATAGATGGTACGGCCGGCGCCCGGAAAAGCCGGACAAACCACGACCTTGCGCGCGTCGAGCGCTTCGGCGAGAGCCGCCGCCACCGGTCCGATATTGCCTTCCGGCGTGCTGTCGAAGGTGGAGCAATACTTGAACAGGAACTGGGTGCAGCCCTGCGCCTTCAGCCATTCCAGCGCCTGCAGCGACTGGGCTATGGCTTCCTTCGCGGGAATGCTGCGCGACTTGAGCGCCACGACGCCGGCCTCGACCGACGGATCGGCCGCCACGGTGGGCACGCCGGAGAACTGGGTGACGCGCATGCCCTGCTTGCGCAGGGTGTTGGCCAGGTCGCTGGAGCCGGTAAAATCGTCGCCAATGCAGCCGAGAAGCATGTTCAGTGCCTTTGCAGAAGGTTCGGTCCGGATGGGAAGCCCCGATCAGGGAGCGTCCGAAGGCCGTTCGCTGATCGCCCAGTACGTCTGGACCACCGTTTCCAGGTGCTCCCGCATCGCCGCCTCAGCCCGGTCGGCGTCGCGGTCGCGGATCGCCTCGAAGATTGCGCGGTGCGCTGCAACCGCTTTGCCGAGCGCGTCGGGATGGCTCAGCGACATGCGGCGCTGCTCTTCCAGCAGTTCCAGAACGACGTGGTAGAGCGCGTCGAGCAGCGGATCCTGCGCGATCAGGCCGATACGCTGATGGAACGCGTCGTCAGAGGCAGAGAACGCCGGGATATCTTCGGCACAGCCCTCATTTGCCAGCAGCAGCGCTTCCAGTTCCGCGACGTCCTCGTCCGTCGCCAGCCGCGCTGCTTCGCGGGCGAGGGCAACCTCGACGAAGATGCGGGTCTTCTGGAACTGGCGGATACCTTCCGGGCGGGCGACCAGCATGCGTGCGGCGCCCGAGAGGAGCTGCAGCATTTCGCGCGGATCAGGCTCGGTCACGCGCGTCCGGTCGCCGTTCGACACGGAGAGGATTCCGGTTTTGCTCAGCCAAAGCAGGGCTTCGCGCACGGCGGGACGCCCCACGCCATAATGCGCCATCAGATCGCGTTCGGAAGGAAGGCGGTCGCCGACGGTCAATTTGCCCGACAGCACCCGATCCTCGATGTCCTTCGCAATCTTGTCAGACAAGCGGTCGCGGCGAAGATGACTGGGCGTCCCGAAGCCGCTCATGCGCCGAGCTTTCCGGTGATGTCGCGCTTGGCGGCGACGATGGCGGCGAGGAACGCGTCGCGCCATTTGCGGCGGGTGGGCAGGTCGGCCGGGGGAACCGCCGCGCGCATCTTGGACTCGATGGAGGAGACCAGATTGGGGCTCCACTCACGCGGGTCTGCCTGTTCCTTGGCGAGGCCGTAATACATCGGGCCGAGATTGGCACAGTACTCGCCGACACCATTGGCCGCATTCAGGTCGATAGTGGCAAAGGGCCCCATGAAGCACCAGCGCAGGCCCAAACCGTCAGCCACGGCGGCGTCGACTTCGGCCGGGGTGCAGATGCCGTCCTCGACGAGACGGAACGCCTCGCCGAGCAAGGCACTCTGCAGGCGGTTGACGACGAAGCCATTGATCTCGCGGGTGAGGGTGATCGGGCTCTGGCCGAGCGTGCGCATCAGCTCGCGGGTGACGTTCACCGTCTCGGGAGCGGTCCAGGGCGCCGGGATCAGCTCGACCAGCGGGATCAGGTGCGGCGGGTTGATGGGGTGGGCCACCAGGCAGCGGGCTGCGTTCTTCAGGCCCTCGGTGAATTGCGAGGCCGGGAAGCCCGAGGTCGAGCTGGCGACGATGGTGGTCGGCGACAGAAGTGCGTCCATCTCCCGATAGAGCGCCTGCTTGATCGGCAGACGCTCCGGGGCGCTCTCCTGCACATATTCGGCGCCGTTGAGCACGTCGGCCAGGTCGGTTGCGAGGCGGCAGCGGGCAGCGAAGGCGGGGTCGGCCTGGCTCACGAAGGCGAGCGCCGCCTCGGCCGCCGGCAGGGTGCGGTCGTAAATGGCGACATCATGCCCCGCGCGGGCGAAGACGAGAGACCAGGACGAGCCCACCACGCCGCAACCGACGATCGCAATCTTCATGTTCTTACAGCTCTCTAATGCTTCGTAAGGGCAGGAGGAGTGCATCCGGCCGCCTTCGTTGGCCGGGACCGAGCAACCTTTCTGCCGTAGGGTCAGTGATTATGGTATGACAGGTTGATAGTGTGATCGTCAACCTGGATGTCAAGCGCCGCGCACGCCGCCATCGCCGGGACGGGGGCGGGGCTGCCGCATGCTGTGCGGGTACTGGTTCGAAGGGTTCGGGCGCATTTTCTTTGATGCATTCAGACGCCGCTGAATGATGGTCGCGCCTCGAATCCCGCGTCGCGTCGTCTGATCACCGGCGCGCAGGGGACGTCTGGCGGGAGTCATCGCGCTCCAGCGATCCCGTTGGGCAACGAGGCTTCGCAGACGATCTGCTGGTCGCTCTCGTCGAGTCGAACGCGAAAAAGGCGGCCAAGGACGGACTATTCCCTCGCGCGTCTTCTGCGCCGTGACGATCTCCGGCCGGATATCAGCCCGGCTCGAAGAAATAGAACCACAGGTTGAGGTCCGCGGCGCGCTGGGGGTCGGTGAGCGATTTCAGCGTGGCGATCGTCTTCTTCAGGGTCGGGTCGCCTTCGGGGAAGATCGAGAACAGGTTGTTCGGGGTCTGGAAACGCAGCAATTCGCCATTGAGATAGCGTCGTCGCCGGAGATTGTCCTCCTTGTTCCAGATGCAGTCGCCGCGCACGGTGATGAAGCCGCGCGTGGAGCCTTCGTCGAAGCCGAACTCCCCCTCGATGGGTGCGCGGCCGAACTGGTGCGTGGCGGCGGTTTCGAGGAAGCGACGCACCAGCTTCGAGGGTGTCCAGGTCAGCGACCGGCTGTCGATCCTGACGGTGCCGGAGAGATGGACGAGGCTGGTGCCGAAGGCGATTGCGGGCGGCCGTAGGACGTTGGTGCGGGTGCTCCATTCGGCTTGCGCGTGGTAACCGGGCGGATAGGGCATCTCGACCGACAGCCGGGCGATCGGCTCATAACCGCGCACGGCGGTGGCGATATCCTCGTTGAACTCGACCGAATAGCCGCGCATGAGCTCCTCCGGCTTCACGGTGTCGTTGTTGTCGAGCGCGCGGCCTGAAGCCAGCGCGACCACGCGTAACGGCACGATGAAATCGGTAGCCTGCTGCTTGAGCAGCGCCGCGCACAGCGTGTCGAGCGCCTCCTGCACGGTCTTGACCCCGGACAAGCCGTCGCAGGCGCCGTCCTGGTAGCTGATGTCGGAGGCGGTGAGGTTGGCGATTTCCTGGCAGAGCTTGTCGAGCGCGGCCTGCACATCGGTCTGGTCGGCGAGGCCGCTGCAGGCACCGGGCTGATAGCCGATGCCGGAGGCAAGGGCGAGCTGCGCGCTGTAGCGCAGCGTCGGCGTGTCGGTCTCGCCCGGAGCACCGGCCAGCAGCGTCGCCGTGACGTTCTGGGTCGGCTGGGCGGGATCGGCGGCGAGCTTCCAGTTCGCGCTGGCGATGCCGTCGGCATCCGACAACACCTCAATGCTGGTCCCGCTCACAGCGCCCCCGGCGCCGGTGCCGGAGAGTTCGCCGGTCGCGCCCTCCAGCGCGAAGCGCACGCGGGCACCCGCGACCGGAAGCAGGCCGATCCGTATGATGGCGCGCAGCGACGCCGGCAGCGCGTCGGTGAGGGTGGCGGCGCCCGGCCCGGTCGGCGGACGGATGCTCTGGCCGTCGCCGCCAGCAAAGTCCAGCTCGCGCGCCGAGGCGAGCGGCGCGAACAGGTGGCGGCAGTCGAGCAGTGAGGTCGCGTCGACCACGCCATCGGCGACGGTGAGCATGCCGAGCCGGGAATAGACGACCAGCGGACCGGCGGGCGGCAGAGGCACGCCGGTCGGCACGGTGGGATCGAGATCGGCCAGCACATAGCGAGCCGGGGCGATCCAGTAGTCGCCGCGGCGGAAATCGGTACCGCCGAGGGTGAAGACGAGGCCGTCCAGCGCAATTTCATAAGGCGCGGCCAGCGTCACCAGATCCTGGCTCCACAGCCGCACCCGGCCATTGGCGCCGGCTCCGGCGGCGCTGGCGAGCACCAGCACGTCGCCTTCCACATCGTCGATGCGCGTCAGCGGGCCGAAGGCGGCGGCGTCATAGGGCGCGCCGTCGGGCAGCAGCTCGGCATAGCTGCCCTTGGCGAAGACCGGCATGCCGTCGCGCGAGGCGGCGTCCAGCGTCACCCGGTTGCCGCTCACGGCGCTGATGCGGGCGAGTTCGCAGGCGTTGTTGCGTGAGACCTTCACCTGCAGTCCATCAAGCGCGAAACGGCCGGGTGTCAGCGCGGTGCCGCCATGCACCTCGCAGCGATAGAGCAGGTTCTCGAGCCGGGAGTAGCCGGCCTTTTCCGTCAGCTTGCAGGGGTCGCTGGAGACCGGTGCGGTGGATTGCGTCACCGTCAGCGTGCCGCCGCTCGGCGCCGCCATGGCCTCGAAAGCGGCGTTCGGCGCGGAGCAGGTGTCGCCAGCCCCGGCGTCGAGAATACCGATCTCGGCACGGATGATGGTGCGGCCGGCGGTATCGGCATCGCCCAGCGCCGGATCGCGCAGCTTCGGCTCGTCGACACCGGTGATGTGGTCGACGGTCGCCTTCAGATAGACCAGTCGGCGCCCGGTTCCGCTCACATTCGGCAGCACCGTCTCGCTGTGGTTCTCGACCTGAAGGCCGTCCACATAGAGGCGGCCCGCGCTCAGGCGGATGGGGCCGCCGGGCGCCGCGGGCGGCAGCAGGCCGAAGCCGCCGCCGATGCTCGGGGCGGCCTCGGCGCCGAGCGTGTCGATCGTCTCGGTCTCGATCCTCCGCAGCATCGCGTCGCTGGCCTCGCCGAGATCGGCGTCGGACAGGACCCGTCCCTGCTGGATGGTGACCTGCCGGACGGAGCGGACCGCGTCGAAGCTGACGCGCGAAAAATCACCCTTCATGGCAGGTTTCTCCTTGCAGCCTCGGTGCTTGAGCGATCAGCGGAGCGCGCGCCGGCTTCCATGCCGAACGGCACGAAATCGGCGAACAGGTCGGTGAGATTGGCGATGCGGGTGGAGCCGCCGAGGAAGCCGTAGGCACCCATCTCGGCTTCGTTCTCGCCGCCGAAGCGGATCTCCGTCGGCGAGTCGATGGTCAGCAATGCGAAGCCGGGACCGGTGGGGTCGGGGTCGAGAAAGGAGGGGCGCAGGGCAAGCCGCATCCGTTCGAGCGCGGCACTGCGCTCGGCCGGCGTGCTGGCGGCATAAGCGTCCTTCGCCGCGTCCCAGGCGAGGTCCGGCTGGCAGCGGAAGCGGCGCGGCAGCCGGTTGTCGGCGCCGCCGAGATAGGAATAGCGCACGCAGCCCGACTGGGTGCGCGCGAGCGTCACATTCGCGCTGAACATGCAGTCCGAGGCGGTGGCCGACTTGGCTGCGATCGGGGCGAAGGCGGTGAGGCGGAAAAGGTCGAGATCGGCCTGCGGAGCGGCGATGCCGGCGCCAGGGGCGAGGATGCTCTCGCGCGCGGCGATGACGGTGAGTGCGCTGCCGGCCTCGATGGTCCCGAAGATGCAGCGATCGAGGCCGAGCGAGACTTGCCCGGTGGTGCCCGGCAGGCGTAGTGCCGGCACCGTCACGCCGTCGAGAAGCGTGCAGTGACGGGCGGTGATGCTGCGTGCCGCGCCGTCCTCCACCTCCATGCCGCGCAGCAGCAGCAGGCCGTCGAGATGCAGGGCTCCAGGCGGGGTGTCGGGCACCGCGACGGTCTTCACCCGCACGCGGCGATCCAGCAGCATACGGCGCATCTTCCGGACGATGAAACCCTGCGGCGCTTCGGGATCGGTCGGGTCGTCGGGCAGGCGCCATTCGGCGGCCACGATGGTGAGATCGCAACCGGCGGCCAATTCGATCGTGAGATTGCCGATGCCCTGGTCCGCCATGTTCGCGGTAATGACGATGATGCCCCGGCGCTGGGCATTCGCCGGGTCCTTCCACGCCGCCAGCGCATTGGCGAGGGATGAGTAGCGGTCGCCGGCGTCGGGCGCCCCGGGCTCCACCACGAGAATGCGCGGGCCGTTCTCCTTCGGCACGCGAAACGGCACCTGCGTGTCGCCGCGCACATTGCGGTCATAGGCTCCGCCGCCCAGCGCGCCGGGCTGGCCGTAGGCTGCGGCGAGACGGGCGCCGGTGATGGCGGGAAAACCGTTCGCGACATCGGTGTCGCGCACCACCAGCCGTCCGGTCGCCGGGTCGAGGCAGGCCTCGATCCCGCTCGGCAGGCCGCCGGAAACCGGCGCCGGCTGGGTGTAGGGCGGGTTGGTGAGCGCACCGATGCGCACCTGGCCGGGCGGGATGCGGCGATAATTGGCCTCGCCGTCATATTGCAGGAAAAGGGTGAAGGCTGCGTATTCCCCGCCGAACCAGACCGAGCCGGACGGCTCCAGCCGTCCCTCTGCAATCGCGTCGAGATCGCGCTTCAACGGCAGGCGGCGCAGGCGTTCAGGCACCTGATGGGCCTGAGGCGCGCCTTCCTCGGCGTTCTGCTGTGGCATGAAGAGCGGCGACGCCTGTCCGCCAGGCAGCAGGGCGAAATGTCCGGGATGCGGGGCCCAGGGCAGAAAGGGCAGGGTCGTGGCGAGATCGCCGGGGTCTGCCGCATCGGCATCGGGTGCCTCGAAAGGCACGGCCTCCAGCCGCCACAGATGAACGCCGACATTGGGGATGTTGTAACGCCCGCCGGCGCGGGCGATGGAGCGCATGTCGGGCGTGCGCGGGTTGCGGTCGAAGGGCGTGCCGTGGCGGGCGAGCCCGTCGACATCGTTCATGCGGGCCGTGGCGGGCCGGTCAAGCCTGGGCGCGCGCATGGTGGGCGTAGCGGCGAGGCGGGCGTAATATTCCACCGCCTTTGCCGAATAGAGAGTGACGTCGCGGGCGAGCATTTCGAGCGCCGCCGGTGTGCCCTTGGCGCGGCGATAGCGCAGCAGGTTGCCGAGAAAGGCCCGCAGGCTGGTGCCCGATCCCATCGGCACCGGTCGCAGGGTAGGAGCTCCGATCAGCGCGCCGATCTCGGCCAGCAGTTCCTCCGGTGCGGTTTCGACGAACAGGCCGGCGGCGAACGCGTCGAGATCGGCGGCGATGAGGTCGGCGCCGTCTTCCTCCAGCACGTCGAACAGGGCACGGCAGGGATAGCCGAGCTCGGCATCGCGGCGCCGGAAATAGGCCGGCAGCAGGGCGTAGAGCGTGCGCGAGGGGGTCATGGCCGGCATCCCGTCATGGTGCAAATCCCGTGACCGTCACGTCGGCGGCGGCTAGGGTGAGATATTCCGCACCCGCTGCCGCAGTCCCCACGATGCGTGCCCCACGCGCACCGAGAATCTCCGTGTCGGCGGGCTCGGTATCGGACGAGAGATGATCCACCCGCGCCGCGACGACGCCCGGCACGGCCTGCACCACGGCCAGCAGTGTGCTCTTCGCCAGCGGATGTGCGAAGCTGCGGCGGTCGGGTGCGCAGGCCTCGGCGAGCGCGGCCTTCACCGCGGCCTCGACATCCGCGCGCGGAAAGGCGGGGCCGCTCTCGAGCGCCAGCGTCGCCCGCGCATGGACCTGCTGCGCCGCGAGCAGGCGGAACGGGCGACCGGGCGGGGAGGCCGCCGCCATGGCAGAGGCGAGATTGGCGTAGAGCGTCGAGCCGGGCGCGATGGCGGCTCCCTTAGGTCCCGCGACGGTGACGTGCACCACCTCGCGCTGGCCGACCCAGAGCGGACTCGCCAGCGCCTTCGCCACCCCGCCATAGGCGCGGGCGAAGGCGGCATAGTCGGCCAGCGAGACGATGCGGCCGAGCGAAACGATGCGCACCGGCGCGTTGAGGCGGGCCTCCTCGATCGGTTCCGGGTCGACCCCGCCCTCGGCCGGCAGCGGATTGGTGACTCCGGAGAAGCCGAGCACCATGGTCATCGGCAAGGTCAGCCGGCCAGGCGCGAGGTTGCCCGCCGCTCCCCCGCCGACCCGATAGACCGCGGAGACATTGTTGTCTGCGGTGCGCAGCCGGCCGGCGAAGCGTACCACGCTGCGTCCGTCCGGCGTGGTTTCCAGCGCATAGGCGGGGCTGGTGTCGGGAAGATCGTAAAGCATGGGTTCGCGCGGGCGCAGAGCGTCATCCACCCGCACGTCGAGCGCCGGCGCATACCCCGCCACATTCGGCGCCTGCACGAAGGTCAGCCCGGTCTGCCGGAGCGCGAAACCCTGGTTGCGCTTGCGCGCGTCGCCGGAACCGAGAATCTCGCCGATCGGCAGGCCGGAGCCGGCCGGGCGCATCGCCGCGGTGGGCGTGCGCGTTTCGCCATGGGTGGCGGCAACCGCATTGCCCAGCACCACGAGGTCGCCGGGCGCATAGTGACGGGCGAGTGCCCGGGTGAAGGTGACGACCGGCGTGCCGCCCAGCTCGCCAGTGCTTTCGACGATGGCGGCCTCCGCCGTCACCATGCCGTCGGAGACGCCCTGCACCACCACCAGCCGCCCGGGCGGCAGATCGGTGGCGGCGGCGAGCTCGATGGAAAAGCCGTTTGCCACCGGCTGCTGTGTCTCATAGGGCACCGGGGCGAGATGCAGGGCCTCGGTCTCGATGAAGACCGCGGTGGAGCGCACCGCATTGTCGAAAGCACCCACCGGCCGGTCGAGGGTGAGGCGCGAGACCTTGGCGCTGACCCCGAAAGCCGAACGCGAGACCTCCGCGACGGCGATGATGCGGAACAGCGCCTCGGCGGCAGGCGACTTGAGCACCACGTGACGGCCGACCATCGCCTCGGGATAGACGGCGTCCAGGTCGATGATGGAATCGTCATGCGCGCCTGGAATTTCCGGCTCGGGCAGCTCGATCTTGAAGCTGCGCAGGCTCGCCTTCAGAGCCGGCCATTCCTTGCGGGTGGGCGCGACGTCGTCGCTCTCCAGGATCGGCGTCCGCAGCACACGCTGGCGCACCAGCCGGTCCAGCATCACGAATGGCGAGGCGTTGTAGCCGAACAGAGAGCCGCGGCGGGAGAAGATCGCGATGCGGGTATCGGCGGCCGCGCCCAGCACATCGAGCGGAGCGTCGAGGTCGACAGTGATGTGGGCCTGCGGCGGCAGCGGCTGCGTGGTCATCGCCGCGATGCGCGCAAGCTCGAAGGTGGCGGCACCCGGCGCGTCGCCGATGGTATGGATGAAGCCGATGACATCGCCGATCCGGCCGGCGATGAGGGTTTCGCTTACCCGGATCGAGCCGGTGCCGGCAGCCGGAGCCAGCAGATGCCAGCGCTTCGCCGGGACCGCGTTCCATGACGGACGCGCTTCCAATTCGTCGGACGTTTCGAACAGCACCGGCGCCTCGTCCGGCCCCGGCACGGTCTGCACCTTGGAACCGGCATGGATCGGCACCTTCTGCGGCGCATCGGGAAAGTCGCTGAGCGTGAAGGTGAGGGTGGTCGAGGCGGAAATGGCGGGACGGGCAGCATACCCGACCTGCGCCGCGAGCCCGCGCACGGACCCGACATCGGTGGCGATGCCGATATAGGCCTCCGTCTGGAAGCGCTCGCGGTAGAAGCTCAGCACATGCAGGCTCGCCGCCCAGGCGTCGATCAGCGCAATCGCCGGGTCGTCATCCGCGCGGGTTGTGAAGGAGACGAGTTCCGGGCGCGTGGCGATGGCATCCAGCATGCGCCGCTTGAGCGCCTGGTGGGTACGCGAGGGCGCCACCATGCCGCGGCGGCCGGGCGTTCCCTGACCCGCCGCGCAGGTGCCCCCGCAGCCGCACTCGCACGTCGCGCCGCTCATGCTCCGCCCCTCAGTTCGAGGTCCATTATCCCGTTCTCCGGGACGTTGGGATCGCTATCGAGCCGGAGGATCTCGAAGTCGGCCGGCACGATGACGCCGCGCGCCAGTTCACCCTGATCGGCCCGCCCACGTCGGCGGAAGGTTTCGGCCGTGACCGAGGCGACGCCTGGCACGGCCATCGCCGCCGCGATCAGACGGGAGAGGTGCAGAGGCGAGCCGAACGTGAAATTGTCCGGGTGGAAGAAGGCGAGCGTGCCGTCCGTCAGCACGCCGGAGCCGAGCCGCTGTTCCAGCCGCTGGCGTACCGTGGCCCGCAGCGCGCCCGGCGCAACGCAGACCGCGAGCTTCACCTCCAGCGGCACGGGGATCGCATCGCGCAGGAACAGGTCGACGCCGCACAGCCGGAAACGGTCCAGATAAGCGAGGATTCGGGCCCGGAGCCCCGGTGCCGTCTCAATCGAACCGCCGCCCACACGATCCAGATAGATGAAGGCGGTGCGCCATGAGCCGGTCCAACGGATCTGCGCGCGGGCGGAAGCGACTTCGGGATGGCGCTCGGCGACCTCGACATAGTCGAGCTCGGTGACGGCGCGTTCCTGGACCATGAAAGCGCGCGGCGCTTCGATGCGCGCGCGCTTGAGATCAAGCGGCGCGACCCCGCCGGCGGCGGTCAGCGGGTTGGTCACGGCGCGAATGCCCGGCACCCGCGTCACCATCTGCGCCAGCACGTCGGCGCCGACATTGCCGTCGAGCGGAGCGCCGATGCGGGCGGTGACCTTCATCGACAGGCCGGGCTCCGCGGACTGGCCCATGATGTCGTCGCCGAAACGCAGGCGCAACGAGCCGTCATTCTCGGTCTCGGCGACGAAATGCCGGTCGAAGCGCTCGCTGGAGAACAGATCGCGCCGCGAAACCCAGGGCTTGAAGCCATCGGAGAGGGTGATCGCGGGCAGGGCGGCGGCCGGGTCATTGGCGAGCACGGCACTCACCGGAAGGGCAGTCGCAGCGGAGAGGTCGAGCGGGGAGGCGCGACTTACCGGGCCCACCAGCAGAAGAGGATTCCACGCCCCGCTTTCCGGCGCTTCCGGTGGGTCGAGCTGGGGGGTAAGGGCGCGCGTCGCGGCGGGGCTGGCAAGGTCGCGCACCGGAAGCGTGAGACCGTGATCGGCCAGCACGACATTGCCGCGTGCCTCGGCGCAGATGAAGGGCGCCGCCGCCGCATCGTCCGCCGCCGCATCCGCCGACAGGATGAGGTCGAAGGGCAGCGCATCGCTCGCTCCCCACTCCACATCGTAGACATCGACCCCTTCCACGGGATCGTTGCGAAGCTTCACCATGGTAAGGCGTACGGCGTGCCGGCGCAGGCGGCTCGCATCCGCCGGCAGGCCGGTGGTCGGGCTGGCGATCTCGCGGAGCACCAGAAAATCGCCGGCCGCCAGTTCCGCCGCAGATGCGCCGGCCGTGAACACGCGGCGCAGGCTCGCCGCGGTGGCGCCGTGGGGCAGCAGGCAGCGCTCGTCGGACCATGTGTGGAAGGCGAGCCGAGAGTTCCCCGCGTAGAGCGTCAGGGCCTGCATCGTCTCGAAGGTGATCGGCGCGAACGGTGCCCGTTCGGCGAAGGCGTCCGGATCGATGGTCGGGCCGCGATCATCGCCGCGTACGGTCACCGGCGTGCCGGCAGGAAGAATGGCGCCGTCCGGGCCGGCATAGTCGATCTCGATGAAGGTGCGGGCATTGGCGCCTTCATGCACCTCGTAATCGAGCAGGCGGGCGTGGCGAGCGACCGAGATGCGGCTGCGCGCCCGGAACAGGTCGGTCTCGTTGGCGAGCGCGTCCAGCCGGTAGCTGAAATGGTCGGCGACATAGGCCAGCGGCTCGACCAGTGCGACGAGGTGATCGACCGGGGTGTCGTCGGCAAATCCGGGTACCAGTGCTGCGATGCGGTCGAGCATCAGCCGGCGGAAGCCCTGCCAGTCGCGGCTGCCATAGTCGAGGTCCGGCGCCGGAACGGCCGGATCTACCGGCTCGGCGCGCACCTCCTGGCAGTCGAAGGGGGAAGGGCAGTCGACCTTGAAGCTGAACGCGACATGCGCGCTCTCCGGGTCGAAGCCCGCAGGCGTCCCACCGCCCGGCGCGACGAGGCTAAGGTGGTAGGTCGAGAAGTCGGTCGGCTGGCCGGGCTGGAGCGTAATCTCGAGAACGCTCGGATCAGTGGCCGAGACGCCCGCGCCGATGACGTCCGGAGGGGGATAGCGCACGCCTCCGGTTATCGCGATGTTCGTGCCGTCGAGCGTGGCGAGCCCGTCGGGCTTGACGAAGACCAGCCGCAGCGAGACGCCGCCATTGACCACTTCCAGATAGTCGATGCCGTTGAGCGGCAGCGGCATGAGCTTTTCCCGGCGCCGGCCGGTGAGACACTGGTAGTGCTCGCTCATCGCCGTCCCCCGTGCGCGCTCATGGTCGTTCCCCGCCTCCGCCCATGCCGCCATCTCCGCTCACGGCCGGTCCCGCCGAAACTGGATGCGCTGCGTCTCGCTTTCGCCGAACGGGGCATAGGCGATGGTCACCTCGAGCGTCGTGTCGGCGGCTTCCACCTCCACTTCGCGCACATCGACGATGCCAGCGAGGTGCTGGGTCAGCGCGCCGTGAACGGCAACCTGCAAGGCGGCGGCAAGGGTTTCGTTCAGGCCCTCGAACAGCAGCTCGGTGATCGGAGTGCCGAGGTCGGGGCGCATCACCCGCTCGCCGGGGATGGTGAAGAGCAGCATCTCGATCAGTTCGGTGACGCGCCGTTCGACAGTGGGCACGGCACTGCGGCCGGTGGGAGCGGGGTTGAAGGGAAAGCCGAGCGTGGTCATTGGCCGATGACCCTCGTCTGGCAGGAGGCGATGACCGGCGGTCCGGCCGGGATCTGGTCC
This sequence comes from Ancylobacter crimeensis, assembly GCF_023016805.1. Lineage (GTDB taxonomy): Bacteria > Pseudomonadota > Alphaproteobacteria > Rhizobiales > Xanthobacteraceae > Ancylobacter > Ancylobacter crimeensis. The sequence goes on from NZ_JALKCH010000001.1 coordinate 77,956, forward strand.
GCCGAGAGGCACAGATGAGGGCCCGGTGCGGTGAGGGCCGGCATCCCGTTTATGAGCACGCGAGCAGCGCTTGCCATCCATTGCGTGCGCACGCAGGGTTGCGGCTTGCCGCCGGGGGCGAAGGCGCAGCCGGCGAACATGCCCTGATCCGCCACCGTGGCGACGGGCATGCCCGACACCAGCACGCGGGCATTGGAGCTGATGATCATCATCTGCCCCATGGCGTGGGAGCAGGTGGCGACGGCGCCGACATGGAGCAGCGGACCCGGCATGGCGGCCTCACGTGACGGTCAGCGCGCCGCCATTCACGATGACGGACGGACCGACCATCGAGATGGAGGCACCCTTGCCGTTGCTGATGATGATGCCGGCTTCCCCGATCGTGATCATCGCGCCCGTCAGGGTCTTGATGAGCACGTTGGCGGCCGGATTGTCGGAGAGCATCAGCGTGACCTGCCCGACCGTCTGCATCACGATGTTGGGGGTTGCGGGCGTGCCGGCCATGGCGAGCGGCGGCATCTGTCCCGGCGCCTCGTAGAAGCCGCCGGACCAGATAGGGTAATCGGGGTCGCCGGCCTCGAACTCGATCCACACGCTGGCGCGGATCGGCGGGATGGTGACGAGCCCGCTCTGCAGCGCCGCCATCTGGAAGGCCGGCAGCGCCCAGGTCGAGGGGAAGGGGCCGAAGCGGTCGGCAAGCTGGACCTGGATCCGCCCGCGCGATTCCAGGTCCACATTATTGAGCACCGTGGCGCGGTACTTGCCGAAATATTGCGGTCCAGCCTTCATGTCGGCACCGTCGAGGTTTGAGAGACGAGGCCGTCGCGCGAGATCTGGAAGGACTGTTTCCAGTTGCCGCGCGACAGGGTGTTGGAGACGCTCTTCACGAACCACATGCCGTCATAGGCCCGTCCTGCGCCGCGCACGCCGACCAGCCCTCCGGCCTCCAGCGCGCGGCCATAGGCGGCGACGTTGATCGAGCCGGAACCGTTGACGGGATCGGTGCCGCCCCGCCCGGCGATGACATGCTTGAGCACGTCGCCGAGCCCGAAGCGGCCATTGGGGATCTGCCTTATCTTGGCCGGCACGAAGGGGCGGGCGGCGAGCGGCGGCTTCAGGATTCCGATGTCTGGAACCGGCACGGGGATTTCCGTGCCCACCACCGGAATGCGCAAGAAGGTGTAGGGCATGATGGCGTTGTTGGCGTCGAAGGACAGCGTCAACCCGTCGACATTGCTTGCGCGGTCGAAATCGACCGCGAGCGCGGGCTGTGGCGCGCCGACCCGGATCGGCGGGCCGAAATAGGCAAGGCTCGCCCCCGGAGACGGACCCGGCCGCACCGAGAATACATAGCCCGCGCTCTTCGCCTGCTGCTCGACATAGGCGAGGTCGGTGCCCTGATGGGTGTCCCAGCCGGAGGTCGGAATCTTGAGGTCGGAGGAGATCGGCGGAATCACCAGCGGCACCACGCCGAACACCGCATATTTGGCGAGGATGAGTGCAATCTGCGCCACCACGGGCATGGCGGGGTAGGGAATGCCTGTCAGCTCGATGAGGTCCATATACGCCGACAGATCTTCTCCGGTGACGGTGAGCTTGGCCGTGCCTGGCTCGGCGGCGGCAACGAGGTCCTGCCGCATGATCGGTCCGTCCGCCAGCACCTGTGGCAGGCCGTTGACCGTGGCGACGAGGATGACCCGGGTCAATGGGTCGAAATAGCCGCCGGGCAGCAGGTCGGTCGCGATCTCGGAGGTCTTCGAAAAGACGAAAGTAAGCTGGAAACCGGACTTGGCGCCGATCGCGCAGGTGGTTTGCGCGCTTTCCAGTGCCTCTATGACGCTGCGCCGGGCCGGCGCGGGCACGCCGGGGCCGATCTTCAGGGTGAGCGTGACCCCCTTAAGCGTCGCCATCGCCGCTCACCTCCTGAGGCAATGGCACCATGAGCCGCGTGCGGCTCTCCTGCGTGGCGTCGGGTGGCCAGAAAACGAGGTTGGCGTCGCAGATGCGCCAGTACTGCTCCGGATCGCCGTAATACTGGTCGCCGATCTCGTCGATGCGTCGTTCGCGATCATTGGCGTGGATCGCGAGCACGGCGAGATTTTCCGGGCGCGGCAGCAGGCGGCGTGCGCTGTAGGCGATCTCGCGCCCGTCCGGCGTGCGGTAGGTGAGGGTGGCGATGCCGAAATAGCGGCTGTTGGGGCTGTAGACGAGCGCCATCAGGGGAGTCCTCTCAAACCGAAGGCCGACAGCGTCGCGGGCTGGCGTTTGGCGATCTGTTCGCGGGTGGAGAGCGCAGCCATGGCCAGGCCGGCACCCCGCGTTCCGGGGGCCAGGTCGTCGACCGAGAGCACACGCAGGGTAAGGCCGATCTTTGCGCGGATCGGACTGAGATTGGCGTCGAAAGCTTCCTCCAGCACGCTCATGTCCTGCACCCGGACCGGCAGCACCCGGCGCGGGCCGAACACGAACAGCACGAGCGAAGAGGGCAGCGGAAGGATCTCTATGGTCCCGCTCGCCGCCAGCCGCTCCGCTGCCTGGATGTCGGCCGAGCGCGGGACGATGATCGTCTCGATGGCCGCAAGTTCAGGCTGTATGCCGTTCGCCACCGTGTCGGGATTGTTGCGCGGATGTTCGAGCTGGTCGGCCGCGTCGATCTCGGCGTCGAGCTTGATGGTCTCCACCGGCGGACCCTTGAGGCGGGTGGCCTCCAGCCGGTCGCCGCTATCGGTCGTGGTGCCGCGTGGGGTGAGGGTGCGCGACAGGGTGTCGGGATTGTATTGCAGGCTAATCACGCGCTGGACCGCGGTGCCCGCCGCATCCAGCAAAATGAGACCGGCGCGCAGCACCTGAACCGCCATCGCCTCAAGCCCCCAGCGCGCGTTTGGCGTCATTGGCGACGCGCTTGATCATGGGCACCGGGTCGAGGTTTTTCGGCTCGATGGAGATGTCGTCGAAGGAGGGCCACTTTACCCCCGTCTCGGTGGAATAGCCGAGCTTGGCGAGGGTGAGTTTCATTTGTTGGGCAGCATCGTAGCTGTATTTCTTCACTGAATAGTCGAAGTTTTTCTCCGCTGCCCCGCCGAGCGCCTCGATATGGGCGTAGAGCTTCACATCCATTTCGAGGGTCAGCCCGCCGTGAAGCTCCACCCGGCCCTCGAACGAGAAATTGCCGTTGGCATATTCAGCCACGATCGGAACCGCGGTGGTGAGCTTCACCAGGAAACCGGGCTCGATGCGGATGCCGCCATGCACCTTGGCCCCGATGCCGCCAAGCACCGCGATGCCAAGCCCAGCCTCGAGGATGCCGGCAAGGCCGATATGGCCGGGCACCTCGAAGGTGCTGGTGAATTTGAGGCGGGCGTTCTTGTCCTCCTCGAAGGGGTCGAACGAGCCTTCGATCACCGTATTGACGATCTGGCCCGGGCCGATGCCGTAGGTGAACTTCACGCCTGCCCCGAGATGGACCATCGGATCGGCGAGGCCGGGGAACGGTCCGGGAATGATGAAATCGAAATTGAGCTTGATGAGATCGCGCTCGGCACCCTTTCCCGGAAACAGAACCACCGGGCGCGTCAGCTCGATCTTGCCGAGCACGGTGATCTTGCCGTCCGGCGCGAGCTTGACGCCGATGGTCGGGCGGATGGATTCGTTGAAGCTGAACGCGATCTGTCCCTCGCCCGAGATCACATTCTCCGGGCTGACGTTGAGGATCAGGTAGCCTTCGAATTTCGAGGTCTTTACCCCCAGCTTGCCGGTGCCGGAGAACTTGCCCTCGCCTTCGCCCTTGCGGGTGTAGGTTACGTCGAGATCGCCGGAGAAGGTCGTGCCGGCGCGGACATATTTCACCGGCACCTTGGTGCTGCCGGTCAACGTCTCGCCGTCATACGTCACGTCGATCGACACCCGGTCGACCAGCTTGATCGGCTTCTCCCAGTCCAGAGTGCCGCTATAGACCATGCGGCCGCCCACATAATTGGCGCGGATCGAGAGGTCCTTGCCGGAGCCGACATCGAAGGTGATGCCGCCGCCGGCATAGAAGCGCGTCGCCTGCGCATTCGAGGTGAAGCCGAGCGTGACCTGCGCCTGCTTGGTGCGCGGAATGCGCGAAGTGCTGGCGGTGACTTCGCCGCGCCAGCCTTCCGACAGGCTGTAGCGCACCTTGCCCGAGGCGTTGTCGATGCCGGGAATGTTCTGGCCTTTGAGCGTGCCGGTGGCGACGAAATTCGTGCCTTCCAGTCCGGCTTCGGCCTCGCCAAGCAGATAGGGCTTGCCGGCCGGCCCGATCTCGAAGCCGAAATTGCCGGCCGGCTTGAAGATCGGTGCAAGGGCGATGCTGAGATCGGCGCGCGTGACGCGCAGCCCGTTGAAGGGCGGCTGGAAATTTTCCGGACCGAGATTGCCGACGAGGCCGAAACTGTCGCCGTCGAGCTTGACCGAAAGCGTCTTCAGGAAACGCAGCGAGGGCGTGATGGTGCCTTCCGCCACCAGCTGGTTCTTCTCGCCGATGCCGAATTTCGTGAATTTGCCGGGGCTGAGATAGGGGAAGACGAAATTGTAGTCCGATTTGTCCGGGAAGCTGAGCTTGCGCGCCGCCCGGGTGGTGGCCGCGGTTGCCGGCGCCGCCGCGGGGTCGTCCGGCGGGGGGAGTGTCCCGGCCGGTGCAGGAGCGCCGCTCGATTCCACCGCATTGATGGTGAGCATCTCGCCCGTCTTCGGCACCACGGCGGAGAGCCGGGCGGGATTGATCGCGGCGGAAATGGTCTCTGTCTTCGCGCCCGCAGCCGAGGTGCGGTTGTAGGTGAGTAGGTTGAGGGTGGGGATCAGCGCGCGGGCAAGGTCGTTGGAGCCATTATTGGCAATCTCGGTCTTGCCCTTGCCGATATGGATGGTCGCCGCGGAGCCACCCGCCTGCAGATCGGTCTCCACCCCCTCCATCTTCGTGGTGGGTGATCCTTTCAGGCTGCCGCCCTTCAGCAGTTCCTCGATACGGCGCAGCCCGTCCTTGGCGCCCGTGTCGGGATAGACGATTTCGCCGAAGCTGATGCGGATGGTCTTGATGCTGGGATCGGCCACCGCAGCGAGCACCGCATTCGCCGTTTCCACGATCTTGGTGTTGAGCGCGGAACCCGCCTTCTGGTTCTCCGCGGCATTGAGAAGCTGCATGTTCTCGGCGATCGACTGGCCCTGCACCTGTTTCTCGACCATGTGGTCGACATTGGCGTCGGTCGCCGAACTGCCGGTGCCCGTCAGATAGCCGAGTGCAAAGCGGGCCGCGACCTTGTCGATATGGGCGCCATAGGTCGCCTCCGCCTTGCCGGCATCGGTAAGGCGCCACTGCTGCAGCTTCTTGCCAAGGCTCCTCAGGTCGGCATAGCCGTATCTGGAGAGCCATGCGCCCGTATAGAAGCCGGTATCGAAACCCGTTTCCTTGACCAGCTTGCCCACCTTGCTGGCCGTGGCGGGTGCGACGTAGACGAGGCTCTTCTCCTGTCCGCGCTTCTTTGTCAGCGCGTTGATGCTGTCCGCCGGCCCCTTAGGATTGTCCGAGGCGAAGGTCGCGATCTCGACGGCGAGCTGGCGGTCCTTCTCGCTGGACTGACCCAGCGCCGCGGAGGTGACGTTGGGGATGGCCGCGAGTTTTGCGAGCAGTTCCGGGCTGTTCACCACCGGGCCGGGATCTGTGGGGCCTGCGCCGCCTTCCTCGATGCGGGAGAGGTGCGGCACGGACAATTGGGTGAGGGCGGGAAGGGAGCGCCCGGTGGTCACCGCATCCGCTGCGCGGTTGGCTTCGTGCTCCAGCGTCGGACGATCTCCGCTTTCGAAGCCGTCCAGCGCCCGGCGCTGCAGGCCGGCCTGCTGCACGGTGTGGGCCAGCTCATGCGCCAGCAGATGCCGGCCGGCTGGCGTCTCCGGCTGGTAGCGGCCGGTGCCGAACACGATGTGATCGCCCACCGCATAGGCGGCGGCATGGACGCTGCGGGCGGAATCGTGGGCGCGAGCGTCGTCATGGATCCGCACGGTGGAAAAGTCGCGCCCGAAGCGGTTCTCCATGTCCGAGCGCACGTCCGGCGCCAGCGCGTTGCCTCCGCTCGCCAGTGTCGGCTGCACGTGGTCGAGCGGGCCCAAAGTGCCGGTGGCGCTGCGCTGGAGGAAGGGCACGTGACCCTCGCCGCGCGGGCTGACACGAAGCCCGTCGCTGCGGGCGCGCTCGGCTACGGCGTGACCGGCGACGGCATGGCGCGCGCTCATCGCGATCCTCCCTTTTCCGGAGTGCCGATCTCGCCGGCCTTGCCGATCTGGTCGACGATGGCACGAGCCAGCGCAGCGCCCGCCTGTTCGATCCGCGCCGGAGCGGGCAATGCGCCGCCATCGCGGCGCATGCGGGCAAGGTTGCCACTGTCGCGTGCCGCGGTTGCGATCTCCGGCGCAAGGCGGGCGATCTCCCGCTCCATCGCGTCCACCAGCCGGCGCGCATCGCGGCTGCCGAGGCCGGTGACCGCGACCTTGTCGATGACGAGGTGGATGCGGGGCGGCGCGCTCATGCAAAGCCCCCGATTTCCAGTTCCGCGACCGGGCGCTCCAGTTTGCGGAACTCGCTCCGCAGAGCGGCCGCCACATGCCGCCGCCCGATCACCTCGCCGTCCTCCGCGGCCAGGAAGGCGGCGTTCAGCGCGACATTGCGTATTGCCCCGCCGGTGAGCGCAAAGCGCGCCATATCCTCCACGGCCAACCCGTCCATCGGCGCGGCGGCGGGAAAGGCGCGGCGCCACAATTCGACACGCTCGGCGTGGTCCGGCGGGGGGAAATCAAGCACGAAGCGGAACCGGCGCAGAAACGCTTCGTCGATCGCGGATTTGAGGTTGGTGGTGAGGATGGCGACACCGCGAAACGCCTCCAGCCGCTGCAGCAGATAGCCGGTTTCGGCGTTGGCGTAGCGATCATTGGCTTCGGCGCCGGGACTGCGGCGGCCGAGCAGTCCATCGACCTCGTTCACCACCAGCATGGCACCGCCGCGTTCCAGCTCGTCGAACAGCCGGCCGACCTGCTTGGGCGTCTCGCCCACCCATTTCGACTGGAGCTGGCTGAAATCGGCTACCACCATAGGTAGCGCGAGTGCTTCGGCGACGACCTCTGCGGCGAGCGTCTTGCCGGTTCCGCTCGGGCCGGCGAACAGCGCGATCATGCCATGCCCGCGGGTGCCGCCGAGCCGGTCGAAACCCCAGTCGCCGAATACCGTTGCCGCGTGCCGCACCTGCCGCACCAGCGACATCAGGTCTTCGCGCAGGGGTTCCGGCACCACGAGGTCCGCGAAGGAGGCGCGTGGTTCGACGATGCGGGCGAGCGCGCCGGGCTCGGGCCAGGCGGCCCTTGCCGCAGCGGACCAGAACAGCCGACCCGCTTCCGCCGTGCTCGACGCGCGCTCCACTGCCTCGCGCACCGAAATGGCGGCGCGCGCAATGGCGGGGGCATCAAGGTCGAACTGCGCGGCGGCACGCTCGACGGAGCCGTTGAGCTTCGTTGCCGCGCCGGGACCCAGCGCCTCCTTCCACCGCGCCACCGCCTCCTGTCGTGGAAAGCCGCGCGTCGCGAGGCGGTGGGTCGGGCGGCGCAGGCCGGACGGCGCGCGATCCCCGGCAAGGACCGCCGGCACCGGCAGGCCGTCGAGAAAGGCGGCGAGGGTTTCCTGCTGATGAAAGTCGGCCGGCGTCTCCGCGATCAGCGCGAGCGGGTGCAGGGCGCAGTCCCGGGTGACGAGGCGCTGCAGGTCGAGAATGGCTTCCGAGCGCGCCGCGAGGCGCGCGGGCTCGATGCGGAACGGGCGCAGGCCGAGTGCGGCGAGCGCCGTGGCGATGCGCGGCAGGCCGAGCCGCCAGGGTGCAACTAGAACGGGCGGATCTGCAGCGAGATTCATTATGCCGAGTCCATCGGCCATCCCTTCGAGCTCGGCGGCTTCCGGTGCCTCCGGTGTCGGAACCGGAAGCAGAACCGGCTCCAGCACCTCGTCGAGCACGACCAGTCCCGCCATGGCATCGGTCACCGGCTCAGTGAGACGAAAGCGCGTGGCCGCGAGCGTCGCCCGGTTCTCGGCGCGCAGGATGCGCCAGCGCCGCAGGCTGCCTGCATGGGAGAAGGCACCGGCCTCGGCTGCGCCGAGCGCGGCCTCGAACAGCCAGACCGGAATGCCCGGCGCGGCATCCTCGGGCGTCACCGCCGCAGTCAAGCGGGTTAGGTCGATCTCATGCTCGACCGCGAAGGCAAGACGGATCACGCCGGTTTCGAACGGTGTCAGTCCGAAAGCGTCCGCCAGCCGGATAAGGGCGGCAGGAGGCTCGGCGCCGGCGCGTTCTCGCAGTGCGGCGAGGAGGAGGGGGTCCATCAGAGCACCACCTGCGGTTGGAGGCCCTGCGCCCCCGGCGAAGGCTCGCTGATGACGCCGTCGATCGAGACGCGCAGCAGATAGCTGCCGCGCGGTACCTGCTCGACGGTGAAGGCCGGAGTTGCGAAGCTGTCCGGCACTCCCGCTCCGGCTGCGGGCGGCACGAACAGGCTGGTTATTTCGTCCCCGCTGGTAGCGTGGGTGAGGTGCAGCACGACCTGCTGGCCGCGTTCTGCCGCGGGCGACAGCGTGACGCCCACCGTGCCGGAGACGCGTGTCGGATCCGCCGGCAGGGGCACGACGTCGACCAGCGGCGCGGAGGCCTGCGGCCGCACTAGGACCGACACGCTGCTGGCGCCGATCTTGATGACCCGGCCATTGACGCTCGCACTGCGCGAGATCTCGATGAGATGCGGGCCGGTCGTAGTCGTGTCCGGCAGGCGCAGCACGGGTTCGCCGGGACGGCTCGCCGCGGCGTCGAAGGTGAGCGGCGTGCCGTCGAGGCGCGCCGCCAGACCGTCGCCGAACAGGCCGACGCCTTCGACCAGCAGGCTCGCACCGGGCACGATGGAGACACGCCTGCCATTCGCGACCGCTGTGATGCGCTCGATGGACAGACGCGAAAGCGGGACGAGGGAGAGGCCTGCGTCACTCACCGGCGGCGCTTCCAGGCTTGCGCGCTCGTCCTCCAGGAAGACGGTGGTGACCAGATAACCGGCCGAGGGCCGGTAAGGTGCCTGCGTCGCCGTCCAGATCTTGGTCATGGCGTCGATGTCCAGCGATTGCTGGGTGACGGTGACCTGCTCGACCTGATCGGCCAGCGCTTCGCCGGCAAGAATCTTGCGTTTGGGGTTGGCGTCGCTTGCCAGCTTGCCGAGCGCGAAGCGGATGAGCGGGCGGGGCACGATGGCGGCCTGATGCAGCGCGTGCATCGCTACGCCGAGGCCGAATTCGCGATCGATGTCGGTGCCGTGGGCGCTGAGCAGATAATGCAGATCGAGCACCAGCGGATTGCTGTTGCGGCGCCGGCCGCGGGAATCGCGCACCGGCTCGCACGCATTGCGCCAGGCCGGATTGGGGGTAACGTGGTGGAGGAACAGGTTGACGCCGGTCGGCTCGACCACGGTGCCGCCCGCGGCTGGTGGCGGGGCCGGGCGCGGTGGTGGGCCGAGCGTGGCACCGAAGGACGGGAAGCTCAACGCCTGTGCTGCCCGCACCACCGCATCTTCGATGATGAAGCGCAGGATCTCGCTGGTCGCGGCGATCGCGAGCGCGGCGGTCATGAGCCGCCTCCGGAGCGCCGGGCCAGATAATCCGCCAATGGCGGCGCTGCATGCTCGCGCCGCTGCTCCAGTGCCGGACGGATAGGGGCGACGGGCTCGGGTCGGGTCAGGCGGATGTCGAGCACGCCGATTGAGATGGTGATCTCGGGCGCGGCCTCCGCCGGAGTGGAGATGGTGTACTGTTCTGTCGGAGCACTGGCACGGCGGGGTTCGACAACGAAACGGGGCGGCCACGGCGCATCCTCATGCGGCGTTTCCCGGCCCGCCGGCGGAGATGGCTGCGGGGCTGTCTCCAGCGCGTCGAAGGTGTGGTCGTCAGGACGCGGCTTTCCGGTCTGCCGGGGCGGCGGCGGGGAGGGCGGTGCATCCGGCTGCGCTTCCGCCCGTGCCGGGCGCTCCCGGACGGTCGGCACCTCCATCCGCTCGATCCGGTGCAGATGGCGTTCCACCACATGCTCGGTGGTCGTCTCGCGGCGCTCCACCTGCACGATGCGCTCGACCGGGTGCTCCAGATCCGGCGCGGGCGGTGTCACCGGCGTCGGCTGCGGGGCGCGCTGCGGCGCAGGCTCCGTGGCGTTCTCCATCGGGAGCGACGCGGACGAACGGGCCATCGGCTGCATGGCGGGGGAGGGTGGAGACGGCGAAACCTCGTTCTCCGCCTCGATCTCGCCGAACCCGCCTTCGCCGCGATCTTCGGCCTCGAAACGGAAGCGTGGGCGCGGGCGCAGTTCCGGTGTCGCGCCCCGCGCCTGCGCCACCAGCCGCTCCAGATAGCCGCTCATGCCCTTGCCCGCTCCACATAGCGCCGGCGTCGGGATTCCGGCATGGCGAGCACGTCCTGTTCGCGCCATCCATAGGCGCGGGCCAGGTGATGGACGTCCTCCTCCAGTCGCGCCACGGCCGTCGCGATCTCGCGCCAGAGCAGACCGGCGAGATCGAGAGCCGGCGTCATGGCCGTACCGCAGGTCGGGCAAGCGGCATCCAGCACGATGGAGCCCAGCGGGTCGGCCTCCTCGAAGGCCGCGGAAACGAGGGCCTGTAGCGCGGGATCGTCGCCGCGCGCGCGGCCGCGCGGCTCGATGAGGCAGGCCTCGATCAGCGCCGGCAGCGGGTCGCGGCGCCGGGCGGCGGCCTCGATCTCCCCCATGGTCGGCAGACGAAACGCCAGCAGGACGCCCTCATGCTCGATCTCCACCCGATCCGGCGAGAGCGCGGCTTCGAAAGCGCGGCTGTCGAGCTCGAATTCCGCGCATTCGCCGCAGCCGGGGCAATCGGCGACGCAGGGCATCTGAGTGCCGAACAGGCGCCGGCGCAGAGCGAGCAGGCGTCGGGTACGCGTACCGGGCGTCTCGTCCGTCACGCTTGCGTCAGGACTGTCGAAGGTGAGCAGGGCATGGGTGCGTGCGACCGGGCGGGCCGTCGCCGCGGCGTCGAACAGATCGACCAGCTGCTTGGGTTCGAAGCGGGGCATTCCTCGGGTCTCCGCGGCTTGCCTCGCGCGAGCCGGAGCCGGCGCAGGCTTTCGGCTGTCAGGCGTGAATGGGGGCGCCTTCAGCTCTTGGGCGGTTCGTCGAAGGTCGGCTCTGCTTCGACCTGCAGGTCGTAGTCACGTTCCCAGCCTTCGTTCTCGAGCTTCATCTTGGCGATCGCGATGGCGTTCGCATTCGCGTCGAGATCGGGCATGGGCTGATATTCGCTGACCCAGCAGCGATAGATATTGTAACGGATCACCGGCTGCCCGGCTTCGTTCAGCAAGTCGAGCTGGATGTTCTTGCGGAAATCCGCGAGCGAGGACTCCGCCCCGAGGCCGGCATTGAGGTTCCAGACCTTGTTGGCCCAGCGCTCGAATTCCTCGTCCGTGGAAAGCCCGCGTTCCAACGTGATCGCATCGTATTCGGTGCGTCCCGGCGTCTTGCGGCTGCTGTTGGAATCGCCGCCTTCGCGGTGCTTCACCACTTCGGTGGTACGCTTGAGCGTGGAAACCTTGGAAACCGCGGCGACCACCTTATTGTCCCACCGGACGACGAACTTGAAGTTCTTGTAAGGGTCGAAACGGTGCGGATTGTTCTTGAACAGCGCCATCGGTCCGGCCCCCTTCTAGCGCTGCGCCTGACCGGCGAGCTGTTGCAGCGTGACGAAGACGAACTCGGTCGGCTTGAGTGGGGCGAAGCCGATGACGACATTTACCGTGCCGAGATTGATGTCGGCCTGCGTCGTGGTCTCGGCATCGCACTTCACCAGATAGGCGTCGCGTGCAGAGCGGCCCTGGAACGCGTTCTGCCGGAACATGCCCTGCATGAAAGCGCCGACATTCATGCGGATCTGGCCCCAGAGCGGCTCGTCATTCGGCTCGAAGGTTACCCAGGTGAGCCCACGGCGCAGACTCTCCAGGATGTAGAGCGCGGTGCGGCGCACGGGGATGTATTTCCACTCGCTCGCCTCGTCGTCCGAACCGGCGAGCGTGCGCGCGCCGAAGGCGACCGAGCCATAGACCGGGAACTTGCGGAAGCAGTTCACCCCCGCCGGATTGAGCAGGCCGTGCTCGTCGTCGTTCATGATCACCGCTGGCGCGTAGACGCCCGAAATGGCGGTGTCGATCCCGGCAGGCGCCTTCCACACCCCGCGATTGGCATCCGTGCGGGCGATGACGCCGGCCATGGCGCCTGAGGGAGGAAAGGCGCGAAGCATGCCCGGATTGAGCGGATCGGCCAGCTTCAGCCGTGGGAAATAGGCCGCAGCATGCGTGGTGCGTACGCTGAAGCCGGTGGTCTTCCATGCCTGAGCCTGGAACACGTCCTTCACATTGGGCGGCGTGTCGATCAGCAGGAAGGCGCGCCTGTCTTCGCACACCGCGCGCGCGGCGTCATAGATCGAGGCGTAGTCGGAATAGAACGCCTCGTCCGGGCTGGAAGCCTTCGCGCGCACGGCATCCGGGATGCAGACGAGGTTGAAGATGTCGACCTTCCGCAACTCTTCGATGCCGGCGAGCATGGAGGCCTGTGTCGGCGGCCCGCTGCCATCGGTGCCGGGTGCGATGCCTGCGTCGTCGGTCTGGGAAAGGCCTGCCTGATATTTCCGTCCGAGCCGGTAGCGCGAGACATTCCGGGCCGGCGTGTCGAGCTGATAGAGCGTCAGCAGCTTGTCGCCGGCGGCCGGTTTGCTGCCCTCGCTCAGCGAGATGATGCCGTCGGGTGCCGGATGTTCGACGATGCGGCCATTGGCGGCGGTGGTCTGGAAGGTGAGCACCTTGGTGCGCAGCCGGAGCACCTGTCCGAACGGGGCGCCGAAATCCAGAACCTGCGCCTCGATGGCGACGCCGGTGTTGAGCTGAGACAGCTTCTGGTTCACCACCTGCTCGATCGCCTTGCCGAGGCCGAGATGGGTACGGGGGATTTCGTCGTTCTGCTTGAACAGGTCGAGTTCGGTTTCGCCGAGCAGGTCCACGGACGAGCCGTCGGGCAGTATCTTCTGCAATTGGACCTTGATCGAATAGTCCTCGGCCGCTTTCTTGCTGGTGGAGGCGAAGAAGTCCGGCGCCTGCTTGATCTTCAGTACCGTGCCGGTGGTGAGCGGCGCCTCGACATTTGCGGCGAAATCGACGGAGACGAGGTTCGAGCCGAGATCGGGATCGTTCACGATCGCCTTGCCGTAGCGCAGGCTTGAAGCGTCGGTCGAAAGGTCCGAGAAGCTCTCGCGAACTCCGGTTGCACCATGGGTGGCGGTGAGCGTGAAGGTCTTCGCGGTGACGGCATCCGCACCGGTGGTGGAGGGCGGCGCCTCGATGTCGAGGAAGATGTCGTTGCCCGAGACGCCGGAACTCAGCGCAGTGACGGCGAGCGCGGCGGCGGTACTGTTCTTCGCGCTGGTCTTGGAAAAGGCGGCCCCCTCGCGCGGCACCCGCACGATCACCGCCTCGCCGCCGCCGTTCTGGAAGAAGTGCAGCACGCCGTAGGACAGTTCGCTGTCGGAGGCGAGGCCGCCATGGCTGCGTTCGAAGTCGGGGAAACTGAAGATGCGGATCGGCCGGTCATCGATGCCGTTGCGGGTCGGGCCGACAAAGGCGGTGACCGCGGTCGGCACGCCGGCGATGGATCTGACGCCGCTTGAAATCTCGCGCGTATATACGCCCGGATAGGTTCCGCGGAGCATGCCGTCCCCCTCTCACACGGCTCCATCTGCGCGGTGACGAGGTCACGCCGACATGGCGCAGCTGCCTCCGGTTTCAGCCGGAGCACGACGTCGGGCGAGACGGAGATCGATTGTCTGGCGATAGGCTCGAAAATCGAGATACGCACAATGACAGCATGACGGGAAAGTTCTTCCGCAAACTGTCTACTTCAGAAAGCCTGAAAAAAGGCTTGCTGCCAGGAAAATTACTTATGTTCAACTGCCCACACAGTGAACGTTCAGATGTGAGCATAAAATTAACGGGCTGTAAACCCTCAAATCCTGATTGAACTTGCTGCGCAAGGTTGGAATCCCGTCGTGTGGACCATATTCCAGCCGATTGCTATGGCCCGCCTGCCGGGGCTCGACAGCGCTAAAGGCCTCCTTGTGACGCGCTTGTCAGGTCGGGCGAGGCATGGCGCGCGTTCCGCTGGCGATCACTTCTTCCGCGGTGCGCACGCCGCTCTCATAGGCGCCGTGAGCGGTCGAGAAGTCGGTCGGGTGTGTCGCTTCGCCAGCGAAGAACAGGCGGTCTTCGAACGGGCGAGCCAGAGCGAGGCGGGCGGCGGCATGGCCGGGCAAGGCGTGGCTGTAACCGCCGCCAATACTCGCCGTCCCTGCCCAGTCGGAAGCGATCAGAGGGCGCAACTGGCGGCGGATATCTTCTCCGAACAGAGCGGCGAGTTCGTCGACCGCATGGGCGATAGCCGCGTCGCGGCCGCGCTCCTGCACCGCGCGCGCGCCGGCACCGCCGAGAAAGCACTCGATCACCGGGCGGCCCAGCGGACGAATGTAATAGGCGCCCGTCGCCGGGTCGCGCGGATTGCCCAGTACGTGGCTTTCCGGGGCGAACGCGCCGTCTTCGGTGATGTGGAAGAACAGCTTCTCATTCGTGCCGAGCGGCAGCCGGCCGGCGGCGTCCCGCCAGGGGTCGAGCGCCGGCGGCAGGCGTAGGCCGCTTCCGGCCAGCACATGGGTCGAAACCGTGAGGATCGCCTGGCGGGTGCGCAAGGTACCGGCGGTGGTTTCCAGCGTGACCCCGGGTCCGTGGAGGCCGATGGCCTCGACCGTGATGCCGGGTCGCAGATTCGTTTCCCGCGGCAGGCAATCCGCAACCAGCGTTCCATAGCCGGCGGGAAGGCGCCAATTCATGTAGGTCGAGGCAGTATCATACGCAGCGTAATCGCGGGCGGAAATCCGCTCCAGCTCATCCCCGCTGATATAGCCGCTCAGCGCCTGCAGATAGGCATTCCAGGGGCCCGAAGGCGGCAGCAGGTCGGACGCGCAGTCGCTCGCCGGGGGTTGGGTCGCGATCTGCTCGCTCCACGCGTCGAAGGCGGCATGCGCCTCCTCCTGCTCCGCGGCGGAGAAGCCGAGATCGCGATATTGCCGGTCCCACGCCGTCGGCCGCCGGTCGACCGTGAAGCCGCGGGCCTCGGCGATCCGTGTCCACGGATTGCGGTCGCCGGAATGCAGCCAGCCGCAGCCGAGATCGAGCGGCTGCCCAGCCGCTTCAGAGGTCCAGGCTCGGCCGCCGATACGGGGCAAGGCCTCGATCATCAGCGGCGTGAACCCCTCGCGGACCAGGCGCATGGCGGCGCCGATGCCTGCCGCCCCGGCTCCGATGATGACGATGTCGAATACGTCACTCATGCTGCATCACCCATGCTGCCGTCTGCTCCTCGTCGCCAGGCGCGGGCAGGGCGCCAGCATAATGCGGGAGAATGGGTGAATTGGTTGTTGTCGATGGCATGCAATGATGCTCATGCTTCATGAATGCAACGCGAAGACCTCGTCGACCTCAATGCCTTCCTGACCGTCGCCGAGGAAGCGAGCTTCACCCGCGCGGCGGCGAAGCTCGGCACCTCGCAATCGGCGCTGAGCCACACGATCCGCCGCCTCGAAACGCGGCTGGGGGTGAGGCTGCTCACGCGCACCACGCGCAGCGTCGCGCCGACGCAGGCGGGCGAGCGCTTGCTGGCCACGCTTCGTCCGGCGCTGGAAAGCATCGGCGACGAACTCGCCTCGCTGGGCGAGCTGCGCGAGAAACCGGCGGGCGTCATCCGCATCACGGCGTCGGAGCATGCCGCCTGCTCGGTGCTCTGGCCGGCGCTGGAACGGATACTGCCCAACTACCCGGACATTCATGTCGAGCTGGACCTCAATTCCGGCTTCACCGATATCGTGGCAGAGCGTTTCGATGCCGGAGTACGGCTCGGGGAGGCGTTGGCGAAGGACATGATCGCGGTGCGCATCGGGCCGGAGCTGCGCATGGCGGTGGTCGGCGCGCCGGCTTATTTCGCCGATCGCGCACACCCGCTCACCCCGCACGACCTTTCTCAGCATCGCTGCATCAATATGCGCCTGCGTAGTTCGGGCGGCTTCTATGCGTGGGAGCTGGAGAAGGATGGCCACGCGCTGCGGGTCCGCGTCGAGGGGCAGGTAGCGTTCAACAGCGTCGAGATGATCGTGACGGCCGCGTTGTCCGGTGCCGGACTCGGCTTCGTCATGGAGAACATGGTTACGGAGCATCTGGCGGACGGGCGTCTTGTCCGCGTGCTGGACGACTGGTGTCCGTCTTTCGCTGGCTACCATCTCTATTATCCAAGCCGCCGCCAGCCTTCGGCGGCCTTTACAGTGCTGGTCGAGGCGTTGCGCTTTCGCGGCTGACGAGCCTCAGTCCGCTCTGAAATGCCGAATGACGGGGGGCGTTTCCGTCGCTGCCACCGCCAGCGCCGCGATGAGGGGACCGGTGCTGATGTCGATGAGATCGAACGCGGTGCCGCCCCATGCCAGCCCGCTCGGAATGGAGCCTCGCCAAGGCCCATCCTGTTCGAACGGCACGATGATCCGGTCGGGCGGGATGGTCAGGCCTTCGCCGGAAAGCTTGAGCACGGCTTCCTTGCGGGTCCAGCCGCGCAGGAAGAGGATTTGCCGTTCATCCTCCGGCAGGGTGAGGACCCAAGCCGCCTCTTCGGCCGTGAAGATCAACCCGATCATGCCGAGCAGGTCGTCAAGCGTTGCGCGGCCCTCGGCGTCGATGCCGATGCGGTTCCTCCTCGTCACCGCAAGCAGTGCGGCGGAGGTGCAATGGGTGAGGTTGAAGGCGAGAGGAATGTTCGTAGCAAGACCCGGCTTGCCATGGTCGCCAACCACCAGCGGGACCGCGGATGGGGCCCGATCGAGATAGCCGGCCAGCACGCGCCGCATGAAGCTGCGGCAATGGATGAAGCGGCGGCGATCCTTTTCGAAATGGAAGCGGCCGGCCCGGGTGCGCTCCGTCGCATCAAGCGTCGCATCGTCGGGCGGCGACAGGTCGTCGAGGCCCAGGGTCCAGACATGGACCTCGTCGCTCGTCAGGTCTGCGGGCGTGGAGCGGGTGGCGCAGGGAAACGTCATGCCGGAACGATAGCGCGCCGCCCATCCGGCGTTAAGGCCGTCGCGGGAATGGGGGACCGGCAGGGGCCGGTCCCGCTTCCTCGCTGTCAGGCGAGCTCGAACGTGATGTCCTGCTGGCCTTCGAGCAGGGTCTTGCGGCCGAGCGCGTAGATGTTCTCCAGCCCCTCGGTGAGGGTCAGGAAATGGTTGCCCGAAAGCGCGCCGGCCTTCGAGGCGAAGGCGACATTGCCATAGGCGAGGAGCAGCTCCGTCTCGGATACGCCGCCCGGATAGAGCACGACCTGCCCCGGCGAGGGGTAGCAGGTGTTGTTCTCGAAACTGACCCCGAAATCGAGGTCGCCGAGAGGCACCCACACGCCTTCGCCGCTCCAGCGCACGTGGATGATCTTGCTCACGAACGGCATGCGCGCGCGGAAGGCGGCGACGGTCTTCGGCGCGGCCTTCTCCTCGAAATGGCCGAAGAAGGTATAGGGGCCGGCCGTCACTTTCACGCGGGTCATTGTGCAGTCTCCGATCAGAGGGTCAGATGGCGAAATGGTCGATGAAGTCGGCGAGCACGCGCACGCCGGCCTCGATGTCATCCGGCGCGGCATATTCGGCCGGGTTGTGGCTGATGCCGCCGCGGCAACGCACGAACAGCATGGCGAAGGGAATGCGTCCTGCGAAAGCCATGGCGTCGTGCCCGGCGCCACTCGGCATGCGTCGCTCCGGCAGGCCCAGGCGGGCCATGGAAGCGGCAAGCCGCTGCTGCAACCCGTCGTCGCACTGCGCCGCCGGTGCTTCATAGCCGATCTCGACGCTGGCGGAGACGCCGCGTGCGGCGGCGATCACCAGGATCTCCCGACCAATGGCCGCAACGGCCTCGGCGCGTACGGCATCGTCCGGCGCCCTCACGTCCAGCGTGAACGACACCCGGCCGGGAACGGTGTTCGGCGCGGCGTGGTTGATGTCCAGCCGGCCGACCGTC
Organism: Ancylobacter crimeensis; assembly: GCF_023016805.1. Taxonomy (GTDB): domain Bacteria; phylum Pseudomonadota; class Alphaproteobacteria; order Rhizobiales; family Xanthobacteraceae; genus Ancylobacter; species Ancylobacter crimeensis. The sequence goes on from NZ_JALKCH010000001.1 coordinate 96,149, forward strand.
GCGACGAGGTCGGGCGCCGAGCGGCCGAGCCGCTCCACGGCCAGCATCATCTCGGCACTGGCGGCGAGAGCGTCGCGGCGGATGGGCATGGGCACGGTTCCCGCATGGCCGCTCTCGCCGGTGACGGTGACGCGGCCGCGATTGGCGCCGTTGATGGCGGTGACCACGGCGAGGGGCAGGTCTTCCCGTTCGAGGACCGGCCCCTGCTCGATGTGCAGCTCTACATAGCCGAGCGTTGTTGCCGGATCGCGCGCCTCGGATGCGATGGCGGTCGGGTCGCAACCGAAGGCGATCAACGCCTCGCGGCGGGAAATGCCTTCGCCATCGCGCTCCTCCAGAATGGCCGGATCGAACCGCCCGGCCAGAGCCCGCGAGCCGCCCAGTGCGCTGGCAAAGCGCACGCCTTCCTCGTCGCCGAACGCCACCACCTCGATGGCGAAAGGCAGGTGGCGCCCGGCGTCATGGAGGCGGCGCACCACTTCGATCGCAGCGACGACGCCGAGATTGCCGTCGAACCGTCCGGCATTGGCCACCGTGTCGATATGCGAGGCGAGGATGAGCGTCCTCGCCTCCGGCATGGTTCCCGCGTAGCGGCCCACGACATTGCCAGTGGAATCGAGCCGGACATCCATGCCCGCATGCTGCATCCAGTCAGCGACGCAGGTTGTGGCACGACGATGGGCCGGACCGAGATAGAGCCGGGTCAATCCGACGGGCGTGTCGCTGATGGCGGCGAGGGCATCGAGTCGCTGGTCGACGGTCAGCCCGTCGCCGTTGATATGGCTATCGGCGCGCGTCGTCATTTCGCCGAGGCCCACTGCACCAGTGCATGACGCTCCTCGGGGGTGATCTCCGAGATATTGTTCGGCGGCATGGCGTTGGTCTCTCCCGCATAGAGCACGATGCGCGGCTTCCAGAGCGCGATATGCTCCGGCGTGTCCAGCAGCACGCCCTTCGGCGCGACGTTTATCCCCGGCCAGGCCGGTGTTTCCGCGTGGCACATGGCGCAGCGGCCCTGCACGATGGCGACGACATCCTCCGGCGCCTGCGGGGCGCCTTCGAGGGCCGCGCTCTCGGGCAGGGTATCGAGGCCAAGCTGCTCGCGGGCCGCCGGGGCGGTGAGTGCGGAGATGACGATGGCGGCGGCGACGCACACGGCGGCAACGCCCCATGTCCACCACGGATCGCCCTTGCCGGCGTGCCGGACATTGTAGAACACCCGCACCAGAGCGCCGGCGACCAACACCAGTCCGACGATCACGAAGGCGTAGGGCGAGGTGTAGACCAGCGCGAAGTGGTTGGACAGCATCAGGAACAGGACGGGCAAGGTCAGGTAGTTGTTGTGGGTCGAACGGGTCTTGGCCTGCTTGCCATAGGCCGGGTTGGGCACCCGCCCGGCGATCAGCTCCGCCACCACCTTGCGCTGATTGGGGATGATGTTGAGAAAGACGTTGCCCACCATCATCGTGCCCATAAGCGCGCCGGTGTGAATCATCGCGCCGCGGCCGGAAAACACCTGCTGGTAGAACCAGGCCATGAAGACGACGAAGGCGAAGCCCACGGCGGCGAGGGCCATTTCGTGTTTCGCCAGAGGCGAGCGCACCAGCCCGTCATAGACCAGCCAGCCGACGATCAGCGAGCCGATGCCGATGCCGGTCGCCTGCAGGGGGGTGAGCGCGCGTACCGCGGGGTCGACCAGATAGAGGTCGGCACCGAGATAATAGATCCAGCCCAGCAGGAAGATGCCGGACAGCCACGTGCTGTAGGCCTGCCATTTGTGCCAGATCAGGTGATCCGGCATCTGCGCCGGCGCAACCAGATATTTGCGCACCTGATAGAAGCCGCCGCCATGCACCTCCCAGGCCTCGCCGCCCTTGCCGGCGGGGATCTCCGGTATGCTGCGCAGCGCGGCATCCAGATGCATGAAATAGAAGGACGAGCCGATCCACGCGATGCCGGCCGTGATGTGCGTCCAGCGCGTGATCAGGGACACCCATTCGATGACGACGCTTTCCATGGCCGAACCTCCCTCGATCGTTCATGGCAGGAATAGCCCAATGCCGGCTTCCCGATAGCGCCGGAAAGCGATGAGCACTTTCAAGCAATTTCAGAAAATCGGCTCCGCTCCCTTGAATAGGGCGCAGGCCCGTTTTCGTTCGCGCCCCGGCTCTGCCGGACGACAGACAAGCAAGGCGAGGGCCGCGCGCGATGAGAAAGACTTTCCGCGATCGGTTGAAAACGCCGCGCGGCTCAGGCGCTATGATCCCGGACGGTACAATGCGAAGTGGATTCCGCCCCATGGGACGACTTACGACACATGTTCTCGACACCACGCGCGGCACGCCTGCCGCCGGGGTGAGGATCGAGCTCCAGCGCGCAGCCGGTGACGGCTTCTCGACCCTCGTCGAGGCATGCACCAATGCCGACGGGCGCTGCGACGCACCGCTGCTGGCGGGCGACGACATGCAGCCGGGTTCCTATCAGTTGCTGTTCCACGTCGGTGCCTATTTCCGGGCAGGGCAGGGGGAGGGCGCCTCGCCCTTCCTCGACATCGTGCCGATCCGCTTCGCTATTTCCGATGCGGGCGGCCACTATCACGTCCCCCTCGTGGTGACGCCCTGGAGCTATTCGACCTATCGCGGGAGCTGAACCGATGACCAATGACGCTTATCCGCACGGTTCCGCCTATCCGCGCGACATGCTCGGCTATGGCCGTACCCCGCCCTTTGCCGATTGGCCGGGCGGCGCCCGCGTCGCGGTACAGTTCGTGATCAATTACGAGGAGGGCGGCGAGAACAATATCCTGCACGGTGATGCCGCCTCCGAGGCCTTCCTCTCCGAGATCGTGGGCGCCGCGCCCTGGCCGGGCGAGCGTCACATGAACATGGAGTCGATCTACGAATACGGTTCCCGCGCCGGCTTCTGGCGGCTGCATCGCATGTTCACCGAACGCGACATGCCGGTCACCGTCTATGGCGTCGCCACCGCCATGCTGCGCAATCCGGAAGCCGTGGCGGCGATGAAGGAGGCGGGGTGGGAGATCGCCACCCACGGGCTGAAGTGGATCGACTACCGCTCGATTCCTGCCGAGACCGAGGCCGCCCACATCGCGGAGGCGGTGCGGATCCATGCCGAGGTCGCCGGGGAACGTCCGCTCGGGCTCTATCAGGGCCGCTCCTCGATCAACACGCTCCGTCTCGGCATGGAGGAGGGCGGCTTCCTCTATCTCGCCGACGCCTATGCCGACGACCTGCCCTATTGGCTGGAGGGCCCGCGCGGGCCGCAGCTCGTCGTTCCCTATACGCTCGACGCCAACGACATGCGTTTTGCGACCCCGCAGGGCTTCAATTCCGGCGACCAGTTCTTCGCCTATCTGAAGGACAGCTTCGACACGCTGTATGCCGAGGGCGGCGTCGCTCCGAAGATGCTCTCCGTCGGACTGCATTGCCGGCTTGTCGGCCGGCCGGGGCGGGCGGCGGCGCTGGCCCGGTTTCTTGATTATGTCCGCTCGCACGACAAGGTGTGGGTCCCGACCCGCCTCGATATCGCGCGCCACTGGATCCGCCGACACCCCCCGGCGAGCGGATGGAAGCCGAATGCCCTTACCCGGACGTTATTCGTTGAGCGCTTCGGCGGCGTTTATGAGCATTCGTCCTGGATCGCCGAGGCGGCTTTTGATGCCGGCCTCACGGCAAGTGCCGACAGCGCCGAAGGTCTCGCCAGCGCGATGGCGGCCGCGGTTGCGCGGGGCGCCGCCCAGCAGAAGCGCGCGCTGATCCTCGCCCACCCCGATCTCGCTGGCCGCCTGGCGCTGGCGGGCGAGCTGACCGCGGAATCGACCGGCGAGCAGGCTGGCGCCGGACTCGACCGGCTCTCCCCGGATGAGCTTTCCCGCTTCACCACACTGAACCATGCCTATCGGAACCGGTTCGGATTCCCCTTCATCATGGCGGTGAAAGGCAAGACCAAAGCCGACATCCTCGCCGCCTTCGAGCGTCGGCTGGAGAACGACGCGATCACCGAGGAAGCGACGGCGCTGGCCGAGATCGACCGCATCGTCCTGCTGCGGCTACGCGACATCCTCGCCTGAACGGCCGGCACCGGAAACAGAAAAGCCGCCATCCGGCCGGATGGCGGCTTTTTCGTTCAGGAGGCGGCAGGCTCAGTTGAGAGGGCGGGCCGGCTTCATCGGGCGGCCGGCGACATAGGTCTGGGCGATGGAGCGGTCGTCGCCGAGGATCTGCAACAGGAACAGTTCCTCCGACAGCGTCTCGAGGCGCTCGGCACGCAGCGCCATGTCCGGCGTGGCGCTGGAATCGAGCACCACGAGGTCGGCATCGCAGCCGGGACGGATCGAGCCGATCCGGTCCTCCATGCTGAGCGCCACGGCATTGCCGCGGGTCGCCCAGTGGAGGGCGGCGAGCGGCGTGAGCTGCTGGCCGCGAAGCTGGAGGACCTTGTAGCCTTCGTTCAAGGTCTGAAGCTGCGAATAGCTGGTGCCCCCGCCGACATCGGTCGCGATGCCCGAAACGATCCCCGCCGCACGCAGCCCGTCGGCGTCGAACAGGCCGGAGCCGAGGAACAGGTTGGAGGTCGGGCAGAAGATCGCCCGTGTCCCGGTCTCGGCCATGCGCGCGATCTCACGCTCGCGCAGATGGATGCAGTGCCCCATGAGGGTATGTTGCCCGAGCAGGCCGTAATGCTCATAGACATCGAGATAATCACGCGCCTTCGGATAGAGTTGGAGCGTGTAATCGATCTCGGCGAGGTTCTCGCTGAGGTGGCTCTGCACGTGCATCGAGGGATATTCGCTGGCGAGCGCGCCGGCGGCTTCCATCTGCTCGGGCGTGGAAGTGATGGCAAAGCGCGGGGTGATGGCGAAGCGCAGTCGGCCATTGCCATGCCAGCGGGAGATGAGCGCCTTTGAATCGTCATAGCCGGATTGCGCGGTGTCCAGCACGCCTTCCGGCGCGTTGCGGTCCATCATCACCTTGCCGGCGATCAGCGACATGCCGCGTACATCCGCCGCCTCGAAAAGCGCCTGGGTGCTGCCGCGATGAGACGACGAGAAGGCGCAGGCCGTGGTCGTGCCGTGCGCGACGAGTTGGTCCAGAAAGGCGCCGGCCATGCGGGTGGCATGGTCGATGTCGGCATAGCGCGCTTCTTCGGGGAAAGTGTAGCGGTTCAGCCAGTCCAGCAACTGGGTACCCCAGCTTGCGATCACCTGGACCTGCGGAAAGTGGATGTGCGGGTCGATGAAGCCCGGCACGATGAGGTGCGGGCGGTGGTCGATCTCGATCGCGCCTTTGATGATGTCCTGCCGGCGCAGCTCATCATGGCTGCCGACGGCCTCAATGATGCCGTCGGCGACGAGGATCGCGCCGTCCTCGATATAGCGGTGGTTGTCCTCGGTCTCAGCCGGATCGGCGTGGAAGGTGAGGATGCGGCCGCGCAAAAGGGTTCGGGTCATGTCGCTCTGAGGCTCAATCGGCAAGGCAGATGGTGGCGGCCGTCCCGGCCTCCACGGCGGCTGACGGCTGTGCTGGGCTTCTGGTCAGCAGCGCCGACAGGATCTCGGCGCAGGCGAAGGCGGCGATCACCTCCGGCCGCTTGTCGCGGGGACAACCGGCACCGACCGGGCAGACAAGCGGCTTCGTGTCGACGCCCTCCAGTGCGGCATAGCGCAGGAAGGTCGCGCGCTTGGTGCGGCTGCCGATCATTCCGACATAGGCCGCATCGCCGCGCCGCAGCACCTCGACCGCCAGCAGGAAGTCTAGCGCGTGATCGTGGGTCAGGATGACATAGGCGGCGCCGGGCGGTGCGCTGCGCACCTCCGATTCCGGCAGCACGGCGAGTGTCGTTGCAATATCGGGCGCGGCAAGCGCCAGCTCGGCGGCGCGCTGGTCAATGAGGCGCGGTGAGAGCGGCAGCGGGCGCAGCGCGGTGGCGAGGGCGCGGCCGACATGCCCGGCACCGAAGATCAGCACCGGCGGGCCGGGCTCGGGTGGGGTGGGCGGCGCCCGGTCGAGGCCGAGCTCGACCCGTCCGCCGCAGCACTGGCCGATCTCCGGGCCCAGCGGAATGTCCATCCGCGCGGTGGCCTCGCCACGCGCGAGCATCTGCCGGGCGCGGTCGATCGCCATATATTCGAGATGGCCGCCGCCGATGGTACCGCTCACGCTGTCGCGGCCGACGAACATTTCGGCGCCTTCTTCGCGCGGGGTCGAGCCGCGCGCCCGCGTGATGCGCACCCGGATCATGCCGCGCTCTCCCGCTTCAGCCGCTCGACCGCCATCAGCACACGCTCGGGCGTCGCCGGGGCATCGAGCAGCGGGGCCTGCCGGTAGTTCGCGACCGAGGCAACCGCCATGCCGAGCGCCTCGAACACCGCGATGCCCAGCATGAAGGGCGGTTCGCCGACCGCCTTCGACCGCTTGATGGTGCGCTCGCGGTTCACCGACCATTCGGCGAGGTTGACGTTGAAGACCTTCGGCCGGTCGGAGGCCAGCGGGATCTTGTAGGTGGAGGGGGCATGGGTGCGCAGCCGTCCCTTGTCGTCCCACCACAATTCCTCGCTGGTCAGCCAGCCCATACCTTGGATGAAGGCGCCCTCGACCTGGCCCTTGTCGATGGCCGGGTTCAGCGAGCGCCCGACATCGTGCAGCGCGTCGACCCGCTCCACCGTGTACTCGCCGGTGAGGGTATCGACCGACACCTCGGCACAGGCCGCGCCGTAGGCGAAGTAGTAGAACGGCCGGCCGCGTCCTTCCGCCCGGTTCCAGTGGATCTTCGGCGTGGCATAGAAGCCGGCGGCCGAGAGCTGCACGCGGGCGAAATAGGCCTCGCGGATCACCTGCTCGAAGGGAATGGCTTCGCCGCGAACCATCACCCGGTTGCGGGCAAAGGTGATTTCATCCGCCGTTGCATCCCGGCTTTCACAGAGGAAGCGAACGAGCCGCGCCTTGATCTGGTTGCAGGCGTCCAGCGCCGCCATGCCGTTTAGGTCGGTGCCGGAGGACGCGGCGGTGGCGGAGGTGTTGGGCACCTTCTCGGTCGTGGTCTTGGTGATCTTGATCCGGTCGAGATCGACCTGAAACGCTTCGGCCACCACCTGCGCGACCTTGGTGTGCAGCCCCTGTCCCATCTCGCAGCCGCCGTGATTGAGATGGATCGAGCCGTCCGAATAGACATGCACCAGCGCGCCGGCCTGGTTGTAGTGGGTCGCGGTGAAGCTGATGCCGAACTTCACCGGCGTGAGGGCGATGCCGCGCCGGACGATGCCGCCCTTTGCATTGAAGTCGAGCACGGCCTGCCGGCGGCGGGCATAGTCGGCGCTCGCCTCCAGTTCCTCGAAGATGCGCGGCAGGATCTGGTCTTCGACGGGCTGGTGATAGGGCGTGAGCTGGCCGTTGCGGTAGAGGTTCGCCTTGCGCACGGCGAGCGTGTCCTGGCCGGTCGCGTATGCGATCTCCTCGATGATGCGCTCCGCGACGATCACGCCCTGCGGACCGCCGAAGCCGCGGAAGGCGGTGTTGCTCACCGTATGGGTGCGCCAGGGATGCGAGCGCAGCTCGACATGCGGGTAGAAATAGGCGTTGTCGGCGTGAAACAGCGCGCGGTCGGTGACCGGGCCGGAGAGGTCGGCGGAGAAGCCGCAGCGGGCATGCCAGTCGCCGGTCACGGCGCAGATATGTCCTGCTTCGTCGAAGCCGACCTCGTAATCGACGACGAAATCGTGCCGCTTGCCGGTGGCGATCATGTCCTCGTCGCGGTCGGGGCGCAGCTTCACCGCGCGCCCCAGCTTGCGCGCCGCGATCGCGGCGACGCAGGCGAAGAGATTCATCTGGGTCTCTTTACCGCCAAAACCGCCGCCCATGCGGCGCACATTCACCACCACAGCATTGGAACGTGTGCCGAGCGCATGGGCGACCATGTGCTGGACCTCGCTGGGGTGCTGGGTCGAAACGAAAAGCGTCATCTCGTCATCCTCACCGGGAATGGCGAGGGCGATCTGGCCTTCGAGGTAGAAATGGTCTTGCCCGCCGATGGAGAAGCGCCCGGCGATACGGTGCGGAGCGGCGTCCATCGCTGTCTCGGGCGTGCCGCGGCGCAGCTTGAGCGGTTCGGTCACATAGTCCATGCCGGCATCGCGCGCAGCGAGCGGGTCGAGATGATGGGGGAGCGCCTCATATTCCACTTCGGCCAGCGTCGCCGCCTTGCGGGCCTGAAGGCGGGTTTCGGCGATCACGGCGAACAATGGCTGGCCGTGGAACAGGACCTGCTCTTCCACGAAGATCGGGTCGTCATGCTTGCCGGTGGGGCTGACATCATTGTGGCCGGGCACGTCCGCGCTTGTCAGCACCGCCACGACCCCTGGCGCGGCGCGCACCTTACCGAGGTTCATCGACCGAATACGGCCATGGGCGACCTTCGACAGGCCGAGCGCGGCGTGCAGCGTGCCGGTCGGCTCGGTGATGTCATCGGTATAATTCGCCCGCCCGCTCACATGCTTGATCGCGGAATCATGGGCGATGCTCTGGTGGGCGCTGCCGAGGGCCGTTTCGGGGATGATGGCGTCGTGCTTCATCTCAGGGCTCCCTGTCTTCACGCGCCCACGGCGCGGGCGATGCGTACCGGCTCGGTCGTGCCGGACTGTTCGAGCCAGAACCGGCGGAAGAGGTTCGCCGCGACCACGCGGCGGTAATCCGAACTGCCGCGCCAGTCGCTCAGCGGGGCGAAGTCGTCCTGCACGGCTTGTGCGGCGGCTTCGAAGCTCTCTCTCGCAAATGGCTGGCCAACCAGCGCAGCCTCCGCCGCGCTCGCGCGATGCGGGGTGCCCGCCATGCCGCCGAAGGCGATGCGGGCCTCCTCGATATGGCTATCCCGCTCGCGCACCGCAAAGCCGGCGGAGACAGCCGAGATGTCGGCATGAGCGCGCTTGGACACCTTGTAGGCCGCGACCCGCACGCCTTCATGGTGCGGGATCAGGATCGTCTCGACGAATTCGCCGGGCTGGCGGTCCTGCTTGCCGTAGGCGATGAAGAAATCCTCGAGCGGAATGATACGCCGGTCGGCTCCCTTGCGCAGCACGATGCGGGCGCCGAGCGCGATGAGGAAGGGCGGCATTTCGCCGATGGGCGAGCCATTGGCGATGTTGCCGCCGATGGTCCCGGCGTTGCGCACCTGCCAGCCGCCGATCCGCAGCAGATAGGGTTCGGCTTCCGGCAGATGCCGGCGCGCCACGGGGATGAACTCGGAATAGGTGACGCCGGCTCCTATGCGGATGCCTTCGGCATCCACCGCTATGTCCTTCATCAGGTGGCCGATGAAGATGCCGGGGCTGATGTCGCGCAGGTGCTTGGTGATCCAGAGCCCGACATCGGTCGCGCCCGCCACGATGACCGCCTTCGGATGGGCGAGCAGCGCCTCGGCGAGGGCGTCGACATCCGCCGGCACGATGGCGCGCTCGGTGCCGCGGCTCACATCGGCGCCGTGGCCGATCAGTGCAGTGAGGTGGGTAGTGACGGTAGAGCGCTCGACATTCAGCCAGTCCTGCGCCTGCCCGCCGGCCCGCGCCGCGGCGAGCGCCGCCTGCACGATCGGCTCATAGCCGGTGCAGCGGCAGAGGTTCCCCTGGAGCGCGGTCTCGATGTCGAGAACGCTCGGATCGGGATTGCCCATCCACAGCCCGTAAAGCGCCATGACGAAACCCGGCGTGCAGAAACCGCACTGGCTGCCGTGCTGCTCGACCATCGCCTGCTGAACGGGGTGAAGCCGGCCGTTCCGCCCGGCGAGATGCTCCACCGTGACGACGTGGCAGCCATGGCAGGAGGCGATGAGGCGGATGCAGGCATTGATCGGCTCATAGATCAGCGTGCCGTTCAGCAGCCGGCCGACGAGGACGGTGCAGGCTCCGCAATCGCCTTCCGCGCAGCCTTCCTTGGTGCCGCGCAGCCGGCGCTCCAGCCGCAGGAAATCGAGCAGCGTATCGCCCGGTCCGGCGCAGGCGAGGCGGATCTCGTCACCGTTCAGCAGGAAGCGGATATCCCCGGCCATTGCGTCTCTCCCGTTCATCCGGATTAGAATGCCAAAAAACGGGGCGGTGTAACCCGCTTCGGAGAGGGAACAGTTTCAACGGTTTCGTTGAAAATCGAGGCGGCCGTGTCCTATCTGGAAAGTCTGCGTGTGTTTGTCCGCGTCGTGGCGCGTGGGTCCATCTCGGCCGGCGGCCGCGACCTGCGCCTCACGCCGGCGGCGGCATCCAACCGAATCAAGGATCTGGAAGCCCGCTACGGGGTGCGGCTGCTCAACCGCACCACCCGCAAGCTGGCCCCGACCGAGATCGGTGCCGTGCTTTATGAAAATGCGCGCAAGGTGATCGCCGCGCTGGACGAGACCGAGGCCACCATCGCCTCCTATGCCGGAACGCCTCAGGGCGTGCTGCGGGTTGTTGCTCCGCTCGGGCTCGGACGGCGGCTGATCGCGCCGCTGGTGCTGCGATTTTGTGACGAGCACCCGGAAATCCAGATCCGGCTGCGGCTTTCCGACCGGGTGGTGAACATCGTGGAGGAGGGCGTCGATGTCGCCTTCTTCCTCGGGCAGCTGGAGGATTCGGCGCTGAGCTGGCGCAAGATCGCCGATTGCGGGCGCGTGCTGGTCGCGTCCCCGGCCTATATCGCGCAGCACGGCACGCCGGCCTCGCCGGACGATCTGGCGGACCACAACTGCCTGCTGCTCCGCTTTCCCCGCTCGCCCGAATATTTCTGGATGCTGCAGACGCCGGACGGTCCGCGCAAGATGACCGTGTCGGGCCGCTTCGATGTCGACGATGGCGACGTGCTGACCCGCTGGGCGCTCGACGGCGCCGGCATCGCCAATCGGCCGCGCTATGAAGTGCGCGAGCATCTGGAAGCCGGGCGGCTGGTCGAGGTTCTGCCCGAGAATGCGCCGATCGGCGCGCAGTTCGGGTGCCTCACGCCGCACCGCGAGTTTCAGGACCCCAAGGTGCGGCTGTTCATCGACTTTGCGGTGAAATCGCTGAAGGGCGTCTTCTGAGGTAGAGGAACGCAAAAGCCCGGTCGCGGGGACCGGGCTTTCCGGGCGCGAAGCGGCAGGCGCTCACCCTTCGGGGTAGAGCACGAAGCGCGCGATGAAGAGGGCGGCCACCAGCCAGGTCGCCGCATGCACCTCGCGGGCGCGGCCGGTGAGCAGCTTGAGCACGGCGTAGCTCACGAAGCCGAAGGCGAGGCCGTTGGCGATGGAGTAGGTGAACGGCATGGTGATCGCCGTCAGCACCGCCGGCACGGTCTCCGTCGGGTCGTCCCAATGCACCTCGGCCAACTCCCGCAGCATCAGCGCGGCGACATAGAGCAGCGCCGGGGCGGTCGCCTGCACCGGAACCGAGCCGGCCAGCGGGGCGAGGAAGGTGGCGAGCAGGAACAGCACCGCGACGGTGAGGGCGGTGAGGCCGGTGCGCCCGCCCGCCTGCACGCCGGACGCGCTTTCGATATAGGCGGTGGTGGAGGAGGTGCCGAGCAGCGAGCCGGCGACGATGGCGGTCGAGTCCGCCATCAGGGCGCGGCTGAGGCCGGGATTGGTGTGGGTGGGCCCCTTCACCAGCAGGCCGGCGCGCTTGGCGACGCCGATCAGTGTGCCCGTGGCGTCGAACACCTCGACCAGCACCATGACCAGCACCACATGGAGCAACCCGCCCTTCAGGGCGCCGAGCAGGTCGAGCTGCAGGAAGGTCGGGGCGATGGAGGGCGGCATGGAGGCGATGCCGCCGAAATGGCTGACGCCGGTGAGGATCGCCGCCACCGTGGTGACGAGGATGCCGATGAGGATGGCGCCCGGCACCTTCAGCACGTCGAGCGCGGCGATGACGAAGAACCCGCCGATGCTGAGCAGCGCGCCCGTCGAGGTGAGATCGCCCAGCGTCACGAAGGTCGCGGGGCTCGCCACGACGAGTCCGGCGCCCTTCATCGCGATGATGGCAAGGAACAGGCCGATACCGGCGGCGATGGCGCTGCGCATCGAGGAGGGGATGCCGTCGATGAGCCAGCGGCGGATGCCGGTCAGCGACAGCACCAGGAAGATGAGGCCCGAGATCAGCACCGCGCCGAGCGCCTGCTGCCACGTATAGCCGAGCTTGGCGACCACGGTGAAGGCGAAGAAAGCGTTCAGCCCCATGCCAGGCGCCATGGCGATGGGCCAGTTGGCCCACAGGGCCATGGTCGCCGAGCCGATGGCGGCGGCAAGGCAGGTCGCCACGAACACGGCATTGGCGTCCATGCCGGTCGTCGACAGGATGTTCGGATTGACGAAGATGATGTAGGCCATCGTCAGGAAGGTGGTGCATCCGGCGATGACCTCCGTCCGAACATTCGATTTCAGTTCGCCCAGCCTGAACAGGCGCTCGAGCATGGTATCCTCCCGTAGGTCTTCTTATTGCATCCGGCTTTTGCCTGGTGCTTGATGATAGACACGGGAGGCGGGGCGGTACCTTCGCGACTTCCTGAGACAGTTTCCAGAGTTTCGGAACAATCGAACCGGGGCGGAGATGCGGCCCCGGTCCATTCTCAATGATAGCGCGACAGCGCGAGGTCGCCGGACTCGATCTCGGGTTTGCGCCCGCTCATCAGGTCGGCCAGAAGCTGGCTGGAGCCGCAGGACATCGTCCAGCCCAGCGTGCCGTGGCCGGCATTCAGCCAGAGATTGGCGTAGCGGGTCGGACCGATCACCGGCGTGCCGTCCGGCGTCATCGGGCGCATGCCGGTCCAGAAGGTGGCGCGGCTCTGGTCGCCGGCGCCGCCGAACAGGTCTTCCACCGAATGTTCCAGCGTTCCCCGGCGGGCGGGTGGCAGGTCGGTGTTGAAGCCGGCGATCTCCGCCATGCCGCCGACGCGGATGCGGCTGCCGAGCCGGGTGATGGCGACCTTGTAGGTCTCGTCCATGATCGTGGAAACCGGCGCGCGGGCCTCGTCCACGATCGGCACCGTGATCGAATAACCCTTCACCGGATAGACCGGCACGTCGAGCCCTAGCGGCGCGAGCATTGCGGGGGTGAAGCTGCCCATCGCCACGACGAAGGCCTCGGCCGTCACCGGACCGGTCGCGGTCTCGACTGCCGTGACCTTCCCGGCTTCCATCTGCAGGCGGCGGATCTCGACGCCATAGCGGAAGGTAACGCCCATCTCCGCGCAGAGCGTCGCCAGCGCATTGGTGAACATGAAGCAGTCGCCGGTCTCGTCATGCGGCAGCCGCAGGCCGCCGATGATCTTTCCGGCGTTCGGCGCGAGGCCGGGCTCGGCGGCGACGCAGCCGGCGCGGTCCAGGACCTCATAGGGCACGCCGTCCTTCTTCAGCACCTCGACATCCTTGCCGATGCCGTCGAGCTGCTTCTGGGTGCGGAACACCTGAAGGGTGCCCTGGGCGCGCTGGTCATAGGCGATGTTGGTGCGCTGGCGCAGCGCGATGAGGCAGTCGCGGCTGTATTCGGCGAGGCGCACCATGCGGCCCTTGTTCACCGCGTAGCGGGCGCTGGTGCAGTTGGCGAGCATCGCCATCATCCATTTCCAGGTGGCGGCATGCGCCGTGGGCCGGACGATGAGGGGAGCGTGCTTCATGAAGAGCCACTTCACCGCCTTCTGCGGAATGCCCGGCGCCGCCCAGGGCGAGGCATAGCCGGGCGAGATTTCGCCGGCATTGGCGAAGCTGGTTTCCAGCGCCGGTCCCGGCTGGCGATCCAGCACGGTGACCTCGTGTCCCGCCTTCGCCAGATAATAGGCCGACGTCACACCGATGACGCCGGCACCGAGAACGACGATCCTCATAATGGTCCTCTGGAAGTTCCGGTTTCTGGTTGTTCGAAAAAGACTCAGCGGTAGTCGCGGTGGTAGCGCCGCCCGAGGCGGGTCAGGATTTCATAGGAAATCGTGCCGGCCGCCGCCGCGACATCCTCAAGCGTCTGGTTCGGCCCGATGATCTCGACGAGGCTGCCGAGCTTCAGCGTGCCGTCCGGCAGATCGGTGATGTCGATGGTGATGCTGTCCATCGACACCCGGCCGACGATGGGAAGCCTCATGCCGGCGTAAAACGCCGCGCCGCGATCGCCGAGGTGGCGCGGTAGCCCGTCGGCATAGCCGGCGGCGAGGGTGGCGAGCCGGCGTTCGCTCGTGGTGACATGGGCGCCGCCATAGCCGACCTTCGCGCCGGCCGGGACCGTGCGGGTCTGCACCACCGGCACGTCGAGGCGGACCGCGGGTGCCATCGGGTTCGGCACGCCAGCGGTCGGCGCACCGCCATAGAGCGCGACGCCGGGGCGGGCGAGGGTGCCTCGGAACGCTTCGCCGAGAAACACCCCGCCGGAATTGGCGAAGCACAGATCGATGCCCGGAAACGCCGCGGCGGCGCGGGCCATCGCGTCGAGCTGCTCGGCGTTCTGCGCATTGTCGGGCTCGTCCGCGCTGGCGAGGTGGCTCATCACATAGAGGATGTTCAGTCCGGCAAGACGCTCCGGCTCGGCGGCCAGCGCGTCGGCATCGACGGGCGCGAGGCCGAGACGGGACATGCCGGTGTCGAACTGCAGCAGGGCCGGAAGCTGCGTGCCGCGCGCGGTCGCGAGCGCCGACCAGTTGGCGACCTGCTCCAGCGAATTGAGCACCGGCACGATGCCGGCGTCCGCGCAACGCTCCTCGGCGCCCGGCTGGAGCCCGTTCAGCACATAAAGGCGGGCGTCCTCGGCGAGGAGAGGGCGCAGCTCCAGCGCTTCCCGCAGATGGGCGACGAAGAAATCGCGGCATCCCGCCCGATAGAGCGCGGGCGCGACGCGGGCCGCGCCGAGGCTGTAGGCATCCGCCTTCACCACGGCGGCGGCGCGCGCGGGGGCAAGCCGTTGCTGAAGCGCGCGGTAATTCGCGGCGATGGCACCAAGGTCGATGGTCAGGACACCGGACGCAGCGTCGACGACGGGCCGGTCGGAAGGATCACCAAACATGCGCGCGCTCCATGCGTGACAGGCACCACTGTACCGCAGGGTCTGCGCAAGAGCCGGTCGATCTTCGCTCGAAAATTCTATTGTTGCCGCTAGAATGAAAGAATCAGCGAGAAAACGAATGATCCTGCCATGAGCGCCCTCGACGCGATCGACCGCAACATCCTGCGCCTGCTGCGCATCAATGCGCGGATCAGCAATGCGCGGCTGGCGGAGGAGGTCGGCCTGTCACCGTCGGCCTGCCTGCGCCGTATCCGGCTGCTGGAGCACAGCGGCGTGATCCTCGGCTACACGGCACTGCTGGATCACAGCGCGCGCGACGCCGGCATGGCGGTGATCGTCAACATCACGCTGGAACGGCAGACCGAGGACTATCTCAGCCGCTTCGAAGCGGCAGTGCGGCGGCACCCGGAAATCCAGGAGTGTTATCTCATGACCGGCGGGTCGGATTACCTGCTGCGGGTCGAGGCCGAGAATGCCGCCGATTTCGAGCGCATCCACACCGAGATCCTGTCGACCCTGCCCGGCGTGCTGCGCATCCATTCCAGCTTCTCGATCCGCAACGTGCTCGGGCGCCGGCGGCGGGCCATGGCGGCGGCCGGACTGTGAGCGGGGCGGGTCAGCCCTGTTCGTCCGCGTCGGGATCGGGCTCGGGGTCCGGCTTGCCGCTCGCGCCGGGGCGGCCCTCGATCCGGTCGCGATAGAGCGAGGCGCGGCCCAGCATCATCAGCGTCACCGGCGTGGTGATGGTGAGGAAGACGGCGATCAGGATCTCATGCACCGAAAGCCGGCCGCGTAGCGCGGTGAACGCGACGACCGAGGCGACGAGGATGGTGCCCCCGCCCACCGTGGCGCCCAGCGAAGGCGCGTGGCCGCGCGAATAGAAGTCCGGCAGGCGGATGAGACCGAACGAGCCCACCAGGGTGATGAGCGCGCCGGCCACCACCAGCACGCCGACCAGAACGGCAACCCAGCCCGGAAGGCCGAACAGCAGCGGGCTCATTCGATCACCTCGCCGCGCATGAGGAACTTGGCGAGCGCCACGGTGCTGACGAAGCCGAGCATGCCGACGATGAGGGCCGCCTCGAAATAGAGCGTCGAGGCGCGGCGAATGCCGAACACCACCAGCAGCAGCATGGCGTTCACATAGAAGGTGTCGAGCCCGAGAATGCGGTCCTGCGCCCGCGGGCCGCGGATGAGGCGGTACATGGCAAAGGCCATCGCCAGCGCCAGCACGATCTGCGAGCCGATGAGGCACAGGCGGAGAAAATCCATCGCGCTCATTGGAAGATCTCCATCAGCAGCCGCTCATAGCGGTTCTTGATGAGGTCGCGCCACTCCTCCTCCTCCACGAGGTCCAGCACGTGGATGAGCAATTCGCTGCGTGCCGGATCGTGGTTCAGCCAGAGCGTGCCGGGCGTTGCGGTGAGGATGATGGCGAGCACGGCGAGACCATACTGGTCCCTCAGGTCGAGCGGAACCGTCATCAGGCCGGAGGACCGGTCCTTGCGGCCGAAGCCGAGGATGATCTTGCCGACCGCGATGTTCGAGCGGATCACGTCGATCGCCACCCGGAAGGCCAGCAGCAGCATCGCCCGCCCGGCCCGGATATGCGCGGGGGGAGGATCGAGCCGCGCCATCGCCCAGCACGCTCCCCACGCAACGATGGCGCCGAGCACGATCTGGCCGGGCGAAAGGCTCTGGTTCAGCAGCAGCCACATCACCCACAGGGCGAGGAACATGCGGGGGAAGGGGAGCACGCGCCTCATGGTTCGGTGCCCCCCGGCAGGGTCGCGGGCGCCGGCTGGCCGCCGAGCACGTCGCGCGCATATTCCTGCGGCCAGTAGAGCACCTGTGCCGTCACATCCATGTATTCCATGACCGGCCCGCCGAACACGGTGAGCCCGGCGCACAGGAAGAGGAACAGCAGCACGGGTGCGAGTTCGGCGGCCCGCACCGGCGGGATCTCGCTCTCCTGCGGCGCCCAGAGCGCCCGGATGCCGGTGCGGGTCATGGCGACGAGCACGGCGAGGCCCGACAGCATCAGCAGGAAGACATAGAGCCAGTGAACCGCCGAGACGCCGCCCGCCTCGTTGATCACGGCCGAGAGGATCGCGAATTTCGCGATGAAGCCGGACAACGGCGGCAGCCCGGCGAACAGCACCGTGCAGGCGAGGAAGGCGCCGCCCAGAACGGCGATGGTGCCCGGAATAGCGATGCCGACCTCGGCATCCTCGTCCTCGATATCTTCTTCAGGGTCGCCGAAAACCTCCATCGTCACCGCGAGCACGTCGGCGCCCGCGTCGCGGCCGCGCTCGATCAGTTCGATCAGCAGGAAGAAGGCGGCAGCCGCCAGCGTGGAGCTGACGAGGTAGAACAGCGCCCCGGAAATCACCGCGCTGTTGCCGGTGCCGATCGCGGCCAGAAGGGTGCCCGAAGAAATGATCACGCAATAGCCGGCGAGCCTCGGCATGGACTGCGAGGCCAACGCCCCGATGCCGCCGAAAGCGATGGTGGCGAGCCCACCATAGAGCAGCCATTCAGCCCCGAAGCCCGCGGAGGCGCCCGACTCCTCGCCGAAGAAGAGCAGCGACAGCCGGAGCACGGTATAGATGCCGAGCTTGCTCATGATCGCGAACAGCGCCGCGACCGGCGCGCAGGCGGCGGAATAGGTGGTCGGCAGCCAGAAGCCCAGCGGCCACATGCCGGCCTTCACGAGGAAGGCGAGCCCCAGCACCGCCGCCCCGCCTTCCAGCAGCATGCGGTCATGGGGTTCCAGCGTCGGGATCACGCGCGCAAGGTCCGCCATGTTGAGCGTGCCGCTGACGCCGTAGATCAGCGCCACGCCGACAAGGAAGAGCGAGGAGGCGACGAGGTTGATCGGGATGTAGTGCAGGCTGGCGCGGACGCGCACCGTGCCCGAGCCGTGCAGCAGGAGCGCATAGGAGGCGGCCAGCAGAACCTCGAAGAACACAAACAGGTTGAACAGGTCGCCGGTCAGGAAGGCGCCGTTGAGGCCTGCCACCTGCATGAGATAGAGCGTGTGGAAGCGAGGGCCCATCTTGTGCCAGCGCGCCAGCGCGAAGATGAGGCAGCCGAAGCCCAGCACCGCATTGAGCAGCAGCATCAGCGCCGAGAGACGGTCGACCACCAGCACGATGCCGAAGGGCGCCGGCCAGTTGCCGAGCGGGTAGACGATCACCGGCGGGTCGCCTTCCGCGGTCGGCACCAGCGTCATGGCGACCAGCGCGATGGCGACCCCGAGAAGGATCGTCAGCGTGGTGACACTCAGCGCCGCCTTGGCGCCGCGGCGTTTTTCGCTGAACAGCAGCAGAAAGGCACCCACCGCCAGCGGCAGCAGGACGGGAATGGCGGCGAGATGGGCGAGCGGGCTCATGCTCACTCCTCCCGCCCGTCGACATGGTCGGTGCCGGTGAGGCCGCGCGCGGCAAGCAGCACCACGAGATAGAGCGCCGTCATGGCGAAGCCGATGACGATGGCGGTGAGCACCAGTGCCTGCGGCATGGGGTCGGCGAAGCCGGCGGGGTCGCCCACCGTGCCGGGCTTCAGGATCGGCGGCATGCCGATGCGCACGCGGCCCATCACGAAGATGAACAGGTTCACGCCGTATGAGATCAGCGAAAGCCCGATGATGACCTGATAGGTGCGCGGCCGCAGCACCAGCCAGACGCCGGAGCCCGCCAGAATGCCGATGCCGATGGCGAGGATCAGTTCCATTACAGACCCCCCGCCGTGGTGCGCGACTCGCGCCGCGTCTCGACCATGGGAGAGGCTTCGCGGGGGGCTTCCTCGCGCCGGCTGCGCAGCGACTGGTGCGCCAGCGCGATGAGGATCAGCACCGTCGCCCCGACCACGAGGGCGAAGACGCCGAGATCGAACAGCAAGGCCGTCGCGAGCGGAATCTTCCCGATCACCGGCAGCGCCAGATATTGGTGATGGGAGGTGAGGAAGGGGAAGCCGAAGGCCCAGGCGCCGATGCCGGTGCCGACCGACAGCAGCAGGCCGACGCCCATCCAGCGCAGCGGCAGCACGCGCAGATGATCCTCCACCCAGCGGGTGCCGCTGGCGATGTACTGCATCACGAAGGCGATGGAGAGCGTCACGCCGGCTGCGAAGCCGCCGCCCGGCAGGTCGTGCCCGCGCATGAAGAGATAGACCGCCAGCACGCATACCACCGGGAACATCCAGTGCATGATGATGCGCGGCACGAACAGATAGTCCGACAGCGTGTCGCCGACCTTCCGCTCCGGTTCGGCCTCGTCATAGGCGTTCTGCAGCCGCTGCTGTTCGGGGGTGTCGATCGTCTCCTGCGCCGGGCGGAAACGACGCAGCAGGGCGAACACGGTGAGCGCGACGATGCACAGCACCGCGATCTCGCCCTGCGTGTCGAAGCCGCGGAAATCCACGAGGATGACGTTGACGATGTTGGTGCCGCCGCCTTCCGTGTAGGCGCGCTCGACGAAGAAGCGCGACACGCTTTCCGGCAGGGGGCGCGTCATGACGAGATAGGACAGGGTGGACAGCCCCACGCCCACCAGCACGGCAAGGGCGAGGTCCAGCCGGCGCCGCACCGCGACGTTGAGCGGGGTGTGCTCGCCTTCCTGCGGCTCCATCCGCTTGGGCAGCCAGCGCAGGCCGAGCAGCAGCAGCACGGTCGTCACCACCTCGACGAGCAACTGCGTGACGGCGAGGTCGGGTGCGGACATCCACACGAAGGTGATGCAGGTGATGAGCCCGACGGCACCGACGAGAACCAGCGCCGCGAAGCGGTGGTATTTCGCCTTGTAGGCGGCCGCCAGCGAACAGGTGGCACCCACTGCCCATACCAGCGCGAAGGCGGGGTCGATGGGCGTCAGCGGCATGGGACCGGCCGGCACCCAGCCATGAAGCGCGAAGGGGAGGAAGCCGCCGAGCAGCGTCAGCGCGATCATGCTGCGCAATTGCGGCTGCAGGCGCCGTGTGCCGAACCAGCGCTCAAGCGCCCGCGCCCAGCGCCAGGACACGGTCACCAGCACATTCTCGAAGATGCGCTGGCCTTTCAGCCGGCGCATCAGCGGCGGGCCCTCGATTCCGCTGTCGAGATAGTTGCGCAACCGCGCGTAGAGCAGCACGCCGCCGATGATGGCGACGACGCTCATGGCCAGGGCGAGGTTGAAGCCGTGCCACAGGGAGAGGCTGTAGGCGGGCAGGTCGGTGTCGATCGCCGCCCTCGCCGCGCTCGCGAGCATCGGCCCGATGGTGAAGCTGGGCGCCACCCCGACGACGATGCAGATCAGGACCAGCACCTCGATGGGAAAGCGCATCCAGTGCGGGGGCTCGTGTGGCGTGTGCGGGAGGTCGGTCGGCGGCGGACCGAAAAAGGCACCAAGGATGAAGCGCAGCGAATAGGCGACGGAGAAAATGCCGGCCAGCGTCGCGAAATAGGGCAGGGAGTCGTCCAGCAGCGAGCCCGTATGGTCCGCCGCGGCTTCGGCGAAGAACATTTCCTTGGACAGGAAGCCGTTGAGCAGTGGCACGCCCGCCATGGCGGCGGCGGCCACCATGGCAAGCCGGGCGGTCACCGGCATGAAGGGGTAGAGCCCGCTCAGCTTGCGCAGATCGCGCGTGCCGGTCTCGTGGTCGATGATGCCCGCCGCCATGAACAGCGAGGCCTTGAAGGTGGCGTGGTTGATGGTGTGGAAGATCGCCGCCACCGCCGCCAGCGGGCTGCCCAGCCCCAGCAGCAGGGTGATGAGGCCGAGATGGCTGATGGTGGAATAGGCCAGCAGCCCCTTCAGATCCTGCTGGAAGATCGCCGCGAAAGCCCCGATCACCAGCGTGGCGAGGCCGACCGGCACCACGATGTAGAACCACACATCCGTGCCCGCCAGTGCCGGCCAGAGCCGGGTCAGCAGGAAGACGCCGGCCTTCACCATGGTGGCGGAATGCAGATAGGCCGACACCGGCGTCGGCGCGGCCATGGCGTGCGGCAGCCAGAAATGGAACGGAAACTGCGCGCTCTTGGTGAAGGCGCCGATCAGGATGAGGATCAGCGCCGGCACATAGAGCGGGTCCTCCGCGATCATCTTGCCGGAGGCCAGCACGACGTCGAGGTCGTAGCTGCCGACGATATGGCCGAGCAGCATCACCCCCACGAACAGGCATAGCCCGCCGGTGGCCGTGACGGTGAGGGCCATGCGCGCGCCATCGCGGGCGGCGGCGTTCTGGTGCCAGTAGCCGATCAGCAGGAAGGAGAAGAGGCTCGTCAGCTCCCAGAAGAACACGATCTGGATGAGGTTGCCCGACAGCACCACGCCCGCCATCGCGCCCATGAAGGCCAGCAGGAAGGAGAAGAAGCGCGGCACCGGGTCTTCCTCGGCCATGTAGTAGCGCGCATAGAGCGCCACCAGCATGCCGATGCCGTAAACCATCACCGCAAAAAGCCAGCTCAACCCGTCGAGCCGTAACGAGAATTCCAGCCCGAGGCTTGGCAGCCACGGCACGTGGAGCGTCACCGCGCCGACCGAGGCCTTGCTGTAGAGCAGCGCGACGATGAGCGTGCCGAGAAAGCCGACGAGACCCGCCAGCAGGGCGGCCGCATTGCGCGCATGGGTGGGAAGGAAAGCCGCGACGAGGCTTCCGCCGAAGGGGAGGACGAGGACGAGCAGCAAAAGATGCATGCTGGTCAGCATGTTGGGCTGAGCGCTCCCTTGGAATCGGCCGATTCAACGTCCGGATTGATTGAAGTCACCCATTATGGTTGACTTGTGGCCAAAGGAGCAAGGCCAAATCGCCATGGTTTTTTCAATGGAGCGGTCATCCCCGTGCCTTTCACCGGCCCAATGCCGCGCTGCCCGTGGCTTCCTGGACTGGACGCAGGACGAGCTGGCCGCGGCGGCGGGCGTTTCCCGCAGCACCATCCGCGATTTCGAGGTCGGGCGCCATGCCCTGCATCGGGCCACCGAAGCCGTTCTGGTGCGCACCTTCGAAGGCGCCGGCATCTGCCTCCTGCCCGATGACGGTGCGGGCTGCGGGGTGCGGCTGCGGCCGGTCGACGACGCGGGTTCGCCGGACGCCAAATGATAGCTTAGAGCATTGTCTTGTCAGGAGAAGTCCGGGTGGATTCCGTGGGGCGGGAGCCGTGTTCGGGCACGCCGGTGCGCTTCGCGGCGGGCGACGGGACACCGTTGGGAGGCTTTCTCTGGCGGCATGCGGCGGCGGATCGCGTGTGCCCGATCGCGGTCATCGCGCCGGCGACCTCGGTGAGATGCCGCTATTACGCGCGTTTCGCGAGCTTCCTGTCCGAGGCCGGTTTCGATGTGCTGACCTTCGATTATCGCGGCATCGGCGAGTCGCGGCCGATCAATTTGCGTGGATTCAAAGCGGGTTGGGTCGATTGGGGAGCGCATGACGTCGAGGCCGCGCTGGATTTCGCGATGCGGCTTTCGCCGGGCGCCCCGCTTGATATCGTCGCCCATTCCATCGGCGGGGTGGCCCTGGGTCTGGCGCCGTCCGCCGCCAGGGCGCGCCGGATTCTCACCGTCGGCTCGCAATTCGCCCATTGGCGCGATTATGCGCCGGCGCAACGGCGCGCCATGGTGCTGCGCTGGCATGTGCTGATGCCGCTTCTGGCGCGGCTCTGCGGCTATGTCCCCGCCAGACGGCTTGGCTGGATGGAGGATACGCCGGCCGGCGTGGCGCGCGACTGGAGCTGCATGGGACCCTGCTTCGAGGAATCCGTCTCGCCCGGCCCGCTTGGAAAAATCGATATCCTGCAACGCTTTGCAGCCATTCATGCGCCGATCCTGGCAATCGGGCTCGACGATGATCCCTTCGGTACGGTGCCGGCCATCGAGCGCCTGCTCGCCTATTTCCCGGCCGGCGCCCGGACCCATCTGCGACTCGCCCCGGGCGATCTCGGCGTGGAAGAGATCGGCCATTTCGCTGCCTTCCACGACCGTTTCCGTTCCTCGCTCTGGCCGCTGATGCGCGATTGGCTGCTTGCGGGCACGCTGGCCGGCGCTCATCCGGGCCGGATCCTCCCCCTGCCGGATCAGGTGGCCGAGAAGCGATAGACGGACGTGTGACTGTACCGTCTTCCGGTGTCCAGTCGGGCCGATGGGAAGGACGGTCGGTGCGGTGAGTCCGGCCAGAACTGCGGTTCGAGGCAGAACGCGGCCGACTGCCGGTAAAGCCGGCCGAACTTGCCGGCGACGGTTTCGTCGAGAAAGTTGCCGGAGTAGAATTGCACCCCCGGCTGGTCGGTCAATATCTCCATCACCCGCCCCGACCCCGGGTGCTCGACCCGGGCCGCGAGCCGGGGAGTCGGGACGGGGGCATCGGCGAGGCAATAATTGTGATCATAGCCGCGCCCCAGCCGGATCTGCTCGTCCGCCTCGTGGATCCGTTCCCCGATCGGGTGGGGGCTGCGGAAATCGAAGGGCGTGCCGGCGACCGGGGCCGGGCCGTCGAGCGGGATGGCGCCGGCATCGACCGGCAGGTAGCTCTCGGCCGGGATGGTCAGCACGTGGTCGAGCACGGTGCCGCCCGTCTCCACGCCGGCGAGGTTGAAGAAGCCGTGATGCGTCAGGTTCACCAGCGTCGGCGCGTCGGTGACCGCCTCGAAGGTCAGCGTCAGTTCCTGCGGGCCGGTGAGCCGGTAGGTGAGGGCGACCTCCAGCGTGCCGGGGAAGCCTTCGTCGCCGTCCGGGCTGGTGAGCGCCAGCGTCACCGAGGCGGCGTCGGCCGCGACGACGCGCCAGTTGCGCCGGTCGAAGCCCTGCACGCCGCCATGCAGCGTGTTCGCGCCGTCATTGCAGGCGAGCGGGTAGGTGGCGCCGTCCAGCGTGAAGGCGCCGCCGGCGATGCGGTTGGCGTAGCGCCCGATGGTGGCACCGAAGAAGCTGCGCGTGGCGAGATAGGGCGCCAGCGTGTCGTGTCCCAGCACGATGTCAGCGGTGCGTCCGTTGCGGTCCGGCACATGCAGCGCCTGTATCGTCGCCCCATAGGTGAGGATCGCGACCTCGAAGCCGTTGGCGCCGGCGAGGCGGATGCGCTCCACCTCCGTGCCGTCGGGCAGGTGGCCGAACACCTCGCGCGAGGCGGGTGCGGCAGCGGCGAGCAGCACGGCGGGCGGCAGCGTCATGGAAGGCCTCCGGCGAAAAGCCCCTCCGGCATAGCCGGGCAAAGCGGCTCGCGCCAGAGCGCGGCGGGTCATGAGTGCCTGTCCAAGGGTAATATCTGGAATAATTAAAATCCAATTTCCTTGCCGCGCAGTAATCCCCGCACAAGACCGCGACGGCGGGCCGAACTGCTTGACCTTTCCGGCCGGAGGGTTCAGCAGAATGCGGGGCGAGCGTTGACGGGCAAGGAAAAGACGATGCGATCCGGCAGAGCCTTTCTTGTGGCCTCTCTTGTTCTCCTTCTCACCGATGCATCCTTTTCGCTTCGTGCCGAAGAGCCGAAGCCGGCCCTGGCGCAAAGCGAGGTCCTGCCGGCGGCGGAGACCGCGCACATCGTGGCGATCGGCGGCGCGGTGACGGAGATTCTCTACGCCCTCGGCCTTGGCGAGCGCATCGTGGCGGTCGATACCTCCAGCACCTATCCCCCGCAGGCGCTCGGCACCAAGCCGAATGTCGGCTATATGCGGGCTCTCTCCCCGGAAGGCGTGCTCGCCGTCGGCCCCAGCATCATCCTCGCGCAGGAGGGCTCCGGGCCGCCCGACGCCGTCACCGTGCTGAAGAGCGCCTCGGTTCCCTTCGAGACCGTGCCGGATGCGCGCACGCCCGAGCAGGTGGTCGCCAATATCCGCCATCTCGCCGCCCTTGCCGGGGTGAAGGCGCGCGGCGAGGAGCTGGCGCAGGCGGTGGAACGCGATTTCGCGACGCTGGCCGCGTTCCGCGCGCGGATCGCGAGCCCGCGCAGCGCGGCCTTCATCCTCTCCGCCAGCGGTGCCGCCCCGGTGGCGGGCGGACGCAACACCAGCGCCGACGCGCTGTTCGCGCTGGCCGGCGTCACCAACGCGCTTTCCACGATGAGCGGCTACAAGCCGGCGGTGGACGAGGCGCTGATGGCGGCGGAGCCTTATGCGCTGATCGTGATGGACAACCGCAATCACGGCCTGACGAACGAGGCGCTTGCCGCCATGCCCGCCTTTGCCGGAACCACGGCTGCCAAGGCGGGGCGCATCCACCGGGTGGACGGCGCCTATATGCTCGGCTTCGGCCCGCGCACCCCGCAGGCGGCGCGCGATCTGATGGCGATGGTCTATCCCGAGCTGAACCTGCCGGCGCTGCCGGCGCATGCCTGGACTGCGGGCAGCCGTGCCGAGCCGGATTCCGAGCCCCCCGCAGCGCCCGCCGCCGCGCCGGCCGGCAGCGGCCAACCGGGATGAGCCTGGCGCTGATGCAGCCCGCCGGCGTGAAAGAGGTTCAGGCGCGCGGCGTCCGGCGCGGCGCGCTCGGGCTTGCCGTCTGCGCCGTCCTGCTCGTCCTCGCCATGCTGGCCTCGCTCGCCATCGGCCCGGTCACCATCGCGCCCGCACGGGTGATGGAGGTGCTGCTGGCCGCGCTTCAGGGCGAACGCGCCGCGGGCGTGCGCGAGGCGATCGTGGTGCTGGACATCCGCCTGCCGCGCACGCTGCTCGGCTTGCTGGTGGGCATGGCGCTGGCGCTGGGCGGGGCGCTCATGCAGGGCATCTTCCGCAATCCGCTGGCCGATCCCGGCCTCATCGGCGTGTCGAACGGCGCCGCCTTCGCCGCCGTCGGCTGGATCGTGCTCGGCCACCATGCGGTGGATGCGCTGCCGGCCGGGCTCGCCGCGCTGGCCGGCACCGCCGGACTGCCGTTCGCGGCCTTCATCGGCGCGCTGCTGGCGACCGTGGCGCTCTATCTGATCGCGACGCGCGACGGGCGCACCTCGGTCGCCACCATGCTGTTCGCCGGCATCGCCATCGGCGCGCTGTCG
Organism: Ancylobacter crimeensis; assembly: GCF_023016805.1. Lineage (GTDB taxonomy): Bacteria > Pseudomonadota > Alphaproteobacteria > Rhizobiales > Xanthobacteraceae > Ancylobacter > Ancylobacter crimeensis. The sequence goes on from NZ_JALKCH010000001.1 coordinate 122,106, forward strand.
GGGGCGGGGACGGGGGTGATGGTGTTCCTCGCCTCGGACCAGCAATTGCGCGACTTCACCTTCTGGTCCTTCGGCAGCCTCGGCGGCTCGACCTTCGCCAAGGTGTGGGCGGCGGCGCCCTTCGTCGTCCTGCTGCTGCTGGCTGCCCTGCCGCTCGCCCGCGCGCTGGACGCGATCGCGCTGGGCGAGGCGGAGGCCTTCCACGTGGGCGTGAACGTGCAGCGCACCAAGCGCATCGCCATCGCCGCGGTGGCGGCGGCGGTGGGTGCGGCGGTGGCGATGGCGGGCGTCATCGGCTTCATCGGGCTGGTGGTGCCCCATCTGGTGCGGCTCGCGCTCGGGCCGGGCCATCGGGTGCTGCTGCCGGCCAGCGCGCTGCTCGGCGGGGCGCTGCTGCTGGGCGCCGATGTGGTGGCGCGCACGCTGGTGAGCCCGGCGGAACTGCCGCTCGGCGTGGTGACGGCGATGATGGGCGCGCCCTTCTTCCTCGGCCTGCTGCTGCGCCGCCGCGCGGCGTTGGGCGGGTAGGCGCCCATGCCCCACCTCCTGAACAGCTATCGTGCCGAGAACATCACGCTGCGGGCCGGCGGCCGGCTTCTGCTGGACGGCGCAGGCGTCACCGTCGCTCCGGGCCGGGTGAGCGTGCTGATCGGGCCGAACGGCGCGGGCAAGTCGACTTTGCTCAAGGTTCTGTCCGGCGAACTGCGGCCCTCGGGCGGGCAGGTGCGGCTGGGCGAGGAGGCCGTCTCCCGGCTCGGGCCGGCGCTGCTGGCGCGCCGGCGCGCGGTGCTGCCGCAAAGCGTGGAGGTGGCGTTTCCCTTCACCGTTGCCGAGGTGGTGGCGATCGGTCGTCCGGCGGGGCGCGGCGGTCATGAGGCGGTGTCGCGCGCGCTCGGCCGGGTCGAGATGGCGGAGCGCGCCGGCGAGGCCTATCAGCGGCTTTCGGGCGGCGAGAAGCAGCGCGTCCAGCTCGCCCGCACACTCGTGCAACTGGAAGCGGGGGCGGAGCGGGGCGGCGGACCGGGCTATCTCCTGCTCGACGAGCCGACTGCGAGCCTCGACCTCGCCCAGCAGATGCTGGTGCTGCGGCTGATGCGCACCCTCGCCGCGGAGGGCGTCGGCGTGCTGGCGGTGCTGCACGACCTCAACCTCGCGGTGCTCGCGGCGGACGAGATCGTCGCGCTGGAGGCGGGGCGCGTGGTGGCGCGGGGCACCCCGCACGAGGTGATGACCGATGCCCGCATCGGCGCGCTCTACAAGGTGCCCGCCCGCATCGGCTGGGCCCCCGAAGCGCTGCCCTTCCTGCTGCCGCACGGGCTTGTGGGGGACGGCGCGAAGCGATGATGAGGGCAGTGCGCGGCGCTTGGGAGTTCCTGCGTCGACATGCCGGTCGCACGCGCATGACGGGTCCGCATCGTCGTTCTCATTCCGCGCCGTCATGTCCGCCAGGCCCTCCGCCTCTTTGACGTGGGGAGTCATCCCCGTGCCGGCGTGGGATGAGAGGGTGGAACGAGGATGGGAGAGCGTCCTCGCAGCCCTCATATCGTCATCGCAAGCGGAAGCCGGCCGATCCCGGCTCTGCGCCGCGCTCCGGCCGCGATGGCGGGTGGGGTGTGCATTCCGGGAGGACAGCCGGGGCGTGGAGGCGCGGCCGATGCCAGAACCGGAGCGGCGCCCGGGGAATGAAAACGCCCGGCGCAGAGCCGGGCGGGATCGGTCGGCGTCGACGAATGTCGGCTCAGCGCGCGGCGCATTCCTCGTTGACCAGCTTCAGCACATGGTCGAAGGCGGTGGTGGCGGCGGCTTCGGCGCGGGTGTCCTCGTCCGGCGACAGGTCCACGGAGTCGAGCCCGGCGACGAAACGGCGCCAGTGCAGGCCGCGGCCTTCGGCGTGACCGGCGAGGTGGCGGGCGCCGAAATCGTCGGAAAGGCCGATCTTCGCGGCCTCCTTGGCGAGGAAGGCGGCGCCCATGTTGGAGCCCTCCACCACATAGAGCCAGCCCAGTGCTTCGGGCAGCGGCAGGGCAGGGCCGTCGGTCGCTTCCGGCAGCGTCAGACCCAGATCGGCGAAGTCCCGCGTCAGCGCCTCTAGGCGGGAGCGCTCGGCGAGCGTCGGCAGGAAGGGCTGCAGGGCCGGATCGGCATAAAGCGCCTCGACATGGCGGTGCAGACGGTACTGGAAGCGGAGGAACCGGGCGTAATTCTCGCGCGCCGCGAAGGGTTGTGCGGCCATCACGGCGCTGTCGACGCGTTCATGGGCCGCATGGGTGGCGGCACGGAAGCGCTTGGCGCGGCTCGGCGCGAGAGTGTCGGCGGCAACGGTCATGGTCGGTCTCTCGGATCGGATCGGCGTCGCACCGCCGGACGGGATTCCGCAGAGGAATACCCGGCCGCCGGCGCTCTGTCACTTCATCGCCGCGGTTGCAGCGCTATCACTTGGTGATGAGCGGGGCGGCGCTGGCCACCTCGCCGCCGCCGAAGCGCACGGTGAGGCCGGCCTTCACGGTCAGGCCCGCGCTCGGCAGGAAGTTCTGGTACTGGGTGTACTGCTCGTCCAGAAGGTTCTCCACCGAGAAGCGGAGCAGCGTGCTCTCGTTGAACTGGTAGCCGGCATAGAGGCTGACGATGTTGAAGCTTGGGGTCGGGTCGTAGACCGAGCTGTCCGGCAGGTCGGAGGCCTTCATCGCGGCGACCGCGGTCCAGCGCGCGGCGATGGTCAGCTTCTCGTCGAGGAAGCGGAAGCCGAGGGTGGTCGAGATCTGGTCCGGCGGAATGGTGGAGAGCGGCTGGCCGACATTCTCGCCCGCGGTCACCTTGCCGTCGGTGGTCTGGCCGGCGAGGCCGAGGAACCAGGTGCGGGCGTCGTAGCTGCCCTCGAACTCGAAACCGCGCAGGCGGGCTTCGTCGACGTTCTGGTACTGCGCCAGCGAATAGCTGTTATAGGCGTAGCAGCGGCCGCGCATCGAGTAGATGCAGGCCGGATCGCCGAAGGTCATCAGCTCGATATAGTCGTCGACATCGTTCTGATAGTAGTTCGCCTTGATGCGCAGCTTGTCGCCGGCAACGAACAGGCCGTCCTTCTTGATGTTGACGCCGATTTCCTTGTTCTTGCCGACTTCCGGCTTGAGGTTCGGGTTCGGCACGAAGGAGAACGGCGTGAGGCCGCCGGTGAAGAAGGCGGGATGCGCGCCGGAGACGAGCGCCTCGGTGACCGACGGGGCGCGATAGCCTTCCGCATAGGTGGCATAGACCGTCAGCCAGTCCCACGGGGTGACGCCGACCGTGAACTTGGGCGAGAAGCGGTCGCCCGAGGTGCCGGAGCTGTTGTCGGAGCTCAAGGAATAGGCGTCGTAGCGCAGGGCGGCGATGGTCTCCAGCCAGGTCGAGTAGTTCGACTTGAGCTGCACGAAGGCGCCACCGACGCCGCGCTCGCCCGAGGGGTTGTAGCCCGCGCCGAAGCCGTAATTGTCGGTGTTGTCGACGTCGTCGTGGAAGTAGTCGCCGCCATAGGTCACGGCGTGTGCCCACGAGCCGGTGGTGAAGCGCGAGGTGTTGTTGGCGTCGAAGCCGACGGTGTCGATCTGGAAGTTGCGCGGATCGCCGACCTTGCCGGTGATGGCATTCGAGCTGCCGAAGGTCTTCACCTGATCCTGGTCGACCCGGTTCCAGTAGACGCTGGAGCGCCAGTCGAACAGGTTGTCGTCGGGGTTCGAATAGTTCCACGCCACGCTGGCGGTCGTGTTCTGCACATCGGTCGAATATTGCGTCGAGGTGGCGGTCGCCTCGCTCGCCGTGGTGTAGCTGCTGTCATAGTTCATGAACGACAGCTTCACTTCGTGGAAGTCCGCCGGGCGCACGGTCACCTTGGCGATTCCGGTCCAGTCGTCATGGGCGGAATTGGGGACGGTGTCGCCATTGCCGTCCTTGAAGTCGTCCTGGCTTCGATAGGTGCCGCCGACGAACAGGTCGACATTCTGGCCGATGCGGGTGGCGCCGAACAGCGAGCCGAAGCCCATCGGGCCGTTGCTGCCACCCTCGGCATTGGCCTCGATGCCCCAGGTCTTGCCCGGTGCGATGATGTCGTTGGCGTCCTTGGTCTGCAGCATCACGACGCCGCCGATGGCGCCCGAGCCATAGATGTTCGACACCGGGCCGCGCACCACGTCGACCGTGGAGATGAGGCCGGGCTCGACGAAGAAGGTGCCCGCGCCATTGCCGTGCCCGAGCTGGGTGAAGTTCTGGCGGGCGCCGTCGACGATGACCGCGACGCGGCCGAAATCCTGCAGGCCGCGGATGTTGATCGCGGTCTGCGTCGAATTGGGATTCTCGATGGCTGTGACGCCGGGCATGCCGCGGAAGAGGTCGGCGGTGGTGGTCGGCATGAGCTGCTGGATGTCGTCCGGACGACGCACGCTGACCGCCGCGAGGGTGTCGATCCAGGTCTGCTGGATGCGGGTCGCGATGACCGTGATGGGATCCAGCTCGATATACTGGTCGGTGGCCACAACCGCGGCGGCGGTGCCCGCGGGCGCGGCGGTCGTCGCCTGCTGCGCCAGGGCCGGCGTGGCCACCGCCAGCGCCGCGAGCGACACGCCGAGGGCGGCTGCGCTGCGGGCGTTCATCCGGAAAGGCATCGCCGGCGCGCGGCGGACGGTCTCGTTCATCGGTCGGGATCCCCAGATCGTTCAGCGGACAGCGGCAAGCTGTCCGTTTCATCGCAGCGAACCGCCCCGCCCGCTACCTCCTGAAGGATTAAGGGAAGTCAAAACCTTACGTCAAATGAGCGATTACTGGATTTGTAAGAGTTAAAAACAAAAGAATCCAGCAAAATCAACGATTTTTCCTCTAAGGCATGTGTTGCTCATTTGCAATTGTGGCATGAATTGAATTATTAAATTTATTCCAAAAACAAGGTCAATAACTGTTCATAGCGATTATAAAGAAGAGCGCGTGCTCGTTACGGATTTTGCCGGCGGCCGGCGCATGGCCGCCATCGGTGGACCTACGTGATTCGCCGTAACGCCGCTTGCCGCTTGCCGCCGGGAGCGGCACAGTCGCCGCCCGGCCGGGGAGCGGCCTCTTCAGAAAGGGAGCAGGCGGCCATGCGCACGAAGACCGCGGACGGAACCATCCGCATCGGCATAGGCGGCTGGGTGTTCGAGCCGTGGCGCGGGAGCTTCTATCCCGACAAGCTGCCGCAGAAGCGCGAGCTGGAATATGCCGCGCAGCATCTCACCTCCATCGAGGTCAACGGCACCTATTACGGTTCGCAGAAGCCGGAGAGCTTCGCCAGGTGGCACGCCGAGACGCCGGACGGCTTCGTCTTCGCGCTGAAGGGCCCGCGCTTCGCCACCAATCGCCGCGTGCTGGCGGAGGCGGGGCCGTCCATCGAGAAGTTCATCGGCAGCGGCATCGTGGAGCTGAAGGAGAAGCTCGGGCCGATCAACTGGCAGTTCATGCCGACAAAGCCGTTCGACCCGTCGGATTTCGAGGCCTTTCTCAAGCTGCTGCCGAAGAGCCATGAAGGCCGCGCGCTGCGCCACGCCGTCGAGGTTCGCCATCCGAGCTTCGCGGTGCCGGACTTCGTCGCCATGGCCCGCGCGCATGGCGTGGCGATCATCACGGCGGGCGACAGCGAACACCCGCAGATCGCGGATGTGACGGCACCCTTCGTCTATGCGCGCATCATGGGCACGCAGGAAGGCGAGGCGGCCGGCTATTCCGGGGCGGCGCTCGACGCCTGGGCGGCGCGGGCGAAGGCGTGGGCGGGCGGCCGGCGGCCGGAGGGGCTCAACGTGGTGGACGAGGCACACAAGGTCGCTGCCCATCCCGACGTGTTCCTCTATGTCATCTCCGGGTTCAAGGCCCGCAACCCGGCGGCCGCCATGGCTCTGATCGAGCGGGCGGGGACAGAGGACACGGCGCGATGAGTGTGACGATCTACGGCATCAAGACCTGCGACACAGTGCGGAAAGCCCGCGCCTGGCTGGACGGGCACGGCGTCGCCTACCGCTTCCACGATTTCCGTGCCGAGGGACTGGAGCGCGACCGGCTGGCCGGCTGGGTGAAGGCGGTCGGTTGGGAGGTGCTGCTCAACAAGGCCGGCACGACCTTCCGCAAGCTGCCGGAGGCGGACCGGCAGGACATCGACGAGCCGAAGGCCATGGCCCTGATGCTGCGCGAGCCTACCGTCATCAAGCGTCCGGTGCTGGAGAACGGCGCGGCGGTGAGCGTCGGCTTCAAGCCGGGGCAATATGAGGCGCTGTTTCCGGGGAGCTGAGGGGCGCCGGACATCGTTCGGGCCGCCCTCCGCCCGCCCGCGCCGGCCCCGCGTCGTTTCGTGCCCGCCCGCACGTCGCGCCCTTGATCTTGCCGCGCTTCCCTGCCACATCGGCGACCATGGACGCCCTTGCCACACCGCCTGCCACCGACGCCGCATCCCCGCTTGAACGCGAGGTCGCGCGGCGGCGCACCTTTGCCATCATCTCGCACCCGGACGCGGGCAAGACCACGCTGACCGAAAAGCTGCTGCTGTTCGGCGGCGCGATCCAGCTCGCCGGGCAGGTGAAGGCCAAGGCCGAGCGGCGCAACACCCGCTCCGACTGGATGGCGATCGAGCGCGAGCGTGGCATCTCGGTCGTCACCTCGGTGATGACCTTCGAATATGAGGGCCTCGTCTACAACCTGCTCGACACGCCGGGCCACGAGGACTTCTCGGAGGACACCTATCGCACGCTCACCGCGGTGGATTCCGCGGTCATGGTGATCGACGCGGCGAAGGGCATCGAGGCGCGCACCCGCAAGCTGTTCGAGGTGTGCCGGCTGCGCGACATCCCGATCCTGACCTTCATCAACAAGATGGACCGCGAAACCCGCGATCCGTTCGACCTGCTGGACGAGATCGAGAAGACGCTTGCGCTCGACACCGCGCCGGTCACCTGGCCGATCGGGCGGGGCCGCGACTTCGCCGGCACCTTCGACCTCACCCGGCAGCGCGTTCGCCTGATCGACCCGGATGGCCGGCACTCGCCGCTCTCCGAACCGATCGACCCCTCCGACACCGCCGCCATCGCGAAGCTCGCGCCCGGCGTCGATGCCGCCGCGACCGCCGAGGAACTGGCGCTGGTCAGGGATGCGTGCAACCCCTTCGATCTCGCCGCCTTCCGCGAGGGGCACCTCACGCCGGTCTTCTTCGGCTCGGCGCTGCGCAATTTCGGCGTCGGCGACCTGCTGGACGGCCTCGGCGCGAACGCACCTAGCCCGCGCGCTCAGCAGGCGGCGGGGCGCACCGTCGAGGCGTCGGAGCCGCGCATGTCCGCCTTCGTGTTCAAGATCCAGGCGAACATGGATCCGAACCATCGTGATCGTATCGCTTTCGCAAGGCTTTGTTCGGGAAAGCTCACGCGGGGCATGAAGGCGAAGCTGGTGCGCACCGGAAAGCAGATGAGCCTGGCGACGCCCCAGTTCTTCTTCGCGCAGGACCGCGCGCTGGCGGAGGAAGCCTATGCCGGCGACGTGGTGGGCATACCGAACCACGGCTCGCTGCGCATCGGTGACACGCTCACCGAGGGCGAGGAACTGAGCTTCGTCGGCGTGCCGAGCTTCGCCCCCGAAATCCTGCGCCGCGTGAAGCTGGCCGACGCGATGAAGGCCAAGAAGCTGAAGCAGGCGCTTCAGGAAATGGCCGAAGAAGGCGTCGTGCAGGTGTTCCGCCCGGCGGACGGCTCGCCGGCGATGGTGGGCGTGGTCGGTCCGCTGCAGCTCGACGTGCTGAAGAACCGGCTCTCGGCGGAATACAGCCTCGACATCGGCTTCGACAGCTCCGAGTTCCAGCTCGCCCGCTGGGTGACCTGCGAGGATCCGAAGCGGCTCGACGAGTTCGCCACCGCCAATCGGTCCGGCATGGCGGAAGACCTCGACGGCGACCCGGTCTTCCTTGCCTCCTCGGCCTTCATGATCGGCTACACGGGCGATCGCTGGCCGGGAATCGTCTTCACCGACATCAAGGACGTGAAGAAGGCAGCGGCGTAAAGGGCACCACGGTCACCAGCCGGGCGCTGGCGACCGCCACCCGGTCGCGGCCGGTGCGCTTGGCCTGGTAGAGCATCTGGTCGGCGGCGTTCAGCGTCGCTTCGAAATCATAGCCGTTGGGTTGGGCGAAGGCGATGCCGGCACTGGCGGAGCAGGTAAGCCCGAGCCCGTCGCGGACGCGGGCGGCGAAGTCCGCGCGCACGGCTTCTGCCTGGCGCAGCGCGGTGTCCACGCCGATGTCGCGCAGGATGAGCGCGAACTCCTCCCCGCCATAGCGCGCGGCGATCTGCCCGAAGGCGAGGTTTGCCTGCAACGCCGCGCCGAACGCGACCAGCACGTGATCGCCGGTCGCGTGGCCGTGCTGGTCGTTGATCGACTTGAAGCGGTCCACGTCGAACAGCACGATCGCGGCGTCTCCATGCAGGGGATGGTCGCGTACATGGTCGAACAGCGCGCGCCGGTTCACGAGGCCGGTCAACAGGTCCGTCATCGCCTCCTGCCGGTGGGCGCGGGCGAGGCGGGACTGGTTGAGGGCCAGCGTCAGCGCCCCGATGCCGGCCACCCCGATGATGCTGACGATGACGTTGATGATCTCGGCGATGCCGTTGGGCGCTTCCCCGAGCGCGAACCGGCCGGACAGCCCCAGTGCGAGCGCGCACAGCAGGAAGCTGAAGGCGGTGGCCGCATAGAGCCCGCACATGGTGAGCACCGCCAGGGGAGCTTCCCCGCGGCCCTGCCAGTATTCCCATGCCGTGAGCAGCAGCAGGATGCCGGCAACCAGATTGAAGAGCATGAAGCTCAGGCCGTCATAGCCGAAGAAGAAGGGCGGCACGGTGACGAGGATGCCGAGGCCCGCCGCGAGGCTGGCGGACGGCCAGGGCGGGATGCCGAGGCGGAATTGCCGTCCGGTCGCCATCAGGACCGAAAATGCGCTCAGCAGCAGCGCGATCGCCAGCACACCGACCCATGGGTCGGGGTCCGCGACATAATAACGGTAGCTCAGGACATGGAGCACCACGAAGGCGATGCCAACCGCCGAGGTCAGCAGGAAACCGTCGCTGCGGGCGGCGATCCACGAGGCGAGAAGGATTCCCACCAGGCACACGGCGGAGAAGCCGATCGCAACCAGCAATGACGGGTAGTCGAGCAACATTCGACAGTTCCGCGGCGGAGGGCAGGCCGGCATGGCCCATCGCGGCGATCGTTCGGGATGGGGAGCGTGCGCTTTGACGCGGCAGCATCGGACCCGGGGCGAGGACGCGCGGCCATTCTAGTCTGCTCTCGACGCGAGGGCCACTGGCTCGGCGTCCAAACCCGTATCGCTCCCGGCAACGACGGAATCTGCAGGGTTTTTTGCTCCGGGCCACGGGCTTTTCCATCGGCCACCGTGGCATTCATGCTGGAATCTCTCTAGCTTCTGCGCGCCATTTCCATGCTTGGAGCCTGTGTCGCCATGATCATGATGTTTGTGGGCCTTCTGCTCTTCCTCGGCCCTCACATCTTCACCACCAACCGCGCGGCGCGGGCGGCGGTGATCGCACGGATCGGGGAGGGCCCCTACAAGCTGCTCTACGCCGTCGTCTCGACGCTCGGCGTGCTCATCACGGCTTACGGCTTCGGCGAATGGCGCTCGGAAGGGCCGCGCCAGCTCTATCATCCGCTGGTGGCGATGCGGCACGTCAACTTCCTGCTGATGCTGATTGCTTCCATCGCCGCGGTGTCGGCCTATGTTCCGAGCCACATCAGGGCATGGCTCAAGCAGCCGCTGCTGGTGGCCGTGAAGATCTGGGCGCTGGCTCATATCCTCGTGAATGGCGACGCGGCCTCGCTCACCCTGTTCCTCATCATCCTCGCCTGGGCCGTCTATGACCGCATCGCGGTGAAGCGGCGGGGCGATCCGCTGCCGGTCGCGCCGAAGGGCTGGGGCGGGGATGTCGTTGCGGTTCTCGGCGGTCTCGTGCTTTATGCGGCGCTCGTCTTCCTGTTCCACCCCTATGTCGTACGGGTGCCGCTGATTCCGGTCTGAACAGGCGTTCAATCAAGAAGACGGCAGGGCAAAGCCCCGAGGAGACCCCATGTCGATCCAGTCTGCCGTGCGCCGGCTTACCGCGCCGGATATCCGCGCCCGCAAGGGCGGCGAGCCCATTGTCTCGCTCACCTCCTACCATGCCCACACTGCCCGGCTGGTCGACCCCCATGTCGACTTCATCCTGGTGGGCGACTCGCTCGGCATGGTGATGCACGGGCTCGAGACCACGGTGCCGGTCACGGTGGAGATGATGATCCTGCAGGGACAGGCCGTGATGCGCGGATCGGCCCATGCGCTCGTCGTGGTGGACCTGCCCTTCGGCTCCTATGAGGGCTCGCCGCAGCAGGCCTTTGCGACGGCGGCCCGGGTGCTGAAGGAAACCGGCGCCGGCGCGGTGAAGCTGGAAGGCGGGCGCCGCATGGCGGAGACCGTGCGCTTCCTCGCCGATCGCGGCGTGCCGGTGATGGGCCATGTCGGCCTCACCCCGCAAGCCATCAACACCCTCGGCTCCTTCAAGGCGCTGGGGCGTGACGAGGCGGGTGCGGAGATCATCCGCGACGACGCCCGCGCCATCGCCGAGGCGGGTGCCTTCTCCATCGTGCTGGAAGCGATGGCCGAACCGCTGGCCCGGGCCATCACGCAGGAGGTGGCCTGCCCGACCATCGGCATCGGCGGCTCGTCCGCCTGCGACGGGCAGATCCTGGTGCTCGAGGACATGCTCGGCCTTTCCGACCGGGTGCCCCGCTTCGTCAAGAAGTTCGCCGATATCGGCCCGGCCATCGGAGCGGCGGTGGAAAGCTACGCGAGCGAAGTGCGCGCACGCTCTTTCCCCGGCCCGGAACACGTCTACGCCACCAAGAAGGCGAGCTGAGACCCGGCCCGGTGCGGCCGGTGAGCGGACATTTGCCTTGATCGGGCCGCACCGATGATTTACCCGCCCTTGACGGACCGCGTTTCCACGCTGGCGCAGCGTGAGGACGGACGGTCGTAACCTTTCCTTTGCGCGTACGGACCACCGATGGCAGACATCTTCAACGAGATCGACGAGGATCTCCGGCGCGAGCGGCTGGGCAAGATCTGGAACCGCTACGGTGCCTATATCGTCGCCTTTTTCGTGATCGTCGTGCTCGCGGTGGCCGGCTGGAGCGGCTACCAGTGGTGGACGCTCAAGCAGGAGCAGGCCTCCGGCGCGCGCTTCGCCGCCGCGCTGAAGCTGAGCACCGACGGAAAGCACGCCGAGGCGGCGGAGGCCTTCGAGGCGCTGGCGAAGGACGGCACCGTCGGCTACCGGGAGCTGGCCCGCTTCCGCGCCGCCGCCGAACTCGCCACCACCGACAAGGCCAAGGCCGTCGCGGCCTATGACGCGCTGGCCACCGACACCTCGCTCAGTGCGATGGCCCGCGACGTGGCGCAGCTCCGCGCGGGCTATCTGCTGGTGGACACCGCCACGCGCGCCGAGATCGAGCAGCGCATGGCCCCGCTCAGCACCGATACCGGCGCGCTGCGCGACTCCGCCCGCGAAGTCATCGGCCTCGCCCAGTACAGGGCGGGCGACATGGCGGCGGCCGCCAAGACCTTCGAATCCATCCTGGCCGATCCCGAGGCACCTCCCGGGGTACGCCAGCGCGCGGAGCTGATGCGCTCGCTCGCCACCGGCGGTCCGGCGGTGGATGCACCGCCGAGCGCGACCATCGCTCCGGCGCCTTCCGTCCCGATGCCCGAGCAGCCGTCGCTGCAGCTCCCCGTGCCGCAGCCGATGCCCGGCGAGGAGCCGGCTCCGCCGGCTGATGGTGCCGCGTCCGATGCCGCGCCGGGCGTTCCGATGCCGGATGATCCGGCCGCTGCCGCTCCGGCCGCCGCTCCGCCGGTCCCCGCGTTGCCATCGCCGGCCGAGCCGGCTTCGGCCGCGCCCGAAGCTGCGCCCGAAGCGCCTTCCGCCACGCCTGCGCCGGGCTCGCCCGCCGCGCAGCCCGCCGCCCCGCAATAGGACAACACCTCATGCCGAATCGTCACGTGGTGCGTCGTCTCGCCCTGGCCTGTGTGCTTATCAGCCTGTCCGGCGCGCTCGCCGGCTGCGAATCGATGGACGCACTGAATCCCTTCGCCACGAAGCAGAAGAAGCTGCCCGGCACCCGCGTGCCGGTCTTCCCGGAGGGGGTGCCCGGCGTCGACTACAACGCGCCGCCGCCGCAGCCGGCCAATTCCGCCATTCCCGACCCGGCCATGTCGCCCGCGCCGGATACGTCCGCCGGTGGCGCCGCGCCGCGCGGCGCGGTGACGACGCAGTAAGACGGCCCACCCAACCCAGCACGCGCCTCTTGCGCGGCAGAACGGGCGCGGAGGCGCTCTCCTCATGTCCCTCACCGTTGCCATTGTCGGCCGGCCCAATGTCGGCAAGTCGACGCTGTTCAACCGGCTGGTGGGCAAGCGTCTCGCCCTCGTCGACGACCGCCCCGGCGTGACCCGCGACCGCCGCGAGGGCGACGCGCAGCTTGGCCACCTGCAGTTCAGCATCATCGACACCGCCGGTCTCGAGGAGGCCAAGGCCGACAGCCTGGAGGCGCGGATGCGCGCCCAGACCGAGGCCGCCATCGCCGATGCCGACGTGCTGCTGTTCATGGTCGACGCCCGCTCCGGCCTGACGCCGACCGACCGCGTCTTTGCCGATCTGGTGCGCCGCGCCGGCAAGCACACCATCCTCGTCGCCAACAAGAGCGAGGGCCGGCAGGGCGAGGCCGGCTTCATGGAGGCGTTCGGCCTCGGCCTCGGCGAGCCGGTGCCGATCTCGGCCGAGCATGGCGAGGGCATGGCCGATCTATTCCGCGCGCTGCGCGAGGTGTTTCCAGACGACGATGAGGCGGACGAGGAAAGCGAGGAGCCGGAAGAGGGCGGCCAGCGGCGCATCCGCGTCGCGGTGCTTGGGCGGCCCAATGCCGGCAAGTCCACCCTCATCAACGCCCTGCTCGGCGAAGACCGGCTGCTCACCGGCCCGGAGGCCGGCATCACCCGCGACTCCATCGCGGTCGAAGTGGAGCGCGCGGGCATTCCGCTGAAGGTGTTCGACACGGCCGGCATGCGCAAGCGCGCCCGCGTCGACGACAAGCTGGAGAAGCTCTCCGTCGCCGACGGCATCCGCGCCGCCCGCTTTGCCGAGGTGGTGGTGGTGATGATGGACGCCACCCACCCCTTCGAGGAGCAGGATCTGCGCATCGCCGACCTCGTGCTGCGCGAGGGCCGGGCGCTGGTGCTGGCGATCTCGAAATCCGACCTTGTGCGCGGGGAGGGCGGCTTCCTCTCCCGCATGCGCGAGGAGGCCGACCACTGGCTGCCGCAGGCCAGGGGCATGCCGGTGGTGCTGGTCTCCGGCCTCACCGGGCACGGGCTCGATCACCTCGTGCAGGCGGTGGCGAAGGCGCATGAGGTCTGGAACCGGCGCATCGCCACCAACCCGCTCAACCGCTGGCTGACCGAGACCACCGGCGAGCATCCGCCACCGGCGGTGTCCGGCCGCCGCATCAAGCTGCGCTACATCACCCAGCCCAAGAGCCGGCCGCCGAGCTTCGTGCTGTTCTGCTCGCGCGCCGATGCGCTACCGGAGAGCTATCTGCGCTACCTCACCAACGGCCTGCGCACCACCTTCGACCTGCCCGGCGTGCCGATCCGCATCACGCTGCGCGAAAAGGACAACCCCTACGCCGAGAAGGAGTGAGGGCAGGCGCGCCCTCCTCCGTTCCCCTGTTCAGCCCGGCAGGTGGAAATCCACCAGCCGCCGCGTTGGGAAGTCGTAAAGCCGGCCCGTCTCCTCGAAGGAGGGCAGGCACAGCGCGAGGATCGCCTCCGCTACCTCGTCCGGCGTCGGCAGGGTTTCCGGATCCTCGCTGGGGAACGCCTTGGCCCGCATCCGGGTGCGCACCGGGCCGGGATTGAGCAGGTTGACGCGCAGGTTCGAGAGATTGGCCGTTTCCGCCGCCCAGGTACGCGCCAGAACCTCCACCGCCGCCTTGGTGACCGCATAGGGCCCCCAATAGGCCCGCGCCTTGTGCGCCGCGCCGGATGAGACGAGGACCGCGCGCCCGGCCGTCGAGAGCCGCAGCAAGGGGTCCAGCGAGCGCACCAGCCGGTAGTTGGCGGTGAGGTTGATGGCGACGATGTCGTCCCATTCCTTCGGCTCGACCTGCGCCAGCGGCGTCATCGGCCCCAGGATGCCGGCATTGCCGATGAACACGTCCAGCCGGCCGAACCGCTCATAGAGCGCGCCGCCCAGCCGGTCGATCGCCTCGAAATCCTTCACGTCCATCGGCACCAGCGTGGCGGAGGAACCGGCCTCGGTGATCGCGTCGTCCAGTTCCTCCAGCGCGCCGGAGGTGCGCCCGATGGCGATGACATGCGCACCGGCCTTCGCCAGCGCCACGGCGGTCGCCTGCCCGATGCCGCGGGTGGCGCCGGTGACCAGCGCGTAGCGGCCGGTGAGGGGATGGAGCAAGGTTTGGTTGGCGTCAGGGGTGGGGGCGTCGTTCATGCGGCGTCCTCTCTTGGGGGCGTCTGGAAGATCAGTTGGAAGCCGACATCACGACCGACGGCGCGGAGCGTCGGTGCGGGCCATGATAGACGGCCTCGATATTGTTGCCTTCGGGGTCGAGCACGAAGGCGGCGTAATAGCCGGGATGATGGTCGCGCAGCCCCGGTTCGTCATTGTCGCGTCCGCCGGCCGCAAGCGCCGCCGCGTAGAAGCGGCGCACGGTGGCCTCGTTCGCCGCCTGGAAGGCGAGGTGGGTCCGGCCGGTGGTCGGCGTGCCGGCGCTGACGAAGAGCTCGTCGCAAAAGAAAGCGCCCTCGCCGTCGCTCACCGGGACGCCGAGGGCCTTGAAGATGGCGCCGTAGAATAGCCGGCACGCCGGCAGGTCGCTTACCACGAGCTGGATATGGTCGATCAGCCGGCCGCGATGCCATTCACGCTGTTCGACCATGCCCGCCTCCTGCGTGGCGCCGCGTTCAGCTCGCCTCCGCCAGCAGCGAGAGCTGGCGCACCGGCACCTCGCCGTCACGGTCGGTGAGCGGGGTCGGGTATTCGCCGGTGAAGCAGTGATCGGTGAATTGCGGGCGCACCGGGTCGCGACCCTCGAAGCCCATGGCGCGATAGATGCCGTCCACCGAGAGGAAGGCGAGGCTGTCGGCGCCGATGTAGCGGCGCATGCCTTCCAGATCGTGGGTGGCGGCGAGCAACTTGTCGCGGTCCGGGGTGTCGATGCCGTAATAGTCCGGGTGGGTGATCGGCGGCGACGAGATGCGGAAATGAACCTCGCGGGCGCCGGCCTCGCGCATCATGCGCACGATTTTCACTGACGTCGTCCCACGAACCAGGCTGTCGTCGATCAGCACGATGCGCTTGCCCTCGACCACCGCGCGGTTGGCCGAGTGCTTCATGCGCACGCCCTGGTCGCGGATCGACTGGGTCGGCTGGATGAAGGTGCGGCCCACATAGTGGTTGCGGATGATGCCGAGTTCGTAGGGAATGCCGGAGGCCTGCGCATAGCCGATGGCCGCCGGCACGCCGGAATCCGGAACCGGCACCACCACGTCGGCATCGGCCGGCGACTCGGAGGCGAGCTGCATGCCCATGGTCTTGCGGACCTGGTAGACCGAACGGCCGCCGACGATCGAATCCGGCCGGGCGAAATAGATGTACTCGAAGATGCAGGGGCGCGGGGCCACCTGCGGGAAGGGGCGCAGAGTCTCGACCTTGTCGGAGGAGAAGACGATCACCTCGCCCGGCTCGACGTCGCGCACATAGCGGGCGCCGATGATGTCGAGCGCGCAGGTCTCGGAGGTGAGGATCGGGTGCCCGTCCAGCTCGCCGAGCACCAGCGGGCGGATGCCGAGCGGATCGCGCGCGCCCACCAGCTTCTTGTTGGTGAGGCCGACAAAGGCATAGGCGCCTTCGAGATGCCGCAGCGCCTCGATGAAGCGCTCGGTGAAGCGCGGCTTCTTGGAGCGGGCGACGAGGTGGAGCATCACCTCGGTGTCGGAAGTCGACTGGCAGATGGCACCGTCGCGGATCAGCTGGCGGCGCAGCGTCAGGCCGTTGGTGAGGTTGCCGTTATGGGCGATGGCGAAGCCGCCGCCGTCGAGCTCCGCGAAGAGCGGCTGGACATTGCGCAGGATGGTGGCGCCGGTCGTGGAATAGCGCACATGGCCGATGGCGATCTGCCCCGGCAGGCGCTTGATGACCTCGGCGTCGGAGAAGGCGTCGCCGACGAGGCCGAGGCGACGCTCGGAGTGGAAGCGCTGGCCGTCGAAGGTGGTGATCCCGGTGGCTTCCTGGCCGCGATGCTGCAGGGCGTGGAGGCCGAGCGCGGTGATCGCCGCGGCGTCCGGGTGGCCATAGACGCCGAACACGCCGCATTCCTCGCGCAGCGTGTCGCCATAAGGATCGAACGTCGCAGCATCGCCGCAGGCCGCTTTCACCTGAGCGTCATCAACCATCGCGTACGTCATGGGACCTCCGGTCCGTGCGCAGTCCGGCGGCTGCGCGTGCTCCCTTGAGCCCCTCCCGATCCTGCGGACGAAAAAGGCTCGCGCTCCAGGTAACCGGAGCGTTTCCGCAACGCAAACGTCATACAACGTTCACGGAAAGCGCTCCAGCGGGTCGTAAAGACAGAAACCGCCGAAACGATGACGTTGCGGCGGCTCACATCATTGCGCGGGCTGCGTGGGAGCGGTCGGCTCCGGCGGCGGCTCGGCGTCGGTATCCTTGGAGCCCTTGAATTCGCGGATCAGGCCCTCGGGATCATCCGGCAGGATGGAGATGAGCCAGTTGCCCCCGCTTTGCAAGACCACCCGCGAGCGGGCATCGCGAATCCAGGAGGGCTGGCCCTGCTCGTTCTGGGACAACCAGTTGAAGAACAGGAACGCCACAACCATGATGAGAAAGCCGCGCGCCAGGCCGAAAATGAAGCCCAGCGTGCGGTCCAGCGCCCCGATCCGGCTGTCCAGCACCGCATCCGAGATGCGCACGGTGATGATGGACACGATGATGAGGGTCACCACGAAGACGCCGCCGGCGGCTGCGATCATTGCAACCGTGTCTTGGCTGATATGCTGCTTTGCGAAGGGCAGGACGTGGGGATAGGCGTACAGCGTCACCACCGCCGCGATCAGCCACGACGCGATCGCGAACACCTCGCGCACGAAGCCTCGCACCATCGCCAGAAGGCCGGAGATCAGCATGACGGCGAGAAGGATGATATCGAGCAGCGTCAAGGACATCCACCTGGTGTGAAGCAGGGCGGGACGGGCCGGGGGGATCGAGGCGAATCCTCAACGGCGCCGGAGGCGAGGGCGGGCGAGGTATAGCGTGCCCCACCGCACCCGTCACGCCTCTTCTGCCGCCTTCTGTGGAGCGCGGCGCGGGGCGCGCGCCGCGATGCCGGCGACGAGATCGGCCAGCGTCGCCGCCGGGCGGATCGCGAGGCTGGCCTCGCCGGGCGGGGGATCGCTGGCGAGCAGCGGCGGCACCACGGCGCCCTTGAAGCCGAGCTTGGCCGCCTCCTTCAGCCGCGCCACCGTGTGGGCGACCGGCCGGATCGCGCCGGTAAGGCTGAGCTCGCCGAAATAGACGCTTTCCGCGGGCAGCACGGCGCCGGTGAGCGAGGACACCAGGGCCGCTGCCACCGCAAGATCGGCCGCCGGCTCGGAGATGCGGAAGCCGCCGGCGACATTGAGATGCACGTCATGGCCGCCGAGCTTCACGCCGCAACGTGCTTCCAGCACCGCGAGCACCATGGAGAGGCGGCTGGGATCCCACCCCACAACGGCGCGGCGCGGCGTGCCGAGGCTGGTGGGCACCACGAGCGCCTGAATTTCCACCAGCACCGGGCGCGTGCCCTCCATGCCGGCATAGACCGAGGTGCCCGGTGCCGAGCGGTCGCGATTGGCAAGAAAGAGTTCGGAGGGGTTGGCGACTTCGCGCAGGCCGAGCCCGGTCATCTCGAACACGCCGATCTCGTCGGTCGGGCCGAAGCGGTTCTTCTGTGCGCGCAGGATGCGGAAGCGGTGCGCGCCGTCGCCCTCGAAGGAGAGCACCGCGTCCACCATGTGCTCGACCACACGCGGGCCGGCGATCTGGCCGTCCTTGGTGACATGGCCAACCAGGATCACCGCAGCGCCGGCCTTCTTGGCATAGCGGATCAGGATCTGTGCCGAGGTGCGCACCTGGGTGACGGTGCCGGGCGCGGATTCGACGCTCTCCGTCCACATGGTCTGGATCGAATCGACCACAACCAGTGCCGGGCTGCGGCCGGCGGAGAGGGTGGCGACGATGTCCTCGACATTGGTTTCCGATGCAAGCTCCACCGCCGCATCGGACAGGCCGAGCCGGCCGGCGCGCAGCCGGACTTGTGCGACCGCCTCCTCGCCCGAGACATAAATGACCCGGTGGCCGCGCGCCGCCAGCGCCGCCGAGGCCTGGATGAGCAGGGTGGACTTGCCGATGCCCGGATCGCCGCCGATGAGCAGCACCGAACCCGGCACCAGCCCGCCGCCGGTCACCCGGTCGAACTCGGCGATGCCGGCGACCGTGCGCGGGGCGTCCTCGCTGGCGCCGGAGAGGCCTTCCAGCGGAAAGACCCTGCCCTTGCGGTCGGTGCGCTGGGCGGCGGGGAGAGCGGCCTGGGCGTTCTGCTCCTCGGCGATGCTGTTCCAGGCGCCGCAGGCATCGCATTTGCCTTGCCAGCGTGGATAGGCGGCGCCGCAGATCTGGCAGATGAAGGCGTTGGGACGTTTGGCCAAGGCGTGTCTCGAATGAAGAAGGAATGAACGGCGGGAGGACGGAGCAGGGCGCCCGCGACGCCGCCCGAGGGATCAGTCCTCGCGCCAGACCCGGTGATAGCGCCGGCCAAGCGAGGTCAGCACTTCATATCCGATCGTGCCGCCATGCACCGCCCAGTCGTCCACTCCAATGCCGCCGCCGAGCGCAGTGACGAAATCGCCTGCGTGAACATCGTCTTCCGGCACATCGGTGATGTCGACGGCGAGCAGGTCCATCGAGATGCGGCCGACCAGCGGGCAGCGCCGGCCGGCGACGAGGACGCAGGCGCCGCGCTTGAGATCGCTGCCGCCGGCAAAACGCGGCAGGCCGTCGGCATAGCCGGCGGACAGAACGGCGACCCGGCTGAGGCGACGCACCCTTTCGGCCGCGCCATAGCCCACCGCTTCTCCCTCATGCACGGTGCGGATCTGCGCGATCCTCAATTCCAGCGTGACCACCGGGCGCAGCGGAAGCTGGTCGGCGCGGGCCCGCCCGCCATAGAGCGCGATGCCGGGACGAACGAGATCGAAATGCAGCGCGCGGTCGCCGAGCGCGCCGGCGGAATTGGCGAGCGAAGCCGGCACGCCGGGGAACAGCGCGGCAATGGCCTGGAAATCCTCGAGCTGACGAGCGGTCAAAGGATGCAGCGGCTCGTCGGCGCAGGCGAGGTGGCTGAGCAGCAAAGCCAGCGTGAAGCCGACTTCGTTCCGCCGGTCGGCAAGGCCAATCGCCTCGGCCGGCGCGAGGCCCAGCCGGTTCATGCCGGTATCGACATGGACCGCCGCCGGCAGCGCTTCGCCCTGTGCGGCGCAGAACGCTTCCCAGCGCGCAATCTCCTCGACGCTGCCGAGAACCGGACGAAGATCATGGGTCCCGAACACCGGTTCGGAGCCTTCGAACAGGCCGTTCAGCACATAGATGGTCGCATCCGGCAGTGCCGTGCGAAGGCGCCGCCCTTCGATGGGCAGGGCAACGAAGAACACGCGCGCCCCGGCACGCCAGAAGGTGGCGGCGGCCGGCTCCAGTCCGACGCCATAGGCATCGGCCTTCAGCACTGCGGCGCACTGGGCCGGCGCCACGCGGGCGGCGATCTCGCGATAGTTTTCAGCGAGGGCCGTGCCGTCGACGGTCAGCCGGCCGCCGGTCTCTTCGATCGGGATGGTCGGGATTCGCTCGCTCATGCTGTCACTCTTGGCGTCGTTCCTGCCGTCACTCCTGCCGTCACTCCTGCGGCGGCAGGAAGTCCTCGTTCGCCAGCGAGGAGAAGCGGGTGTACTGCGCCTCGAAGGCCAGCTTCACGGTGCCGGTGGGGCCGTGGCGCTGCTTGCCGATGATGACCTCGGCCGTGCCCTGCACCGATTTGAGGTCGGTTTCCCACTTGAACCACTCTTCCGTGCCTTCCTTGGGCTCCTTGCCCTTCAGGTAATATTCCTCGCGGAACACGAAGAGCACCACGTCGGCATCCTGCTCGATGGAGCCGGATTCGCGCAGGTCCGAGAGCTGCGGGCGCTTGTCGTCACGCGATTCCACCTGTCGGGACAGCTGCGACAGCGCCATGATCGGCACGGCAAGTTCCTTGGCCAGCGCCTTCAGGCCGGTGGTGATCTCGGTGATTTCCTGCACGCGGCCTTCCGAAGCGCGCTTCGACGAGCCGGAGAGCAGCTGAAGATAGTCCACCACCATGAAGTCGAGGCCGCGCTGGCGCTTCAGCCGGCGGGCGCGGGCGCGCAGCTGGGCGATGGAGATGCCGCCGGTATCGTCGATATAGAGTGGCGTCACCTGCATCATCTGCGCGCCGGCGGCGAGCTTGTTGAACTCGCTCTCTGAGATGTCGCCCCGGCGGATCTTGTAGGACGGGATCTCGGTCTGCTCGGCGAGAATACGGGTGGCGAGCTGCTCGGCCGACATTTCCAGCGAGAAGAAGCCGACGATGCCGCCATCCGCTGTCTTGGTGGAGCCGTCCGGCTGCACCTCGCCGCGATAGGCGGCGGCGATGTTGTAGGCGATGTTGGTGGCGAGCGCGGTCTTGCCCATGCCGGGGCGGCCGGCCAGCACGATGAGGTCGGATGGCTGGAGCCCGCCCATCTTCTCGTCGAGGCGGTCCATTCCGGTGGCGATGCCCGAAAGGTGGCCGGCGCGCTGGAACGCCCGGCTCGCCATGTCCACGGCCTCGACCAGCGCATCGTTGAAGCGCACGAAGCCGCCATCGTAGCGGCCGGTCTCGGCGAGCGAATAGAGCCGCTTCTCGGCTTCCTCGATCTGCTCCTGCGGGGTGGAATCGATCGGGGCCTCGAAGGCCTCGTTCACGATCTCCTCGCCGATCTGGATCAGGTCGCGACGCACCGAGAGATCGTAGATCGTGCGGCCGTAATCCTCGGCATTGATGATGGTGGTCGCCTCGGCGGCAAGCCGGGCCAGATATTGCGGCGCGGTGAGGCCGGCGAGGTCGAAATCGGCGGGCAGGAAGGTTTTCAGCGTGACCGGAGTCGCCACCTTGCCGGCGCGGACCAGCGTGCCCGCGGTCTCGTAGATCTTGGCGTGGATCGGCTCGAAGAAGTGGCGCGGCTCAAGGAAGTCGGAGACGCGATAGAACGCCTCGTTGTTCACGAGAATGGCGCCCAGCAGCGCCTGCTCCGCCTCGACATTGTGCGGGGCGGTGCGATAGGCCGCGCCAGTTTCGGCCGGCTGGGTGGCAGGCTTGTCGAGCATCGTCCACGGCTCCGGGTGTCAGGCCCACAGGTAAGGCCGTCGCGACGGCAGAGTCGAATCCGAAAGCCGCCCAATCGCCCGGACAGGCGGCAGAGAAGTCTTGCATGTGGAAGGCGTGCAAAAGGGCAGGCATCGCTTGACTCAGGGAAAGCCGTTTCGCCGCAAGGGCGCTGGCTCATGAAGCGGTCCGCCGGGTCCTGTCGCTACTGTGTGTCCGCGGGGTTCCGGATAGGTTGCGCCTATTCAATGTCAGAACAAATGAAGAACGCAAGCAAAAAAACCGAGGGCCGCAACGGCGAGCCCAGGCTTTGCGATTCGGATCGGCGGCTATTCTCCCGCGAGGCGCAGACCGGGCCGGTTGCGCATCTCTGTCCGCTTCAGCTTCGTCTCGGCCTCCGCGATATAGCTGCGCGTCATTGGCACCACGCCTTCCTTCCGGGCGAGTTGCACCTGAAACACCATCATGCCCTGGTGGCGGAATGCCATCTCCGAGGCGGCGAGATAGAATTCCCACAGCCGGACGAAGCGCTCGTCATAGAGCCGCTCCGCCTCCTCGGCATGGGCCATGAACCGCTCGCGCCAGCATTTCAGCGTTTCGGCATAATGCAGGCGCAGGATCTCGATGTCGGTGACATAAAGGCCCGCCTTCTCGATGGCGGGCAGTACCTCGGACAGTGCGGGGATGTAGCCGCCGGGGAAGATGTAGCGGGCGATCCAGGGATTGGTGATGCCCGGCCCTTCCGAGCGCCCTATGGCGTGGACGAGGGCGACGCCGTCATCGGTCAGCAATTCGGCGATGCGCTGGAAATAGGTATCGAAATGACCGATGCCGACATGCTCGAACATGCCCACCGAGACGATGCGATCAAAGGGGCCCGGCGTTGCGCGGTAGTCCTGCAGCCGGAATTCGGCGTTCCCGGTCAATCCGGCCTCTTCCGCGCGTCCCTTGGCGACGGCGAGCTGTTCCTCGGACAGCGTCACCCCGGTGACGTTTGCACCGGCGTTCTGTGCCAGATACAGCCCGAGCCCGCCCCAGCCGCAGCCGATGTCGAGCACCCGAAGCTCCGGGCGATCCAGCAGCAGCTTGGCGGCAATATGCCGGCGCTTGGCGAGCTGGGCATCGTCCAGCGACTGGCCGGGATGCTCGAAATAGGCGCAGGAATACTGCTTGTCGGCATCCAGGAAGAGCGCGTAGAGCCGAGCGTCCAGATCATAGTGATGCGCAACGTTCCGGCGGGAGCGGCGGGGCGGATTGAACTGGGCGAGCCGGCGCGCCATGAAGCGCAGCCAGGACAGGCCCTTGGCGCTGACGCCTGGCGGCTTGAGGCCGACCTGCGCCATCAGCACCGCCAGAAGATCGGCGATAGAACCCTGCTCAACGACGACGCCACCATCGGTATAGGCCTCGCCGAGCTTGAGTTCTGGGTCGAGGGCAACGGCGCGTTGCCATTTCGGACAGACAAAGCGGATGGCGATCGGGGGCCCCGAGCCGTCCCCGAAGGAACACTGCTGGCCTGATGCCAGCGTCACCGTCAGATTGCCGGTCCGGACAACCCGGTTCAGCACTGCCGCAAGCAACCGTTCCATCGGCCGCCTCCACCTTCTTGGTCTCAAACGAGGCCAGGCACCTGCTCAAAGTAATGGCAAAGGGATCACTGCTTAAAGCGATTGCATCATAATATGATGCTTACCGCAACGGACGGGAAGACCCGGAAAACGCGAAAAAGCCCGGCCGAGGACCGGCCGGGCTTCGCATTTTGTCGAATAACCTAAAGTAAAGGCGATCAGGCCTGCTCGTCGGCCTCGACCTCGGCCTCCTCGGCCGCTTCCTCGTTGGTCTCGTCCTCGTCCTCGTCGTCGCGGATCATGGAGAGATCCTCGCCGCGGGACTGGCGGGAGGCTTCCTCGGCGCTGCGGGCGACGTTCGCCTTCACGGTCACTTCGACTTCCGGGTGCAGGGAAACCGGCACCTCGTGCACGCCGATCGTCTTGATCGGGTGGTTGAGGACGATCTGCTGGCGGGCGACGGTGAAGCCGGCGGCGGTCAGCGCCTCGGCGAGGTCACGGGTCGACACCGAACCATAGAGGATGCCGGTCTCGCCGGCCTGGCGGACGAGCACGACCTCGGTGCCGTTCAGGCTCTCGCCGACCTTCGCCGCCTCGTTCTTGAGCTCGAGGTTGCGGGCTTCGAGCTGGGCCTTCATGCCCTCGAAGCGCCCCTTGTTTTCCTTGGTCGCGCGCAGCGCCTTGCCGGCGGGCAGCAGGAAGTTGCGGGCAAAGCCGTCCTTCACGCGCACCACTTCGCCCATCTGGCCGAGCTTGGCGACCCGTTCAAGCAGAATGACTTCCATGTTCGTATCTCCTGGTCTGTCGTTCGAATGGAATGAGGTTCAGTCGTCATTGGCCGCGGAGGGATTCGTGCCCTTGCGGCTCCTGAAGTCGAAAAAGAGATCGGCCAGCCCCAGCCCCGCCAGCAGCAGGAAGGGCCAGCCCAGCACGAAAGTGGAGATCCACAGCGTGCCGAGGATCAGCCGGCGCCCGCCCGCATCGCGGGTCAGCCCGTGCAGCACGGAGAAGCCCAGCAGCCCCAGCGCAATCACCAGCGTCGCGCTCAACAGCGTGCCGATGAGACCGAGGAAGCCGTCCAGCAGCAGCGAGAGCGCGAAGGCGACGAGCAGCAGGACCGCGGTGCCGCGCGGCAGGCGCATCGCGGAAAGATCCGGCCACGGCCGCACCAGCCGGTCCGACGCCTTGGCGATGCGGCCGGCGAGCCAGAGATTGCCGAGCTGCGTCAGCATGGTGAGCATCGCCGCGGCCGGCGGCATGATGACCACCATCAGATCGGCGAAGCGGCCCGCATCCTGCGGCACCTCGCCGGCGCGATCCTGAAGCATGGCCTCGAACAGCTCGCGCAACGCCGCGCGATAGGAGGCGATGTCGCCGGCCACCAGAGGGATGAGGGCGGCCACCGCCAGCGTGCCGAGCAGAGCCGCCGCCAGCACGAGCCGGCCGGTCGGAAACCACTCAAGCTCGCCGCGCTCGTTGCCGCGGGCCATCAGCGTGAGATAGGCGAGAACATAGGCCGGCAGGCCGACGCCCGCCACATAGGCGACGAGCAGCTCGGTGCCGAACAGCAGGCCGGCAGCAAGCGCCGCAAAGCCCGCCGCGACAAGGGCGGCAAGCTGCGACCAGCCGATGCCGGCGATGAGGATGGGAAGGGGCGCCAGATAGAACAGCGGAACGGCCAGCGCGCTGCCGGTGGCGGTGCTTGCCACGAGCAGTGCGGACGCCGCACCGGCGCAAAGCGCGATCAGAAAGGGTCCCATCGACGAGCTGTCCCGCATCCGAGCGGTTAGAGGCCGGTCAGGTCCTATGGACCGCCGCCCCAACAAAGACCCCGGGGACCATCCCGCGAGGCCGGTCGTAAACGTCAGCCGCCGGGCCGGAGCCCGGGGCGAGGCCCCATCCCCGGCGAAGCGGGGATGGGCGAAAGTTCAGCAGGGCAGGGCCCGGCGGGAGTCCTGTCGGACGCGTTGCCGAATGCCATGCACCGCAGGACTCAGCGGATCACGAAGGGCAGCAGGCCGAGGAAGCGGGCGCGCTTGATCGCCTGGGCGAGCTCACGCTGCTTCTTCGCCGAGACGGCGGTGATGCGCGAAGGAACGATCTTGCCGCGCTCGGAAATGTAGCGCTGCAGCAGCCGCACGTCCTTGTAGTCGATCTTCGGGGCGTTGGCGCCGGAGAACGGGCAGGTCTTGCGACGACGGAAGAACGGACGGCGGGCGCCGCCGGAGGAGCTGGTACCCAGAGCCATCACTCGGCCTCCACGTTGGAGCTGGTGGTTTCTTCGCGGTCACGACGCGGGCCGCGATCGCCACGGTCGCCGCCGCGGTCGCCACGATCCCCGCCGAAGCCGCCACGACCGCCGCCGAAGCCGCGGTCACCGCCGAAACCACGATCGCCGAAGCCGCGATCGCCGCGGTCATCGCGGTCGCGCTTCTGCAGCATCACCGACTGGCCTTCTTCCAGCGCCTCGACCCGGATGGTCATGAAGCGCAGGACGTCTTCGTCGATGCGCATCTGGCGCTCCATCTCGGCGACGGCAGCGGCCGGGGCGTCGATGTTGAGCAGCGAAAAGTGCGCCTTGCGATTCTTGCGGATGCGATAGGTGAGGGTCTTCACGCCCCAGTACTCGGTCTTGCCAACCGTGCCACCATTCGCCTCGATCACGCCCTTGAAGCGGGCGGTCATGTCCTCGACCTGCTGCGCCGTTACGTCCTGGCGCGCGAGGAACACGTGCTCGTAGAGAGCCATGTCTTCGTGCCTTTCCTGTTGAACCGCACCATTGCGGATCGTTCTCCCGGCGGCGAGCCCTTCGAGCCTTGCGGAAAGGCTCGAAAAACAGTCTCGAAGGCGGGAACACGGGACAGCGGCGTCATCCTGCGGGATGTGCCTGCCGCGCGGACGTCCTGGTGAAAGGGCGCGCACGACCGTCCGTTCAGCCCCCGGCCGGGACCAACGATGCGCGGGCTTATACTGGAAAGACCGGCAAATGCAAGGCGCGGCGCGGCTCATCCGGCTGCCGGCGCTTGACAGGGCGGGCCGGGGCGTGTTCCTCCCCGCACCGTTTTAACGTCGCTGGGGGCCGCCGCTCATGAGCACCGCCTTTGTATTTCCCGGGCAGGGTAGCCAGGCCGTCGGCATGGGCAAGGCCCTCGCCGAAGCCTTTCCCGCCGCGCGTTCGGTGTTCGACGAGGTGGACGCCGCGCTCGGCGAGAAGCTCTCCGACATCATGTGGGACGGGCCGATCGAGGCCCTGACCCTCACCGCCAACGCCCAGCCTGCGCTGATGGCAACCTCGCTTGCGGCGATCCGCGTGCTGGAGGCTGAGGCCGGGCTTGATCTGTCCCGCGACGCGGCCTTCGTGGCGGGCCATTCGCTCGGGGAATATTCCGCACTTGCCGCCGCGCGCAGCTTCGCCATCTCCGACGCCGCCGGCCTGCTGCGCCTGCGCGGCGAGGCGATGCAGAGCGCGGTGCCGGTCGGCGCCGGTGCGATGGCGGCGATTCTCGGCCTCGACTACGACAAGGTGGTCGACGTGGCGCAGGAAGCGGCCGGCGACGAGGTCTGCGACATCGCCAATGACAACGCGCCCGGCCAGGTCGTGGTGTCCGGCGGCACGCAGGCGATCGCCCGCGCCGTCGAAATCGCCAAGCGCGAAGGGGCCTCACGCGCGATCCTGCTGCCGGTCTCCGCGCCCTTCCATTGCCGCATGATCGCCTCCGCGGCGGATGCGATGCAGGAGGCGCTGGCCGCGGTCACCGTCTCTGCTCCGGTGGTGCCGGTCGTCGCCAATGTCACGGCGGCGCCGGTCAGCGATCCCGACGCGATTCGCGCGCTGCTGGTGAAGCAGGTGACCGGTACCGTGCGCTGGCGGGAATCGGTCGCCTTCATGGCGGGTGCGGGCGTGACCCGGCTCGTCGAGGTCGGCAGCGGCAAGGTGCTCGCCGGGCTCGTCAAGCGCATCGCGCGCGAGGTCGCCGCCTCCAACGTTTCGTCGCCGGAAGACGTCGCGGCCTACGCCGCCTCCACCTCCGCCGCGCGCGCATCGAGCTGAGAAAAGGAAACACCCATGTTCGACCTGAGCGGCAAGACCGCGCTCGTCACCGGCGCCACGGGCGGCCTCGGCGGCGCCATCGCCCGTGCGCTGCATGCGCAGGGCGCGACTGTCGCCCTGTCGGGCACCCGTCGCGAGGTGCTCGAGACGCTGGCCGGCGAACTCGGAGAGCGCGTCCATGTGCTACCCGCCAACCTCGCTTCGGCGGAAGAGGTGGAGCAGCTCGTTCCGCAGGCCGAGGAGGCGTTCGGCGCCCTCGACATCCTCGTGAACAATGCCGGCATCACCCGCGACAACCTGTTCATCCGCCTGCGCGACGAGGACTGGGACACGGTGATCGCGGTGAACCTGACCTCGGCCTTCCGGCTGAGCCGCGCCGCCGCCAAGTCCATGATGCGCCGCCGCACCGGGCGTATCATCGGCATCACCTCCGTGGTGGGCGTCACCGGCAATGCCGGGCAGGGCAACTATGCCGCCGCCAAGGCCGGCATGATCGGCATGTCCAAGTCGCTGGCGAAGGAGGTCGCTGCCCGCGGCGTGACCGTGAACTGCATCGCGCCCGGTTTCATCGCGACCCCGATGACCGACGTGCTGAACGACAAGCAGAAGGACGCCATCCTCGGCGCCGTGCCCGCCAATCGGCTCGGCACGCCGGAGGATATTGCGGCCGCTGCCGTCTATCTCGCCTCGAACGAGGCCGCCTATGTCACGGGCCAGACGCTGCACGTGAATGGCGGGATGGCGATGATCTGAGCAAAGTCCAGCATTTCCGGCGCTTTCGAGCGTTTTCCGGGAGTGCTGGCCTTGCTGGATGAAGTGTGCTAACGACCGCCTCGGCTGACGGGAGGGGCACCTTGACGGGTGTTCCGCACGACCGAAAAATCCTGTAATCGGGGCAGGAAACGGGCCGCCCACCGAACCGTTCGGAACGGTGTGGCATTCTTAGAAATCAACTGAAGCAAACCTCCGGATACGGACGAGGGTGGACCGATGAGCGACATTGCCGAGCGCGTGAAGAAGATTGTGGCCGAGCACCTGGGCGTCGAGCCCGAGAAGGTCACCGAGAATGCCAGCTTCATCGACGATCTCGGCGCGGACAGCCTCGACACCGTCGAGCTGGTCATGGCTTTCGAGGAAGCCTTCAACTGCGAGATCCCCGACGACGCCGCCGAGACCATCCTGACGGTCGGCGACGCCATCAAGTTCCTTGAGAAGAACGCGGCCTGAGCCGCCTGATCGCGCCGCGGCCGGCTGTGGGCAATCCCATGCGTGGTCGCGGCCGTTCCTGCTGAAGTGAAATCCGGAGAGTGCGGATGAGGCGCGTCGTCGTCACCGGCCTCGGCATGGTGTCGCCGCTTGCTTGCGGCGTCGAAATGACCTGGCAGCGGCTCCTTGCGGGCCAGAGCGGCGCGCGCCGCATCGAGCATTTCGAGGTCTCCGACCTCGCGGCCAAGATCGCCTGCATGATTCCGCGCGGTGACGGTTCGGACGGGACCTATAATCCCGACCAATGGATGGAGCCCAAGGAGCAGCGCAAGGTCGACGAGTTCATCGTCTATTCCATGGCCGCTGCCCAGCAGGCGCTCGACGATGCGGACTGGCACCCCTCGACCTATGAGGACCAGATCGCCTCCGGCGTGCTGATCGGCTCCGGCATCGGCGGCCTCACCGGCATTTCCGAGGCGACCCTGCTGCTGCAGGAGCGCGGTCCCCGCCGCATCTCGCCCTTCTTCATTCCCGGCCGCCTGATCAATCTGGCGGGCGGTTACGTCTCCATCGCCCACGGCCTCAAGGGGCCGAACCATGCGGTGGTGACGGCCTGTTCCACCGGCGCCCATGCCATCGGCGACGCGGCGCGCCTGGTCGCTTTCGGCGATGCGGACGTGATGGTCGCCGGCGGCGCCGAATCGCCGATCAACCGGCTCGCCATTGCCGGTTTCGCCGCCTGCCGCGCGCTCTCCACGAGCTACAACGACACGCCCGAGAAGGCCTCGCGCCCTTATGACAAGGACCGTGACGGCTTCGTCATGGGCGAGGGTGCCGGCGTGGTGGTGGTCGAGGAACTGGAGCACGCATTGGCGCGCGGCGCAAAGATCTATGGTGAGATCATCGGCTACGGCATGTCGGGCGATGCCTATCACATCACCGCTCCTTCGGAGGATGGCGACGGCGCGTTCCGCTGCATGAGCGCGGCGCTGAAGCGCGCCGGCCTGACCCCGGCGGATATCGACTACATCAACGCCCATGGCACTTCGACCATGGCCGACGAGATCGAGCTCGGCGCGGTGCAGCGGCTGGTCGGCAATGCGGCGGCGACGGTGTCGATGTCCTCGACCAAGTCGTCCATCGGCCATCTGCTCGGTGCGGCCGGCGCGGTCGAGGCGATCTTCTCGCTGCTCGCGATTCGCGACCAGATCGCGCCGGCGACCATCAATCTCGACAATCCGGCGATGGAAACGCCGATCGACCTGGTGCCGCACACGCCGCGCGAGCGCAAGATCGACGTGGCGCTGTCGAACTCCTTCGGCTTCGGCGGCACCAACGCCTCGCTGGTCTTCCGCCGCTACACGAACTGACCTCGCCGGTATCTTCGGGCCGCCCCGGCGGGGAGGGCTGCCGCTGCCGAATGCCGGTAGGGGAGCTTTCCCGCTTTCGCCATATTCCCGGTTAGCATCGCGCCGGGTTAGTCTGCTGCTGCCGCCTTGCCGGCACCCGCACCGCGAGGGCCGTATGGAAGACGATGTCGCGACCAAGCAGACCCGCCCGTCCCGCCGGGCGCACCATCCGCTGATCATCGTCGGCAACGCGATCTTCACGCTGCTGCTGGTGGCGATCGTGGTGGGAGGCGGTGCGTTCTGGGTGGTGAAATCCAGCTTCGATTCGCCGGGCCCGCTTCCGGCCGACACCAACGTCGTCATTCCGAACCAGAGCGGCGTCATGGATATCGCCGAGCTGCTTGAGCAGAAGGGCGTCATCTCTGACCGCTACATCTTCGTCGCGGGCGCCTTCGGTGAGCGGGCGACCGGCAAGCTCAAGGCTGGCGAATATGCCTTCGCCAAGGCCGCGACGCCGCAGCAGGTGCTGGACACCATCGTGTCGGGGAAGGTGGTGGAATATGATGTCACTATTCCCGAGGGCCTGACCTCCGACCAGATCGTCGAGCGACTGAACGAATCGCCCGTGCTCACCGGCACGGTGCGCCAGCCGCCGCGCGAGGGTTCGCTTCTGCCGGAGACCTACAAGGTCACCCGTGGCACCACCCGTGAGGAATTGCTCAAGCGCATGGCGCGCGAGCAGCAGCGCGCGCTCAAGGAAATCTGGGATGCCCGCTCGCCCAATCTGCCGCTGAAGAGCCCGGACGAACTCGTCGTCCTCGCCTCCATCGTCGAGAAGGAAACCGGCATCGCTTCCGAGCGCCCGCAGGTCGCGGCAGTTTTCGTGAACCGGCTCACCAAGAAGATGCGGCTGCAATCCGATCCGACGATCATCTACGGCATCGTGCGAGGCAAGGGTAAGCTCGACCGGCCCATCACCAAGGCCGACATCCTGGCGCCGACGCCCTTCAACACTTATGCGATCGACGGATTGCCGCCCGGTCCGATCGGCAATCCCGGCAAGGCCTCGCTTGAGGCGGTCGCCAATCCGGCGCCGATCAAGGCGGTTTATTTCGTCGCCGATGGCAGCGGCGGCCACGTCTTTGCCGAATCGTTGAATGAGCACAACAAGAACGTCGCGAAATGGCGACAGCTCGAGCAGAAGCAGAAACAAGATTCCGCCACGACGCCCGCCGGTGCCGCGGGCACCACCGGAGCTACCCCTTCCACGGTCTCGCCCAGCCAGTGACGGGGCCTGCCGGTATCGGCCTGCTTGAGGCGCGCCGCCTGCGCCGCTATGGTCCGCCGCCGCTGAACGGCATGTGCTGAACAGCTTTGGGGGATCTGCGATGGCCTTGACCAGCATGACCGGCTTCGCCCGGACGCACGGCACGTCCGGCGCTTGGGGCTGGGCGTGGGAGCTGAAATCGGTCAATGGCAAGTCGCTGGACCTGCGGTTGCGCACCCCGGTCGGCTGGGACGCCATAGAGCCTGCGGTGCGGCAATCGGCTGCCCGCCAGCTCTCCCGTGGCAATGTCAGCGCGAATCTCACCCTCAGCCGCGCCGGCGCCTCCGTGCAGGTGCGAGTGAACGAGGCGCTGCTGCGGGCGTTGGTGGAAACGGTCAGCCGGGTTTCCGTCGACCTCGACATCGAGCCCGCCTCGATGGATTCGCTGCTCGCCATGAAGGGCGTCATTGACATCACCGAGGCCGAGGACACCGAAGAGGATCGCCGCCGGCTGGAGCAGGCCGTGCTCGCCGGCTTCGATCAGGCGGTCGCCGATCTCGCCGCCATGCGAAGGCAGGAGGGGGCGGCGCTGGCCTTGGTGCTGGCCGAGCGGCTGGACGGCATCGCCCGTCTCACCGCTGCTGCCGAGGCCTCGCCGGTGCGCCAGCCCGAAGCGATCCGCGCCAGGCTTGCCGAACAGATCCGCACCCTGATGGATGTGGGCGCCTCCTTCGATTCCGACCGGTTGCACCAGGAGGCGCTGCTGATCGCAAGCAGGGTCGACATCCGCGAGGAGCTTGACCGGCTGGTGACCCACGTCGCCGCCGCCCGCGCCATGATCGTGGAGGGTGGTGCGGTCGGGCGTCGGCTCGATTTTCTCGCCCAGGAATTCAACCGCGAAA
Organism: Ancylobacter crimeensis; assembly: GCF_023016805.1. Classification (GTDB taxonomy): domain Bacteria; phylum Pseudomonadota; class Alphaproteobacteria; order Rhizobiales; family Xanthobacteraceae; genus Ancylobacter; species Ancylobacter crimeensis. Next base: position 154,022 of record NZ_JALKCH010000001.1, read on the forward strand.
CCAACACCTTGTGCTCGAAGGCCAATGACGTGTCGCTGACCGCGATCGGGCTGGAGCTGAAAAGCGTGGTGGAGCAGTTTCGCGAGCAGGTTCAGAATATCGAGTGAGGCCCATGACCGTCGCCACCTCTTTTCCGATCGCACGCCGCGGCCTGATGCTGGTGCTGTCCTCGCCATCGGGCGCGGGCAAGTCGACGCTGGCGCGTCTGCTCCTCGACAAGCATCCCGAGATTCATCTTTCGGTCTCCGTCACCACCCGCGAGCGGCGCCCCAGCGAGGTGGAGGGCATCCACTATCATTTCATCAAGCGCGAGCGCTTCGACCGGCTGCGCGAGACCGGCGACCTGCTCGAATCGGCCGAGGTCCACGGCAATTTCTACGGAACGCCGCGCGAGCCGGTGGAGGCGGCATTGTCGGACGGCAAGGATGTGCTGTTCGACATCGATTATCAGGGCACGCTGCAGCTCTATGAAAAGATGCGCACCGACATCGTCGGCGTCTTCATCCTTCCGCCGTCTGCGACCGAGCTGAAAACCCGGCTGGAACGGCGTGCCGAGGATGCGTCGGGTGTCATCGAGAAGCGGCTGAAAAACGCCCGCACGGAAATCGCGCACTGGCAGCACTATGACTATGTGCTGGTCAATCAGGACCTCGACACGACCTTCCGAAGCCTGGAGGCGGTGCTGCTGGCGGAGCGGTTGCGCCGCGAACGCATGATCGGCCTGACACCGATCATCGAGCGGCTGGATCAGGAACTGGAAACGCTGACGGCCTGAGTCCGGCGTGCCGCTTCCATCGCCGACAAGGTGTTGGCGAGGTTCACGAATCCCTCGACCGGAATTTCCTCCGCCCGCGCCGTCGGCACGATGCCGGCGGCCTCCAGCAGCACTCCCGCATCGACGCCGAGGCTCTTCAGGCCCTGGCGCAGCATCTTGCGGCGCTGTCCGAAGGCGGCTTCGGTGACGCGCTCCAGCACGCGCCGGGCGCAGGGCAGGGGATCGGGCCGCGGCACGATGTGAACCACCGACGAGGTGACTTTCGGCGGCGGCACGAAGGCGGACGGCGCCACATCGAAGGCGATGCGCGCGCGGGCCCTCCAGCCCGTGAGCACGCCGAGCCGGCCGTAATGATCCGAGGAGGGATCGGCGACGATACGCTCGGCCACCTCGCGCTGGAACATCAGCGTCAGGCTCTCATAGAAGGGCGGCCATGGCTCGGCCGAGAGCCAGCCGATGAGAAGCTGGGTGCCGATATTGTAGGGCAGGTTCGCGATGATGCGGGTCGGCCCCTCGGCAAGCGCCGCCATGTCCACCTGCAGCGCATCGGCTTCGACGATGTCGAGCCGGCCGGGATAATGCGCGGCAATGTCGTCGAGCGCGGCGATGCAGCGCGAATCGCGTTCGATCGCAATGACCTTGCGGGCGCCCAGAGCCAGAATCGCCCGCGTCAATCCGCCGGGTCCCGGACCGACCTCGATCACCGTGACGCCGCCGAGATCGCCCGCGCTGCGGGCGACGCGAGAGGTGAGGTTGAGGTCGAGCAGGAAGTTCTGGCCGAGCGACTTCAGCGCAGAGAGCCCATGTTCGCGAATGACATCGCGGAGTGGCGGCAGGTCGTCGATGGCGCTCACGCGGCGTTCCTCCGCGCAGCATCGGTCACGGCAAGCCGGCGGGCGAGGCGCAGCGCTTCGATGAGGCTGGACGGGCTGGCACGGCCGGTGCCGGCGAGATCGAACGCAGTTCCATGGTCCGGCGAAGTGCGCACGAAGGGCAATCCCAATGTCACGTTGACGGCGCTGTCGAAGGCGAGTGCCTTGATGGGAGCCAGCACCTGATCGTGATAGGCGCCGATCACAACATCATAGCCCTGTCGCGCGGCGGGATGGAACAGCGTGTCGGCCGGCGCCGGCCCGCGTGCGTCGATGCCTTCGGCCCGCAGCATGGCGACGGCAGGGCGGACGATCTCCTCGTCCTCCCGGCCGATGGTGCCGTTCTCTCCCGCATGAGGATTGACGCCGCACAGCACGATGCGCGGCGCGGGGATGCCGAAGCGCTCTTTCAGGTCACGGGCGGTGATGCGGGTTGTCGCCACGAGAAGCTCCGACGTCAGGCGTCGCGGCACTTCGGCGAGCGGTATATGGATGGTGGCAGGCACCACCGCCAGCAGCGGCGACCACAACATCATCACCGGCATCGGCGCCGGCTCGCCGCAGAGATGGGCGAGGTATTCGGTGTGGCCGGGAAAGCTGAAGCCCGCCTCGTACATGACTGATTTTGCGATCGGATTCGTAACGACCGCACTCGCCCGGCCCGCCTGGACGAGGCTGACCGCATGCTCGATCGCGACCCGCGCCGCAGGCCCGCTGCTGGCGTCGGGGCGTCCGGGGCCGGCCGTCGCCTCGATGCCGGTCGCGACCACGGGCAGGGCCTTGGGGAAGAGGCCCGCCGCCTCTTCGGGCGCGCAGATGCGGACCGGGATGTCGAGGCCAAGCCTTGCGGCGCGGCGGCTCAGCGTTCCGGCATCGCCGCTCACGAAGAAGGCCGGCAGACAGTCCGCCTCGCGGCGCTGCCAGGCGGCGAGGGTGATGTCGGGGCCGATGCCGGCGGGGTCGCCGAGGGTGAGAGCGAGGGCCGGCATGGAGGCTGTCAGACCGTGCAGTCAGTGCAGTGAGGTGGATGATGAGGCCGAAACGCCGCGGCAGGCCGGTCAGCGCTTGTACTCGATCAGCGCGGCCTTGCGGGCGTCCTTCATGAGCCGGTCGGAGAGCGCGTCGAACTGCTTGCTCTGGAGGTCCTGCTGCACCTCCTTCTTCTGCACGCTGTCGCCGATCACCTCGCGCTTGCCGCAGACGGCGACGAACTCGATGCCGGCCTGCGAAACCTCCGGCTGGGTGGTGCCGCCGACGGGCGTGTCGGCCAATACCTTGCGCAGCGGAGCGGAGACGTCGCCGCTGGTGCGCACCACCGGATCGCGGACAACGACCTCGCGCATCGCCTGCGCGGCGGCGATGCCCGCGTCGCAATTGCTGAAGCGCTGACGCAGCGCATTGGCTTCCGCGAGGCGCTGGGCGCGGGCGGCAGGGGGGGCAGCGCGCGGAACCACCAGCACGATCTGCCGCAGCGTGAACTCCGTCGTGCGCTGGGCCTGGCTGCGGTCGGTGTCCTTCATGGCGGCGAACACATCGGCGTCACGCACCGTGGCGACGGAGGAGAAGCGGCCGCGGACATAGGAGTTCCAGACGAAGTCGGCCCGCATCTGGTCCTTGAGGATGCGCGCGTCGATGCCGGAGCCCGCAAGTGCCTTGGTCAGCTCGTCCGGGGTGCGGCCGGAGCGGTTCGCCATGTTGGCAAACATCTTGTTGACCTCGGCATCGTCGGCGGTGATGCCGAAACGGTTGGCGGTGAAGACCTTCAGCCGGTCGTTGATCAGGTCCTCCAGCGCCTGCTTCTGACCGAGCGACTTGCGCTCGGTGAGCTGGGCGATGCGAATGCGCTGGGCGACATCGAAGCTGGTGATGGGCTGGCCCTGCACCATGACGAGGATCTGCTGGGCCGCGACGGGGCCGGCGAGAGGGCCGACCAGCAGACCAGCGCTGGTTGCGGCGGTGCCGAGGGCGAGGGCGAGGGGCGTTGCGCGCAGCAGGCGGCCAGCGGCGGCGAAGAGGGACCGGCGACCGCGCCCGGCACCGCCGACCGCACCGATACCGCTCGATGCCGGTTCACGGGCGACGCCCCGATTGCCTGTACCCATCATGATCCCATCCACCTCGATCTGGCGCGGGGGAGCCGTATCCGCCCTGCGATCCGTTCGCGAACCTGCCGTGGCTCGGTTGTCTCACCCGGTGGCCGTTCGCGGCCCGGACATTCCCGGGCCCTGTCTTCTGTGCAACGCTTGTGGCGTCAATGCGACGCGAGGCGTTGTGCGCCCTCGATTCATGGCCTCAGTTCGAGCCGAGCCCGGTGGAGAAGCCGGCTTCGCCGAGGGTGCGCAGGGTGATGGTCATCAGCACCTTGTTGTCGCGCTCGCGATTGGTGCCCTCGGTGTAGCTGGAAATGTAGGTCAGGGCCACGCCGATACAGTCGTTCATATATTTCACCCCGAGCGTCGCGGCATCGACCTGATCGAGCGCCAGATCGTAGCGCAGGCTGGTCGAGAGGCTCCACCGGTCGTTGATCTTGTAGTCCGCGGCGCCGACCACGCCTTCGCGCAGCTGGTAGTAGCCGAGCAGCGGCTGGGGATCGTACTGGCCGTAGAGCGCGCTCAGATGGAGCTTGTCGATGGTGGTGTCGCCCTGCACCTCGAAGCGCTTCAGATCCATCGTGTCATGGTCGAAGCGGTAGCGCGTGGTGAAGGAGAAGTTACTGACCGGGGCCACCACGAGGCGCGCCACATAGTCGGACACGTCGTCCTGCAGCCCCGAATCGGCGCCGGTATTGGCCATGTCGTAATAGGCGTAGGAGTTCTTGCCGGCGAGCTGGTAGGACTGGCCGAACAGCGCATCGACACGTCCGCCGCTGTTCATGTTGGCGGTGTACTGAACGCCGACATTGGCGCGGGTGCCGCCCTCGACCCGGTCATAGCCGGAATATTTGCTGAGCGAGAACAGGTTGGTGTCGTCGAAGACGAGGCTCTGGGCGTCCTCGTTCGGGAAGCGGCCGATCTCGGTCTCGTCCGGCCGCACCACCACCTGCGCGATCGGCTGGATGGTCTGGGTGCCCCAGCTCTCCACCGAGATGAAGGGATAACGGTATTCGAGGCCGACCGCCGGCATGGCGCGGATCAGGTCGCTGTCACCGGCGGCGAGCCAGGGGGCGTTGTCGGCATCCGAATCGATGGAGGCGACGTCGACCCGCACATTGGCGAAGGGGGTCCACATCTGGCCGAGTGGATCGGTCATGGTGCGGCGCCAGTCGGCCTGGCCGGACAGGCGGCTATAGGTGCCGGCCATGCCACGCAGCAGGCAGTCCGCCGAGGGCGTGGTCGCCAGCGTCAGATTGCACTCGTTCGAGGCGCCGCGGCTGTTGTCGACGATCTCGTAGGCCGCGGAAGTCGCGCGGGCGTCGATGTCGGACCGGCTGATATTGGTGAAATTGAAATTATAGCTGAACTGCCCGCCGAACACCGACTGCGACAGCACCTTGCTGTAGTCGATGACCGGGGCGGCGATCGCCTGCTGGTCCTGCACGTCATAGACGGTGAGGCCGTAGAACTGCTGGACGCGGGCGTCGAAATAGGAGCGGTCGCCCTGGCCGACCAGGAAGATCTGGGAGGTGGCGACGCGCGAACCGACATTCTCCAGCGAATAATCGCTGAGGAACGTCCGGTCCGACAGGAGGTAGCCGTCCCAGCCCCAGTACCACTGCTCGTTCAGGTTGAACTTGCCGTGGGTTTCCACCAGTCCGCGGGTGTCTCGATTGCCGGGATCGGAGCCGAAGGCGCTCGGATCGAGCTGGTCGATGCCGGCAGCGCGGATCGAATAGGTGCCGGTTTCCAGCCGGTGGCGGAATTCGGCGTCCATCAGCACACCCTGCTTCGAGGTGAGCAGGGGCGAGAACGTCACGTCCATATTGGGCGCGATGTTCCAGAAATAGGGCACGGTCATCCCGACGCCGAGCTTGCTGGAGCTCAGGAACTTCGGGATCAGGAAGCCGGACTTGCGCTTGACCGACGGATCGGGCGCCTCGAAATAGGGGAACCAGGCGATCGGAATGCCGAGGAATTCGAAGCTGGCATTCTCGAAATAGATCGTCTGCTCCTTCTCCTTGTGGATGATCCGGGCGGCCTTGATCTGCCACAGCGGCGGCTTGGTGACGTCGGTCTTGCAGGGCGTGCAGGGCGTGTAGGAGCCCTGCGTGAAGCTGGTGGTGTCGCCGCCCGAGCGCTGGGCCTGGGTCGCCACGAAATGCATGTTGTCGGGCGTGTCGACCCGCAGCGAGTTCACGAAGCCGTCGGCGAAATCCTGGCTCAGATCCAGATTGTCGGCGGTGATGACCTTGCCGTCCTTGTCGGTGAGGCGGACATCGCCTTCCGCGCGCAGCCGCTTGGTGCCGCGCTCATAGACGATCTTCTTCGCCTCCACGACGGCGCCGTCATAATAGATCTGGACGTTGCCGAGGGCCTGCACCTGGTCGTTGCGGTAGTCGTAGACGAGCTGGTCCGCCGACAGCATCATCTTCGCATTGGGATCGACCTGCCGCTTTTGCAGCAATTCGGTTGTGGCACCGCTGCCCTTCTGGGCAAGGGCCGGCACGGCCGGGAGCACAGCACCCAGCGTCGCCAGTCCGACGATCGAGAACAGCCAACAGACAAGGCTGGCGCGCCCGGCGATACGCTGCCGGGAGAGGTGCCTTGGTTGGCCGGCCGAGACGCTGCCGACCTTCATCCGTCCTCCCGGTGGAGCAAAATGAGAATGCCCATCAATGCCCCAACGACTGCTGGAAACCACGCTGCAACCACGGGGTGAACGACCCCGGCCTCGCCGAGATCCTCGGCAAGCTTGGTCGATACATAAAGCAGAAAGCCGGCGGCCACGCCACCGAGAATCGCCTCGCCGATGCCGCCGAAGCGGAACACCCGAAGACTGACCGACGCGGCGATCAGAACCATGGCGAGAAGGAGGAGAGGGCGGGCGAGAAGGCTTTGATATTGCAGGCGATATCGCTCGGCACCGAAGCCGACGCGCTCGGCCGTCTCGATCGCCGCGGGCAGATCCCAGAAGGAGACGGTGTCGCTCTGCAGCGTTTCCTGGACCTGCTCGGGCGTAAGATTCGTGGCGACCAGATAGGTGTCGTAATGGCCCATGCCGACACCGATGGTCAGCACGCGGACATCGCGCAGCTCCCACGCGCCGGCCACCAACTGGGCCGTGCGCGCCTCGGCGCGTTCCGTGAGCTTTCCGTTCTTGCCGAACACGAAGACCGTGACTCCCGAGAGCTGCCGCCCGCCATCCTGCTTGGCGGCCGCCTGTATGATCGACTGCCCGTCGGCGCTTTGCTGGCGGATCCAGAACCCGGCGCTCGACGTGGCGAACATGCCGGTGTCGCGGTTAAAAATCTCTGCCTCGATCGCGCTGGAGCGCTCCCGGAATTCGGCGGAGATCGGATTGTAGATCGTTGTGGACAACACCCCGAGCACCAGCGCGATCAGGCAGGCCGGGGCAATGAACTGCCATGCCGAGATGCCGGAGGCGCGCGCCACCACCAGTTCGAGTCGCCGCGAAAGGGTGAGGAAGGTGCCGATTCCCGCGAACAGCACCGCGAAGGGCAGCAACTGCTCCGTGTAGAAGGGGATGTGGTAGAGCACCAGCGTGAATAGGGTCGAGGTGTCCACGTCGCGGTCCCCGACGCGCCGGCTCAGCTCGAGAAAATCCACGAGCATGATGAGGAAGGCGCAGCCGACATAGATTCCGACGACCGAATTGAGGAACAGCCGGCCGAAATAAAGTCCGAGGGTGCGCCCGATCACGGCCGGTCTCCAGATGCCACGAAGCCTTCCATCGGATCAGTTCACCGTCTCGCGCACGACACGCTGGGCCAGCCGGTCGAAGAACCGGCTCATCGCTGCAGGCATCTTTATCTTGTAGCCGGCCAGAATGGCGATGCTGCCGAGCACCACCACCGCCGGAATCGCATAGACCAGCGGAATCAGCTCCGGGCTGTGGCGCACCTGGTTGATGAGGCCGAAGCTGGTGACCTGCAGCACGACGACATAGGGCAGCGTCGCCGCGAGCGCGAGGCCGCGGCTCTCGCGCGTGGTCCGCGGCTCGGCCAGCGCCGCCACCGCGATGGAGAAGAACGCCAGCACATAGAGCGGCAGCGACAGGCGGCGGTGGATCTCCTCGGTGAAGCGGCCGGGATCCTTCTGGTAGCCGGGATCGTTCGGATCCGGGTGGAGCAGCTCGGCGAAGCTGCGCTCGGGCGCGCGCAGATTGGGGTCCTGGTTCAGCGTGAAGGGCGAGAGGTCGAAGGCGTAGCGCTGGAACTCGACGACGTTGGTGTCGTCCTTGCCCGGCGTGCGGCGATGGATCTGGCCGTCCTCCAGGATGAGGAAGGTGCCTTCCTTGGTGTCGACGATCTGCCCGCGGTCCGCGAGATAGGTCGAGACCTCGTTCGGGTTGCGCGCGTCGTTGATGAAGATGCCGCCCAGCACGCCGCTGGCGTTGCGCTCGCGGACATTGAACACCATGCCGTCCGCGATGGTGGTGAAGCGCCCCGGCTGGGCGATGAAGGCGACGAGGTCGCCGCGCACCCGGGCGATCTCGTAGCGGAACTGCCGCATCGACGCCGGCACCAGCTCCAGCGAGAGCGCCGCGGTCGCCGCCGCCACGAGGAGGCACAGCACGATGAGCGGGCGCAGGAAGCGCCAGGTCGAGATGCCCGAGGCGCTGGCGACCACGATTTCCGAATCGCCGTTCATGCGGAACAGCGTGTGCGCCACCGCCATGAACAGCGCGGCGGGCGCCAGCGCGAGGATGAGCGCCGGCATCGCGAGGCTCGTGATGTAGACGAAGGCGATGATCGTCTGGCCCTGCGAGGTCATGATGTCGAGCTGGCGCAGGGCCTGGGTGATCCAGATCATCGCGGTGAGCACGATCAGGGTGCCGGCGAAGGCGATGCCTGCGGAGCGGAAGACGTAGCGGTCGAGGCGCGTGATCATATGGCTTTCCGTCGCTGCCTTCCGTGCTGTGCGGCGCACCATCCCCACCGCTTCGATAGGCGGAAGCTTTCCAATGTGCAATCGCGCCTCGTGCGCCCTCTCTCGCCCGTGGGCCATCATTCGGCTAAACATGCCCAAATCAAGCCGACGGCCAAACAGGATGCGTGCCTCATGTCCGACCATGTAAAGATCAGCTTCGCCCGGATGCCGGCCCAGCCGGCCGGGTTCACCATCGTGCTGGCGGCGGACGACGTCGCGATGGGCGCGGCCACCCAGTCCCTGCTGGCGCCGGCCGGCAATCTGGTCGCTCGTGCCGCAGCGAGCGAGCGTTTCGAAGGCAAGGCCGGCACCATGCTCGATCTGGTGGCGCCGGCGGGGCTGGAGGCCGAACGCGTGCTCGTGGTCGGCGTCGGCAAGGAGGCGGCGCTCTCCGCGCTGGACTGGCTGAAGCTCGGCGGCGCGGTGATGGGCCGCATCCCCGCGGCGAGCAAGGAAGCGAACGTGGTGCTCGACCTGCCGGGCGTCGAGGTGACCCCGGCCGCCGCTGCCGAATTCGCGCTCGGCCTGCGCCTGCGGGCCTATGCCTTCAACCGCTACAAGACCCGGCAGAAGCCGGACGATCAGGCCTCGCGCGCGAAGATCACGCTCCATGTCGCCGACGAAGCCGCCGCCAAGCGCGCGTGGAAGAAGCGCGAGGGCCTCGCCGAGGGCGTGGTGATGGCGCGCGACCTGGTGAACGAGCCGGCCAACGTGCTCACGCCCACCGAATTCGCCAAGCGCGCGGGCGAACTGAGCAAGGTGGGCGTCGCGGTCGAGGTGCTGGGCGAGAAGGAGCTGAAGAAGCTCGGCATGCGCGCCCTGCTCGGCGTCGGCCAGGGCTCCGAGCAGGAAAGCCGCGTAGTGGTGATGCGCTGGGACGGCGCGGAGGAGAGCGCGGCCCCGGTCGCCTTCATCGGCAAGGGCGTGGTGTTCGACACCGGCGGCATCTCCATCAAGCAGGCCGGCGGCATGGAGGACATGAAGGGCGACATGGGGGGAGCGGCCTGCGTGGTCGGCCTCATGCACGCGCTCGCCAGCCGCAAGGCGAAGGTGAACGCGGTCGGCGTGATCGGCCTCGTCGAGAACATGCCCGACGGCAACGCCCAGCGTCCGGGCGACATCGTGACCTCGATGTCGGGCCAGACCATCGAGATCATCAACACCGATGCCGAGGGCCGGCTCGTGCTCGGCGACGTGCTCTGGTACGTCAAGGAGCGCTTCAAGCCGCATTTCATGATCGACCTCGCCACCCTCACCGGCGCGATCATGGTGGCGCTCGGCCAGGAGCATGCGGGCCTGTTCTCCAATGACGACACGCTGGCCCACCGGCTGGCGGATGCCGGCCTCGCCACCGGCGAGAAGGTGTGGCGCATGCCGCTCGGGCCCGAATACGACAAGCTGGTCGATTCGCGCTTCGCCGACATGAAGAACACCGGCGGGCGCTTCGGCGGCTCCATCACCGCCGCGCAGTTCCTGAAGCGCTTCGTCGGCGACGTGCCGTGGGTGCATCTCGACATCGCCGGCACCGCGATCTCCTCGCCCGCGACCGACTTCAACCGGAGCTGGGCCTCGGGCTGGGGGGTGCGGCTGCTCGACCACCTCGTCGCCGAGCATTACGAGCCCTGAGGCACGCGGTCGGGGCCCCGCGCGGCAGCGGGCGTCTCTTCTTTATGAGAGGGCTGCCCCCGGCCGGCGGGCAGCCCTTTTTTCTGCCCGTGCCGATGTCCCTCTATAAAGGTGAAGGCGCGGGGCGAGGGATTACGCATGGCCGAGGTCTATTTCTACCATCTGCAGCGCCAGCCGCTGGAGAAGGTGCTGCCCCAGCTTCTGGAGAAGGCACTGGAGCGCGGATGGCGCTGCGTGGTGCAGGCGGCGCCGGAGCGGATCGATGCGCTGGACCAGCTTCTCTGGACCTATGACGACGCGTCCTTCCTGCCCCACGGCACCGCGCGCGACCCCGATCCGGCCGCCCAGCCGATTCTGCTGACCGACGGAGCGGCGAATCCCAACGGCGCCCAGGTGCGATTCCTGCTGGACGATTCCCCCCTGGAAGGTGCCGGGGACTATGAGCGGGTCGTGCTCATCTTCGACGGCGCCGACCCGGACCATGTGGACAAGGCCCGGGAGAACTGGCGGGCGGCCCAGCGCGCCGGGCACGCCGTTTCCTACTGGCAGCAGGGCGAAGACGGACGCTGGGGGCGCAGATAAACGTTCCGGAGTCGGGATGGCGCGCGCGCCACAGGCCGCCGTCAAAGCCTTGCGGAGCCTTGGTCCGGCTGCCTTTTTCCCATCTCTTTTAAGCCTTTGTTCACACATGGACGCGGCGTCGGCGGGGCGGCGCCGGAGTCTCTGAAGGGCGGGTCCCGAAATTGTGACCGACGGGCAACACCCGGTAGCCGAATGGTTCCAGAGCCTGCTTCCCCGGCACTTTGGCTTTGCGCCGCCGGATCGATTCAAACAATATCCTCCTCGGATGCCGCGGTCGTCATGCGGTGGGTCCTGACAACTGAAAACCCAACATTGGTCCAATTTGGGGGAGAATGAAGTGAAGACGGTCATTAAGAATGTGCTGCTCGGCTCGGTTGCCGGGCTTGCGATGGTCGGGACTGCCGCGGCGGCCGATCTGCCTGTGAAGGCGAAGGCCGCTGAGTATGTGAAGATCTGCTCGACCTATGGCGCGGGCTTCTACTACATCCCCGGCACTGACACCTGCCTGAAGGTCGGTGGCTACATCGTCGCCGATACCTATATCTCCGGCGGCAAGACGAAGTACCGCACGGACGGCTTCGGCTCGTTCACCGACAAGACCGATGCGAACTCCTACTTCGCGACCCGCGCCGCGGTTCAGCTGGATGCCCGCACCCAGACCGAGTACGGCACCCTGCGTTCGTACATCGAGGCGCGCTTCAACTACCGCGCCAACGACTATGAAGGCGGCGCCAGCAAGCTCGACCTGAAGTACGCCTACATCCAGTTCGCGGGCTTCACCTTCGGTAAGGCCACCTCGGCCTTCGACTTCTGGGCCGGCGACTTCTGGTACGGCATCGATCCGGGCAACTACTACTCGGATACGACCCCGAACCTGATCTCCTACACGGCTGACTTCGGCAACGGCTTCTCGGCGACCGTGTCGCTCGAAGACAGCTACTCGCGTTCGACCGCTGAAACCGCCTTCGGTGAGCCCACCGAGAGCCAGACCGTTCCGGATATCGTCGCGAACCTCGCCTATGAAGGCACCTGGGGCGCGTTCAAGGTGTCCGGCGCCTATCACAGCATCCCGGACTATGACTCGTACCCGGTTTCGACCGACTCGAGCGGCTGGGCGGCTCTGGCCGGCGTTCGCTTCGACTTCGCTGAGACCACCACCCTGTACATCGAAGGCGCTTATGCCGACGGTGCTTCGGGCTACCTCGGCCTCGTCGACTACATCCCGGACGTTGATGCCAACGGCAACACCGTTTCCGGCTGGTACGCCGGTGGTGCTCTCCAGCACTACTGGACCCCGACCGTCTTCACCAGCATCGTCGGCAGCTACACCGAGACCGATCGTTACGCTGGCGTGGATGCCGAGACCGTGAAGTTCTCCGGCTACAATGTCGGCGCGAACATCGGCTGGCAGCCGGTTAAGGGTCTCACCCTCGTGGCCCAGTACGACCACCTGAACGCGACCTACAAGTACACCGAGAGCCCGATCACCAAGATCGAGTCCGACCAGGACCGCTTCACCTTCTCGGCGAAGCGCGCTTTCTGATCGATCCTCGGATCGTTGTCTAAGGGAAGCCCCGGCCTTGCGCCGGGGCTTTTCTTTTGTGCGTGTAGTGTGACGTCGCGTTCCGCTTCCCGTTTCCCGCCGGTGCCAGGTGATCCGCGCCGATGAGGCGGAGGGGGCGGCAGCTTGGTCCGTCCGCGCCTGTTCGGCCTCCACCGCCGTTGCCGATCCGTGGCCGATGCCGTTGTGCCGTGCCGGCTTCGCCTATCGGTTGCGCAGGAACGTCGCTCGTGCCGGGGCCTCGCATGCCGGGACTTCGTCGGGGCGTTCTGCGCACAGGCGCCCGCCGTCACGCATCGTCCGAAAAGGCTTCCGCCGCGCCGGATCGCTTCGGAAGCGGGAGCGATGCTCGGGATCGCGAATGGCTGATGCCGTCGGATGGGGCCATGCCGGCATCCCGACATCCGTGCTGTCAGCGGACCCGACCGCCCTGGATGCGTTTCGCTCGGGCGGATCAGGCGGCAGGAGGAGATCGGAGGCCGGCGCCCTCCGGCGTCGGGTCGCCGAAACCGTGTGCGGTGCTACAGGACGATAGCAGCAGCCCGCGGCAAGGCATTGGAATATATTGCAAAGAGGGGAGGATGCGGTCGCCGTTTCCGGCCACCGGAGGTGCCCGGACAGGTCGACGCCGCGGCATCTTCGCCTCGTCTCGCACCCGTCCTTACCGCCCGATCGACCGCGGCGTGGGCGTGCTGGGCATGAAAAAGCGCCCGCAACCGGAGGGTCGCGGGCGCTGTCCGGCGTGGCCGGGACGGCAGAAGCTTAGCGGGTGGCTTCGTGCGCGGTGCGGCGCATGCGGGTGATGGTCCAGCCGATCAGCACGACAAGGAGCGCGCCGGCCGCGGCGAGCGGATATTCGAGACGGTGGCTCAGTTCCTCGCCGAACCATTCGTGGATCTTCACGTCCGAAATGAACATCTCGCCGGCCACCCAGCCGAGCAGCGCTGCGCCGGCCCACACCAGGAAGGGGAAACGCGAGAGCAGCGACATGATGAGCGCCGCGCCGGCGACGATCATCGGGATCGAGATGACGAGACCGATGATGATGAGTGTCCAGTTCCCCTCCGCCACCGCGGCGATGGCGACCACATTGTCGAGGCTCATCACCAGATCGGCGATGGCGATGGTGCCGACGGCGCGCCACAGGCTGTCATGCGCCTTCACGCCGCCTTCGCCGTCCTCGGCCTCCGGCAGCACGAGGTCGACAGCGATGTAGAGCAGCGCCACCGCGCCGACGATCTTGAGCCAGGGCAGCCCGAGCAGGGTGGCGACCACCGCGGTGAACACCACGCGCATGCCGACCGCCACGCCGGCGCCGAGGATCATGCCCCAGCGGCGCACATTGTCCGGCAGCGACCGGCAGGCCATGGCGATGACGACGGCGTTGTCGCCGGAAAGCAGGACGTTGATCCAGATGATCTTGAGAAGAGCGAGCCAGAACAGGGGCTGCGTGGCATCCATGTCGTAAATTCCCTCACCGCCCGTCCCGCGCGGGACGAGGCAAGTTGCGCATCATGCGGCGATGGCGCGCCTTTAACAGGTGAGGCAAGAGGAGGTGGCTCCGGCGGGCCCACTCCCGGGCGCTCCTTGGCGCGCCATGACGGCATCCCCGCTGCGGGCCACTTCTCCGTGGCCGGACCCCCGCAGCGCCCATGAGCGGGAACATACATAATAATCCATGCGGTGGCCATGCCTTTACGGCAGTATTTCCGCTGCGACATGCTGTGCCCCGCAGCATGTCGTTGCCGCATTGCGGCGTAACGGGCCGCTGATCCAAGTGAGCGCACTGCGTTGCCAAGCACATGGCGAGATATCGCAACCGGCATTGGCGACACTGGATAGCCGGTACACAAAAAACGCCTCGCTCCCATATGGGAGCGAGGCGCGAACGGTAGGTCAGTGCCGGCGAAACAGCCAGCAGCTCAGCCGACGATCTCGTTGCCCGCGAAGAACTGGGCGATCTCGATCGCGGCGTTGTCGAGGCTGTCCGAGCCATGCGCGGAATTCTCGCCGACCGAAAGAGCGAACTCCTTGCGGATGGTGCCGGCATCGGCATTGGCCGGGTTGGTGGCGCCCATCACTTCACGATACTTCGCGACGGCGTTCTCGCCTTCGAGGACCTGCACCACGATCGGGCCGGAGATCATGAAGTCCACGAGCTCGCCGAAGAAGGGGCGCTCCTTGTGCACCGCATAGAAGGTCTCGGCCTGCCCGCGGGTGAGGAGCATGCGCTTCTGCGCGACGATGCGCAGACCCGCCTTCTCGATGAGGGCGTTGACGGCGCCGGTCAGGTTACGCTTGGTGGCGTCCGGCTTGAGGATCGAAAAGGTGCGCTCGAGCGCCATGACGTTCGTCCTTGATACGACGGGGATGGATGGGTGAACGGTGTCGCGGCGGCTTATAGCGAGCGGCCCGGTTCACGGCAAGGTCACGACAAGATGATGTGCTGCGGGCCTCGGACCCCGTGCCCGGGTCACTGCCCGCCGACATCTCGCGCCCCATATCCAGGGCAGGGCTTGCGGAGGAACGCGGGTGCGCCGCCTTCCAGAGGCGCCTGCCGGGTGCGGGGAGGGCGGTTGCGTTCCCGTGCGGGCCTTCAACGGGAGCCGCGCCTGTGCGTGCATGGATCATGTCCAGTCGGCTTGGCTTCATACGGTGTGCCGCTCTGGCGTGTGCAGCCCTTCTTCTGCTGGCGGGTCTTGGCGCCGCGGCGTCTTCCGGCGCCGGCATTGCCCGTGCCGCGGTGGCACAGGCGGCGCAGTCCGCCGCCGGAGGCTATCGAAATTGCTTCGTGCAGCAGGAGATGGACTTCGCGTCCGTCCCCCCGCGACGGGTTCCCCGTCGGGTGTGTATCCTTGCCGACTGATGCATCGAGAGCACAGTCAAGCGCAACCGATCACAAAAAGCTGAAGACCTCTTGGAACCTTTCCGCGACACCACACGTTAACGGGGCGGAAACGGACAGGGTGAAAATTCGGTGAACGCACTCGTTCTCGAACATTCCATCAGCGGAACCCGCAAAGAGCGCCGGGTTCAGCCCGGATCCCGCGTGCAGAGTTGAGTTTGGTCATGACGAACTGAAAACCGGCGGCAGCCCGTCGGGAGATTGCCTGAAGGGGAACAGCCATGTTGAAGACGGTTTTCATCAGCGCCATTGCCTCCATCGCCTGCGCGTTCGCGCTTTTCGCCGGGGCGGCATCCGCCACGGGCTATCTCAACCGCGGCACCGAGGTCGTCGATGTTGCAGCGCCTTTGGCGCAGGACATCGCCGGCGACTGCGTGGTGCAGACCCGGTGGGTTCAGAGCGGCGGCAAGATGATCCAGGTGGAACGTCCCGTCTGCTACTGACCCGCTTTACATAGTTTCAGGAATAGGCTCGCGGCATCCCCACTCCCCCAAGCCCCACGCGAGCCTTTTAAGCCCCGGCTCCTCCCCCCAAGGAGCCGGGGCATTTCTTTTCACGGGCCGTCCTAATCATGAATGTCGGCCAACAGGCCGTTCATGCCGCGTTCGAACCGCCGATGCGAAAAGGGCGACGCAAGACGCCCTGTCGGTTCGCCGACCCCCGGCGCGGCGTCGGCCCCGATCGGTCAAGTCCGGTCGGGGCCTTCTGCGTTCCAGGTCGGCGAATCAGGTTCCGACAATCAGGCTTCCGACCGGCAGTCCCGAACCAGATCGGCCAGCGCCGCGATGTCGGCGCTGCGCGGGGCAGCCCGGCGCCAGACGAGGCCCACCTCGCGCCGCGGCTCCGGCTCGGCAAAGCGCAGCACGCGCACCCGCGGATCGACCGCGCCTTCCGCGTCGAGAAACAGCTCCGGCAGCAGGGTGACGCCTTGTCCGTTGGCGACGAGCTGCACGATGGTGGTGAGGCTGGTGGCGCCATAGGAGCGCAGCTGCCGCGGATCGAGATGAGCGCACACCTTCAGCGCCTGGTCGCGAAGGCAATGGCCATCTTCCAGCAGCAGCAGATCGTCGCGCTCGAGCTGCTCCGGCCGGGCCGGACCATCCGCCAACGGCGCATCGGCCGGCACGGCGAGCAGGAAGGCATCGGAGAACAGCCGCACGCTGGCGCAATCGGCATGGTCGGCCGGCAGGCTCATGATGACGGCGTCGAGCTCGCCATCGGTCAGCTCATTCATCAGCACGTCGGTCTGGCTTTCGCGCAGCACCAGCTCCAGCGCGCCGTAGCGCCTGCGGGCGAGGGGCAGCAGGCGCGGCAGCAGGAAGGGGGCTATGGACGGGATGATGCCGAGCCGGAACCGCCCGTCGAGGACTCGCCCATGCGCTGCCGCCGACGAGTGCAGGTCCGCCACCGCCAGCAGGATGGCGCGGCCGCGCTCCACGACATCGCGTCCGGCCGTCGTCAGCCGCACGCCGTCGCGCCCGCGTTCAATCAGCGGCACGCCGAGATCAGCCTCAAGCTCGCGCAGCTGCATGGAAAGCGCCGGTTGCGTCACGGCGCAGGCTTCCGCGGCGCGGCCGAAATGCCGGGTACGCGCGAGGGCGTCGAGATAGCGGAGTTGGCGAAGGGTGAGCATGAGATAAGTTTAACTTATCGTGGATGAGAGGCAATCTGATTTGATCTTATCAAAATTGCACTCCACACTCCGCCCCGCCCTGTCGCTCCGGGAAAGCGGCAGGCGCATGAGGGAGACTCCGCTATGACCCGTCCGACGCTGACGACCACAGCCGGCGCACCGATCGCCGACAACCAGAATTCCGTTACCGCAGGTCCGCGCGGCCCCGTCCTGATCCAGGATTACCAGCTCGTCGAGAAGCTGGCGCACCAGAACCGCGAGCGTATCCCCGAGCGCGTGGTCCACGCCAAGGGCTGGGGCGCCTTCGGCACCCTTACCGTGACCCAGGACATCAGCCGCTTCACCAAGGCGAAGGTCTTCGGCGAGATCGGGAAGAAGACCGAACTGCTGCTGCGCTGTTCCACCGTCGCCGGCGAGCTCGGCGCGGCGGATGCCGAGCGTGACGTGCGCGGCTTCGCGCTGAAGTTCTACACCGAGGAGGGCAACTGGGACCTCGTCGGCAACAACACGCCGGTCTTCTTCGTGCGCGACCCGCTGAAGTTCCCCGACTTCATCCACACCCAGAAGCGCCATCCCAAGAGCAACCTGCGCTCGCCGACCGCGATGTGGGATTTCTGGTCGCTCTCCCCGGAGAGCCTGCACCAGGTCACCATCCTGTTCTCGGATCGCGGCATTCCGACCGATATCCGTCACATGAACGGCTACGGCTCGCACACCTATTCGTTCCTGAACGCCGCCAATGAACGGTTCTGGGTGAAGTTCCACTTCAAGACCCAGCAGGGCCACCGGCACTGGACCAATGCGGAAGCCGCCGAGGTCGTCGGCCGCAGCCGCGAATCCACGCAGGAAGACCTGTTCTCCTCCATCGAGAGCGGCGATTTCCCGAAATGGACCGTCTATGTGCAGGTCATGCCGGAGACGGATGCGGACAAGACCTCCTACAACCCGTTCGACCTCACCAAGGTGTGGCCGCATGGCGAATATCCGCTGATCGAGGTCGGCGTGATGGAGCTGAACCGCAACCCCGAGAACTATTTCGCCGAGGTCGAGCAGGCGGCGTTCTCGCCTTCCAACATCGTTCCCGGCATCGGCTTCTCGCCGGACAAGATGCTGCAGGCGCGCATCTTCTCCTATGCCGACGCCCACCGCTATCGCCTCGGCACGCATTACGAGGCGCTGCCGGTCAACGCCCCGAAATGCCCGGTCCATCACTACCACAAGGACGGCGCCATGCGGTTCTTCGAGCCGAAGACCGGCAATGTCGACGCCTATTACGAGCCCAACTCGTTCGACGGCGCGGCTGAGAATCCGGCGGTCGCCGAGCCGCCGCTGAAGATCTCGGGCGATGCGGCGCGCTACGACCACCGCATCGGCAATGACGACTACACCCAGCCGGGCAACCTGTTCCGGCTGATGAACGACGAGCAGCGCGAGCGGCTGATGGACAACCTCGTCGCCTCCATGGGCGGCGTGCCGGAGTTCATCCTCAAGCGGCAGATCGCCCATTTCAGCAAGGCCGATCCGCGCTACGGCGAAGGCGTCGCCCGCCGCCTCGGCCTCTCGGTCGAGGCCCAGGCGGCCGAGTGATGGTTTGAGAACAGACGCGGCCCGCACGGGCCGCGTCCACGAGGTGTGGTCCCGGCAATCAGCCCTCCCTCCACCGGAACCGCGCGGGCGGGCGGCGGATTTTTCCGCCGCCCGTTCCATTTTCAGGGGCACTCAGCCCTCCAGTACGCCGGTGCGGAACAGCAGCCCGGCCAGTGCCGCGCCGATCGGCGGCACGATGATGAACATCCAGAGCTGCGACAACGCCTGTCCGCCGACCAGCACCGCCGGCCCGAAGCTGCGCGCCGGGTTCACCGAGACGCCGGTGACCGGGATGAAGGTGATGTGGATGATCGCCAGCGTCAGGCCGATGGCGACGCCCGCCACCGGGGTGATGCCGGCCTTGCTGGTGGAGCCAAGGATCACGACAAGGAAGATGAAGGTGCCGACCAGCTCGGTCAGCACCGCCGCGCCGAGTCCGAAGCCGCCGCCATAACCCTGTCCCCAGCCATTCTGGCCGAGGCCCGCGGTCGCGACGTCGAAGCCGCCGATCTTGCCGCCGAGAATGGCGGAAAGAATGAGCGCTCCGGCCAGCCCGCCCAGGAACTGCGCCACGATATAACCCGGCACCAGAGCCCCCGGCAGCCGCCCCGCGACCCATGCGCCGATGGTGACGGCGGGATTGATGTGGCAGCCCGACACATGGCCGATGCCATAGGCCATCGCCGTGACCGACAGGCCGAACGCCAGCGCGACCGCAAGGAACCAGACCGGAGACGCCCCCGCAAAGCCGGTGATGACCACCGAGCCGCAGCCGATGAGAACCAGCACGGCGGTGCCGATGAACTCCGCAATGAAAATCTTCATGACCTTCCTCACTCCAGTTGCCCCATGTGACGGCCGCCGGGGCCGGGGCGTGGAGCAGCGTAGGTCCGTACCGCCGGTGCTCCTACATATCCGGTAGTGGAGGTTCGGCACCGTTGGGGGAAGCTTCTCGCAGCGAGTCGTCCCCCGGCGAGGCCTTGCCAGCCTGCAGGCCGCGCGGCACAAGACCGGACATGATCATCTTCGACGACATCTCGCTGCGCCTTGCCGGCCGGCTCCTGATCGACCACGCTTCCGCCGCCCTGCCCACCGGCGCGCGCGTCGGCCTCGTCGGGCGCAACGGTGCCGGCAAGACCACGCTGTTCCGCGCCATCACCGGCGAATTGCCGCTGGAGAGCGGTGCGATCCGCCTGCCGGCGCGGGCGCGCATCGGGCAGGTCGCGCAGGAGGCACCGGCGGGGCCGGAACGGCTGATCGACATCGTGCTGGCCGCCGACACGGAGCGGGCGCGGCTGATGGCCGAGCGCGAGAGCGCGTCCGATCCGGTGCGCATCGCCGAGATCGAGATGCGCCTCACCGATATCGGCGCCCATTCCGCCCCGGCGCGGGCGGCGCGCATTCTCGCCGGCCTCGGCTTCGACGAGGCGGCGCAGGCCCGCCCGTCCTCCGAGTTCTCCGGCGGCTGGCGCATGCGCGTCGCGCTGGCCGCCATCCTGTTCGCCGAGCCGGACCTCCTGCTGCTCGACGAGCCGACCAATTATCTCGACCTCGAGGGCACGCTCTGGCTCGAGGACTACCTCGCCCATTATCCGCACACCGTGCTGATGGTGAGCCATGACCGCGACCTGCTGAACCATTCGGTCGACTACATCCTGCATCTTGACCGGCTGAAGCTCACGCTGTGGCGCGGCGGCTATGATTCCTTCGAGCGCCAGCGCCGCGAGAAGCTGGTGCTGGACCAGAAGCAGCGCGCCAAGCAGGACGCAAAGCGCAAGCACATGGAGAGCTTCGTCGAGCGGTTCCGCGCCAAGGCCACCAAGGCCCGGCAGGCGCAGTCCCGCCTCAAGGCGCTGGCCCGCATGGCGCCGCTGGAGGATATTCCCGGCGAGGAGCCGGCCTCCATCTCGATCCGCCACCCGGAGCGGATCCCGTCCCCGCCGATCATCGCTCTGGAGGGGGTGGCAACCGGCTATGAGGCGGAAAAGCCGATCCTGCGCAACCTCAATCTGCGAATCGACCATGACGACCGCATCGCGCTGCTGGGACCGAACGGCAATGGCAAGTCCACCTTCGCCAAGCTGCTGGCCGAGCGGCTGGACCCGCAGCGCGGCCGCATGGTGCGGGCGAGCGGGCTGAAGGTCGCCTATCTCGCCCAGCACCAGCTCGACGAACTGATCGCGGAACAGACCCCCTATGATCACGTCCGCACCCTGATGCCGGACGCGCCCGAGGCGAAAGTCCGTGCGCGTGTCGCCGAGATGGGCTTTTCCGGCGCGGCGGCGGACACGAAGATCGCGGCGCTGTCCGGCGGCGAAAAGGCGCGGCTGCTGCTGGGGCTCGCCGCGTTCCACGGACCGCATCTGCTCATCCTCGACGAGCCGACCAACCATCTCGACATCGCCGCCCGGCAGGCGCTGGTGGAGGCGATCAACGATTTTCCCGGCGCGGTCATTCTGGTGAGCCACGACCGCTCGCTGCTCGACGCCTGCGCCGAGCGGCTGTGGAGGGTCGGCGGCGGTACGGTGGCGCCCTATGACGGCGACATGGACGATTATCGCCGCGAGGTGCTCTCCGGTCCCGGCACCGGCGGCACCAAGCTCGCGCAGGTCTCCGAGCGCAAGGCCGAGCGGCAGGCCAATGCCGAGCGCCGCGCCGAAACCGCGCCGCTGCGCAAGAAGCTGAAGGACACCGAGACTGCGGTGGCGAAGACGGAGAAGGAGATCGCCGCGCTCGACGCCGAGCTGGCGGCGTCGGAGCTTTATGTGAAGGACCCTGCCAAGGCGACCCGCCTCGCCACGCAGCGTGCCGAGCTGGTCGAAAAGCTCGGCCGGCTGGAGGAGACATGGCTGGAGCTTTCCGCCGAGCTGGAGGACGCGCAGGCGCGGTGAGGGGCTCGCTCCCTCTCTCCGTGTAGCGAGGGCAGGAAAGGCGCGTTAGGCGGCGAGGGCATGCCCGCGGGAGCGAGCAAGACCCCCCGCCGCGTGAGCAAGACCCTCCCTGCGTGAGCAAGACCCTCCCCGCGTGAGCAACGCGATCCCCTCTCCCCGTGGGGGAGAGGGGTAGGGTGAGGGGAGGCTGCGGCCGGGCTCCCGGGCCGGGCTTCCTTGGCGGCCGCCGCGATCCCTTTCCTCCCAGCGTCCGCCCCCTCACCGACCCGCTGCGCGGGCCACCTCTCCCCAATGGGGAGAGGGTAAGAACGGCGCGCGGCGACAGGCGGCGGCTCGTTCCCATCCACCCGTTCCGCAATGTCTCTGCCGGCACAAACCGCGCGCAGCGTGCGCGGGCGCATCCTGCACTGCACCCCCTTCGCTTCTGCACAAACATCACTACACTGCGCGGCAGGAGCGCATCTGAATGAACCAGCACGTCGCGCCGGCCCGCACCGGCCATTCCGCCTGTCCGCATGATTGCCCGTCCACCTGCGCGCTGGAGATCGACATCTCCGGCGGACGCATCGGGCGGGTGCGCGGGTCGAGCGCCAACACCTTCACCGCCGGCGTGGTGTGCGCCAAGGTCGCGCGCTATGCCGAGCGGGTGAACCATCCCGGTCGGCTGACGCAGCCGATGCGCCGGGTGGGCGGGAAGGGCTCCGGCGACTTCGCCCCCATCGCGTGGGACGACGCCCTCGATCTCATCGCCGAACGGTTCGTGACCGACGAGCAGGGCCACGGCGCGGAGGCGATCTGGCCCTATTACTATGCCGGCACCATGGGCCTCGTGATGCGCGACGGGCTCAACCGGCTGACCCACGCCAAGAAATATTCGCGCTTCTTCTCCTCGATCTGCGTGAATCCGGCCTGGTCCGGCTTCCTCGCCGGCACCGGGCGCCTTGCCGGGCCGGACCCGCGCGAGATGGCCAAGGCCGACCTCGTGGTGATCTGGGGCACCAACCCGGTCGCCACGCAGGTCAATGTGATGACCCACGCCATCCGCGCCCGCAAGGAGCGGGGTGCGAAGATCGCGGTGGTGGATGTCTATCGCTCGCCCTCGATGGAGCAGGCGGACATGCCAATCCTGATCCGCCCGGGCACCGATGGCGCGCTTGCGGCGGCGATCATGCATGTGCTGTTCCGCGACGGGATGGCGGACCGCGCCTATCTCGCCAGCCATGCCGACGATGCCGAAGGGCTGGAGGCGCACCTCTCCACCCGCACGCCGGATTGGGCGGCGACGATCACCGGGATGCCGGCAGAGGAGATCGTCGCCTTCGCCCATGCGATCGGGCGGACCAAGCGCACCTTCGTGCGCGCCGGCTACGGCTTCACCCGCTCGCGCAACGGCGCGGTGAACATGCATGCGGTGACCTGCATCCCCACCGTGACCGGCGCCTGGCAATATGAAGGCGGGGGCGCCTTCCACACCAACGGCGCCATCTTCGGCTGGCGCAAGACCATGATCGACGGCAGCGACGTGCTGGACACCAGCGTGCGCCAGCTCGACCAGTCCCGCATCGGCGCCATCCTCGACGGCGAGCGCGAGGCGCTGGCGGGCGGGCCGCCGGTCACCGCCATGCTGATCCAGAACACCAACCCGGTCACCATCGCGCCCGACCAGACCCGCGTGCGCCGCGGCTTCGCGCGTGAGGACCTGTTCGTCGCGGTGCATGAGCAGTTCATGACCGAGACCGCGAAGATGGCGGACCTCGTTCTGCCGGCCACCATGTTCGTCGAGCATGACGACATCTATCAGGCCGGCGGCAACCAATACGTCATCCTCGGCCCCAAGCTGGTCGAGCCGCCGGGCGAATGCCGCTCCAACCACGATGTGGTGACGGCGCTGGCGCAGCGTCTCGGCGCCGAACATCCCGGCTTCGCGATGAGCCCGCGCGCGCATATCGACTGGCTGCTGCAGGCGAGCGGACGCGGCACGCTGGCGGAGCTGGAGCAGGCGAAGTTCATCGACGTGCAGCCGGATTTCGACACCGCGCATTATGTGAAGGGCTTCAACTGGCCCGACGGCAAATTCCGCCTGAAGCCGAACTGGCCGAAGGTGCCCTATGCCGCTCCGTCCAAGATGGGACCGGTCGCGGACATGCCGGCCTTCCCGGACCATTGGGCGGTGATCGAGGAGGCGACGGCGGCCTTCCCCTTCCGGCTGGTGACCTCGCCGGCGCGCTCCTTCCTCAATTCCAGCTTCACCGAGACGCCGAGTTCGCTCAACCGCGAGAAGCGTCCCGAGCTGATGCTGCACCCCGAAGACGCCGCGCCGCTGGGCATAGCGTGTGGCGACCGGGTGGAGGTGGAGAGCCCGCGCGGCGCGGTGATCCTGCATGCCCGGATCTTCGAGGGCGTGCGACGCGGCGTGGTGGTGGCGGAATCGATCTGGCCGAACGGCGCGCATGAGGGCGGGCGTGGCATCAATACGCTGACAGGCGCCGATCCGGTCGCTCCCGTGGGCGGCGCGGCGCTGCACGACAACCACGTGCGGATCCGCCGGCTCGACGAGGCTGCGGTCGCCTGAATCGGAAAAGAGCGGCGGGCCGGGAACCATCCGGCCGCCGCTGCGTCATCCGGGCACCATTGGCGGCTGCCGGCCAGCCGCGCCCAAACGGATCACGCCCATGAAATTCAATGTCGCTTCGACGCTTTCCTATGAGGTCAGCGAGCCGGCCGTCTTCATCCTCAATGTCGAGGCGGCGGCTTTGCGCAACCAGAAGATCCTCTCCGAGAATCTCGAACTCTCCCCGCCCGTCGCGCTGGACCGGCATGTGCTCGACGGCGGCACGCGCCTCGTGCGCGCGGTTGTCGAGCCGGGCACCTTCACGGTCGCCTACGGCGCCACCGTGGCGCTCGAAATGCATGACGCCGACCCGGCCAGCGTGCGCGAAACCCCGGTGGCGGAGCTGCCGCTGGAGGTGGTGCCCTTCCTCAATCCCAGCCGCTACTGCCAGTCCGACAAGCTGGCGCGTTTCGCCCATCGCGAATTCGGCGAACTCGCGCCCGGCCACCAGCGGGTGACGGCGATCTGCAACTGGATCTACGAGCATGTCGATTATCTGAGCGGCTCGTCGGACGCCGAGACCTCGGCCTCCGACACCATGGTGCAGCGCGCGGGCGTGTGCCGCGACTTCGCCCATCTCGGCATCTCTTTCTGCCGCGCTCTGGCGATCCCGGCGCGCTTCGCGAGCTGCTATGCGTGGCAGCTCGATCCGCCGGACTTCCACGCCGTCTTCGAGTGTTACCTTGACGGATCGTGGTATCTGTTTGATCCCACACGCAAAGCCGCGCTTCAGGGGCTGGTGCGCATCGGGGTCGGGCGCGATGCGGCGGATGCAGCCTTCTGCACCATCCATGGCGGCGCACAGATGACCGGCATGGAAGTGGCCATCAGCGCGGCGGAAGAGGTCGGCGAAGGCGAGCCGACCGTGCGCGCGGTCGGCATCGCGTAAGGCCGTCAGGCCGAGGGTGAAACGAGGGCGCGATCGCCCAGTGCGAACTCGTCGATCACGACGCGCGTGCCCTCGATCCGGGCACGGCCCTCGCAGACGAGGCGCAGCGAGGCCGGGTAGATCACATGCTCCTGCGCCAGCACCCGCGCGCCGAGCGTGTCCGGCGTGTCGGCGTCCAGCACCGGCACGGCGGCCTGCATGATGATGGGGCCGACATCCATTTCCGCGGTGACGAAATGGGTGGTGCAGCCATGCAGCTTCACCCCTTCGGCAAGCGCCCGCTCATGGGTGTGCAGGCCCTTGAAGCTGGGCAGCAAAGCGGGATGGATGTTGAGCATCCGGCCGTGCCACCCTTGCGTGAAGGCGGGGGTCAGTAGCCGCATGAAGCCGGCGAGGCAGACGATCTGCGCCTCGCAAGCCCGCAGGGCGGCATCGAGCGCGGCATCGAAGGCGGGGCGGTCGGCATAGGCCTTGTGGTCGACCGCCAGCGTCGCTATGCCGGCGCTCGCCGCGCGGGCAAGGCCATGTGCCTCCGGCCGGTTCGAGATCACGGTGACGATCTCGGCGGGAAAGTCGGGAGCGGCGGCCGCCTCGATCAGCGACATCATGTTGGAGCCGCGCCCGGAGATGAGGATGGCGACGCGGGTCTTGCTCACGGCAGGACGTCCCGGCTCACAGCGGCATGTCGATGTTGAGGTTGCCGTCATAGACGACATGGGCGGTGCCTTCGCCGGGCTCGATCACGCCGAGATGAACCACCTTCTCGCCGGTCTCGGCGAAGGCTTCCATCACCTCCTCGGCGTCGGCGGCATCCGCCACCACCACCATGCCGATGCCGCAATTGAAGGCGCGCAGCATCTCCTCCGGCTCGACCTGCCCGACCTGTGCCAGCCAGCGGAACACGCGCGGCACATGCAGCCCGTCGAGGTCAATGCGTGCCACGGTGCCCTTGGGCAGCACGCGAGGCAGGTTTTCCGTAAGGCCGCCGCCTGTGATATGGGCGAGCGCCTTCACCTTGCCGGTGGAGCGGATGACCGAGAGCACAGACTTCACATAGAGCCGGGTCGGGGTGAGCAGCGCCTCGCCGACGCTCCTGTGGTCGGCGAAGGGGGCAGGGTCTTTCCAGCGCAGGCCGGAACGCTCGACGATGCGGCGCACCAGCGAATAGCCGTTGGAATGAACGCCCGACGAGGAGAGCCCGATCAGCACGTCGCCCGCCGCGATGTCCGGGCGCGGCAGCAATTCGCCGCGCTCCACCGCGCCGACCGAGAAGCCGGCGAGGTCGTAATCGCCATCGGCATACATGCCCGGCATCTCGGCGGTCTCGCCGCCGATCAGCGCGCAGCCGGATTCCTTGCAGCCCGCGGCGATGCCGGAGACGATCTGCGCCCCGACCTCGGGCGCCAGTTTGCCGGTGGCGAAATAATCGAGGAAGAACAGCGGCTCGGCGCCCTGTACCACGAGGTCGTTGACGCACATCGCCACGAGGTCGATGCCGATGGTGTCGTGGTTGCCGGTGTCGATGGCGATCTTCAGCTTGGTGCCTACGCCGTCCGTGGTGGCGACGATGAGCGGGTCCTTGAAGCCCGCGGCCTTGGGGTCGAACACGCCGCCGAAGCCGCCGATATCGGCATCCGCGCCCGGCCGGCGGGTGGCCTTCACGAGCGGCTTGATGAGGTCGACGAGCCGGTTGCCGGCGTCGATGTCGACCCCCGCATCGCGATAGCTCAGTCCCTTCTTGTCCTCGGACATGTCAATCCCCGTCGTCCGCCCCGTCGTCGGTGCTGCCGCGCCGATTAGCCGCTAAAGAGGGGCGAGGCAACACGCACGTTGCGGATTCCGCACTTCTCAAGCTGCCGGCCGGCGGATGTGTTCGGCCCCCAGCGCCACGATGCCGGCGACCAGCCCCCAGAAGGCGGAGCCGATGCCGAGAAGCGACATGCCGGAGGCGGTCACGGTGAGGGTGATGACTGCGGGAAAGCGCAGCGCCGCATCCCCCATCGCCCCGAAGGCATTGACCAGCGAGCCGATGAGCGCGAGTCCCGCAACGGTCGCGATCAGCTCGGCCGGCATCGCGGCGATGAGCGCGACCATGGAGGCGCCGCCGATCGCCAGCAGGATGTAGGACAGCGCATAGAACGGTCCCGCCAGCCAGCGCTTCGAGGGGTCCGGATGGGTGTCCGGCCCGGTGCAGATCGAGGCGGTGATGGCGGCGAGGTTGCTGGTCAGCGCCCCGAGCGGAGCGGTGATGACGGAAGCAAAGCCGGTAACGGCGAGGATCGCGGCGGTCGGGGGCTCGTAGTTCGAGACGCGCAGCACCGCGAAGCCGGGCAGGTTCTGCGAGGCCATGGTGACGAGATAGAGCGGCACGCCGACGCCGATCAGTGCCTGCAGCTCGAACACCGGCCAGATCACGACGATCTGGGGCAACGGCAGGCTGTCGGGCAGGGGCTTCACCTCGCCCAGCAGGAAGGCGTAGGCCACGCCGGCAGCGAGCACGATGAGCACCGCGCCGAACGCGCTCAGCCGCCGCGCCACCAGGAAAAGCGCGATGAGCGGCAGCACCAGCAGCGGCTTCGCGCCGGCTGCGGTGAAGACCGAGGTGACGAATCGGAACAGCACGCCCGCCAGCATGGCCGCCGCGATCGGCACCGGCAGGCGCTGCACCAGCGCACCGAGCGGACGCACGGTCGCGGTGATGAGGATGAGCACGCCCGCGAGCAGCAGGGCGCCCACCAGCGTGCCCGGCGTGAGCCCATGCGAGGCGCCGATCAGCGCGGCACCCGGCGTGGTCCATGCGGTGATGATCGGCAGCCGGTAGCGCACGCTCAGCACCGCCGTCGTCGCCGCGACCGCGAGGCAGATGCCCAGCACGCCGGAGGAAATCTCCGCCGGGCTCGCCCCCGCCGCCTGGGCCGCCGAGACGATGAGGGCCAGCGTGCCGCCGAACCCGACCAGGGCGGCGACCACAGCGGAGATGACGATGGAGGGGCGCATGCGGGCGGTTTTCAGACTCGCGAGGACAGGACAGCGCCTTGTGCCATGCGGAGCCGGCGCCGTCACGCGGGCGAAGGCGCTTCCTCAGCGGGAGGCGGGGCCGGCAGGGTTGGGCTTGGCAAGGCGGGGGTGCCTGCCTATCTCGCCTTTGAAAGAAGGGGGCGTGGGCGGCCTCCTCCGGGGGGCGCCGCGTCGTGAACGTGCCGAACATCATCACCATCGGCCGCATCTTCCTTGTGCCGGTGGTCGTCTGGGCGATCGGGGCGCACCAATATGCGCTGGCCTTCTGGCTGTTCCTCGCCGCCGGCATCTCCGACGGCATAGACGGCTTCATCGCCAAGCGCTTCGACCTCGCCAGCGAGCTTGGTGCCTATCTCGACCCGCTGGCGGACAAGGCCCTGCTGGTCTCGATCTATGTCACGCTCGCGCTCGCCGGCGTGCTCCCGGTGTGGCTCGCCATCGCCGTGGTGTCGCGCGACATCATGATCGTGGGCGCGGTCATCCTCTCCTGGGGGCTCGACAAGCCGGTGGCGATCCGCCCGCTCGTCATTTCCAAGCTCAACACCACCGCGCAGATCGGCTTTGCCGCGCTGATCCTGGCGACGCTCGGCTTCGGGCTCGATCCCGGCCGAGCGCTGGAGGTCGGCATGGTGCTGGTGGGCTCGCTCACCGCCTGCTCGGCGCTGGCCTATCTGTGCGAGTGGGCGCGCCACGTCGCCGAGTGAGGAGGGGCCTCGATCGGCGCGATCCCCAGCCTGCCGGCGCGCGTTGCGGGGAAAACGGGCAGAAACGCCGGAACATTGCAGCACCATCGCCGCCCTGCGCGTTGTGCTGTATGGAATGTGCAGGCCGGGGGCACGCCCTCGTGTTGGTGAGGCGGCGGAGAACCGGAACGCATGACGATCCTGCATCCCCAGGTGCGTTTCTGGCTGGCGGCGCTGGCCTTCGTGGTGCTGGTGTGCTGGCTGCTCAGCAGCGTCATGCTGCCCTTCGTCGCCGGCCTGGCGCTTGCCTATTTCCTGAACCCCGTCACGACCCGGCTGGAGCATTGGGGCGCCAGCCGCATGGTGGCGAGCCTGACGGTGATCGCCGTCTCGCTGCTGGTCATCATCCTGCTGCTGCTGCTCGTCATCCCGCTGTTCGGCAGCCAGCTCTCGGCCTTCCTGCAGGGCCTGCCGCAGACCATCTCCAAGCTGCAGAAGCTGATGACGGGGGAGGGCGCACAATGGCTGCGCCGGGTGTTCGGCAACAATGTGCCCAACATCAATGAGGGGCTCTCCCAGCTCGTCTCGCAGGGCGCGAGCTATCTGCTCTCCTTCGTCCAGTCGATCTGGACCGGGGGGCAGGCGCTGATCTCGCTG
This sequence comes from Ancylobacter crimeensis, assembly GCF_023016805.1. Lineage (GTDB taxonomy): Bacteria > Pseudomonadota > Alphaproteobacteria > Rhizobiales > Xanthobacteraceae > Ancylobacter > Ancylobacter crimeensis. Next base: position 183,358 of record NZ_JALKCH010000001.1, read on the forward strand.
TTTTCGCTCGTGGTCATCACCCCCGTCGTGGCCTTCTACATTCTCAACGACTGGAACCGCATGGTGGCCAAGGTCGATTCCTGGCTGCCGGTGCATAATCGCGAGACCATCCGCGATATTGCCCGCCAGATGGACCGGGCCATTGCCGGCTTCCTGCGTGGGCAGGCGCTGGTGTGCATCATTCTCGGCACCTATTACGCCATCGCGCTCACCATCGCCGGGCTCAATTTCGGGCTGGTCATCGGCATCGTCTCGGGGCTGATCACCTTCATCCCCTATGTCGGTTCGCTCACCGGTTTCGTGCTGGCGGTCGGCATCGCGCTGGTGCAGTTCTTCCCGGACTGGACGATGATCGGCGTCATCGTCGCCATCTTCCTGCTCGGACAGTTCGTCGAGGGCAACATCCTGTCGCCCAAGCTGGTGGGCGACAGCGTCGGCCTGCATCCGGTGTGGCTGATGTTCGCGCTGCTGGCCTTCGGCTATCTGCTCGGCTTCCTCGGCCTGCTTCTGGCGGTGCCTCTGGCGGCGGCGATGGGCGTGCTGGTGCGCTTCGCGCTCGACCAGTATCTGCACAGTTCGCTCTATACGGGTGAAGCCATCGAGGCTTATGCGGTGGAAGTCATCGAGCCCCCGGGAGGCGGCGCGGCACAGGTGCGCACCGTCGAGGTGATCGAGCGCCCGCGCGAGCCCGGGAACGGACGTCCGTGAGCGGGGTGGCGATGATCGAACCGCGCCAGCTTCCCCTCGATCTGCCGCACCGCGAGAGCCGGGCGCGGGCGGATTTCCTGCCGGGGCCCGGTACCGAGCGGGCGCTCGCCCTGATCGAGCGCTATCCGCACTGGCCCGCCCGCGTCGTGGCGCTCGTGGGGCCACCGGGGTCCGGCAAGAGCCACCTCGCCGCCATCCTCGCCGAGGAGACTGGCGCCCGGCGCATCGAGGCGGCGGCTCTCACCCCCGAGGGCGTGCCCGAGGCGCTGGCCGGCGACCTTCTCGTGCTGGAGGACATCGACGCCCCCGGCATCGACGAGGCGGCACTGTTCCACCTCCTGAACCTCGTCGCCGAGAAGGACGCCCGGCTGCTGCTCACCGCCCGCGAGCCGCTCGCCGCGCTGGCGGCACGGCTGTCCACGCGCGACCTCGCCTCGCGCTTGCGCGCCGTGCCGGTGGTGCCGGTGGAGGCGCCCGACGACGCGCTGCTCGCGGCTGTCGCGCTGAAGCTGTTCGCCGACCGGCAGATCGCCCCGGACGAGGCGCTCCTCTCCTTCCTGCTGGCACGGGTGGAGCGTTCCGTTCACGCGCTGAGGGATATCGTCGCCGAACTCGATCGCGAGGCGCTGGCCCGCAAGCGGCCGTTGACCCGGGCGCTGGCGGCGCAGATCCTGAAACTTCGACAAAGTCCGGGCGTGAATGACGAGGAGGGCGCCTTCTAGCCGGAAGCCCTTAATCCGTGCGACATCTCGCTGTCATAGAGCTGTCATGACGGACGGCCAATTTCCGCGCAAACCAGCGGACCGATTTTCAGGGAGACGAGACGGTGAGCCAGACGGAACAGCACGTCGCCGCAGAGCCCGCCAGCCGCGGACCGGCGATATCGGACGCGAAGGCCTCGGCGCAGGCGCTGTTCGATTCGCCCGGCCGGTTCATCAATCGCGAATTGTCGTGGCTGCAGTTCAATCGCCGCGTGCTGGAGGAGGCCTCCAATACCGGGCACCCGCTGCTGGAACGGCTGCGGTTCCTGTCCATCTCCGCGAACAATCTCGACGAATTCTTCATGGTCCGCGTCGCCGGCCTCAAGGAGCAGGTGCGCGAAGGCTTCGTGGTGAAGAGCCCGGACGGGCTGACCCCGGCCGAACAGCTTCCGCTCATCGCCTCCGAGGTCGCGGCGCTGGCCTCCGACCAGCAGGCGCGCTGGCGCGAACTGCGCGTGCTTCTGGCGGAAAACGGTATCGTGCTGGTGGATGGCAGCGACGTGAAGGCCGCGGACCGGCACGCGCTGGACGATTATTTCCTGAACCACGTCTTCCCGGTGCTGACGCCGCTCGCCATCGACCCGGCGCATCCCTTCCCCTTCATTCCGAATCTCGGCTTCTCGCTGGCGCTGCAGCTCTCGCGCATCTCCGATGCCCGCGCCATGAACGCGCTGATCCGCGTGCCGGCCAAGATCGAGCGCTTCATCCGCCTGCCGGACGATGCCTCGGGCGCCGCGCGCTTCATCACGCTGGAGCAGATGATCGGCCTGTTCATCGGCCGCCTGTTCCCCGGCTATCAGGTGAAGGGCCTCGGCGCCTTCCGCGTGGTGCGCGACAGCGACCTGGAAGTCGAGGAGGAGGCGGAAGACCTCGTCCGCCAGTTCGAAAGCGCGCTGAAGCGCCGGCGCCGCGGCTCGGTGATCCGCATGGAGGTCGATGCCGCCATGCCGGAGGAACTGCGCACCTTCGTCGCCCGCGAGTTCGGCGTGGCGGATGACGAGATCTTCCTGGTCCACGGCGTGCTGGCGCTGAACGAGTTCAGCCAGCTCGTCTCGCTCGACCGGCCGGACCTCAAGTTCAAGCCGTACAATGCCCGCTTCCCCGAGCGCATCCGCGACCATGCCGGCGACTGTTTCGCCGCCATCCGCGAGAAGGACCTCGTGGTGCACCACCCCTATGAGTCCTTCGACGCGGTGGTGCAGTTCCTGCGGCAGGCGGCGCGCGACCCCAACGTGGTCGCCATCAAGCAGACGCTGTACCGCACCTCCTCCGACAGCCCCATCGTGCGGGCGCTGGCCGAGGCCGCCGATGCCGGCAAGTCGGTGACCGCGCTGGTGGAGCTGAAGGCCCGCTTCGACGAGGAGGCCAATATCCGCTGGGCGCGCGATCTCGAGCGCGCGGGCGTGCAGGTGGTGTTCGGCTTCCTGGAGCTGAAGACCCACGCCAAGCTGTCGCTGGTGGTGCGCCGGGAAGGCGGCACGCTGGCCAGCTATTGTCATGTCGGCACCGGCAACTACCACCCCATCACCGCGCGCATCTACACCGACCTGTCCTTCTTCACGGCGGATCCGGTGATCGGCCGCGACGTGGCCCGCCTCTTCAACTACATCACCGGCTATGCCGAGCCGCAGGAGCTGGAGGCGATGTCCGTCTCCCCGCTCACCCTCAAGCAGCGCATCCTCGACCATATCGACGCCGAGATCGCCTTCGCCAAGGCCGGGCGACCGGCCGCGATCTGGCTGAAGATGAACTCGCTGGTCGATCCCATGATCATCGACGCGCTGTACCGCGCCAGCGCCGCCGGCGTGCCGACGGACCTCGTGGTGCGCGGTATCTGCTGCCTGCGTCCCGGTGTGCCCGGGCTCTCCGAAAACATCCGGGCGAAATCGATCGTCGGCCGCTTTCTTGAGCATGGCCGGGTCTATTGCTTCGGCAACGGCCACGGATTGCCGCACCCGAAGGCGGCGGTCTACATCTCCTCGGCCGACCTGATGCCGCGCAATCTCGACCGCCGGGTCGAGGCCCTGTGTCCGATCACCAACGCCACCGTCCACATGCAGATTCTCGACCAGATCATGGTTGCGAATCTGGAGGACAACCAGCAGAGCTGGCGGCTGTTGCCCGACGGTACGTCAGAACGCATAGTGCCCGGGCCGGGCGAAGAGCCGTTCAACGCCCACCAGTATTTCATGACCAATCCGAGTCTGTCCGGACGTGGCAAGTCGCTCAAAGAATCGTCTCCCCGCAGTCTCACCCGTCGCCGCGCTCGCGGCTGAGACCATGGAGGTCATGCAGGACGCACCGGGCCGACTGGTCGCGGGTGCGCCGATCGCGGTCATCGACATCGGGTCGAACTCGGTTCGCCTCGTGGTCTATGAGAAGCTCTCCCGCAGTCCGACGCCGATCTTCAACGAGAAGGCGTCCTGCGGGCTGGGGCGGGACGTGGCCACGACCGGCCGGCTCAACGCAGATGCGGTGCAAAAGGCGCTCGTCGCCCTGCGCCGCTTCCGTGCGCTGTGCGACCAGATGGGCGTGGGCAAGCTCTATGTGCTCGCCACCGCCGCGGCGCGCGATGCGGAGAACGGCGAAGCCTTCGTCGCCGAATGCGCCGCCATCTGCCGCACCGAGGTGCAGCTGCTTTCCGGCAAGCGCGAGGCGCAGCTCTCCGCGCTCGGCATCCTCTCCGGCGTGCACAAGGCCAATGGGGTGGTGGGCGACCTCGGCGGCGGCTCGCTGGAGCTGGCGGATCTGCACGGGCAGAAGATCGGCCCGGGCGTGACCTTCCCGCTCGGCGGCCTCGCCCTGCAGGACGCATCGGCGCGTTCGCTCAAGAAGGCGGACAAGATCGTCAAGGATGCGCTCGCCAAGGACCGGCATCTGGAGCACCTGAAGGGGCGCACCTTCTATGCGGTGGGCGGCACCTGGCGGGCGCTGGCACGGCTCCACATGTTCCAGCGCGGCTATCCGCTGCATGTGATGCACGGTTATCTCCTGCCCGCCCGCGAGGCGCTGGAGTTCTGCCGGGTGATCCGCCGCGTGCCGGTGGATACGCTCTCGCGGATCGAGACGGTCGCCGAGGTGCGCCGTCCGCTGCTGCCCTACGGCGCGCTGGTGCTGGAGCACATCATCCGCATCGGCAAGCCGGCCAACATCTTCATCTCCGCCCAGGGCGTGCGCGAGGGGCTGCTCTACGAGCTGCTGCCGGAGAAGGAGCGGCTCGACGACCCGCTGATCGTCGCTGCGGCCGAGTTGAACTGGCTGCGCTCGCGCTCGCCGCGCCACGGCGTCGAGCTCATCAACTGGACCGATGCCTTCATGGCCTCCAGCGGGATCGAGGAGGTGGAGGAGGAGCAGCGCCTGCGCCACGCCGCCTGCCTGCTGTCGGACAATGGTTGGCGCGCGCATCCCGATTATCGCGGCGAGCAGAGCCTCAACATCATCGCCCACGCCGCTTTCATCGGGGTGGACCATCCCGGCCGCGCCTTTCTCGCGCTGTCGATCTTCTACCGCCACGTCGGCCTGGTGGACGATGAATTGTCGCCGCGCATTCGCGAACTGGTCTCGACCCGCCTGCTCGACCATGCCCGCGTGCTGGGAGCGGCGCTCCGGGTCGCCTATCTCATCTCCGCGGCGATGCCGGACACCCTGCCGAGGGTGCCCATGACGGTGGAGCGCGGCAGGCTGGTGCTGCAACTGCCGCAGGACCTCACCGCGCTGGGCGGCGACCGCATCCTCTCCCGCCTGAAGACGTTGGGTCGCCTGATCGGGCGCGAGGCGGTGGTCGTGGTCGTGTAGAGCGTTTTCCGATCGGCTGGAATCACGCGATCGGAAAACACGCCGTGATATGGAACCAGAAGGGCCGGCGCCGGGCGCCGGCCCTTCTGGTTTTGATTCCGTCAGGCTGCGACTAGGCTGCCGGCGTCTCGCGCGGAACCGCGATGACGCGGCCCTTCTGCATGGCGAGCGCCAGCCGGCCCGCCTTCAGTGCTACCGCACGCTCGCCGAACAGATCGCGCCGCCAGCCCTTCATCGCCGGCACGTCTGCCTCATCGTCGCTGGCGATCCTCTCCAGATCGTCGACGGTCGCGAGGATCTTGGCGGCGACGCCGTGCTGCTCGGAGGTCATGCGCAGCAGTACCTTCAGGAGCTCCACGGTCGCCGAGGCGCCGTTCGAGAGCGGCTTGTCACGCTCGAAGCGGGGCAGGCTCTTCGGGTCGCGGGCAAGCCCCGCGTTCACGGCCTCGATGATCTGCTCGCCGGCGCGGGAGCGTTCGAAGCCCTTGGGAATGGTGCGTAGCTGCGCCAGCTTCTCGGGGGTGGTCGGCTGCTGGGAGGCGATTTCGCCGATCGCGTCGTCCTTCAGGATGCGCGAGCGCGGCATGTCGCGGCCCTGCGCCTCGCGCTCGCGCCAGGCGGCGACCTCCATCAGCACGCCGAGCTCGCGCGGCTTGCGCACGCGGGAACGCAGCCGCTCCCATGCCGTCTCCGGCTCCTGCCGGTAGGTGTCGGGGGAGGTGAGCACCGCCATCTCCTCGCTCACCCAGTCATGCCGGTTGCGGCGGGTGAGGTCGGCGTCGAGCTTGAGATAGACGTCGCGCAGATGAGTGACGTCGGCCTCGGCATAGGTGATCTGCGCCACCGAAAGCGGCCGGCGCGACCAGTCGGTGAAGCGAAGCGACTTGTCGAGCACATGGCCGGTGAGGCGCTGCACGAGCTGGTCATAGGAAATGGAATCGCCATGGCCGAGCACCATCGCCGCGACCTGGGTGTCGAACACCGGATGGGGAATGACGCCGGCCAGGTGCCACACGATTTCGATGTCCTGCCGCCCGGCATGGAAGACCTTCAGCACCTTCTCGTCGACCATGAGGTCGAAGAAGGGCTTGAGGTCGATCCCTTCGGCGAGCGCGTCGATCACGATCGCCTCGTCCGGGCTCGCGAGCTGAACGACGCACAGCTTCGGCCAGAAGGTCGTCTCGCGGAGGAATTCGGTGTCGACGGTAACGAAGGAATGCCGCGCCATCCGCTCGCAGGCGGCGGAGAGGGCGTCGGTTGTCGTGATCATGTCCATGAGCAGGCTTGATATAGGAATTGGGCGGCGCAGACGAATGCAAAGACGCAAGACGGCTGCCGTTGCGCCCTGCATTCTATACATATGCCGATTCGTTCCGGCGCCGTCCTTCTCGTCGTCCCGCCTTCGTCGTCCCGCCGGTCACGCATGGGGGTCCACATGGCCATCCGCCGTCCTCTCGCTCTCCTCGCCCTGGCATGCCTTCCCATCCTCACCCCGCCCGCCGCCGCCGCAGACAGGGTGGATGCGGGCGTGCTGGTCTGCCAGGTCGGGGCCAGCATCTCCATGCTGGTGCAGTCGCGCCAGCCGCTGAACTGCACCTTCGATCCGGTGTCCGGGCCGTCGACCCGCTACACCGGCGTCATCGAGCGGATCGGGCTGGATCTCGGCGTGACCGGCGCCGGAATGATGAGCTGGGGCGTTGCGGCGCTGACGCGCGACATTGCGCCGGGCGCCCTCGCCGGCAGCTATGAGGGGGTTTCCGGCGATATCGCGCTCGGCATCGGGGTGGGGGCCAATGCACTTGTCGGCACCAACCGCTCCTTCGCGCTCAACCCGCTCTCGGTGGAGGGCACCATCGGCGCCTCGCTGGCCCTCGGTGTCGCCCGGCTGACGCTCACGCCGGCTCCTTGAGCAATGGTCCTGTGATGATCGGTCTTTACTCCGTCGCGCCGAACCTGCTGCTGGCGACCCTGCTCGGCATGGCGATCGGCGCAGAACGCCATTTGCGCCAACCCACGACAGGGCTGACGACCCACGCGCTGGTCTCGCTCGGCGCGGCGGCGTTCAGTTCGCTGGCGCTGCTCACCACGGAAACGGCGGATGTGCGCATTGGCGGGCAGGTGGTGACGGGCATCGGCTTTCTCGGCGCCGGCCTCATCATGCGCGACGGCCTGAGCGTGCGCGGCCTTCCCAGTGCGGCCACCGTCTGGGCGACGGCGGCGGTCGGCACGCTGTCCGGCTATGGACAGCCGGTGGAAGCCATTGAGACGGCGGCGCTGCTGCTGGCTATCAATATCGGCCTGCCGCGGCTCAGCACCCTGCTCGACAGCTTCGTGCCGGATGAGAAGGCGGTGTCGCGCTTCTATGTGATCGACCTGAAATGCGCATCGTCCGACGAGGCCGCCGTGCGAACGATGCTGCTTCAGGCGATCAAGGTGGAGGGCCTGCGGCTCCGGGCGATGGAGAGCCATGTGATCGAGAGTTCCGACGTCGTCGAGGTGGAGGCGCTGGTCTATTCCGCCCGTGAGGACGATGAGCGGGTGGAGCGGCTGGTGGGCGAGATGAGCGCCTCGCCGCTCACCTTCCTCGCGCGCTGGACCTCGACCTCGCCGCCCGAATAGGGGATGCGCGGGGCGTTCGGGCCTTTGGCGATTGACAAACCAGCCCGCCCATGCACCCCTCCGGCCGCCCCGCGAGGGGCCCGTTTTCCTATCGCAGTGTCGGGGACCTGTTCATGCATCGCTATCGCACGCACACCTGCGGCGCGCTTCGCAGCTCGGATGTCGGGCAGACCGTCCGCCTCTCGGGCTGGTGCCACCGCATCCGCGACCATGGCGGCGTGCTGTTCATCGATCTGCGCGACCATTACGGCCTGACCCAGGTCGTGGTCGACCCGGACAGCCCGGCCTTCAAGCTCGCCGAGACGGTGCGCTCGGAATGGGTGATCCGGGTGGACGGCAATGTCCGCAACCGCCCCGCCGGCACCGAGAACCCGGACCTGCCGACCGGCGAGGTCGAGCTCTATGCCCGCGACATCGAGGTGCTGGGGCCCGCCGCCGAGCTGCCGATGCCGGTGTTCGGCGACGTCGAGTATCCGGAAGAGACCCGGCTGCGCTACCGCTTCCTCGACCTGCGCCGCGAGAAGCTGCACAAGAACATCATGACCCGCGGCGCCATCATCGACGCCATGCGGGCGAAGATGAAGGGGCAGGGGTTCTTCGAGTTCCAAACCCCGATCCTCACCGCCTCCTCGCCGGAGGGCGCGCGCGACTTCCTGGTGCCCTCGCGGCTGCATCCCGGCAAGTTCTACGCGCTGCCGCAGGCCCCGCAGCAGTACAAGCAGCTCATCATGATGAGCGGCTTCGACCGCTATTTCCAGATCGCGCCCTGCTTCCGCGACGAGGACCCGCGCGCCGACCGCCTGCCGGGCGAGTTCTACCAGCTCGACCTGGAGATGAGCTTCGTCGAGCAGGAGGACGTGTTCGCCGCCGTGGAGCCGGTGATCACCGGCGTGTTCGAAGCGTTCGCCGACGGCAAGCCAGTGACGAAGAACTGGCCGCGCATTCCCTATGCGGTGTCGATGCAGAAATACGGCACCGACAAACCGGACCTGCGCAACCCGCTGGAAATGCAGGACGTGTCCGAGCACTTCCGCGGCTCGGGCTTCAAGGTCTTCGCCCGCATGCTGGAAGACCCGAAGAACCGGGTCTGGGCGATTCCCGGCCCTAAGGGCGGCTCGCGCGCTTTCTGCGACCGCATGAATTCGTGGGCGCAGGGCGAGGGCCAGCCGGGGCTCGGCTACATCATGTGGCGCGAGGGTGGCGAAGGCGCCGGCCCGCTCGCCAACAATATCGGCCCGGAACGCACGGAAGCCATCCGTGCTCAGCTCGGTCTCGCTGCCGGCGACGCTGCCTTCTTCGTGGCGGGCGACCCCGAGAAGTTCGTGAAGTTCGCCGGTTCCGCCCGCACCAAAGTGGGCGAGGAGCTGAACCTCGTCGATCATGACCGGTTCGAGCTGGCCTGGATCGTCGATTTCCCGTTCTATGAGTGGAACGAGGACGAGAAGAAGGTTGATTTCTCGCACAACCCCTTCTCCATGCCGCAGGGCGGGATCGAGGCGCTGAAGACGCAGGACCCGCTCACCATCAAGGCGTTCCAGTACGACATCGCCTGCAACGGCTACGAGATCGCCTCCGGCGGCATCCGCAACCACCGCCCCGAGGCGATGGTGAAGGCGTTCGAGCTGGCCGGCTATGACGAGGCGACGGTGGTGGAGCGTTTCGGCGGCATGTACCGCGCCTTCCAGTATGGCGCGCCGCCCCATGGCGGCATGGCGGCGGGCGTCGACCGCATCGTGATGCTGCTCTGCGGCACCACCAATCTGCGCGAGATTTCGATTTTCCCGATGAACCAGCAGGCGCAGGATATCCTGATGGGCGCGCCCAACGAGGCGAGCCCGAAGCAGCTCCGCGAGCTGCACATCCGCACCAATCTGCCGGAGAAGTGAGCGAGGCTCCGCTTCCGTAAAAATGCAAAAAGCCGCGGCAACCTCATGGTCGCCGCGGCTTTTTTGTATCTACGCCTCGTAGGTGGTAGCCTATTTCGACGCGCTGGCTTCGATGTTCACCTTGTCGGTCAGGGTCAGCGGGTCGTTCTCCACGCTGTCCATGATGTCGCCAAAGGTCAGCGTGGAGCGCGGCGTCACCTTGACGGTCAGCGCGCCGCCCGGCGCCTGAAGGAAGGTGATGAGCGCCTGCCCGGCCGGCTCCAATTGCGGCCGGTCATTGGCGAACTGGTTGACGATGAACGCCGCCACCCCGGTCACGAGCTGGCGCACCGCGTCTTCCTTCACGCCCTGCTGCTGGGCGAGCTCGCGCATCTTCATCGCGAACAACCCGTTGTCCTTCAGCGTGAAGGCCGCCTGTTCCAGCGTCTCGCGCCGGCTCGCCGCCAGCGCCGCCGCATCATCCGCGGAGAAGGCGGCGGGCGTGACATTGCCGATGCGCAACTGGCCGGCGATCGCCCCCACATGGCTGATGTCGAGCGAGATCGGCGCGATGACGGCGGTGCCGGTTGCCGGATCCCAGTTCGAGGCGATGTCGCCGGCAATGGTGATGCGGGGTACGTTGTTGGCCGCGAGCAGGGCGAAGATCTGCTGATCCGCCAGCACCGCCGTCGGCAGCGCCATGCGCAGCGTGCCCGTTACCTTGGCGGGTACGCCGTCCACGATGCCGTCCATGGCGAGGAGCATCTTCTCGATGCTGACCGGCCCGTCGCCGATCTCGGAGGGCACCTCGAAGCCGGTGATCTCGAAGCGCTGCACCAGATCGATGCGCTGAGGCGCAGGCGCGACCCCTGCATGATCGTCCTCCGCCATGCGGGCGGCGCTCTGCTGCAGGATGTCGGCAACCCGTGCGCCGGCGAGCGCGATGCGCGCGATCTTCGCCGGCCTACCGACATGATCGGTGCCGGCGAAATCCTCGATCTTTGCTTCGCTGAGTACCCCGTCGCTCAGGGCGCCGACATGGATCGTCGTCAGACGGGCCTTGGCGCCGTCCGGCGAGGCGAGATCGAGTTCACCCGCATCGAAGCTGCCGAGATGGGTGACGGCTGCCGCACGCGCCAGCACATCCATCAGGGGCGCGATGTCTTCCCGTTCGATCGGCTCGCCGGCCGCCTCCTTCGCCCGGAGAGCGGCCTCGACTTCCATGAGTTCCGCGGTTGGCAGGCCCGGCGCCTTTACCGACAGGTCGGTGAGAGTGAGGGGCCCGCCCTTCACCTTCACCTTGTCGCCCATCGCGTAGTCATAGCCGTCGACCCGGTAGCTCTTCACCAAGGTGCCGGTCTGGTCGGTCGCGACCGGTTCGCCGGTGACGGCGTTGATCCACGCCCCGACATCGATGCCCTCGCCGGTCACGGCCCCGATGGTGCCGGCTCCGCTGCCGTCCTTGCTCGTGGTAGCGATCTTCGACGGGGTGACGGCGAGCCGGGCGATGATGCCGCCGGCAATGTCATCCAGCGTCGTGCCGCCATAGGCCAGCTCGCCGCTGATCGCGGCATCGCCCGTGCCCCTGCTGGTGGAGAGCGTGGACACCGGCACCGTGATGCGCCCGATCTTCGCCGTCCGCAGCACCGCGAGCGCGATCTGCCACGGTCGGCCTGCCGGAGCGGAAACCTCGGCCGGCCCCTCATAATGCTCGACGACCAGCGAAGGCGCCGTCCAGCTCGCGTGGGTGGCCGGGGTGTCGCCGATGCGGCCTTCGAAGGCGAGGTCCTTCAGCTCCAGACGGTCCACTTTCACCCGACCGCCCTCGACCTGTCCGAGACCGGCGGCGCTGAGATGGGCGATGGTCGTGCTGCCGCGCCCCTGCGGGTAGGTGAGCACGATGTCGGCGACATCCAGCTGCCGGGCGAGCAGATCGAAACTCACCGCGCCGTGGCGGGCCTCGACCCCGCCTTCGCCGAGATTCTGGAATACGGCGTCGATCTGTCGCCCTGCCTCTCGATTCGCATAGGTCGTCGCCGCGAAATAGCCGCCGAAAGCGAGCACCGGGAGGACGAGAAGGACAATGGCGAGCTTTCGCATGCGAATCCGGACCTGATGAGCGCCGCGCCAGGCTGTGAATCAGCGCGACGGGTGCACAGGCTACACCAACCGTCAAAAGACGGGCATTACACACCGCTAAAGACGGTGTAGCCATGGGGCGGGACGCATGTTCCCAACCAAGATGATAACGCCAAGGAAGGGTGAGATGGCATCTTATATCTCGGACGACCTGCGGTCTGGAGCGCTGGTCTATCATCGCCTGCCGCGCCCCGGGAAGCTGGAGATCCAGGCAACCAAGCCACTTGCCAACCAGCGCGACCTCGCGCTCGCCTATACGCCCGGCGTCGCCGCGGTGTGCGAGGCGATTGCGGCCGATCCGGCGCTGGCCGCCGAACTCACCTGCAAGCAGAACCTCGTTGCGGTGGTGTCGAACGGTACGGCGGTGCTCGGCCTCGGCAATATCGGCCCGCTGGCGTCGAAGCCGGTGATGGAAGGCAAGGCCGTCCTGTTCAAGAAATTCGCCGGCATCGACGTATTCGATATCGAGATCGACGCGAATGAGGTGGACCATGTCGTGACCGTGGTCGCGGCGCTGGAGCCCACCTTCGGCGGCATCAATCTGGAGGACATCAAGGCGCCCGAGTGCTTCGAGATCGAGACCCGTCTGCGCGAGAAGATGGGCATTCCCGTCTTCCACGACGACCAGCACGGCACCGCGATCATCGTCGCCGCGGCCATCGTGAATGCGCTGTTCCTCGGCAGCAAGAAGATCGACGAGGTGAAGATCGTCACCTCCGGCGCCGGCGCTGCGGCCATCGCGACGCTGAACCTGCTCGTCTCGATGGGCGCGAAGCGCGAGAACATCTGGGTCACGGACATCGAGGGCGTGGTCTATGAAGGCCGCGAGAAGCTGATGGACCCCTATAAGGGGGCCTTCGCCCAGAAGACCGAGGCCCGCACCCTGGCCGAGGCGATCGTCGGGGCGGACATCTTCATCGGCCTGTCCGCCGGCGGAGTGCTGAAGCCGGAGATGCTGAAGGCCATGGGCGAGCGTCCGCTCATCATGGCGCTGGCCAACCCCACCCCCGAGATCATGCCGGACATCGCCCGCGAGGCGCGCCCGGACGCCATGATCTGCACCGGCCGTTCGGACTTCCCGAACCAGGTCAACAACGTGCTCTGCTTCCCCTTCATCTTCCGCGGCGCGCTGGATGCCGGCGCCACCCAGATCAATGAGGAGATGAAGATCGCGGCGGTCAACGCCATCGCCGAACTCGCCCGAGAGACGCCCTCCGACGTGGTGGCCCGTGCCTATGGCGGCGACACCCCGGTGTTCGGGCCGAACTCGCTCATTCCCTCGCCCTTCGATCCGCGCCTGATCCAGCGCGTGGCCCCCGCGGTGGCCCGGGCGGCGATGGAGAGCGGCGTGTCGCAGCGCCCGATCGCGGATTTCGACGCCTATCTCGAAAGCCTCGACCGGTTCGTCTTCCGCTCCGGCCTGGTGATGAAGCCGATCTTCACCTCGGCCCGGCAGGCGCCGAAGCGCGTCATCTATGCCGAGGGCGAGGACGAGCGCATTCTGCGCGCCGCGCAGGTCGTGGTGGAGGAGGGCATCGCCCGCCCGATCCTGATCGGCCGCCCGGCGGTGGTCGATACGAGGCTGGAGCGTTTCGGCCTCTCGATCCGGCCCAATCGCGACTTCGACCTCATCAATCCCGACGACGACCCGCGCTATCGCGACTATGTGCAGACCTATGTCGACGTCGCCGGCCGGCAGGGCGTGACGCCCGAGATCGCGCGCACGCTGGTGCGCACCACGCCGACCGTGATCGCCGCGCTCGCCGTCATCCGCGGCGATGCGGATGTGATGCTCTGCGGCGTGGAAGGGCGGTTCATCCGCCATCTCCGGCACATCCGCACCATCATCGGCAAGGCGCCGGGCGTGCAGGATGTCGCGGCGCTCTCGATGCTGCTGACGCCGAAGGGCGCCTTCTTCCTCTGCGATACGCAGGTGACGATGGATCCGAGCGCGGAGGATCTCGCCGAGATCGCGACGCTGGCGGCCGCCCATGTCCGCCGCTTCGGCATCGAGCCGCGCGTGGCGATGCTCTCGCATTCCGACTTCGGCGCCCGTGATGACGAGCGGGCCCGCAAGATGCGCCGCGCGGCGCAGATCCTCGCCGACCGCGACCCCAACCTCATGGTCGATGGCGAGATGGAAGGCGACAGCGCACTGGTGCCGGAGATGCGCGAGCGCGTGCTGCCGGGTTCGCGGCTGCAGGGCGTGGCGAACATCCTCGTCATGCCGAACCTGGAGGCGGCCAATATCGCCTACCAGATGGTGAAGGTGTTCGGCGATTCGCTGCCCGTCGGCCCGATCCTTCTGGGTTCGGGGCGACCGGCGCACATCCTCACCCCCTCGGTCACCGCGCGCGGCGTGGTGAACATGACCGCCATCGCGGTTGTCGAGGCGCAGAACATCTGAGGCACCGCATGAGGCGGCTGCGTGGCGGCCGCCTCCCCGACGCAGAGAGAGGAAGATCATGACGATTCGGATTGTGAAGGCGGCCGTTGTCGCGGTGCTGGCGCTTGCGGCGCTCGGCTTCGCCGGAGCGGGCGCGAACGCCCAGAACAGCACCGCGCGTGGGGCCATCATCGGCGGCGCCGCAGGTGCGGCGGTCGGCGGGGCGGTGTCGGGAACCGCAGGCGGGGCGGTAACCGGCGCCGTGGTCGGCGGTGCGACGGGCGCCGCCGTCGGCGCCTCGCGCGATCGCAACCGCCGTTACAATCGCGGCTATGTCTGGCGCAATGGCCGCTGCTACTACCGCGATAATCGCGGCCGGATGAGTCGCGTCTCCAACAACCGGTGCAACCGGCGGCGCTGAGGCCTCGGCACTGAGGCCTGCCGGTAAAAATCCGGACAGAGCGGAACCGGGGCTTCCGAATGGCGTTCTGCGGGGTGTCCTGAAATCCACCGTCCAAGGTTTTCCTTCAATGGCAGATACCGGCACCGTGAAGTGGTTCAACGAGCAGAAGGGCTACGGCTTCATCCAGCCCGACGCCGGCGGCAAGGACGTGTTCGTCCATATCAGCGCCGTCGAGCGTGCGGGGTTTCGCGGGCTGCGCGACGGCGAGAAAATCGCCTTCGAACTGCAGACCGACCAGCGTTCGGGCCGGCAGTCCGCCGTCAATCTGCGCCCGGTCTGAGCCGGTCGCACGGAGCCGGCGGGTGACTGCGGAAGGATGGCAAATGACACGGCCGATCTGCTGCAGCGCAAGGTGGTTTTGTCATTTTTCCGATGTGACGGGAATGATGATCGACGGGCTTGCATCCCACGACATTCCGTCTAGTCTCTCCGCAGAATTTGGCCGGACGACTGGGTCGTTTCGCCTTGCATCCGCCGGGCGCACGTTCAGCTTTTCTTCCAATTTCGACCTAAGTCGGGAACATCGCGTCCCGGCTGGATGTGCAACCTAGATCTGAGAGACTTGAGACTATGTCTACCCTTACCGGCACCGTGAAGTGGTTCAACGACCAGAAGGGCTACGGCTTCATTCAGCCTGACTCCGGCGGCAAGGACGTGTTCGTGCACATCAGTGCGGTGCAGCGTTCCGGTCTCCAGGGTCTGCGTGACGGCGAGAAGATCTCCTTCGAGCTGCAGACCGATCAGCGCTCCGGCAAGACCTCCGCGGTCAACCTGCGCACGGCGTGATGCCTTTCCCGACGCGGACGGCTTCGGCCTCTCCCGTGTCCTGCCATTGAGAAAGCCGCCGTTTCCCGGGGGAACGGCGGCTTTTTCGCATGTTACAGGCTCTCTGACGGGTGCCTTGGTCAGGCGTTGCGGCCATCATAGGGCGTGGGCGAGAGTGTGCCGAGATCGATCCCGTCGAGGCACCGCACATTGACGGCGACCATCGCCGTGCCGTCCGGCATCGCGCCGCGCGCAAAGGGTTCGACCCCGCAATCCGAGCAGAACATGTGCCCGATGACATGCTTGTTGAACCGGTATTCGCGCAGCGCCTGCGCGCCCGAGCCGAGCCGGAACGCGGCATCCGGCACGAAGGTCAACAATAGACCTTTCTTCGAGCAGATCGAGCAATTGCACGCAAGGATCTGGCCGAGGTCGGTCTCGACTTCGAAGCGCACGGCCCCGCAATGGCATCCGCCACCGTGCAGGGCAGGGGCCTTTTTATCGCTCGCCGGATCATTCCCCGTTTCGCTCATGCTTCTTCCCCTCCTCTGATGCGGGGGAGAGGGTGAGGGATCGCGCAGGCGATGTCGAGATGACGCCAGGGCACGAAGGCCAAAAGGATACGGCCGGGAAGATCCCGGCCGTCATCAGAAAGGCTACGGCCCTGCGCGGTCGGCATAGCGCGCGATCAACGCTCGGCACCGGGCGGGGAAGTGTAAGACCAGCCATAAATTGCCTCAGAAATCCTGTAAGTAACTGTTTTTGCTGATATTTATTTCTCGCTTTGCCTCGACGCCGCAGACGTCCTCGCATCAACTTGCCTCACTCTGCAGCCTCTTTGAGAGGCGGTTTGATGCGAGCGCAAAGAAAAGGCCCCGGCTATGCCGAGGCCTCCAAAGCGATCAGTGAGAGTAGCTTGGTCAGGTCGCGGGTGCGTGGCCGCGAAGCGCGGCGCGCTCGTAGAACGTGGCCTTCACCTGTCCGGGATCGAAGGCAGGCGTGATCCCGGAACGACCGAGGTCTGCGGCTAGGCGCCTGAAGTGGATCCCGGTCTCTCTCGAAAGACCGGTGAGCGAGACGAACCTCCGCATGAACGTGTCGAGGTCGGCTTCCAGCACCACTCGTTGAGGGCAACGATTTACCGGATTGAGACGCACGCTCGAGGGCAGGGCCCCTGTCTCGATCAGGGCGTTCACGACCGCGGTGGAAGGCCTTCGCGGCAAGATGGGGGAAAGGGCCGGGGCCCCGGTTGATCAACGGCACGGGCGTGCTCCGTCGTTCCGGCGCGCTGGGCGGGCCGGTGGCGTGGAAGGATGCGGTCGAAGGATTCAGCGGGCCGCGGCTATCGCCCGGACGCGAGTGTCGGGACCGATCGGTGCGTCATCGAGGTCGAGCTCGACGAAGCGGCGCAGCGCAAGGGCGGCCACCACGCCCATCGGGTCGGGAGAGCGCATCGCGGCGAGGCAGGCGCCGAGCGGGAGCGGGCCGTCCTCGAGCAGCACCAGCAGCCTGACGCGCTCGCCGAGCGGCGCGCGCCAGCGGGCGTAGCGGAGGAGGTCGATCGCGTTCTCGAGGCGGACGGCGGGCTTGTCGGCCGCGGCGAGGATCTGGTGCCGGAACCCGGCTTCAACGGCAGCCGCGGCGACCCATGGGGGAGGGGGCTCGGCCCCCTCGCCGACGGCGTCGAGCAATGTCGCGACGCCGCTGCGTTCGACCAGGAAGTCGGGGACGTGGCCCGAGGCGATCGGCGGCCGCCTCCGCGCGGGCCTGGAAGACGGCCGCCGAGCCGTGAGCCCGACCTTCCGGCTTGCCTGGCCAGCGACGCAGGGCTGCGGCGACATCCTGCGCGCGCAGGTATCTCAGGAGCTTCCGCCACCAGAGCGACGCAGAGGCATCGTCGACGACCTGCAGCGGGTCGCCGGCCTTCCAGTTCAGGCAGAACGATCCCCCGAAGTTGATGTGTCGCTCCGGACAGAAATTGGGCAGCCGGCCGGGCTTGGTCTCGCGTGCGGTGATGATTGGGCCCGCCGCGGAGATCGCGACGGTGTAGCTTGGACCCGGAGCGCCCGACGGCAGTGGCGGGCACACCTCGAACGTCACAGAGCCGCCGCTCTCGGAGGCGAGCGCGGCGTGGTGTTGGGACGCCGTCCGCTTGATGCAGGCGAGGGCCGACAACCAGATCAGTCCTTCGTGCAGTGCGGCCGGAAGGGTTCTTCCGCTGCCCGGGCCAGCGCCGGGCTTGAAAGAGCGTACGCCTCAGCCACTGCGGCCTTCGCCACCTTGTCTCCGTCTTCGGAGAGAGCCGAGACGGCGGTGTCGTAGGTCAAGTCTGGGACGATCTTGGCCTTCCCGAACAGCTCGCGCACGGCGTCGGACGCGACCCCGTAGGCGGCATCGCCGATGGCCGTCTGGCTGCCCGTGCACCGCCTCTGTTCGTCCTCGGAACCGAGGACCGCGCGTCCGACCGAGCAGCGCACCTTGTCTCCGCGCATGCCCAGCCGCGTGATCGCTGTCGGCCCGAACTCGAAGCCGATCGCGAGGCCAAGGTCGTCGGTGTCGATGCCGTTGGCCTGCAGGCGCTCGAGCGCAAGATCGAAGCTGCTCCGCAGGGCGCCGGCGCACAGCGTCGCGGTCGAGACCGTCTCCTCGTCGTACGTCTGGTGCGCGGTGCCCTCGAGGATGTGGCCGTGGATGCAGTCGCCGATGAAGCGGATGCGCCTGCCGCCGAAGTCTGCGGTCAGCACCCGATCCAGTTCCGCGCGGATGACATGGAGGCACCTCACGACGTCCTTGGCTTGCTCGTCGTCCTCGATGTGTGCGTCGACGTAAGCCGTGAAGTTGTCCACGTCGGCGTAGACCGAGACGGTGTCCATGCGCCGCGAGTTCGCCGGCGACAGCGAGGTGATCTCGAGATCCCGCAGCGGCGGGGTCGACCGGGAGAACTCGAAGGTACCGATGGGGCTCTTCTCGTTGTCCTTGCGCCACGCGTCGACGATCGAGTCCTTGTCGACGTCGAGGTCCGCGGCTTCCTGGCACGCCGAGATCTCCTCCTCGGTCAAAGGGGTCTTGGGCACGTCGTCTTCGTCGAGCTCCTCGAGGCCGATCGCGCGACGAGCGCTGTTGCTCAAGAAGATACCGAGGGTCGTGCCGTTCGAGGCGAGCTTGGCCGCCTTGTTCGCCGGGCTGCCGAGGAAGAGCGGCTCTCGGTACCCGTTGCGACCGTTGTTGACGGCCAAGGCCAGCCCCGTGTCGATCCCGATGCGCACGTCCGCGTTCGGGATCTGCTCGTCGTCGTCGCCCGTCTCCGCAAGCACGTCGCTGATGAGCTGGGCGACGGCCACGGCCTTGCGGACGCGGTCGGCCTCGGAGTCCGAGCCGTAGGGCTTCGACACCACCGCGTGGAGGCGTTGGTTGTGGAAGTCCACGCGGCGGGCCTCGGCGCCCGACAGGATGCGCTCGACAGCCCGGTAGTGGAGGTTGAGGAAGCGGAGCGTCCGCTTGTGGCAGGTCGGTCCTTCGACAGCGGTGCTGTCGAGGAGTTCCCGCAGGTTGGGGATGTCGACATAGAGGTGCACGGCGTCCATCCGGTACGCCTTGTTGGTGGGGATGTCCTCGAGGGACTTGTCGCGCGTCCAGTCCACGACGGACACGGTCCGCACGTCCTCGATACGCTTGTCGATCGAGGACTTGGCCCGATCGTGCTTCCAGGTATGCGCCACGCCAGTCTCCATCTTTCGGCGGCCGACCGCGGCAGCCAGTTCCTGTCGAAGCCGCTTCCCCAAGCGACGTTTCTGGTCTGTTCCCCCAGCCATTTCCGGGCAGCCGTGAAGCTGCCCGGAACGTTCATTTTTCAAGCCATTCAAGTCGCCTCTAAGAAGTGAGGCGCTTTAATGCGAGCATCGAGTGCGCTTTATGCGAAGAAATGACCATTCTTTGCGAGCGCCTATAGAAGATCCGGCAAGCTCCTCTAGCTGCAGCCGGTGGTAGAGCCGCAGGTCTCGCACTTCAGGCAGGTGCCGTTGCGCACCATGGTGAAGTTCTGGCACTCCGGGCAGGCCTCGCCCTCATAGCCCTTGGCGCGGGCGATGGCGCGCGCTTCAGCCTTGCTGGCGGGAGCAGCCGATGCCTGGGCGACCGGGGTGGGGGCGGCCCAAGGGAGGGCCTGCGTCTCGTGCGCGGACTCGCTGTCCTCTTCCGGCTCGGCCTTCAGCGCCGTGGCGCCCTGGGTGAGGCCGCCGCGCAGGCTGGTGACATTGGAGCCGCCGGCGACACCGGCGGTGGTCGTGCCGGCCGGCACCACCATCAGGCCGACATTGCGCCCGCGCATCAGTCCCTTGGAGACCATCCGGGTCGCCGCCACCGCGGCCGGGGAGCGCGGTTCGCCCTTGCCGTCGGACTTGCCCTCGTCGACGCCCTTGCCGAGCGCGTCGAACCCGGATTCCGCCGGCTCGACATGGCCGAGATCGTTGCGCCCGAGATAGGACACGGCGAGCTCGCGGAAGATGTAGTCGAGGATCGAGGTCGCGTATTTGATGGTGTCGTTGCCCTGCACCGGGCCCGCGGGCTCGAAGCGGGTGAAGGTGAAGGCGTCGACATACTCTTCCAGCGGCACGCCATATTGCAGGCCGAGCGACACCGAGATGGCGAAGTTGTTGATGAAGGAGCGCAGCGCCGCGCCTTCCTTGTGCATGTCGATGAAGATCTCGCCGAGCCGGCCGTCGTCATATTCGCCGGTGCGCAGATAGACCTTGTGCCCGCCGACGACCGCCTTCTGGGTGTAGCCCTTGCGGCGGTCCGGCATCTTCTCGCGGTCGCGGATGGCGACCACGCGCTCGATGACCTTCTCGACGATCTTCTCGGTGATCTGTGCGGCCCGCGCGGCGGTGGGCTTTTCGATCAGAGCCTCGAGAGCATCTTCCTCGTCGTCCTCGTCGGCGATGAGCTGTGCGTTCAGCGGCTGGGAGAGCTTCGAGCCGTCGCGATAGAGCGCATTGGCCTTCAGCGCCAGGCGCCAGGAGAGAAGATAGGCCTCCTTGCAATCCTCGACCGTCGCCTCGTTCGGCATGTTGATGGTCTTGGAGATCGCGCCCGAGAGGAAGGGCTGCGCCGCCGCCATCATGCGGATATGGCTCTCGACCGAGAGATACCGCTTGCCGATGCGCCCGCACGGATTGGCGCAGTCGAACACCGGATAGTGGTCGACTTTCAGGAAGGGGGCGCCTTCCAGCGTCATGGCACCGCAGACATGAATGTTCGCGGCCTCCACGTCCTTCTTCGAGAAGCCGAGGAAGGCGAGCAGGTCGAACGCCGGGTCGGTCAGCTTGTCGGCCGGCACGCCGAGCGCCGCCAGCGTGTCGTCGCCCAGCGTCCAGCGGTTGAACACGAACTTGATGTCGAAGGCCGACTTCACGCCGGCATCGATCTTGGCCAGCGCGGCGTCGGTGAAGCCCTTCGTCCGCAGGGTCGAGTGATTGATCGCCGGAGCCTGCGCGATCGAGCCATGGCCGACCGCATAGGCCTCGATCTCGGCGATCTGGCTCTCGGTGTAGCCGAGGGTCCGCAGCGCCTCCGGCACGGCGCGGTTGATGATCTTGAAATAGCCGCCGCCGGCCAGCTTCTTGAACTTCACCAGCGCGAAATCGGGCTCGATGCCGGTGGTGTCGCAATCCATGACGAGGCCGATCGTGCCGGTGGGCGCGAGCAGCGTCGTCTGGGCGTTGCGATAGCCATGGGCCTCGCCGAGCCGGATGGCCTCGTCCCAGGTCGCGTGGGCCCGCTCGATGAGGATCGGGTACGGGCAGGCCGCGTGGTCGAGCGGCACCGGATTGGTGTTGAGCGCCTCATAGCCGACCGCTTCGCCATAGGCGGCGCGGCGGTGGTTGCGCATCACCCGCAGCATGTGGGCGCCATTGGCCTCGTAGCCCGGGAAGGGGCCGAGCTCGCGGGCCATCTCGGCCGAGGTGGCATAGGACACGCCGGTCATGATCGCGGTCAGCGCGCCGCAATAGGCGCGGCCTTCCGGCGAATCGTAGGGGATGCCGGAGGTCATCAGCAGGCCGCCGATATTGGCGTAGCCGAGGCCGAGCGTGCGGTACTCGTAGGAGAGCTGGGCGATCTCCCGCGAGGGGAACTGCGCCATCAGGATCGAGATCTCGAGCACCACGGTCCACAGCCGGCAGGCATGCTCATAGCTCGCCACGTCGAACGAGCCGTCGGCCTTGCGGAACTGCAGCAGGTTCAGCGAGGCGAGATTGCACGCCGTGTCGTCGAGGAACATGTATTCCGAGCACGGATTGGACGCGCGGATCGGCCCCGTGGCCGGGCAGGTGTGCCAGTCATTGATGGTGGTGTGGAACTGGATGCCGGGGTCGGCGCAGGCCCATGCGGCATGGCCGATCTTCTCCCACAGCTCGGCGGCCTTCAGCGTCTTCGTCACCTTGCCGGTCGTGCGGCCGACGAGGTTCCAGTCGGCGTCGGCCTGGACCGCATTCAGGAAGGCGTCGTCGACGCGCACCGAGTTGTTGGAGTTCTGGCCCGAGACGGTCAGATACGCCTCTGAATCCCAATCGGTGTCGTAGATCGGGAAGTCGATGTCGGTGTAGCCCTGCTTCGCGAACTGGACGACGCGGCGGATGTAGTTCTCCGGCACCTGCGCCTTCTTGGCGGCGCGGATCTCGCGCTTCAGCGCCGGGTTCTTCTCGGGCTCGAAGCAGTCGTCGCCTTCACCTTCGCAGTTCACGCAGGCCTTCATCACGGCCTTCATGTGTTTCGCGACGGTCTTGGAGCCGGTGACGAGGGCGGCGACCTTCTGCTCCTCCTTCACCTTCCAGTCCACATAGGTCTCGATGTCGGGATGGTCGGCATCGACCACCACCATCTTCGCCGCGCGGCGGGTGGTGCCGCCCGACTTGATGGCGCCGGCGGCGCGATCGCCGATCTTGAGGAAGCTCATCAGGCCGGAGGAACGCCCGCCGCCGGAGAGCTTCTCGCCCTCGCCGCGCAGCGCCGAGAAGTTCGAGCCGGTGCCCGAGCCATATTTGAACAGCCGCGCCTCGCGGACCCACAGGTCCATGATGCCGCCCTCATTCACCAGGTCGTCGCCGACCGACTGGATGAAGCAGGCATGGGGCTGGGGGTGCTCATAGGAGCTCGCCGAGCGGGTCAGCTCGCCGGTGCGGTAGTCGACATAGAAATGGCCCTGGCTCGGTCCGTCGATGCCATAGGCCCAGTGCAGGCCGGTGTTGAACCACTGCGGAGAGTTCGGCGCGGCCATCTGCATGGCGAGCATGTAGCGGTGCTCGTCGAAGAAGGCCTGCGCGTTCTCCTCGCCGTCGAAATAGCCGCCCTTCCAGCCCCAATAGGTCCAGGTGCCGGCGAGGCGGTCGAACACCTGCCGGGCATCGGTCTCGCCGATGTAGCGCTCCTTCTCCGGCAGCTTGGCGAGGGCCTTCTCGTCGGCCGCGCCGCGCCACAGGAAGGAGGGAACGCTCTCTTCCTCGACTTTCTTCAGCCGAGCGGGCACGCCGGCCTTGCGGAAATATTTCTGCGCGAGGATGTCGCTCGCCACCTGGGAAAAGTGCTCGGGCACCTCGATCCCTTCCAGCCGGAAGACGATGGAGCCGTCCGGATTGCGGATCTCACTCGTCACGGTGCGGAAGGCGATGTCCGCATAGGGAGAACGTCCGGCCTTGGTGTAGCGACGCTCGATGCGCATGTCTGGATCCCCACATCCGTGCGAGGACCCTCCTGCAAGGGCCGCCCGCTCTAAAATCTGGCCCGGGCTCTGCCCGCGCACCCTGTCACTTCGGCGGTGTGGGCGGTGCCCCGCCGTTCCGCCTTGAGCTTTAACATCCGCGCGCAACGCCGATCGCCGGTGTTGCCACCGTCGATCCAGATGCGTCCGTGCAAGGAAGGCCGGGCACGACCAAAACGCTGCGCCCCGACGGCCCTCAAACTGGACGACTCTCCCGGCCTCGTCAATCGCTCGTCACAAACTCTAGTGTGGAAGGCGTGAACGAAGCCTAAATCTAGATGGTGACGCGAGGTCGTAACGTCCAGTCTTGTTGGGGCTATCGAGCGCGGATTCGGCCTGCGAGTCCAGCGCGTCCGCCATTTTCCCGCCATGTTGACAGCGGGGACAACGAGGATGGCCGTCCCGCCGCCACATCCCGGTCACGCGCCGGTAACCCAGCCATGCGGCGGGGCGGCTGGACAAAACCGGGCGCGGCGGCTCCTATCCGCCGCCGACGCCGTATCAGGATCCACTCCCGCGTTCCGCCGTCCGGCTCCCGAAAAGGCTCTCCTGATGACCGCGCCCGCCGAGACCGCCGACCGGCCTCACCGTCCGACCTCGCCCGTCACCTTCTTCCTGCTGGCGCTGGCTGCGGGGGCAGGGGCGGGCAATCTCTATTACACCCAGCCGCTGCTGCCCTTGATCGCGCCCGATATCGGGCTCGACGAATCGATCGGCAGCCTCGTGGTGACGCTCGGCCAGATCGGCTACATCTTGGGCCTGCTGCTGGTGGTGCCGCTCGGCGACATCGTCGAGAACCGCAGGCTGATCGCCTCCATCCTAATCCTTGCGGCGGCGGGGTTGCTCCTCGCTTTCTTCGCTCCGACCGCGCCGCTCTTCCTCGCCGCGGCGCTGATGTTCGGCGTCGGTTCGGTGGTGGCGCAGGTCGCGGTGCCCTTCGCCGCCCATCTCGCCGCGCCCGAGGAGCGGGGCCGGCGCGTCGGCAGCGTGGTGAGCGGGCTGATGACCGGCATCCTGCTGGCCCGCCCGGTGGCGAGCATGATTGCGCACTGGTTCGGCTGGCACGCGGTGTTCGGCCTCGCGGCCGCGGTGATGCTGGTGCTGGCGGTGGGGCTGCGGCTCACACTGCCGGAACGCCACCCCCACACCCGAACCGGCTATTTCGCCCTGGTCGGCTCGCTGCCGGGGCTGTGGCGGGCGACGCCGGTTCTGCGCCGGCGGGCGGCCTATCAGGCGGCGATGTTCGCGACCTTCATCCTGTTCTGGACGGCCGTGCCGCTGCTGTTGACCGGCGCGCCCTTCCGTCTCGACCAGCAGGGGCTGGCCTTGTTCGCTCTGGCCGGAGCGGCGAGCGTAGTCATCTCGCCGGTCGCCGGGCGCATCGCCGATCGCGGGTGGTCGCGGGCCGGCACGGTGGGTGCGTTCGTCCTCGCCATCGGCGGCTTCCTCGCGACCCTCTGGGGCGCGCAGGTGGAATCGCTCGGCATCCTCGTCGCCGGGGCGGTGGTGCTCGATCTGGCGGTGACCGCGAATCTGGTGCTCGGCCAGCGAGCCCTCTTCATGCTGGCGCCGGAGCTGCGGGCGCGGCTGAACGGGCTCTATATCGCCGTCTTCTTCTTCGGGGGGGCCTTCGGATCGGCCATCGCCAGCCCGCTTTTCGAGAGCCATGGCTGGCCCGCGGTGACCGCGGCGGCCCTCGTCATGCTGATCGCCGCCTTCCTCTATTTCCTCACAGAACGGCGCGGCCTATAAGCTCGCGACACCGCCCCCGGCGCGGCTGGACAGGGGGCGGTGCCGATGGCATGTTCCGGCCTGAATTGCAGCCCGCACAGGGATCATTGCCGTGAAGCTTTCCGACCTGCTCACCGAGACCTTCACCTGGTGGAACGGCCAGACCATGGGGACCCGGTTCCACACCTGGCGCCATGGCGAGCGCGTGGGCACGGACGAGCTCGGCAATACCTATTACCGCACCAGAGGCGGCAAGGTGGATCCCTCGCTCGGCTTCGAGCGGCGTTGGGTGATCTTCAACGGTCCCGCCGAGGCGACCGCGATTCCCCCCGGCTGGCACGCCTGGATGCACCAGCGCTCCGACATCCCGCCGAGCCAGGAAACCTACACGCCACGCGAGTGGGAGAAGCCGCACCGGCCGAACCCGACCGGCACGGTGGCCGCCTATCATCCGCCGGGCTCCACGCTCGGCCTCAATCACCGCCCGGAAGTGACCGGCGACTATCAGGCCTGGCAGCCGGAATGAGCGATGGCGGCAGCCCGGCACGCCGGGTTCCGTCATCCTCCGTGGCGCGCGGAAGGCACGCCGGTGCGGGTTTCGCGCCCTTCCGCTGCCGCATTGCCGTGGTGACGTCGGCATCCCGATCTGCTCTCGACGCAGGATCTGCTCACAACGCACGATCCGCTCTCAACGACTGTCCGTGATGCCCCGTCTTTCCCCCCTGCCGCTTGCCCTTCTGCTCGTCCTCTTCGCCGGGGGCGCATATGCCCAGCAGGGTTGGCAGGGCGGGGTCGACAGTTCGCCGCTGCCGCCGGCCAACATCCCGGACGGCCCGGTTCAGGACCCCGACACCGCGCCGCTTCCCCCCGGCGTGCCGCCGATCATCGAGACGCCCGCCGCGCCGGCTCCCGGCACCCGCACCAATCGCCAGCCTGCCGCACAGCAGCGCGTGCCCGCGCAGCAGCAGCCGGTGCCCGGCACCACGCCGGCCCCGGCGCCCGGTACCCCGGACAGCGATGTCGAGTTGGTGCAGCCGCCTTCGCAGAAGATCGCGAACAAGACCGCGGTGTTCTCCGGGCTCGACAAGATCACCGGCCGGATCATCACCTTCGACGTGGCGGTGAACGAGACCGTCCAGTTCGGCGCGCTGCGCATCACCCCGCGCGTCTGCTACACCCGCCCGGCCACGGAGACCCAGAACACCACGGGTTTCGTCGAGGTGCAGGAGCAGGAGCTCGACGGCGAGGTGAAGAAGATCTTCTCCGGCTGGATGTTCGCAGCCAGTCCCGGCCTGCACGGCGTCGAGCACCCGATCTATGACGTCTGGCTGACGGACTGCAAGCAGACCGCGCCGGTAATCGCCTCGCCCGGCCCCCAGCAGTAGAAATCGCCGTCCCCTTCCAGCGCACGCGCCAGCAGGTGGTGATAGGAACGGCGCGACACCTCCACTGCGCCGAAGCTGCGCAGGTGCTCGGTCACGAACTGGGTGTCGAGCAGGGTGAAGCCACCCCGCTTCAGCCGGGCGACCAGATGCACCAGGGCGACCTTCGAAGCGTCGCGCGCGCGGTGAAACATGCTCTCGCCGAAGAAGGCGCGTCCCAGCCGGACGCCGTAGAGCCCGCCGACCAGCTCGCCATCCTCCCACGTCTCCACCGAATGGCAGAAGCCTTTGGCGTGCAGGTCCCCATAGAGCTTGCGGATGCGCGGGTTGATCCAGGTGGTCGTGCGCCCCTCCGCCGGGGTGGCGCAGCCATCCATCACCGCCTCGAAGGCGGTGTCCACGCGTATGGTGAAGCGGTCGGAGCGCACGGTGCGGGCGAGGCGGCGGCTGATGGCGAACTCGTCCAGCGGAAGGATGCCGCGCCGCTCCGGCTCGATCCAGTAGAGCCCCGGATCGTCGGCGCTCTCGGCCATGGGGAAGATGCCGCAGGCATAGGCCTTCAGCAGCACCTCGGGCGTGATCTCGGGCTGGTGGTCGCGCGGGTGGGACATGGGCTGAGCATGCCGCAGATGCCCGCCCTTGGAAAGCGCGGTAGGTGCCGGGTGCCTCGACGAAAATGCCCGGCGCAAGGCCGGGCATTGGGATAGCGGAACGAGAAGCGGTGCCGGCTCAGTGGCCGCCCGGCTCGCCTTCGGCCAGGAAATGCTCCAGCCAGTGGATGTCGTAGGCGCCGCGCACGATCTCGTCATTCACGGCAAGCTCGCGGAACAGCGGCAGCGTGGTTTCGATGCCCTCGACCACGAACTCGTCCAGCGCGCGGCGCAGCCGCATCAGGCATTCGGCGCGGGTCTTGCCGTGCACGATAAGCTTGCCGACGAGGCTGTCGTAATAGGGCGGGATCGTATAGCCCTGATACACCGCCGAATCGACGCGCACGCCGAGCCCGCCCGGCACGTGCCAGTAGCCGATCTTGCCCGGCGAGGGGCGGAAGGTGCGCGGGTTTTCCGCATTCACGCGGCACTCGATGGCGTGGCCTTCCAGCACGACGTCTTCCTGCCGGATGCCGAGCGCCTCGCCCGCGGCGACGCGGATCTGCTCGTTGATGAGGTCGATTCCGGTGATCGCCTCCGTCACCGGATGCTCCACCTGAATGCGGGTGTTCATCTCGATGAAGTAGAACTCGCCGTTCTCGTACAGGAACTCGACCGTGCCGGCGCCGAGATATTTCAGGTCGCGCATGGCCTGCGCCACCGTCTCGCCGATGCCGGCGCGCTGCTCCGGCGTGATGATGGGCGAGGGGGCTTCCTCCCAAACCTTCTGGTGCCTACGCTGGAGCGAGCAGTCGCGCTCGCCCAGATGGATCGCGTTGCCCTGGCCGTCGCCAAGCACCTGGATCTCGATATGGCGCGGCGTGCCGAGATATTTCTCGAGATAGACCGCATCGTCGCCGAAAGCGGCGCGCGCCTCGGCGCGGGCGGTGGAGAGCGCCGCGGAGAGCTCGTCGGCCGAGCGGGCGACCTTCATGCCGCGTCCGCCGCCGCCGGCGGCCGCCTTCACCAGAACCGGGAAGCCGATGTCGCTCGCCACCCGCATGGCCTCGTCATCGGAGGAAATGCCGCCATCCGAGCCGGGAACGCAGGGAATGCCGAGGCGCCTCGCGGTCTTCTTGGCTTCGATCTTGTCGCCCATGATGCGGATGTGCTCGGGCTTGGGCCCGATGAACTGCACGCCATGGTCGATGAGGATCTCGGCGAAGCGCGCATTCTCGGCCAGGAAGCCGTAGCCGGGATGCACCGCATCCGCCCCCGTGATCTCGCAGGCGGCGAGGAGGTTCGGGATGTTGAGATAGCTGTCCTTGGCGGCCGGCGGCCCGATGCACACGCTCTCGTCGGCGAGCTTCACATGCATCGCGTCGGCGTCCGCGGTGGAGTGCACCGCGACCGTGGCGATGCCGAGCTCCTTGCAGGCGCGCAGGATGCGCAGGGCGATCTCGCCGCGATTGGCGATCAGGATCTTGCCGAACATGGGCGCGCCCTCACTCGATGATCACGAGGGGTTCGCCATATTCGACCGGCTGGGCGTTCTCGACGAGGATCCGCGTGACCGTGCCGGCCCGCGGAGCGGGAATGGCGTTCATCGTCTTCATGGCCTCGACGATGAGCAGCGTCTGGCCTTCCTTGACCACCGTGCCGACCTCGATGAAGAAGCGGGCGCCCGGCTCCGGGCCGAGATACGCGGTGCCGACCATCGGGGAGGCGACGACGCCGGGATGCTTGGCGGGATCGAGCTTGCCGACCTCTGGCGCCAGCGGGGCGGGCACGGCAGGGGCGGCGGCGACTGCCGCGGGCGCCGCGACCGCGACGGGTGCGGCGGCAACCACGGTCGGCGGCTGGCGCACGACGCGGATGCGCAGATCCTCGTGCTGCACCTCGATCTCGGTCAGGTCGCTCTCTGAGAGCAGATTGGCGATCTCGCGCACCAGCGCGGGGTCGATGGCGGGTTTGTTGGTTTTCATCATGATCCCGTGACGGTCGCCCGTCTCCCTCAATTGGCGCGACTGGAGGCGAGTGCGTCGATGGCGAGGCGATAGCCTTCGATCCCAAGCCCGCAGATCACCCCGTGGGCGACCGGCGAGATGAAGGAGTGGTGACGGAAGGCCTCGCGCGCGAAGACGTTGGACAGGTGCACTTCGACGACATTGAGGCCGGCTGCCTTGATGGCATCGGCGATGGCGATCGAAGTATGGGTATAGGCGGCCGCGTTCAGCACCACGCCGAGGCTTCCGCGCGCCTGCTGCAGAAGCGTGACCAGCTCGCCCTCATGGTTGGTCTGGCCGAAGACCAGCGACAGGCCGTGGCGTTGGCAGGCCACTTGGCATGCGGTCTCGACATCGGCGAGCGTGGAGCGGCCATAAACCTCGGGCTCGCGCGTGCCGAGCAGGTTGAGATTGGGCCCGTTGAGGACGTGAATGGTGGTGGACGAGTGATCCGGCATCGCGCCTCAAGTCGGTCCCTGCACGATTCTGGCCCGTGCGTTTTCCCAGCCCCCGCTGCGGCGTCGTCGCGGCATCGCAGCCGCCATGGCGTCGCGTTCCACGCAGCTCACGCCACGCAGCCGCGCGGTTTATAGGCAAAGGTGACCGCCTCGCCAAGCCCTGTTCAAGCGCTCTTGCGGCAAAGTGCCGGCAGGGCGTGGTTTTGCTAACAACGAAGGAAAGGCCGGCCGCTCTGCGACCGGCCCGGCACTACGACGCTACAGGTGTCGCAGGGTGTTCAGCACTGGGTCTTGCCGCAGTTCCGCACCGCCTGGATGGCGCCCTTGAGCTGGTCGTGCCCGACCGCGCCGACGATCAGCTCGTCACCGAGCACGTAGCTGGGCGTGCCGTTGATGCCGAGCGAATCGGCGATCTTCATGCTCTGCTCGAGCGTGACGCGCACCTCAGGGTCGGCGATCGCGGCTTCCAGCTTGTCGCTGTCGACGCCGACATCCTTAGCGGCGGCCAGCGCCTTGGCCTTGTTGGCCTGCCCGCGGTCGCCGAGCAGCTTCTGGTGGAACGCGAAATATTTGTCGGGCGCCACCATGCGCACGCCCACTGCAACCTGCGCAGCCTCGACGGAGCCCGGGCCGAGGACCGGGAATTCCTTAAGCACGACACGCAGTTTCGGGTCGTTCTTGATAAGATCCACGAGGTCGCCGAGCGAGCGCTTGCAGTAGCCGCAATTGTAATCGAAGAACTCGACCAGCGTGACGTCGCCCTTCGGGTTGCCGACCACGACGGCATGCGGCGAGGTGTAGATGTCGTCCTTCATCGCCGCGATCTGGCTCTTGCGCCGGGTCGCCTCGGCCGCTTCCTGCCGCTTCTGCAGCTCGCCGATCGCCTCCTGGATCACCTCGGGATTCTTCACGAGATAATCGTGGATCAGCGTCTCGAATTCGCTGCGCTGGGTATCGTCGAGCGCGGAGGCCGGCGCGCCGCCCGCGGCAAGGAGAAGGCTCGCCGAGAGAAGACCGGCGGAAAGGGCGCGGGGAAGGGTAAACGGCATCGAAGTCTCCGGGTCGAACATAAGGTTGCCACCTCGGCGGCGGCGATTGGGCGCGGTCGTGCCGGCACGCCGTCGCTCAGGATGGACGCTTTCTTATCGCTTGTGGCGGCGGCTTCAAATTGACGATGTCGTCAGCTTTCAGCCAGCCGGGTGAACCCAGCGGAAATTTCTGCTTGGCGCGGGCGGCCAGCTCGCGGGCGAGACGCACGTCGCCCTCGGCTGCGGCGGACTGGGCGGAGGCGAGGTCGGCATTGGCGAGATCGCCCTTCTGGCCATAGGCCATGGCGAGGTAGCGCCAGCCGGCGGCGGTGCCGTCATCCTGCTGAAGGCTGACGCTCAGCACCCGGATCGCCTCTTCGCTGGCGGATTTGTCGCCGCTCGCCACCAGCGCCTGGCCGAACATGGTGCGGATCAGCGCATTGCTGGACATCTCCGCCGCCTTGCGCAGCGGGGGAACAGCCTCGCGCGCGCGGCCCGATTCGAGCAGAGCCTGCCCCTTCAGCTCGTAGAAATAGGGATTCGAGGGGTTGGTGGCGATCAGGGCGTCGATCTGGCGGACGGCGTCGTTGATGTTGCCATAGCGATAGGCCGAAATGGCGCGGGCATAGCGCGCGGGCATGGAGTTGTCGGAAAGCGGGTAGCGCCGCCCCACCCCGTCCGGCCCTTCGGTGAAGCCGACCAGCTTGGCGCGCATCATGTCGTGGCGGGCCTGGAGGGCGGGCGGGTCCTTGCGATCCTTGTAGGGGCTCTTGGCGACGAGGTCCTCCAGCGCCGCGACGCGCTCGCGCGCCATGGGGTGGCTGAAGGCGTAAGGGTCGACCCGTTGGCTGAGGAAGATCTGGTCGTTGGCGAAGCGCTCGAAGGTCTTCATCATGCCCACCGGCGACTGGCCGGTGGCGTTGAGATAGGTGACCGCGGCGCGGTCGGCGGACTGCTCCTCGCTGCGCTGATAGGCCAGCAGCGAGCGCCGCGCCATGTCCGGCCCAGCCGCCATGCCGGCGGCCGCGGCGCCACCGAGATTGCCCATATTGCCGCCCGCGGCGCCCGCCGCCGCCATGCCCGCGCCCGCCAGCAGCATGCCGACGATCGCCATGGTCTGGGCGTTCTGCAACTGCTCGCGCATCCGCGCCAGATGGCCGCCGGCGATGTGCCCGGTTTCGTGGGCCAGCACGCCGATGATCTCGTTGGGCGTCTGCGACTGCACCAGCGCGCCGGTATTGACGAAGATGCGCCGTCCGTCCGCGACAAAGGCGTTGAAGGAGCGGTCGTTCACCAGAACGACCTGCAGATTCTGCTGGGTGAGGCCGGCGGCCTTCCAGATCGGGCGCATATAGTCGCGCAGCAAGGTCTCGATCTCGGCGTCGCGCACGATGGAGGGACGCGAGCCGGGCGTCGATTCCTGTGCCAGCGCGGGCCCGGTGAAAGGGGCGAGCAGCGTCTCCAGGCCCAACGCCACGGCGGCGACAAGGGCAGTGGCGCGCGGGAACAGGCTCCGGCGGGGAGCAGGGGGCTTGTCAACAGGCAGAGCCATCATCCATCGTCTTCGCATTCGGACCGCCTGCGAGACTGATGGCAGCGGGCACGCCGGGTCAAGCGCGCTTCAGCCATCCTGCGGCGGGCGCGCCGGGCCCCGATGCGCGCTGTCCGCCTGTCTCAACACCAGCCGCAGAATGCGGCATCACGGCGGCGGCGCGGGCGGCTGCGACATCGTCGGCCGCCGCTCCGCCCGGCAAGGATGGAACCCAATGTCCTATACGCTCGCCCATGTCGCCGCTCTCGCCCGCGTCCATGCGGACCAGGCAAGCCGCCGCGAGGGGCTCGCGCCATCCGCCCGCAGCGAGGTTCCTCCCTTCATTGTGATGGACGTGATGGCCCGCGCCGCCGAGATCGAGGCGTTGGACGGGCGCGTGGTTCACATGGAGGTCGGCCAGCCGGCGGCCAAGGCGCCGCTCACCGCGCGCGAGGCCGCCGCCCGCGCCGCGATGGAGGGCACCGTCGGCTACACCGCCGCGCTCGGCATCCCCTCGCTGCGCGCCCGCATCGCTCGGCACTATGTCGAGCGCTACAATGTGGAGGTCGATCCCTCGCGCATCGTGGTGACGACCGGTTCCTCGGGCGGCTTCATCCTCGCCTTTCTCGCGCTGTTCGAACCCGGCGACCGGGTGGCGATCGCCAGCCCCGGCTATCCGCCCTACCGCCACATCCTGAAGGCGCTCGGCTGCGAGCCGGTGCTGATCGAGACCCATGCCGCCTCGCGCTGGGCGATCACGCCCGAGCAGCTTGCCGAGGCCCATGCCGCCGCGCCGCTCAAGGGCGTGCTGGTGGCAAGCCCGGCCAATCCCACCGGCACCATGATGACGCCCGAGGCGCTGGCTGCGCTGGTTGAGGCGGCGCACGGGCTCGGCATCCGCTTCATCTCGGACGAGATCTATCACGGCCTCGACTACGCCTTCCCGGCGGTGACGGCGGCGTGCCTGTCGCCGGACGTGACCGTGATCCATTCCTTCTCGAAATATTTCTGCATGACCGGCTGGCGGGTCGGCTGGATGGTGCTGCCCCCGGCGCTGGTGCGTGCGGCGGAGCGGCTGCAGCAGAACCTGTCGATCTCGGTGCCGACGCTCTCGCAGATCGCCGCCGAGGCCGCCTTTGACGGGGCCGGCGAGATGGAGGCGGTGAAGCACGGCTATGAAGCCAACCGCCTCATCCTCGGCGAGGGCCTGCCCAAAGCCGGGCTGCCGGAATTCCTGCCGGTGGACGGCGCGTTCTATCTCTATGCCGACGTGTCCCGTTTCAGTGATGATTCCGCCGCCTTCGCCCGCCGCCTGCTGGACGAGGCCGGGGTCGCCGCGACGCCGGGCGTCGATTTCGACCCCGTGCGCGGCCACAATTTCCTGCGCCTGTCCTATTGCGGATCGCAGGCCGACATGCACGAGGCGGTGGAACGTATCGGCGGCTTCCTGCGCCGCGGCTGAGCCCGTCAGGCCCGATCGCCCAACAGCACGAGGCGGGCGCTTCCGGTCTCCGCGTTCCAGGCGCGCTCCACATCCGCGAAGGGCGCGGTCACCGTCTCGACAGCAAGGCCCGCGGGACCTGCCGCGGCGAAGGCGGCTGCCACGCTGGCGAGCAGACGAGGGGCCGGCACGCTGCCGATGCCGCTGCCCATGAGCGCGATCGGCGCCGCCCGCAGCGCCGCGCCGGGAAGGGTGATCTCGCCACCGCTCGCTGCGCCGATCTGGACGAAGCGCACCGGCCGATCTTCCCGTTTCGCCCGCGCCGCCGCGACCAGCAGGCGTTCGGCGGTGCGCCCCCACAGATAGTCCAGCACCACATCGACTCCGCCGGCGAAAATCTCCCGCAGCCGCGCGTCCAGAGCGCCGTCATCGGCGGGGATCGCGAGCGTCTCGTCGGCGCCAAGAGTGGCGAGGGCGACGGCATTGCGGCCCGTGGCGATCACCCGGCCGGCGCCGAGATGGCGGGCAATACCGATGGCGAGCCGGCCGGCGGTGCCGGTGGCGCCATTGACCAGTACGGTCTCTCCCGGCCTCAGCACGGCCCGCTCGGTGAGCGCGGCAAAGGACGACATCGCCGGATTCGCCAGCGCGGCGGCGGCAACGTCGTCAAGCCCGTCCGGCACCTCGACGCACTGCGCCGCAGGGACGGGAACGCGCTCGGCGATGGCGCCGAAGGGCGCGCGAGGAAGGGCGAAATAGACCCGGCGTCCATCGGCGAGGTGCCCCACGCCGTCCACGCCGGCGACGAACGGAAAGCCGCCCGCGACGCTGTAATGGCTTCCGCGCGCCCGCCCCCGAGCCAGCGGGCTGACCGCCGCGGCGGCGACCTCCACGATCACCTCGCCCGGCTCGGCGGCGGGCTCGGCGAAATCGGCAAGGATCGGTGAATGTCCGGCCTCGCGGACGACGGCAGCTTTCATCTCGATCTCCATATGTGTGTATAATGCACATATATGGAGGTGCGGATGACGTCGAGCAAAAATGTGCAGGATACACATATCAGTGATCAGCTAAGGCGCCTCCACGGCGCTCTTCTGGACATTGTGGCGGCCATGAACCGGCCCCGGCGCGACGAGGACCTGATCGCCGCGGCCGGCATTCCTCTCGACGGCGCGCTGTTTCCGCTGCTGGTGCTGATCGAGCGTTTCGGGCCGATCGGCGTGGTCGATCTGGCCGACCGTGTCGGCCGCGACCACAGCACGGTCAGCCGGCAGGTGGCACGGCTGGAGGAGAGCGGCTTGATCGCGCGGCGGCCGGGCGTCACGGACCGGCGGGTGCGCGACGCGGTGGCGACGCAGGAGGGGCGGGCGACCTGCCGGCGAATCGACGTCGCCCGCGAGCGATTGATGCGCGGCGCGCTGGCGGACTGGGATGGAAAGGAGCTGGACGCCCTGGTGCGGCTCATGGGGCGCTTTGCCGCCGCGTTCGGCGCCGCCCTTCCGCAGGATCGGGCCGGAAGCCTCGATGCACCGACCGGAAGGCTGGGGGATGCGGGGCTTCCCACAGCCGGTAAAAACGGGCGAGGGGATGGCGGGGCCTGAACGGCGCGGAAGAAGGTCCGGGTGGCGGCGCGCCGCCACCCGGACGGGTCGGATCAGTTGCCGAGCAGCTTGCGGCTCCACCAGCCGGTGCGGCGGGGGCGTTCGTCCTCGGGAACCGGCGCGGAGACATCCGTGGCGGCCGATGGAGCTTCCGTCGCGTCCGGCGCGGCGGCTTCCGGGGCCGGTGTCACCTCGGTCGACGCAGCGTCCGCAGGTGTCCCGGCGTTGTCCGCAGGTGTCCCGGCGTCCGGGGCCTCAGGCGCGGGTGCCTCGGAAGCGGCCTCTCCGGTCGCCGCTTCCGGCGCGGGCTGGACAGCAGCCGGCTCGGGCGCGGCGGATGCGCCGGTCTCGCTCGCCGCAACGGGAGCGGGCTCGCGGACGGTGGAGCGGCGACGGCGCGGCTTGGGCGCTTCCTTCACCGTTTCCACCGCTTCCGCGGCGGGGGCTTCAGCAGCACCCTCGGCAGCCGGCGCGTCGGCAGCCGGCGCCTCGTTGGAATCGGAGGTCGCATCGGCCTCGCCGCGACGGCCACGACGACCGCCACGCGCCCGCCGCTTGGGCTTCGCCTCGGCCGCAGCTTCCGGCTCACCAGCCGGCTCGGCCGCTTCGGCGGCCCCCTCCGTCACGCCCGACTCGGTGATCTCCACCGCGATCGCGCTGCCGGCCTCCTCGGGGGCCCGTTCCTGGGCGGCCTCGGCCACGGTCTCAACCCCAACCTCGGCCGCGATCGGCGCGCCGGCGTCAGCGGAAGCGTCGCCCGCGCTCTCCTCGTCCTCGCCGTCCTCGTCGGAACCCTCGGCCGATTCAGCGTAGGCCTGCCCGTTGGGACCGCCCTCACCATTGCCGTTGCGCCGGCGGCGACGGCGGCGACGGCGACGACGGCCGCCACCTTCGCCCTCGCCTCGGCCACCCTCGCCCTCGCCGCGACCTTCTTCACGCGGTTCGCGGGCCTCGCGCGGCGGCTCGGCGGTCTCGGTCTCTTCCTCGGCCTCTGCGGCCTCGTCCTCGGCGTCCTCCGGCAGAACCTCGTCGGCGATCTCATGCACCGGCTCTGGGGAGCGGGGCAGCGGGATCGGGTTGGGAACGAGGTCGCCCTTGTCGATGGCGAAGGGAATCAGCCCGGTGAGGCTCTGGTCGGCCGATACCGTGACGATGACGCCGAACCGCTCTTCAAGCTCATGCAGGTGGGCGCGCTTGTGGTTCAGCACATAAAGCGCGTTCTCGGCGCGGGTGCGCACCACCAGATTGTGGGTGTTGGACTTGAGCAGCATGTCCTCCACCGCGCGCAGCAGCTGCAGCGCGACGGACGAGGACGAGCGCACATGGCCGGTGCCGCCGCAGTGCGGACACACCTCGGTGGAGCTTTCCAGCACGCCGGTGCGAATGCGCTGGCGGCTCATCTCCATCAGGCCGAAATGCGAGATGCGGCCGAGCTGGATGCGCGCGCGGTCGTTCTTCAGGCAATCCTTCAGCTTGCGCTCGACCGCCCGGTTGTTGCGCTTTTCGTCCATGTCGATGAAATCGATGACGATCAGCCCGGCGAGGTCGCGCAGGCGCAGCTGGCGGGCCACCTCCTCGGCGGCCTCCAGATTGGTCTTCAGCGCGGTGTCCTCGATATTGTGCTCGCGGGTCGAGCGCCCGGAGTTCACGTCGATGGAGACCAGCGCCTCGGTCGGGTTGATGACGATGTAGCCGCCGGAGCGCAGCTGCACGACGGGCGAGAACATCGCGTCGAGCTGGCTTTCCACCCCGAAGCGGGCGAAGACCGGCTGCTGGTCGCGATAGGGCTTCACGTTCTTCGCATGGCTCGGCATGAGCATGCGCATGAAGTCCTTGGCCTCGCGGTAGCCGTCGTCGCCGGCGACCAGAACCTCGTCGATGTCCTTGTTGTAGAGGTCGCGGATCGAGCGCTTGATCAGCGAGCCTTCCTCATAGACCAGCGAAGGCGCGGAGGAGGCCAGCGTCAGCTCGCGCACATTCTCCCACAGCCGCAGCAGATATTCGAAGTCGCGCTTGATCTCCGCCTTGGTGCGATTGGCACCGGCGGTGCGCAGGATGACGCCCATCCCCTCCGGCACGTCGAGGTCGGAGGCGACCTCCTTCAGCCGCTTGCGGTCCTCGGCCGAGGTGATCTTGCGGGAGATGCCGCCGCCGCGGGCGGTGTTCGGCATCAGCACGGAATAGCGGCCGGCGAGCGAGAGATAGGTGGTCAGCGCGGCGCCCTTGTTGCCGCGCTCCTCCTTCACGACCTGAACCAGCATGATCTGCCGGCGCTTGATCACTTCCTGGATCTTGTAGGTGCGGGCGCGGCGCGGGGCGGCGCGCTCGGGCACCTCCTCCAGCGCGTCGTCGGAGCCGACCTGCTCGACGACCTCGTCCTCGGCATGCACCTCCTCGACGCCGCCGCCTTCGTCATCGGCGGAGGGCTTGCGGGTGCGGCGGGCGGGACCGCTCTCATCCTCGGAAGCGGCCTCGGAAGCCGCATCGACGGGCGCCTCGGAAACGGTCTCGTCGCCGGCCGCATCGGCCGCGACGTTCTTCGCGCCGCCGCGCGGACGGCGGGCACGGCCCTTCGGCTTGTCCTCGTCCTCCGCCTCGGCATCGCGCTTCTGCTGGCGCTCTTCCTCGGCCAGCAGGGCCTGCCGGTCGGCGACCGGGATCTGGTAATAATCGGGGTGGATTTCGCTGAAGGCGAGGAAGCCGTGGCGGTTGCCGCCATATTCCACGAAGGCGGCCTGCAGCGACGGCTCGACCCGCGTTACCTTCGCGAGATAGATGTTGCCGCGCAGCGGCTTGCGGCTTGCAGCCTCGAAGTCGAACTCTTCGACCCGGCTGCCGCGCACCACCACAACCCGGGTCTCCTCCGGATGGGTGGCGTCGATAAGCATCTTGTTGGCCATGGAACTCTCATATGCGGACAAGGCCGCGCGGGCGCGCTCGGCGCCGGGCCGCTGGGGCGATGTCCATAAGCGGTGATCGGAAACGAACAGGAGAAGGCGAGGGATGTCCGAACCGGGCCGAAGCCGATGCGCGCCGTGGCCGTGCCGCAGAAACGAGCCCGGCGGGTCAGCCCGCTCGGTTCCCGATCTGCACTTGCCGGCGGACGCATCATCACTTGCTGCCGTCTATCCCTCGACCGAACATGGAGGCCGCGATCCTTGTGCGATCCGGCCTGCGGCGCCTGGCGGCATCTCGCGCGGCCGCCGGATGGCGAAACCGCCCCGGCGACGTCTGCAGCGCTGGACGGCCATGAAGGGGATGACGGCGGTGCGGTCCGGGGCATGAGCCGCGCGGCGATCCGCCACGCTGCTGGCCGTCGCGCTCCCTTACGGGACCAGCGCGACGGATGAGCGGACGCCATTCCTGGTGGTCCGCGCCGCCGGGCCGCGAATGCCGGACACCGCGCAGGCAATCCGAAATGCGAACCATTTGCTTGCCCTTAATAGCGGCATGCGTGTCGTTTTGGCAAGGACGCAATCGCCGCCCGACCGCCCGCGCATCCACGCAAGAAAGCGTGCGCGCGCCAACATGATTCTGCCGTCAAGACTTGATTAACCGACGCCGCCTATTCCGGTAAAATGCGAGTGCCCCGGGACCGCGGGGCTTTTCCGGCTGCGGCGGCTTCAGGAAAACGGACTGCGGGAGACCCAATGAACTGGCGCGCCCCATTGCTCGCCCTCGCGCTCATCTGGCCGGCAACGCTCTTGCCAGCCAGGGCGGGCGATGTCGCGACCGTCGCCGCCGCGACGCCCGCGGCCGCCGCCGGCGTGCCCGGTGCCGATTCCTCGCCCGCCGTTCCCGCCGCCGCCGTTCCTGCCGCGGTCGGCCCTGCGATCGCCACGGATGCCCGGCTGGCCGGCGACGAGGAGCGCACGCGCCTCGTCATGGACCTGTCGCGCCCGGTGCCGTTCGGCGCCTTCGCCCTCGCCGATCCCTATCGCGTGGTCGTGGACATTCCCGATGTGGTCTTCACCGTGCCGCCGAGCGCGGGCCAGCAGGGCAGGGGACTCGTCTCCGCCTTCCGCTTCGGCCTGTTCGCGCCGGGCAAGGCGCGGCTCGTGATCGACGTCACCGACCCGGTGAAGATCGACAAGGTCTTCGTCATCGACCCCATCGACGGCCAGCCGGCGCGTCTCGTGGTCGATCTCGTGAAGACCGACCGGGTCAGCTTCATGAAGTCGGTCGCCGCTCCGGTGCAGCGCGCGCAGGCCGCGCCCGTTCTGCCGGCTCCGCCGGTCACCAACAATGACGGGCGCCCGGTCATCGTGCTCGACCCCGGCCATGGCGGCATCGACGCCGGCGCGGTGAATGCGAGCGCCGGCATCTATGAGAAGGACGTGGTGCTCTCCATCGCCACGCTGCTGCGCAAGAAGCTGGACGCCACCGGCCGCTACCGCGTGGTGATGACCCGCGACGGCGACACCTTCGTGCCGCTCGGCGACCGGGTGAAGGTCGCGCGCGACCAGCAGGCCCGGCTCTTCATATCGCTGCACGCTGATTCGCTCGCCGCGCGCTCGGGGCAGGTGCGCGGTGCGACGGTCTACACCCTCTCCGACCGCGCCTCCGACGCCGAGGCCCAGCGCCTCGCCGATGCCGAAAACCGCGCCGACATGATCGCCGGCCTCGATCTCTCCGACGAGCCGACCGACGTCGCCGGCATCCTGCTCGACCTCGCCCAGCGCGAGACGAAGAACTTCTCGGCCCTCTTCGCCCGCACCCTGGTCGGCAAGATCGACGACGTGGCGCGCATGCACAAATCGCCGCTGAAATCGGCCGGTTTCAAGGTGTTGAAGGCGCCGGACGTGCCGTCCGTGCTGTTCGAGCTCGGCTATCTGTCGAGCGAGAAGGATGTCGAGCTGATGACCTCCGATGCGTGGAAGGAGAAGGTGACGGACGCCATGGTCACCGCCATCAACGCCTATTTCGCCTCGCAAGGCGGCAGTTCCGCCCCCGTGGCGATGCCTTGACGGCATTGCCCTTCGGTCCGCAATGGGCCATGTAGCCCCGGTGGCGGCGGGGCGCGGCGGCATCTTTACCGGCCGGCCGGTCGCGATACGGCCATAGTTCGCCCCCACACGTCGCGGCAGGGCGATCGGATTCATCCGCGCCGACGCTGCGTCATCCGGGGATGGTGACGAAGCTGGTCGGACGGGCAGACATGGGGTCGGG
This sequence comes from Ancylobacter crimeensis, assembly GCF_023016805.1. GTDB lineage: Bacteria > Pseudomonadota > Alphaproteobacteria > Rhizobiales > Xanthobacteraceae > Ancylobacter > Ancylobacter crimeensis. The sequence goes on from NZ_JALKCH010000001.1 coordinate 223,549, forward strand.
GCGGCATGCGGCTGCTTCTGCGTTTTCTTGGATTCTGTTTCGCCCTCGGCACGATCGTGTTCGTCATCGCCGGGGCGGGCGCGGCCTATTTCGTCTGGAAGTTCTCGCAGGACCTGCCGGACTATACGCAGCTCCAGAACTACGAGCCGCCGGTGATGACCCGCGTCCATGCCGCGGACGGCTCGCTGCTGGCGGAATACGCCAAGGAGCGCCGGCTCTATCTGCCGATCCAGAACATTCCCAAGCTGCTGATCGAGGCCTTCATCTCGGCCGAGGATAAGAACTTCTATTCCCACAGCGGTGTCGACATCACCGGCATCGGCCGCGCCGCGGTGTCCTACATCCAGAACTACGGCTCCGGCCGCCGCCCGCAGGGTGCCTCGACCATAACCCAGCAGGTCGCCAAGAACTTCCTGCTCACCAACGAGCTGTCGATCGATCGCAAGATCAAGGAAGCGCTGCTAGCGCTGCGCATCGAGCGCACCTATTCCAAGGACAAGATCCTCGAGCTCTATCTCAACGAGATCTATCTCGGCATCGGCGCCTATGGCGTGGCCGCGGCCTCGCTGCTCTATTTCGACAAGTCGGTGAACGAACTCGACATCGCGCAGGTCGCCTATCTTGCCGCATTGCCGAAGGGCCCGAACAATTATCACCCCATCCGCGAGCACGACGCCGCCGTCGCCCGCCGCAACTGGGTGATCGACCGCATGGCCGAGAACGGCTACATCACCGCCGAGCAGGCCGAGAAGGCCAAGGCCGAGCCGCTCGACGTGACCTCGCGGCCGACCGGCGCCCACATCTTCTCCGCCGAATATTTTGCCGAGGACGTGCGCCGCGAGATCGCCTCCCGCTACGGCGAGGACAAGCTCTATGGCGGCGGCCTCTCGGTGCGCACCACGCTCAATCCCAAGCTGCAGGTCATCGCCAAGAAGGCGCTGCTGGACGGGCTCACCCGCTTCGACGAGCAGCGCGGCTATCGCGGCGCGATCACGGTGATCGAGCCGAGCGGCGACTGGGGCGGGCGGCTTTCGCAGGTGCGCTCCTTCGGCGACATTCCCTGGCGCCTCGCCGTGGTGCTGGAGGCGGGCGGCGACACCGCGAAGATCGGCCTGCAGCCGCTGCGCGACAAGTCCGGCCAGTTCGAAACCCAGCGCCAGGTCGGCGTCGTCACCGCAGAAGGCGTGAAATGGGCGCTGCGCGGCAAGAAGGGCGTTTCCTCCGTCCTCAAGGCCGGGGACGTCATCTATGTCGAGCCGATCGACGGCAAGGACGGGCAGTGGCGCCTGCGCCAGCAGCCCAAGGTCGAGGGCGCGCTCGTCGCCATGGACCAGTGGACCGGCCGCGTGCTCGCCATGGTAGGCGGATTCTCCTTCGAGGAGAGCCAGTTCAACCGCGCCACGCAGGCCTATCGCCAGCCGGGCTCCTCCTTCAAGCCGATCGTCTATTCCTCCGCGCTGGACAATGGCTACACGCCGTCCTCCATCGTGCTGGACGCGCCGTTCGAGCTGAATCAGGCCGGGCAGGCCACGTGGCGGCCGGAGAACTATTCCGGCAAGTTCTACGGCCCGCAGACGCTGCGCTTCGGCCTCGAACAGTCGCGCAACGTGATGACGGTGCGGCTCGCCAACGACATCGGCATGCCGACCATCGTGGAATATGCCAAGCGCTTCGGAGTGTATGACAATCTGATGCCGGTGCTCTCCATGGCGCTCGGCGCCGGCGAGACCACGGTGATGCGCATGGTTTCGGCCTATTCCGAGCTCGCCAATGGCGGCGTGAAGATCAAGCCGACCCTGATCGACCGCATCCAGGACCGCTACGGCAAGACCATCTACCGCCACGACGAGCGCGTCTGCCAGGGCTGCGATTCCGACAACTGGCAGAACCAGCCCGAGCCGACGCTGGTGGATCACCGCGAGCAGGTGATCGACCCGATGACTGCCTACCAGATCACGTCGATGATGGAAGGCGTGGTCCAGCGCGGCACCGGCGTGGCTCTGAAGGAACTGGGCAAGCCGGTGGCGGGCAAGACCGGCACCACCAATGACGAGAAGGACGCCTGGTTCGTCGGCTTCACGCCGGACATGGTGGTCGGCGTCTATCTCGGCTTCGATACCCCGAAGCCGATGGGCAAGGGCTCGACCGGCGGCCTGATCGCCGCCCCGGTGGTGCGCGACTTCATGAAGGTCGCGTTGGCGGATCGTCCGGCCGTGCCGTTCCGCGTGCCGCCGGGCATCAAGCTGATCCGCGTCAATCCCAAGACCGGCATGCGCGCCGGCCCGGGCGAGGCGTCGATCCTCGAAGGCTTCAAGCCGGGCACCGCGCCGCCGGACAGCTATTATGTCGCCGGCGGCGGCGGTGGCGGCAGCTCGGGCGTGGTGACGCCCGATGCCGACCGCGCGGTGGGCGCCGACGGCACCGGCGGGCTCTATTGAGGCTGCGTTTCGGATGAGGCGATGAGGGGCCGGCGCGCTGCGACCGGCCCTTTTTCTATCCGATCGGCCAGCGCCGGAAGGCGTCCAGTGCCTCGGCCTGCTCCGTCAGTGCCGCAAGGGCGGGCAGGGGGGTGCCGGCGAGCGCGTCGGGCCGCATATGGCGGGTGAAGCTCAGCGTCACCGCCGCGGTGATGTCGGCCTGCAGGGGCCGGGCGCCGAACAGCCAGCCTTCGCCGCCGGCATGCGCCGCGACCTCGGCCTCCAGAGCGGCATAGGCGGCGTGGAGCTGGCCGCTCACCCGTTCGACCCAGGGCAGGTGCCGCCGCTCCTCGGGACGAAGCTGGTGTTCATAGACGAGCTGCACCGTTTTCTCGCAGGCGACCAGCGCAAGCCCGAGGATGCGCTGGGCGCGGGCGTGATCGGTGAGCGACGCCGGGGCGAGGCTGGCATCTGGCCCGGCCAGCCGCTCGGCATGTTCGAGGATGAGGGTCGAATCCATCAGCACCACGCCCTCGTCGGTCACGAGGCTCGGCGCCTTCACCACCGGGTTGATGGCGGCGAAGGCTTCGAAATGGCGGAACACGGAAAGGGATTCATGCTCGAACGGCAGGCCGAGCCGGTCGAGCGAGATCGCGACGCGCCGGACATAGGGCGAATCGAGCATGCCGATGAGGCGCATGGGAAGGTCCGTGGGTTGGGGCAGGGGTGTCGAAGGGTCGGGGATATCGAAGCGGCGTCGAGCATGGCAGAGTTCGCCGGGCCGGCACATGGCGAACCATCGGCCGGAAGAGGAAACGACCGATGGATTCAAGGCCGGACCGGCGACCCGTCATCCCTACCGTCGCGCTGCCGCGCCCGGAGCGCGAGGCGCCCCCGCTCGATGAGCGCGACCTCGCCATCCTCGAGGCGCTGCAGGAGGATGGCCGTCTGCCGATCTCCGAGCTCGGCCGGCGCATCGGGCTGTCGCAGCCGGCGACCTCGGAGCGGGTGAAGCGACTGGAGGAGCGCGGCGTCATCACCGGCTACGGCGCGCGCATCGACCTCGCCGCAATCGGCCTGCGCATGACCGCCATCATCCGCCTGCGCACCGCGCACGCGCACATCCGTGCCTGCCTCGACGCCTTCGCCGCCCTGCCCGCCATCGTCGAGGTGCACCGTGTGACCGGGGCCGACTGCTTCGTGCTGAAGGCCATCGTCCCGGCGCCGGAACATCTGGCGGTGATCGTCGATTCCATCGGCCGCTTCGGCGAGGTGACGACCTCGGTGGTGCTGCGCTCGGAGCCCGTTCGCCCGATTTCGCGCGCGCTGATGGAGGCGGCGCGGCGCAGGCCGGTGTGAAGCGCCGACCGAACGCATCGCGGGGCGTTTACAGCACCGCCCTTCGCCTCTATTTTCCGCGCCTTTCCGACTGAACCCGAGAGTGACCGCCATGCGCGCCGACCTCGCCGCGAGCGTCGACGAGATCAAGGAAGCCGCCGGGCTGCTGCGGCAGCACATCGACTTCGACCGTTCCAAGGCCCGTCTTGCCGAGCTGAACGCGCTCGCCGAGGATCCGAATCTGTGGAACGACCCCGAGCGTGCCCAGAAGCTGATGCAGGAGCGCGGCACGCTGGAAGACGGCCTCGGCGCGCTGGAGCGCATCGAGCGCGACCTCGCCGACAATGTCGAGCTGATCGAGATGGGCGAGGCCGAGGGCGACGCCTCCATCGTCGACGAGGCCGCCGCCGCGCTTGGCCGGCTCAAGGCCGAGGTGGCGCGCCGGCAGCTCGAGGCCCTGCTCTCGGGCGAGGCCGACGCCAATGACAGCTATCTCGAGGTCCATGCCGGGGCCGGCGGCACCGACAGCCAGGACTGGGCCCTGATGCTGCTGCGCATGTACACCCGTTGGGCGGAGCGGCGCGGCTTCAAGGTGGAACTGGTGGACGAGACCGGCGGGGAGACCGCCGGCATCAAGTCCGCCACCATCCTGGTGAAGGGCCACAACGCCTATGGCTGGCTGAAGACCGAGGGCGGCGTGCATCGGCTGGTGCGCATCTCGCCCTTCGATTCGAATGCCCGCCGCCAGACCTCGTTCTCCTCGGTGGATGTCTATCCGGTGATCGACGACCGAATCGTCGTCGACATCAAGGAAAGCGACCTGCGCATCGACACGATGCGCTCGGGCGGCGCCGGCGGCCAGCACGTCAACAAGACCGAATCGGCGGTGCGCTTCACCCACATTCCCACCGGCATTGCGGTGGTGGCGCAGGGCGACCGCTCGCAGCACAAGAACCGCGCCACGGCGTGGGAGATGCTGCGCGCCAAGCTCTACGAGCTCGAACTGAAGAAGCGCGAGGCGCAAGCCGCCGCCGACCAGGCCGCCAAGACCGACATCGGCTGGGGCCACCAGATCCGCTCCTACGTTCTGCAGCCCTACCAGCTCGTGAAGGACCTGCGCACCGGCGTCACCTCCGGCACCCCGCAGGAGGTGCTGGACGGCGACCTGGACCCCTTCATGGAGGCGGCGCTGGCGCAGCGCGCCTATGGCGGCGGCCCGGCGAGCGTCGAGGACGTGGACTGAACGGCCGGGCGTGAGGGAGCGCGCGCGGGGCCGTGCCCCGCGGCCCGTCCGTTCCCCCCGCCTTTCTTCACTGTCGCCGTCGTCGGCCCCGTGATCCTGCTCGCAGCGGAGGCGTCGCGATGGAGCCCGTGGTGGAGCACCTCATCTCCGCGAACCCGTCATGCCGGACGGCCGGCAGGCCGATCCGGGATCTTTCCGGCCCCCAGGCGCGGAGGAGGACCGGACGTGGCGTCGGCAAGAGGATGGACCCGGTCGCCTGCGATCCCGGCTCCGCGCTCTGCTGAGGCCGGGATGACGAGGGGCGGTCCGTGACGACGAGGAGCGGGCGGCCGGAGCGGCGTTCGAAGGCCGTGGCCGGAGGGCGAGGGTAAGGAGCGGTCGTCCGCCCGTTCCTACGCCTGTCCCGCGCCCTCTCACAACCCCCGCGCCGCCTCCAGCACCTCGGCGGCATGGCCGGGAACCTTCACCCTGTGCCACACCCGCGCGATGCGGCCGGCGGCGTCGATCAGCACCGTGGTGCGCTCAATGCCCATGAAGGCGCGGCCATACATGCTTTTTTCCTTCCACACCCCATAGGCCTCCAGCAGCGCGTGCGCTTCATCGCCCGCCAGCGGGAAAGAAATCGCGTGCTTTGTGCGGAAATTGGCCAGCTTCTTCGCGCTGTCGGCCGAGATGCCGAGGAGCGCCGTATCCGTCTTCTCAAAATCGGCCGCCAGCGCATTGAAATCGTTGGTTTCGTTGGTACATCCGGGTGTTCCCGCCTTGGGGAAGAAATAGAGCACGAGCTTGCGTCCGCGAAAATCCGCCAGGGTGAGCGGCATGCCCCGGTCGTCGATCAGCGCGAATGCGGGGGCGGGGCAGCCGGGCTCCAGGGTCATCTGCCTTCCTTTCGTCGGTTTTGTCGGGGAATCCGCATGGGGGGATTACGGGCGGATGCTGCGCGATGCCATCCTCGCCGGATCGGCGAATCGTCGCTGCGGCGCGGGGTTTCGGCAGGGGAAGCACCTCCCGTCGGGCAGTATGGCTGACCGATGGGGAAAGAGCTTCTTATTCAATAGGCTGCAGCATGCTCTGATCGAGGGGCCTCGGGCTTCCGCGGAATGTGCTTCAGGCGTGCGGGCGGAGAACGGCACACGCAATGACGGACGAGGTCAGGCGAAAAGGCGGGACGGTGCGCGGCAGGCTGCGCCTGCGCCGGAGGGCGCGCGTCGTCGCTCCGGCCGGCGGCATCCCCGGCTCTCGTCCGCGCCTGCGGGCCTGGCGGGTGGCGCGTCTGTGCGGCGTCTCCGCGCTCGGCCTGTGCGGGCTCGTGGTGGCGCTGTGCGTCGCGGTCTATGCGCTGGTCGTGTCCGGCTTCGTCGGCATCGACATGATCCGGCCCTTCGTGGTCCGCGAACTGGAAAAGCGCCTCGGCGGCGGCGAGACGGTGGAGATCGGCTCCATCACCTCGGCGCGCAGCGAGGCGGGCGATTTCCTGGTCCGCGTCAACGACATCGTGGTGCGCAACCAGAGGGCGGAGGTCATCGCCAGCGCGCCGCAGGCCGAGATCGGCATCCAGACCTCGCTGCTGCCCTGGCGCTCGGCGCCGCAGCGCATTGCGCTTGTCGGCGCTGAGCTCACCGTCCATCTCACCGCCAATGGCGACCTCACCATCGCGACCGGGCGCGGCGCCAAGCCGCTGCGCGCGCCCCACGGCCATGGCGAAGCCCGACCGCCCGACATGGATGCGGCTGCGCCTGCCGCCATCCCGCCCGCTGCGACGAGCGCTGCCGACGCGACGCCCCCGGCGGGTGCCGCTCCCGAGGCGCCGGCGGCTCCCTCCCAGGCGCCGGCGGCTCCCGCCGCCGTCGATCCGGCCCGCATCCCCGCGCTCGCCGCGCTGGCGAACCTCATCGACGAGGGCGGCTTCGGCGGCTCGGCGTTGACAGATATCGGCTTGCGCAACGGCACGCTGCGGGTGGAGAGCGAGGCCAGCGGACGGCAATGGGTGTTCGACCACATCAATCTCGATGTGAGCCGGCCGCTGGATGGCGGCGTAAGGCTGGATTTCTCGTCCAGTGGCGCCAATGGCCCGTGGACGGCGCGGGCGGCGATGGGGCCGGACCTCGGCGGCAACCGCACGATCGAGCTGAACGTCGCGAACCTGTCGCCCCACGACCTGATGATCGCGGCCGGCAAGAGCGACGACGGGATGATCGCGACCTCGCCGCTGGGCCTCGATGTTTCGGGCCGCATCGACGACGAGGGCCGCATTCTCGTCGCGGACGGCAAGGCCATGATCGGCGCGGGCAAGCTCCAGCTCGGCTCGGACGCCGCCGGCATGATGCTGCTGGACGCTATCTCGCTCGCCCTGCGCTTCGACCGCAGCTCGCGGGTGCTCTCGCTGCAGCCGCTCACGATCAAGGCGAAACCGATGGATCTGGCGCTCGGCGCCGACATCGCCGTCCCGGCGACGATGGGTGAGCCTTGGGTGCTGACCCCCACGACGCTGCATGCGTCCTTCGGCGGCGGTGGCCCGGATGCGGAGAAGGAAGCGCCGCTTGTGCTCGACAAGGTGTCGGGCCGGCTCACCTACGAGCCGGCGACGCGCCGCCTTGTCATTGGCAGCAGCACCTTTTCCGGCGCCAAGGGCGGGGTAACGCTGGACGGCATGTTCGACGCCGGCATTCCCGATCCGGTGCTGACCCTCAATGTCGTCGGTACCCCGATGTCGGCGACGTCGCTCAAGCGGCTCTGGCCGATCATCGCCGCGCCGGATGTGCGGCGCTGGATTTACGAGCATGTGGCGGCCGGTGACATCACCCGCGCCGTCATCCGCTTCGCCGCGCCGCTTTCCTCCATCGGCAACAAGGACAAGCCGCTGCCCACCGAGGGCGCCTCCATCGACATCGCCGGCAAGAACGGCGTGCTGAAGCCGGCGCCCGGCCTTCCGCCGCTGCGCAATGCCGAGATCGCCGTTCAGGCCACCGGCACGTCCGCCCATGCGGTCGCCACGAATTCCGTGGTGGACACGCCCGGCGGCCGGCGGCTCACCCTCACGCAGGGCGTGCTCGACGTGCCCGACACGGTGATGCCGAACCCCAAGGCCAAGCTCAGCGTGCAGGTGGAGGGTCCCGCCGCCGCCGCCGCCGACATGCTGTCCACTCCTGCGCTCAAGAGTCCCGGCAACGAGCAGTTCGACCCCGCCGGCATTCGCGGCAATATCAGCGGCACGGCGCAGATCGACCTCACTTTGCGCCAACCGATGACGGCGGCCGATGTCGACTACGCCTTCGAGGCCGATCTGTCCGATTTCGCGGTCGACAAGATCTTCCAGGGCCAGAAGCTCGACGATGCCACGGTGAAACTGTTCGCGACCCCGAGTGCCACCTTGCTGCGCGGCGAAGGAAAGTTCGCCGGCGCGCCCGCCAGCTTCGAGATCAACCGCCCGCGCGACCGCGGCGACATGACCTTCCGCTTCGCCGCCAATCTCGACGATGGCGCCCGCGACCGGCTCGACATCGACATGCCGGGCCTCGGCGGTACGGTCGGGGTGAAGCTCGACGGCACTATGAATGCCAAGGATAAGACCGCGCAGATCGAGCTGGATCTCACCAATGCCCGCCTCGCCGAACTGGTGCCCGGCTGGTCGAAGCCCGCCGGCAAGCCGGCCAAGCTCACGGCCGACGCGCTCATACGCGCCGATGGCACCAACATCGACGACCTCGTGGTGACGGGCCCGGGCGTGAACATCCGCGGTTCGGTGAAGCTCGACGCCAAGGCGCAGCTCGTCTCCGCCAATCTGCCGACCTTCCAGCTCTCCGACGGCGACAAGGCCAGCGTGAAGCTGGAGCAGAAGGACGACGTCTCGAAGATTACGGTGCGCGGCGAGGTGATCGAGGCGAGGGCCTTCCTCAAGAGCCTGCTCGACACGCCAATCGCCAGCACCAGCGCGCAGAAGAAGCCGGCGGACATTGATCTCGACGTCAATCTCGGCGTCGTGAAGGGCAATAATGGCGAGGTGCTGCGGCAGGCCGTGCTCCAGCTTTCGCGGCGCGACGGTGCGCTGCGCAAGCTGATGCTCGCTGCACTGGTCGGCCGAAATGGCGGTGTGAAGGGCGATATCGTCACCGACCCCACCGGCCGGCCGATGCTGCAGATCGGCACCACCGATGCGGGCGCGCTGCTGCGATTCGTCGACTTCTATTCGCGGATCTATGGCGGCGACCTGTGGGTCAGCGTCGACCCGCCGACCGGGCGCAACACGCCGCAGGACGGCACCGTCACGATGCGCGACTTCGCCATACGCGGCGAAGCCGGCATCGACCGCATGATGGCCGCCGCGCCCGACCGCTCGAAGGACGGCCGCGCCCAGGCCGGCGGCACCATGACCTTCCAGAAGCTGCAGATCGCCTTCCAACGGTCCGCCGGCAAGCTGCAGATCAAGGACGGCGCGGTGTGGGGCCCGTCGATCGGATCGACCTTCGACGGTTTGCTCGACTTCGCCGGTGACCGGATCTCGGTGCGCGGCACCTTCGTGCCGGCCTATGGGTTGAACAATCTGTTCAGCCGGCTGCCGGTGCTCGGCTTCTTCCTCGGCGGCGGCCCGAATGAGGGGTTGGTGGGCGTGACCTACGAGATCATCGGGCCGATGTCGGGACCGACACTGCGCATCAATCCCATCTCGGCGGTGGCGCCGGGCTTCCTGCGGAAGATCTTCGAGTTCCGCCAAGCCCCCGATCCGCGTCCGCCGGCCCTCGTTCCGGGCGGACGATAGGGGCGGCGACCGATCGATTTTCGTGATGGATACCCGTGTCAGGGGTGAGACGCGCGGCGGGGGCCTTCGCGCGTCTCACTGGACTCATCGTCCACCTGACTGCACTGATCAGACCGCCTTCAGCAGCACATGCTTCTTCTTGCCGAGCGAGAGCTTCACGACGCCTTCGGCACTGAGGTCGCGGCCGGTGATGACGGCCTTCTCATCGGTCACGGTCGCGTCGTTGACCTTGAGCCCGCCGCCCTTCACCTGCCGCCGCGCTTCGCCATTGGAGGCGACGAGACCCGCCTTCTCGGCAAAGGCCGCAAGCACGCCGATTCCGGCTTCCAGCTCGGCCGCCGGCACCTCGACGGTCGGCAGATCGGCGGAGATGCCGCCTTCCTCGAAGGTCCGCCGCGCCGCCTCGGCCGCCGCCTCCGCCGCTGCGCGACCGTGCAGCATGGCGGTCACCTCGGTGGCGAAGATCTTCTTGACGTCGTTGATCTCCGAGCCGCCGACAGCCGACAGCCGGGCGATCTCGTCCATCGGCAAGGTCGTGTAAAGCTTGAGGAATCGGCCGACGTCGGCATCCTCGACGTTGCGCCAGTACTGCCAGAATTCGTAAGGGCCCAGCATATCCGGGTTCAGCCACACCGCCCCGTTCACCGACTTGCCCATCTTGGCGCCCGACGCCGTGGTGAGCAGCGGCGAGGTTAGGGCATAGAGCTGCGGCGTGCCCATGCGATGGCCGAGGTCGATGCCGTTGATGATGTTGCCCCACTGGTCGGAACCGCCCATCTGCAACCGCACATCGTACCGCTTGTTCAGCTCGACGAAGTCGTAGGCCTGCAGGATCATGTAGTTGAATTCGAGGAAGGACAGCGACTGCTCGCGATCCAACCGCGTCTTCACGCTGTCGAAGGACAGCATGCGGTTGACCGAGAAGTGCCGGCCGACATCGCGCAGGAATTCCAGATAGTTGAGCTCTCGCAACCACTTGGCATTGTTGATCATGAGGGCATCGCTCTTGCCCTCGCCATAGGCGAGATAGTTGGCAAAGACGCGCTTGATCGAGGAAATATTGGCCTCGATCGTGTCGACGGTCATGAGCTGCCGGGCCTCGTCCTTGAAGGACGGATCGCCCACCATGCCAGTGCCGCCTCCCATGAGCGAGATCGGGCGATGCCCGGTCTTCTGCAGCCAGTGCAGCAGCATGATCTGGATGAGGCCGCCGGCATGGAGCGAGGGAGCGGTAGGGTCGAAGCCGATATAGGCCGTCACCGTTTCCCTGGCGAACAGGTCGTCGAGGCCCGCCTCGTCGGAAACCTGGTGGATGTAGCCGCGCTCATGGAGCGTGTGGAGGAAATCGGAGCGGTATGTGGTCATGTGAAGCCTGCGGACATAAACGCAATGGTGATGCCGGCGGGTCTAGTAACAGCTTCACGGCACGAACGCACCCGGGGGATGGCATGTCGATGGCGGATGCATGGCCGATGATGACCGCTGTGGGACTGATGAGCGGCACATCGCTGGACGGTATCGACGTCGCGCTGATCGAGACGGATGGCGAGCGCGTCGCGGCGTTCGGCCCGTCCCGTTCCTATCCCTATTCGGACGCAGATCGTGCGCTTTTCTTTCGGGCCCTCAAGGATGCCAGGACGGTGCAGAGGCGGAAAGAGAGGCCGGGCTGTCTCGGCGAGGCGGAAGCTCGGATCACCGGCCGCCATGCCGACGCGCTGCTAGACTTTCTCGGCATGGTCCAGCGGCCCGTCGATATGGTCGGCTTCCACGGCCAGACGGTGCTGCATCGCCCGGAACAGCACCTAACCGTGCAGATCGGCGACGGGGCGGGACTCTTTGCTGCGATGCAGCGCAGTCCCTTCGCACCCCGGGCTCTGGTTTATGACCTTCGCGCCGCCGATGTCGCGGCGGGCGGGCAGGGTGCACCCCTCGTCCCAGTCTATCATCGTGCGCTGCTGGCAGGCGTCGCCCGGCCCCAACCGGTGCTCGTGCTCAATCTCGGCGGGGTGGCGAACATCACTTTCATCGACGGTGCGGGCGAACCGGCGGCCTGCGACACTGGTCCCGCCAATGCCCTGATCGACGATTTCGTGATGTCGCGTACCGGCGCAGCCTATGACGCCGGCGGCCGTATGGCCGCCGCCGGGCGGGTGGATGAGGTCGTCCTCGCGCTGCTGATGGCGCACCCTTTCTTCCGGCTTCCACTGCCGAAGTCGCTGGACCGGAACGATTTTCGCGATTGGGTCACCCAGCGGGGCGGGCTCGACGCGATGACCACAGAGGACGGCGCCGCGACGCTGACGGCGCTCACGGCGGCCTGCGTCGCGGCGGTTCTGCCGCTTCTCCCGCGCCATCCGCAAGGCCTCATCGTCGCAGGCGGCGGCGCTCACAATGCGACCTTGCTGCGCATGATCGGCGAGCGGACCGGGCTTGCGGTCGAGCGTGCCGACGCCCTGGGCTGGGATGGCGACGCATTGGAGGCACAGGCCTTCGCCTTCCTCGCGTTGAGGCGGGCCCGGGGATTGCCGATCAGCTTTCCGGGCACGACGGGTGCGCCCAAGCCGCTCACCGGCGGCATACTGATCGGATCGTTGCCGTAATGCTGAAGGGTTAATTCAGAGATACTGAATACAAAAGATTAATGTCCGAAGCATTCCTGAAGTGCATTGATGCAATGCAAAATTGTATGATGCAGCGCACAATGGATGGCGTATAAAAAGGGCTCCCGGATCCCCGGCTCGCCAGGCCACGCCGATCAATCAATAGGTCTGGACAGAACCGACTAGGAGCAAACTCAGATGCGCAGTCTTTTTGGCGTAATCGTCCCTGCCGTCGTCGTCGGCCTTATCGGCGCAGCCGCCATTGCGCCCGTCAGTGCCCGTGAAAAGGATATGCCGCTGCGTCCCGCGACGGCCCACATCATCAATATGGGCTATGTCAACGGCGTCGCCTATTACACCCAGGAGCCCGACGGCTTCCACGTCGTCGCCACGCTCAGCGTCGGCGGGGGCGCGCCCGTTCGCGTTCTGGCCACGCTGCAGCCGGAGCAGGCGGTAAGCTTCTCCGTTCCCGGCGCGGACGGCACGCAGGCCAGTGTCATTCAGTTCAGCCGCCATGGCGAGAGCCTGTCGATCGACAATCCGGAGCGCGTTGCGTTCAACTGATCCGCGATCGCGCTCCTGCCAAATGAAAAGCCCGGCACGAGGGCCTCGTGCCGGGCTTTTTCTTCAGGAAAGCGACCCTTCAGGCCGCGCTTTCCTTGCTGTCCTTCTTGCGCGTGCCCGGCAGGCGCTTGTCGAGATAGGTGCCGACGACTTCCATCAGCTCGTCGGTCCTGCCGTCGAAGAAGTGGTTCGCGCCCGGCACCGTCTGCTGCTCGATGATGATGCCCTTCTGGGTCTTCAGTTTTTCCACCAGCCCGGTGACGGCCGAGAAAGGCACGACCGCATCCTTGTCGCCATGCACGAAAAGGCCGGAAGAGGGGCAGGGGGCGAGGAATGAGAAGTCATAAAGGTTGGCTGGCGCGGCGATGGAGATGAAGCCCTCCACCTCGGGCCGGCGCATCAGCAACTGCATGCCGATCCACGCGCCAAACGAAAAGCCGGCGATCCAGCAGGCCCGCGCATCCGGATTGATCGACTGCGCCCAGTCCAGCGCCGCGGCTGCGTCGGCAAGTTCGCCCTGGCCATGGTCGAACGAGCCTTGGCTGCGGCCGACGCCGCGAAAATTGAAACGCAGAGTGGAGAAGCCGCGGTTCACGAACTGGTAGTACAGATTGTACACTACCGGATTGTTCATCGTGCCGCCGAATTGCGGATGCGGATGCAGGATGATCGCGATGGGTGCGTTGCGCGTCTTGGCGGGCTGGTAACGGCCTTCAAGCCGCCCCTTCTCACCGGTAAAGATGACCTCAGGCATGGAGTCGGACCTTGGGGCTCGATGGCCTTCTGTGATGACCTTCGCAGGCCTCGATGGTGGCGGCCTCTGGCCGGAGCCATGACGCGGACAGGCGCCTGCGGGACAGTTTCGCCAGTCTGCACATTGCCTTGACGGCAGAAGGTCTTGCCACTAAATTATTTAGAATAATTCTAATTTTCTACGTCAGGTTGCAGGAAGTCATTTTTGCAACGGCAGACGGAGATGGCGGAAGCCAACCTATGCAGGAGATGGGCTGTTTTGGCAAGCATGCAAGATGCTTGTGCAGGAAAGCTCGCAAGCGAATGCCTATATAGGTATTCGCCTTCCGCAAGGCCAGCCGATCCGCCCTTAAACGACGAGCCAACCTCGAACCCATGAGCGAACGAACCTATCTCGACCACAACGCCACTGCACCGGTGCGTCCCGAAGCGTCACATGCGTTGCTGGAGGCACTGGGCGCCGCCGGCAACGGCTCGTCCATTCATGGCGAAGGGCGCTCGGCGCGGGCCCGCATCGAGGCTGCACGGACCGAGGTCGGGGCACTGGTGGGAGTCGACCCGCGGGGCGTGATCTTCACCTCCTGCGGGACGGAGGCCGATGCACTGGCCCTGACGCCGGACTATCAGCGCGGCAGCGAGCAGATCCGCTGCGACGTGCTGCTGACCAGCGCGGTCGAGCATGCCGGTGTGCTGCGCGGTCATCGTTTTCCGGCGGACCGGGTCGAGATTCTGCCCGTCGATCCGCGTGGGCGACTGGACGTGGATGCGCTCCACGAGGCGCTGGCGCGTCATGCGGGGGAGGGCCGTCGCGCGTTGGTGTCACTCATGCTGGCCAATAATGAGACGGGCGTCATCCAGCCGGTTGCCGACGTCGCCCGCCGTGCCCATCTTCACGGAGCGATGGTGCACACCGATGCCGTGCAGGCCGCCGGCCGAATCGCCATCGATGCGAAGGCGCTGGGCGTGGATCTTCTGTCCATGTCCGCCCACAAGATCGGCGGGGCTCCGGGTGCCGGTGCGCTGGTGGCGGTCGAACCCGATCTTCGTCCCGCCCCGATCTTCGCGGGCGGCGCGCAGGAGCGTGGACGGCGGGCCGGGAGTGAAAACGTGCCGGCCATCGTCGCCTTCGGTGCCGCAGCCGCGGCCGCCCGGCGCGATCTTGCCGTGGACGTCGAGCGCATCGCGGTCTTGCGCGATCGACTCGAAACGGCTCTAAGGTGCGAGTTTCCTGAACTCGTGCTGCTGGTTGGCGATGTCGACCGGCTGCCGAACACCTCGTGCCTCGCGCTTCCGGGCGTGACGGCGGAAACCTTCGTGATCGCGCTCGATCTCGCCGGTGTCGCGGTAAGTGCGGGGGCGGCCTGCTCGTCGGGCAAGGTCGGGCCTTCGCATGTTCTGGCGGCCATGGGGGTGCCGGAGCGGATCGCCCGCTCTGCCATAAGGTTGTCCTTCGGCTGGTCGAGCGGGGAAGAGGATGTGGACCGGGCCCTCGGCGCTTTTCGCCGGGTGTTGCCGGGTCTCATGCGCCGCGCCCGTGCGGCCTGATGGACTGTGCCGCTCCGGCGGCTGACGTGCCTTGGAAGACTGCCTTTGGACGACGTGCCGTTTTGGGACGTGCCTTTTGATTGGACTTGACCCGCGGGCCTTGACCCCGTGCGGGAAAGGAGAATGACGATGCCGGCCGTACAGGAGACAGTGGAGCAGGTCCGCTCCATCGACGTCGATCAGTACAAGTACGGGTTCTTCACCGATATCGAATCGGAGAAAGCCGCAAAGGGTCTCACCGAGGAGACCGTCCGCTTCATCTCGGCAAAGAAGGGCGAGCCGGAATGGCTGCTGGAGTGGCGCCTTGACGCCTTCCGCCGGTGGCAGACCATGCAGGAGCCGGAGTGGGCGCGTGTGAGCTATCCGCGCATCGACTATCAGGACCTCTATTACTACGCCGCGCCGAAGGCGAAGGAGGGGCCGAAGTCGATCGACGACATCGACCCGGAAATCCTCGCCACCTATGAGAAGCTCGGCATCCCGCTGCGTGAGCGCGATGCGCTGCTTGGCATTGAATCGACCGGCGGCTCCAAGGTCGCTGTGGATGCGGTGTTCGATTCCGTTTCGGTGGCGACCACCTTCAAGGAAGAGCTCGCCAAGGCCGGCGTCATCTTCATGCCGATCTCGGAAGCGGTGCGGGAATATCCCGAACTCGTAAAGAAATATCTGGGCTCCGTCGTCCCGGTGACCGACAATTTCTTCGCCACGCTCAATTCGGCCGTGTTCTCCGACGGTTCCTTCGTCTATGTGCCGAAGGGCGTGCGCTGCCCGATGGAGCTGTCGACCTATTTCCGTATCAATGAGCGGAACACCGGGCAGTTCGAGCGTACCCTCATCATCGCCGACGAGGGGGCTTATGTGAGCTATCTCGAAGGCTGCACCGCGCCGATGCGCGACGAGAACCAACTCCACGCCGCGGTGGTGGAACTGGTCGCGCTGGCCGATGCCGAGATCAAGTACTCCACTGTCCAGAACTGGTATCCGGGCGACAAGGACGGCAAGGGCGGCATCTTCAATTTCGTCACCAAGCGTGGCGATTGCCGTGGCGACCGTTCCAAGATTTCCTGGACGCAGGTCGAGACCGGCTCCGCGATCACCTGGAAATATCCGAGCTGCATCCTGCGTGGCGACGAAAGCCGCGGCGAGTTCTACTCGATCGCGATTTCGAACGGCTACCAGCAGGTCGACAGCGGCACCAAGATGATCCACCTCGGCAGGAACACGACCAGCCGGATCATCGCGAAGGGCATCGCGGCGGGTCATTCCGACAATACCTATCGCGGCCTTGTATCGGCGCACCGCAAGGCGACCGGCGCGCGCAATTTCACCAATTGCGACAGTCTTCTCATCGGCGACAAGTGCGGGGCGCACACCGTACCCTATATCGAGAGCAAGAATTCGAGCGCCCAGTTCGAGCATGAAGCCACGACCTCGAAGATTTCCGAGGACCAGATGTTCTATTGCCGGCAGCGCGGTCTTTCCGACGAGGAAGCCACCGCTCTGATCGTCAACGGATTCGTTAAGGACGTGCTCCAGCAGCTTCCGATGGAATTCGCCGTCGAGGCGCAGAAGCTCATCTCGGTGAGCCTCGAAGGCTCGGTGGGCTGACGCTCCTTCCAGTCTCATCCCGGACGGCTCCGACCGCTCCGGGTCGTTTCCTTCGCATTCCAGCGCGCCGCCTGTTCCCTTGAATGCCGGAACGCCGCGCTCCAGAACGGACCAGATGACCATGGCCATGCTCGAAATCGACAATCTTCACGCCAAGATCGAAGGCGACGAGGGGCGCGAGATCCTCAAGGGGCTCTCCCTCACTGTGAACCCCGGCGAGGTTCACGCCATCATGGGACCGAACGGCTCGGGCAAGTCGACGCTGTCCTATATTCTTGCCGGCAAGGAGGATTACGAGGTCACCGACGGTTCCGTGACGCTCGACGGTGAAGACCTGCTGGAAATGGAGATCGACGAGCGCGCCGCGAAGGGTGTGTTCCTCGCCTTCCAGTACCCGATCGAGGTCCCTGGCGTCGCCACCATGACCTTCCTGCGCGCCGCGCTCAACGCGCAGCGCCGCACCCGCGGCGAGGAAGAAATCTCCACGCCGGACTTCCTTCGCCTGGTGAAGGACAAGGCCGGCGCGCTCGGCATCTCGCAGGACATGCTGAGGCGTGGCGTCAATGTCGGCTTCTCGGGCGGTGAGAAGAAGCGGATGGAAATCCTCCAGATGGCCATTCTGGAGCCGAAGCTCTGCATCCTCGACGAGACCGATTCCGGCCTCGACATCGACGCGCTCAAGGTGGTGTCCGAGGGCGTCAACGCCCTGCGCTCGCCGGATCGCGGCATGATCGTCATCACCCACTACCAGCGCCTGCTGAACCACATCGTGCCGGACTTCGTGCATGTGATGAACAAGGGCCGCATCGTACGGTCCGGCGGCAAGGAGTTGGCGCTGGAGCTGGAAGCGAACGGCTATGCCGAGTACCAGCAGGACGCGGCGTGAGGATCGGTCGATGAGCGCTGATATCCGTCCCATGCGGACGCCGGCCGAGCAGGCGCTGAGCGCCGCGCTCGAGCAGATTCCGGCCGGTTCCGGCCGCCTTTCCGACCTGCGCCGTTCGGCGGCCCGCAGCTTCAACGAGCATGGCCTGCCGCATCGCCGGATCGAGGAGTGGAAATACACCGATCTGCGCACCATCCTGCGCGAGGCGGTGCCGGTCGCGGGGCCTGCCGGCGTCGCCCAGGCCGATGCTGCGGCAAAGCTGCTGGCCGGCGCGGCCGTGCGCCGGATCGTCGTCGCCAATGGCGCGGTGGTACGCGAGCTCTCCGATCTCGATGGGTTGGAAGAGGGGTTGAGCGTCGTAACCCTCGCGGATGCGATCGCGAAGGGCCGCGACGTCCTGAGCCGCCTGGCCGGTCTCTCCCCCAGCCGCTACGACGCGGCGCTGGCGCTGAACACCGCACTGGCGGGAGACGGTGTGGTGATCGAGGTGGCGGCAGGCGCTCAGATCGAGCGCCCGATCCATATCGCCCATGTCTTCGTGGGCGATGCCCCGGCAGCGAGCTATGCGCGCTCGCTGGTGGTGGTGGGCGACGAGGCCCATGCCACGGTGGTGGAGACGTTCGAGGGGCCGGCCGGCATCGCCTATCAGGCCAATGCCGCGACTGAGCACTATGTCGGTGATCGCGCTCATCTCGACGTGGTCCGCATACAGGTTCAGGGCGATGCGGCAGTGAACCTGTCGACCGTGCTGTTCGAGGTCGGCCGCGAGGCTCAGGTTCATGACTTCGTCTTCACCAGCGGTGCTGCCGTGGCTCGGACCTCGCTCTATGGCAACCTCATCGGCGACGACAGCCATGTCGCCTTCAACGGCGCGGTGCTGCTCAAGGGTCGCCAGCACAACGACACGACGCTCTTCGTCGATCATCAGGTGCCCGGCTGCGAGAGCCGTGAACTGTTCAAGCACGTTCTGGACGATTCCAGCCGGGGCGTGTTCCAGGGCAAGATCGTGGTCCGGCAGGCGGCGCAGAAGACCGATGGCCGGATGATGAGCCGCGCCCTCGTCCTTGGCGACAATGCCGAGATGGACAACAAGCCCGAGCTCGAGATCTTCGCCGACGACGTGCAGTGCGGCCATGGCGCCACCTGCGGCGCAATCGATGAGGATCTGTTGTTCTATCTGCAGGCTCGCGGCATTCCGCTGAAAGAAGCGCAGAGCCTGCTGGTGCAGGCCTTCGTCGGTGAAGCCATCGAGACCGTCGAGCATGACGGCGTGCGCGATGCGCTCATCGAGCAGGCGGAAGCCTGGCTGAAGGCCCGGGCCTGATCCAGGGCTGCCGAAGGCGGCTGTCCCGCCGCCTTCAAGATCGTTATCCCGGACGCGGCATCGTCGCGATCCGGGATCGTTCGCCGATGAGGGCCAGCCACCCGCAAGGGAAGCCGAAGCCCCGCACGATCCCGGCGCGGCCATGCATCCGGTCCCGGGATGCGCCCTCTGGAGGGGCGAGACATGGTCAAGCTTCATCCTGCCGTTTCTGACGGTTCTTACGACGTCGCCCGCGTGCGCGAGGATTTCCCCATCCTCGCCAAGCAGGTCTACGGCAAGCCGTTGGTCTATCTCGACAATGGCGCCTCGGCACAGAAGCCGGTACAGGTGCTGGACCGGATGCGCTACGCCTACGAGAACGAATATTCCAATGTTCATCGTGGCCTGCACTTCCTCGCCAATGCGATGACCGAAGCCTATGAGGAGGCCCGGGAGCGTTGCCGCGCTTTCCTCAATGCGGCGAGCCTCGACGAGGTGATCTTCACCCGCTCCGTGACCGGCGCGCTCAATCTCGTGGCGTCCTCGCTCGGCCAGTCGATCCGCGAGGGTGACGAGATCATCCTTTCGATCATGGAGCACCACTCCAACATCGTGCCCTGGAACTACCTGCGCGAGCGCAAGGGTGCGGTGATCCGCTGGGTGCCGGTGACCGAGGACGGCGCGTTCGACATGGAGGCCTATCGCGGCCTGCTGTCCGAGCGCACACGTATCGTCGCAGTCACCCACATGTCGAACGTGCTCGGCACCGTGACTCCGCTCAAGGAGATCGCCCGCCTCGCCCATGAGGCGGGTGCGCTGGTGGTGGCCGATGGCGCGCAGGCGGCGGTGCACATGCCGGTCGACGTGCGCGATCTCGATGTGGATTTCTACGGCATCACCGGCCACAAGCTCTACGGGCCGACCGGCATCGGCCTGCTCTACGGCAAGCTGGACCTGCTGCGGGCCATGCCACCTTATGAAGGCGGCGGCGAGATGATCCGCACCGTCACCGAGGACGGCGTCACCTATGGCGAGCCCCCGCATCGCTTTGAAGCCGGCACTCCGCCGATCGTGCAGGCAATCGGCCTTGGGGAGGCGCTTGCCTATATCGAGAGCATCGGTCGCGAGCGCATTTCCGCTCATGAGGCCTCGCTGGGTGCCTATGCAAAGGAGCGGCTCTCCCGCATCAATTCGCTGCGCATCTATGGCGATGCGCCGGGTAAGGGTGCGATCATCGCCTTCGACATGAAGGACGCGCATCCCCACGACATCGCGACGGTGATAGACCGCGCCGGAATTGCCGTTCGCGCCGGCACCCATTGCGCGATGCCGCTTCTCGGGCGATATGGGGTTACAGCGACGTGCCGGGCGTCGTTCGCCCTTTACAACACGCATGAGGAAGTCGACCGGCTGGCCGATGCCCTCGTGAAAGCTCAGGATCTGTTCGCATGAGCGAGATCGACACTGATTCCCCGAACGCGCCCGCGATCGAATCCTCGATTCCGGCGGAGGAACTCGAGCGGCTGACGGACGACATCGTGGCGGCGCTAAAGACCGTCTACGACCCGGAAATCCCGGTCGACATCTATGAGCTCGGCCTCATCTACAAGGTCGACATTGCCGACGACCGGCAGGTGGCCGTCGAAATGACGCTGACCACGCCGAACTGCCCCTCGGCCGCGGAGCTTCCCGGCATGGTGGAGGGCGCTGTCGCCAGCGTCGGCGGGGTCTCCGGTGTCGCCGTCAATCTCACCTTCGACCCGCCATGGGATCAGGGTCGGATGTCGGAGGAAGCGCGTCTCACCCTCAATCTGTGGTGAGCGACGTGGTGGAGGGCGTGTTTCCGCCGCTCTCCGGAGTTCTGGAGACCGGCCTTTATGTCGAGGATCTGCCGCGTGCCCGTATTTTCTACGAGAACGTGCTGGGCCTGAGGCCAATGGTGGCGGACGGGCGCTTCTGCGCCTATGACGCGGGTCCTTCCAGTGTGCTGCTGCTGTTCCTGCGCGGTGCGACGTTGGAGCGGGTCGTGCTGCCGGGTGGAACCATCCCGCCCCATGACGGCCAGGGCCCTCTGCATTACGCTCTCGGCATTCCGGCAGACATGGTGGAACCATGGATCGCGCATCTTGCCTCCCATGAGGTCGCGATCGAGAGCCGGGTGACGTGGAAGGGCGGTGCCGTGAGCCTCTATTTTCGCGACCCTGACGGCCACCTCGTCGAACTCGCGACGCCGGGACTCTGGGCCAATTCCTAAGCCGGATCATCCCGGTGTGCAGGTCTGGCATCCGGTGAAGCCTCTTGCCGAAGCGCGTCGCCTCGCCCATTTTCACCTTTCAGCCTGATCCGCTGGCCTTGAACCGGCGCCGATTGGAGAGAACAGATGACCGTCCAGCGTTCCCGCCCGCCCGTGATGAGCCTGACCGATGCCGCGGCCGCCCGCGTGCGCTCCATCATCGAGCGCTCGGAGACGCCTGTTTTCGGCCTGCGGGTCGGGGTGAAGAACGGTGGCTGTGCCGGCATGGAATACACGATGGAATTCGCCGAAGAGCCGGGGCGTTTCGACGAGATCCTCGAGGACAAGGGTGTGAAGGTTCTGATCGACCCCAAGGCGATCCTCTATCTCCTCGGCACCGAAATGGACTTCAAGACCGACAAGATGTCGGCCCAGTTCGTGTTCAACAACCCGAACCAGACGTCGGCCTGCGGCTGCGGCGAATCCGTCGCCATCACGCCTGCCACGTGCGAGGTGCTCGACGGCGGCGCAGGCGCCTGAGGACAAGATGGAGCGAGAGGCGATCGAGGACATCTTCGCCGCCTTCGGTCCGGTTTCGGTCCGCCGCCTGTTCGGCGGGGTGGGCGTCTATGCCGGCGGGGTCATGTTCGCGCTCGGCCATAGTGGCGAACTCTACCTGAAGGCAGATGCCGAACTGGTGTGCCAACTGGAGGCGCGCGGCTCGAAGCCCTTCACGTATGAGGGTAAGCGCAGCATCGTCGCGCTGGGCTATTGGTCGGTGCCGGCGGATGCGCTGGACGAGCCGGAGGAGGTCGCGGGTCTCGCCCGCGCAGCGCTCGCGGTGGCGCAGGCGGCGCGTGCTTCATCAGCGCATGGGCGGCGGCGCAGCGAACGGGTGCGGTAGCTTCACGCCGGTTTTCTTGGCCGTGCTTCCTTGTCCTCCACGCACGGCGCCCCTTATTCCTTCCCAGCGGATCATCCGCAGGGAGTACGGAATGGATATCAATCAGTTCGAACTTGAGCGGCTGGGAAGCTTCTTCATCCTTTACGGCCTCAACGTGCTTTATGCGCTGGGCCTGATCGTCGTCGGCTGGTGGCTGGCGGGGCTTGTGGAGCGGGGGCTGCTACGCGCCTTCGGCGTGACGCACCGCATGGATGCGACGGTGGCCGGTTTCCTCGCCAGCATCGCACGCTACGCCGTCCTGGTGTTTGTGGGCGTGGCGGTTCTGCAGCGTTTCGGCATCCAGACAACCAGCATCATCGCCGTTCTGGGCGCGACATCCCTGGCCATCGGCCTCGCCCTTCAGGGCACTTTGGCGAACCTCGCCGCAGGCGTCATGCTGCTGCTGTTCCGTCCGTTCAAGCTAGGCGACAGCGTGGAGGTGGCGGGTGTTTCCGGCACCGTGAAGGGCCTTTCCCTGTTCACCACCGAAATGGCCTCGGGCGCCAATGTCCAGGTGCTGATCCCCAACGCCAAGGTGTGGGGCTCCAACATCGTCAACAACTCGGCCTATCCGCTGCGCCGTTTCGATCTCACGGTGGAGGCACCGGCGGACAGCAAGTGCGAGGCGTTGATAGCGGAAGCGGTGGCCTTCCTGAAGGCCGACCAGCGCGTATTGGCCGATCCCGCACCGGCGGGGGTGGTGACGAAGATGCTGCTCGACCGGGTCGAGATCAATGTCTCGGCCTGGACGCGCTCGGAAGATGGCGGTGATGTGAAGGCGAGGCTGACCACCTATCTGCGCAGCCGGCTCGTGACGATCGCAGACCCGGATCAGCCGGCGATCATCGACGTTGCGCGCAAGAAGTCCGTCACGGCCTGATGGCGAAGGCGCGGGATCCGTTCCCGCGCCTGCCTCGTCCTCAGCCGGTCTTGAATTTTACCGGGCGCAGCAGGAAGGCCGGCAGGTGCGAGGTATCGGCCGGCTCGTCATTGCGCGGACGCTCGGGGGCCGGACGCCGCCCGCTGGTCGGCGTGACGGGCGCATGAGCCGGACGAGGTGCCGTTTCAGCGTCGGGACGCTGCGGCTTGGCGGGTTTGGGAGCAGCGTTGCCGCGCGTGCCGGACGCGCTCTTGCGACGGCTGGTCGCCGGAGCGGCTTCTTCGGGAGCCGCCGGAGCCTCTGTTTCCGAATCGACCGGCGCGCGCTCGCCACCACGGCGGCGGGCAGGGCGTGCCCCGCGACGTTCGCTGCTCGCCGGTCGCTCCTCCCGCTCGCGGGGAGGAAGCTCGCCGAGAGAGGGCCCCTTCCACTCGATCGGCCTGCCGATCAGTTTCTCGATGGCGGCCAGCGACTTCACATCTGAGGGAGTCACGATGGTCAGTGCCGCTCCGGCACGACCGGCACGGCCGGTGCGGCCGATGCGGTGCACATAGTCTTCGGCGTGGTGCGGCGTATCGTAGTTGAAGACGTGGCTGACGGCGGGAATGTCGAGGCCTCGGGCAGCGACATCCGAGGCGATGAGCAGGGGGACCTCGCCCGTGCGGAACTGATCGAGCGCCTGCATGCGCGAACGCTGGTCCATGTCGCCATGCAGCGCGACGACCTTGAAGCCGTGCTTCTGCAGCGACTTGTGCACCACGGCAATGTCGCGTTTGCGATTGCAGAAGATGATGCCGTTCTGCAGATTTTCCGCGCTGCGGATCAGTTCGCGCAGCGTCTCACGCTTCTCGTAATCCTCCTTGCCGCTCGCCACCAATTGCTGGGTGATGGTGGAGGCGGTCGAGGAAGGGCGCGAGGCTTCGACCTGCACCGGATTGGAGAGGAACTGCGACACGAGGCGCTGAATTTCCGGCGGCATGGTCGCGGAGAAGAACAGTGTCTGCCGGGTAAAGGGCACCAGCTTGCAGATGCGCTCGATGTCCGGGATGAAGCCCATGTCGAGCATGCGGTCGGCTTCGTCGATCACGAGGATCTCGATGCCGGACAACAGCAGGCGGCCGCGCTCGACATGGTCGAGCAGGCGACCCGGCGTCGCGATCAGCACATCCACGCCGCGCAGCAGCTTCGAATCCTGGTCGCCGAAGGAGACGCCGCCGATCAGCAGAGCGACGTTCAACTTGTGATTCTTGCCGTATTTGACGAAGTTCTCCTCGACCTGCGCCGCGAGCTCGCGGGTAGGTTCAAGGATGAGGGTGCGCGGCATCCGGGCGCGGGCGCGACCCTGCTCGAGCAGTGTAAGCATCGGCAGGGTAAAGGCGGCGGTCTTTCCGGTACCAGTCTGTGCGAGGCCAAGAACGTCACGGCGCGTCAGCACATGGGGAATGGCCTGGGCCTGAATCGGCGTCGGTTCCGTGTATCCCGCATCGGCAACGGCCGAGAGGACCTTTTCGCTCAGGCCAAGTTCATTGAAGGGCATTGAAGGTCAATTCTGCGGCAGCGCACCGCTCACCGAATCCCCGAGCCGTAATCGGGGGCGGGTTGCATCGTCTTCGCGCGGAGCGCATCTATCGGAACAGCCGGACGACGCAACGCAACATATGCAGAAACCTCACAGAGTCAACGAATTTAACATCTGTCAAGCCTTTAGCGCCTCCGCGAGCGGTGGCGAAGCGGAGCCGTCAACATGAGCCGTGCCTTTGTGAAGGAAGATGCCGGGGCCGAGACGTTGCCCGAGCGGCCCGTGAGCCCCCTGCGCAACCTCGTCACGCGGCGCGGACTGGCCCTGATCGACCGCGAGATCGAAGCGCTGCGCGCGGCGCTGGCGGCGGCCACCGGGGCCGGCGACCGCGACGCTATTGCCCGGGTGTCCCGCGATCTGCGCTACTGGACGAGCCGCCGTGCCAGTGCCGAGCCGGTCGATCCCTCGGCAGAGGGTGCGAAGATCACCATCGGCATGGCTGTGACGATCGAGGACGGGCAGGGGCGCCGGCGGTCCTACCGCATCGTGGGCGAGGACGAAGCCGATCCGAAGGTCGGCCGTATCGCCTGGAGCGCGCCGGTGGCGCGTGCGCTGCTGGGGCGGGAACTCGGCGACGAGGTGGACATGCCCTTCGGAACCGCCGAGATCGTGGAGATCGACGCCCGCCCCGAACCGCTTCCGGCCTGACGCAACATCTTCAGATATCAAGCATGTCCTCGCCGGCGAAGGCTGCGCGCTCGGAAATGAAGGCGAAGCGGCTCTCCGGCTTGTTGCCCATCAGCCGCTCCACGGTGTCGGCGATGGCGGCGCGCTCGGCCTCCGCGATGGTGACGCGCAGCAGCGTGCGGGTGCGCGGGCTCATCGTGGTTTCCTTGAGCTGCGCCGGCATCATCTCGCCAAGGCCCTTGAACCGCCCGATCTCGATCTTGCCACGCCCTTTGAACTCGGCTTCGAGTAGCTGGTCGCGATGCGCCTCGTCGCGTGCATAGAGCGTCCTGGTGCCCTGGGTGATGCGATAAAGCGGCGGCACGGCGAGGAACAGGTGGCCGTTCTCGATCAGTTTCGGGGTCTGGCGAAAGAAGAACGTGACCAGCAGCGAGGCAATGTGGGCGCCGTCCACATCCGCGTCGGTCATGATGATAACGCGCTCATAGCGCAGGTCTTCCTCGCGGTAGTGCGTGGCGCTGCCGCAGCCGAGCGCCTGCATCAGGTCGGCGAGCTGCTGGTTCTGGGCGAGCTTGTCGCGCCCGGCATTGGCGACGTTGAGGATCTTGCCGCGCAGCGGCAGCACGGCCTGCGTCTGTCGTTCGCGGGCCTGCTTCGCCGAGCCACCGGCCGAGTCGCCCTCGACGAGGAACAGTTCGGAGCCCGCCGCGGAATTGTTCGAGCAGTCCGCCAGCTTACCCGGCAGGCGCAACTTGCGCACCGCCGTTTTGCGGGAGACCTCCTTCTCCTGCCGGCGCCGCAGCCGCTCCTCGGCACGTTCGATCACCCAGTCGAGCAGCCGGTTCGCCTGCACCGGATTGCCGCCGAGCCAATGGTCGAACGGGTCGCGGATCGCGCTTTCCACGATGCGCGAAGCCTCGGCGGTCGCGAGCTTTTCCTTGGTCTGGCCCTGGAACTCCGGCTCGCGCACGAAGACGGAAAGCATCGCCGCGCAACCCGCCATGATGTCGTCGCCGGTGATGGAACTTGCCCGCTTGGCGCTGCCGGTGCGCTCGGCATGGTCGCGCAACCCGCGCAGCAGCGCGGCGCGGAAGCCGGCCTCATGGGTGCCGCCCTCGGCGGTCGGGATGGTGTTGCAATAGGAGGAGACGCCGCCATCGGCATCGCCCAACCAGGCGATCGCCCATTCCACCGAGCCGTGGCCGCCGACGCTCTGCCCGCCATTTCGCGCGGTCCTGCCGGCGAAGATCTCGGGGTGAACGAGCGTGTGCCCTTCGATGTCGGCGGCGAGATAATCCTTCAGCCCGCCGGGGAAGCGGAACACCGCGGTGTCGGGGATGTCCGAGCCAGCGACCAGCGCCGGCGCGCAGCTCCAGCGCACTTCGACCCCGCCGAAAAGATAGGCCTTCGAGCGCGACATGCGGAAAATCCGTGCCGGCTTGAAGGCTGCGCCCTCCCCGAAGATCAGCGGGTCGGGATGGAAGCGCATCCGTGTGCCGCGACGGTTCTGCACGCGACCCACTTCCTTGAGGGGTCCTCGAGGAAGGCCGCGCACATAGGTCTGGCGGTAGAGCACTTGGCCGCGGGCGACCTCGACTTCCAGAAGATCGGAAAGCGCGTTCACCACCGAGGCACCGACGCCATGGAGGCCACCGGAGGTTTCATAGACCTTGCTGTCGAACTTGCCTCCGGCATGAAGCGTGGTGAGGATGACCTCCAGCGCCGATTTTCCGGGATATTTCGGGTGTTCCTCGATCGGGATGCCGCGTCCGTTATCGGTCACGGTGATGAAGCCGTCGACGCCCAGCTCGACATCGATGAAGGAGGCGTGGCCGGCAACGGCTTCATCCATCGCATTGTCGATGACTTCGGCGAAGAGGTGGTGGAGAGCCTTCTCGTCCGTGCCGCCGATATACATGCCGGGGCGGCGGCGAACCGGCTCGAGCCCTTCCAGCACCTCGATATGGGCTGCGGTATAGGCGGCCTCCGCGGACACCGCCCCGGGCGCGGTGCCAGCCGTTGCGGTCGCAGCCGTCTTGCCGGTCTTTCGCGTACTCTCGGGCCGTGCCGGTGGCTTCGGTTCGGGGAGGGCGCCGAAAAGATCGTCGTCGGTGGTCGACATGAATGCGGTAGGTCCGTCGTGAGGCGTGATTCGGGAAGCGGGGCCACTATGCCAGCAATGGTCCGCGACCGGAACAGGCCGTGAACGGATCAGCGCGTAAGGCGCTTCCGGTTGGCCCGGACCTTCCGGCGATACATCGCTACCACCTTAGGTGCCGCGCGGTCGAGCCGTCCCGTGGCGGCCGCCTTGGCGAGCTCGGCCTGAGCCGAGCCGAGCGCGCGCATCTTCTCGCTCACCATGCGGGTGGCCTCGATGCCGCTGTCCGGATGCCCGCTGGCGAAGCGAGCCATTCGCAGCGCGATCACCATGTTCGCCTCGGCGGTGAGGCGTGCCATCGCAAAACCAAGGCTCATCCAGCGTGCGGGATTCATCATGGCGGGGTCCTGTGTCGCGGGGATACGCGTTTCGAAAGGTGTCGGTCCCGGTCGGGCACCACCTGCAAGAACCGCGCCCCACCCTTGCGGTTCCCGCCGGGCCGTCGTCTTCCGTTGGACATGCAACGGGTGTAAGTGGCCGAACCCGGTGCTCGACGCGGAATGTCCGCCTGCAGTGCCGCCAGATCAGGGATAAGAGCCATGACGGAGACGAAAGCGCGCATCGCGATCCTGGGAGCCTCGGGCTATACCGGCGCCGAGCTGGTGCGCCTTCTGGCCCGCCATCCGCGCGTGTCCATCGTCGCCCTCACGGCCGACCGCAAGGCGGGTCAGAGCATGGCGGAGGTGTTCCCGCAATTCGCTCCGCTGACCCTGCCGCCGCTGGTGACCATCGACGAGGTGGACTGGACGGGCGTCGATCTCGCCTTCTGCGCGTTGCCCCACGGCACCACCCAGCAGGTCATCAAGCGCACGCTCGATGCCAATCCGCAGCTCAAGATCGTTGATCTTTCAGCCGATTTCCGTCTGCGCGATCCGGGTGCCTATGAGGAGTGGTACGGCCACGCCCATCAGGCGCTGGAACTGCAGCAGGAGGCCGTCTACGGCATCGTCGAACTGTATCGCGAGGATGTGCGCAAGGCGCGGCTGGTCGCCAATCCGGGCTGCTACACCACCACCGCGATCCTGCCGGTCGTTCCGTTGATCGAGGCGGGGGCGATCGATCCGTCGGTGATCGTGGTCGACGCCAAGAGCGGGGTCACCGGGGCGGGGCGTTCGGCGAAGGAGTCGCTGCTCTACACCGAGGTGACGGACGGCATGCATGCCTATGGCGTCGGCTCGCACCGGCATACGGCGGAACTCGACCAGGAATATTCCAAGGCCGCCGGCCGCAGCGTGGTGCCGAGCTTCACGCCGCACCTTATCCCGATGTCGCGTGGCATCTATGCGACGATCTATGTGAACACCGCACCCGGCGTCGATGCGGCCGGCGTTCATCGCGTGCTGGCGGATTTCTATGCGTCCGAAGCCTTTGTGCATGTTCTGCCGCTCGGGCAGGTGCCGCAGTCGCGCTTCGTGAAGGGCTCGAACATGTGCTTCATCGGGGTCGCCAAGGATCGCGTGCCGGGGCGGGTCATCGTCATCTCGACCACCGATAATCTGGTGAAGGGCGCGTCGGGGCAGGCGGTGCAGAACATGAATGTCATGCTCAGCTATCCCGAGACGCTCGGGCTGGAGCAGATTGCGCTGTTCCCCTGAAAAATAAAACCTGCGTATCAGATGGATACGCAGGTTTTCTGATCCTTTGCGTTCACGGCGCTGGCGGGTTGGTGGAGAAGGCGGGCGTCAGCGCGCCATTGGCCCAGAGATAGTCGGCCCAGCACGCCGCGCCCGGCGCCGCATTGCACTGGAAGCGGCTGACCTTCAGGAAAAGTCGCGTCGTTTCAGTGCCTTGCACAAGCACGGGGATGCTGCCCCGCGCTTCGACGGGCTGCTGGTAGCCCTTGCTCGACAGGGCGATGTCGATGGCGCAGCCGTCATTGGCGCAGAAGGCCGGCGAGGCGCCGATACAGTGCAGGTTTTGCGGGTTCAGCACGTAGTCCGGCAGGCCGTCATGGTCGAGATCAGCGGTCATCATGTCCGGCAAGGAATTGTCGGACGGGCGGCCGCCGAGCCGGTTGCAGGCCTCGTAATAGCGCCCGACGAGCTCCATCACCGGTCCCGGCGCCGGCGCGGGGGTCGCGATGGCGGTGGCTCCCGGAGGTGTTGATTTCTCGTTTGATGGCAATGGCTTGAGCGCGTCCCGCAAGGCTCCGATCCGCGCGACGTAGAGTGCGTTGAGGCAAGCCGTGTCGCTGCCGCATCTGGCGCGGGCGGCGAGGAAGGCGCGGGCGCCGTCGCGGCGCTCGGCGGTGCCGCCCATCAGCATCGGCACCTGGCTGTAGAGCTGCCACAGCGCTCCCATCTGGGAATCGAGGTCCGACAGCTTCGGATCGGCGCAGATCGCGCGCTCCTCCGGCGTCTTCGCTTTCGTGCAATCGAAGCTCGCGGCGCGGGCCTCGGGACCGTGCAGAATGGCGAGGCCGATGAGTGCAGTGAGGAGGACGATGAGTCCAGCCTCCCGCCGCACACGCCGGACCCTTGGTCGGTTCATGCCGTCACCCGCACATAGCTGCCCGGCGCGTCCTCGATCGGGGGATAGCGACCTTCGCCCGGGATGCGCGCGGCGACCCGGGTGCCGTCCTGCGCCTCCAGCCAGGCGAACCAGTCCGGCCACCAGGAGCCGGGATGCTGCTCGGCGCCGGCGATCCAGTCCTCGATCTTTCCGGCTGGGGCCTTGCCGGTCCAGTACTGGTACTTCGCCCGCGACGGCGGGTTCACCACGCCGGCGATGTGTCCCGACCCTGCCAGCACGAAGCGCGCCGCCGTGCCGAAAAGCTGCATGCCCAGATAGACGGAGGCTGCGGGGGCGATGTGGTCTTCCCGCGTCGCCAGCGAATAAGTGGGCAGGTTGATCTTCGAGAGGTCGAGCCTGTACCCCGCCAGCTCCAGCTCGCCCTTGGCCAGCCGGTTGTCGAGATAGCAGTTGCGCAAATAGAAGGAATGGTTCGCCGCCGGCAGACGGGTGGAATCCGAATTCCAGTACAGCATGTCGAACGGGAAAGGCGCCTGTCCCTTGAGGTAGTTGTTCACCACATAGGGCCAGATCAGGTCGTTGGCGCGCAGCATGTTGAAGGCGTTCGCCATGGTGCGGCCTTCCATGACTCCGCTCTCCAGCATCTTGCGCTCGAGATTCTGGATCTGGTCCTCGTCGATGAACACCTTCAGCTCGCCGGCCTGGGTGAAATCGACCTGCGTGGTGAGGAACGTCGCCGAGCGTATGCCGACATCCTTTTTCGCCGCCGCCAGCCAGGCCAGCGTGATGGCGAGCATGGTGCCGCCGACGCAATAGCCGACCGCGTTCACGTCTTCCGTTCCCGCCGCGCTCTTCGCGATGTCGATCGCGGTCAGCACGCCGTCCTTCATGTAGTCCTCGAACCCCTTGTCGCGCAGCGAGGGGTCCGGGTTCACCCAGGATACGACGAACACCGTCAATCCCTGCTCGACGGCCCAGCGGATGAAGGATTTCTCCGGGTTCAGGTCGAGGATGTAGAACTTGTTGATCCAGGGCGGCACGATGACGAGCGGCACCCGCAGCACCGTCTCGGTGGCCGGGCTGTACTGGATGAGCTGCATCAGCTCGTTCTGGAAGATCACCTTGCCCGGCGTCAAAGCGAGATTGCCCCCGACCTTGAACTTCGAGCTGTCGGTCTGGCGGATCTTCAGCTCGCCGCCGCCGGCCTCGATGTCCTCGGCCAGCATCTTCATGCCGCGCACAAGGTTCTCGCCGTTCGATTGCAGCGTCGTGCGCAGCAGTTCCGGGTTGGTGAGCACGAAATTGGAGGGCGAGACCGCACCGGCGATCTGGCGGACGTAGAAATCCGCCTTCTGCTTGGTGTGGGGGTCGACCTCCGCCTCCTTCACCAGCCCTTCCGCCCAGTTGGCGGTGAGGAGGTAGGTCTGCTTCAGCGCGTCGAAGAAGGGATTGGCGGACCATTCCGGGTCCTGGAACCGGCTGTCGCGCGGGGAGGGCGTGGCGACCGGCGGCTCGTCGGCGCCGCCGAGCCGCTTCAGCGTCGAGGACCACAGGGAGAGATAGCCGCCGATCAGCCGCGACTGCGCATCGACCGCGCGCTGGGGATCGAGCAGCCAGTATTCGGCGACATGGCCGAGCGTCTTCATCACATCGGCGATGTCCTCGGCGATGTCGTCCTTCACCGTGCCGTCCTCGCGGGGGCGCAGATAGGCGGCCATCGCCTTGCCGCCTTCCTCCACCAGCCGGGCGAGATTGCCGGCGAAGGCTTCGAGGTCGATGCCGCCGGCGGAAGACTGCGCGGCCTCGGGGGCCGGCCGGGCCGTTGCCGGGCCGGTCGGCTGGCGCGCCGCGGGCTGTGCGCCGGGTGGCGGGGGTGAAGATTTTGCGTGTGTCGCGGGATTGGCCGGCTCGGCCGCGGTCTTCGGGGCTGCGGCTGCGGAGAGGGCATCGGCGACGGCGGTGGCGATCTGCACCTTCATCTGCGCCGACACTTCGGCCGCCACCTGGGCCGCGAGGCTGGCGGACGCGCCGCCGCGCACAGCACCTGAAGCGCGTTTCGTGGCGGGCGAGGGCCTTGGAGCGGGCGCGGGTTTCGGGACCGTCCTGGGGGTGGGCCGGGCTCCGGCTGCGCCCGGATTGCGCTCGTGTGGCCCGTTGGGCTCGCGTGCACCCTTGCGCCCGCCCGGACCGGCGGCGGCGCCCGTGGCCTTCTGAGCGTCCGAAATCTGCGTGGCCGTGCCTTCGCCCGCGTTCATGGACGCCGGTGCGCGGGTGGAGCGCGCCGCGCCTGCCTTCGGCGCCGGAGCGCTCACCGCGGCCGCGGCCCTGCCGGCCGGCTTCGCGGCTGTGGATGTCGGCCGCGTTTTCGTCGCGGCACGGCCGGCCTGTGCCGGCGCTGTCGCGGCGGGGGCATGCACGCCTTCCGTCTTGCGCTGCGCGCTTGAGGCTCGCGGCTTCGTGGCCTTGCGTGCCGGCGCGGCGGCGGGCGAATCGGTCCGTTCGGCCGGTGCAGCGGCCAGCGGCAGGGCGTCGTCGGCCTTGATGTCGGTCTCGGCCGCGTTCTCAGGGTTTGTCGAATGGCTGGGGGCAGGCGACACGGGCGCGTTCCTGTTACTCACCGCGGGCTTATCGCGCGCTCGCCGCTGCTGGCGATGCGGCCATGAAAAGGCCGTCGCGATGGACCGCATCATAGCGGCGCGATATGGCAGTAGCGAGAGCGGTGCGCCATAAAGGGTGCGCCGACACGGGGAGGGTTCGCATGGCAGGGCTTCGGATCGCGGAGCTGGGCAACGGAGAGCTTCGGATCGCCGGGATTCGGATGGCGAGGTCCGGCGTGGCATCACGCGCCCGGCGCGGCGGAGCCGGGGCGGGTCCTCACTCCGACGGCACGCCCCGCAGCCGCCTTTCACCGGCCCTCGCGCTGGCGGCGCTCGGCTTCGGCGCTTTGCTCGCCGGTTGCTCGACGCCGCCCGGCACGCCTCCGGGCACCTCGCCCCTCGCCGCCTGGCTGCGCCCGCCGCCGCCGAACACCGACGCCCCCTTTCCCACCTTCGGCGCCCCGCCGCGCGACCCCAAGGCTCGCCCTGTGCTGGACGCCAAGGGGCAGGCGGCGATGCAGTCGAGCCTCGAATCGCAGGGCAGGGGGCAGGTTGCCGCCGTGCAGAGGCGCATCGAGCAGGAATCCGCCCGCCAGCAGCAGAACGACAGCGGAAGCGACGAAGGCGGCAGCGACGACGAGGGCAGCAAAACGGGACAGTGAGAGGGCGGGACCATCGTGGAACGCGCCGAGGACAGTGGCGCGCGCCGCGTTCTGTTCGATCGCATCGTGGCCTTGAGTTGCGGCGACGAAGACATGCGAAGCCTTTTCGCGCACTGCAGCACGGAGGCGTTGCGTGAGGTGATCCAGGGCCTCGAACAGGGGGAAGCCGCGATCCGGCGGAACGGCGGACGCCTTGAGGCGATCTGGAGCGACGAGGGATAGGCCAGAGCATCTGCGCAGCGGGCCGAGCGACGGTTGCGTCCTCCCGAACCGGGGCGCCCCGCCTACGCCGCAGGGCGTGAGGACCCGCCTCCAGGCAACCGCGCACCCGCCCTCGCCCTCGCCTTCACCCGGTGCCGCGCGCCGGGCTCCTGATGGAGGCATGAGGGCAGCCGGCGGGCTACGCCTCTTCCTCGATCGCGATCTGGGCGATCTGCGCGGCGCCGCCATTGAGATGCGAAGCGATCGCGTGGCCGAGCGCCACAGCCGCGATGCACAGCGCCACCGAGCCGCCGATATTCACCAGCGCCCGCAGCATCGCGCCGTTCCGCATCAGGTCCAACGTCTGAAGGCTGAAGGAGGAGAAGGTGGTGTAGCCTCCGCACAGCCCGATCATCACGAACAGGCGCAGATTCTCCGACACCGGAAAGCGCCCGGAGGCGAGGGTCAGCGTGCCGAACAGGCCGATGATGAAGGAGCCGGTGACGTTGATGAGGATCGTGCCCCACGGCAGGTCGCGGCTGATGGGCGCTGCGAGCACCGAAACGGTGTAGCGCCCCAGCGTGCCGAGAGCCCCTCCGAGCATGACCAGAAGGCAGGTGGTAAACGACATGAACGCTCCTCATGCTTGCGGACAGCCCGAAAGGTCGGGTCGCGGGTGGCGGACGCTGCCCGCCGGCACGAGGGGAGGTGAGGGCACGCTCCCGCCGGCCGGGCCGGGAAGGCCCGTTGCTGGCAGGAGTCATCAGCCCTTCGCGTCCCTGCGGGACCCGTGGGCGGTTTCGGGGGGACCCCATCCCCATCGTGGAGCAGCATAGGCGAGAGGGCGGTTTGGCCGCAATGCCCGGCGGCGAAAGCGAGGTGCCATCCCGGCCGAAATGGAAGGAAACGCGCGCCAGCGCGCCGGCATGAAGCCGCCCGACGCCGCGTGCGTGGCCCGCCTGCGCGGTGTTGTCGCGCGGGGTAACGCTCCGTTCACCCTAGTTCCGCCAACATGAAGCGGCATTGCTGCGTGACGTGCGCCGATATTTTGCTATGACGCTCCGTTCCTGCACGTCCTCGCCAGAAGGACGGCAGCGAGGAACCCTTTCGCCATCATCCCCGATCTCGTCCCTGCGCTCGAGTCAAAGACCATGACCGACTTCCACCGTATCCGCCGGCTGCCGCCCTACGTCTTCGAGCAGGTCAACCGCGTGAAGGCCGCCGCTCGCAACGCCGGCGCCGACATCGTGGACCTCGGCATGGGCAATCCCGACCTCGACGCCCCGGCCCATGTGGCGGAGAAGCTGAAGGAGACGATCGGCAAGCCGCGCACCGACCGCTACTCCGCCTCCAAGGGCATTCCCGGCCTGCGCCGCGCGCAGGCCGCCTATTACGAGCGCCGCTTCGGCGTGAAGCTCGACCCAGACAAGCATGTCGTCGCGACGCTGGGCTCGAAGGAAGGCTTCGCCAACATGGCGCAGGCCATCACCGCGCCGGGCGACGTGATCCTGGTGCCGAACCCGTCCTACCCGATCCACGCCTTCGGCTTCCTGATGGCGGGCGCGGCGATCCGCTCGGTGCCCTGCGAGCCGGGGCCGGAGTTCTTCCACGCGCTTGAGCGCGCGGTCGCCCATTCGATTCCCTCGCCGCTCGCCCTCGTGCTCTGCTACCCGTCCAATCCGACGGCGCAGGTGGCCGATCTCGATTTCTACCGCGACGTGGTCGCCTTCGCGAAGAAGCACGACCTGATCGTGCTCTCCGACCTCGCTTATTCCGAGGTCTATTTCGACGACAACCCGCCCCCCTCGGTGCTGCAGGTGCCGGGCGCGATGGACGTGACGGTGGAGTTCACCTCCATGTCCAAGACCTTCTCCATGGCCGGCTGGCGCATGGGCTTCGCGGTCGGCAATGAGCGCCTGATCGCCGCGCTGGGCCGGGTGAAGTCCTATCTCGACTACGGCGCGTACACCCCGATCCAGGTCGCCGCCACCGCCGCTCTCAACGGCCCGCAGGACTGCATCGCCGAGATGCGGGCTGTGTACAAGAAGCGCCGCGACGTGCTGGTGGACAGCTTCGGCAAGGCCGGCTTCGACATACCGGTGCCGAACGCCTCGATGTTCGCCTGGGCGCCGATCCCCGAGAAGTTCCGCGATCTCGGCAGCGTCGAATTCGCCAAGCTGCTGATCGAGAAGGCGGAGGTGGCGGTGGCCCCCGGCGTCGGCTTCGGCGAGCATGGCGACGGCTATGTGCGCATCGCCATGGTGGAGAACGAGCAGCGTATTCGACAGGCTGCGCGCAACATCCGCCGGTTCCTTGAAACGGGGGCGGAAACGTTGCACAACGTGGTTCCCCTCGCCGCGGCGCGCTGACGTTCGGACCTTCCGGACAGCGCCGCTCCTTCAAGCTGTTGCGTCCGGAAGTTCATATGGCGTCGCCCCTCAGGATTGGCTTGGCCGGCCTCGGCACGGTCGGGAGCGGGGTCGTTCGCATGCTTGCCCGCCGCCGCGACGGATTAGCGGCCGCGACCGGCCGTGCCGTCGAGGTGGTGGCGGTGAGTGCGCGCGACCGCAACCGTCCCCGCGACTGCGATCTCTCCTCCGTCCGCTGGTTCGACGATCCGGTCGCGCTGGCGAAAGATCCCGACATCGACGTGTTCGTCGAACTGATCGGCGGCCATGACGGCCCGGCTCGCGCCGCGGTGGAAGCCGCGCTCGGGGCCGGCACGCCGGTGGTGACCGCCAACAAGGCGCTGCTCGCCCATCACGGAATCGCGCTTGCCGCGGCCGCGGAAGCGTCCGGCGCCGGGCTCTATTTCGAGGCGGCGGTGGCCGGGGGAATACCCGTGGTCAAAACGCTGCGCGAGGCGCTGATCGGCAACGAGATCGAGCGCGTCTCCGGCATCCTCAACGGCACCTGCAACTTCATCCTCACCAAGATGCAGGACGAGGGCGTCTCCTTCGAGGCCGCGCTCGCCGAGGCGCAGGCGCTGGGCTATGCCGAGGCCGACCCGACCTTCGATGTCGACGGCTTCGACACCGCCCACAAGCTCGCCATCCTCGCCAGCCTCGCCTTCGGGCTCGCCCCGGACCCGGAGGCGATCCACATCGAGGGCATCCGCTCGATCACGCTGGCCGATCTCAACGCGGCGGAAGAACTCGGCTACCGGGTGAAACTGCTGGGCGTCGCCCTGCGCACCGCGACCGGCGTCGAGCAGCGCGTGCACCCGACCATGGTGCCGAAGCACTGGCCCATCGCGCAGGTGTCCGGCGTCACCAATGCGGTGGCGGTGGACGGCGACGCGGTGGCGCTCACCCTCGTCGGCCCCGGCGCGGGCGGCGATGCCACGGCCTCGGCGGTGGTCGCGGATCTCGCCGACATCGCGGCCGGGCGCGGCGCGAAGCCCTTCGGCATCGCGGCGTCGGCGCTGCGTCCCGCCGAGCTGGTGGCGATCCAGGGCCATGAGGGCGGCTACTACATCCGTCTCGCCGTGGTGGACCGGCCGGGCAGCGCGGCGACCATCGCCCGCCACATGGCCGAGCAGAACATCTCGCTCGAATCCATCATGCAGCACCGTCGCGGCCGCCCCCATGGCGGGGAGCGCGCCGATGCGGCGGCGGATCCGGCGCCGGTGGTGCTGATCACCTATGCCACGACGGAAGAGGCGGTGCGCCGGGCGATCGCCGCCATCGAGGCGGACGGCGTCATCACGGCGCCGCCGCAGATGATTCGAATAGAGAAGGATTGAGGGGCTTCACGATGGCGGAAATCACGGTCAAGGCGAGCCAGGCGCTCGAGCGCATCCTGACGCTCGAACTGGTCCGCGTCACCGAGCGCGCGGCTGTGTGCTCGGCACATCTGCGCGGGCGCGGCGACGAGAAGGCGGCGGACAAGGCCGCGGTGGACGCCATGCGCCGCGAGCTGAACCGCCTGCCGATCACCGGGCGCATCGTCATCGGCGAGGGTGAGCGCGACGAGGCGCCGATGCTCTATATCGGCGAGGAGGTCGGCACCCGGCAGGGCCCGCCGGTGGACATCGCGGTCGACCCGCTGGAGGGCACCACCCTCTGCGCCAAGAACATGCCCGGCTCCATCGCGGTGATGGCGATGGCCGAGGGCGGCACGCTGCTCTACGCCCCCGACGTCTACATGGAAAAGATCGCGATCGGCCCCGGTTACCCGAAGGGCACGATCAGCCTCGACGCCAGCCCGGCCGAGAACATCCACTCGCTGGCCCGCGCCAAGGGCGTGAAGCCGTCCGAGATCAACGCCCTGATCCTCGACCGCCCGCGCCATGCCGCGATCATCGAAGCGGTGCGCGCGACAGGCGCCTCGGTGCAGCTCATCACCGACGGCGACGTGGCCGGCGTGATCCATACCTCCGACCCGGAGGAGACCGGCGTCGACATCTATATGGGCACCGGCGGCGCTCCGGAAGGTGTGCTTGCGGCCGCGGCGCTGCGCTGCATCGGCGGCGAGATGTACACCCGCCTCATCCTCGACAGCGAGGAGAAGCGCGAGCGCGCCCGCAAGATGGGCGTCGCCGACGGCAAGAAGATCTACGAGGTCACCGACATGGTGCGCGGCGACTGCCTGTTCGCGGCGACCGGCGTGACCACCGGCAACCTGCTGAAGGGCGTGAAATACGGCAAGGACGTCATCAAGACCCACACGGTCGTGATGCGCTCCGCCTCCGGCACCGTGCGCTGGATCGAGGCCGAGCACCGGGACTTCTCGAAGTTCCAGCTCGGTTGAGCCGGGGTCGGCCTGCCGTATGACACGGAGAGGGAAGGGCGCTTCGGCGCCCTTTTCCACGCCGGGTTCGTTTAGGCGCCCGGCGCCGTTGGCGCGGCGCGGTCAAGCCGGCGTCCGCGTGGCGAGGTTGCAGCGCGCCGCTGCCCGCGGCTGTCCATGACGGCTGGCAACTGCCGCCGCTGTGACGTGACCTGCGGCGTTTCGACCATGTGGGCTCTTGGTCCTATGACCTGTGTTCTGTATACCAGAAGGCGCTGCCGGTGCCCTCGACCGGGTGCCGACGACAGGTAGAAAAGGGAACGACCCATGCCCGCATCTCAGACCCAGGGCCATCATTCGCCGCTGGTGCCGCTCTTCGCCGATTTCGACGCAAAGCTCGCGGCCGACGACTACAAGGGTTTCGCCGCCGCCTTCGCCGCCTTCGTGAAGGACAACGAGACCTCGCGCTATCTCGCGCTGGAAGCCGTGCCCTTCAAGATCGCCGACCACCTTACCACGAAGTTCGGCTCTTCCTCGGCCGTGACGACCTTCACCCTGCGCCGCTCGACCTGGGCGACCGAGGTGCAGAACGCCCTGTCCTCCGGCCCCGAAGCCTTCGTGAAGCTGATCGACGAGATCGAGGGCCAGGTCGTCGAGCTGACCAAGGCGGCGAAGAAGCCGAGCTGACGTCTTCCGGGCAAAGGCGCGCGGCTTTATTGCCCGCATCCCGGACGGCCCAGGCCGCTCCGGGATCGCTCGCCGCCGGCTGCGCCTGCGGCCGGGATGACGGCGGGCGAAGCGCGTATCGCTACGACGCTGCGCCCGCCCGCAGCTCCGCCACCGTTCGCCCCTTGCCGCCCATGAAGAAGTCCACGCCGATCCGCACCATTGGCGGCTGGGAGGCGTGGGGGCCGTCATATTCCAGATAGAGCAGATCGTAGCCTGCCGCGCGCAGCTTGGCGGCGTGGGAGCGGCCGGCGGTGTCGATGGGCGTCTGGGTGTCCTGCCGGCCGTGCGCGATGAACACCTTCGGCTCGCCCTCCTGCGCCAGCACGGTCATGAAGCCGGCCGAGAACGCCATGATGTGGCTGACGAGCCGACCGTTCGACAGGCCCGTGGAGAGCGCGTAGCTGCCGCCGTCCGAATGGCCGGAAAAGGCGAAATGCGTCGGGTCGAGCGCGAATCGGTCGGCCACGAAGGCGAGCGCGGTGTCGAGCCGCTCGCGGTCCGGCCCGTTGCCGGCGATCACGATGTCCCATGTCGGAAACAGCGATTGCGGCACCAGCAGCAGGAAGCCGCGTTCCTCGGCGTGCGTGCGCAGGATCGGCATGATCTTTTCCGCGCTGCCGCCGCCGCCGTGGAACAGCGTGACCAGCGGCGTCGGCGCGCGCGGATCGACGCCCTCCGGCACGATCAGCACGGCGTCGCGCTCGGCGAAGAGGCCGAGATCGTGCCCGCCCGGCGCCAGCGCGGGCAAAGTGGGGGTGCGGTGGGTGAAGGTGAGCCGTCCGGCAAGCGAAAGGTCGAGCATGGCCGGCACATTAACCGCGCGGGCGCCGGGAGCAAGCTCGACAGCGAAAGGACGGCACCGGAGTAACGATCAGCTTTTCCGATGATTGCGGCGTGATCATGAGCAGCTTATGTGCAGGACGCAGGGCTGGTATCACCACTCCGGCTTTTACTTCCGGCGTCGGGCGGGTTACGTCGGATGCCTCCCGCGATCCCTTCGGACCGCGCGGCCGTGCGGTTGCCCCATGCCCTTCAGAGACAAGCTGCTCGCCATCGCCGTCGTCTGCGCGTGGGCGCTTAACATCATCATCGTCAAGCTGGGCACGGCGGAGATCCCGCCCATCTTCATCAGCGCGCTGCGCTTCATGCTCGTGGCGGCGCTGGTGGCACCCTTCACCCGGCTCACCCGGCAGCAATTGCCGTGGGTGCTGGTGGTGTCGGTCACCTTCGGCATCATGCATTTCGGCCTGCTGTTCATCGCGTTGTCGATGGCCGAGGCCGGCACCTCCTCGATCCTGGTCCAGCTCGGCGCCCCGATCGCCACCGTGCTGGCCTGCATCGTGTTCAAGGAACGCTTCGGCCCGCTGCGCATGATCGGGCTCGCGCTGTCGGTGGTGGGCATCGTGGTGCTCGCCGCCGGGCCGACCCTGCCCGCGCCGCTGCCGCTGGCCCTGCTGCTGCTGAGCGCGACCGGCTGGGCTGTGACCAACCTCATCATCAAGAGCATGCCGAAGATCCAGCCTCTCACCATGATGGGCTGGTCCTCGCTGTTCGCCGCGCCGCAGCTGATGCTCGCCTCGTTCTTTCTGGAGCACGATCAGCTCGCCTCGCTGCACACCGCGAGCTGGCACGGCTGGCTGTGCATCGTCTACAGCGCGATCATGTCGTCCATCATCGCCTATGGCATCTGGTACTGGCTGCTGCAACGCCATCCGATCAATACGGTGGTGCCCTATTCCATGCTGAACCCGCTGCTCAGCGTGTTGTTCGGCATCCTGATGCTCGGCGAGCTGCCGGCACCGGTGAAGCTGGTGGGCTCGGTCGTGATGATGGCTGGCGTCGCCCTCATCCTGCGTCCCGAGCGTGCGGCGGCGGTGCCCGAGCGGGCTTGAGAGAAGGAGCAGGCGCCGTCGCGCCGCGCTCCCGCCGCTCCCGCCATTTTCCTCGCCTCCTTTTCCCTTGCCGTCATCCCGGACGATCGCGGGTCGATCCGGGATGACGGGTGAGGGAACCGCGACGAATCTTTGCCGGCTTTATTTCGCCTTCAGGAAATCCCCGACCTCGAGCAGGATCAGCTCGTTGTCGTCCGCCTTCTTCGGGTCGCGGCTGGAGGAAAAGGGCAGGTTGTTGTCGTTGCCGACCACGATGTGGGTGGCGTCGACCACGTCCACATCCTCGATGGTGAAGAACGGGAAGGCGAGCTTGCCGTTGGTCAGCGGCTTGCGGGAGAGGTGGTTCGGGTCCTCGATCGCCATCAGGTCGATATGGCCGATCTTGCGGACCGCACCGCCCTGATTGGCGTCGGTCATCTCGATCTTCACGATGCGCTTGTATTTCGCGAGGTCGTGGAAGCAGTCGGCCGCCTTCTTGCCCTCGGCGCAGACCTTGTCGGACGTGCCCTCGCCATTGTCGCGCTCGATGATGAGGCCGGTCGAGGCGTCGATCATGTTGAAGTCGCCGATGGCGTTGCCGTTCTGGCCGAGCGGATAGAGCCAGTGGCGGCCGGTCCACGCGTCTTTCGTCGTGTCGAATTCAAGGATCTGCAGCACGTCGCGGCCGTCCTCATCCTTTTCGTAGCTCGTTGTCTGCGGATTCCAGACCGGGCCTTCAAGAAGGGGATAGAGGAAGCGTCCGTCCGGCGAGGCCGCCATGCCCTCGAAGCCCTTGGAGCGGCGGATGTTGAAGGCGGCGGGCGGCGCGTCCGGCGTGCCGGCGGAGGTCACGGCGTAATGGTCGGGTGAGCGCAGCTTGGTGTCGCCGAGCCGGCTTTCGAACACCTGCACCACCGTGCCGCTGCGGTCGGCCTTGATGAGATAGGGACCGAACTCCTCGCCGATATAGATGTGCTCGCCGATCGGCTGGAAGCTCTCGGGGTCGAAGTCGGCGCCGGTGAGATAGCGCGGGCCGGTGTCCTCATGGACGATGCGGAACGGCACCTTGTGGTCTGGGTCGCGCAGGAAGATCGTCTCCAGCCGCTCGAAGGTGCCGGCCTTCCAGTCGATAGTGTAGCGGTTGAGATACAGGGCGGAATCCGGGCTGTTCGCCTTCGCGCCCATGCCGTTGTCGGTGAGGATCAGAAAGCTGCCGTCAGGCATTTTCTTGATGCCGGAATCGCCCTGCAGCGGCTGGCCCTTGAAGGGCAGGAACACGCCGGTCGGCCGCCCGGCCGAGGTGCCCTCGACGCTGCCGATCTTATCCACCCGCACACCGGTGGTGTATTTGCCGGAGGTCTTCAGATCCTCGGGCGCATCGGCGGGCATGTCGATGAAGCTTTCGGCCGGCATCACGGCATGGCCGGCGAGCGTAGCCGGAAAGGCGGCATCGTCGGCGCGGACGGGAGCGGCGGCAAGGGCGAGCGCCGAAAGTGCGACACTGCCGAGCAGCGCGCGCAGGGAGCGGGACGGAAGACGGATCATGGCCGGTTCTCCTTGGGGGAGGGGTACGGCCTGTCCTGTGCCGCCGCGCCATGTCGCTGGCGCAACGCCGCGATGACGGCGGGATGACAATGCACGGGGTCGTCGGGTCCCGTGCGGTCGGGGTCGCGTGTCAGCGGAAGCCATGTCGTCGGAGCCGCGGGGTGCCGCCCTGTGCCGGCGGCACCGCGTCCGGCACCGCGCGGGCGTGGCGCAGATCGGCGCCGCGCAGCCGAGCATGGCGACAGCCGGTTGCAGCGACGCAGCAAATGATGCGAGAGGAGCAGGCCCGCTTGCGTCACGGGGCCTCGACGCGGCCACAAGCTTTTGGCTCTATGCGGCACATGAGTCTCGCGCTTCCCACTGCCCTGCCGCCGCAGCGGCCCTTTCTTGGAATCGAACGCTCCGCCGCCGGCCGACTGTGGCGCGAGCGGCTGGATGTCCGCGCCGCACAGGCCAGCCTCGCCATCGTGCAGCGCCACGGGGTGCCGGAAATCCTCGCCCGCGTGCTGGCCGGGCGCGGGGTCGCCATCAAGGATGTGCCCGGCTATCTCGATCCGCGCTGGGAAGGGCTGATGCCGGACCCCGACACGCTCACCGGCATGGCGGCCGCCGTGGCGCGCCTCGCCGATGCTGCCGAACGGGGCGAGCAGGTCGCGGTGTTCGGCGATTACGACGTCGATGGCGCGACCTCCACCGCGCTGATGGTGGAGATGCTGCGCGCCGCTGGGCTCGATCCGCTGTTCCACATCCCGGACCGCATCTTCGAGGGCTACGGCCCCAACATTCCGGCCATCGAGGCGTTGGCGCAGCGCGGGGTGCGCCTGCTGGTGACGGTGGATTGCGGCACGCTGAGCTTCGAGCCCTTCGCCCATACCCGTGCGCTCGGCATGGAGGTGGTGGTCGTCGATCATCACCAGGCCGCCGAGACGCTTCCCGAGGTCGCCGCGCTCGTCAATCCCAACCGGGCGGACGACGTGTCCGGCCTCGGCCACCTGTGCGCCGCCGGCCTCGTCCTGATGGTGTTGGTGGGGCTGCGCCGCGAACTGCGCCGGCGCGGCTGGTGGAACGACGCGCGGCCGGAACCGAACCTTGGCCGGTATCTCGACCTCGTGGCGCTGGGCACGGTCGCCGACGTGGTGCCGCTCATCGGGCTCAACCGCGCCTTCGTCACCCGCGGCCTCGCCATGCTGCGCCGGCGCGAGCGGCCGGGCCTCACGGCGCTGATGGATGTGGCGCGGCTCTCCGGGCCGCCGAAATGCTGGCATCTCGGCTTCCTGCTCGGTCCGCGCATCAATGCGGGCGGGCGCATCGGCGACGCGACCCTCGGCACCAGGCTGCTGCTGACGCAGGATCCCATCGAGGCCGGCGCCATCGCCGCCGAGCTGGACCGGCTGAACACCGAGCGGCAGGTCGTGGAAAAGCAGATCCTCGCGGAAGCCGAGGCCGAGGCGGAGGCCGCGCTCGGCATCGACGGGGAGGGCGCCTCGGTCATCCTCGCCAGCGGGCAGGGCTGGCATCCTGGCGTGGTCGGGCTGGTGGCGGCGCGGCTAAAGGAGCGGTTCAGCCGGCCGGCCTTTGCGGTGGCCTTCAACGGCGATCTCGGCGCCGGCT
The DNA here is from genome assembly GCF_023016805.1 of Ancylobacter crimeensis. Taxonomy (GTDB): domain Bacteria; phylum Pseudomonadota; class Alphaproteobacteria; order Rhizobiales; family Xanthobacteraceae; genus Ancylobacter; species Ancylobacter crimeensis. The sequence goes on from NZ_JALKCH010000001.1 coordinate 267,401, forward strand.
CGGCGCGTTCCATTCCGGGCGTCGATGTCGGCCGGGCGGTGCGCGGTGCGGTCGAGGCGGGGCTTCTGGTGAAGGGCGGCGGCCATGCCATGGCGGCGGGCCTCACCGTGGCGCGCGACAAGCTCGGCGCATTCAGGGCCTATCTGGAAGAGGCGCTGGCCGAGACCGTGGAGGACGCCCGCGCGGTGGATGAGCTGGCGATCGACGGCGGCCTCTCGGCGGGCGCGGCGACGCCCGAGTTGGTGGAACTGATCGAGCGTGCCGGGCCCTATGGCGCCGGCAACCCGCAGCCGGTCTTCGCCTTTCCCGCGCATCGTCTGGTGCATGTGGAGAGCTTCAGCGCCGGCCATGTGCGGGTGCGGCTGAAGGCGCCGGACGGCTCCATGCTCTCCGGCGTCGCCTTCCGCGCGGCGACCGCCCCGCTCGGCGAGGCCCTGCTGGCCAATCGCGGCCAGCTCATGCACGTCGCCGGCACGCTGGACATCGACAGCTGGCAGGGCCGCTCGCAGGTGAGCCTGCGGGTGAGCGACGCGGCGGTGGTGGACCGGCCCTGAGGCGGTCGGCCATGCCATGCGCTTCATGGCGCAGGCGCTTCCGGACGCTCGCGGCCCGGCGTGACGGCTCATCGCCGACGGGCGCTGGACGGAGAGGCACCGAGCGCATGGTCGACGGGCGCCTATCGGCCGCCTGTCTTGCCGTTCTTCCTTCTTTTTCCTTCATCGTAATGCCACTTGATGGCGAAGAACATACCGATGCCTAAAACGATGATCTTGAACGGAAGGAAGATCCAAGGAAACCAGTCGACCATTTCGAATATCTTCCATCCTATTGCCTGACGCGATCTGTCGCGAGGGCTTCTACCTCACGCAGGCCATCTCGACAGCTTGACATTCTGTCCAAGCCAACGAGGCGTTATTTCCGGGCCGGCTGGTCAGTCCCCCCGCCGATGGACGAGATCAAACAGCGGGCGCATCCGGCAGCGTCCGCTCTGCACGGAATACGTCCCTTGCCGACGTCATCATGCGTGATCTGTTCTGACGGCCGGACGAGGTGGCGGCCGAGGCATCAGCGGCGCGGAGCCCGCGGCCCTCCCGCAGCCAATCCGGTTGCCGGACCCGCGCCGACCCGCTATCCCCGCAGCCTACGCTCCGCGACCTCTCAGACCCAAGGCATGCCCGTGGCCGATCCCGTTGCCTTCGATCCCGTCCGCCCCCTCGTCGCTGTCGTCGGTGCCGGACCGGCGGGGCTGATCGCGGCGGAGACGCTGGCCGAGGCCGGCTGCCGGGTGCGGATCTTCGAGCGCATGGTCTCGCCGGCGCGCAAGTTCCTGCTTGCGGGGCGCGGCGGGCTGAACCTCACCCATTCCGAGCCGCGCGAGACCTTCCTCGCCCGTTACGGCGCGGCTGAGGAATGGCTGGCGCCCCTGCTCGACGCCTTTCCCCCGAGCCGTCTGCGGCGTTTCGCCGAAGGGCTCGGCGAGGAGACCTTCATCGGCAGTTCGGGCCGGGTGTTCCCGAAGAGCTTCAAGGCCTCGCCGCTTCTGCGCGCCTGGCTGCGCCGCCTCGACGGGCTCGGCGTCACGCTGGAGACGCGGCGCCTGTGGACCGGCTGGGACGCCGATGGCGCGCTCACCTTCGCCGATGCGGAGAGCGTGCCCGCGCAGGCCAGCCTGCTGGCGCTGGGCGGGGCGAGCTGGCCGCGGCTCGGCAGCGACGGCGGCTGGGTGTCGCTGCTGGCCGGGCGCGGCGTCGAGATCGCCCCGCTCGTCTCCGCCAATGCCGGTGTGCGGGTGGCGTGGAGCGACATCCTGCGCGAGCGCTTTGCCGGGCACCCCCTGAAGCGCATCGCGGTGTGCCTCGGCGGCGTGACAGTGCGCGGCGAGGCGATGATCACGGCGACCGGCCTGGAAGGCGGGCCGATCTATGCGCTGACCGCCGCCCTGCGCGCCGCTCTCGCGGCGGGCGAGGATGCCACGCTGACCATCGACCTGCGCCCGGACATGGCCATCGAGGCCCTGTCCGACCGGCTCGCCGAGGCGCGCAAGGGCGAGAACCAGACCAACCGGCTGCGCAAGGCGGCCGGGCTGGAGCCGGCGGCGATCGGGCTGCTGCGCGAAGCCGGCCCGCCGACGCCCTATGCGTGGGATCTCGCAGCCTCGGTGAAGCGGGTCAAGGTCAAGGTCGAGGGCATCAGCGGACTGGAGCGCGCGATCTCCTCCGCCGGCGGCATCGCCCGCGGGGCACTCGACGACGGGTCGATGCTGCGCGCGCTGCCGGGCGTGTTCGCGGCCGGCGAGATGCTGGACTGGGAGGCTCCCACGGGCGGCTATCTGCTGCAGGCCAGCTTCGCCACCGGCTACCACGCCGCCTGCGGCATGCTGCGGCGGCTGGGGCTGAAGGAGCCGGCGCGCTGGGAAGGCGGCTGGTAGGCCGCGCTCCTGGGTTCCCCCGGTAGAGCGCGCTCCCGGATCGCACCGATGGCCCATTCGCGATGACGGATGGGGATGGCAGCGGAACCCTTGCCGTCACACGTTGCCGTTCCACCTCCTGTCGTCATCCCGTCGGACCGCAAGCCGGGATCGTCCGCGACCTCCGGGGGCGTCCTACGCACCGCACCTCCTGCGAAAGCCGCGATGCGCTGCCCATCGCCGCATCGTTCCCGAGCGGCTCTTTTCCACTCCCCTCCGCCGTTCATGAATGGTTGAATGTCGCCCCGGCGCGGCCGGAAGGCGAGGAGGGTGCGCGCCATGGAGACGATCACGCTGACCAATGTGCTGCTGCTGGCCGCGGCGGCGCTCATGGTGGTCGGCATCTTCTCCAGCCTCGTCGCCTCGCGCTTCGGCGCTCCGCTGCTGCTGGTGTTCCTCGTCATCGGCATCCTGGCCGGGGAGGACGGGCCGGGGCAGATCCATTTCAGCGACTACCGCGCCACCTATCTGGTCGGCTCGGCGGCGCTGGCGATCATCCTGTTCGATGGCGGGTTGCGTACCCGCATGGCCTCGTTCCGTGGCACGCTGGCGCCGGCGCTGGTGCTGTCCACGGCGGGGGTGGTGATAACGGCGGCCATCGTCGGGCTGGCGGCCTGCCTGCTGCTGCGTCTGCCGCCGCTGCAGGGGCTGCTGGTCGGCTCGGTGGTGGCCTCCACCGATGCGGCGGCGGTGTTCTTCCTGCTCAAGTCCGGCGGCCTGCAGCTGAGGAAGCGGGTCGGCACCACGCTGGAGATCGAATCGGCGACCAATGATCCGGTCGCGATCTTCCTGTCCATCGTACTGGTGCAGCTCATAGCCGCCGGTGAGCATGTGCCGGGCTGGGACCTGTTGCTGCTGCTGGCGCAACAGGCGGTGCTGGGCGCGGCGATCGGCGTCGCCGGCGGGCTGGGGCTCGCCGCGCTGCTGAACCGGTTCGATCTGCCGAGCGGCCTGCATCCGCTGCTCGCCGTGGGCGCGGCGCTGTTCATCTTCGGGCTGGCGGCAGTGGCGGAGGGCTCCGGCTTCCTGGCGGTGTATCTGGCGGGGCTGGTGCTCGGCAACCGGCCGGTGCGGGCCATCGCCTCCATCGTCAGCTTCCACGACGCCGCGACATGGCTGGCGCAGCTCGTGATGTTCGTCATGCTCGGCCTGCTGGTTTCGCCCGACAAGGTGCTGGCCTATGCGCTGCCGGCGATCGGGCTCGCGGCCGTGCTGATCGCCGTGGGGCGGCCGGTGGCGGTGTGGCTCTGCCTCACGCCGTTCGGCTTCAAGCGGGAGGAGAAGGCCTATATCTCCTGGGTGGGACTGCGCGGGGCCGTGTCGATCTTCCTCGCCACGATCCCGACGCTGGCCGGGGTGCCGAGCGCGGAGGTGTATTTCAACGTCGCCTTTACCGTGGTGCTGGTCTCGCTGCTGCTGCAGGGCTGGACCCTGACCTATGCGGCGCGGTTGTTCCATGTCGCTTTGCCCGAGCCGCTCAAAGAGGCACGGCGCTTCGAGATCGACCTGCCCGGCCAGCTCGACTACGAGCTGGTCGCTTATCACGTGGTGCGCGGAAGTCCGGTCCTGAGCCACGGCACGGTGCCGAACTGGGCGCAGATGATGCTGGTGGTGCGCGATGGCGCCATTCTCACCCCGGAGCAGTCGGGCATGCCCCGCCATGGCGACTATGCGTATCTGCTGGCGCCGCCGGAGCGGGTGGCGCGGCTGGACCGGCTGTTCGTGCCGGGCGAGGGGCAGGCGGATGTGGAGCTTGCGGCGGCCTTCCCGTTCCGCGGCGACATCCTGCTCGGCGCCATATCCGATCTCTACGGCCTGCCGGTGGAGCCCCACGAGCGTGACCTCACCATCGCCGGCCTGTTCGCGGAACGCTTCGATGAGCGCCCCATGATCGGCAACCGGGTGCATATCGGAACGGCGACGCTGGTGGTGCGGGCGGTGGAGGATGACCGGGTGACGCTGGCCGGCCTTTCGGTGGATGACGAGGAACACCAGCGCGACCGCCACATCCTGAACGGCGCCGCGCTCGCCCGCCTGCTGGGTCCGCGTCGGACGACGCGCGAACGGGCCCGCCGCCGTCATCACGGCTGAGGCAGGCGCATCGTGAAAAGGCGAGGCCGGGGAGGGTGACGCGGGACGACGGCTGAGGGAGCGCGTGCCGCCGTCCCGCGTTAGCCCACGAGACCTGCCGGGATGATGGCCTCGCAGACGATCCGTTGTTCATGCCGGGAATGATGCTCAGCGGATGCGCAAATAAATACGTGGCACGCGAAGGTCTATCAAGAACTATCTTCGCATATTGTTACAGTTCCAATCTAGGAATATTTGACGAATACTAAGAAACCCGCCGCGCCGATGTTCCGGACGGCTCGCCCCGCTGCCGCCGTTTTCGCGCCGCCATGCTGGCGCGCAGCGGCGGGCGGTCGAGGATGTATTTCGGGGACACAGATGGCACGACTGTTCTTTCGGCGGGGGCGCAGCGGCGAGGCGGCGCCCGACACAGCGCGCGAGATGGCCGAAAAGGCGCGCGTCCTGCTCGGCCTCGGCGAGGATTCCACGCTGTCCATCAGCGAAATCGCCTGCGGCGACCCGGCCTGCGGCGGCGCGGAAACGGTGGTGCTGATCATGCGCCCCGGCCGGCGGACCGAGGCCGCCAAGATCCTCAAGCCCCTCGCCACCGTGACCGACGCCGAGTTGCGCGAGGCGCTGTCTGTCTTTGGGGAAAGCCCTAAAGTCTAAAATCATTCTAAACAATTAAATATTGTAATCGCTCTAATATTGACTATGAATGCCGCCAACCTATTGAGGACGGTACGTAATATCGAATATGAAATAATTCCAATCTATTTCCACGTACTTGAGGCGGTATCTGCGAGGGCGTAGGACATGCTTCATCGAGGCGCCGCTGAGGGCGCCCCTGGGAGGTGATCCTGATGCGAGCCCGTTCCATTTTCTCGGCGCCGCTGCTGGCGGCCTGCGCCATCGGCGCCCTCGTCGTGGCCGGCCCCGCCGCCGCCGATACCGCGCCCAAGCCGCGCGACATCCTCGTGAACTACGCCAACATCGCCCAGGCGATGTATGAGGACAGCGTCACCACCGCCAAGACCCTGCAGGTCGCGGTGAACGCGTTCCTCGCCGATCCCACCACCGAGAACATGGAAAAGGCCAAGGCTGCTTGGAAGGCGGCGCGCGTGGCCTACCAGCAGAGCGAAGGCTTCCGCTTTGGCAACAAGATCGTCGATGCGTGGGAAGGCAAGGTCAACGCCTGGCCGCTCGACGAGGGGTTGATCGACTATGTCGACCGCGCAACCTATGGCGAGACCTCGGACGAGAACCCGCTCTACACCGCCAATGTGATCGCCAACACCAAGATCCGCGTCGGCAAGAAAACGATCGACGCCACCAAAATCGACGCCAAGCTGCTGGAAAGCCTGCAGGAGGCCGGCGGCGTCGAGTCCAACGTTGCCACCGGCTATCATGCCATCGAGTTCCTGCTCTGGGGGCAGGGGCAGCGCAGCGGCGCCACCGGACCGGGCACGCGCCCCGTGACCGACTATGACCTGAAGAACTGCACCAACGCCAATTGCGACCGCCGCGCCGCCTATCTCAAGGCCGCCACCGACCTGCTGGTGTCGGACCTCGAGGACATGGCCGGCTATTGGGGCGAGAAGGGCAAGGCTCGCAAGGCGCTGCTGGCGAAGAAGGACAAGGAAGGCCTTTCGGTCATCCTTACCGGCCTCGGCTCGCTTTCTTATGGCGAGCTCGCCGGCGAGCGCATGAAGCTCGGCCTGATGCTGCACGACCCCGAGGAGCAGCACGACTGCTTCTCCGACAACACCCACAACTCGCATTACTATGACGAGCTGGGCATCAGCGAGATCTATCGCGGCAAGTTCACCCGCATCGACGGCACCGTCGTCGAGGGCCCGTCCATCGCCGCCTATGCCAAGGCGCTGGCGCCGAAGCAGGCCGAGGAGGCCGATGCCAAGGTGGATGCCGCGCTCGCCGCGATCAAGGCGATCAAGGACGAAGCCGACAGCGGCAAGATGCTCTATGACAAGATGATTTCCGAGGGCAACACCGAGGGCAATCAGCTCATCCAGAGCGGCGTCGATGCGCTGGTCGCCCAGGCGCATGGCTTCGAGGGCGTCGTCGGCGCGCTGAAGCTGAAGATCAAGGTCGAAGGTTCGGACAGCCTTGACCACCCCGACAAGGTGAAGAAGTGACGGCCGGCCGCCCCGGCCTCGCGGCGGGGGCGGCGGTTTTCGGCATGGCGGAGCGCGGCGACCGCGCGCCGTCGCCCGGCCTCGCGGCGGGATGGCGGTTATAGACATGGCGGTGCGCGGCAACCGCGCGCCGCCGCCCGGCACAGGGCCCGGCATGGCGCTGGACCGTGCCGACGTTCTTAGGAGAGGCGCGATGAGCGCATCGCGTGACGATCGCAACTCCGCGCGCATCCCCCCGTCGACGGCAACCACCTCCCGCCCCAGCCGTCGCTCGGTGCTGGCGGGGGGCGCGTTCGTCCTCGCCGGGGGCCTGCTGCCGGGCCGCCTGGGCAGCGCGGCGGCGACACCCCTGCCGAAGGCCACCCGCGCGCTTGACCTGTCCTCGGGCTTCATGGATTTCCGCCTGCTCGGCCCCGACAAGCCGGCTTCGCGGATCAGCGTCTATGACGGCACCCCCTTCAAGACGATCCGCGCCAGGCGGGGCGAGGTGCTGGACATCACCTATCGCAACGGGATCGACGAAGGCACCACGGTTCACTGGCACGGCATCCGCATCCAGAACGCGTTCGACGGTATTCCGACGCTGACCCAGCCCCTGGTGCAGCCGGGCGGTACGTTCCGTTATCTGGTGCCGCTGGACGATCCCGGCACCTTCTTCTTCCATCCCCACTGCGACGAAACCGGCCAGACCGGAAAGGGCCTTGCCGGCGTGTTGCTGGTCGAGGATGAACGCGACCCGGCTTTCGATGCCGAGCACGTGCTGTGCCTCAAGGACTGGCGACTGGCTGACGACGGCAGCTTCCTCGCCATGTCGGAGCCGGCCGGCGCCTCCAAGGCGGGCACCTATGGCGCAACGCGCACGGTGAACGGCCAGCCCGTCGTGGAGCTGGAGGCGCCGGCCCATGGTGACGTGCGGCTGCGCATCCTCAATCTCGATTCGACGCGGGTGATGGATATCGGCGTCGACCATGGCGATGCCGCGCTCATCGCGGTGGACGGCCACGCCCTGCCGCCGATCCTGCTCGACAACCTGCCGGACGGGGTGTGGCGGATGGGGCCGGCGCAGCGCATCGACCTGCACATCCGCATGCCCGCCGCGGGCGGCACGGTGCGCCTTGCCGACTATCGCCAGTCCAGCCTCTACACCTTCGCGACTCTCACCGCGACATCTGCCACGACACCTGCCGCGACGCCCGCCGCCCATGCGCCGCGCCCGTTCCGTCCGTTCGCCCTGCCGCGCCCGCAGGTGCCGCGCGCCGATCTCAAGCGGGCGACGCGGCTCTCCTTCCTGCTCCAGCAGGCGACGGATGCGGCGGTGAAGGAAACCGCTCTGCCGCCGGACGATCCGCTCGCCAAGGCGCTGATCGACAGCCTGTGCGTAGGCTCGACCACTTACTGGGCGATCGGCCAGCAGTCCTGGCCCACCGGCACCCGCCGAAACCTGCCGCCGCCACTGGCGGAGATGACGACCGGCCGATCCTACCGGGTCAGCATCAACAACGGCTCGCGCTATCCGCACCCCGTCCACCTGCATGGCCATGTGTTCGAGGTCATCAATTCCTCGACCGGCCGCCTGCCACATCATTTCGCCGACACGGTGCTGGTGCAGCCGGACGAGATCGTGGAGATCGCCTTCGTCGCCGCGCCCGGCGACTGGGTGTTCCACTGCCACATCCTGGAGCACATGGAGGCGGGGATGATGGGCTATTTCCGGGTCACGTGATGGCCAGACCGGTCACCGCCCCGCTGCGCCGACTCGCCCTTGCCGGCGCCGCCTGCCTGCTGCTCGCCGGCGGCGTCGCCGCGGCGCAGGATGGCGGGCTGGAGGCGGCCATCGGCAAGGCGCTGTTCCGTCGCGCCTGGGTGCCGGCGCCGAGCTCGACCCGCGCCAATGACGGGTTGGGACCGCTGTTCGACGCGCGCTCCTGCGCCGCCTGCCATCCCGGCGCCGGGGCGGGCGCCACCGCGATCGACGCGACCGGAACGCCGCAAGGGCTGGGCCTCGTGCTCACCCTGCTGCGCGCCGACGGTTCCGGCGATCCGGTCTATGGCCATCGCATGGAGACCATGACGCTGCCCGGCGTGCCGGCCGAGGGCGTGATCCATGTCGAGACCGGGCCGGAAGGGCGGCGCCTCGCCAGCATCGCCCAGCCCGGCTATGGCGCGCTCGATCCGGCCACCGGCATCTCGCTGCGCGCCGCGCCGGATCTGCGCGGGCGGGCGGCGCTGGAACGGGTGAGCGACGCTACCATCCTCGCCATCGAGGCGGAGCAGGCGAAAGACGGCAAAGGCGTGCGCGGCCGCGCACGCCGGCTTGCAACCCCGGAAGGGCGTTCCGCCATCGGCCGCTTCGGCTGGAAGGCCAGCCATTCGACGCTGGAGGGGCAGGCCTCGGAGGCATTCTCGCTCGATCTCGGCCTGTCGACCCCGATGAGGCTGGAGCCTTGGGGCGACTGCACGGTGGTCCAGACCGCCTGCCGCGCCGCCTATCAGGGCAATGACGCGGAAGGCGAGCCGGAAATCGCGCCGTCCATCGTGCAGGGCATCCTCGTCTATCTCCACAGCCTGAAGCCGCCGGAGCGCGAAGACGACGTGACGCCTGCCGGGCGCCGGGAGGCCGCCCGCGGGGTGAGGCTGTTCGCGTCCACCGGCTGCGCCATGTGCCACCGCCCGGAGCTTGCGACGACCGATGGCGGCCGGGCGCGGCTCTTCACCGACGTGCTGCTGCACGACATGGGCCCCGGCCTCGCCGATCCGGTCGCGCAGCCGGGAGCGGAGCCTTCGCAATGGCGCACGGCGCCGCTCGCCGGCCTCTCTGCCGCGCTGGAGCGCGGCACCGGGCTGCTGCATGACGGGCGCGCGTCGAGCGTTGCCGAGGCGCTGCACTGGCACCAGGGCGAGGCGGCCGGGGCGCGCGCACGTTTCGATGCGCTGAACGACGCCGACCGTCATATCCTGTTGAACTATGTCTCGTCGCTCTGAACGGGGATCAATGCCATGTTCCGCTCTCTGATCGCGCTTCTGGTCGCCATGGCGAGCCAGATCGGCCAAAGCCTGCCGGGCATGGCGGTGGTCGCGACCTTCGTGACGCAGGTGTTCTCCGGACGCGCCGAGGCCGCGCCGATCAAGGCGCCGGAGGTGGTCGAGAGCTGGCTGCTGCCGCGCTATGACGCCCTTGCCAGAGCGGCGAGGGCGCAGAAGGAAGCGTGGGAGGCTTTCTGCACCAAGCCTTCGGCTGAAGGCGTCGCCAGCCTGAGGGAGGCGTTCGGCACCGCTTCGGATGCGTGGGTCGCGGTCGAGTTCGTGAGCTATGGCCAGATCGTGCTGCAATTGCGGGCCGACCGCTTCAACCTGTTCCCGGAGCGGCGCAACGCGGTGCAGCGCGCGCTCGCCGAATTGCTGGCCGACACCAATGACGACCGGCTGTCGACGGAGCGCTTCCCCCGGCTCAGCGCCGCGGTGCAGGGACTGCCGGCGCTGGAGCGGCTGCTCTATGACGACGCCGCGGAGGCCGCGCTCGTCTCCGGACCAGAGGCGGCGCACCGCTGCGCCGTCGGGCGCGCCATCGCCGCCAATCTCGACGACATCGCCGCCGGCATCCGTGCCGGCTGGGGCGACCGAAATTCCGGCCTGCTCGGCCAGCTTATGGCCGGCAAGGAGGACGCGGTTTTCTTTCCCGATCCCAACGCGCTGCTCAGCCAGATGGTGACCGACCTCGCCGGCGCCTATCAGCGCGTCGTCGACCAGCGCCTGCTGGTGGTAATGGGCAAGAGCCAGGACGAGGCGAAGCCGCTGCTTTCCGACCGCCGCCGCAGCGGGCGCTCCAAGGCCACCATCGTCGCCGAGACAGCCAGCGCCGAAGCGCTCGCGACCGCGCTGGCGGCAGGGCTCGACGCCAAGTCGCAGGCCGTCGTCGACAAGGCGGTGAAGGCGGGCACCGACGCGGTGCAGCATCTGCCGGACGATATCGGCGCGGCGGCGCAGGATTCGAAGGGCCGCAAGCAGATCACCGCCGCCATCGCCGCGCTGAAGGCGGCGCAGGCCACTGTCGCCGAACCGCTCGCCTCCGGCCTCGGCGTCCCGCTCGGCTTTAACGCGCTGGACGGCGACTGAGCTTCTGGACGCATACGCAACGGAACGTTTAACCCGGCCGGATCGCCGGCCGCTTGGCACAGAGGATGTGACGATGGGTCTGTTCGACGCAAAGGCTTCGTCCCTGTTCTCCCGGCTGGAAGGGCTGGTGCGCGCGCCGCGCGTGCTGTTCGGCGCTGCTCATGCCTTGGATCACGCCGATGACGCTCCCGCCGGGCCTCTCGATGCGCAATGGCTGGCGAGTGCGGCGGTGGAGGGCGGTTTCGCACCCGTGGTGCTGTCGCCCGAGCGGCAATCGACGCCTGTCGGCCTCGCCGGCCAGCGCCTCCACTGGGTGGAACCGAGCCCGGACGGCCGCCATGCGGTGGCGGTGGCGCGGCGGCCCGGCACCATGGCGGTGATGTTCGACCGGCTCTCGGGCACGGTGGTCGAGGCGTTCGAGCCGGGGGAGGGGCGGGTGTTCTCCGGCCATGGCCGCTTCAGCGCCGATGCGCGCCGCTTCCTCGCGGTGGAGATCGACCGGGTGACGGGCGTCGGCACGGTGACGCTGCGCGACGCGGCGGAGGGTTTCGCCATACGCGACGAATGGGCCTCGTCCGGCATCGGTCCGCATGACCTTTTGGCCGATGGCGACCTGCTCGTCGTCGCCAATGGCGGGCTGGAGCCGGGCACCGAGGAGGCGCTGGGGGCGGAGGAGGCGGGGGCGAGCGTCGCTTTGCTCGACCGCGCCACGGGCGAAACGCGGGCCGTAGCCGAACTCCATCCCGACTTCGCCTCGCTCTCGCTTCGCCATCTCGCGGTGGCGCCCGACGGGCTTCTGGTGGTGGCGGCGCAGGATGTGCTGGCCGACGGGGTGGCACGCCCGCTGGTCCATGCGGTGGGGCGCGACGGTCAGCTGACGGCGTTCGATGCACCGGAGGCCGAATGGCGGGGCTTCCGCACCTATATCGGCTCGGTCGCCTTCGACCTGTCGGGCGACTACGTGGCCGCGGCCAGCCCGCGTGGCAACAGGGTGACGTTGTGGCGGCGCGACGGACGCTTCCTCGGCTCCGTGCCGCTGGTCGATGGCTGCGGGCTGGCGCCGACCCGCAAGGCCGGCGAGTTTCTCGCCACCTCCGGTCTTGGCGAGACGGTGCTGATCGCGACCGATGGGATGAGCGTCGGCGTTGCGGCGCGCAAGGCCGGGGGCCCGCGCTTCGACAATCACGCCGCGCTGGTGGTGAACTGAAAGGCTTTTCATTTCAGCCATGTGGGTTGATAAAACGTCGAAACCCTGTTCGACGCCCGAAACTCCGCTGCGTGACTGTGAATGAACCCGATCTTCGCCTCCCTGCCCACCACCATCTTCGAAACCATGTCCGGCCTCGCCCGCCAGCATGATGCGGTGAATCTGGGCCAGGGCTTCCCGGACGATCCCGGCCCGCAGGACGTGCGGGCAAAGGCCGCCGATGCGGTGCTCAACGGCTGGAACCAATATCCGCCGATGATGGGCCTGCCTGAACTGCGCGAGGCGGCGGCACGCCACTATGCGCACTGGCAGGGCCTCGATCTCGACCCGGCCCGCGAGGTGATGGTGACCTCCGGCGCCACCGAGGCACTGGCCGGTGCGCTGATGGCGCTGATCGCGCCGGGCGAAGAGGTGGTGCTGTTCCAGCCGCTCTACGACGCCTACCTGCCGCTGGTGCTGCGTGCCGGAGGCGTGCCGCGCTTCGTCAGCCTCACCCCGCCGCATTGGCGGCTCGACGAGGCGGCGCTGGCGGCCGCGTTCTCCCCGCGCACCCGTGTGGTCCTGTTCAACAACCCGCACAACCCGACCGGCCGGGTGTTCGATGCGCAGGAGCTGGAGCTGCTGGCGCGCTTCTGCACCCGCTCGGGCGTGATCCTCGTCAGCGACGAGGTGTGGGAGCATGTGGTGTTCGACGGCGCCCGCCACATCAGCGCGCTCAGCCTGCCGGGGATGCGCGAGCGGGCGGTGAAGATCGGGTCGGCGGGCAAGATCTTCGGCATGACGGGGTGGAAGGTCGGCGTGGTCTGCGCGGCGCCGGAGATCATGGCGGCGCTGTCGCGCGCCCACCAGTTCCTCACCTTCACCACGCCGCCGGCGCTTCAAAGCGCGGTCGCCTATGGTCTGGGCAAGGAGGACGGCTGGTTCGACGCCATGCGGGCCGGGCTGCAGCGCTCGCGCGACCGGCTGGCGCAAGGGCTGGCGGGGCTCGGCCTGCCGACGCTGGCCTGTTCCGGCACCTATTTCCTGAACATGGACCTCGCCGCTCTCGGGGCGCCCATAGGGGATGCCGCCTTCTGCCGGGAACTGGTGGAGCGGCACGGCGTCGCAACCATTCCGGTCTCGGCCTTCTATGCGGAAAGTCCCGTCACCAGCGTGGTCCGGCTGTGCTTCGCCAAGCAGGATTCGACGCTGGACGAGGCCCTCGGCAGGCTCGCCGCCGCCAGCCTGCACCGGCAGCCGGCGGCTTGACCCGGTGCCGTTACTCTTCCGTCACAATTCCTGCTGAGATTTTAGGCGAATGCCTTCATTAGCGACTGCGAATGCATTTGTTTCGATTTTCGTCGCGATTGTATACCGCCGATACGGGCGCGCGGGCTTGGCACGGGCGTTGCAGAAAATCCCTTCAGTGCGCGGACGGGGGTCCTGCGTGCAAAAATCCAGAAGGGAACGAATATGCTCAAACTGTTCTCCGAGCCGGGCCGCTTTGCGGGTCGCCTCGTCGGGCGCGTGGCTGCGGGCGCCGCCGCGCTGGCGCTGATCGGCGCCGCCGTCCCGGCGAAGGCCGAGGATACGATCAAGATTGGCGTTCTGCACTCCCTCTCCGGCACCATGGCCATCAGCGAGACCACGCTGAAGGACACCGTGCTGTTCCTCGTGGACGAGCAGAACAAGAAGGGCGGCGTCCTCGGCAAGAAGATCGAGGCCGTGGTGGTGGATCCCGCTTCCAACTGGCCGCTCTTCGCCGAAAAGGCGCGTGAGCTGATTACCAAGGACAAGGTCGCGGTGGTGTTCGGCTGCTGGACCTCGGTGTCGCGCAAGTCCGTGCTGCCGGTGTTCAAGGAGCTGAACTCGATCCTGTTCTATCCCGTCCAGTACGAGGGCGAGGAGAGCGAGCGCAACGTGTTCTATACCGGCGCCGCCCCGAACCAGCAGGCGATCCCGGCCGTCGACTACCTGATGTCGAAGGATGGCGGCGAGGTGAAGCGCTGGGTGCTGGCCGGCACCGACTACGTCTATCCGCGCACCACCAACAAGATCCTTGAAGCCTATCTCAAGTCGAAGGGCGTCAAGGATGAGGACATCATGATCAACTACACGCCGTTCGGGCATTCCGACTGGCAGACGATCGTGGCGGACATCAAGAAGTTCGGCTCCGCCGGCAAGAAGACCGCGGTGGTCTCCACCATCAACGGCGACGCCAATGTTCCTTTCTACAAGGAGCTCGGCAACCAGGGCATCAAGGCGACCGACATTCCGGTCGTGGCGTTCTCGGTGGGTGAGGAAGAGCTCGCCGGCATCGACACCAAGCCCCTCGTCGGCCATCTCGCCGCCTGGAACTACTTCCAGTCGATCGACACGCCCGAGAACAAGGCGTTCATCGAGAAGTGGCACGAATACACCAAGAACCCGAAGCGCACGACCAATGACCCGATGGAAGCCACCTATATCGGCTTCAACGCCTGGGTCGCCGCGGTCGAGAAGGTGAAGAGCACCGATGCCGACAAGGTCATCGACGCCCTGCCGGGCATCAAGGTTCCGAACCTGACCGGCGGCACCGCCGAGGTTCTGCCGAACCACCACATCACCAAGCCCGTCTTCATCGGCGAAATCGAGGACAACGGTCAGTTCGACGTGGTGTGGAAGAGCAAGGGCCTGGTCCCCGGCGACGCCTGGTCGGACTTCCTGCCCGGCTCCAAGGATCTCGAAGCCGACTGGGTCAAGCTGAAGTGCGGCAACTTCAACACGGTCACCAAGAAGTGCGGCGGCGCCTGAGCCCTCGCGCGGCGTGAGCCGGCGCGGGCGTGCCCCGCCGGCCTCGCCGATGACCCGATGGCGGACGGGGCGTTCCCCCGCCCGCCTTTTAAGCCTTACGCACCCGGAGACCGGCCGATGCGTCTCGCCGCCGCCTTCCTTGCCTTCGCGCTGGCCGTGCTGACGGTCGTCGTCTCCCGCCCGGCCATGGCCGGGCCCTATGAGGACGCGCTCGCGAAATTCACCACCGAGTCCTACGCCGATACCGACGAGGGCCTCGGCCTTCTGGCGACCAGCGGCAATCCGCTCGCGGTCGATATCGTCGAGGCGCTCGCGGACGGGCGGCTTCTGTTCAATGCGGATGCGAAGACGGTCTATGTGAAGAAGGCCGACGGCAGCCTGATCGACGCCGCCACCGGCCAGCCGGCGACGGGTGTCGACGAAGCGGCGCTGAAGCCGGTTCGGGCCAATAACCGCGTGCGCCGCGCCATCGAGGCAGCCAGCGGCGCGCTGTCCCTGATGAATCCCGATCCGGCCAAGCGCCTTGCCGCTGCGCAGGCGGTGTTCAAGTCGCGCGACGCCGCAGCCCGTCCGGCTCTGGAAACCGCGCTTTCCCGGGAGAGCGACCCGCAGGTGAAGGCCGCGCTCGCCTCCGCCCGCGCCGCGATCGTCCTGAACGACAGTGCCTCTCCGGAGGCGGACCGCATCGCCGCCGTCGACACCATCGCCGGCGCCGGCAACCAGGACGCGCTCGCCTTGCTGCAGAACGTGCCGGCCGATGCGCCGGCCGGTGTCAAGACCGCGGCGGCGAGCGCCGTCGCCAGCATCCAGCATTCGCTCGCCATCTGGGATGTGGCGCAGAACATCTGGTACGGCCTCTCGCTCGGCTCCGTGCTGCTGCTCGCCGCCATCGGTCTTGCCATCACCTTCGGCGTGATGGGCGTGATCAACATGGCCCATGGCGAGATGGTGATGCTCGGCGCCTATGTGACCTTCATGGTGCAGGAGGCGATCCGCACCTACGATCCCGGCCTGTTCGACGCCTCGCTCATCATCGCCATCCCGATCGCCTTCCTCGTCACAGGGCTGATCGGCGTCGTCATCGAGCGCACGGTGATCCGCTTCCTCTATGGCCGGCCGCTGGAAACCCTGCTCGCCACCTGGGGCATCTCGCTGATCCTCCAGCAGGCGATCCGCACCGCCTTCGGCCCCACCAACCGCGAGGTCGGCGCGCCGAGCTGGATGTCCGGCGCCTTCGAAATCGGGCACCTCTCCATTACCTATGGCCGGTTATGGATCATCGTCTTCGCCGGGCTCGTTTTCCTTGCATTGCTGGGGACGCTGCGCCTCACCCGCATCGGCCTCGAAATGCGCGCGGTGACGCAGAACCGGCGCATGGCAGCCTCCATGGGCATCCGCACCAACTGGGTGGATGCGATGACCTTCGGCCTAGGATCCGGCATCGCCGGCATGGCGGGGGTGGCGCTGAGCCAGATCGACAATGTCTCGCCCAATCTCGGCCAGAGCTACATCATCGACAGCTTCCTCGTCGTGGTGTTCGGCGGGGTCGGCAATCTGTGGGGTACGCTGGTGGGCGCGATGTCGCTCGGCGTCGCCAACAAGCTGCTGGAGCCCTATGCCGGCGCGGTGCTCGGCAAGATCGCTCTCCTCGTCATCGTCATCCTCTTCATCCAGAAGCGACCGCGCGGCCTGTTCGCGCTCAAGGGCAGGGCGATCGAAGCATGAGCCATCCCGACACCACGCCGGGCGCCCGCCCGCCGGCCCTGCTGGGCACGCAAGGGGCGATCTTCCTCGCCATCGTGCTTGGCGCCGCCGTCCTTATCCCAGCACTCAACCTGCTGACGCCGGCCGGCTCGGCGCTGCATGTGCCGACCTATCTGGTCTCGCTGCTCGGCAAATATCTCTGCTACGCGCTGCTGGCCATGTCGGTGGACCTCATCTGGGGCTATGTTGGCATCCTCTCGCTTGGCCAGGGCGCCTTCTTCGCGCTCGGCGGCTATGCGATGGGCATGTATCTGATGCGCCAGATCGGCACCCGCGGCGTCTATGGCGACCCGGTGTTGCCGGACTTCATGGTGTTCCTCAACTGGAAGCAGCTTCCCTGGTTCTGGTACGGCTTCGACTGGTTCCCCTTTGCGGCGCTGATGGTGCTGGTCGCGCCGGGCGCGCTGGCGCTGGTGTTCGGCTGGTTCGCCTTCCGTTCGCGGGTGACGGGCGTCTATCTGTCGATCATCACCCAGGCGATGACCTTTGCGCTGCTACTGGCCTTCTTCCGCAACGACATGGGCTTCGGCGGCAATAACGGCCTGACCGACTTCAAGGACATCCTCGGCTTCAACGTGCAGGCGGACGGCACGCGCGCCGTGCTTTTCGCTCTCTCCGCGCTGGCGCTGGCGTTCGGCTATGTGCTGTGCCGCTATCTGGTGCGTTCGCATTTCGGCAAGGTGCTCATCGCGATCCGCGACGCCGAGGCGCGCGTGCGCTTCACCGGCTACCGGGCGGAGAACTACAAACTGGTCGCCTTCGTCGTCTCGGCCTGCCTCGCCGGCGTCGCCGGAGCACTCTACGTGCCGCAGGTTGGCATCATCAATCCGAGCGAGTTCTCGCCGGCCAACTCCATCGAGATCATCGTCTGGGTCGCGGTCGGCGGGCGCGGCACGCTGGCCGGGGCGGCGCTGGGCGCTGTGCTGGTGAACTACGCCAAGACCTACTTCACCTCCGGCGTGCTGGCGCCCTACTGGCTGTTCATGCTGGGCGGGCTGTTCGTGGCGGTGACGCTGTTCCTGCCCAAGGGCATCGTCGGCACCTTCCTCGACTGGCGTTCCCGCCATGCCGAGGCGGAGCCCGACGTGCCGGGCGCGACGCCGAAGCCCGTGGCGTGAGGGAGCCCGAGATGAGCGACATCCTGATGGCGCCCGAGGCCGCCAACCCGCCGCGTGCGATCACCGAAAAGACCCTCACCGACGCACTGCTGTATCTCAACGGCGTGAGCGTGACCTTCGACGGCTTTCGCGCTCTCAACGCGCTGTCTTTCACCGTGGATGCCGGCGAGATGCGCGCCATCATCGGCCCGAACGGCGCCGGCAAGACCACGATGATGGACGTGATCACCGGGAAAACGCGGCCCGATATCGGCGAGGTGTTCTTCAATGGCGGCACGACCGATCTCACCAAGCTGGACGAAACCGAAATCGCGACGCTCGGCATCGGCCGCAAGTTCCAGAAGCCGACGGTGTTCGAGAGCCACATGGTGATCGACAATCTGCGTCTCGCCCTGAAGGGCCAGCGCGGCGCGCTCGCCAACATCTTCCGCAGGGAGACGGGCGAGGAGCGCGACAAGATTGACGCCATCTTCGAGACCATCCGGCTCTCCGACCACCGCTACCGCCTCGGCGGCGCGCTCTCTCATGGACAGAAGCAGTGGTTGGAGATTGGCATGCTGCTGGCGCAGGATCCCAAGCTGCTCCTGGTCGACGAGCCGGTCGCCGGCATGACCGACGCCGAAACCGCCCAGACCGCCGAACTGCTGCGCGCCATCAATGCCAACGGCCATTCGGTGGTGGTGGTGGAGCACGATATGACCTTCGTGCGCGACCTTGGCGTGCGGGTGATGTGCCTGCATGAAGGCTCGGTGCTGGCGGAAGGCACGCTCGATCAGGTCAGTGCCAATGAGCGCGTCATCGAAGTCTATCTGGGGCGGTGATTTTAGGAAGCGATCGGCGGCATGCTGGAAGTTCAGGACGTCAACCTCTTCTACGGCGCTGCGCAGGCGCTGCGCGGGGTCTCGCTTCTTGCCGAGCCGGGCAAGGTGACCTGCGTGCTGGGGCGCAACGGGGTGGGCAAGACCAGCCTGATGCGCGCCATCGTCGGCCGTCATCCGGTGTCGAAGGGCACGATCCGCTTCAATGGCGAGGACATCACCGCCATGGCGCCGGCCGAGCGGGCGCGCCGCGGCATCGCCTTCGTGCCGCAGGGCCGCGAGATCTTCCCGCTGTTGACCGTGGCCGAGAATCTGGAGACCGGCTTCGCACCGCTGAAGCGGGTCGATCGCTCGATCCCTGACGACGTGTTCTCCCTGTTCCCGGTGCTCGACTCGATGATGCGGCGACGCGGCGGCGACCTCTCCGGCGGCCAGCAGCAGCAACTCGCCATCGGCCGCGCCCTGGTGATGCGGCCCAAGGTGCTGGTGCTGGACGAGCCGACCGAGGGCATCCAGCCCTCGATCATCAAGGATATCGGCAACGCCATCCGCTACTTGCGCGGCAAGGGCGACATGGCCATCGTGCTGGTCGAGCAATATTTCGACTTCGCCCGCGAACTGGCGGACCGCTTCATCGTGATGGAGCGCGGGGCCGTGGTGATGTCGGGTGACGGCGCGGCGCTTGAGGATCCGGATGTACGCAACCGCATTGCCGTCTGAGGACGCCGCGCCGACGCGCATTCCGCAGGCACTGCGGGCCCATAGCCGGCTTCGTTTCGAGGCCTGTCTGGCCGGGGCACGCACCGTGCCGGGGCAAGTGAGCGAGGCCGGCCATGCCCGCGTGCGCTTCCCGCTCTCCGGCCGGCGTTCCGGCGCACTGGAGGCGGTGTTGCTCAACACCGGGGGTGGGATCGCCGGCGGCGATACCATTGCGAACGAGATCCATGCCCGCACCGGAACGCGACTGACCGTGACCTCGCAGGCGGCGGAGAAAGTCTACCGCTCGGACGGCGCCGTCTCCGCGCTCGACGTTGCGCTGTGGGTGGAAGCCGGCGCGCGGCTCGACTGGCTGCCGCAGCCGACGATCCTGTTCGATGCGGCCCACGTCGAGCGCAGGATCGCGGCCGACATCGCCGCCGATGCGCGGCTGCTGATGATCGAGCAGGTGATCCTCGGCCGCACCGCGCGCGGGGAGCGCTTCCAGACCGGGCGCCTGTCGGACAGTTGGCGGATTCGCCGGGACGGGCGGCTCATCTATGCGGACGGCTTTCATCTCGGCGCGGACGCCGCCGCCACGCTGGCGCGTCCGGCGGTCACTGGCGGTTGGCCGGCCTTCGCGACGCTGCTGCTGGTTGCGCCGGGAGCCGAGGACCTGCTCGCCCCCGCCCGCATCACGCTCGGTCTGCCGGATGGCGCGGCGCAGGACGATGCGCCCCTGGCCGCGGAGCCCGAGGCGGGCGGCGACCTCGAAGCCGGGGTCAGCGCATGGGACGGCATGTTGAGCGTGCGGCTGATCGGCCGGCACGGCGGCGCCGTGGAAGCGGCGGTCCGCCGGCTGATCGGCCGATTGGGGCTCGCCGAGACGCCCCGCATCTGGCATTCCTGAACGAAACGATATGCGATGATCGGACCGCCCGGACCGCCGCGCAAAGCCCGCGACCTTCGTTCCAACGACCATTTTCCGCCTGTTTCCGGAGGAGCTCGATGAATCTCAGCCCGCGCGAAAAGGACAAGCTTCTGGTGGCGATGGCCGCCGTCGTGGCGCGGCGCCGGCTCGAGCGCGGCGTGAAGCTCAACCATCCCGAAGCCGTGGCTCTGATCACGGACGTCGTGGTGGAAGGCGCCCGCGACGGCCAGTCGGTCGCTGCCCTCATGAGCCTCGGCGCGCAGGTGCTCACGGCCGACCAGGTGATGCCCGGCGTTGCCGAGATGATCCACGAGATCCAGGTGGAGGCCACGTTCCCGGACGGTACCAAGCTGGTGACCGTGCATGAACCGATCCGCGCCGCCGGGCAGGAGGTGGTGCCGGGCGAGGTGCTGGTGGAGGATGGCGAGATCGAGCTGCTCGCCGGCCGTGAGATCGCGGAGATCGAGGTCGCCAATACCGGGGACCGGCCGATCCAGGTCGGGAGCCATTACCATTTCTACGAAACCAACCCCGCCCTCCGCTTCGACCGCGAGGCGGCGCGCGGCATGCGGCTCGCCATACCTTCCGGGACGGCCGTGCGTTTCGAGCCGGGCCAGACCCGTTCCGTCCTGCTGGTGCCCTTCGCCGGCAAGCGCGAAGTGTTCGGCTTCCGGCAGGAGGTGATGGGCCGGCTGTGAGCGCGCCCGCGCGCCGCCCGCCCGTCGCCCTGTATCGCCCTGTTTGATCCCGCATCGGATTGCGCCATGGCCATCAAGATTTCCCGCGCCGCCTATTCTGAGATGTTCGGCCCCACGGTGGGCGACCGGGTGCGGCTCGCCGACACCGCGCTCGTCATCGAGGTGGAGAAGGACCTCACCGTCTATGGCGAGGAAGTGAAGTTCGGCGGCGGCAAGACCATCCGCGACGGCATGGGGCAAGCGCAGACCACGCGCGCCGAGGGTTCGGTGGACACGGTCATCACCAACGCGCTGATCCTCGACCATTGGGGGATCGTGAAGGCCGATATCGGCCTGCGGGACGGACGCATCCACGCCATCGGCAAGGCCGGCAACCCGGACATCCAGCCCGGCGTCGACATCGTGATCGGACCCGGCACAGAGATCATTGCCGGCGAGGGCAAGATCATCACCGCCGGCGGTTTCGACAGCCACATCCACTTCATCTGCCCGCAGCAGATCGAGCACGCGCTGATGAGCGGCGTAACCACGATGCTGGGCGGCGGTACGGGCCCTGCGGCGGGCACCAACGCCACCACCTGCACGCCGGGCCCCTGGCATATCGAGATGATGCTACGGTCCTTCGACGCCTTTCCGGTCAATCTCGCTTTGTCCGGCAAAGGCAATGCCTCGCTGCCCGGCGCACTGGCTGAGATGATCGAGGCCGGCGCCTGCGCGCTGAAGCTGCACGAGGACTGGGGCACCACGCCGGCCGCCATCGACAACTGCCTGTCGGTCGCCGACGAATACGACGTGCAGGTGATGATCCACACCGACACGCTGAACGAGTCTGGCTTCGTCGAGGACACCATCGCCGCCTTCAAGGGCCGCACCATTCACGCCTTCCACACGGAGGGCGCCGGCGGCGGCCATGCGCCGGACATCATGAAGGTGGCTGGCCTGCCCAACGTGCTGCCGTCTTCCACCAACCCGACGCGCCCCTTCACCGTGAACACCCTGGACGAGCATCTCGACATGCTCATGGTGTGCCACCACCTCGATCCCTCCATCGCAGAGGATCTCGCCTTCGCCGAGAGCCGCATCCGCAAGGAGACCATCGCGGCGGAGGACATCCTCCACGACATCGGCGCGATCTCGATGATGAGTTCGGACAGCCAGGCCATGGGCCGGCTCGGCGAGGTGGTGACCCGCACCTGGCAGACCGCGCACAAGATGAAGCTGCAGCGCGGCCTGCTCGCCGGTGACAGCGCGCGCAACGACAATGCCCGCGCCAAGCGCTACATCGCGAAATACACCATCAACCCCGCCATCGCGCACGGCGTTTCGCGGCATATCGGCTCGGTGGAGCCGGGCAAGCTGGCCGACCTCGTGATCTGGACGCCGGCCTTCTTCGGCACCAAGCCGGACATGGTGATCAAGGGCGGCGCCATCGTCGCGGCGCAGATGGGCGACCCCAATGCCTCGATCCCGACCCCGCAGCCGGTGCACTACCGCGAGATGTGGGGCGCCTACGGCAAGGCCCGCACCGCGACCTCGCTCACCTTCGTCTCGCATGCCGCGGTCGAGCGCGGCGTGGGCGCGCGGCTCGGGCTGGAGAAGCAGCTCGTGGCGGTTGAGAATGTGCGCGGCGGCATCGGCAAGGCCTCGATGATCCACAATGGCGCGACGCCGAATATCGAAATCGACCCGGAAACCTATGAGGTGCGGGCCGACGGCGAGTTGCTGACCTGCGCGCCCGCGACCGAGCTGCCCATGGCGCAGCGCTATTTCCTGTTCTGAGCGAGGCATCGATCAGTTCTTCAACCTTGCCCCGTGCCGTCCCGGTATCCACATGGCGGGCAAGCCTGTATTCGTTGCGCGCCGGTGGCCTGCCGGCGCAGGAGAGACGTTCCAATGATCCATGCCCGCACATTGCTGCCCGCCGGCACCTGGGATCCGTCCACCGCCGCCGATCGCGTGGTGCTGCCCCATGACGGGCGTCATCGCCGCCGCATCGCCATGCGCGGGGAGGGCGACGTCGCCTTCCTGCTCGATTTTCCGGAAACGGTGCGGCTGAAGGACGGCGACGGCCTGCAGCTCGATGACGGGCGCATCGTCGCCGTGGTCGCCGCCGCCGAGCCGGTAGCGGAGATCGTGGCGCGCGATGCGCATCATCTGGCGCGGCTGGCCTGGCATCTCGGCAACCGTCATGTATCGGCACAGTTTCTCACCGACCGCATCCGCATCGCCCGCGATTCCGTTCTGGAGGAGATGGTGCGGGGACTCAGCGCTGAGGTCGCGATCGTGGAGGCGGCCTTCGAGCCGGAAGGCGGGGCCTATGAGCAGGCCGACGCCCATGGCCACGGCCATCGTCACGGCCACGACCATCACGCGCATGAGCATGGCGAAGCCTGCGGCTGCGGTCACGACCATCACGATCATGCGCATGGGCACGACCACCCCGGACACGAGCACGCCGGGCACGGGCATGATCACAACGAGCATGGCCATCACGGGCACGCGCATCACGTCCACGATCACGAGGACCACGCGCATCACGAGCATGGCCCGGATTGCGGCTGCGGGCATGACCACGCCCATGGCGAGCACCACCACGTCCATGTCGGCAAGGACGAGCCGCACCATCACGGCGGGCACGGGCACGACGCGCACGCCCATGAGGACCATGGCCACCATCACGGCCACGCCCACAAGCATGGCTGAATCCGTGCCGGCAGAGGCCTGGGGGGCGCCCATCCCTGACCTCATTCCCCTGTTCGTGTGGTTGTCGCCGGCCTACCCGGTCGGCGCCTTCGCCTATTCGCACGGCCTCGAATGGGCGGTGGAAGCCGGCGATATCCGCAACGCGACCAGCCTGCGCGACTGGGTGAATGACCTGCTGCGCCATGGCGGCCCCTTCACTGACGCGGTTTTCTTCGCCCATGCCCATCGCGCATTGATTGCGGATGATCATGTGGCGCTGCGCGAAGTTGCCGAACTCGCATCCGCCTTCGCGCCGAGCCGCGAGCGGCAGATGGAGACGCTGAATCAGGGCGACGCCTTCATGACCGCCACCCGCATCGCATGGCCGAGCAAGCGGCTGGAGCGGCTGGTCGAGGTGTGGGATGGGCGGACCGCCTATCCGGTTGCGGTGGGAGCGGCGGCTGCGGCGCATGATTTGCCGTTGGAGGCGGCGCTCGGTGCGTTCCTCACCGCGGTGGCGGCCAATCTCATCTCCGCGGCGGTGCGGCTGGTGCCGCTGGGCCAGACGGACGGCAACAGGGTGCTTGCCGCCCTTGCTCCCATCGTGCGGGAAGCAGCAGCAGCGGCTATACGCCATCCGCTCGAGAGGGTGGGAGGTGCGGCTCTGCGTTCGGACATCGCGGCGATGCGGCACGAGACCCAATACACGAGACTGTTCAGAAGTTGAGCGGAGAAGCGGCATGAGCACGACCACCAGTCCCGGCGGCGGGCCGTTGCGGGTAGGCATCGGCGGCCCGGTGGGATCGGGCAAGACGGCGCTGATGGAGGCGCTGTGCCGGTCCTTCCGCGACCGGTTCGACATCTGCGCCATCACCAACGACATCTACACCAAGGAAGACGCGGAGATCCTCACCCGTGCCGGCGCGCTGGCCGCCGATCGCATCATGGGCGTGGAGACCGGCGGCTGCCCGCACACCGCGATCCGGGAGGACGCCTCGGCCAATCTCGCGGCCGTCGCCGAGATGCGCGGGCGTTTTCCCCGGCTCGACCTGATCCTCATCGAATCGGGGGGTGACAACCTCGCTGCGACCTTCTCGCCGGAACTCGCGGACATCACCGTCTATGTGATTGATGTCGCGGCGGGGGAGAAGATCCCGCGCAAGGGCGGCCCCGGCATCACCCGTTCCGATCTGCTGGTGATCAACAAGATCGACCTTGCCCCCCATGTCGGCGCCTCGCTGGAAGTGATGGACCGCGATGCCGCCCGGATGCGCGGACGCCGGCCTTTCGTCTTCGCCAATGTGCGGGCAGGGGAGGGCGTTGCCGAGGTCGCGCGCTTCATCGAGACGGCTGGCGGGCTGGTCTCGGCCTGACATGGTTCCGAGACCAAAGGTTCCATTGAAGGCAGCCGCGATGCTGACGGACGCGGGCTTGTAAGTGGCCCGCTTCATCCGTATCAATATTCGTCTGGAAACAAGTCATTTGTAATCATTACAACGAGGCCTTCGGCCAAGACTTCCAGACTTGATGCGGTAGTCAGATGGAAGTTTTCGAAATGTCGGATGGGCAGCAATCAAGAGGCGTTGCGGATACGGTTCCAGGATCGCGCCGGGTCATCCCCGTCGTCGACCAGACGATCGACAGCCGCGAGCTCTTCATTGCGACGAAGGAAATCATCATCGCCCATCGTGGTGAATCCTATCGCCTGCGGCTGACCTCGCAGAACAAGCTCATCCTAACCAAATGAAAACGGGCGACCATGGACCGCCCGCGTCGCATATTCCGCCATCCGCGCCGTCAGCGGATCGGGCGCCGGTTCAGCAGATTCGCAATCTCGCTGCTGTCCGGGTCGATCGAGGCGAAGGGATCCTCGGCCGGCGGCGGCGCGGCTCTTACCGCCGGGGCGCTGGACAGACCCTCGAAGGGATTGCGCTGGTCCTGGGATTCGACACGCAGGACATCCCGGACCGGCTCGGCGGGAAGAGAAGCCGGCCGTTCAGCGGCGGCCACCCCGGGCGCCGCGGCGAGCGGTGAAGGAGGGGCCGGGCGGACCGGCGCCATGGGTGCGGTTGAGGCCGGAGCCGGGGCCGGACGCGGCTGCGGCCGTCGCATGGAGGCTTCCAGCGGATCGGCCATTTCGGCAAAACGCGGATCCACCTTCACCGCGATCAGCGGCTCATCCGGTGCGCGCGGAGAAACGGGCGGCCGTGAGGCTTTAGGCGGGGCGCTTTCTGCCGGCTCTACAGCCTGTAGGTCGTCCTCCGCAGGCGTCGCCGCGCTCTCCTTGTCCGCACTACGAGCCGTACCGCCGCGCGTGCCGAGACGCCCGAACAGACCCGGCTTCGGCGCGGGCTCGACGCGCTGGAGCGGCCGCTCGGCCGGCACGACCGGGCGGGAAACCGCCAGCGGCTCCACATCCGCGCCGGGGCGATAGCGTCCGGCGGAGGAGCCGTTGCGCTCCACCGGACGCAGGCTTGCGGGCTCGTCGATTCCCGTTTCCACGACCAGCTCGTTCGGACCGCCGACGAGGATCAGATGCTGCACGTCGTCACGCTGGATCAGCAGCAGCCGGCGGCGGTCGTCCACCATAAGTTCGTCGAGCACGAAGAGGCGGCGCGCGCGGGACTTGCGGCGGCCGGCCCGGCGGATCGAGCCCATCGCCCAGTTGAAGACGAGAATGAGGACGATGAGGCCGACGATCCCGATCCCGATCCGGATCAGCAGGTCCATGTCCACATTCGCCATGAGATTCTGAAGCATCGCGCCCTCCACGAGCCGGTATTGCACTGGCCCTTTTCCCGCGCCGCGCGCCCGGGGGCAAGCGTCGAGCGGCAATGACTGGCCTTCCCGTGCTTGAAAACGGTTCGCAGGGCACGATGATGGCGAAAGGTGACGTTATGCGCACAACCTTGCCACCATCTCGCCGCAGCATGCCTTCCCTCTTGCCCCGGAAGCACGCGTCGGGCACCTAGGAGAGGTGCTGCGTCGGCTGCTTCGGGGGAAGGGCCTGCGCGAGGGAATGTCCGGGCAAGCGCCCCGCGCCATTCCGGCGGAACGGGGATTCGAAAGAGCCTATGGCGGAGCGGGAACCGGGGAACGTGGCGCTCGACCGAGGCGGGAGCGGGGGAAGCATCCGCCTCGTGCTGGTGGTAGCGCTCGCGCTGGTGGGGGCCGTTCTGTCGCTTCTCCTGCTCGGCCGCGACAATGCCGATCCCTGGATCATCGGCCTGCTGAGCCTGATGGCGGTGGCCGGCGTCTTCGCCTTGTTCGCCTTCGCTGCGGGCCTGCTGCATTTTGGCGTGCCGGATGCACGGAACGAACTGGCCCGGCAGGTGATCGAGGGAGCCGGCGAAGGTCTGGCGGTCGTCGATCCACTCGGCCGTGTTCTCTACGCCAATGCCCGTTACCAGGCGATGACGGCCGGCGAAGACGGCGAGGTGCGTCCGATCGAGCGCCTCTTCACCACCGATCCCGACGCGTCGGAGGCGGTTTATCGGCTGGCGCAGGCGGTGCGTGCCGGCAAGGGCCTCACCGAGGAGATCCGCCTGCCAGCGACGGTGGACGAGCCGACACGCTGGCTCCGGCTCGGCGCACGGCCCTGCGGCGGCGTCGCGGGCGGCCGGGCGACGGTTTGGAGTATCGCCGACCTCACGCGCGAGCGCGAACGGCAGGAGACGGCCTTTCTCGAACTCCAGCACGCCATCGACTATCTCGACCACGCGCCCGCCGGCTTCTTCTCCGCCGATGCACGGGGCGCGATCCACTACATCAACGGCACGCTTGTGGACTGGCTGGGCTATGACCTCGCCGAGTTCGGGCCTGGCGGATTGTCGCTCGGCGACATCGTGCCGGGCCCGGCTGCCGCGTTGCTCACGCAGGTCATACCGGTGCCGGGCGGCACGCGCACGGAGCGGGTCGACCTCGACCTGCTGCGCAAGAATGGCCAGGCCCTGCCGGTGCGCATCTGGCACCGCGTGGCGTTTTCGGCCGACGGTGTGCCGGGACCCTCGCGCACGCTGGTCGTCAACCGCTCGGAGGAGGATTCGGCCGGCGATCCGTTGCGCGCCGCCGAGGTGCGCTTCGCCCGGTTCTTCCACAATTCGCCCATCGCCATCGCGACACTGGACCGCCGTGGTCGGGTGATGCAGTCCAACGCCATGTTCGCGCGGCTGTTCGGCGTCGAAGGCGGACAGGGACGCAGCCTGTTCGATCTGGTCGGCGAGGCGGGCGGCGCGAGACTGCGCGAGGAACTCGGCCCGGTGCTCGAAGGGCGCGCCCCGACCGGGCCCGTCGATATCGCGCTTCCGGCGCCTCCCGGCATCAAGGACCCCGTGACCAAGGACGGCGCGCGCGATGGCGGGCGTTCCGTGCGGCTGTATGCGGCCGGCGCGCAGGATTGCGACGCGGAAGCGCGCAGCGAGGCGGTCATCGTCTATGCCATCGACACCACCGAGCAGCGCGCGCTGGAGGCACAATTCGCGCAGTCGCAGAAGATGCAGGCGATCGGCCAGCTCGCCGGCGGCGTGGCGCACGACTTCAACAACGTGCTGACAGCCATCATCGGCTATTCGGACCTGCTGCTGGCCAATGGCCGGCAGACCGATCCGTCCTTCCACGACATCATGCAGATCAAGCAGAACGCCAACCGCGCCGCGGCTCTGGTGGGGCAGCTGCTGGCTTTCTCGCGCCGTCAGACCCTGCGCCCGCAGGTGCTCAATCTCGGCGAGGTGATGAGCGACCTTTCCATGCTGCTGCGTCGCCTGCTCGGCGAGCGGGTGAAGCTGGAGGTCAGGGAAGGACGGGACCTCTGGCCGGTGGAGGCCGATCTCAGCCAGTTCGAGCAGGTCATCGTCAATCTCGCGGTGAATGCGCGCGACGCCATGCCCGAAGGCGGCATGCTCACGATCCGCACCGCGAACGTCCCGGCGGCGGAGGCGGGCATCTATGCGGATGCCAACCTTTCGGCCTCCGACCATGTGCTGGTCGAGGTGTCCGACACCGGCACCGGCATTCCGCCCGCGATCATCGACAAGATCTTCGAGCCGTTCTTCTCCACGAAGGAGGTCGGCAAGGGCACGGGCCTCGGGCTCTCGACCGTCTACGGCATCGTGCAGCAGACGGGCGGCACGCTGCAGGTCGACAGCCGCCTTGCCGGCGGCCCCGGTCCCTCGGGCACCACGTTCCGGGTGTTCCTGCCACGCTCCATGCCCAAGGCGGCGAAGGTGGCGGACAAGGCGCTGGAGGCCGTTCCCGAGCCCGCGCCGAAGCCGACCGATCTCACCGGGCGCGGCACGCTGCTGCTGGTGGAGGATGAGGACGCCGTGCGCGCCTTCGCCTCGCGGGCGCTGGCGTCGCGCGGCTATCATGTCATGGAGGCGGCCTCCGGCCTCGAGGCGCTCGACGTGCTCGCCGAGCATGGCGGAACGGTCGATCTGGTGCTGTCCGATGTCGTGATGCCGGAGATGGACGGCCCCACGCTGCTGAAATCGCTGCGGTCGACCTATCCCGACATCAAGGTGATATTCATGTCGGGCTATGCCGAGGAAGCGTTCGCCCGGAACCTTCCAGAAGGCGCGGCCTTCGGCTTCCTGCCGAAACCCTTCACCCTCAAGCAGTTGATCGAGGCGGTGAAGAAGGCGCTGGAACAGGGCGAATAGGACGGTCGCCGGCTCATGATCGGGGGCCGGGGCGGTTGGCGAGGTTGGAGACAGGAATGACCACGAAGGTTGAGCACGCATTCGAAGCCCTGGCCGCCGACCGCGCCGCAGGCAATGGCCAGAGCATCGCTTCGCTCTTCGCCACGGATCCGAACCGGTTCGACGGCTTCTCCGCGCGCCTTGACGACCTGCTGCTCGACTATTCGAAATGTGCGCTCACCGGCGACACCGTGGGACATCTGCTCAACCTCGCCCGCGCTGCCGGTGTCGAGGCCAGGCGCGATGCAATGTTCGCGGGCGAGCACATCAATCTCACCGAAGATCGCGCTGTCCTGCACATCGCGCTGCGGGCGCCCGAGGGCGTGAAGCTGGATGTCGACGGCGAGGATGCGGTGGCGCAGGTCCATGCCGTTCTCGCGGCCATGGCCCGCTTCGCGACGGGAATCCGCTCCGGCGCATTGAAAGGCGCGACCGGCAAGGCGATTACCGACGTCGTCAATATCGGCATCGGCGGCTCCGATCTCGGCCCGGTCATGGCGACGCTGGCGCTGGCGCCCTACCATGACGGCCCGCGCGCGCATTACGTCTCCAATGTCGACGGCGCGCATCTGTTCGACACGCTGAAGCCGCTCGATCCGGCGACCACGCTGTTCATCGTCGCCTCCAAGACCTTCACCACGCAGGAAACGATGGCGAATGCCGAGAGCGCCCGGCACTGGCTGGTCGAGGCGCTTGGGGAGGATGCCGTCCGCCATCATTTCGCGGCGGTCTCCACCGCGCTCGACAAGGTCGCCGCCTTCGGCATCGCTCATGATCGGGTGTTCGGCTTTTGGGACTGGGTCGGCGGGCGCTATTCGGTATGGTCGGCCATCGGCCTGCCGGTGATGATCGCGGTGGGGCCGGATCGGTTCGAGGAATTCCTCGCCGGCGGTCATGCCATGGACGTGCATTTCCGCTCTGCGCCGCTGGAGCGCAACCTGCCGGTGCTGCTCGGCCTCGTCGGCATCTGGCACCGCGACGTGTGCGGCTACGCCACGCGTGCGGTCATTCCCTATGACCAGCACCTGTCCCGGCTGCCGGCCTATCTCCAGCAGCTCGACATGGAATCGAACGGCAAGCGCGTCACCCGCGATGGCACCCCGGTTTCGCACGATACTGGGCCGGTGGTGTGGGGCGAGCCCGGCACCAACGGGCAGCACGCCTTCTTCCAGCTCATCCATCAGGGCACGAGCCCGATCCCGGTCGAGTTCCTCATCGCCGCTCGTGGGCACGAGGAGGACAGCATTCCCGGCCTGCAGCGCCAGCACGCCATGCTGATCGCCAATTGCCTGGCGCAATCCGAGGCGCTGATGCGCGGGCGCACCCTGGAGGAGGCGCGGGCGCAGCTCCTGATGGGGGGGCGCGATCCCGCCAAGGCCGACGCGCTGGCGCCGCACCGGGTTTTTCCCGGCAACCGGCCTTCCGTGACCATCGCCTATGACCGGCTGAACCCCTTCACGCTTGGCCGCCTCATCGCGCTCTACGAGCATCGCGTCTTCGTCGAGGGAGCCATCTGGAACATCAACAGCTTCGACCAGTGGGGCGTCGAACTCGGCAAGGAGCTTGCGAGCACGCTTCTGCCGGCGGTCGAGAGCGGACAGGCGCCGGCCGCCCTCAGCGGTTCCGCTGCGGGGCTGCTGAAGCACCTCACCGCCCCGGCCACCTGACGGCGGCGATGCTTCGTGGCATCGTCCGCCGGAAACGCCTCCCTGCCTGATCGTTGCCGCCGGGCCTCACCGCCCATCTCTGGAGCCACCATGATCCGCGTCGTCGCCACCACCCCCTTCGAGGGCCAGAAGCCGGGCACGTCGGGCCTGCGCAAGAAGGTGCCGGTCTTCCAGCAGCCGCACTATGTCGAGAACTTCGTCCAGGCGATCTTCGACTCGCTCGAAGGCTTCGCGGGCCAGACGCTCGTGCTCGGCGGCGACGGGCGCTATTTCAATCGCGAAGCGATCCAGACTGTTCTGAAGATGGCCGCGGCCGCCGGCTTTGGCCGGGTGGCGGTCGGCAAGGGAGGCATCCTCTCGACGCCGGCGACCTCCTGCGTCATCCGCAAACGCAAGGCCTTCGGCGGCATCATCCTTTCCGCCAGCCACAATGCGGGCGGCCCGCAGGGCGATTTCGGCATCAAGTACAATATCGGCGCTGGCGGCCCGGCCCCCGAGCACATCACCGACGCCATCTTCGCGCGCACGAAGACCATCTCCGAGTATCGCATCCTCGAAGCGCCGGACGTCGACATCGACACGTTGGGCGAGGTGGGGCTCGGCGAGATGGTGGTCGAGGTGTTCGACCCCGTCGCCGACTATGCCGAGCTGATGCGGACGCTGGTGGATTTCGACGCGATCCGCGCCCTGTTCCAGAACGGCTTCACCATGCGCTTCGATGCGATGCATGCGGTGACCGGACCTTATGCCCACGCCATTCTGGAAGGCATGCTCGGCGCAGCGCCCGGCACGGTGGTGAACGGAACGCCCGAACCCGATTTCGCCGGCCACCATCCCGATCCCAACCTCGTCTACGCGAAGGATCTCTACGACCTGCTGATGTCGGATGCGGCGCCGGATCTGGGCGCGGCGTCCGATGGCGACGGCGACCGCAACCTGATCATCGGCCGCGGACAGTTCGTGACGCCGTCGGATTCGCTCGCCATGATCGCGGCGAACGCCCACCTCGCGCCCGGCTACAGCGGTGGCATTGCCGGCATCGCCCGCTCCATGCCCACCAGCGGCGCGGCGGACCGGGTGGCGGAAAAGCTCGGCATCACCTGCTACGAGACGCCGACCGGCTGGAAGTTCTTCGGCAACCTGCTCGACGCGGGGCTTGCCACCATCTGCGGTGAGGAGAGCGCGGGCACCGGCTCGAACCATGTGCGCGAGAAGGACGGCCTCTGGGCGGTGCTGATGTGGCTCAACATCCTTGCCGCCCGCCGGGAGAGCGTAGCCGACATCGTGCGCGGCCATTGGGTCACCTATGGCCGCAACTACTACACCCGCCACGATTTCGAGGAGGTGGACGCCGCCGCCGCCGACGGGCTTATGAACGCTCTGCGCGAAAGGCTCGCGACCCTGCCGGGGCAGGTCTTCAGTGGCCTCACCGTGGAGAAGGCGGACGATTTCTCCTATCACGACCCGGTGGACGGCTCGGTGACGACGAAGCAGGGCGTGCGGGTGTTTTTCACCGACGGCTCGCGCATCGTCTACCGCCTTTCCGGCACCGGCACCGCAGGCGCGACGTTGCGCGTCTATATCGAGCGGTTCGAGCCGGATGCGGGCCGGCACGCACAGGAGACGCAGGCGGCGCTGGCCGATCTCGTCGCGCTGTCGCGCAGCCTGCCGGACATTCCCGGCCGCACCGGCCGCACCGAGCCGGACGTCATCACCTGAAGCGGGGCGGGCTTGTCACGTCCGCTCGCGCAGCGCCTCGTGGCCCCGCCGGCGAAGTTCGGCGATCGAAGTCAGGCCCATCAGCGCGAGGCTGGTGTCGATTTCCTCGGCGAGATGGCGAATGACGCGACGCACCCCGTCCTCGCCATCGGCTGCGAGGCCATAGACATAGGCCCGGCCCAGCAACACGCCGGAGGCGCCGAGCGCGAGCGCCTTCACGATGTCGGTGCCGCGCCGGAATCCGCCATCGACCAGTACTTCAAGGCTGCCACCCAGCGCCTCGACGATTTCCGGAAGCATGGCGATGGTGGAGGGCGCGTCGTCGAGCTGACGCCCGCCATGGTTCGATACCACGATGGCGTCGACACCTGCCTCGCGTGCGGCGAGAGCGTCCTCCACCGAGAGCACGCCTTTCAGTACCAGTCGATGCGGCCAGCGCTTGCGCAGCCACGCCACGTCGGCCCAGCTCAGGCGCGTTTCGATCCGCCGCGCGAGATTGCCGGCCTGCGCCAGCGCACCGTGGCCGAACTCCGGCCGGTGGGCGACAGCTCCGCATTGCGGCATGCCACCGCGCATCAGGTCGAGGCACCAGCGCGGGCGCCGGATCATGCTCAGAGCAAGGCGCGGCGTGATGCGTGTCACGGCGCGGAAACCGTTGCGGATGTCCCGCTCCCGCGAGCCGGTAACCGCCACGTCGACGGTGAGAAAGAGCGTGGTCACGCCGGCGGCGAGCGCCTGCTCGATGAATTCGTCGCGGATCGTGGGGTCGTTCAGCACATAGAGCTGAAAGTGCAGCGGCCCGGCGGTTTCCGCGCGCAGACGGCCGATCGAGGCGATCGAGAAGCTGGAGAGGGCGAAGGGAACGCCCTCCATATGGGCTGCGCGCGCGGCCGCGATTTCACCATCGGCGGCGTAGAGCCCGAGAAAGCCAACCGGTCCCAGCATGAAGGGCAGGGGCTGCTGCGTGCCCAGCACATTGGTCGAAAGGTCGCGATTCGAAACGTCATTCAGCACGCGCTGGCGCAGGTTCCAGCGAGCGAAATCCGCCTCATTCGCCGCCAGCGTCCGCTCGGCGCCTGAGCCGCCCTCGATATAATCGAAGAAGATCTTCGGCAGCCGGCGGCGCGCGGCACGGCGGGCATCCTCGACATTGATCAGCATGGCGACCTCCGTCCGCTCCTTAGCGGGATCGCCGCCTCTGGAAAAGACGGCGATAGGCGATTCGTCGAGAACCAACCTCCGGCAACGGCAGCGTCGTCACGCCGCGACAGCGCCACGAGCTTCGCCGCTTGCCGGCCGGGGTAGGACAGTCTATCGCCATCATGCAGAACGAGCGGGGTGCAGCAGCATGGGTGGGCGTGGCGTGCGGATCATGTTGGGCATCATCACGGTTGTCGTGGCAGCGGCGGCGTTGCGCATGGCGAGCGGTATCATCGCCCCGGTCGCCTTCGCGCTTTTCGTCATCGCTTTGGTGTGGCCCCTGCAACGCCGGATCGAGCGCATGCTGCCACGGCCGGTGGCCAAGCCGGTTGCCGTTCTGGTGACCGTCGCCTCCACGCTGCTGGTGGTGCTGGTGCTCGGCTACATGGTGGTGTGGGGCTTCAGCCACGCCGCGCAATGGCTGATCGTGAATGCCGCCCGCTTCCAGACGCTCTACGCCGACACCGCCGCCTTCCTCGAGCAGCACGGCATCTACACGACCGGCATGCTGGCCGAGACGTTCAATGTCACCTGGCTGATCCGCTTTCTGCAGACCATCGCCGGACGGCTGAACGGCATGGTCGGGTTTGCCGTCGTCACCTTCATCTTCACGCTGCTCGGACTGCTCGAAGCCGACATCATCGTTCGCAAGCTATCCCGCCGACCGGGCGAGGGGGCCATGCGGATGCTGGCGACGGGGACCGACATCGCCCGCAAGTTTCGCCTCTATATGCGCGTGCGCACGGTAATGAGCCTCGTGACCGGCCTCAGCTTCTGGGGTTTTTCGGCGCTGCTCGGGCTCGATCTTGCGGTGGAATTCGGCGTCATCGCCTTTGCGCTGAATTACGTTCCCTTCATCGGCCCGCTGGTGGCGACCCTTCTGCCGACACTCTTCGCGCTGGCGCAGTCCGGCTCTTGGGAACTGGCGATCGCCGTGTTCCTCGGCATGAACATCATCCAGTTCTTCACCGGCAGCTACATCGAGCCGCGCGTGGCCGGCGCCGCCCTCGCCATGTCGCCCTTCCTCGTGCTGTTCGCGGTTTTCGCATGGACCTTCATGTGGGGCGTCGCCGGCGCCTTCATCGGCGTGCCGCTGACGCTGGCCGCACTGACGATCTGCCAGCATGGCGAGAGCACGCGCGGGGTGGCCGAGCTTTTGTCGGGCAAGGACGAAGCCTTGGCGCGGACACCATCATGATCGGAGTGTGCTAAGCACATGCGCGCCTTCCTCAAGACCTTCCGGCTGCTGGTCGGACTTCTGCTGCTCGTTTTCGTCGCCTTCGTCGGCATGCGCATTTATTTCTCGCAGAGCGGGGCGCCGCTGGAGCCCTGGCACACCTATGTGCCGCAGGAACTGAGCATCAAGGAACTCGATGCCACCGACTGGGCCGGGTATCTCTCCGCCGAGCAGCACATTTTCGCGGATGTCCAGAAGGAAGTGGTGCAGAAATCCACCGGCCCCACGGAGGCGGTTCCGGCAAACCGCTATTTTTCGGGCAGCGTGGTCTACCCTCCGAACCTGACGCGGGACTGGAACCACTCCTACGAGCTGGAGCCGGCCGGGCCGCCGGTCGGCGCCGTCGTGATGCTGCACGGGTTGACGGATTCCCCGTACAGCCTGCGCCACATCGCCGATCGCTATGTCGCCGCGGGCTTCGTCGTCGTCGCGATCCGGCTCCCGGGTCACGGTACCGTGCCCGCCGGCCTTACGGAGGTGACGTGGGAAGACTGGATGGCCGCCACCCGCCTTGCCATCCGCGAGGCGCGTGAGCGCGTAGGGTCGCAGAAGCCGCTGCATATCGTCGGCTTCTCCAATGGCGGGGCCCTGGCCCTTAAATATGCGCTCGACGCGCTTGCCGATCCCAAGCTCACGCAGCCCGACCGGCTCGTGCTGATCTCGCCCATGATCGGTATCACCCGCTTTGCGCGCTTCGCCGGGCTGGCGGGTCTGCCGGCCTTCCTCCCGGCCTTCGCCAAGGCCGCGTGGCTGTCGATCCTGCCGGAATTCAACCCCTTCAAATACAACTCGTTTCCGGTGAACGGGGCCCGACAGTCCTATGAGCTGACCCGCGCGCTGCAGCAGTCGATCACCGATGAAAGCCGCGCCGGCAGGCTTGGCGAATTGCCGCCCGCGCTCACCTTCCAGTCGGTGATGGATTTCACCGTCTCGACGCGTGCGATCATCACCGCGTTCTACAACCTGCTCCCGGCCAATGGCAGCGAACTGGTGCTGTTCGACATCAACCGCGACACCAAGCTGGGCCCGCTGCTGCGCGCCTCCTCGCAGGGGGCGCTTGCGCAGATGCTGCCGCCGGCGCCACGCAATTTCACCACCACGGTCCTCGCCAATGCCAGCGCCAACAGCGCCGAGGTGGTAGAGCGCTCGACCCCGGCAGGCTCGACGGTGGAGAGCGTGCGGCCGACCGGGCTCTCCTATCCGCGTGACGTGTTCTCGCTGTCGCACGTCGCTTTGCCGTTCCCTCCGACCGACAGCCTCTACGGCTCGGATCCTGATCCGTCGGAGAATTTCGGTGTCCAGCTCGGCGCGATGGCGGTGCGTGGCGAGCGAGGCGCGTTGATCGTCAACCTCGACGCGCTGGTTCGGATGTCGTCGAACCCCTTCTTCCCCTACATGATCGAGCGTATCGGCCAGGGCATTACCCCTGAAACCCATTGATTGGGCACGCGTTCAACGGATCATGAAGCCGATGACGACGGCATTGACCAGGTCGATGAAGAACGCGGAGACGAGCGGCAGGATGATGAAGGCGCGCGGCGCTGCGCCATGGAGCTTCGTCACGGCCGTCATGTTGGCGATGGCGGTGGGGGTTGCGCCGAGGCTTACGCCGGTGAAGCCGGCTGCGATGACCGCCGCGAAATAATCCCGGCCCATCGCCGGGAACACCACGAACAGGATGTACAGCACAGCCACAAGCGTCTGTGCGCCCAGCACGAGAACCAGCGCCGGTCCTAGCCCGCCGATCGCCCAGAGCTGCATGCTCATCAGCGACATGGCGAGGAAGACGTTCAGCGACAGATCGGAGATCAGTGCCAGCGCGCGCGTGCGGGTGGGCCAGATCAGGCGCGGGAACAGGCGCGGCACGGTGTTGGTCAGCACGATGGCGACCAGCAGGCAGACCACGAAGGTCGGCAGTTTGAAGCCGAGCGATTCCACCGTTCCCTCGGCACCGAGGCCGATGAGGATCGCGGCGTTCAGGACGAGCACGGTGCGCAGCAGCGAGACGTGGCTGATGTCGTCCTGCGGCGCGCTTGCCGCCGCCTCGGCCGCGGAGGGATCGGGCAGGCCGACGATCGGCTCGTTCGTGTCGGGTGCCGCCTTCAAATTGTTGCGCTGAATGAGATAACGGGCGATCGGGCCGCCGGCGAGGCTTGCCATGACGAGGCCGAGCGTCGCCGTCGCAATGCCCACTTCCAGCCCGTTCATGAGGCCGGTCCGCGCGGCGATCACGGGTGCCCAGGCAATGGTGGTTCCATGGCCGCCGACGAGCGAGGCGGAGCCGAGGAAGACGGCGAGCGAGGAGGGTAGGCCCAGGAGCGCAACCCCGCCCAGCGCCACGAGATTCTGGACGACGAGATAGACGACCGCCAGGGCGAGCAGGATCAGGAGCGGGCGTCCGCCGGCGATAAGATCGGAGAGCTTCGCATTCAGCCCGATGCCGGTAAAGAAATACAGCAGCAGCATGTCGCGCGCATCGAGGTCGAACGTGATCGAAAGACCCCAGAAGCGGTGGATGATGAGGGTAGTGAGAGCAGCAATGAGTCCACCCGTCACCGCCTCCGGTATGTTGAAGCGTCGGAGCAGGGGAATGGCCTGGTTCAGGCCGGCGCCGGCGAAGAACACCAGGATGGCGATGGTGAAGGTGGTGAGGCCCGAGACCTCGACGATGCTGGTTGGACCCACGCCGTCCCCCCTGAGTTGGCTTTCACGACGTGCCTACCACAGCCGTCGCCCGCATGCGTATCGAAGAATTTCGCGCGCCGGTGTCGGGAGGAGAGGTGCCGTTGCGTCCTTGGTGCGGCACTGTGCGATGACGCATGGCGGATCGAAGAGGATGCAGAAATGATCCAGCCTTATCTCTATTTCGACGGACGCTGCGACGAGGCCATCGCCTTCTACGGCGCGGCGATCGGGGCGCGGGTGGAGGGGCTCATGCGGTTTCGCGATGCGCCGCCGCCCTCCGGCGATGCGGGCTGTCCAGCCCCGCAGGGCGCCAGGCCGGACCCGGACAAGGTGATGCATGCCGAGCTGCGCATCGGCGCGTCTACCCTGCTGGTGTCGGACGGCTTCTGCGGCGGGGCTGCCCGCTTCGAAGGCTTCGCGCTCGCGCTCACCGCCCGCGACGCCCCAGAGGTCGAGCAGCGCTGCACGGCGCTGGCGGAAGGCGGCCGCGTCATGCTGGCGCCGCACCAGACCTTCTTCGCGGAACGCTTCGCCATGCTCAGTGACCGCTTCGGCGTTTCCTGGACCATCTGGTGCCCGCCGGTCGGGAGGTGACGGCGGGCGTGCTCATCGGCATCGACACGGTCCCCGGCGGGCCGAACAGGGAGGAACACCGGATGTATTACGCACTGCTCTGCTACCACTCCGAGGATGTGGTCTGCTCGTGGACGCACGAGGAGGACGCCGCCGTCATGGCGCGGCTCGACGTGATCCAGCGTCGGCTCGTGGGGGAGGGCAAGCTCTCGTCCGCGGTGCGGCTGTTGCCCACCACGGCGGCCACCACGCTGCGCAAGGACCGCGATCCGCCTCTGGTCCTGGACGGCCCCTTCGCCGAGACCAAGGAGCAACTTCTCGGCTTCTATATCCTCGATGTGCCGGGGCTCGACGAGGCGCTCGACATCGCCCGCGAGCTCGGCACTGCCAATCCGGGTGGAAGCTATGAGATCCGCCCGGTCGGCTTCATCTACGACACGACGGCGGCGAAGCCGGCCTATGAGGCGAGCCGAGTCGAAGGCGGGCGTTCCGAAGGGAGCCGTTCCGAAGGGAGCTTTACCGGATGATCGAGGATGCGCGCTGGCTCGACGTTGCCCTTGCCGCGGCCCGGCCGCAGGCGATGGCAGCGCTGCTGCGCTATTTTCGCGATCTCGATCTGGCCGAGGAGGCCTTTCAGGAGGCCTGCCTGCGGGCCTTGAAGACCTGGCCGGAGAAGGGGCCCCCGCGCGACCCCGCGGCGTGGCTCATCTTCGTCGGGCGCAATGTCGCGATCGACAGCGTGCGCCGCCGTGCAAGACTGGCACCGCTACCCCCGGACGAGCAGCTCTCCGATCTCGAAGACGCCGAGGCGGAGCTCGCCGAGCGGATCGACGGCGCGGATTATCGCGACGACGTGCTGCGCCTGCTCTTCGTGTGCTGCCACCCCGATGTGCCGGCGACGCAGCAGATTGCGATTGCGCTGCGGGTTGTTTCCGGGCTTTCGGTCGGCCAGATCGCGCGCGCCTTCCTCGTCAGCGAGGCGGCGATGGAGCAGCGCATCACCCGTGCCAAGGTCCGCATCGCCAAAGCGGGCGTGCCGTTCGAGGTGCCCGGCGCGGTGGAGCGGACGGAAAGGCTCGCGGCCGTGGCGGCGATGATCTACCTCGTCTTCAATGAAGGCTATTCCGCGCCCGTGGACACGGGGCGGGAGCGTGCGGGCCTGTGCGACGAGGCGATCCGCCTGGTGCGGCTGCTGCTGCGGCTCTTCCCGGCCGAGCCGGAGATCATGGGCCTCGCCGCGCTGATGCTGCTCCAGCATTCCCGTGCCGCCGCCCGCAGCGACACCGAAGGCCGTCCGGTGCTCCTGGAGGCGCAGGACCGTTCGCGCTGGAACCGCTCTGCCATTGCGGAGGGACTGGCCTTGCTCGACAAGGCCATGCGCCATGCCCGGCCGGGGGCCTATCAGCTGCAGGCTGCCATTGCGGCGCTGCATGCCCGCGCCGGCCGCCCGGAAGAGACGGACTGGGCACAGATCGCCGCGCTTTACGGTGCGCTGGAACGAATTGAGCCCTCGCCGGTGGTGACGCTCAACCGTGCGGTTGCGGTTGCCAAGACCGCCGGCCCCAATGCGGCGTTGACGCTCATCGAGCCGCTGGGGGAGCGACTCGATGGCTATTTTCATTTCCATGGCCTGCGCGGGCATCTGCTGATGCAGCTCGAACGCAGCAGCGAGGCCCGTGAGGCCTTCACACGCGCCGTCGCGCTTGCGCGCAGCGCCGCCGAAGCGGCTCATATCCGCGAACATCTCGACCATCTTGCCGGTTCTGCACCCTGAGCGGGCGGGGTGAGCGGTTTTTTGTCGACATCGCGCCCTCCGTGGAATTTGAGCAGTTACGATGGGCCGGAAGTCGCCTGATTTCGCGAAGAATGCACTGGGAACCCGCGGGCGGCGCGCGCATTCTCTCAGCGACCCCACGGTCCCGGCACGCCCGGTACGCAAGGAGACGTTTCGATGCGCACGCACAAGACCGAGAACAACACGCCGTCCAATGCCAAGAAGGTGGCGATCGAGCTTTTGAACGCCAATCTGGCGTCCACGATCGACCTCGCGCTCATCACCAAGCAGGCTCACTGGAACATCAAGGGCCCGCAGTTCATCGCCGTGCATGAACTGCTCGACCAGCTGCGCAGCGGGCTGGATGAGCATGTGGACACCATGGCGGAGCGCGTGGTGCAGCTTGGCGGAACCGCGCTCGGGACCACTCAGGTCGTGGCGAAGGACACTGCGCTCGCGCCCTATCCGACGGACATCTACAAGATCGCCGATCATCTCAAAGCGCTGGCGGAGCGCTATGGCGCGGTGGCCAACAAGGTGCGCACGTCGATCGACGAGGCGGATGAGGCTGGCGATCCGGATACTGCCGACATCTTCACGGCAGCCTCGCGCACGCTCGACAAGTCGCTGTGGTTCATCGAAGCGCATCTGCAGGAGCCTGCATAAGCCTTTCGGCGCGCGTGAACCGGATGGCCGTCCACAGGCGACGGCCATCCGCCCGGAAAAGGAGGCTCTCATTCCCGTCGATACGGTGGATTCGAGTCTACAATGTAAGCGTTTCTGTTATATTCCCGTTCACATTTTCTGAGCCCTTATGGGGCAGAGTATATGGAGTGGCTTGCTTTTTTCCGTGCCGCTTGGCTTGATGCGCCACGATATCCACCAGATGCAGAATCAAAAAAGACAGGCAGAGCGATACGTGTGTTCTGGCGTTTCGCTTGATGACCAGACATTTGGGTTGGAGTGAAGCATGACAAGGGACGACCCAGGAATGGCTCGCAAGCTCGCGGATCAGGATGCTGCGCCCGTACAGCGTGACGGTGCCCGAGCCTCGATTTCCTCTTTTCCGGGTCGCGTGAACGACGTGGACAACGAACAGACCGTTACGCATCTGGAGATCGCTCGTGTCATCGAGCGTGCGCACCGACGCTTTCTCGATCTTCTCCGAATGGAACTGATCCGCCTGGGTACCGACGACATCAGCCCGTCTCAGGTGATGCTGCTCTTCACCATAGGCTCGGACGAGCTTTCGGTGCGCGATCTGCTCGAGCGCGGTCATTATCTCGGCTCGAACGCATCCTACAATCTCAAGCAGCTTGTGGACGGCGGCTATGTGGACCGCTCCGCCTCGCCACGCGACCGCCGCTCGGCGCGCCTGCGGCTGACGGAGAAGGCGGTCAATCTGTGCGAAGCCATCCGCGCTTCCCATGACAATTTCCACCGCCAGTCGATGCGGGACGAAAGCGAGATGCGAGATCTCGTCACCGCCTACAACGTGCTGCGTCGGCTCGAACTGCTGTGGACCTCCTCGCTGCGTTACGGCGGCGATGGCTGATGCCGGCCTCGCTTCCATGAAATACCCGACGCCGCCGGCCTCCCCGGCGGCGTTCGCATGTCGGGAGCCGGGGTGGTTCCGTTATCTTTCTGTGTGCCGATCTCCGGCGCCCTCTGTCGATCTTTTGGGGGATTTCGCGCCATTCACCGACATTTCGAGGGATCGGAAATCGGATGTGACCGGTCCTTGCCGGACTTCGCCGGACAGGATCAGGGCCATTTATCGGGGTGCCGCCTTCTCGCTGCCTCAACCGCTGCCAATAGGCATGGCGGCGGTGCGCGATGGCGTCAGGGCTGCGCCGAATTGCGCGCGGCACTCGTCGAGGACCGACAGCATGTCCTTCGTGCCGAACCGCTCGCCGAAGAAGGCAGCGACCTCATCATCCGATTCGATCGGCGAGCGCGGCGACACCGCATAGCGTCGGGCGCTCCCGCATCCACTGCGTCGGCGGCTGGCCCCCGGCCGGCCTTCCACCTTCTCGACTGCCGCCGCCATCTCTGTGCTGGCGTGGCATCTTCGATGCGTTGCGGCGGTGATCCGTCCGACCCGCCATCTGGTCGCTGGGAGTGTCGCACCTTGCGTGGCGACGCTCCCGCCGGTCAGGATCACAGCCTAACGGAGGGCAAGGCCGCTTCGTTGGCGAGGGCTGCCACCAGTCTGGCTCCGAGCGTCACCGTAGCCGAATCAAGGGCCATCTCGATATTGTTGCGGGTGCGCTCGATCGACCTGGACGCCACCAGGGTGATGCCGCCTCTGTTTTCGGCGAGAGCCGCCCCGATCAGCGCCCGGGACAGCACGCGGCCATCCGTAAGATCGGCATCACAGGCCGCGTTAAGGCGGGCAGACCGGGTCGCATCGGCCTGGAGCCAGGATGACATCGGATCGAGCGCCCGCATGAGGGCGCGATGGGTGATGCGGAAAGGTTCGGCTGCGCTCGGGACGAGCTCGGGATCCAAAGCGCTCCACGAATACTGCACCACGTCGAACACGCCCGGCCAGTCGACGAGAATAGGCGCCGTATCCTCGCGCTCTGTCGCCAAGCCTAATGCCCCCACCTTGCCGGCAGCGCGAGCGTCGACAAGAAATTTCACCAACGGATCGGTGACGACTTCTCGATGAGCCATGTGCAGGAGGTAACAGTCGATCCGCTCGACCCCGAGTTCGCGCAGGCTCTGTTCGAGACTCTGCGCAACGAAGCCCACCGAGAAATCGACAGGTGATCGTCCCTTCGGGCCGGACGGGGATGCGGCCGCCTTCTTGCGCCGAACGAGTCCGCGCACCGGTCCGAGCAGCGAGCGCGCCAAAAGCTTGCTCCGGCTCACATTGCCGCGGCGTATGCCCACCTTGGTGGCAATGGTCACCTTGCCCGACAAGCCTTTCAGCGCTTCGCCCAATACGCGTTCGGCGGTCCCCAGACCGTACATCGGCGCCACGTCGAAATGCCTGGCTCCCGCGTCATAAGCGGCGGCGATGAGACGATGCTCCTTCTTCGTGAGGCTGCCTGCCGTCAAATAAGCGCAGCCGATCCCGATAGGCGTGGTGTCGATCGCGGAGTTAGGCAACCTTGGCATAGAGCTCTTTTCTCCGCGAGATGAGATGTGACGCGAGGCGCAGCCCGAGCGCGATCG
Organism: Ancylobacter crimeensis; assembly: GCF_023016805.1. Classification (GTDB taxonomy): domain Bacteria; phylum Pseudomonadota; class Alphaproteobacteria; order Rhizobiales; family Xanthobacteraceae; genus Ancylobacter; species Ancylobacter crimeensis. The sequence goes on from NZ_JALKCH010000001.1 coordinate 310,627, forward strand.
CCGTGAAGGTTGGATTGGCGAAGCCGCTGGTGGGGTAGACTGCAGCACCGGCGACATACAGATTGCGCGTACCGAATACAGCGCAGTCGGCATCAACCACGCCCTCCTGCGCAGAGGTCGCCATGCGCGCCCCGCCCATCTGATGGTTCGCGTCGTCAGCCTGGGCGAAGAAGTCAGGATCCCGCTTGACCAGCCCTTCCGCAAGATCGACGCGAGCCAGGCGATGGCTCTCGAGATAGTATTTGATGTACTCGGCGAAGCGGGCCATGGTTTCAAAGTCGCGGGGATCAAGTTTCCAGTCAACATCGACAATCGGCATGCCGAACGGGTCCCGCTCTTCGCGCAGTCGGACCCGACTTTCGGTGACCGGCGTCTGCTCCGAGGTCAGCCGCAACTGGATGCCGGCATCGGAAAGATTCATCATGCGTCGGTATCGGATGTAGCGGATCGCCATGGGCACGACGAATTTCAACGTGCCGAGCATGGCAAGTGGATCCGATAGAGCCGAGCGCTTGACCCGTCCCTTCAGCAGGCCCCTGACGAGGATCTTCAGATTGGCGATGTTGTCGGCGATCGAACTTCGATAGACGAAATGAGACGAGATTTCGAGCAACTGTTCACGCGCCTGCACCTCATCAGCCAGCCGAAGCTTGGGATTGTATTTGAGGCCTTCGATGAAGGCATTGTCGAACAAATCGGAGAAGCGTTTGTTGTCGATCGGCACCACGCCTCCAGCATAGCAGTCGATATGGTCCATGAAGGCGCGGCCCAGCCACTGATTCGTAGCCCACGGCGTCTGTCGATCCAGGTGATCGGGCAACTGAAGCAGCCGCGAAATCTCGATCGTGCCGTTGGCCAGTACGACGCTTTCGCCTCGGACATGTATCGGGGCGGAATCCGTGAAGCGGATCTGCACACCTTCGACCGCTCCGTTGTCGCCGACAATGATCGCGCCGACTTGCGCGTTCAGCACCACGGTGAGATTGGGATTCTCTGCGATATCCTTGGCAAAATGGATGGCGAGATTGCTCTCGGGCGCCCATCGGGTCACGATCGGCTGGATGGTGTCAGTCTTCGGGGGCGCCTGCAGGCGGAGCCGCTTCCACACTTCCGTGTCGTCGCGGATCACATGGCCGAGGCCAAGGATGTTGAAGCCGGCATCCACGAAAGGAGCGATATCGTTGCTGTTGATCGGCCAGAGGGCGTCGCTGACCCAGTTTCGCTGCGCGAATACCATCGGCGCGAAGGGGACCAGTTGGCCTCCCCAAAAATTGGTCGTGCCCCCCAGGCAGCGGAAGCGGCCGACGTGAAGCCCTTCCAGGTTCTTTCCCGAAAGTGTCGCCTGCTCGAACCATTTTTGTGAGTTCTGCTCCGGCTTGGCAGGGCCGGCCTCAAGCAACGCCACACGCCGCCCGCGCCGGGCAAGGTCAACCGCCATCGTTAATCCGACGGCGCCGGCTCCGACGACCACGACATCGAAGGGTGTCGTAGTCGAACTCGAGAGCTCGTGAGCCTCAATGAGCATATATATTCCTTTCAAATGGTCAAAATGCCAGAAGCTACTTGCTCAATATGAAGAGCCGGATGATAGGCGATATCGGCATGCCCCGCAACGAACCCTGGTGGCTTATTTGATGAAACGTTCATCTCGCATCCTCAATCTTCATAGGTGATGCGCCGGAGATCCTTGCGGAATTGCACCCGTCGGTCGATCTGGGCGAAGGTATCCTCGCTCACCCGTCTAGGCTTCAGCAGCTCGTTGTTGCCACAGAAAACGAAGACGACCTGACCGTCACCCCGTTCGAAAACGCTCAATTTGAGAAGCACTCGGAGAATGTCCAGCTTCAGTATTTGCGCCTCATCGAAGATGAGCATGTTCTGAAAATAGTCGTAACGTAAAGCCGCCGTTCGATCGCGTATGTTCTTTCCTAATCGAAAATATATTCATCCTGCTGATGCAACATGGTACGTATCTCGGCCCGCTAGGTCGATATCTGGGCGTCCTTCAGGCTGATATAGACGGCGTGCATATTCGACTGCGCATATCGGCGTTGCGCACGCCCTTGCGGTTGTCGAGCAGGACGAGGTCCATGCGGATGCGCTTCGTCGCCATGTCGAGCCACGCAATGGCCTTTGGCCACGCTTCCGAGCCGTCCTCACGCCGTATGACGATTTCGATATGGTGCACGCGCTCACCACGATCTGCATGGGCTCAGCCCGTCGAGCGTGCGGGCGATGCGCGGCCGCTCGGTGTCCTCATGAGCCTTGCGGTCCTTCCGGGAGACGGCGACCTTGCGGAAGACCTTCTCCGCTTCGATGAAGGCGCGAGGCACCCGGAAGGCGGCGTCCGGCAAGCTGTCCAGCGCTACCGCGCGTTGGGGCGGCAGCTTGCGGAGACGGGCATAGTTTGTAGGGTTCCGCGGCCGCATCTCGTCTGATCCATGGCCAAGATCCACCTGAAGGCGGACTTCGACGGCCATCCGATCGCTTTCGATTTCACCGGCGGCGAGACGGGCGACGCACCGCGCTTCACCATCTTGCTCGACCTCGGCCCAGACGCCGATCCGAGGGCAGCCGTTGCCGACACGGGCTATGCCGGGAGGGCCAACTGGAAAGCGGCGCGGTCACGCGGCATCATTCCCGTCATTCCCCGAAAAACCAACGAGAAGGGCAAGCCCGGCTTCTTCGCGGAGACTATCTACCAGAGCCGCGCACACATAGGGCAGGCCGTCGGAAAGCCAAAGCGCTTCAAACGTGTCGCTCCATGCTGCGAGAAGACGAAGCGGAACTTCGCATCTATTGTCGCTCTCGCCGCCGGCTACATCTTGGTTAGATCCGTCCAGACCGCCCAGGGCGATGCGTGCAAGAACATATTGCGAACATCGAACGAAAAGGGTACAAAATCTCCATTGTTTTCCCCCGAACCCTTGCGCTGATTGCGGAGCCCGGCAATGACTCAAGCGACATTGCGACTCGTCGAAGGATCTTCCATGGACAAGGCCAAGGCGCTGGACGCCGCGCTTTCACAGATCGAGCGCCATTTCGGCAAGGGCTCGATCATGCGGCTCGGCAAGAACGACAAGGTGATGGAGATCGAGACGGTCTCCACCGGGTCGCTCGGGCTCGACATTGCGCTTGGCATTGGCGGCCTGCCGCGCGGGCGTATCGTCGAGATCTTCGGGCCGGAATCCTCGGGTAAGACCACGCTCGCGCTCCACACTGTCGCCGAGGCGCAGAAGAAGGGCGGCATCTGCGCCTTCATCGACGCCGAGCATGCCCTCGACCCGATCTATGCCCGCAAGCTGGGTGTCGATCTCGACAATCTCCTGATCTCGCAGCCGGATGCCGGCGAGCAGGCTCTGGAGATCGCCGACACGCTGGTGCGCTCCGGCGCGGTCGACGTGCTTGTCGTCGATTCGGTGGCAGCGCTGACCCCGCGGGCCGAACTCGACGGCGAGATGGGCGACAACCAGCCCGGCATGCAGGCGCGCCTGATGAGCCAGGCGCTGCGCAAGCTCACCGCCTCGATTAACCGCTCCAACACCATGGTCATCTTCATCAACCAGATCCGCATGAAGATCGGGGTGATGTATGGCAGCCCGGAAACCACCACCGGCGGCAACGCGCTGAAGTTCTATGCCTCCGTGCGCCTCGACATCCGCCGCATCGGCGCGATCAAGGAGCGCGACGAGGTCGTGGGCAACCAGACGCGCGTGAAGGTGGTGAAGAACAAGCTGGCCCCGCCTTTCAAGCAGGTCGAGTTCGACATCATGTATGGCGAGGGCGTCTCCAAGATGGGCGAGCTCATCGACCTCGGCATCAAGGCCGGCGTGGTGGATAAATCCGGTGCCTGGTTCTCCTATGACAGCCAGCGTCTCGGTCAGGGCCGGGAGAATGCCAAGGGTTTCCTGCGCCAGAACCCGGACGTCGCCAACCGCATCGAGGCGACCATCCGCCAGAATGCCGGCCTCATCGCCGAGCAGATCCTCGCCGGCACCCCGGACGAGGGCGAGGCCGAGTCCGAATGATCGGAACGGGCGGAGCGAACGGGGAGGCGGATCCCCCGGTTGCGCCTTTCTGGACAAGCTAGGGGCCCCTCGGTAGAACCGGGAGCCCGCGCCCCTGCGCGGGCCGACGGCATCAGTGCCGGTCGTCCAAGTCAAATCGCGGTCCGAGAATGAGCGGCGTCAACGAGATCAGATCGACCTTCCTCGATTATTTTGCCCGGCACGGTCATCAGGTCGTGGACTCTTCTCCGCTGGTGCCGCGGAACGACCCCACGCTGATGTTCACCAATGCCGGCATGGTGCAGTTCAAGAACGTCTTCACCGGCATCGAGAAGCGTCCCTATTCGCGTGCAGCAACGTCGCAGAAATGCGTCCGGGCCGGCGGAAAGCACAATGATCTCGATAATGTCGGCTACACCGCGCGGCATCACACCCTCTTCGAGATGCTTGGCAACTTCTCCTTCGGCGACTATTTCAAGGAAGACGCGATCGCGTTCGCCTGGAACCTGATTACCCGCGAGTTCGAGCTTCCCGTCGATAGACTGTGCGTCACCGTCTACCATGAGGATGACGAGGCCTTCGCTCTCTGGCGCAAGATCGCCGGGCTGCCGGAAGAGAAGATCATCCGCATCGCGACGTCGGACAATTTCTGGCAGATGGGCGATACGGGGCCGTGCGGTCCGTGTTCCGAGATCTTCTACGACCACGGCTCGCACATTCCCGGCGGCCCGCCCGGCTCGCCGGACGCCGATGGCGACCGGTTCATCGAGATCTGGAACCTCGTCTTCATGCAGTTCGAGCAACTGCCGGGCGGCGAGCGCGTGGCACTGCCGCGCCCGTCGATCGACACCGGCATGGGGCTCGAGCGCATCTCGGCGGTGCTGCAGGGCGTTCACGACAATTACGACATCGACCTGATGCGGGCACTGACCGGAGCGGTCGCCGACCTCACCAATGTTGATGCAGACGGCCCTCGCAAGGCCAGCCATCGCGTGATCGCCGACCATCTGCGCGCCTCGACCTTCCTGGTCGCGGACGGTGTGCTGCCCTCCAATGAGGGGCGCGGCTATGTCCTGCGCCGCATCATGCGCCGCGCCATGCGCCACGCGCAACTCCTCGGTGCCAAGGATCCGCTGATGTACCGCCTTGTGCCCGTGCTGGTGCGCGAGATGGGCCGGGCCTATCCCGAGATCGTGCGGGCCGAGTCGCTCGTCACCGAGACGCTGCGCCTGGAGGAAACCCGGTTCCGCAAGACGCTCGAGCGCGGACTTTCGATTCTCGAGACCGAGAGCGAAGGGCTTGGCGCGGGTAGCAAGTTCTCCGGCGACACCGCCTTCAAACTCTACGATACCTATGGTTTCCCGCTCGACCTCACCGAGGATGCGCTGCGCGCCCGCGGCGTCGAGGTCGACCGGGTGGCCTTCGACGCCGCCATGGAACGCCAGCGCGCGGATGCCCGGGCCTCGTGGGCCGGTTCGGGCGAGGCGGCGACGGACACGGTGTGGTTCGGCCTGCGCGAGGATGTCGGCGCTACCGAATTCCTCGGCTATGGCACCGAGAGCGCGGAGGGGGCGGTCACCGCGCTGGTGGCGAATGGCGCCCGCGTCGATGAGATTCTGCCCGGCGGCCGGGGTCTTGTGGTGCTGAACCAGACGCCCTTCTACGGGGAATCCGGCGGCCAACTCGGCGACACGGGCCGAATGAGCGGTGAGGACGGGCTCAGCGTCCGGGTCATCGATACGCAGAAGAAGCTCGGCGATGTCTTCGTGCACGAAGTCGAAGTCGAAAAAGGTCGGCTTGCCATCGGCACGGCCGTCGTGCTGGAGGTCGATCACGCTCGCCGTGGCGCGATCCGCGCGAACCATTCGGCGACGCATCTGCTTCACGAGGCGCTGCGCCGGGTTCTCGGCGATCATGTCGCCCAGAAGGGGTCGATGGTCGCGCCCGATCGTCTGCGTTTCGATTTCAGCCATCCGAAACCGGTCGAGGATGCTGAGCTGCGTGCGGTCGAGGATCTCGCCAACCGCATGGTGCTGCGCAACGAGCCGGTCGAAACCCGTTTGATGGGGGTCGACGACGCGATCGAATCCGGCGCTCGGGCGCTGTTCGGCGAGAAATATGGCGATGAGGTCCGGGTGGTGTCGATGGGCACCGACCCCGGCAATGGGGCGCCCTATTCGGTGGAGCTGTGCGGCGGCACCCATGTTGCGCGCACCGGCGACATCGGGCTGGTGACGGTGCTGGCGGAAAGTGCCGTGGCGGCTGGTGTCCGCCGCCTTGAGGCGATGACTGGCGATGCCGCCCGCCATCATCTCAACACGGCCAGCCGTTCGCTGGACGCGGCGGCAGCCGCGCTGCGGGTGCCGGTCGGCGAGGTCGAGACGCGGGTCGCGCAACTCGTCGAGGAACGGCGCCGGCTGGAGAAGGAGTTGTCCGATGCGAAGCGGCAGCTCGCGCTCGGCGGCGGGGCCGGCTCCAATGCCGGCCCGGAGATCCTTGTGGTCAACGACGTCAATTATCTGCCGATCGCGGTCAGCGGCATCGACGCCAAGGACCTCAAGCCGATCGCAGACGAGGCCAAGAAGCGCATCGGTTCGGGAGTGGTCGCGGTTGCCAATACCGCAGCCGATGGCAAGGGCGCGATCGTCGTGGGCGTGACGGAAGACCTGACCGGGCGCTATGACGCCGTTGCGCTGGTGCGGCGCGGCGCAGAAGCGCTGGGTGGCAAGGGCGGCGGCGGTCGTCCGGACATGGCACAGGCTGGTGGTCCCGATGGAGCGCGGGCAGCGGATGCCCTTGTCGCGATCCAGCAGGCGCTGGCCAGCTGACGAATGCCGGATGCCCCGCTTGGCGGCCGCGCCGCCGGCGTCGCGGGGCGCAGGCCGGGATGAGGGCCGGTTGTCTGTGGACGGCCGCGCGAACGCCATGGGTGACGTCGGCTGACCGGCGCGGAGAAGACATTGCATGATCGTGGAAGCCGGGCCTTCGCGGTGCGGAGACGCGAAGGCGCAGAGAGGTGCGCGCTTCGGTCACTGTTGAGGCGTTGCCCGAAGTGGCGTGGTTCTTTTCTGACTTGGCGTCGTGGTGCCCTGAGTTGGCGCGCCGGCTGCTTGCCGGAGGGGTGCGGGGGCATGGTGTTCGGTGGTCGTGGGATCCGCATTGCGCGGGGGCATTCCCGGCAGCGGCACCTATGTGCTCCTGCTGGCGAACGCGCCTGGCGCGACGTTTCGCCCGAAACGGCGAGGCGGTTCGAGGCGGCCGGGGATGGTCGATGCCGTCCTGTTCGACGCTCCCCGGACCGGAAGGGAGGGCGGGGATTCGAGGGATAGGCAGGCAGGAGGGCGACGATGGGGTGCCCATCCGTGGCGATGGCGCGATGGGGCGGGCGTAAACGTTCGCATCGCAGGCCGTGGCGAGCCGTCGAGGGATGCCGCATTTCGTTTCGTGCTGGATGAACCCCGTTCGAGCCCGTTCCCGAGCCCATGGCGCTCTGTATGAACCTTCATGAAGCGGTCGTGCACCGCTGGGCCTGCGCGCGGTTCCGCGCTAATGCTCGGTGGTGCAAGGCGCATCATGCGTCGTCCGCTCCATCATCTTCCTTCGAACAGACGGATGGCCGGTCGTGGCTTCTTCCAAGACAGAGGCGGATGTCCGCCGTGCCGCGCTGCTCCTCTCGGTGCGCCGTCGCGGCATCCGCGATCCGCATCTGATGCGCGTCTTCGAGCAGGTGCCGCGGGACCTGTTCGTGGACGAGGACTTTCTCGACATCGCCTTCGCGGATCAGGCCCTACCCATTGCATGCGGGCAGACCATCAGCCAGCCCGCGGTTGTCGCCCTCATGACGCAAATGCTCGATCTGGCGTCCCATCACAGCGTGCTGGAAGTGGGGACCGGCAGCGGCTATCACGCGGCAATCCTCGGGCATCTGGCAGGCCGGGTCGTGTCGGTGGAGCGGTTTCGCGCGTTGGCCCGCACGGCGGCGGACCGGCTGAAGTCACTTGGGCTGGAAAATGTCGAGGTGCGGGTCGCGGATGGCCGCCTCGGTTATCCGCCGCGTGCGCCGTTCGACCGCATCATCGTCACCGCCGCGGCGCCCGAGGTGCCGCCGGCGCTGTTCGAGCAATTGCTGCCCGGCGGGGTGCTGGTGGCGCCCGTCGGCCCGCAGGAGGGCCCGCAGATGCTGATGCGCTACGAGCGGATGCCGGAGGGGATGAAGGCGCGCGAAGTGCTGCCCGTCCGCTTCGTTCCGCTGCTGTCCGGCATCGCCACAGTGCTGTGACATTTTAAGCACGTGGAAGGCGGAACGTTATCCACACATCCGACTGCTTAATCCGACGTTTACCTATACGGCCCCTTAATTCGCATGTGTTTAAGCGTGGTGGGTGCGATGGGTTGCTATTCGAAGAGCTCGGATTGGGGTCATCTTTCTCGGCTGACGGTCATCGCACTCATTGCGGGTTCCGCAGCCGCATGCAGCGCGGATTCGGGCCGGTTCACGGATCCGAATACCAATCCCTTCGCCGGCAATAGCCCCGGTCCGGCCTATACCGGCTCGGTCGCAGCCGCCGCGCCGAGTTCGGCTGTCCAGCGCGCGCCTCTGGCAGGTCCGCAGGGCGGCTATCCGGCCCCGTCCTATCCGTCCGGCTACCAGACATCGGCGGCGCCTGCCCCTGCGCCGGCGCCCTACCAGACCGCTTCCCTCGGTCCCACCCCCGCGCCCTACGCACCCGCCAGCGCCTACCCGGCTCCCGCTGCTCCCTCCTATCCGGCAACCGCTTCCTATCCCGCGGCCGTCCAGCCGCGCCCGGCGCCGCAGCCCAGCCTTGCCGCTCGCCCGCAGGCGGTCGCCCCGGCCGCCGTCGCTGCGGCACCCGCGCCCGTGCGGCAGGCGGTGTCTTCCGCCGCCGGTCCGAGCCATACGGTGGCGCCCGGCGAGACGCTATCCTCGGTAGCGCGGATGTATGGCGTGTCGCGTGCACAGGTCGCCGCGGCCAACGGCTTGCAGCCGGAATCCTCGCTTATCATCGGCCAGCGCATCGTAATCCCGGGCGCGGGCGGAGCCAATGTCGCCGCGCGCACACCGGTAGCAGCCGCGCCCCATCCCGCCCAGCTCGCCGCGCTGCCCCCCGCTGCCCCGGCCCCGATGAAGCCGGCGCCGGTTGCCAAGACGGCCCCGGTCGTCGCGGCGGCGCCCGTGCCTGCCGCCCAGCCCGCTCCGGCGAAGGTCGCCGCCGCGCAGCCTACCAAGGTCGAGACCATCGCCGCCGTGCAGCCGGCCGCTCCGGTCGACGATGTGCGCGATCCCAATGACGGCCTGCAGTTCCGCTGGCCGGTGCGTGGTCGCGTGATCTCGGGCTTCGGGCCCAAGCCGGGCGGTCAGCAGAACGAGGGCATCAACGTCTCGGTGCCGGAAGGCACCTCGGTCAAGGCGGCCGAGGACGGTGTGGTGGCCTATGCCGGCAACGAGCTGAAGGGTTACGGCAACCTCGTGCTCATCAAGCACGCGAACGGCTATGTCACGGCTTACGCCCACAACAGCGAAATCGACGTGAAGAAGGGTCAGACCGTGAAGCGCGGTCAAGTCATCGCGAAGGCCGGCCAGACCGGCTCGGTGACGACGCCTCAGGTTCATTTCGAGATCCGCAAGGGTTCGCAGCCGGTCGATCCTTCGCAGCACCTTGCCGGTCTGTGACCCTCAACCCCTGAGGGACGGTCAAAGAGAAACGGGCAGGCCGCCGGCCTGCCCGTTTTCGTTTTCCCGTTTCCGTTGGCACGCGCAGACTGTTGGCCCGCGCAGACTAATGCGCGCCGTCCGTCAGCGGTACGCCAAGCCGGCCGGCGAGGTCCTGCACATATTGGAAGGCGGTGCGGCCGGAACGTGAGCCGCGCGTGGTGGCCCATTCCAGCGCCTCGCTGCGCATTGTCTCTTCATCGGCGGGAATAGCGAAGTGAGCCACGTAGCCGTGCACCATGGCGAGGTAGTCGTCCTGGCTGCATTTGTGGAAGCCGAGCCACAGGCCGAAGCGATCCGACAGCGAGACCTTCTCTTCCACTGCCTCGCCGGGATTGATGGCGGTCGAGCGCTCATTCTCCATCATGTCGCGCGGCAGCAGATGGCGACGGTTCGAAGTGGCGTAGAAGATGACGTTTTCCGGCCGGCCCTCGATGCCGCCCTCCAGCACCGCCTTCAGCGACTTGTAGGAGGTGTCGTCATTGTCGAAGGACAGGTCGTCGCAGAACACGATGAAGCGATAGGGCGCCGCGCGCATCAGGCTCATCAGGAGCGGCAGGCTCTCGATGTCTTCGCGATGGATCTCGACCAGCTTCAGAGGGCGGGCACCGCCGGCCGCCATCTCGTGATTGACGGTGGCATGGGAGGCCTTCACCAGCGAGCTCTTGCCCATGCCGCGCGCTCCCCACAGCAGGGCGTTGTTGGCCGGCAGGCCGCGGGCGAAGCGCGATGTGTTGTCCAGCAACTGGTCGCGGGTACGCTCGATGCCCTGCAACAGCCGCATCTCGACGCGATTGACCTTCGGCACCGGCTCCAGCCGGCGCTCGGCGGCATTCCAGACGAAGGCGTCTGCGGCATCGAAATCGGCTTTCGGTGTGCGCGACGGCGCGAGGCGGTCGAGCGCATCGGCGATGCGGACCAGCAGGGCGGTGACATCGGAGTCTTCAGGGCGGGCGGCGGACATGGCTTTTCTCTCAACGCTCCTCATCGCCCGGTTGCCAAGAGCGAGGGCGCATGGCGGAGTACCGGACGTTACGGTCGAGCAGAGAGTAACCGACGTTACGGTTTTGCAAAGGGGCGATGCCACAAATTCCTGTGGCTCCCCGGTGCACACGATTCTCCCTCGCCGCCGGCGCGTGCGGGGGCGAGGGCGGCATCCGGGCGGGGCGGCCGTGTGGGCAAAATCATGCTCGTTCGCGAGGGCGATCGGCCGCATGCGCTGTCATGTCCGGTGCCTTGTGCGCGGCCTCCCGTAACGAGATGGTGCGCGGCGCCGTGACGGCGTTGCAATCGGCGGGCGCGCAAGTATAGTCCGCGCCGCTTGCGCCGGGTGGCAGGCTCGCCCGCCGCCCGCGCTCTTTGAGATTTCGACGGACAAGGAACGTCTATGTTCATCACGCCCGCCTTCGCGCAGGCCGCCGGTTCGCCGGGCGGCTCCGACATGCTGATGTCGCTGCTGCCCTTCGTGCTGATCTTCGTGATCATGTATTTCCTCATCCTGCGCCCGCAGCAGCGCAAGGTGAAGGTGCACCAGGAAATGGTGAAGAACGTGCGCCGCGGCGACACGGTGGTCACCAATGGCGGCCTGATCGGCAAGGTCACGCGGGTGGTGGACGACAGCGAGCTCGAGATCCAGATCGGCGACAACGTGAAGGTGCGTCAGCTCCGTTCGGCGATCTCCGATGTGCGTGCCAAGGGCGAGCCGGCCAAGGACGACGCCGCTTCCTGAGTTTCCGACGCGCCTGACGACCGCGCACCCGCGAGCGGCGGGGGCGACCGGAAAGATCGATATGCTTTATTTTTCGCGATGGAAGGCACTGGCGATCGTTGCAGCATGCGCGATCATCTGCCTGATGGCCGTGCCGAGCCTTCTGCCCGAGGCGACCTTCGAAAAGCTGCCGCACGCCCTGCAGCGGAAGATCGTCCTCGGCCTCGATCTTCAGGGCGGTTCCTACATCGTCCTGCAGGTCGACCAGAACGACATCCGCAAGAATCGGCTGGAGCAGTTGCGCGACGATGCGCGTACCGCGCTGCGCGATGCCCGCATCGGCTATAGCGGGCTCGCCATACAGGGCAATGCGGTGCAGGTCGTCATCCGCGACGGGCAGGACGCCGCCGGAGCCTTCCAGAAGCTGCGCGCACTCGCCCAGCCGGTCGGCGGGGTGATGGCGCAGGGCGGCCAGACCGACACCGACATCGCCCAGAACGGCAACACCATCACGCTGACGCCGACCGATCCGGGGGTGCAGAACCGCACCATCCAGGCGGTTTCGCAGTCCATCGAGATCATCCGCAAGCGTATCGACCAGCTCGGCACCACCGAGCCCTCGATCCAACGCCAGGGCGCGGATCGCATTCAGGTGCAGGTGCCCGGCCTGCAGGATCCCTCGCGCCTGAAGGCGCTACTGGGTCAGACCGCGAAGCTCACCTTCCGTCTGGTGGATACCTCCATGAACCCGGAGCAGGCGCTGCAGTCGCGGCCGCCGGCTGGCACCGAGGTGCTCTATTCGCAGGGCGAGCCGAAACACCCTTATCTCATCGAGCAGCGGGTGCTGGTGGCGGGCGAGGATCTGGTGGACGCGCAGCCGAGCTTCGATCCGCAGACCCGCGAGCCGGTGGTGACGTTCCGCTTCAACGGAACCGGCGCACGCCGCTTCGCCGAGGCGACGCAGGCCAATGTCGGCCGTCCCTTCGCCATCGTGCTCGACAATCAGGTGATCTCGGCGCCCGTGATCCGCGAGCCGATCATGGGCGGTTCGGGCCAGATTTCCGGCAGCTTCACCGTTCAGCAGGCGAACGATCTCGCCATTCTCCTGCGCGCCGGCGCTCTTCCGGTGCCGCTGCAGGTGGTGGAGGAGCGCACGGTGGGCGCCGGCCTCGGCGCCGACTCCATCCGCGCCGGCATTCTGGCGTCGGTGATCGGCGCCGTGCTGGTGGCGGCCTTCATGATCGCGACCTACGGGCTGTTCGGCGTCATCGCCGTGGTGGCGGTCGCGGTCAATGTCGGCATGATCCTCGGCGTGCTGGCCATGCTCGGCGCCACGCTGACCTTGCCGGGCATCGCGGGCATCGTGCTTACGGTCGGCATCGCGGTCGATTCCAACGTGCTGATCTATGAGCGCATCCGCGAGGAAGCCCGTGCCGGCCGTTCCGCGATCTCGGCCATCGATGCCGGCTTCTCGCGCGCGCTGGCGACGATCCTCGATTCCAACATCACGACCTTCATCGCGGCGGCGGTGCTGTTCTACATCGGCTCCGGGCCGGTGCGCGGCTTCGCCATCACCTTCGGAATCGGCATCATCACGACGGTGTTCACCGCCTTCACCCTGACCCGGCTCATGGTCGCCATGTGGGTGCGCGCCAAGCGTCCCCAGCACGTGCCGATCTGAGAAAGGCGAGCGCCATGCGTCTTCTTCGCATCGTCCCCGACGATACCAATTTCGACTTCATGCGCTTCCGGCGCATCAGCTTCCCGATCTCGGCCTTCCTGTCGATCGTGGCGCTGGCTTCGTTCCTCGTGTTCGGGCTGAATTTCGGCATCGACTTCAAGGGCGGCACGCTGCTCGAGGTGCGCTATCCGAACGGCACGCTGAACATGGCCGATGTGCGCGGCAAGCTGGAGGAGCTCAATCTCGGCGAGGTGCAGATCCAGTCCATCGGCAGCGACGGCGAGGTACTCATCCGCATCGCCCAGCAACCGGGCGGCGAGCAGGCCCAGCAGGCCGTGGTCGGTCGGGTGCGCGCTACGCTCGGCGATCAGGTGGAATACCGCCGGGTCGAGGTGGTGGGCCCGCGTGTCTCGCAGGAGCTGCTCAGCTACGGCATCATCGGACTAATGCTCGCGGTCATCGCGATCCTGATCTATCTGTGGTTCCGGTTCGAGTGGCAGTTCGCGCTCGGCGCCTCGATCGCGAACTTCCACGACATCGTGCTCACGATCGGCTTCATGTCGATCTTTCAGATCGATTTCGACCTCACCAGCGTTGCCGCGCTGCTCACCATCCTCGGCTATTCGCTGAACGACACGATCGTCATCTATGACCGCATCCGCGAAATGCTGCGGCGCTACAAGAAGATGCCGATCGACGAGCTGCTCAACCACTCGGTGAACGCGACCCTGTCGCGCTCGATCATCACCCACGTCACCGTCACCCTGGCGCTGCTGTCGCTGGTGCTGTTCGGCGGCCGGGCGATCCATTCCTTCTCCGTGACGATGATGTTCGGCGTGGTGCTGGTCGGCACCTACACCTCCATCTTCATCGCCTCGCCGCTGCTCATCTATCTCGGCGTCAACACCCGCATGGCGGAAGAGAAGGCCGAGAAGGAGAAGAAGAACAAGGCCGAGCGCGGCGCGGCGGAGCGGACGGCGGGCTGAGGACGATGGCGGGTTTCCCGGACAGGTCTCGCCCGCCCGGCGCCGGCCCGTCCGGCGCACGCTCTCCCGACACTCGCGCACCCGACGCGCCCGGCCATCTGCCCCAGCAGGTGCCGATCGAAGGCTATGGCGGCGGGTTCTTCCATTTTGCCGGCATGGCCTCCAGCGGTTCCATCCTTGCCTTGCCCTCCGGCATCCATGAATGGGCGGCACGGCTGCCTGTCGACATCACGGAAGCCGCACTGGCGCAGGTCTTCGCCGACGCCCGGCGGCTCGAACTCGTGCTCATCGGCACCGGGCCCGATCCCTGGCCGATCCCGGAGGCACTGCGCTGGCGCTTTCGCGATGCCGGCGTGCGGGTGGATGCCATGCCGACCCGCTCGGCCGCCGCGACCTATAATGTTCTGCTGGCCGAAGGCAGGGCTGTCGGTGCTGCGCTTCTCGCGCTGGCCTGAGGCCGTGCCCATCGAACCTTTAACCCAATGCCCCTTGATGGTCGCCCGTTCCGGCCTCACCTGCCAACCATGACCGCCGACACCGTGTCTCCCGCCGATCATTGCCGCGACCTCGTGCGATTGCTGGACCGCGACCGCTATGTCGCCGACCTGTTCGCTCCGGCGGAGCGGCGCGATGCGCTGTTCGCGCTCCACGCCTTCAACGCCGAGGTGGCGCGGGTGCGCGAGGCGATCAGCAATCCGCTGGCCGGCGAGGTGCGCCTGCAATGGTGGAGCGATGCGTTGATCGGCGAAGCGCGGGGCGATGTGATGGCTCATCCGGTCGCGGCCGGGTTGCTGGCCGCAGTCGAGGCTTATCGGCTACCGCGGGAGGCGCTGTTCGCGCTGATCGATGCCCGTATCTTCGATCTCTATGATGACCCGATGCCGACCGTGCGCGACCTCGAAGGTTATGCGGGTGAGACATCCTCCGCCCTCATCCGGCTCGGCTGTCTCATCCTTGGCGGACCGGCGGACCGCGCCTCGGCCGATGCGGCCGGCCATGCGGGCGTCGCCTATGCCATTGCCGGGTTGCTGCGCGCCTTCCCCATACATGCCAGCCGCGGCCAGTGCTATGTGCCGCTTGAACTTCTGAAGAACCACGGCGCGAGCCGTGATGACGCGGTGTCCGGTACGCCGACGACGGGGCTGCTCGCGGCGCTGGCGGATCTGCGCAACATCGCCCGCCGGCACTATGCCGAAGCGCGGGCGGCGCTGGGCGGGGTGGCGCCGCAGGCCCGCGCGGCCTTCCTGCCGCTGGCCCTCGTGCCGGGTGACCTTGCCCGGATGGAGCAAGCGCACGATCCGTTCCGCGAGGTGCCGGCCATGCCGGCACTGCTGCGGTTGTGGCGCCTCTGGCGTGCGTCGCGTGCCGCCTCGACCGATAGCTGGCCGGACGCCTGATCCTCACGTCGCGGCGTCAGATGCCGCGGCGGACCCGGTCGGTGAGGTTCAGACGGTGCCGGATGATAGGTTCCAGCACCATGCGGTCGGCGTCGGATTGGGGAAGTTGCGCAAGCTGGTCGATCTGGTTCAGCGCGACGAGCCGCACCAGATCGTCGCGCACCACGCCGTTTGCGTCGCGCGGCAAGGCCTCGACGATCTGGATGTGTTCGGGCGGAAGCTGGCCGGGCAGGGCGCTCGCCAGATGCGCGCGAAGGGCGTCGGCCGAGAGCACCGCGCCGGGTTCGGCCTCGACGAAGGCATAGAGGCCGAAGGATTTACCCGGCGTCGGGAAGTCCGCGATATGCGCCTCCCGCACGCCGGGGGCGCCCGCAAGCGCGATGGCGATGGCCGGACCCTGTTCCATGGCGCGTGGGCCGCGGCCTTCGGTGTCGTGATAGTTCAGCAGCTTGCGAGTGACGAAGACATAGATCTTCTTGCCCGTGGCCATCCAGATGCGGTTGACGAGGCTCTTGCGGGCGAGGATGCGCTTTTCACTCAGGGTAAGAGCCTCCGGGCAGAAGCTCCTCTTCTGCTTGAGGAAATGCCGGATGTCTTCATAGGCTGCGACGCGGAAGAACTTGCTGCGCCGGCGGCGCCGTCCGCTCTCGTCGCCCGCGCTGGTGCAGATCGCGAGCTGGAAATCCATCAGCAGCGCCGATCCGTCCGGGCGGCGCAGCCAGTTCTGCGGCTTGGCGAGGTCGTTGTGCACGATGCCGCGGCGATGGATCGCCGTGAGCGACGCGCGGGCGGAGGCGAAGAAGGCACGCTCGCCGACCGGGCGGGCGATCTGCAGCGGCACGCCATCGGCCCAGCCGCGCACGAGGAAGCCTTCCTCCAGCGCATAGACCGGCACCGTGTAGCCGCACCCCTCGGCCCGACGCAAAGCCCGCGCCTCGCGCTTTGCGAAGTGCCGCGCCAGCGGCTTCACCCACCATGCCACGTCGCTGTAGCGCCGCCTCACCGCGGGCATGGCGCGGCCCTCCCTGTCGTACCAGGTGCCGCGCTCGATGGTGGAGAAGATGTCGCGCTTCAGCACGCTGTCGATGTCGAAGGTACCGCGCAGCGGCGCCCCGGTGGGCGGCGGGCTCTGCATGTTCATTCCGCCGCCTTGCGTGCGAGGCCATAGGCGCCGGCCCAGCCCACGATGTCGCGCAACGCGCGGCGGGCCATTTCCTGCTTGCGGGCGACGCCCTTCTGCGCGCCGCGCAGCCGCTTGCCGTCCTCGCCGACCAGCGGCGTATCGGCCAGCGGCGGGAACAGCCCGAAATTCACGTTCATCGGCTGGAAGGAGCGCGGCCGCGCGTCCTTGTCCTCATCCCCGGCGTCGGCCTCGTCGGCCAGGATGTGACCGCCGGTGATGTGGGCAAGCAACGCGCCATGGGCGGTCGTCGGCGGGGGCGGTGCGAGCGTGACGTCATGCCGTTCGGCGGCGGCAAAGCGACCGGCCATCAGGCCGACGCTGGCGCTTTCCACATAGCCCTCGCAGCCGGTAATTTGGCCGGCAAACCGTAGCCGCGGTTCGGCCTTCAGGCACAGCGTGCCGTCGAGAAGCTGCGGTGAGTTGAGGTAGGTGTTGCGATGCAGGCCTCCCAGCCGGGCAAATTCGGCGTTCTCCAGCCCCGGGATCATGCGGAAGATGCGCACCTGCTCGGCATGGCGGGCCTTGGTCTGGAAGCCGACCATGTTGAACAGCGTGCCCAGCGCATTGTCCTGCCGAAGCTGCACGATGGCGTGGCACTTCACCTCCGGGTTGCGCGGATTGGTGAGGCCGACCGGCTTCATCGGGCCGTGGCGCAGCGTCTCCGGTCCCCGTGCAGCCATCACCTCGATCGGCAGGCAGCCGTCGAAATAGGGCGTCTTCGTCTCGAAGTCGCGGAACGGCACGGTGTCGGAGGCGATCAGCGCGGCGACGAAGGCATCGTACTGCGCCTTGTCCATCGGGCAGTTGATATAGTCCGCCCCGGTGCCGCCCGGTCCCGGCTTGTCGTAACGCGACTGGAACCAGGCGACGTCCATGTCGATCGAATCGAAATGGACGATGGGCGCGATGGCGTCGAAGAATGCGAGCGAATCCTCGCCGGTGCGCGTCCGGATCGCTTCTGCCAGCGCGGGCGAGGTGAGGGGCCCGGTGGCGATGACGACGCTGTCCCAGTCCTCCGGCGGCAGCGCATCGATCTCGCCGCGCGCGAGCGTGACGAGCGGCTCGGCGGTGATGGCGGCGGTCACTGCGGCGGCGAATCCGTCGCGATCGACAGCCAACGCGCCGCCTGCCGGAATCTGGTGCGCATCGGCGCAGGCCATGATGAGCGAGCCGAGACGGCGCATCTCCTCATGCAGCACCCCGACCGCATTGGTGGTGTGGTCGTCGGAACGGAACGAATTGGAGCAGACCAGCTCGGCGAGGTCGTCGCCCTTGTGCGCATCGGTGGGGCGCTGGGGGCGCATCTCGTGCAGCACCACCGGGACGCCGGCCTTCGCCAGCTGCCAGGCCGCCTCCGAGCCCGCCAGTCCACCACCGACCACATGCACCGGGCGCAATCCGTCCGCCATGCCTCTCCTCGCCTCGCTCTTCTTTTCGGCCGCCCCCTTAGCACGGAATTGCCGCAGGCGCAGGAACAATGGCGCTCGTCCCCGTCGTGCGCTTTCCTTCATCGTGCGGATGAGCTAGGCCACGGCGGTCCCGGCCCACCAACGGCAACACGATGCAGCTTCTCCTGATCCGCCACGGCAACACCTTCGAACCGGGTGAAACGAGCCGCTGGGTCGGCGCCCGCACCGACCTGCCGCTCACGACCGAGGGGCGGGCCCAGGCGGCGCGGCTCGGTGCCCGGCTGAGGGAGGCCGGCCTCGCGCCGAGCGCGATCGTTCACGGCCCCATGTTGCGTCATCGCCAGAGTGCCGAAGAACTGGCCTCTGCGCTCGGCCACCCGGCAAACACCCTGCTCCGCGACGAGCGCTTGCAGGAGATCGACTACGGCACCTGGGAAGACCGCAGCAATGCCGAAATCGCGTCCTTCGTGCCGGAGGCGGTGCTGGCGGCGTGGAGCCGCGACGGCGTCTGGCCGGCGGTTGCCGGCTGGGCGACACGCGAGGCGGATTTCCTGGCGACGCTGCGGGGCGTGCTGGCGGACATCGCGGCACGGGCGGGCGAAGGCGAGCGCATCGCCCTGGTGACGAGCGGCGGCACCATCCGCTCGCTCTATCGGGCCGCCGGCTTCGATGCCGAAGGGGCCGACACGCGGGCGCGCACCGGCAGCGCGTCGGCGTTGACGCGGCTCGGCGATGACTGGCGGCTCGATTTCTGGAACCGTCGGCCGGACGATCTTTGAGTCCGCTCAGGCGGCGTCATAGACTCCATCGCTCAACGGATCGCCGAGGCGCTCCAGATGCTGTTCGGCGAGGCGTGCGTCATCGGGCGAATCGATGCCCCACATCGCGATGCGCGCGGCCTTGACCGTAACGGTCTGGATCGCGATGCCCGCCTCGAGGAAGCGCAACTGCTCCAGGCCTTCCAGCTCTTCATAGTGCCCGATCGGCGAAGAGACGAAGAAGCGCAGCGCGTCGCGTCGATAGCCATAGAGGCCGATATGGCGGAACACCGGTGCCAGCGGCCCGGCGGCGCGCAGCTTCGCTTCCGTGCGAATGGCGGGGATGATGTTCTTAGAGAACCAGTGCGCCCGTCCGCCTTCCCCGACGATGCAGGTGGTGCCGCTGAAGGGCGTCACCTGCTTGCGCTGGCGCAGTCCGTCCAGCGCCTCCCAACCGAGCTGCACCACCGGTGTGAAGACGGAGGCCTCGCCCGTTCGTGCGGCCGCGATGAGTGCCGAGAGATAGGCCGGGGGCGTGAAGGGCAGGTCGCCCTGCAGGTTAACGATGAAATCGGCGTCCGGGGCGTGAAGATCGGCGGCCGCCAATGCGCGGTCCGAGCCGGAGGGCAGGTGAGGGGACGTCATCACCACGGGTGCGCCGACCGAACGGGCGAGGTCCGCCACGCGCTCATCATCGGCCGCAACTACGAAATCGGCCCCGCTCGCCTGTGCTGCGACCGTCGCGATGCGGATGACGCGCTCCAGAAGCGGCACCCCGCCGATGGGGGCCAGCGGCTTGCCCGGAAAGCGGGTCGACTGGTAGCGCGCGGGAATGACGATGACGCACTTCATCTCTCGATCCTCATCTTTCGACTTCCGGCAGGCCGATGCTGCGAATAGGTCGGCGTCGGAATGGAGGCAAGAGGAACCGCAGGGACGGGATCGGCGTGGATGCAATGGTTAATGCTGCGTTGCAATATGAGCATGCCTGCATCTTGGGCATTCAAAACGACAAGGGCCCCGGAGCGGCTGCTCCGGGGCCCTTGTCGATACAGCGTATGAAAGCGTCAGGCCATCGCGGCGGCGCGACGGGCAACGCGGGTGATCTCGCCGCGAGACACGTTGATATCGGCCAGCGTGCGGTCGTCGAGCTGGGAGAGCTCGGCAATCGTGCGACGGTAAGCCTGGTAACGGCGGATCTGCTTGGCAACGAGGCCCCAGAGCAGCATGGTCATCTCCTGTCGATCATTTTGGGCAACGGGGCTGCCGGATGCCGGCTGCACTTCCGTTGTGCAATCTGGTGCCTATGTATTCGACACCTTGCCCGAAAGCTAGGAGGATTGCTGCAGCCCAGCAATGCAGGCGCCGCATGGGACGGTGAGATTTCGTTCACCATGTGTGGCCGCGCGGGCTCTGTTGTTCCGGCGTTCAACAGCATCCCATTGCCGTCGGCGGATGTCATGAAAGTGGCGCAATTGCACCGCTTGGCAGTGGTGCACCGTGCTGCGAATCCAGAAAATCCAAGGCAGATGACGTTCCGGGAGGTCGTCAGGGCCGTGACCTGACATGACCTCCCGGCTATGCGTCAGGCGCGCGACAGGGCGCAGCGCCGCTGTTCAGACGCCGGCGAGCGCCTGGTCGAGATCGGCGATGATATCGGCGGCATCCTCAAGCCCGATCGAAACGCGCACCACATCCGGTCCGGCGCCGGCGGCCGTCTTCTGCTCGTCGGCGAGCTGGCGATGCGTGGTCGAGGCCGGGTGGATGATGAGGGAGCGGGTGTCGCCGATATTGGCGAGATGCGAGAACAGCTTCACCCCCGAGACGAGGCCAGTTCCGGCCTCGTAGCCACCCGCGAGGCCGAAGGTGAACACGCCACCCGCGCCGCGCGGAGCGTATTGGCGGGCGAGGTTGTAATAGCGATCGCCCGGCAGGCCGGGATAGCTGACCCACGCCACCTTGGGATGGGCGCTGAGGAATTCCGCCACCTTCAGCGCATTGTCGCTGTGGCGCTGCATGCGGAGCGGCAGCGTCTCGATGCCGGTGAGGATGAGGAAGGCGTTGAAGGGCGAAAGCGCAGGACCGAGATCGCGCAGGCCGAGCACGCGGGCGGCGATGGCGAAGGCAAAATTGCCGAAGGTCTCTCCGATGACGATGCCCTGATATTCCGGCCGAGGCTTGGAGAGCATCGGGTAGCGGTTCTCGCGCAGCCAGTTGAAGCTGCCGCCATCCACCAGCACGCCGCCGATGGAGTTGCCGTGCCCGCCGAGGAACTTGGTGGCCGAGTGCAGCACGATATCGGCGCCATGCTCGAAGGGCCGCACCAGATAGGGAGTGGCCAGCGTGTTGTCGACGATCAGCGGTACGCCCGCGCGCTTGGCGATGCGGGAGATCGCCGCGATGTCGGTGACGACCCCGCCCGGATTGGCGATGGACTCGATGAAGATGGCCTTGGTCTTCGGCGTCACCGCCCGCTCGAAGGAGGCGATGTCGTCCGAATCCGCCCACACCACGTTCCAACCGAAGCTCTTGAAGGCGTGATTGAACTGGTTGATCGATCCGCCATAGAGCTTCTTCGCGGCGATGAATTCGTCACCCGGCGACAGCAGCGTCTGGAAGGTGAGGAGCTGAGCGGCATGGCCGGAGGCGACGGCGAGGGCCGCAGTGCCGCCTTCGAGCGCAGCCACCCGCTCCTCGAGCACCGCATTGGTAGGGTTGCCGATGCGCGTATAGATATTGCCGAAGGCCTGCAGCCCGAACAGCGAGGCGGCATGATCCACGTCATCGAACACGAAGGACGTGGTCTGGTAGATCGGTGTCGCCCGGGCCTTGGTGGTCGGGTCCGGCTGCGCGCCAGCGTGAATGGCAAGGGTGGCGAAACCCGGCACATGGGCCGGGGCGTCGGTCGGCTCGGTCATGATGGCGTCCTCACTGTCGGTTCGCCATGTCACGCCGCCTGCCAATAAAACGCAAGGGACTTGTATCTTTTATAGATCATCAGAAATGAACCGTGAATTCACGGGTGCGGGCCAGTGACCTGAAGCCTCGGCATCTCGATGGCCGGGCAGCGATTCATGATGACGGCGACGCCCTGCGCTTCCGCCCGCCGCGCCGCGGCATCGTCCCGCACGCCGAGCTGGCCCCAGATCAGCTTCGGGCGCGGCGACAGGGCAAGGGCCTCCTCGACGACGGCGCCGAGATATTCCGGTGCGCGGAACACGTCGACCATGTCGATCGGCTCGGGAATGTCGGCGAGCCGCGCATAGGTCGGCAGCCCGGCGATGTCGCGACCGGCCTGTCCGGGATTGACGCACAGCACCCGGTAGCCGTGCAGCGCGAGATAGCGGGCGACGCCATGGCTCGGGCGGGACGGATTCGGACTGGCGCCCACCACCGCGATCGTACGTACCCGCTGCAGCCAGTCTTTTATCGTGGCGTCGTCATAGCGATCATGGTTCATCGGGCGGAGTTCCGCTTGGAGGTGAGGTAGGGACGGGGCGCAGCAAGGGGCGGATCGGGGCTCAAAATGCAGGTATTTTTATACCTAAATAGCAACTCATTGATTGGTAACGGTTATTTCCGGCATAGTCCGATTGACGCGCAAAACGCCTTCGGATAGAAGCCGCTCCACGATACGGCAAGCGACCCGCGATGCCGTCTTCTTAGACGTACACGGATCACCCCCCATGAAGACCTTCTCGGCCAAGCCCGCCGACATTGAGAAGAAGTGGGTTGTGATCGACGCGTCCGGCCTCGTTGTTGGCCGTCTCGCGACGATCATCGCCACCCGCCTCAAGGGCAAGCACAAGCCCATCTACACCCCGCACGTGGATTGCGGCGACAACGTCGTCGTCGTGAATGCGGAAAAGGTCGTCCTGACCGGCCGCAAGCGGGACGACAAGGTTTACTACCACCACACCGGTTTCCCGGGCGGTATCAAGGAGCGGACCGCGAAGTTCCTCCTCGACGGCCGTTTCCCGGAGCGCGTGGTCGAGAAGGCCGTGGAGCGCATGCTCGCCCGTGGCCCGCTGGGCCGCAAGCTCATGGGCAATCTGCGCGTCTACAAGGGTCCGTCCCATCCCCACGAGGCCCAGCAGCCCGAGGCGCTGGACGTGGCGGCCCTGAACCGGAAGAATGTGAGGAACTGACATGGCCGAGGTTCTCCAGTCCCTCGAAGGGCTCGACGCCCTGAAGCCGCAGGCTGCCGAGGCGCCCAAGCCCGTCCAGAAGCTGGACAAGTATGGCCGCGCCTATGCCACCGGCAAGCGCAAGGACGCGGTCGCCCGCGTGTGGGTTCGCCCCGGCACCGGCAAGATCACCGTGAACGACCGCACCCTCGAGGTGTATTTCGCTCGCCCGGTGCTGCGCATGATCATCCAGCAGCCCTTCGCGGCTGCCGCCCGCAGCGGCCAGTATGATGTGGTCTGCACCGTGTCCGGTGGCGGCCTCTCGGGGCAGGCCGGCGCGCTGCGTCACGGCATCTCCCGCGCGCTCACCTATTACGAGCCCGAGCTGCGCGGCCCGCTCAAGAAGGGCGGCTTCCTGACCCGCGACAGCCGCGTGGTCGAGCGCAAGAAGTACGGCCGGGCCAAGGCTCGCCGAAGCTTCCAGTTCTCGAAGCGCTGATCGCGTTCACACGTGTTTGCGTTCGGAAAGGGCGGGCCTTTTGGGTCCGCCCTTCTTTTTTGTTGGTGCTGCCGATATGGTCTTGCGCCGTCGTCTCGGCGGCGTATCGGTTCCACCCGATGATACTTGATCCCACCGCTCTCTGGCCGCTGGTTTTGCTGATCGCGTGTCTGCTCGGCGCCACCATGATTCTGGCCTGGTGGCTGACGCCGGGAGAGCCGGCGCTAGGCATCTGGACGTTGGCGGTTTTCAGCATCACGCTTGGCCTCACCTTCGTCGTCGCGCGCCCGCTGCTCCCCGAACTGGTGTCGATTCTTCTCGGCAATGGACTTCTCCTTGCCGGCTACGGAATGCTTTGGTCGGGTATGCGCCTGTTTGACGGGCGCCCGATGCGGCTCGGCTGGGCGCTGCTGCCGATGCTGGTCTGGCCGATCTTCTGCCTGGTGCCGCCCTTCAGCGAGTCGGTGCCGCTGCGCTATCTTGCGGTCAGCTTCTTCATCGTCATCCTGTTGGGGCTGACGCTTCGGCAGCTCTGGCGCAACCCGGCAGCCGCGCTGCCCGCCCGGCAGGTGGTGCGGCTTCTGATACTCGGGATGGTGGTGATCGCCCTTCTCCGATTGCCGCTCGCGGGCGAAGTCGGTTCCGGCGACAGGATCGTTCTGTTCACGGCGCCGCAATTCGGCTGGCTGCCGATGTTCACGCTCGGCGTGGCGATTGTGATGACCTTCGCCCTCGTCATCATGGTTCGCGAGCGCGCGGAGATGGCGTTTCGCAGCGCCTCCGTGCTGGATGAACTGACTGGGCTCCTGAACCGCCGCGGTTTCCTTCAGGAGGCCGTCCGCACCTTTCCGGCGCAGGGGCCGGTCGGCGTGCTGATGATGGATCTTGACGGCTTCAAGCAGGTGAATGACCGCCTGGGCCATGCCTCCGGCGATCGCGTGCTTATCATTTTCGCCCGTGTGCTGCGGGAAAATCTACGCCAGCTCGACGTGCCCGGGCGCCTTGGCGGCGAGGAGTTCGTCGCATTGCTGCCGGGCATGGGGCTCGGCGATGCCGGGCGCGCCGCGGACCGGGTGCGCCGTGCCTTCCTCGACACCATGCAGGCGGAGCTGGCAGAGCTCGATCCCGGCGGGCTGCTGCGAGCCGGGCGCGCGCAGCCGATGTCGGTCAGCATCGGCGTCTCGGCCACCGACCGTCCTGCCGCCGGTCCGGACGTGCCGCTTGAGCCGCTGCTGCAGGCGATGATCGCCCTAGCCGACCGCGAACTCTATCGCGCCAAGGACAATGGCCGGAACCGGGTGGAACTCGCTGTGTTCGACCCTCGCCGCGCCGATTCCGTCGCGTGAGGCGGCATGGAAAAGGGGCGCCGTGGCGACGCCCCTTTCCTCGATCTGCGAGATGAAGTCGGGCGCGCGGCGCCCGGACCGCCGCGTCAGACGGAGTAGTACATCTCGAACTCGACCGGGTGCGGCGTCATTTCGAAGCGCGCAACCTCGGTCATCTTGAGCTCGATATAGGCGTTGATGAAGTCGTCGTCGAACACGCCGCCCTTCTTCAGGAACTCACGATCCTTGTCGAGCGAGGACAGAGCTTCGCGCAGCGAACCGCACACCGTCGGGATCTTCTTCAACTCCTTCGGCGGCAGGTCGTACAGATCCTTGTCCATCGCCGGGCCGGGATCGATCTTGTTCAGGATGCCGTCAAGACCGGCCATCAGCAGCGCAGGGAAGGCGAGATAGGGGTTCGCGCCCGGATCGGGGAAGCGGACCTCGACGCGCTTGGCCTTCGGCGAAGTGGTGTAGGGGATGCGGCAGGAGGCCGAGCGGTTGCGCGCCGAATAGGCGAGCAGCACCGGCGCCTCATAGCCCGGGACCAGGCGCTTGTAGGAGTTGGTCAGCGGATTGGTGAAGGCGTTCAGCGCCTTGGCGTGCTTGATGATGCCGCCGATGTACCACAGGCAGTAGTCCGAAAGGTCGGCATATTTGTTGCCGGCAAAGAGCGGCTTGCCGTCCTTCCAGATCGACTGGTGCACATGCATGCCCGAGCCATTGTCGCCGAACACCGGCTTCGGCATGAAGGTGGCGGTCTTGCCATAGATGTTGGCGACCTGGTGGATGCAGTACTTGTAGATCTGAAGGTGGTCGGCCATCGTGACGAGCGGGCCGAATTTCAGGCCAAGCTCGTGCTGGGCGGACGCGACCTCGTGGTGGTGCTTCTCGACCTTGGCACCCATGCGGGCCATGGCCGCGAGCATCTCGCCGCGCATGTCCTGCGCGCTGTCGATCGGCGGAACGGGGAAATAGCCGCCCTTGGTCTTCACTCGGTGGCCGAGGTTCCCGCCTTCATATTCGGTGTCGAAATTGGTCGGCAGTTCGATCGAGTCCAGCTTGAAGCCGGTGTTGTAGGGATCGGCCTTGAAGCGGACGTCGTCGAAGATGAAGAACTCGGCCTCGGGGCCGAAATAGACGGTGTCGCCGATGCCCGTGCTCTTCAGATAGGCATAGGCCTTCTTGGAGATACCGCGCGGGTCGCGGTTATAGGGCTCACCGGTCGTCGGCTCCAGGATGTCGCAGACGACCGAGAGCGTGGTCTCGGCAAAGAACGGGTCGATGCAAGCGCTGTCGAGGTCCGGCTGCAGGTGCATGTCGGACTCGTTGATCGCCTTCCACCCGGCGATCGAGGACCCGTCGAAGGCCTGACCCTCGGCGAAAAAGTCCTCGTCCACCATCGTGATGTCGAAGGTGACATGCTGCCACTTGCCGCGCGGGTCGGTAAATCGCAGATCGACGTATTTGACGTCCTGATCCTTGATAAGCTTGATGATGTCCTTGGCCGTCGTCATCAGGGTCGTACCTTTCTTATGCCGCCCGCAGCAGGGCGGATGGTTCCCGAACAATGGACGTCCGGGAGCCTAAGGCCGACATTAGATGGCGTCGACCCCCGACTCGCCGGTGCGGATGCGGATCGCTTCCTCGATGTTCGAAACGAAAATCTTGCCGTCGCCGATCCGGCCCGTCTGGGCGGCGCGCCGGATGGCGTCGATAGCGGTATCCACCATCTCGTCGCCGACGACCACCTCGATTTTTACCTTCGGCAGGAAATCAACCACGTATTCCGCGCCGCGGTAGAGCTCGGTGTGCCCCTTCTGCCGGCCAAAGCCCTTCGCTTCGGTCACGGTGATGCCCTGAAGGCCCACTTCCTGGAGAGCTTCCTTCACCTCGTCGAGCTTGAAAGGTTTGATGATGGCCTCGATCTTCTTCATTTCATCCGTTCTCCCTGACTCGACGTCCGTCAGCCCGATCGAGCCGTTCCATCAGAAAGCAGAACCCGTGCCAAGCTCGGTATTCTGACCCCTGCGATCGTTCGACGTCCGGCTGTCGGAAACTCCGTGCTTTGCGGCCGATGTCTGCGACTATTACCCATGTCGGGCGAACCTGTCTTCACATGGCAGCTGCGTGCGACGATGAAAAAAGGGGCGGTATGATTAACGCATTGGCGCCGCCGGTTCCTGTGGTTCCGGTTCGGCTGCGAATCCATTGGGCAACTGCGCGTAAAATGGCGTCGTTTCCCTTCGGCGACGTCGGTCGTTGGGGCAGGACATGGACATTCTGACGCCGCGGCAGATGCAGCGTGCCGACGCTCTCGCCATTGCAGGAGGAACAAGTGGCCTCGCCTTGATGGAGCGCGCCGGAACCGCCGTCGCGGATGTCGCGGCACGCCGCCCACTCGCCACGCGCATCGCCGTGTTGTGCGGGCCGGGCAATAATGGCGGCGACGGTTTCGTTGCCGCGCGCGTGCTGACGCAACGGGGTTATCGCGTCGCGCTTGGCCTGCTCGGCTCGCCCGATGCGCTGCGCGGGGATGCCGCGGCAATGGCGGAACGTTGGCGCGGAGAGGTGATTCCGGCGGCGCGGGTCGATCTTGCCTCGGCGGACGTCGTCATCGACGCTTTGTTCGGTGCCGGACTGGCGCGTGATCTCGACGGCGAAGCGGCCGCTCTGGTCGCGGCGCTGAACGCTGCCCGCAAGCCGGTCCTGGCCGTCGACCTGCCCTCCGGCATCGACGGGACGAGCGGGCAGGTGCGGGGCGTGGCGGTGCGAGCGGAGGAGACCGTCACCTTCTTCCGCCGCAAGCCGGGCCATCTGCTTCTTCCGGGTCGCATCCATTCCGGGCGGGTGCGCGTGGCGGATATCGGCATACCCGAAGCGGTGCTCGGCGACATCGACGCCCGCACTTTCGTGGACGAGCCCGAATTGTGGCGCGACGCTTTCCCCATTCCGCGCATCGATGGGCATAAATATGAGCGCGGCCATGCACTTGTCGTGAGTGGCTGGCTTGAAACCAGCGGCGCCGCGCGCCTTGCTGCGCGGGCCTGCCTGCGAGCGGGAGCGGGGCTTGTGACCGTAGCGTGCCCACCGGATGCGCTGCCGGTCCATGCGGCGAATCTCTCGGCGATCATGGTGCGGCGGGGCGGCGAGGCAGGGGAGATAGCCCGCCTGCTGGAAGATTCCCGCTTCAACGCGCTCGTGATCGGTCCCGGCGCCGGGGTGGGGAAGGAGACGCGGGCGAAGCTGCAATGTGCCGCCGGCCGGCGTCTCGTCATCGACGCCGATGCGCTCACCTCCTATGCCGGTGAACCGGAGGCGCTGGCGCAGCTGATCGCGCTGGGCGACGCGGCGATCTTGACGCCTCATGACGGCGAGTTCTCTCGTCTTTTCAGGGGAAAAGCGGAGGTTATTCAACCGCCGTCGAAGCTCGATCGGGCCCGTGCCGCGGCGCGGTTGACGGGTGGCGTCATCGTCCTCAAGGGCGCCGACAGCGTGATAGCGTCGCCGGATGGGCGCGCCGCCATTGCCGCCAACGCGCCGCCCTGGCTGGCGACGGCGGGGGCGGGGGACGTGCTTTCAGGCATCTGCGGCGGCCTGCTCGCCCAATCCATGCCGGCCTTTGAGGCGGCCTGTGCTGCCGTTTGGCTGCATGGGGCTGCGGCGCGGGAGGCGGGACCGGGGCTGGTGGCGGACGATCTCGTCGAGGCGCTGCGTCCGGTCTACCGGCGCATCTACGAGGAGCGCGGGGCGACGGAATGAGGCGGTCCGATGAGTGCAGTGAGGTGGACGATGAGTCCAACCCGTCCTCCGATGCGCGTCGTGGCCGCTCCAGCCGCGCCGGGGGGCCTCAGGGCCGGGTGCATTTTGGACTGGCGCTGCGTCGGCACCGTGCTATAAGCCCGCACCCGGCCGGCGGCACGTATTTCGTGTGTCCGTGGCCCGGCTGTCCCGGAACCGGGGCGGCGCTGGGCCTGAGGCGAGTGCGGGCGTGGCGGAACTGGTAGACGCGCTGGATTTAGGTTCCAGTGACGAGAGTCGTGGGGGTTCGAGCCCCTCCGCCCGCACCAGAGGCCACCGCGACCCCGTTCCGCAGGCCAAGACCATCCATCGAGGGCGGCATATGCGTGGCGCTCTCGCAAACGCATATCAATAAGCCGCCGAGCGGCAACGAGACGAAGGCCGACACCGATGCAGGTCACCGAACTTTCCGCCGACGGGCTGAAGCGCGAATTCCGCGTTGTGGTCCCCGCCGCCGAACTCGACGCCAAGGCCAATGCCCGCCTCGCCGAGCTCAAGGACCGCGTCCGCATCAACGGCTTCCGGCCCGGCAAGGTGCCGGTCGCGCATCTGAAGCGCCTCTATGGCAAGTCGGTGCTCGCCGAGGTCATCGAGCAGGCCGTCACCGAGGCCAACTCCAAGATCGTCGAGGACAACGGCTTCAAGCTCGCCATGCAGCCCAAGGTCGAGCTGCCGCAGGACGAAGCCGCGGTGAACGAGATCGTCGACGGCAAGGCCGACCTCGCCTACACCGTGGGTATCGAGGTTCTACCGGCGATCGAGCTGGGCGATTTCTCGTCCATCTCGCTGGAAAAGCCGGTGCTTGAGGTGGCCGAATCCGAGGTCGACGAGACCATCGAGCGCATCGCCCAGGGCAACCGCCCCTACGCGCCGAAGGATGGCGCCGTCGAGAATGGCGACCGCGTCACCGTTTCCTTCGTCGGCACCATGGACGGCGAAGTCTTCGAGGGCGGCTCGGCCGAGAACATTCCGGTCGCGGTCGGTTCGGGGAGCTTCATTCCCGGCTTCGAGGAGCAGCTCATCGGCCTGAAGCAGGGCGAGACCCGCACCGTCAACGTCACCTTCCCGCCGAACTACGCCGCCGCCAACCTCGCCGGCAAGGACGCCTCCTTCGAGGTGACCGCCGGTCAGGTCGAGGCGCCGGGCGAACTGGCCATCGACGGCGAATTCGCCAAGAGCCTCGGCCAGGAGAGCCTGGAGAGCCTCAAGGAGCAGGTGCGCGCTCGCCTCGCGCAGGAACACGCCGGTGCCAGCCGCAACAAGGTGAAGCGCCAGCTTCTCGACGCGCTGGACGGCCTGCACCAGTTCGAGGTGCCGCCGACCCTCGCTGCCCAGGAGTTCGACGGGATCTGGAATTCGGTGCGCGCCGAGATGGACGCCCAGAAGAAGACCTTCGAGGATGAGGGCACCACCGAGGAGGCCGCCCGCGCCGACTACACCAAGATCGCCGAGCGCCGCGTGCGCCTCGGGCTGGTGCTGGCCGAGATCGGCGAGAAGAACAACGTCCAGGTCAGCGACGACGAGGTGACTCGCGCCGTCGTGGAGCGCGCCCGCCAGTTCCCCGGACAGGAACAGCAGGTGTGGGACTATTACCGCCAGAACGCCCAGGCCCTCGCCAGCCTGCGCGCCCCGATCTTCGAGGAGAAGGTCGTGGACTTCCTGATCGACCAGGCCAAGGTCACCGAGAAGCCGGTTTCCAAGGAAGAGCTCTACGCGGAAGACGAGGCGGACGAGAAGACCGCCGCCTGAGCTGTTGCTTCCCCTTCCGACAGACGCAACGCCCCGCCTCGTGCGGGGCGTTTTGCGTTTGGGGGGTGAGCTCGGCCGCATCGCACTGGCCCCTTCGATACGGGCCGACTTTACCCGGAACGATGTCGCCGGTGCGATGTTGCGGCTAGACCCCGATCTCTGAATCGCTGATCTGGATTCTCCCGGAACGTCTTATGATAACAGGTGTTTCTGGCGATCTGGCGTGCAAAAAAGAACGTCCTTTCGCAAAAAGCCCATGCGCGTTTCCCGGTTTTTGGTCGCTGGCGGAAGAGCGGATGTCCTCATCGTACCGGTCCGTGACTGTCCGTCTCCGGGCTGCACCGCGCCCGGGTCGGATGCACCGTGGTGCACTGTCGTCTGCCGTCGAAACGCTCCCGATCCTTGCATAAACGCGCCGGTCGCGAACAGGCTCGTCGTGCCGTTCAGCCGGCGGCCCGGCGCAAGCGCCGCGTTCAACCGTGCCTGTGACCGGCGGATGTGGCGTCAGGAGGAGCGCTGGCCGGGTGTGCCGGCCTTGATGAGGGAGCGTTGCCCTGTCGCCCCGCGTTCCGCGATCGCTGGCCAAGGCTGCATCGGGTGAAGGCGCGGGGTTCCGTGCATCGTGACCGACGCCGATTCCGGCCGAGCACGCGGGCGGCGTCTCCCATCGGCCGTGAAGAGGAGTGGGGTCGTCGAGATGGTCGTCATATGGTCGTCACCCGCTCGTGCCACCAGCGGCGCCTTCCGCCGTCCAGCCCCGGAGCAACCCCGATGCCCCTTTCCATACGAACCGCAACGGCCGCCGACGAAACTGCCGTCGCCGCGCTGTGGCGCGGCTGCGGGCTGGTGGCGAGCTATAACGACCCGGTGGCCGATTTCCGCTTCGCCTGCGCGGGCGCCTGTTCCGACGTGCTGGTGGGCGAGGCGGCGGGGCGCGTCGTCGGCAGCGTCATGGTGGGCCATGACGGGCATCGCGGCTGGCTCTACTACGTCGCCGCGGCGCCGGAGGCGCGCGGGCAGGGTGTCGGACGCGCCATGGTGCGCGCGGGCGAGGCGTGGCTGAAGGCGCGCGAGGTGGTCAAGGTGCAGCTTCTCGTCCGCGAGACCAATACCGCCGTGGTCGGGTTCTATGAATCGCTCGGCTTTGCGGTCGCGCCGCGGGTGGTGATGAGCCGGTGGCTGGAGGAACCCGCTGGCGCTATGGCTCCCTGATCCGGTGCCCGCCCGGCTGCCGGCGCCGAGCGAGCATAGGTCGCCGTTTTCATCCGCGTCGGGCTTGTCTCATCCGCGTCTGCCTCGGCGCCGGTTCAGGGACGCGAGCGGCCATGCACGGCGCGGAATGGCACGGCACGCGGGACAAGACGGCGTCTGGACTGAGGCGGGCTGTCGAAGCGCACGATCCGGGCCTTCATTCGGGCCTTGCGATGCGCGTCGGCCGGGATGACGCGCGGCGGGCAGGCGGGCAGGCGGGCAGGCGGGCAGGCGGGCAGGCGGGCAGGCGGGCAGGCGGGCAGGCGGGCAGGCGGGCAGGGCCCCTGTCTCACCGAGACGGCGGTGTGCCGCCGTTCGATCCCGCCAGCAGCGCCCGCAGATCGCCGCCGCTGGCGGGAAGGTCGGCAATGCCCGCGGCCCGGGCCGCAGCGAGATCGGCGGGGGCGAGCCCCACCGCAACGCTGCGCGCCGCATCCACCCGCCAGTGCCGCATCAGGTCCGGCAGCATGGCGGCGGCGGCGTCGTGGGCCCGCAGGGCGGGCAGGAAGCGGCTGTCGTCGAGGCGGGTGCCGATCGTGGCGAGGTCTTCGGCAAGGCGCGCCATCAGGGCCTGATGGTCATCCTCCGAGGCGTCTGCCCCCGCCGGCCCTTCCGCCAGCACGAAAACGTAATGCCCGGCCTCATTGGCGGCGCGGATCGCCTCGCGGGCGCCCGGCGTCCACTCTAGCGTAGGCCCCGTGCCCGCCAGCAGCGCGTCGCGGGCGAGGAAAAGCGCCGGCCGTTCCGCCATCAGCCGGGCGGCGTCCGCCTCGGCGCCGGGGCGGGCGATCTCGATGAAGGGCGCCTCGAAATCGGCGACGCCGATCAAGCCCTCGTCGACGAGATCGGGCACCACGTCTTCCATCAGGCTGCTGCTCGGGGTGAGCCGCGCGGCGATCGCCCGGCGGAAGGCACCGGCGCCGGCGGGCATGAAGACCGGGCCGGCATCGTCGTCCTCGTCCTCGTCCTCGTCCTCGTCATTGTCCTCCTTGGAGGCGGCCTGTTCGGGCTCGTGCTCGTCCTCCGCCTCCATCGCGCTCATGAGCGCCGCGAGTTCGTCGGGGTCGAGGTCGAGGGAATCAAGGTCCAGCTCCTCGAAAGCGAGCCCGGCCTCCTCGGTCACCTGCCGAAGCGCCAGAACGCCGAGCTGGTCGGGTCCCTCGCGCAGCAGGCGGGCGAGCTCGGTGAGGGGAATGTCGAACCAGCTCTGGCCGGAGAGCACGAAGAAGCTGTCGTCCAGCGCCTCGCGCACCTGCCACAGCGCTCCACCGGTGCCGGCGGCTTCCGGCGCGGCGGCGATAGAGACGCTCAGGCCGAGCCGGGCGAACACCTCCTCGCGTGCGGCGAAGTCCCGCAGCGCCGCATGATCCGGCACCGCGACCAGCAACACCCGGCGCACCCCCTGTCGGGCGAGGTCGGCGATGACGCGCTCCAGGAAGGCGATGCCGGCGACCGGCGTCAGGGTGGGAGGCGTGAGCGTAGCGGGCACGGCGCTCCCCGCCGCCACGCCGGAACTGCCGAAGCCGTCGCACAGGATCACGCATTGCTCGATCATCAGGCTCTCCGGCATCAGGTTCGGTGGGCTGGGCACTTTGGAAGGCGGACAGGCAAGCATGAGGCTGTAGCAAGCCCATGGGGCCGGCGGAAGGCGCACGGGAAAAAGGCGCGGCACCGTGTCCAACGGGAGACGCCCCTTCGGTAAGGGCGATGCATTCATCTTTCTTCAACCGCGCGCCGGCATTGCTGCGCGTGACTCTGTTGCCCGTGCGTCTGTCGCCGGCGAGCCTTGCGCAACCGCGCCGCAATGCCGACATTGTGGCGGCATGCGCGGTGCCGGCTCATCCGGCGCCGCCGCGTGCGGGAAGGGCGGCTCGCCGGGCCGTCCGTTCGACACCGCGTCCCGTCCGCCCCGGGACGCCCTTTCCCACAGGCCGCGCCGTCATGCGGCGAGACTGCGGGAGAGCGGAGCTTCGGGCTGGCCGGGACACGCTTTCCCACTATGGTGGGCACGGGATATGGATTCGCGGGCGACCCTTCCGCCGGCCCGCCGAGGATATGACGATGCGTGACCCGATCGATACCTACATGAATTATCTCGTTCCCATGGTGGTCGAGCAGACCAACCGCGGCGAACGTTCCTACGACATTTATTCGAGGCTTCTGAAAGAGCGCATCATCTTCCTGACCGGGCCGGTCGAGGACGGCATGGCGACCCTCATGGTCGCGCAGCTCCTCTTTCTCGAGGCGGAGAACCCGAAGAAGGAAATCTCGATGTACATCAACTCCCCGGGCGGGGTGGTGACGTCGGGCCTCGCGATCTACGACACCATGCAGTTCATCAAGCCGGCGGTGTCCACGCTCTGCATCGGGCAGGCGGCGTCGATGGGCTCGCTGCTGCTGACCGCGGGCGAGAAGGACATGCGCTTCGCGCTGCCCAACGCGCGAATCATGGTGCATCAGCCGTCCGGCGGCTATCAGGGCCAGGTCACCGACATCCTGATCCACGCCAAGGAGGTCGAGAGCCTGAAGCGCCGGCTGAATGAAATCTATGTGAAGCACACCGGCCAGGACCTGAAGGCGGTGGAAGACGCGCTCGAGCGCGACAACTTCATGACCGCGGATGCCGCCAAGGCGTTCGGCCTGATCGACAACGTGATCGAGAAGCGGCCGGAAGACGTGGCGGCGGCCAAGTCCTGAGGCGGACGCCTGAATCTCGCGCCAAAAGCCTTGCGCCGCACGCGGTTCTGCCGGACATGCGGACCGCGGCGGCGCGGGACTGCGCGTAGGACGGCGGATGCGACGGCCTGGACCGGAAGGCCGGTCGACGCGCTGCGGCCGGGCCGGCGACGTCGCCATGCGCGCCATGAGCGGCTGATCGTCACGTGAGGCCGGGCGGCGCGTGTTTCGAAAGCCACGCGCCATGCCTATATCGACGTCACGGTCGCGCGATGTGCGCCATGCACTTGCGTGCATCGCGGTATCGCGCTTGCATGACACCACCTGAAAGTTTCGGCAGGAGGTGTGACAGGGTGTTGACAGGGCTGATTCTTACCCGTGCAGGGAAGGCCAGCCCGCTTGATCGAGCCGGTGAAGCCATGCTTGGCTAGCATCGGCTGCCGGATCGGGCACGGTTCGACCCCCGGTCGCTGCCTCCTGACAGCCCCGGTTGTCGCGTCACTCCCCTGTTCCGGGGGCCCCGCGGCGGCCTGCGAACGGAGAGGCGGACACGGATGCGGCTGGCGCATCCGGACCCGCCGAGCGGACGGAGAGACGCATGAGCAAGGTTGGCGGCGGCGACAGCAAGAACACCCTGTACTGCTCGTTCTGCGGCAAGAGCCAGCACGAGGTCCGCAAGCTGATTGCGGGACCCACCGTGTTCATCTGCGATGAATGCGTCGAGCTGTGCATGGATATCATCCGCGAGGAGAACAAGTCCTCGCTGGTGAAGTCGCGTGACGGGATTCCCACCCCGAAGGAGATCTGCAAGGTCCTGGACGACTACGTGATCGGCCAGTTCCATGCCAAGCGCGTCCTTTCGGTGGCGGTGCACAATCATTACAAGCGCCTGAACCACGCGACGAAGCACAGCGACGTCGAGCTGGCGAAGTCCAACATCCTGCTGATCGGGCCGACGGGCTCGGGCAAGACGCTGCTCGCGCAGACGCTGGCCCGCATCCTCGACGTGCCCTTCACCATGGCGGACGCGACCACGCTGACCGAGGCGGGTTATGTCGGCGAGGATGTCGAGAACATCATCCTCAAGCTGCTGCAGTCGGCGGACTACAATGTCGAGCGCGCCCAGCGCGGCATCGTCTATATCGACGAGATCGACAAGATCAGCCGCAAGTCGGACAACCCCTCCATCACCCGCGACGTGTCGGGCGAGGGCGTGCAGCAGGCGCTGCTGAAGATCATGGAAGGCACCGTCGCCTCGGTGCCCCCGCAGGGCGGGCGCAAGCATCCCCAGCAGGAGTTCCTGCAGGTGGACACGACCAACATCCTGTTCATCTGCGGCGGCGCCTTCGCCGGCCTCGACAAGATCATCTCCTCGCGCGGCAAGGGCACCTCGATCGGCTTCGGCGCGGTCGTGCACGCCCCGGAAGACCGCCGCCCGGGCGAGGTGTTCCGCGAGGTCGAGCCGGAGGACCTGCTGAAATACGGCCTCATCCCCGAATTCATCGGGCGCCTCCCCGTCATCGCGACGCTGGAGGATCTCGACGAGGCCGCGCTGAAGAAGATTCTCGCCGAACCCAAGAACGCGCTGGTGAAGCAGTATCAGCGGCTGTTCGAGATGGAGAATGTCGAACTCACTATCCATGAGGAAGCGCTGGGCGCCATCGCCCGCAAGGCCATCGAGCGCAAGACCGGCGCCCGCGGCCTGCGCTCGATCATGGAAGGCATCCTGCTCGACACGATGTTCGACCTGCCCGGCCTCGAAGGGGTCGAGGAGGTCGTCATCTCCAAGGAGGTCGTCGAGCAGAATGCGCGCCCGCTCTACATCTATGCGGATCGCGCCGCCGGCGATGCGGGCGCGAGTGCCTGAGGGCGGCGACCCCACCCCAACGGCCGGGCACCCGTGTCCGGCCGCCTCATTCCCATGGGAGCAGGGCAGCCGGGGGCGGAGCGACCTGTCCGCCGGCATGGCCCGGCGTCGCGGCAGCGCCCGCTATTCCGCGCGCGGCGATCGCCGGTCTTTGCCCGGCGCTCCGCGTGTCGGGGGCATGAGCGCCCTCGCAGGGCGGGGCATCGCCCGGATCGCGCCCGCGTTTCCTTCCAGCCTTTTCCTGCCTGCGCGCCCTGCCACGCCTGCGCAGGCCCCCGGCGCCGCCTCCCGCCCCGCTCTTGACGGGCTGGCACGCGGTTCCCATCTCAGCGTCAACCCCCGGTCCAAGACCGTATCGACGTGCCCGAAGTGGGCTCCCCCGCTCAAGCACCCAGATCAGGTTCCGCGACCCGGCCGTAATGCGGCCAGGACGGGCGATGCCGCGTGCCCCGCGGCTCCCGCCCCCCTGACGCCAACCGAAAGGAAAGAGCCATGACGAGCCAGAAGCCGCGCGCCTCGCTCACCCCCGGCCTCACCCAGACGTTTCCCGTGCTGCCGCTCCGGGACATCGTGGTCTTTCCGCACATGATCGTGCCGCTGTTCGTGGGCCGCGAGAAGTCGATCCGCGCCCTCGAGGAGGTCATGCGGAACGACACATTCATCCTGCTCGCCACACAGCAGAATGCCTCGGACGACGATCCGGCGACCGATTCCATCTACAAGATCGGCACGCTCGCCTCCGTGCTGCAGCTCCTCAAGCTGCCGGACGGCACCGTGAAGGTGCTGGTCGAGGGCATTTCGCGCGCCGAGGTGAACCACTACACCGACCGCGCCGATCTCTATGAGGCCGAGGCCACCGCACTGGAGGAAGACCCCGGCGCCAAGGTCGAGGCCGAGGCGCTGGCGCGTTCGGTGGTGACCGAGTTCGAGAGCTATGTGAAGCTCAACAAGAAGGTCTCGCCCGAGGTCGTTGGCGTCGTCACCCAGATCGAGGACCATTCCAAGCTCGCCGACACGGTCGCCTCGCATCTCGCGGTGAAGATCCCCGAGAAGCAGTCCGTGCTGGACATCCTGAAGGTCACGACCCGGCTGGAGAAGGTGCTCTCGCTGATGGAGTCCGAGATTTCGGTGCTCCAGGTGGAAAAGCGCATCCGCACCCGCGTGAAGCGGCAGATGGAGAAGACCCAGCGCGAGTACTACCTCAACGAGCAGATGAAGGCGATCCAGAAGGAGCTGGGCGACGGCGAGGACGGCCGCGACGAGCTGGCCGAGCTGGAAGAGCGCATCAAGACCGTGAAGCTCTCCAAGGAGGCCCGCGAGAAGGCGACGCACGAGCTGAAGAAGCTCCGCCAGATGTCGCCCATGTCGGCCGAGGCCACCGTGGTGCGCAACTATCTCGACTGGCTGCTCTCGATCCCGTGGAGCAACCGCTCCAAGGTGAAGAAGGACCTGCCCTACGCCCAGTCCGTGCTCGATGCCGACCATTTCGGCCTCGACAAGGTCAAGGAGCGCATCGTCGAATATCTCGCGGTGCAGAGCCGGCAGAACAAGCTCACCGGCCCCATCCTCTGCCTCGTCGGCCCGCCCGGCGTCGGCAAGACCTCGCTCGCCAAGTCCATCGCCAAGGCGACGGGCCGCGAATATGTGCGCGTGGCGCTGGGCGGCGTGCGTGACGAGGCCGAGATCCGCGGCCATCGGCGCACCTATATCGGCTCGATGCCCGGCAAGGTCATCCAGTCGATGCGCAAGGCCAAGAAGTCGAACCCGCTCTTCCTGCTCGACGAGATCGACAAGATGGGCGCCGACTTCCGCGGCGATCCGTCCTCGGCCCTGCTGGAGGTGCTGGATCCCGAGCAGAATTCGACCTTCAGCGATCATTACCTCGAGGTCGAATACGACCTGTCGAGCGTGATGTTCGTGACCACGGCGAACACGCTCAACATTCCGCCGGCCCTGCTGGACCGCATGGAGGTGATCCGCATCGCTGGTTACACCGAGGACGAGAAGGTCGAGATCGCGCGCAAGCATCTCATCCCCTCCGCGGTTCACAAGCACGGCCTCGCGCCGGAGGAGTGGACGGTGGACAACGAGGCGCTGCTGACCCTGGTGCGCCGCTACACCCGCGAGGCGGGGGTGCGCAACCTGGAGCGCGAAATCTCCAATCTCGCCCGCAAGGCGGTGAAGGAGCTGATGCTCTCGCAGAAGAAGGCGGTGCATGTCACCGGCAAGACGCTGGAGGACTATCTCGGCGCGCCGCGGTTCCGCTATGGCGAGGCGGAGTCGGAAGACCAGGTCGGCGTCGTTACCGGCCTTGCCTGGACCGAGGTGGGCGGCGAGATCCTGACCATCGAAGGCGTCATGATGCCCGGCAAGGGCAAGATGACGGTCACCGGCAATCTGCGCGACGTGATGAAGGAATCCATTTCCGCGGCGGCGTCCTATGTCCGCTCCCGCGCAGTGGATTTCGGCATCGAGCCGCCGCTGTTCGAACGCCGCGACATCCACGTCCACGTTCCCGAGGGGGCGACCCCGAAGGACGGCCCGTCCGCCGGCACCGCCATGGCGACCGTGCTGACCTCGGTGCTGACCGGCATCCCGATCCGCCGCGACGTCGCCATGACCGGCGAGATCACGCTGCGCGGCCGGGTGCTGCCGATCGGCGGGCTGAAGGAGAAGCTGCTCGCAGCCCTGCGCGCCGGCATCAAGAAGGTGCTGATCCCGGCGGAGAACGCCAAGGATCTCGCCGAGATCCCGGACAATGTGAAGAACGCGCTGGAGATCGTGCCGGTGTCCCGCATGGACGAGGTGCTGCAGCACGCGCTCACCCGCCAGCCCGAGCCCATCGAGTGGGACGAGAAGCTCGAAAAGCCCGGCAAGCCGGCCGAGGTGGAGGCGGTGATCGGCCTCGAGGAGCCGAGCGGCGTGGCGGCTCACTGAGCTTCGATTCGAACGCCTAAATTGCGGGCGGTCCCGAAAGGGGCCGCCCGCGGTGCTTTGGTAGTGCGATTCGGGGAGAAATCGTGCATTGGCGCGGGTTTTCGCAGGGTTGTGCTTGCAATCGCCGCATTTTGCGGGAAGCTTCCGCGCCATCACCGGGGCAACCCGGCGACGATTCTTGTGCAATCAAGGAAGGACCGGTCTCATGACCACGAAGAACGAACTCGTCGCGACGGTCGCGGAGCAGGCGAAGCTGACCAAGGCGGCCGCCCAGGCTGCGGTCGACGCCACCTTCGACGCCATCGCGGCCTCGCTCAAGGCCGGCGAAGAGGTGAAGCTCATCGGTTTCGGCAGCTTCTCCGTCGTGACCCGCGCTGCGCGCGAGGGCCGCAACCCGCGCACCGGCAACCCGGTCAAGATCGAAGCCTCCAAGGCTCCGAAGTTCACGCCCGGCAAGGGCCTGAAGGACATCGTCAACGGCTGATGCCGTGACGCCTCAGACGTCCCGGCTCCGCGCAGAGTCCGCGGCCGGGCGTCTGGATCTCCGGTTCAGGCGTCGTCGTGCGTCTCGGTACGGCGGGACATCCCGCGGCTGCCGGCGCATGGCCCCCCGATCCCGAATCTGCGCCGGGCGTCGCTCGCCATGGCGGCCGCCGGCGCCGGCCACGAGCGCTCCCGTTTTCCAGATCGTTCTTCTGCCTTGCTCTGGCAGGCCGCTGGTGATTAAAGGCGGTCCGAGCATTACGGCGACGCAATGCGAAGGGCGGTTAGCTCAGTTGGTAGAGCATCTCGTTTACACCGAGAGGGTCGGCGGTTCGAGCCCGTCACCGCCCACCATGTCTTCTAAATCGCAGCAATGATTTAGCCGGTGAACGATTGGGGTTCGCCGAATCTCGCCGAAGAAGCCGCTCAAGGCTAGATCGGCCCCCGAAACGACAAAACGACAAAAAAAAGCGGCGATGTGATGGATCGCCGCGATCGAGGGCCGGACGGCAGGCACCTGCCAGAGCATCGGCATCGGACAGTCGCCGGGGCGCTCGCTGATCCGCCACAGCAGCCCCTGAAACGAGCCCCACAGGTCCGCGGCGAAGGGCGGGAAGATGCCGATGTCGCGGCCGTGCGCTGGTGCGGATCGGTTCTGCATCACGCCCCTCGCCACAGCGAGGCCATGAGGGCATGACGCGTGGGGTGATCTCTCGAACGACGCTCGCGGGGCTGCCTATGTGGCGCCGATCCTCTATGGCGTCGAGGAGCCCTACGTCGGTCAGCTTGCGATGGCGGTCACCGCCCACCGATTCAACGCGATCTGCAAGACGGTGCGGATGCCTCGCCGCATGCCTTGTTACCTTTTGCCAGGGATACGCGGCAGCTGGGACGCGGAAAGTTACGGTTAGACGCGTTGCATTACCGGCGATGGGATGGCGTATTCGTCGCGCTCCTCGGGAGGGTGCGCCATGAAAATGTACCTGGCGGGACTGATCACCGCCTATCTGCCGGCCCTCATTACCTTCGCGGTGATGAGCTTCTTGTGACGGGCTGAGCCCTGGTCCGCCTCACGCCCTTGGAGCGTCCGCCTATCTCAGGAGCTGTCGGTGGCCGTCAAAGGTGGGCGGCCGCGGGCGGGGTGAGGGTGTCGAGCGCGGGCGGCCCGGAAATTCGAGGCCGACGCGCCGGAAGCCATCGCGCGAGCTTTTCCGCGCTTGATGGCCGGTGGGCCACAACGTGCTCCCCATTCCCGACCATGTCGACCGCAACGACCGAGAACGGCGCGTGCTGGCGTGTCGAGGCGCGGGGGATCATCGCCACGTCCGGCCCGGGATCCCCGGGAACCTTCCGTCGATCGTGACCCCTTTCTGCGCATGCGAGACCGGCGCGCCGCCATCGGCGCTTGCAATGGCCGGCCCCAGGCCGGTGGAACACCGGATGCACGATGCACCGCAGGCTCAACCTGCCGGCGGCGCGCGGGTCACGCGCATCTCCGGCTTCGCGGGGCGCTTTGCGGCCGGTAACGCGATCACCAATGAGAGAGCCTCGCTCCCGCCGTAGCGGCGGCGCACCTTCATAGCGGCCGTGCGGTCATCGCACTGCCGGCGTGCAGACGACCTGCGCCTCGGTCGCACCGCTTTTCGGCATCTCGCGGACATAGCAAACGCTCATCTCGCCAGTGTCCTGATTGACCCGGAAGACGCCGGTCTCGCTGGAATAGTTGGTCGTGACCAGGCGGAATCGGGCGAGCTTGGCTTGCGCGGCGGCGCTGGCGTCCCGCGGAAAGCAGCGCGTCACACCGACGAGGCTGCCATCGGGACGTTCGAACTGGCACGCGGAAACCTCCCCGGTGGCGGTATTCACCGAATAGAGCCGGTTGGCCTGTGTCGACGGAGGGGCTGCGAAGTCGAAGCTGGAAGGCTGGTCGCCCGCGGTCTGTGCGTCAGCCTGCGTCAGCATCGCAGATACGACAAGCGCGGCACTCATCAGCATCGTCCGGGTCATGCGGGCAGGACGTCGTATCGAACGGGTCATCGGTAACTCCATTGAATAACTTGTGCACAGGCTCGGCGCGCGTCCTTAGCATGAAGCGACAGGTCACGTTGCCGGGGATAGCACATGGGAAGGTGTGCTGCTCTCGCCTCGTTGCCGGCGCCGCGGTCTCGTCAGCCGCGGCATCCGGATGGTCGCGCCCGGTTTCGTGCTCCCGCCGATCCGCTCTTCGGCCTCCCGTAACGGTGTCTCTTGAAACGAAGGAGGCATGGATATCTGGCTGAAGGCTGCGACAGTGCCGCACGTGCCGGGGAGCAAAGGGCGTGCCGAACGGCCGAAGACGTCATAAGGGAGCAGGGTCCCTTCCCGTGGACGGGATGCGATAGTCCGTGCAGTGTTTCCGATTGGAGATCATCCAGGAATGAGCAACGAAGGACGAGTGCCTCATAAGGTCGTGGTGGTCGGCGCAGGGTTCGGCGGGCTGCAGCTTATTCATGATCTGAAGCATCC
Source organism: Ancylobacter crimeensis (assembly GCF_023016805.1). Lineage (GTDB taxonomy): Bacteria > Pseudomonadota > Alphaproteobacteria > Rhizobiales > Xanthobacteraceae > Ancylobacter > Ancylobacter crimeensis. Next base: position 352,707 of record NZ_JALKCH010000001.1, read on the forward strand.
GGGCGTCTCGATAACGCTCGTGGATCGTCGCAATCATCATCTCTTCCAGCCTCTTCTCTACCAGGTGGCGACCACCGTCCTCGCCACGTCGGAGATCGCGTGGCCGATCCGTCATCTCTTCCGCGATCGCGATGAGGTGGAAACGCTGCTCGCCGAAGTGGTGGGCGTGGACCGGCACGCCCGGATCGTAAAGCTGAAGAACGGCGCCAGCCTGCCATATGACACGCTCGTCCTCGCAACGGGTTCTCGTCACGCCTATTTCGGTCACGATGACTGGGAGGCCCACGCGCCTGGCCTCAAGACGCTCGAGGATGCGACGACGATCCGGCGACGGGTCCTGATCGCTTTCGAGCGCGCCGAACTCGAACCCGATCCGGAGATACGCCAGACGCTGCTTACATTCGTCGTCATCGGCGCCGGCGCCACCGGCGTCGAACTGGCCGGCATGATCGCGGAACTGGCACATCACACCTTGCCCCGCGAGTTTCGGAAAATCGATACCCGCAAGTCGCGAATCCTGCTGATCGAGGGCGGCCCGCGTGTCCTGCCGGCCTTCAGCCCCACTCTTTCCGACTATGCGAAGCAGGCGCTGCAGGACCTCGGCGTGGAGGTGCTCGTCAATAGCCAGGTGACCGACACCGGGGCGGAAGGCCTGAAAATCGGCGACACCACGATCGCAAGCCGTACGATCATCTGGGCGGCAGGCGTGCAGGCCTCGCCCGCGGCCAGATGGCTCGACGCCAAGGCCGACCGGGCGGGGCGCGTCGTGGTGCAGCCGAACCTGACGGTGCCGGGCGACGAGGACATATTCGTCATTGGCGACACCGCGATGGTCGAGCAGGACGGCAAGGCTGTCCCCGGCCTGGCGCCGGCAGCAAAGCAGCAGGGGGCCTATGTCGCGAAGGTCATCCGCCGTCGTCTGGAAGGCAAGCCGGCTCCGGCGGCATTCAAATACCGTCATCAGGGCAATCTCGCCACCATCGGTCGGCGTGCTGCCATCATCGAATATGGCAAGTTCCGCCTGCGGGGCAGTTTGGCCTGGTGGCTGTGGGGCATTGCCCACATCTATTTTCTGATCGGCACCCGGTCTCGATTCGCCGTCGCGTGGAGCTGGCTGTGGATCTACCTGAGCGGACTGCAAAGTGCTCGCCTGATCACCCAGCGCGAAACAATGCGGGAGGACTAGAAGGAAGCGCCGCCATGCCTTTCGCGCCGGGACATGACAGATCGCCGAAGCACGGCGCGAGGACGACGCCGCGCGGGCGGAGACCGCCGGCTGTCTTGACACCGGGGCGATGAATGGGGCGAGTTCATCCGGGTTTGGCGTTTTGCGCCGCAAGGACATGCCGGTGAAACTTATCCTGTTCGATTGCGACGGTACGCTGGTCGATAGCCAGAACGTCATCGTCAATGCCATGCTGCGAGCCTATGAGGCGATGGGCATGACCCCGCCGTCGCGCCAGAAGATGCTGAGCGTGGTCGGCCTCTCGCTGGTGAAGGCGATGCATCGTCTCGGCGACGATGCCGCCGGCTACCCGGCCGAGGAACTGGCCGAGCACTACAAGGTCGCGTTCCATGCCCAGCGTGCCGAGCCGGGCTTCGAGGAGCCGCTGTTCCCCGGCATCGGCGGGATGCTCGAAATCCTGTGCGGTCGCGAGGACGTCCTGCTTGGCCTCGCCACCGGCAAGTCGCAACGCGGTGTCGCCGCGGTTCTCGCGCATCACGGTCTCGAAGGACGTTTCGTCACCATCCAGACCGCCGACACCGCTCCTTCCAAGCCGCATCCCGGCATGGTGCTGCAGGCGATGGAGGAGACCGGCATCGGGCCTCAGGACACGGTGCTCATCGGCGATACCAGCTATGACATGGTCATGGCCCGCAGTGCCGACGCCCATGCGGTCGGCGTGACCTGGGGTTATCACCCGCGCGATCTGCTTCGGCAGTCCGGCGCCCAGCATCTCGTCGATGCCGCGGACGAATTGCTGCCGCTGCTGGACGAGATGTGGGGGAGGGGCTGATGGGCGAGGGAGCGAAGGGGGGCGACCCGGAAGGCGTCGACCAGTCGGGCCCCGGTCCGGCTTCGGGTGATGCGATCCGCCGCGCGGCGATGGATCGGCCGGCCTTGCCGAAGCGGTTCTATGCCCGCGCCGAAGCGCGTTCGGTCGACGGAGGCTTCAGGGTCGAGCTGGACGGACGCCCTGTCCGCACGCCTGGCAGGCAGGTCGTCGAGGTGCCGTCGCAGCCGCTTGCCGTACGGATGGCCGAGGAATGGAGCGGGCAGGGCGAGGTCATCGATCCCGGCACCATGCCGATGGTTCGCCTGGTGAACTCCGCGCTGGACGGGGTGGCTGGCGCGATGGAGGCGACGGCCGGGGAAATCGTGCGCTATGCCGGGAGCGATCTGCTCTGCTACCGGGCCGATTCCCCCGTGCGGCTGGCCAGCCTCCAGCACGAGCTCTGGAACCCTGTCCTCGATTGGCTTCGCGCCCGCTTTGGTGCCCGCTTCAACGTCGCCGAGGGCGTGATGTTCGTCGCCCAGCCGGGGGAGAGCCTTTCGGCCATTGCATCCGCCATGCCCGCAGATCCGCTTCGGCTTGCCGCGCTGAACCTGCTCACCACGCTCTCGGGCTCGGCCTTTCTCGCGCTCGCCGTCTGGCATGGCGAACTCGAAGCGGAAGACGCCTGGCGCCGGGCCCATCTCGACGAGGACGTGCAGGCGGAGGTCTGGGGACGCGACGCGCTCGCCGAGCAGCGGCGGGCCACGCGCTGGCGGGATTTCGAGGCGGCCGCGATTCTGCTCACGACCTTGAAGTGACCTGCGGCCGCATCATGGCCACAAGGGGGTGCATGGTAGGGCTCGCATTCCTCCCCAGCGTTGCCGCGGTAGACTTTCGGTTGGTCAAAGCCTAGAGAGGCATGAGGGCAGATTTTTACTCTCCACACTACTTGGACGTCGCTGTGTCGATTCTACATCTGGAAGGTTCTGCCGCTCCGCGCCAGATTTACGCGATAGGGGACATCCACGGCCGCCTCGATCTGCTGAAGATCATGGTCAAGCTCATTGCCGCGGATCTCGACCAGTATGGCCGGGAGGGTGCGCTCGTCGTCACGCTCGGGGATATCGTCGACCGCGGGCCGGATTCGCGCGAGGTCATCGAATTGCTCGCCGGCAATCCCTTCAAGGTCCCCTACGTCGCCATAGCCGGCAACCATGAGCAGATGTTTCTGGACTTCATGGGGCACCCGCGCCGGGGAATGGGCTGGTGCCGGCAGGGCGGCATCGAGACGCTGCGCTCCTATACCGTGCCGACAGCCGGCATCATGATGGGCCGCGGGTTGTCGGCCGCGGCTGAGACACTGGAATGGGTGATGCCCCCGCATCATCAGCAATTCCTGCGTTCCATGCGGTGGGGCGTGCGCGTGCCCGGCTTTTTCCTGTGCCATGCGGGCGTGCGGCCCGGCGTGCCGCTCGATGAGCAGACGCCGGAGGACCTCTTCTGGATACGCGAGGAGTTTCTTGATTCGAAGGAAGATTTCGGCGCCATGGTCGTGCATGGTCACACGGTGGTGCCGCAGATAGATGTGCGCTCGAACCGGATCAATATCGATACGGGTGCCTATCAAAGCGGCAAGCTGTCCTGTGCCGTACTTGACCATGACCAGTGCTACAGCCTGGTTGCCGAGCTGCCCTGAGCACTGAACTCCGGCAGCTTGCCGCAAGAAGGCGGGCATCGGCGCACCTCCTGCGTCATGGCATGAAATCTGCCATAGTCCTTCACATGTGGGCGCCGCGGCCGTTTCCGGTCGTCTGCCGGGAGCGCGAATGAGCCGGATGATGCGCCGAGCCGCCATGGTCGTCGTGACGACGCTTGCCACCGTGCCGGCAGCGCGGACGGCGCCCATTCCCGAATATGACATACCGCAGATGGTTGAGATCGGCAGCATTCCCGCGCCGCAGGGGTGGGTCGCCTTTTGTCGCGAGAATGCCGGGGATTGCCAACCTCGCCCGTCTCCCCCGGTCGCGCTCACGCAGCGCCGGTGGGACCAACTGTTCCGTGTGAATGCCGCCGTGAACGGCTCCGTGCGGAATGTCGAGGAGCGCCCCGGGCAGGATGTGTGGCGCTATCCGGCAGACGGCACCGGCGATTGCGAGGATTACGTCCTGGAAAAACGGCGCAGGCTCATCGCGGCGGGCTGGCCTCCCGGCGCCCTGCTCATAACCACCGCGCGCACCCGTGCAGGGATCGGCCACGCCGTCCTGATCGTGCGGACCGATATCGGAGAGTTCGTGCTCGACAACAACGATATCGGCGTGAAGCCATGGACCGACGTGCCCTATACCCTGCTCGCGCGGCAATCCGCGGCCAATCCACAGATATGGGCGGCATTGCAGGGGCGCGATCGGCAGAAGGGGCAGGGTGCGATGCAATAGCAATGTGCATGCGACGCCGGCATCGCGGCAGGCAGACGGCCGCGCCGAGGGAATTCGCTCGAGGCGGCGGTACCTGTCGGAGGGGTTTCAACGCCTCCAGAAGACCGTTTCTGGCATTTCGATACCGTTTTCTCAAGGGAATTGACCGGAATAACGTAACGTACCTGGGCTTGAGGCTTTACTTTTCGTTGCAATTTCTCGGTGATTGTTGGGACTTGCTATGCATGTCATACAAAGAACGCACTGTTATTGCATCGCAGCGTACATGCGGGTTTGGTGTTGCCGCAGTGCCGCATGAATGGTCTAACCGTCCTGCATCGCCGGGCACTTCTCGTCTGGTGCTGAGCCGTGTGGCATAGAGTAGACTTCGGGCTCGCTGGCGGGCGACCCAGCGTTGAATACATTAGGGGGCATATTGATGAGGCTGTTGGCCATCTTCGGGCTGATCGCGCTGCTGATCTCCGGGTGCGCGGGTGCGCAGGGGCCGGGGGCAGGGCAGGCGAGTGGCAGTCGTGCCACCAGCTATGCGGAAGCCCGGACGCCGGCTGTTATTCCGGCGTCGCTCGCCAATGAGGCGACCTCCAGCATCGATAGCAACCTCTCCGAATACCGCCTGGGCGGCTATGACCTCGTGACCGTCTCGGTCCTCGGCGTGCCGGAGCTGACCGGTGACTTCCAGGTCGGCCCCGACGGGACGATGTCTTTGCCCCTGCTCGGTCAGGTGCACGTGGCCGGTCTTACCCCGCAGCAGCTGCAGGTGAAGCTGGCCACCGAGCTCGGCCGCAAATATCTCCAGTCGCCGCAGGTGTCCGTCTCGGTCAAGGAATACCGGAGCCAGCGGGTCACGGTGGAAGGGGCGGTGAACAAGCCCGGCGTGTTCACGCTGAACAACTCGACCACGCTCATCCAGGCTGTGGCGATGGCCGAGGGTACCACGCGCTATGCCGAGCTCCAGAACACCCTGGTCTTCCGTACCACCAACGGCCAGAAGAGCGTGGCGCGTTTCGATCTCGACCAGGTTCGTGCCGGCAAGGCCGCCGACCCGGTCATGAAGGCGGGCGACGTCGTTGTCATAACGGAGTCCCAGACGAAGTCCGCGCTGCGCGACATCCTCATGGCGTTGCCGATCGCCTCGCTGTTCGTTGCAATTTTCTGATGCTCAGGCTGTCCATCTTCTCTGAAGAGGTGATCACGCAGTGAACGGTCCCGATCTCAACAGAGAACTCGTTCGTGGCGATAGCCATCTGCCCGTCGGCGTGACCGCGGTGCCGGGAGGCGGCTACGGTCCGCTTGCCATGCCGATGCACTACGACGCCTCCGGCGGAGGTCGACGGGGGCATGAATGGTGGAACGCGGAGACCATGTTCCGCGTCTGGCGCATCCTGTCCCGCCGGCGCCGACAGATCGGCATCGTCGTGCTGCTGTGCCTGCTGGTCGGCTTGCTCGTCACCTTCATGATGCAGCCTGTCTACCGCGGCACGGTGACCATCCAGATCGCGCGTGAATCGTCGAAGATCGTGAACGTCGAAAGCGTCGATCCCGACGATGATGGCGGCGGCAGCGGCGGCTCGCGCGAGTATCTCGAGACGCAATACCAGTTGCTGAAGAGCCGTGCCCTCGCGGAAAAGGTCGTTCAGGCAACCAATCTCGACTCACCGTCGAGCACAGCGCTCAACAACAGCGGCGGCGGCTTCTTCTCCTGGGTGAAGAGCAATGTCTCGGCTCTGCTTTCGAGCGATCCCGCGCCGACGCAGCAGGGCCCCGATCTCGCCGCGCGCCGTAACCAGGCGATCGGCCTGGTCCTCGGCATGATCGACGTCCAGCCGCAGCGCAATTCCCAGCTCGTCTCGGTCAACGTCTCGAGCCCCGACCCGCAGATGGCGGCCCGGCTGGCGAATGCACTGGCGGAGAGCTACATCGCTCAGTCGCTTGAAAGGCGCTACAACGCCTCGTCCTATGCGCGATCTTTCCTTCAGGACCGCCTCGCCGAACTTAAGCTGAAGGTCGAGGAAAGCGAGAAGGATCTCGTCAACTATGCCCAGAGCCAGGGCATCGTGAACATGGACAACGACTCCACGCTCCTCAGCGCGGACCTCGAGACCGCCAACTCCTCTCTGGGGACGGCTCGTGGCCAGCGCATTCGCGATGAGGAGATGTGGAAGATTGCCGAGAACACCCCGCCGCTGTCCATTCCCGAAGTGATCCAGGACTCGTCGGTGCGTGCGCTGCGGGACCAGATCGCGGCAGCGTCGGCCGAATACCAGCAGAAGCTGAGTCAGTTCAAGCCGGCCTTCCCGCAGATGGTCGAACTCAAGGCGAAGATGGACGAGCTGCAGTTCCAGCTCGATGCCCAGTCAAACCTGATCAAGGAAACCATCAAGGCGCGTTACGAGGCCTCCCTCCAGCAGGAGAAGGTCCTGCAGGCGCAACTGGATGCGGTGAAGCAGGATGCGCTCGGCATGCGCGACCGCCTCATCCGCTACAATATCCTCAAGCGCGAGGTGGAGTCGAACAAGTCGCTCTATGACGGCCTGCTGCAGCGCTACAAGGAAGTCGGCATCGCCGGCGGCATCGGGGCCAGCAACATCTCGATCGTCGATCGCGCACAGGTGCCGGGCGCGCCCTATTCGCCCAACATGATCCTCAATCTCGGCCTGGCGGGTTTTGTCGGGCTGATCCTGGGTATCGGCCTCGCCTTCGGCCTGGAGATGCTCGACGACACGTTGAAGTCGCCGGATCACGCGGAAGAGAAGATCGGCGTGCCGGTGGTCGGCGTCATTCCGCTTGGGGGCGGGGATGCCGATCTGCTGACCCAGATGGAGACGCCGAAATCGAATTTGGCGGAGGCCTTTCGATCGCTGCGCACGAGCCTGCAGGTTTCGACCCCGGAAGGGGTTCCCAAGAGCCTGCTCATCACATCGAGCCAGCCGGGCGAAGGCAAGTCGACGACCGCCGTGGCGCTGGCGCAGAACTTCGCCCAGCTTGGCTACCGCGTATTGCTGATCGACGCCGACCTGCGTCGTCCGTCCCTGCATCGTGTGCTGGACGTGCCGAACGAAGTGGGCATCGTCGACTACCTGTCCGGCGCGGTGCCGCTGGCGAGCATCGTCCAGTCCTACGGGCCGAACCTCACCTTGATCCCGTGCGGCGCGCCGCCCCGCGATCCCACCGAGCTGCTTGCCGGTACGCGGATGAAGGCGCTGATCGACTACAGCTCGAAGCATTTCGACCTTCTGCTGCTCGACGGGCCGCCCATCCTGGAACTGGCCGACGCGCCTCTGCTGGCTTCCATGACGGAGGGCACGCTGCTGGTCGTTTCGGCCAACACGGTGCGCCATTCGGTGGTCCGTACCCGCATCAAGCGCCTGCAGCGCGCACGCGCCACGATCACCGGTGTGGTACTCAACCGCTTCGACATGCGCGCGGCCGATTCCTACTATTATTATTCGGGTTATTACTCGGGGGCCTATGACTACGGCACCAGCGACGAAACCCCGGCGGATGGCAGCCTGACGAACCCGCAGGGCGACGGCCCCGACGATGGGACGGCGGCCAGCCCGGCCGGCACGGAAACCCCCGTTGTTGCCGATAACCGCGCTGGGTCCGACCGCCGCGACGACGGGTCGGGGCGTGGGGCGTGAGCACGCCTTCGCACCGGGGCCGCCCGTCGCGCCAGCGCCGCGGCGGGACCAGTGCCGGCGAGGCAGGGGACGTCGGTGAGGGGAGTGTCCGGACCGCCGAGGCTTCCCGGCGTCACCGCAAGTCGCGCCGGTCGCACTCATCCTCCGCACCGACATGGCTCGGCCGCCTGGGGCATTTCCGGCTGCCGAAGCTCCGAGCCGAAAGCTTCGCGAAGTTAGCCGACTTCCTGCGCACTCTGGCGCCACGCAATGTGGTGGCCGCCCCGGCGCGCGGAAGCTGGTGGCGGATCGGGCTTGTCGGCGCGATCGCGCTCGGCACCCTGTTCATGTGCGTGCGCGTCGCCCAGCACGGTATCAGCTACCGGCTGGCCCAGTTCCGACCGGACCTCGCATTGATGATCGACGGCTCCAGCACGGATGCGCTGGTGGCTCTTGCCGATGCCAAGCTGTCGCTCAGCACCGACAGCGATAGCGACGATACGTCGGAAACCGATGACGGCAGCACGCCGATCGCTCCCGCTGGCGACGACGGATATTCCGGCGACGCCGCCACCGATGCCGCCGCCGCCACGGCAGGCCCACCGGCGACGCCGCTCGGCAATCCGACGGCGTCCGATGTATCGGCCGGCGTGGCGACACCCGTCCATGCCCTGGTCAGCGTGGTGCCGCCGCCCGCAGGCTCGCCTCAGCCCACCGATGTCGCGGTCGCGGGCGGTCCCATGCCGAAGGCGCCGGGCACGGGGCAGGAACAGGTCGCACAGGGCGGTCCCAGCATCGTGCCGCCTTCGCCCGGTGCCGCAGATGCGGCGCCGTCGGGTCAGCCGGGCAATGCCGTGGCCGAGCCCAAAGCTCCGGCCCTCAGCCTTCAGCAGACGGTAGCCATGTCGGTCTTTCCGGGCATCGCGCCTCCGGCCGATGCCGCGGCGACCTTGTCCAGCATCGATCTGGACGGCGTGGCGGCGATCGGGCGCCGGCTGCTGGAAATCGATCCGCTCGATACGCGGGGACTGCGCATTCTTGGGATGGTCGCCTCCCTCAGAGGCGATACCGATCGTGCGCGCGCATTGATGCAGGCGGTCGCCGACCGCACCCGTCGGGATGTCGTCGCCGAAATATGGCTGGCGCTCGACATGGTGAACCGGGAGGACTATGCGAACGCCATCGCGCATATGGACAACGCGCTGCGCGTGTCTCCCGATCTCATCGGCATGCTGCAGCCGGTTCTGGCCGCGATGATACGGACCGATGACGCCCGTGCGGCGCTGGTGGCGCGTCTCGCAACCATGCCGCCCTGGCGCAAGGCGCTGTTCACGAACCTCGATTCGGCCAATCCCGACCTTGGCAAGGCGGTGCCTCAGTTCTTCGCCGATCTGAAGGTTGCCGGGGCCCCGCCGAGCGACGTCGAGGGGCGACCGATCATCCTCAAGATGATCAAGGCCGGCACCTCCCACGACGCCTACAGCGCCTTCATGGCGCAACTGCAGGACGACAGGCTGGACTCGATCTCGAATGTCTTCAATGGCGACTTCCGCTACCCGGTGACGCGCTATCCCTTCGACTGGTGGATACCGACGAATCGCGGCGGCTATGTCATCACGCTGGGGCGTGCACCCGATGCGCCCGAGAGCACGGCGATGACGATCGAGTTCCTCGGGGGTCGCACGCCGTTCCGCGATGTCAGCCAGTGGCTCGCGCTTCAGCCGGGCAATTATGTCCTGAGCGGTCTGGCGAATTCGCCGGGCCTGAACACGCTGCGCGGCATGACGTGGCGGGTCTACTGCTCGCCGAACAAGAATGTGGCTGAGACGCCGCTCCTGCGCGGACAGATGAGCTGGCAGCATTTCGAGCAGATATTCACGGTGCCGGACGGGTGCACCGAGCAACTGCTGAGGCTTGAACTCGCCGCCCGGGTGCCGGCTGAAGAAGAGGTGTCTGGCATTATCAGCTTTACGAATATCGCGATCCAGCACAGCGATGTGGCCCCTCCTGCTCCGCCGCCCGCCGCGGGGGGATGAGGTTTCCCGTTGGCTATTGGACCGGGTTGCCGCAGCGCAGCCAAGACGGGGGGAAACAGGTGGCGCAGAGAAGCACCCGCGCATTTCTGTGATCACCCTGCGGCATAAATGGCACATTGGGCCTTTAGCTCAATCGAGAGCTCGCCTTGCAGGTGGCATGATGGAATTTGAGCTTGCGGGCAGAGGCATCTTGCCGTTTATTGTGCTTAGTACGGCAGTGCAGCATATTTAGGCTAAGTCGTAGCCCCAGTTTCACGTCGGGGGTTGAGCGAGGGGATGACATGAAGATGAAGTTTGCAATCGGCGTTGGTGCGTTCCTGCTGGGTGCCATGGGCACCGCAATGGCTGCCGAGTCGGTTACGCTGACGGATGTGGGCGGCTCCGTTCTGGTCAATCGCGGCCAGGGCTTCCAGGCGGTCTCTTCCGCTACTGCGATGCATGCGGGTGATCGCGTGCTCCTGCGTTCGGGCGGCGTCGCCACCCTGGATTACGGCGCGGGTTGCCGCGTGAAGCTGAATGTCGGCGTGCCGGTCTCGGTCGCTTCGGCTTCGCCGTGCGTCCAGTCCACTGCGCAGACGGGCACGTCCGACTCGAAGACGACGGGCGCGCTCTTCCTGCTTGGCGCTGCGGGCGGTGCTGGTGCGGTAATCGGCCTCAGCAACAGCGGCAGCAACACCGGGCCCGTCTGCATCACCGGCGCCTGCCAGTGACGAATTGAGGGCAGGGGTGGTCCGGTAGGATTCCTGCTCTGGTTCGGATTGTTCCGTCTTTGATGTGATGCGTGAAGAGGGCGGCTTTGCTTCAGGGCAGGGGTCGCCCTCTTTGTTTGATTTTCCTGAGGCCCCAGGGTGGTTGTCTGCCGGGACCGGCGGCTGGGGCGGGGCGATGGGCATGGTGCAGGCTGAAGCGGAATATCCGAGCTTTCTGGCGCCGGTTCACGTCATCTTCTTTCCGCTCTGCGTCGTGACGCTGCTGTTCGCGCTTACCTTTGGCGGTGGGCAGGTGGCCGGGCGCTGGCCGGATGCGCTGGTGCAGTTGGTTTCTTTCCCGCTCTTCATTCTGCTCGTGGGATCGCTGCTTCTGTGTCCGCAGCCGCGCTGGTTGCGGCGCATCGCGCTGGTCATCGGCCTGTTGTGGGCACTTCCGCTCCTGCAACTCGTTCCCCTGCCGCCATGGATTTGGACGCACCTGCCGGGGCGCGCCCTGGTGGCGCACAGTTATGAGGTCGCCGGGCTCGACCTGCCGTGGCGCCCGCTTAGCCTCAATCCGGAAGGCACGGTATTCAGTCTCGTCTCCCTGATGCCGGCCGTCACGATCTTCCTGTCCTGCCTCATGCTCGATCAGGCGCGCATGCGGGTCATCCTGCTGACGCTTCTCGGCTTCGCGCTTGCGAATGTGGTGATCGGCATGGTCCAGATCACGTTCTGGCGGCGGTTCATGCGCGTGTTCGGTCGGGGTGACATGCGCTTCGCCACCGGGCTGTACACCAATCGCAACAATCTTGCGGCGCTCTTCTACGCGACGTTGCCGATACCGATGGTTCTGGCCGCGATCCAACTGCGCAGCCGCAGCGACACGCGGTTTCTTTCCTTTGCCGTGGCGGCTCTGGTTTCGATCATCCTGTTCTTCGGCATCCTTACGGCGCGATCCCGAGCCGGCTTCGCGCTCGGAACGATCGTCCTGCTGGGAATGCTGGCGGCTCTCTTCATGCTGAACGCGGTTTATCGAACGCATGAAGGTTCTTCGAGCCGCTGGGCCAAGCTCGCTCTCGGCACAGTGGTACTGGTCGTGTTTACCGTGGTGTTCGACTTGTCCTTCGGGGGTGTCGCGAGCCGCCTCGACAGCAATATCGGCAGCGATCTTCGCTGGCCGATGGCGGCGACCACCTTCGAGGTGCTGAAGGCATACTTCCCCTTCGGTAGCGGATTGGGCAGCTTCGTGCCGGTCTATGCGGTGTTTCAGGACAATTCGACGTTGATCCGCCCCTATGTGAATCACGCGCACAACGACTGGCTGGAGCTGGTAATGGAAGGCGGTGTCGCGGGATTGGTGCTGCTCGTCGCAGTAGCCGCGATGGGGGCCTTGGCGACATTGGCCGCCTTTCGTCGTCGTTCTGGGTATCAGTACAAGGCCTATGCAGCCGCCGGTTTTCTGGCTGCAGTGGCCCTTTTGTTGCATTCCGCCTTGGAATATCCGCTGCGCATCGAGAGTCTTATGGTGGTGTTCGCTGTCATGTGCTCGCTGGTCGTGCGGGCGGCAATCGTGCCAATCGAGCCTGAGGCGTCGGTTCGCCCGCATCGCCGCCGCCACCGGCGCGTGTCGAGCGCCGCTGCGGAGGGATCAATTGCACTTCCGGCGGAATGAGTGATGCCGGTCATATCTGGGCGGTATCATAAGAGGGTGGACCAGCGAAACTATATACTGGACATCGTGAGCTGCGTGCTTATGCTGCGCTGCAGCGATATTTGCGCTTATTGTCTAGTGCAGCGCGTATTCGGTGTCCGTCAATGAAATGTCGTATCCCAGATAGATGGTTGCTGATTATATGAATGGTAAAGTCGCGCTTATCACCGGTGTTACTGGGCAGGACGGCGCCTACCTTGCTGAGCTTCTTTTGAGCAAGGGTTATCGCGTTCATGGCGTCAAGCGGCGCTCATCGTCCTTCAATACCGGGCGTCTTGAGCATCTCTATGAAGACCCGCATGTTTCGGATCCGCGGTTCACGCTGCATTTCGGCGATATGACCGATTCGACGAATCTCATCCGGATCGTGCAGGAGACGCAGCCGGACGAGATCTACAATCTTGCGGCGCAGAGCCATGTGCAGGTTTCCTTCGAAACGGCCGAGTACACCGCGAATGCCGATGCGATCGGCACGCTGCGCCTGCTCGAAGCGATCCGCCTGCTGGGCCTGACGGAAAAGACTCGATTCTATCAGGCGTCGACTTCGGAACTTTACGGCAAGGTTCAGGCGATTCCGCAGTCGGAAACGACGCCGTTCTATCCGCGCTCGCCTTATGCGGCGGCGAAGCTTTATGCCTACTGGATCGTGGTCAATTACCGCGAGGCCTATGGCATGCATGCCTCGAACGGTATTCTCTTCAATCACGAGAGCCCGCTGCGCGGCGAAACCTTCGTCACGCGCAAGATCACGCGCGCGGCGGCGGCGATTCAACTGGAGCGGCAGGACAAGCTTTATCTGGGCAATCTCGACGCCAAGCGCGACTGGGGCCATGCTCGGGAATATGTTCGCGGCATGTGGCTGATGCTGCAGCAGGACGAGCCGGACGACTATGTGCTGGCGACGGGCGAAACGACCGAGGTCCGACAGTTTGTGAGCTGGGCGTTCGAGGATGTCGGCATCACCGTCGAGTGGCGCGGCAGCGGAGTCGACGAGAAGGGCTACGACGCGGCGACGGGTCGTTGCATCGTCGAGGTCGATCCCCGCTACTTCCGGCCGACGGAAGTCGACCTGCTGATCGGCGATCCGTCGAAGGCTTATGAAAAGCTCGGCTGGCGCTCTGAAATTCCGGTGCGCGAGCTTTGCCGCGAGATGGTTAAGGACGATCTCACGGTCATGGCCACCGCCCCGACCATGAAGCTTGACTGAAGATACGGGCGCTGCTGCCAGGGCCCGCGCTTTCCGCCTGCGGCTGCGGCCCGTCGTGCAACGACCTGCGCGCCCGTGGTGGGCGGTGCGGGACGACCGGTGGGAGGTCCTGCCGTTGCGGCCGCAGACATGAGGTTCATCTCTTGGGGTCGACGGCGCCGTGCCGCCGACCCGTCATCGGCCCGGACTGCCGGACAATCCGCCGGTGCAATGGGCTGCGGGTTTTTGAATTTTGGGATAGGCGGCGAGGGTCGGGGCCCTGCGGCCGGGGTTCCGGATAGGAGCGATCGATGCCGAACGTCGTCAGCGAGCATTATTCAATTGCGGGCAAGCGGGTGTGGGTTGCCGGGCACAAGGGCATGGTCGGTGCCGCCATCGTGCGGCGTCTCGCCGGGGAGGGCTGCGAGATCCTGACGGTGGACCGCCGCCAGGTGGACCTGACGCGCCAGGAGCAGGTCGAAGCCTGGTTCGCCGCGAACAAACCCGATGTCGTCTTCGTGGCAGCGGCCAAGGTGGGCGGTATTCTTGCCAACGATACGTATCCGGCAACGTTCCTCTACGAAAATCTTGCTCTCGAGGCGAACATCATCGAGGCGGCACGCCAGCACGGCGTCGAGAAGCTGCTGTTTCTCGGCTCATCCTGCATCTATCCGAAATTCGCGCCCCAGCCGATCACTGAGGATGCACTGCTCACTGGCCCGCTGGAGCCGACCAATGAGTGGTATGCGCTCGCGAAGATCGCCGGCGTCAAGCTGTGCCAAGCCTATCGGCGGCAGTACAAGGCGGATTTCATCTCCGCCATGCCTACCAATCTGTATGGACCGGGCGACAATTTCGATCTGCAATCGAGCCATGTGATGCCGGCGCTGATCCGCAAGGCGCACGACGCAAAGCTGCGGGGCGACGCGGAGATCGTCATGTGGGGGACAGGCACGCCCCGGCGCGAATTCCTGCATGTCGACGATTGTGCCGATGCCTGCGTGCATCTGATGAAGGTTTATTCGGACGATTCCCACGTCAATGTCGGCAGCGGCACGGACGTCACCATTCTCGAGCTTACCGAACTCGTGTGCCGGATCGTCGGATTTACCGGGCGCATCACCCATGATCTGTCCAAGCCCGACGGCACCCCGCGCAAGCTCATGAGCGCCGCCAAGCTGCGTGATCTCGGCTGGAGTCCGTCGATCGGGCTGGAGGAGGGGATCGCCTCCGCCTATCAGGCGTTTCTCGCCGGCAATTGGGCCGAGCGTCGACCGGACGCCGCCGCATGAATGCCGGTTTTGCAGCCGCTGGCGCCGTAGACACCGCCCTGGCCTCGCCGGCGCCGGATCTGGCGGGCCGCCGCATCGTCGTCTACGGCATGAACTATGCTCCCGAACTCGCGGGCGTGGGGCGCTATACCGGCGAGATCGGCGAATATCTCGCCAGTGTCGGGGGCGATGTCACGGTGGTGACCGCGGCGCCCCATTATCCGGGCTGGCGGGTGCAGGATGGCTACCGCAATGCCTACAACGCGACCATGCAGGACGGTGCGCGCGTTATCAGGACGCCGCTGCTTCTGCCGAAGAAGACCATGGGCGGGATCTGGCGGCTGATCGCGCCGCTCAGCTTCGCCGCCAGCTCGGCGCCAGTCGTGTTCTGGCAGATCCTGCGGCAGCGGCCGGAGGTGGTGTTCTGCGTCGAGCCGACCCTGTTCGCGGCTCCCGTGGCCCAGCTCGCGGCAAAGCTGGTGGGCGCGCGCACGGTTCTGCACGTGCAGGATCTTGAGGTGGATGCCGCCTTTGCGGTCGGGCATCTCGGCAATGCATCGTGGCTGAAGCGATTGGGTTTTGGGTTTGAGAAGTTTTCCCTGAATCGGTTCGATCGGGTGATCACCATTTCCAACCGAATGATGGAACGCCTTGCCGGAAAAGGCGTGGCGCAACGGCAGCTCTGCATCCTTCGCAATTGGGTCGATGTCGATCACATCCGCCCGCTGGACGGCTCTTCGCCATATCGCACCGAACTCGGCTATCAGCCTGACGATTTCATCGTGCTCTATTCGGGAAATGTCGGTGCCAAGCAGGGGTTGAACGTGCTGCTCGATGCGGCCGAGCAACTGACCGATCTTCCGAGGATCAAGTTCATCGTTGCTGGCGAGGGCCCGGCCAAGGAGGCGCTGCAGAAGCGCTACGGCCATCTCGCCAGCCTGCGCTTCCTGCCATTCCAGCCCTATGCGCGGTTCAACGAGTTCCTGAATCTCGCAGACCTGCATGCTCTGCCGCAGGAAAAGGACGCGGCCGACCTCGTGCTGCCGTCCAAGCTGGGCGGCATGCTGGCGAGCGGCAAGCCGATCGTCGTCACCGCCGAACCTGGAACGGAGCTGGCGGATTTCCTCGGGAGCGGCGGCGTCATCACGCCTCCCGGCGATGCGACGGCGTTGGCCGCCGAGATAAGGCGTGTGAGCGCCGGAGGCTTTTCGGGCGATCCGTCGCTGCGCGCCGCGCTAGCCCGCACCTTGTCCAATCAGGATGCGCTGAAGGAGCTCGTGCGCCTGCTGGGTATGTGATGGCGTATCGGGTTTGGCCCGCCGGTCGGAGCCAACGCAGCGCCGCGCCGCCGCGCGTGTCGAGCAACAATGAAGGTCTAATCGTGTGAGCATGACGGCGGAACCGAAACTCAGCAGCCGACTGGCAGCTAAGGGTATGGCGTGGGCATCCCTGGCCGCGTTTTTGGGAAAGTTCATGTCGCTCATCGCGCAGGTGGTCCTCGGGCACCTGCTAAGCGTCGAAACCTACGCCGTGTTCGCAGCAGCAACCGTTGCGCTGACGCTTGTTTCCGGTTTTCAGAATGCGGGCGTCAACAAGAACCTGATCCAGCAGCAGGAGCATTATGATAGCCTGATCGGCGACTTCACCGTCTTCTCGCTCTATCTCGGCGTCGTCGCCTCGGCTTTCCTGATCATCAATGGCATGGTGCTGGCATGGCTCTATGACATGCCACACCTCGTTTCGGTGGTGGCGATCAGCGCCATTGCGCTACCCATCACGTCGCTGAACTGGATCTACACGGCCGTCCTCGGCATCCGGTTGCGCTTCGATCGGGTCTCGAAGAACACCATCCTCTATTCCTTTGCCTATTACAGCCTCCTGATGCTGTTCGCCTATCTCGGCGCTTCGTATTACAGCGTGGCCGCGGCTACGCTGCTGTCTGTGGTGATCCAGCATATCAATCATCGTACGTATATCGGCTGGCTTCCGGTCAACTGGCGCATCAGTCGGCAGCGCTTCTTCGCCATTTTCGTCGCGCTTCGTTGGACCATCATTGCCAGCTTCCTCATGGGGCTGTCGCAGAACGGCAATTTCTTCGCGCTTGGGCACCTGCTGACATCGGAGGAGCTGGGCTACTACTTCTTCGGCTTCATGTTGACCGCGAATGCAAGCGTTCTGGTCTTTACGGCGATCAACCAGACATTGCTCCCGATCTTTTCGAAGATGAAGGGTGATGAGGTCCGGTTGCGACTGGCGTTCCTGCGCTCCAGCGGGGTGCTCAATTTCCTCTGCAGCATTCTTTGCCTTGGCCTGATCGGTGTCGGGCCGGCGGCGGTTCATTTCATCTGGGGTGGCAAGTGGGACGCGGCCATCTTCACCTCGGTTGTGACAGCGGCAACCTTCCCGATCCGCATCTTCACCTCGATCGCAACAGTGACACTGGAGAGTCGCGGTCGCTGGCGCAGCCGCACGCTGCTGCTGGCGTTCGATGCGGCGACGGTCATTCTGTTCGCGGCCGTCGGAGCGTGGCTGGCGGGCCTCAGCGGCGCGGCGCTCAGCGTCGCCATCCAGCGTGGCGTCGTTGGCCTGATCACCTATCCGATGGTCGCTCGGGTGCTGGGCTACAAGTGGCGCGATGTCATGATCATGATCGGCAAGTCGGTCGCGCCCTTTGCCCTGGCGGCGGCTGTGCTGTTCTTCGGGCAGCCGGCGGGCTCGTCGCCGGTCGGAATATCCGACACCGCCGTGGCGGCGATTGAAACGGCCGGCGCGATTCTGCTTTACATCGCCGTGACATATGTCGTCAGCCGCGAGACCGTAATGGAGCTCCCGAACCTGCTGCGGAGGCGGAGGGCATGATTCCGCTCGGCGCAACAGGTGGTGGGGTCACCTCCATGCACGGGAGGCGAGGGCCGGGAGCCGCGCCGAGGGGCGGCGCCGACAGGACGCGGTTGGTTTGCGCGGCGGAAGCGGCGATGAACAGAGAGCTTCCATTGGCCAGCGGCGCCGGGCTGGAATGTTTGGCACGGCCAGATGAGGGGGGCGTTTTGCTTTCGTGGAGTTGGGCGGGATGAGTGCGATTGCCTTCGTCTGGGATAATTACGGCCCCATGCATGTCGATCGTTGCCAGGCCGTCGCTTCCGGCCGTGCGGAGCCCGTCATCGGTATCGAGTTCTTCTCGAAAAGCAGCGTCTACGATTGGAAGACGGAAAGCGGGGCGGCCTTCGAGAAGGTGACGCTGTTCTCTGGCGGAGGCTGGAAGGATACGGGCGCGTGGGCCATGGCGAAAGGCATCGTCTCGGTCTGCCGCGCACGCGACGCCCGCCATGTCTTTCTGTGCCATTACGAGCAGCCGGGGATTTTCCTGGCAGCCATCCTGCTGCGCCTGCTCGGGCGGCGTGTTTTCGCGATGGGATGCTCCAAATTCGACGACCAGCCCCGCAAGGCTTGGCGGGAGGCGTTGAAGAGCCTGTTCTTCCTTCCCTATCACGGAGCGATCTCCTCCGGCATACGTTCGGCCGACTATATGCGGTTCCTCGGTATCCCGGCGGGGATGGTGGCTACCGAATACAACACGCTCTCGATCGAGCGGATCCGACGTCTGTCCGGCAAGGCGGTCGCACCGGAGGGAACGGCGTTCGCGGAGCGCCATTTCACCATCATCGCGCGGCTGGTGCCGAAGAAGAATCTCTTCATGGCGCTCGATGCCTATGCGCACTATCGCGAGCGTACCGCACAGCCGCGGCCGTTGCATATTTGCGGATCGGGACCGCTTGAAGCGGATCTGCGGACACGGATAGCGGAGCTCGGCCTTCAGGAGCTGGTGATCCTGCGCGGCTTCATTCAGACGGCCGAGATCTCCAGCGTGCTGGGCGATACGCTCGCCATGCTGCTGCCGAGCATCGAGGAGCAATTCGGCAATGTGGTCATCGAAGCGCAGGCAATGGGCGTTCCGGTCATCCTCTCCGACAATTGTGGTGCGCGCGACCGGTTGATCCGCGGCGGCGTGAACGGCTTCATCATCGAGCCGGACAATCCGGAGGGATTGGCCTACTTCATGGCGCTGCTGGACGGAGATGAAACGCTGTGGCGCCGTTTTGCCGAGGCTGCTGCAGCACGTTCGGTTCGTGGCGACGTCGCGAATTTTCTGGGCGCCGTTTCGGCGCTGATGAATTGAGCAACAGGTAGGAATTGGAGCGCGCGATGGAGCGGATCCTTCCGGTCTTTCTCTATTATGCGGTCAATGTCGTGTTCAGGGCAGATTTGTTCTCTATCCTGATCACGTTTCCAATGTTCCTTATCTGTTGCTTTAATCTCTATCGGATTGAAGGAAAATTCATCGGTTTTGAAGATATCTTGTGGTTTATTGTTTTTATTTTCTTTGTAATCGGTCCGTTGCAGAGAATAGATGGAAATATGCTTCCTCTTACCGGTCCAACATCCGGCATCATATTTTCAAAATCGGACATGTTCTGGGGAACAATGATTCCTACGTTGTTTTTCCTGATGCTCACGATTGGCTCGATCCTGTTCCGTGCGGAGGGCAGATCGGGGACGAGGGAGGACTATTTCCTTTTAGAAGACAAGGTCATCATTCTGCTTGTCGTCAATGTGGTGGCTTTCGTTGCGGTTGTCGCTCTTTCCGGGGGGCTCGGAAACCTTATGGCTGCGCGGTCTGAAAAGGTTCGCGAGGACGTGTCGACGATCGCCATCTTCGCCAAGTGCATGCAACAGATTTCCTGTTTCTTTATCTGTATTCTCTATCGCACGAAATTTGCGCACCCCAGGCTTGGCTTCCAACGACTCGTCGCACTGGTCATGTCTATTCTTTTGCTTCTGGTCGTCTTGAATCCGTTCAACACGGCACGCTTCGGCCTCATCGTCACCTGGATGCCGATCGGATTCATCATGCTGCGTGGCATGGTCCCGGTCATGCCGTTCTATGTCGCGATGCTGATGGGCATGCTGGTCGTCATGCCGATCCTCAGCCTGACCTCACGGTTCGGCACATCGATTATCGAGGCGTTTGAGAGTGTGAATGTCAGCGAGGCGTTCTTCTCACTGAAGTATATCGACGTGTCCGATATGATGACCTATCTCATCGGCTACGTTCAGGAAGACGGACACTATTACGGCCTTAAGTCACTTGGCGCGCTGCTGTTTTTCATTCCCCGTTCGATATGGACGAGCAAGCCCACACTTATTGCTCTCGACATGGGAGATGAGCTGGTCGCGTTTGATCGGGCGGGTACGGATAATTTGTCGCTGTTCTTCGGCGGAGAATTCTATGCCGATTTAGGAATGTTGGGCGTAGCGATCGGTGGGTTGATCCTTTCCTTCGTCTACGCGCGTGTCGTGATAGGCCGGCGCGTGATGATCAACGGTTTCGAGCTCCGCAATCTGGTTCTGATGGCGGCAACCCCGATTCTTTTGCGTGGCCCCATTGGTGCGGTCTTGCCGGTGCCTTTCCTGTTGCTGGGAGTTCTTTTCATTTTCACGATGATCTTCTGCGTGAAATACCGTGCGCCGCGGCCGACGATCCCGAGACGGGTAGGAGTGGGGCGATGACCGGTTCATGGTTTTCATGAGGCGTACCGTTCGCCTGGCCGTGCCGGTTGATAGGAGCGGTGTGTGACGCCGCTGGCGAAGTGTCGGGCGTGGCGTAGGGACATTCGGGCTGGGGCAAATATTTGTGAAGATACTGCACATCATCATGTCCGTGTCGCTTCGCGGGGGAGGGCCGATCGAGGGGTTGCTCCAGCAACAGGCGGCGACCGCGGGTACCGTGCATCGGGAGATTGCCACGCTGGATGTGCCCGGTGATCCGGAATTGGCGGGCATTCCAATTCCCGTACATGCACTGGGGGAGCGTCGAGGGGGCCTGCTTTCCCGCTCGATCCGCCGAAGGAGCACGCGCATTGTGCCCTGGCTGCGCGACCACGTCGGGGACTATGACGCGGTGATCGTCGAGGGCCTGTGGAATTATGCGATCTTCGCGGCGGCACGTGTGCTGCCGGGTTCGGGCATACCTTATGTCGTGTTCCCGCATGGAATGCTCGATCCGTGGTTCCGCCGAACCTATCCGGTGAAGCATGCCGCCAAGCAGTTGTCCTGGGCGATGGCCGAGGGACCGCTATTGGCCGGCGCATCCTGCGTGCTGTTCACCACCGAGGAGGAGCGCCGGCTCGCGCGCAACGCCTTTGTCGGGCATCAGTCCTATCGCAGTGCGGTCGTCGGATACGGCATTGGCGAACCTCCACCGGCAACGGGCGAGCAGATTCGGGCGTTTCGCATGAAGGTGCCCACGCTGGACGAGCGGCCGTTCCTGCTGTTCCTCAGCCGGCTGCACGAAAAGAAGGGGTGCGACCTGCTCGTCGATGCTTTTGCCCGGATTGCCCCGGATCACCCACATCTGGATCTCGTGATCGCGGGGCCGGATCATGGCGGTCTTCAGGGTCGGCTGGGCGCGCGCGCGAGGGAACTCGGCATTGAGCGTCGCATTCATTGGCCGGGTATGCTGGTGGGGGATGCCAAGTGGGGGGCTTTCCGCGAGAGCGAGGCCTTCATCCTTCCCTCGCACCAGGAGAATTTCGGCGTGGTCGTCGCCGAGGCGATGGCGTGCGGCAAGGCTGTTCTCATCAGTGACAAGGTGAACATATGGCGGGAGGTCGAGGCAGCCGGTGCCGGCCTTGTCGCCGGCGATACCCTGGATGGGACCGTCTCGCTATTGCAGCGCTATCTCGCGCTGGATCCCGCGCAGCGGGAAACGATGGGCCGCAAGGCCCGGCAGGGCTTTCTGGAAAACTTTGAAGTCAGGACGGCAGCCGCAAGCGTCATCGACGTGATCAAGCACTGCGTTTGAATGATGGCAGCGGAACAGAGCGAGGCGAGTGTGTCGCGGCTTAGAGTTGGTATCCTCACCTACCATTTCAGCGACAATTTCGGTGCGCTGATGCAGGCCTATGGTTTGCGCCAATGGCTGCTGAATCAGGGCGTGGATGCGGAATTCATCAACTACCACCCCTCTTATGTTGAAGAGGGCGGGGCCTTTCGCTCGCTGTTTGACCCCGCGCAGGCAAAGGCAAATCTGAAGATCCTCTATCTCCGGCTGTCGGCCCTGCAGCGACGGCTCTTCGGGAGCAAGCTTCAGGCCGAGCAGTTTGCTGCATTCCGAAGCGAGATGCTGGGTGTTTCCGGTCCTTCGCTTGAGACGGCAGAGGCGGTCGACAGCTATCTTGCTTCCCCTGCGGGACGGTTCGACATGCTGGTCTGCGGCAGCGACCAGATATGGAATCCGTCTCCCCAATATGGGCTTGATAAGGTCTATTTTCTGAGCTTTCCGGGCGGCGCATCCGACGCTAGGCGGGTTGCCTACGCGCCGAGCTTCGGGCGTGGTCACATTGACGCCGCTTATGCGGACGAGGCCCGCCGTCTGCTCGGTAATGTCGACGGTTTATCGGTGCGCGAGGCGAGCGGGGTTGGGATCGTCGAAAGCCTTACCGGCCGTCCGGCCGTCTGCGTTCCAGACCCCACTATTCTTCTTGGGGACTTTTCGTCGCTGATCGAGCGGGCAAGGAGCGAGGATCTGCCGGAAGGGCATGTTTTTTGCTATGCTCTGCGCACCGGCGAAGGAATCCGACAGATTGCCAACCTTGTGGCCGAGCGGACGCAGACCCGCATCCTCTCTCCGTATAATGTGCACCGTCGCTGGAAGGAGATCGGCGAGACTGTTTATCCTTCTCCGGCCGGTTGGGTGGCAATGATCGAGAAAGCGGGCTTCGTGGTGACGAATTCGTTTCACGGCACGGCGCTCAGTATTCTGTTGCGCAAGCCGTTTCTGGTGGTTGGCCTACCGGGCGCGCGGAGCGGGCTCAATGAGCGTGCCGCCAATCTGCTCGGCAGTGTCGGTCTGAGCCATCGCCATGTGGCGGCGGGCGATCTCGCCCGCGCTGCGGAGCGACTTGCAGAACCGATCGATTGGGATGCCGTCCAGGAGCGTCTCGATGGTCTCAAGGAGACGGGGCGCGCCTATCTCACGTCTGAAATCGAAAAGGTTCGCATGTCATGACCAAGCAGGCCTTCGCCACGGCGGCGACCGCACTCGCTGCGAACACAGCGGAAGCCGGCGATATGCCCGGTATTCAGATGGCTGCGTTCGAAGCATTGGAACGATTCTGCATCCAGCATGGGATTGAGGTGCAGCGTTCCGTGGACTTGGCCGACTTCACCTATCTGCGTGCCGGTGGCACGGCACATGTCGTGGTGTTTCCCAACACCCCGGCCCAGGTGGCGTCCGTGCAGGGTTTCCTGCACCAGTCGAACCTGCAGTCCAAGGTGATCGGTAACACCTCGAACCTGCTGTTCCTCGACGACGAGACCTACTCGGTGCTGCTCTGCACCACCAAGATGAACAAGATCGTTTATGACGCAGCGAACGGCGTCATCGCGGCCGACGGCGGGGCGATGATGCCCGATCTGGCACGGGTCGCGCTTTGGAACGCGGTGGCGGGATTCGAGGGGCTGGAGGGAATTCCCGGCACGATCGGCGGCGGCATCTTCATGAACGCCGGTGCCTATGGCTTCGAGCTCAAGGATCCGTTTCTGCGCGCGGAGATGGTTCACCCGGACGGTACGATGCGCATGTACGAGGCAGCGGAGTTCAAGCTCAGCCACCGCAGCTCCATCCTGCGCAAGGAAAGCAAGGGCAGCATCGTCGTTCGCGCGTATTTCCGCGCTGAAAAAGGCGATGCCGAAAAAATCTACAGGCGCATGGAGCTCTATCATTCCAAGCGTCATAAATACCAGGATTTTTTCTATCCAAATCTGGGGAGCATCTATTCGGGTTCACCCTACCGTGCTCTCGCTCACCGCGATCCAGTCTTTCGTCTGCTCTCCGCTCTTTATTATTTCTTTCGATACGAGTTCAAGCTCTTCCATCGCGAAGCGCCGATCAATCGGAAGTGGCTGAACGACCTTGTGCTGAAGCGCTTCGATTTCAAGTACGACATCCAGCCATTCTCCGACAAGACGCTGAACTGCCTCGTCAATCGTGGGCAGGGTACAGCAGAGATGGTCCGCTTCATCGAGCAGCTCGGCGAGCTTTCGGATGGGCGGATCCCGCTTGAGAACGAGATCGTCCGGCCGTTCTGACAGTGATCGAAATGGATCTTAGTTCACAGCCGGATATAGACGGTCGCAAGCGGCTCTATGTCGACGAGATGTCGCGCTCCCTGCGAGTGAAGCGGTTGATCTGGGGGGGCGTCTATTTCCTGTTCTTTCGCCCGACTCCGCGATTCTGTCTGGAAAAATGGCGCCTATTTCTGCTCCGGGCGTTCGGAGCGAAGATCGGCCACGGCTCGCGCGTCGCGCCCTCCTGCACGGTCTGGGCGCCGTGGAACCTCACAATGGGGAATTATGCGTGCCTCGCCGATGGCGTCGACTGCTACAGCATTGCGCCGATTTCGTTGGGTGATTATTCGACGGTGAGCCAGCGCAGCTTCCTTTGCAGCGCCTCGCACGATCCCTACCTGCTTGAGCGTCCGCTTTTTGCGAAGCCGATAAGCATTGCGTCGCACGCCTGGGTGTGCGCGGAGGCCTTTATTGGTCCGGGTATCACCGTCGCAGAGGGGGCCGTTGTCGGTGCGCGTGCGGTTGTCGTGAAGAATGTCGAGCCCTGGACCATCGTAGCTGGAAACCCGGCGCGGTTGATCAAGAAGCGCGTTATCGAGCGGCGTTACAATGCGCAATGACACGGTGAGGCTTCACCGGGCCCGGCCATGGGGGATAGCATGCTTGCGGTGATCATTCTCACCTATAATGAAGAACTGCATATTGCCCGCGCCATACATTCCGTGCTTCCGATCGCATCCCGCATTATTGTGGTCGACAGTTTTTCAAAGGATCGTACGGTTGAAATTGCACGTGCCAATGGTGCGGAGGTTTTGCAGAACACCTTTCAAAGCCAAGCCCAGCAATTTCAGTGGGCGCTTGATAATGCAGATTTGAACGAGGACTGGATACTACGTCTCGATGCTGACGAAATTATCGAGACGGACTTGGCTAGAGCAATAAATACGACCTTGCCAGGCCTGGGTTCCGATGTGGTCGGCATCAATCTCAAGCGAAAGCATATCTTTCTGGGGCGCTGGGTGAAGCACGGCGGGCGATACCCGCTGGTCATGCTGCGGATTTGGCGCCGCGGCTTCGGGCGCGTCGAGCAGCGCTGGATGGATGAGCACATCTATGTATGGGGCGGCCGCACCATCACTCTCGATGGCGGTTTCGCAGACTGGAACCTTAATGACCTTACCTATTTCACCGAGAAGCATAATAAATATGCAACGCGTGAAGCGGTTGAGGTCCTGAATCAGCGCTATGGTCTTCTCGCGCGTCAGGAACAGCTGTCTGCCGCCAGCAGTTCGCGCTCGGTTGCGGCAAAGCGATGGGTCAAGGAGAAACTTTACAACAAAATCCCCTTCACAGCAGCAAGCTTGGGATATTTCCTGTACCGATATCTGTTTCAGTTAGGTTTTCTCGATGGGCGTGAAGGGCTCATCTACCATTTTTTGCAAGGCTACTGGTATCGATTCTTGGTGGGGTCCAAGGTGATGGAGTTCGATGGAGCAATGGCGCCTTTGCCGGATGCTTCGGCGCGCCTGTTAGAACTGGAGCGTCTCACGGGATTGAACCTGCGGACGTGATGTCGGGTGACCGTTCTGCGGCCCGGAATCTCATGATGCCTGCTGAGCAGACGCGGGCGATCGGCGGCCGCTCAGATGTAGAGGCCCAGGATAAGAAGTATGGACGCTGAGAATATCGGATACATCGTGCTTGCTCATGGTGATATGCCGCAGCTGAAGCGGTTGCTCGGGGCTCTCGATCGGCATTCCCCTAAATTCGTCCATGTCGATGCAAAATACACGGCCTCGCTTCCCGATATATCCGAGTACAATGCGGAGTATGTAGAGCCGCGAGGCATCGGGTACTGGGGAAGCATCTCGCTCGTCGATCTGACGCGGAGTTCCATGAAGCAGGCGCTTCGGAATACGAATATAGAGCGACTGGTTCTATTATCCGGGTCCTGTTTTCCAATCGAATCCCCTGAAAATATTCGTATGTTCTTTCAATCAAATCAGGGCAAAGAATATATTGATTATTTCTTTGTAAAAGATGGAAGCGTAAAATATCAGAATAAGATGAATAAATATTGGATTCCAGACGATATTTATATGTGGTTGCGCCCTTTATTTGGCGATAAATGCGTTAAATATCTAGCTCGCCTATCTACGCGCGCAGCGAATATATTTCTACCGCTGCGCAAGCCGTCCATCGCCTATAATGTCGCATTTGGTAGTCAGTGGTGGGCTTTGACGCGGGAAAGTGCCGAGCACGTGGTCGATGTTCTTGATGGCGACAAGGAATTGCGCCGTGCATTCAAATACACACTGGCGCCGGATGAGATGTATATACATACTATTGTGAGTAATTCGCCTTTTTCAGAAAATATATATGGATCGCGTTCTTTTGAGGGGGGCGGGACCTTTCGTAAGGCAAATCTTCATTTCATCAATGAGGATTTGGCAAAATTCTGCACGCTGAATGACCTGAACGATGTTCTTGCTTCTGGAAAATTGTTTGTCCGGAAGGTTCGGTCGCGGGATGGCGTGGAACTGTGCCGGGCGCTCCAGGCGCGGCATGTGAATGCCGGCGCCACTTATCCATCTGAAGCCGGTGACGCATCCGCCGGGGGTTGACGGAGATCGTGGCGGGGGGACGAGATCGGCGTCACCGGACGTGGTTACATCCTCCGTTCGCGAATACCGGCGACCACCCCAAAGTGGGCGGCCGCACGCGTTCCTCTGCTCGGTCGCGTCAATCTCACCGGACGCATGCAAGCGCACGATAGCGTTCCTGCGCGCCGTCGCGGTTTGCCTTTACGCTCGCACTGAATGCGAGAGCCTCCGTTGCCGAGGCTTCGGAATCGATGATGCCGATGGGATTGAAGTTCTCAGCCCAGGTCGAAACGTAGGTGCTGAGTTTTCCATAAGAATTATCTATAAAGAATACATATTTGTCGAGAAGGCAACCGAGAATGACCGTATGGAGGCGGGAGGTGATCCACACGTCATGCCGATTCATGCGGCGAGCGACAGACTTGACCACGCTCCGGCATGAGGTTTCGAAGAGGGAAGTCGTTGAAAGATTAATGCCGAGCTTGCGTTCCAGTATCTCTGTTTTTCGAAATAGCCCGTTCTGAATGCGCAAGCGAGAGCCGTTGATCTGGGGCCAATCGACGAATTCCGCTTTCCGCGCGAGCAGCGGCGAGGGTACGGGTGTTGCCTCGACATCGCGGCGAATGTGCAGGAGAGTTGTGCCGTCTCCGGGAATGGCCCTCAGATCGGCGAACCATTCCCACAGATTGTGGGCCATGTCGGGCGCGAGATGGGATGAGATTTCGGCTGTTTCGGTGGCGATGGCAAAGCTGCGCGTGTCACGGGTATAAAGACTCAAATCATGCGCAGCGGAGAGGCTATCCATTGATTTAGTCTTGAGCTCTGCATCGGTAAAATGAATGGACTGAGGAAATATGATGATTGGCGTATCGGGAAAGGCGTATGCGATCATCTCACGAAGTTCCTGATGGAACTTGTAGATATCGCCAAAATTTCCTCCGCCATGCATGATTATGGCATCAAACCGCTGTCGTCTTAAGTGTTCGATATTAAAATTGTCTAGAGTGGCGGAATAGACCACATTCCAGCCGGCGCGACGAAAAAATTCCATCGTGCCCAGGAAGATGAGCAGATCTCCGGTGTTGTTGTGGGTCGGGTAGTCGAGATAAGCGATCCGCGCCCCGCGGGGCAGGCGAGCGGCCAACTCGGAATGTTTGCTCGCGAGTTCGCCGTATTTCGGGCGAAGGATCTGCTTTACAACGGAGGTCATGCGATGGGCTCACTTGATTGAACGTCGAGAAATGTACGATGGGGTAAGTTGGATGACGCAAAGGGCTGCTGCCTGCCGCCCATGACCTTGCGGTGCCCGTATGGGGCGGTCGTCAGCTTTGTCAGACACTGCGCACGACCTGATAAACCTCGATATCACGTCGGCCATGCGAATTTTTCTGCCAAGACCCACTGCTCACCCAAATCCGTAAAGCATTTCTGCCGTTACGTCATGAAACGGGGGTAGGCGAGGAACGCAGGCTCCGCGGGCGTCGATTTTGGCATTTGCGCTCGGCGTGCATCGGGCTGCCCCGCGTACAGGACTGGCGTTGCGCGGCGCGCGTGTCACCATGTGAAAGTGTCTCTGCTACCTACCTAAAGGAACGGCTTGGACAGCGAATGTCAACGCCGCGGAGCTTCAATTTTGTGCGTTGCAGCAAAAATCGCAAGGCTTTCGCAAGTCATGGCCGGTGAATTCACCAGTCGAACCCGGAGCGGTCCACTCTGGGTTCGACATGCTCTTGGAAGAGCTATGCGCGAACGTCAGGGAATTGGCTGCTCAGCCTTTCGTGAAACGTTGGCGCGAACCATCGGGGTGCCGACGGGTCCTTCGATCATTATTCGGCTGTGCGGGTCTGGCATCTCGTTGTGCTCCACGGCCAGGAGCGCCGCAGAAGCCGGCAGATGTGGGCGCGTTGCCAGTATGATCGACGTGCCGAAGCTCAGCGCATTGTCCCGCACGATCATGCCGTAGGTAAGTGTTTGTGCGATCGTACTGTCCTTTTTCGGTCCGGCTGCTATTTCGATCACGGTCGGTGCGAGCGGATTGGCGCTTTCGATCCGGTTTCCCAGAATCTGGCCATACCAGGCGGGTTGCGCCATTCCGTAATACAGGCCGCGAATGCGAATGCCGTCGCTTCTGACGAAGGTATTGCCGGCTATGACGATGTCCATCGATGTTCCGAATACCTGGAGCGCGCCGGCATCGACGAAGCGGTTATGGAGAATGAGGTAGCGCTCCTGCGCGGGCACGATGGAAATGATGCTGCTCCCGTCCGGTGCAATCGGGAGGGGGCGATCGAGGTCCACGGCCGCGCCACGCTGCTCCTTAACGCGGGCATATTGGCCCATTCCCCGCCCGGCGACGACATAAAGCGCAGATCCGCGCCAGGTCGTGAAGCGCTGGTTTGGAGGAATATCGTCCGTCAATGTCAGCTGGTTCGTCTCGCCGGCGACGGCCTTACCGAAGTAAAATCCACCGGGACCGTCGGTGGTCATGGCCTCACGATCCCATCCGTAGATATCCCTTAATGTATTGTTCTTCATCAGAACAAACTCGGATGATGGCTCGCCGGTAAACATGGTATTGATGCCGCCGCCCGAAGCCTGTAGATCACCGCCATTGATTTCGTTGTTTTCAAAAATGACGCGATGGCCACTGCTGATCGAATACCAGCCCTTGCGGCCATTCGTGAATCTGTTGCTGCCGATATAGGCGTCCTGCGGCCGCAGCAGGACGAGGGCGCGCATCGAACTCATGATGTCGCAATCGACGATCCGGAGGTTTCGACCGCCCGCGAGCACGGCGATGGCGCCGCCACGCTGGCGGGTGAGCATGGCCTTGAGGCGGTCGTTTACCTCGTCAGGTGAGACATGGCCGCGGAAGGCCGAAGCTCGGATCCGCACACGCTCGATCGTGACGTCATGCGCATCGGCGTCGGGATCGGGCGCCACCTGCGCGCCAGATCCGACGTTCCCGGCTGGGGGGGGCGAGGCACCCGCTTCAACGATGTTATTGTGCCGGGTGGCAACAATGGTGAGGTCGCTCAGGCTGATACCGGATTTGCCGCGGATCATGGCGTCCGGCGGATTATCATCATCCGTCCAGGTCAGAACGGTCGTATCCGTACTCGCGCCTCGCAGCGCAACATTGTCCGGTATCTCGATCATTCCCGCCAGGCGGTAGTTGCCTGCGGAGAGGCGTACCGTGCCGCCGCCTTTCGCGGCCACTGCGGCAAGGGCGTCCATGATCGGCCCTGCATCGCGTGCATCCTTGGCGGGCGCCGATGGTGGGGGCACGACCACGACGGCAGGAGACGGTTTGTTCGGGAGGGCCACCCGCAACGAGCCCAGCGTCTGCCACGTGTTGGAATCGCCATTGCCATTCCAGAGACGCAGCGCGTAGGTGCCAGCAGCTACATCCGCGGGCAGGGTGAAGCGTGCATCCCAGATATCAGGGGCTGCAGGCTTCAGGAGATGCGTGCGTCCGTCGGCGTCGGTGAGCTCCAGCCGCGCATCTGCGGTTCGCGCGATGTTTCGGCCGAGAACCCGGATCCAGCCGCCTGGTGTGGCGCTGGCGCCGCGGTCGGCCTGGCTCCAGTACACGGTCGGAGTGTTGAGCCGACCGTATGCGTCGCCATCGGGCGAGCGTATGGTGAAGGTATAGGCGCCTTTCGGCAGGTCGCCGGGAACCACGAAGCTGATCGCAGTGTCGCTCACCTCATCGAGTGGAACGGAGCGGCCTGCAGTCGTTGGTGCAGAACGGTCCGGGGTGCTGGGAAGGGGTGTGATCTCAACCGAACTCGCCGGCGTGAAGCCGGAGCCGGTGATGACGACGGTATCGTCAGGTTCGACCGGGTCATTGGCCCAGAATATGGACGGTTTGGCGTTAGCGGCAGCGGGAAGAAGAAGGGTGGAAGCAATCAGCAGTTCAAAAAAAGCTTTAATGGAAGGCTTCCAAGACATTTTTCGACCCTGTTCCTCATATCACAGAACGCAACGACACCATCACAGTATGGCCAGAATGTGTGGTCTGGGTCGCGGTGTATCCGTTTGAATACCAGGAACAGGGTTGGTAGGAAGTCTGCTACGATACTCCGCGGCCTGAATTCTCGTCGAAAAACGGCCGCGGTCTTTTTGCCTACATGAGAGGATCAGGAGAAATCAGCTTTCCTGCGAGGCCTCTTCATACATGCTGAGCGCATGCACGACATGGTCCGTCTTCAAAGGACGGCCGACACTCTCATAACTGAAGCCGAGAGTTGCCATTTCCGCGGGGCGGTAGATGTTGCGCAGGTCGACGATCACCGGCTTGTTCAAGAGTTCCTTGATCCTGACGAGATCCAGAGCCCGGAAGGCTTCCCATTCCGTGACGATCACGAGGGCATCGGCGCCCTCGGCGCATTCATACGGGCTGCCGGTGTAGACAATGCTGTCGGGAAGGTACTTCTTGGCTTCTTCCATGCCCTCGGGATCGTAGGCGCGGATGCGTGCACCCTTGTCGAGCAGCGCATGGACGATCGAGATGGCGGGGGCTTCGCGCATGTCGTCGGTGTTGGGCTTGAAGGTCAGGCCGAGCAGGGCGATGGTGCGGCCGCGCACGTCGCCGTCCAGGCTGGTTGCGATCTTTCGTGCCATTGCGGTCTTGCGCGCATCGTTCACGCCGACCACGGTTTCGACGAGGCGGAGCGGGCTGCCGGCTTCCTGTGCCGTGCGCATAAGGGCAAGTGTGTCCTTGGGGAAGCACGAGCCGCCATAGCCGGGCCCGGCATGCAGGAACTTCGCGCCGATACGCTTGTCGAGGCCAATGCCTCGGGCCACTTCCTGCACATTAGCCCCGACATTCTCGCAAAGGTCGGCAAGTTCATTGATGAAGGTGATCTTGGTAGCAAGGAAGGCGTTGGCCGCGTACTTGATCAATTCGGAGGTGCGACGATCCGTGAACAGAATAGGCGAGGCATTCAGAAACAGGGGGCGATAGAGCTCTGCCATCACCTTGCGGGCGCGATCGTTGTCGGTGCCGACGACAACCCGGTCCGGACGTTTGAAGTCCTCGATTGCGGCGCCTTCGCGCAGGAATTCCGGATTCGACACCACCGCGATGTCGGCGTCGGGAGCAGCTTCGCCGATGACGATCTCGACCTCGTCGCCAGTGCCCACCGGTACGGTCGACTTGGTCACTACGACCGTGAAGCCCTGGGAGGCTCGCGCGATCTCTCGTGCGGCGGCGAAGACATAGGAGAGGTCGGCATGTCCGTCGCCGCGTCGCGATGGGGTGCCCACGGCGATGAACACGGCGTCCGCCTCCGCCACTGCCGGGGTCAGATCAGTGGTGAAGCTGAGCCGGCTTGCCTTCACGTTACGGGCAACGAGATCATCCAGCCCCGGCTCATAGATCGGCATGATGTTGTTGCGCAGGGACTGAATCTTGCGCTCGTCCTTGTCGACGCACACCACGGTGTGGCCGAAATCCGCGAAACACGCACCTGATACAAGGCCGACATAGCCTGTTCCGATCATCGCGACACGCACGTTATCGTCCTTTCTCGTTCCTGATGCCTTCCGCCGTGCAAATGGCGCGCCAGCGCGGCGGAGGATCAACGAAAGCTTGTTGTCTAAAGAGCAGGCGAAGAATCCCCACACATCTCATTGTTAGGCGCGATCTGCCTCAGATAGATGTCGCTGTACCATGTGACGAAACGCCGGACGCCTTCGTCGACCGGTGTGCGTGGGGCGAAATCGACGGCTTGCTTCAGTGCCGCGACATCCGCATAGGTCGCCTTTACGTCACCGGCCTGCATCGGCAGGAAGTTGCGCACGGCTTTCCGGCCGCAGGCGGCCTCGACCACATCGATGAGATCGAGAAGTCCAACCGGTTCGCTGTTCCCGATATTATAGATCCGGTACGGCGCAAGCGAGGTTGCCGGGTCCGGCGCCTCCGCATTCCAGGCGGGATTCGGTGCGGCGGGCTTGTCGATGAGGCGCAGAACGGCTTCGGTCACGTCGTCGATATAGGTGAAATCGCGCCGCATGGCGCCGTTGTTGAACACGTCGATGGGACGCCCGTGCAGGATCGCGTCCGTGAAGAGGAAGATCGCCATGTCCGGCCGGCCCCAGGGGCCATAGACGGTAAAGAAGCGCAAGCCCGTGGTCGGTAGGCCGTAGAGATGGCTATAGGTGTGCGCCATCAGCTCATTGGCCTTCTTCGTGGCGGCATACAGGCTGAGCGGATGGTCGACGTTGTCTCCGACACGGAAGGGCAGGGCGGCATTGGCGCCATACACCGAGCTGGATGAAGCATAGAGGAGATGCTCCGCTCCGCAGTGGCGGCACCCTTCCAGTACGTTCAGGAAGCCGAGCAGATTGGAATCGGCATAGGCGTGAGGATTGCTCAGCGAGTACCGCACACCAGCTTGGGCGGCCATATGCACGACCTGGCGTGGGCGCAGAGTGGCGAACAGCTCAGCCGTCGCATCGCGATCCGCGAGATCGAGCTTCTGGAAACGGAAACCTTCTTTCCCTTCCAGCACCGCGAGACGGGCCTGCTTCAGGCGAGGGTCGTAATAGCTGTTGATATTGTCGATGCCGACCACCGGCGTTCCGGTTTCGAGCAGGCGTCGCGCAATGTGAAACCCGATGAACCCCGCAGCGCCGGTAACGAGCACAGGCGTTGTCTGGCTATCGCTGGCCTTGTGCGGCATACGGTCCGGTCTCACTCTCGGGTGCCGAAAGGGCAACACCATCCCAGCATAACCATCGTGTGGCATGGCTGGTAGTGCTGCATTGCAACAGTCAACATGGCGAAAGGCTTCGCGCTGCCTTACGCCCTTATTTTTGCTTCGCACAATACTCGCAAAATGCGCTCGCGCATGGCAGGGTCTGCCACCGCCCTCATCGCATTGGTCACGGAAGGTCGAATGTTCCCGCGCCCCAAGCCCAGTCTCGTGCCGAACACCGCCGCCTATGAATCCGAGCCCATGGTGAAGCCCACGGGTTTCCGCGAGTACGATGCCCGTTGGCTGTTCGAGCGCGAAATCAACCTCATGGGTGTGCAGGCGCTCGGCATGGGGCTCGGCACCCTGATCCATGAAGCCGGCGTCCGGCCGGAACTGGTGACAGGCCACGATTTTCGCGGCTACTCCGCTTCCATCAAGAATGCGCTGGTCGTCGGCCTGATGGCCGCCGGCATCAAGGTACACGACATCGGGCTCGCTTTGTCGCCGATGGCCTATTTCGCGCAGTTCGAGCTCGATGTGCCGTGCGTCGCAATGGTGACGGCCTCACACAACGACAATGGCTGGACCGGCGTGAAGATGGGCATGAACCGCCCGATGACCTTCGGCCCCGACGAGATGAGCCGGTTGAAGGACATCGTGCTGAATGCGGAGTTCAAGCTTCGCGACGGTGGATCCTTCGTCTTCGAGGAGAACTTCCCGGCTCGTTATATGCGCGATCTCACCGACAGGCCGAAGCTCAGGAACAAGATTCGGGCCGTGGTGGCCTGCGGCAACGGCACGGCCGGCGCATTTGCCCCCGCCATCCTCCAAGCGCTGGGGGTCGAGGTGATTCCGCTCGACTGCGAGCTCGATCACACCTTCCCCAAATACAACCCCAATCCCGAAGACATGGAAATGCTCCATGCGATGCGGGACGCCGTGCTCGAGCACAAGGCCGATGTCGCCCTCGGCTTTGACGGCGACGGCGACCGTTGCGGCGTGGTGGACGACACGGGTGACGAGATCTTCGCGGACAAGGTCGGCGTGCTGCTCGCTCGCGACCTGTCGGCGCTGCATCCCGGCGCGACTTTCGTGGTGGACGTGAAGTCGACCGGCCTGTTCGTTACCGACCCGGTGCTGCAGGCGAACGGGGTCAAGGCCGATTACTGGAAGACCGGCCATTCCTACATGAAGCGCCGCGTGAACGAGAGCGGGGCGCTGGTCGGGTTCGAGAAGTCCGGCCATTACTTCTTCAACAAGCCGGTCGGCCGTGGCTATGACGATGGGCTGGTTTCGGCCATCGCCGTGCTCGACATGCTGGATCGCAATCCCGGCAAGAAGCTCTCCGAGCTCAAGGATGCGCTGCCCAAGACCTGGTCCTCGCCGACCATGTCGCCGCATTGCGCGGACGAGATCAAATACGGCGTGGTCGATCAGGTGGTGAAGCATTTCCAGCAGGTGGCGGCCGACGGCGGTGATGTCGCCGGGCAGAAGATCCGCGACCTTGTTACCGTGAACGGGGTGCGCGTGACGGTCGAGGACGGCTCTTGGGGGCTGGTGCGCGCTTCCTCCAACAAGCCGGAACTTGTCGTCGTGGTCGAGAGCCCGGTTTCGGAGCAGCGGATGCACGATATTTTCCGTGCGGTCGATGGCGTCCTGCGCACGCATCCCGAAGTGGGCGCCTACAACCAGACCATCTGAAGCTCACCAGCGGCCGCCGGCACTGTCGGCGGCCCCATGGGACAGGTTGATGTCGCTTCTCGCAACACTACCATTTCGCCGGCTCTTCCTCTTTTCAGGCATTGTCTGTCTGGTGATTATCGCCGTCCTGTCGCTGCTGCCGGCACAGGAGATGGCGCGCACGGGTGCTCCCAAGCAGATGGAGCACTTCATGGCCTATTTCGGCACGGCGATCTTCTGGGCGGCTGCGTTCTTCGGTATGCCGCGGACCATGTGGCGCGCTGCGGTCTTCCTCGTCGCGCTCGCCGGCGCGATGGAGGGTCTTCAGGCGTTCTCGCCGGGACGCACGCCGCAGATGCTGGATTTCGTCTTCAGCGGTGCGGGCGCTCTGCTTGGTACGGCTCTCGTGAGCGTCATTGGCCGTCGGTTGCCGAGCGCGCTGCGTTGAGCGCGCCCGGCCTGCAACGCCTCAGACGCGCGCAAGCTCAGAGCTGAGTGGATTTCGCGACCCGGTCGAAGGCCTGAAGCTGTGCGACCAGATCCTCGAACCGGGAGAGGGGGATCATGTTGGGGCCGTCCGACGGCGCATGATCGGGATCCGGATGCGTCTCGATGAACAGGCCGGCGACCCCTACCGCCACGGCCGCGCGCGCCAGCACCGGCACGAAGCGGCGCTCGCCGCCCGACGACGTGCCCTGGCCGCCGGGCTGCTGGACCGAATGGGTGGCATCGAAGATCACCGGTGCGCCGGTCTGCTCCGCCATGATCGGCAGGGACCGCATGTCCGTGACCAGCGTGTTGTAGCCGAAGGAGGCGCCGCGCTCGGTCACCAGCACGTTCGGATTGCCGCTGTCCGTCAGTTTGGCGACGACGTTCTTCATGTCCCAGGGCGCCAGGAACTGGCCCTTCTTGACGTTCACCGTCCGCCCGGTCTCGGCGGCTGCGATGAGAAGGTCCGTCTGCCGGCACAGAAATGCGGGAATCTGCAGAACATCGACCGCCTCGGCGACGGCCTCGCATTGGGTGGCTTCATGCACATCGGTGAGCACCGGCATGCCGAACCGCTCGCGAATCTCGGCGAAGACCGGCAGGGCGGCTGACAGACCCATGCCGCGCGCGCCGCGGATCGAGGTCCGGTTCGCCTTGTCGAAGGATGTCTTGAACACGATGCCGATTCCACGGCGTCCGGCTATCTCATGGATGGCGGCGGCGCATTCCAACGCGTGTTCGCGACTTTCCATCTGACATGGCCCGGCGATCAGGGCGATCGGCAGGTTGTTGCCGAACCGCACGGAGCCGACGTTGACAATCGCATTGGCGCCGGAGGTGGCGGTCGTGTTCATGGATCTCTCCGAGATGCGGGCGTCAGGCGACGCCGGCGCGCAGGACGTCGTGGATATGAAGGATGCCGACCGGCGCGTGTTCGGCCACGACGAACACGACAGTCACCTGACCGCGATTCATCATGCCGAGCGCGGCGCTCGCGAGTTCGTCCGGGCGCACCACGCGAGGATTCGGGGTCATCACGGTCTCCACCCGGCGGTCGAGGAGCTCGCCTCCCATCCGACGTCTCAGGTCTCCGTCGGTCACGATGCCGACGAGGGCGCCTTGTGCGTCCACCACGCCGCAGCAACCGAACCGCTTGCCGGTCATCTCGATAAGGGTCGCGCTCATAGGCGTGCCCAGCGCAACCAGCGGCATGGTTTCGCCGACGTGCATGAGATCGGCCACCTTGAGCAGACGCGCGCCGAGCTTGCCGCCGGGATGGAAGATCCGGAAGTCTGAAGGCGAAAAGCCGCGCCGCTCGAGCAGCGCGATCGCCAGGGCGTCGCCGAGGGCGAGCTGGACCAGGGTCGAGCTCGTCGGTGCCAGCTTGTTCGGGCAGGCTTCCTCCACGCGCGGTAGCTGAAGCACGATGTCGGCAGCACGGCCGAGCGCGCTAGCCTCATTGCAGGTCATGCCGATGAGCGGGACGGCGAAACGCTTGGCATAGGCGATGATGTCGCTGAGTTCTGCCGTTTCGCCGGACCATGAGATAGCCAACAGCACATCGTCCGGGGTGACCATGCCAAGGTCGCCGTGGCTTGCCTCGGCAGCGTGAAGGAACAGCGACGGTGTGCCTGTCGAGGCGAAGGTCGCGGCAAGCTTTCTTCCGATGTGGCCGCTCTTGCCCATTCCGGTGACGATGACACGCCCGCGGGCGACCTCCATCGCCGCTACGGCCCGGCTTGTTTCATCGCCGAGGTGTCCGCGCAAAGCTTCAGCAAGCGCACCCATTGCCTGGGATTCGATCGCGACGGTTCGCAGCAGGCCCATCTTCATGCCAGCCTCACTGCCGGCGTCCGGAAGAGCGGCGTCGGTTCTGTCGCGGAGACTGTCACCCAAGGCGGCTTTCCTTCACTGATGCGCATGGCAGCATGCGCCGGCACGGTGGATCGGGTCCCGTCACATAGGATCGTTCCGCGATGAAGGCAAATCTGGGGGCTATGGCCGGACAGCAAAAAGGCGCCGGTGCCTTGTGGCGCCGACGCCTGCAGTGATCCTGAGGGCGTGCCCCCGATCAGTTCCGGTTGTAGACGTCCTCAATGCGAACAATATCGTCCTCGCCGAGATAGGAGCCGGTCTGTACCTCGATGAGCTCAAGCGGAATCTTGCCGGGATTTGCGAGCCGGTGCACGCCGCCGAGCGGCAGATAGGTCGATTCATTCTCGCGGACTTCGAAGACCTTGCCGTCGAGCGTGACCTCGGCCGTCCCCTTGACCACGATCCAGTGCTCGGCGCGGTGATAGTGCTTCTGCAGCGAGAGGCGCCCGCCGGGCTCGACGACGATCTTCTTCACATGGAAGCGGTCGCCGCGGCAGATGGTCTGGTAGGTGCCCCAAGGGCGGTGGGCCTTCAGATGTTCGTTCGCCTGAACGTGGCGTTCAGCCTTAAGCTTGGCGACGAGCGGTTTCACGTCCTCTGAGCGGGAGGTCGGCATCACCAGCACCGCGTCTTCGGTGGCGACAACGGAGATGCCGTCGAGTCCGACGGCCGCCACGAGCGGGCCGTCCGAGCGCACATAGGAGTTGCGGCTGTCGAGCAGCGCCACCGCGCCGCGAGTGACGTTGCCGGCCACGTCGCTTTCACCCAGTTCGTGGACGGCGTTCCAACTGCCGATGTCCGACCAGCTGAACACCCCTTCGATCACGGCGGCCCGACGGGTGCGCTCCATGACGGCATAGTCTATCGACTTGGCTGGAGCCGCACCGAAGGCTTTCACGTCGAGGCGCAGAAAACCGAGGTCCTCGGCGGCATTATCGACGGCCGCGCGGACGGCTTCGACAATCTCGGGTTCAAAGCGTGTAGCTTCCTCGATCAGCAGAGCCGCCGGGAACATGAAGTTCCCCGAATTCCACAGATAGCCTTCCGAAACATAACGTTCCGCCGTTGCGGTGTTGGGCTTCTCGACGAAGGTGTCGACGGCATAGGAACCGTCCTGCTCCAGGGG
Organism: Ancylobacter crimeensis; assembly: GCF_023016805.1. Classification (GTDB taxonomy): domain Bacteria; phylum Pseudomonadota; class Alphaproteobacteria; order Rhizobiales; family Xanthobacteraceae; genus Ancylobacter; species Ancylobacter crimeensis. Next base: position 391,261 of record NZ_JALKCH010000001.1, read on the forward strand.
AGTGCCAGGTCGGATATAGCCGTATGACGTGCGCGGGGCGGTCGGCTTGATGCCGAAGGTGACGATGTTGCCGGCCGCTGCGGCGGATGCCGCCTTGAACACGGCGTCGCGGAACAGGGGTCGGTCGCCCACCACATGGTCGGCTGCAAGCGACATCACCAGGCAATGCTCGCCCGCGATGCGCTGGGCGAGGAGAGCTGCTGCAATCAGCGCGGGCCCGGAATCGCGGCGCGTCGGCTCAAGGGCCACGGTTGCCTCAATGCCGATGTCGCTCGCCTGCCGGCGGGCGAAGAACCGAAAATCCTCATGCGTCAACACGAGCGGAGCGGTGAAGATCGTGGGATCGGCAACCCGTTCCAGCGCCTCCTGATAGAGCGTACGGTCACTGGCAAGCGACTGGAACTGCTTGGGAAGACTGTCCCGCGAGATCGGCCAGAGGCGCGTGCCGCTACCGCCAGCCAGAATGACCGGCACAATGGGTGAAGGGCTCAGCATTCCTAACCTCCGGGAACATCGTCGCACACATGCGCATGGCGTGCGGTCGTTTGTTCAACATGCAGGATTTATGCGACGTCGCCAAGAAGCGCTTACGAGGGCGATCGGGAATGGGCCTGCACCTTTCCATTGCGCCGTGGATCGTCGCAAGACGTACGACCTCGCCATGCGTCATGCTTTTCTCCACGGAATGATATCGTGTCGCGAACCGACGGCGGACATCGATCCATCCGTTCTCACACGGAAGGGGTGCGTTCATCTTTTCCGTCCGTTTGCTGCTGTTTTTCCTTGCAGGACGTGCCCGGATCAAAAGCAGGGTCGTTGAAACTCCGGATTCGTGCGTGGTCCGGACTTGGCGCGCGAGGGTCTTCCGGGCGATCGAAGCTCGGAACGCCATGGCATGATGATCGGAGTGGCCAGTGCACTGCTCAGGGCGTGCCGGCTTTCCTGCCGAAACGACATCCCCGGACGGCCAGGACGGTCTGTGGATGACATTCCAATTCTGAATGGCGGTCATCTTCCGCGCTTGACACCCCATGGGGCGTGCCTTACGACCCGCCTCACCTGACGGCGAGGCCTCCTCTGTCCGTCGTTCGGGGGTGTAGCTCAGTTGGTTAGAGCGCCGGCCTGTCACGCCGGAGGTCGCGGGTTCGAGCCCCGTCACTCCCGCCATATACCGAAATTGCGAAGCAGTGGACGGGCATAGGCCCGGAAGCATGCGCGCGCTTCGGGGGTGTAGCTCAGTTGGTTAGAGCGCCGGCCTGTCACGCCGGAGGTCGCGGGTTCGAGCCCCGTCACTCCCGCCAGATCTTCCATCACCGACGAGACGGCCGTTCTCGATCCATATCGACCTCTTATCCTGCTTGGCTTCGGGATTGCTTCACAAGGCGTGGCCGGACGATATCGACGCCCTCGCCATTGCGCTTCCATCCCCCGACCGGATTTCCATGGTACAGCTCATTACCCGCCGGACATTCCTCGCCGGCACGACATTCGTGCTTGGTGCGCCGGTGGTCTATGGCGGCTTCATCGAGCCGATGGTGCGCCTGGTGGTGACCCGCTATCGCCCGGCACCGGCGAACTGGCCTGCCGATTTCCCGCTGCGCATCGCGGTTCTGTCCGATTTCCATGTGGCTGATCCATGGATGGGGCTTGGACGGGTGGAGCGGATCGTCGCTGCGACGAATGCGCTGCAGGCCGACATCGTGCTCCTGCTCGGCGACTATCCGAACAACATCGATTTCGCTCCCCGCCTCGTGCCATTGCCGGAGCTCGCGCGCCGGCTGGCCGATCTGAAGGCGCCTCTTGGAGTGTGGAGCATCCTCGGAAATCATGACTGGTGGCAGGATCCGGAAGCCCAGCTCACTCGCCGAGGCCCCGTCAAGGCGCGGATCGCTCTCGAGGCGGCCGGCATCCCGGTGATGGAGAACGACGTCGTCCGCCTCGACCACAAGGGCCATAGATTCTGGCTGGCGGGCCTCGGCGACACGATCGCACTGCCGGGTACTGGGACGCGCGCTTACGACGGGGTGCACGACCTTGAGGGTACCACGGCGCGGATCGAGGGCGATGAGCCGGCGATTATGATGGTGCATGAGCCGGACATCTTCAGCCGAATGCCAAATCGCTATGCCCTCACGCTTTCAGGGCATACCCATGGCGGGCAGATTCGCATCGCAGGCTGGTCGCCGGTCTCGGCCTCCCGCTTCGGCGACCGTTATCGTTACGGGCACATCGTGGAACACGGAAAGCATCTGATCGTGAACGGTGGGCTCGGCTGCTCGAATCTGCCGGTGCGGATCGGAGTGCCCCCGGAGATCGTGCTGATCGAACTCGGACACGATTCCGCGGCGCCGGGCGCGATTTCCGGCGCTGTCCCAGGATGAGCGGCAGCCGCCGCTCCGACGCCTCACCCTTGCCGCAAAGAGATCGGCCCGTTGCGAAGTCGCGCGAGATGGCGCTGACGCAGCGGTGAATCCATATCCCGATCCGGCCGGTGGCATGTAAATTGTCTGCCGTATACCCGTTCCATGATGGAGCGCGAATCGAGGAAGATGACGTGTCTGTTCTTGTGACTGGCGGGGCTGGCTATATCGGCAGCCACATGGTTCTCGCATTGATTGACGCCGGAATTGACGTGGTCGTTCTTGATGATCTGTCAACAGGCTTCGACTGGCTCGTTCATCCTGCCGCGACCTTCGAGCAGGGGGACGTGGCGGATGCGAATCTGGTGCGTCGCCTCGTCCAACGGCATGAGATTGATGCGGTGATCCATTTTGCGGCCCGCATCGTCGTGCCGGAATCGATCGCGGATCCGTTGGGCTATTATCTCGCCAACACGGTGAAGACCCGCGCCCTCCTTGAGGCTGTGATCGCTGCGGGCGTCGAGAAATTCATCTTTTCGTCCACCGCCGCCGTTTACGGCATGGTCGGGCAGGACCCGGTGTCCGAGCAGGCCTCGCTCGCCCCGATCTCCCCCTATGGGCGTTCCAAGCTGATGAGCGAATGGATGCTCGGCGATGCGTCCGTTGCCCATCCGCTCAGCTACGTCGCACTGCGCTATTTCAATGTTGCTGGCGCCGATCCGGAGGGCAGGGCAGGGCAGTCCAGCAGGCAGGCGACACATCTTATCAAGGTTGCGGCCGAAGCCGCGACGGGCAAGCGCAACGGCATCGACATATACGGCACCGACTACGAAACACCGGACGGAACCTGCGTCCGGGACTACATCCACGTCTCTGATCTCGTGGCCGCGCATCTCGATGCACTGCGGTATCTTGGCAGCGCCGAAGGCACCGGCAAGCGCTTGGTGGTGAATTGCGGTTATGGGCGCGGCTATTCGGTGCGGGAGGTGATCGACACGGTGAAGCGTGTTTCGGGCGTCGATTTTCCCGTCCGCTTTGCGCCGCGCCGGCCTGGCGATCCTGCAGGGATCGTCGCCAAGGCAGAGCGGATTCGCGAGACGCTGGGCTGGATGCCGCGGCTCGCTGACCTCGATCTAATCACCAGCCATGCACTTTCGTGGGAACGGTTCCTCGCAAAACGCAATGGTTTTTGAGTGAATTAGCCCAGTCCTGGTCCCACGCGCCCGCCGCATCACAAGCGCGGGATTCGACGTGCGATTTTGTAAGGTTCGACCGCTTCCGGCGGCGTTTCCGCGCCGTTTGGCCACGCGCCGGCGAGCATCGTGAATTCTGTATGCCAGCCGCCGACGATCCGTGTGAGATGCCCTTGCCTCACTTGTGGCGGTGCGATAAGCCTGCCTCCGTGCTTTGAATTTTTCGCAACTGCGGAAATCGGGGCGAGCGTCGCACTCCTCATGGGAGATTCGCCGGCTATGAACAGCCTGCTGCAGGACTACCTTCCGGTGGTCATATTCATTGGCGTATCGGCCGTCATCGGCCTCGCGCTGCTGGTTTCCCCGTACCTGGTCGCCTTCCGTCGTCCCGATCCCGAGAAGATGTCGGCCTATGAGTGCGGCTTCAACGCCTTCGACGACGCGCGCATGAAGTTCGACGTCCGGTTCTACCTGGTGTCGATCCTGTTCATCATCTTCGATCTGGAGGTCGCCTTCCTCTTCCCCTGGGCGATCACGTTCGGGGAGTTGGGCAATGTCGGTTTCTGGTCGATGATGGTGTTCCTCGGCGTGCTCACTGTCGGTTTCGTCTATGAATGGAACAAGGGAGCGCTGGAATGGGACTGACCGCTTCCTCCGGCCCGCTGGTCGCGCCCGCGGCCAAGGGCATCATCGACCCCTCGACCGGCAAGCCGGTCGGCGCCACCGATCCGTTCTTCGTCGAGGTCAATGCCGAGCTCGCCGACAAAGGCTTCCTCGTCACCGCAACCGACGACCTCATCAACTGGGCCCGCACCGGCTCGCTGATGTGGATGACCTTCGGTCTTGCCTGCTGCGCGGTCGAGATGATGCAGGTCTCCATGCCGCGCTACGACGTGGAGCGCTTCGGCTTCGCGCCGCGCGCCTCACCGCGCCAGTCCGACGTGATGATCGTCGCCGGCACGCTGACCAACAAGATGGCCCCCGCTCTGCGCAAGGTCTACGACCAGATGCCGGAGCCGCGCTACGTCATCTCGATGGGCAGCTGCGCCAATGGCGGCGGCTATTACCACTATTCCTACTCGGTGGTCCGTGGGTGCGACCGGATCGTGCCCGTTGACATCTATATTCCCGGCTGCCCGCCCACGGCGGAGGCGCTGCTCTACGGTGTGCTGCTTCTTCAGAAGAAGATCCGCCGCACCGGTACGATCGAGCGCTGAGGCTCCAGGCAGAACACGACGCGCGAGAGCGAGATGGACGAGACCCTTAAAGAGCTTGCCGCCCACATTGCGGACGCGCTCCCCGACGCAGTGCTGGGCACGGAGATCGCCTATGGCGAACTCACGCTCCTCGCTGCGGCCGACCGGATCGTCAATGTCCTGACCTTCCTGCGCGACGCACCGTCCTGCCGGTTCGTCAGCTTCATCGACATTTGCGGCGTGGACTGGCCGAAGCGCGAGAAGCGTTTCGACGTGGTCTATCACCTGCTGTCGCCCACCTTGAACGCCCGCATCCGGGTGAAGGTGGAGACGGACGAGGTGACGCCGGTTCCGTCCGCAACCGGCGTCTACGCCGGCGCGCTGTGGTTCGAGCGCGAGGCCTATGATCTTTACGGCATCCTGTTCTCGGGCCACCCGGAGCTGCGCCGCCTGCTGACCGATTACGGCTTCGACGGGTACCCGCTGCGCAAGGATTTCCCGACCACCGGTTTCGTCGAGGTGCGCTATGACGACGAGCGCAAGCGCGTGGTTTACGAGCCGGTGAAGCTGAACCAGGAGTTCCGCAACTTCGACTTCCTGTCGCCGTGGGAGGGGCCGGACTACGTGCTCCCGGGCGACGAGAAGGCAACCGCCCCGAAGGCGGGCTGAGGTGAGACGATGAACGCCCCCGCTCCGGTCGACAACGTCCGCAACTTCCAGATCAACTTCGGTCCGCAACATCCTGCGGCGCATGGCGTTTTGCGTCTCGTGCTCGAACTCGACGGCGAGATCGTCGAGCGTGTCGATCCGCATATCGGCCTGCTGCATCGCGGCACCGAGAAGCTGATCGAGACCAAGACCTATCTGCAGGCCGTGCCCTATTTCGACCGGCTCGACTATGTCGCGCCGATGAATCAGGAGCATGCCTTCTGCCTCGCCGTGGAGCGTTTGCTTGGCATCGAGGTGCCGAAGCGCGGCCAGCTCATCCGCGTGCTCTATTCTGAGATCGGTCGCATCCTCTCCCACATGCTCAACGTGACCACGCAGGCGATGGACGTCGGCGCGCTCACCCCGCCGCTGTGGGGATTCGAGGAACGCGAGAAGCTCATGGTGTTCTATGAGCGCGCTTCCGGTTCGCGCATGCATGCGGCCTATTTCCGGCCCGGCGGCGTCCATCAGGACCTGCCGGTGAAGCTGATCGAGGATATCCGCGATTTCCTCCCGCATTTCCTGAAGGTCTGTGACGACCTCGAGGGTCTGTTGACCGACAACCGCATCTTCAAGCAGCGCAATGTCGATATCGGCATCGTGTCGCTGGAGGATGCGTGGGCATGGGGCTTCTCGGGCGTCATGGTGCGCGGCTCGGGCGCGAAGTGGGACCTGCGCCGCTCGCAGCCCTATGAGTGCTATGACGAGCTCGATTTCGCGATCCCGATCGGCAAGAACTGCGACAATTACGATCGCTACTGCATCCGCATGGAAGAGATGCGCCAGTCGGCGCACATCATGAAGCAGTGCTGTGATCGTCTGCTGAAGGAGCCGGGCCCGGTTTCCGCGGTGGACAACAAGATCGTGCCGCCCAAGCGGGGCGAGATGAAGCGCTCGATGGAGGCGCTCATCCATCATTTCAAGCTCTACACCGAGGGCTTCCACGTGCCGGCCGGCGAGATCTATGCAGCCGTCGAAGCGCCCAAGGGCGAATTCGGCGTCTATCTCGTCGCCGATGGCACCAACAAGCCCTATCGCTGCAAGATCCGCGCGCCCGGCTTCGCGCATCTGCAGTCCATGGATTTCATGTGCCGCGGCTACATGCTCGCGGACGTCTCGGCGATCCTCGGATCGCTCGACATCGTGTTCGGAGAAGTGGACCGCTGAGCCTCGTGCCAGGTGGTCCGATCGGAAGGGTTCGGCATGTCCGTCCGCAGGCTTGCGCCGCAGGAGCTTCAGCCCGAGAGCTTCGCCTTCACGGCGGAGAACCAGGCGTGGGCTGAGAAGACCATTGCGAAATATCCGCCCGGCCGGCAGGCCAGCGCGGTCATCCCGCTGCTGATGCGTGCGCAGGAGCAGGCGGGCGGCTGGCTGTCCGAACCGGCGATGCGGCTGGTTGGCGACATGCTCGGCATGGCCCCCATCCGCGTCTATGAGGTGGCGACCTTCTACACCCAGTTCCAGCTTCTCCCCGTTGGCAAGCGCGCCCACATCCAGGTGTGCGGCACCACGCCCTGCATGGTGCGGGGGGCGGGTGACCTGATCAATGTGTGCAAGCGCCGCATTCATGAGGAGCCGTTCCATCTGTCGAAATCCGGCGATCTGTCGTGGGAAGAGGTGGAATGCGCCGGCACCTGCGTGAACGCGCCGATGATCCAGGTCTGGAGGGACGTCTATGAGGATCTGACGCCGGAGGATCTGGAGAATATCCTCGACGCGTTCGAGCGCGGCGAGACGCCGAAGACGGGTCCGCAGAACGGGCGCCGCAGCTCCGAGCCGGTCACCGGCCTGCGCGTGCTGACCGAGGCGAGTCTCTATGACGGCTCCATGGTCGGCAAGGGCGAGGGCCTTGCCGCCGCCCTTGCGGCGATCGCGGCGGCCAAGGCGGCCGCCGAGGCACCGGCTGCCGAACCTGCTGCCGCTGCGGCTCCGCCGGCCCCGCCCAAGAACGATCCCGCACCGGCCAAGCCGCCGGTGGCCGAGGCCGTGAAGGCACAGGGCAGCGCGGATGCGACCGGGCAGGCCAAGCCCGGCGCCGACAAGCCCAACGGCGTGAAGCCGAGCTGAGGAGCGAACCATGCTTGCCGACAAGGATCGCATCTTCACCAATATCTATGGCTATCACGACTGGGGCCTCCAGGGCGCGCTGAAGCGCGGCTCTTGGGACGGCACCAAGACCATTCTGGAAGCCGGCCGCGACTGGATCATCGACCAGATGAAGGCGTCGGGTCTGCGCGGGCGCGGCGGTGCGGGCTTCCCGACCGGGCTGAAGTGGTCCTTCATGCCGAAGAAGTCGGATGGCCGTCCGCACTATCTCGTTGTCAATGCCGACGAATCCGAGCCGGGCACCTGCAAGGATCGCGAGATCATGCGGCACGACCCGCATCATCTCGTCGAGGGCTGCCTCATCGCTGGCTTCGCGATGGGCGCGCACGCCGCCTATATCTATGTGCGCGGCGAGTTCATCACCGAGCGCGAGCATCTGCAGGCCGCCGTCGACCAGGCCTATGAGGCCCGGCTGATCGGCAAGGACAACGTGCACGGTTGGGACTTCGACATCGTCGTCCACCATGGCGCCGGCGCCTATATCTGCGGCGAAGAGACGGCACTGATCGAGAGCCTGGAAGGCAAGAAGGGCCAGCCGCGCCTGAAGCCGCCTTTCCCGGCCAATGTCGGCCTTTATGGCTGCCCGACGACCGTGAACAATGTCGAGAGCATCGCGGTCGCCCCAACCATCCTGCGCCGCGGTCCGGCGTGGTTCTCCTCAATCGGCCGGCCGAACAATGTCGGCACCAAGCTGTTCGGCATCTCCGGCCATGTGAACACGCCCTGCGTGGTCGAGGAGGCGATGGGCATTCCCTTCAAGGAACTCATCGAGAAGCATGGCGGCGGGGTACGCGGCGGCTGGGACAACCTGCTCGCCATCATCCCCGGTGGCGCCTCCTGTCCGGTGATCCCGGCGGAGGACTGCGCCGAGCTGATCATGGATTTCGACGGCTGCCGCGCCGCCAAGTCCACGCTCGGCACGGCCGGCGTGCTGGTGATGGACAAGAACACCGACATCATCCGGGCGATCGCGCGCATCTCCTATTTCTTCAAGCATGAGAGCTGCGGCCAGTGCACGCCGTGCCGGGAAGGCACGGGCTGGATGTGGCGCGTCATGGACCGCATGGCGCAGGGCCGGGCGCAGAAGCGCGAGATCGACCTGCTGCTTCAGGTCACCACCCAGGTCGAGGGCCACACCATCTGCGCGCTCGGCGATGCGGCGGCGTGGCCGATCCAGGGCCTGATCCGGCATTTCCGCCCGGAGATCGAAAAGCGCATCGACCAGTATTCGGCGAACCCGCATTCCGATCCCGTGCCGGTTGCGGCGGAGTAACAGACCATGGCCAAGATCATCGTCGACGACATCGAGGTCGAGGTTCCCGCCGAGTACACGCTGCTGCAGGCGTGCGAGGCGGCGGGCGCCGAGATTCCGCGCTTCTGTTTCCATGAGCGCCTCTCCATCGCCGGCAATTGCCGCATGTGCCTGGTGGAAGTAAAGGGCGGTCCGCCCAAGCCCACCGCCAGTTGCGCGATGAACGTGCGCGACCTGCGCCCCGGCCCGAATGGCGAGCCGCCCGTGGTGCTCACCAAGAGCCCCATGGTGAAGAAGGCGCGCGAGGGGGTGATGGAGTTCCTGCTCATCAACCACCCCCTGGATTGCCCGATCTGCGACCAGGGCGGCGAGTGCGACCTGCAGGACCAGGCCATGGCCTATGGCGTGGACACTTCGCGTTATGCCGAGAACAAGCGCGCGGTCGAGGACAAGTATATCGGCCCGCTGGTGAAGACCTCGATGACGCGCTGCATCCAGTGCACGCGCTGCGTCCGCTTCACCACCGAGGTCGCGGGCGTCGCCGAGTTGGGGGCCATCGGCCGCGGCGAGGACATGGAGATCACCACCTATCTCGAGGCGTCGCTGACCTCCGAGCTGCAGGGCAATGTGGTCGACCTGTGCCCGGTCGGCGCGCTGACCCAGCGGCCCTACGCCTACCACGCCCGGCCGTGGGAGTTGGTGAAGACCGAGTCCGTCGACGTGATGGACGCCGTTGGTTCCAACATCCGCGTCGACACCCGCGGTCGCGAGGTGATGCGCATCCTTCCGCGTCTCAACGAGGACGTGAACGAGGAGTGGATCTCCGACAAGACCCGCTACATCTGGGACGGGCTCAAGACCCAGCGCCTCGATCGAGCCTATATCCGCGTCGGCAGCAGGCTGCGGCCGGCGAGCTGGCCGGAGGCCTTCGCCGCCATCGCCGCCAAGGTGAAGGCGACGCCGGCCAACCGCATCGGCGCGCTGATCGGCGATCTGGTGTCGGTGGAGGAGGCGTTCGCCGCGAAGGACCTCATCACCCGTCTTGGCTCCGCGAATATCGACTGCCGGCAGGACGGCGTCGCGCTCGACCCGTCGCTGGGGCGTGCCTCCTATCTGTTCAACCCGACCATTGCCGGCATCGAGGATGCCGACGCGCTGCTCATCATCGGCTCCGATCCGCGCCGCGAGGCCTCGGTGCTGAATGCGCGCATCCGCAAGCGCTGGCTGCGCGGCGCCTTCCCGATCGGCCTGATCGGCGAAGCGGTCGACCTGACCTACACCTATGACTATCTGGGCGCTGGCACCGACACGCTGTCGAGCCTGCTGGAAGGCGGTGCCTTCGCCGAGAAGCTCAAGGGTGCCGAACGTCCGTTGATCCTGATCGGGCAGGGCGCTCTCGCCCGGGCCGACGGCGCCGCCGTGCTGGCGCTGGCCGCAAAGCTTGCGGAGAGCGTCGGCGCGGTGAAGGAGGGCTGGAACGGCTTTGCCGTGCTGCACACGGCGGCCTCCCGCGTCGGCGCGCTCGATGTGGGCGCGGTTCCGGGGCAGGGCGGTCTCGACACCGGCGCCATGACCGCGCCGGGCGGGGTCGACGTGCTGTTCGCGCTCGGCGCGGACGAGGTGGACATCGCCCCCGGTGCCTTCGTGGTCTATCTCGGCACCCATGGCGACCGTGGCGCGCACCGCGCCGACGTCATCCTGCCGGGCGCCGCCTATACCGAGAAGTCGGGCACCTATGTGAACACGGAAGGTCGCGCCCAGCTCGCCGCCCGTGCCGCCTTCCCGCCGGGCGAGGCGCGCGAGGACTGGGCGGTGCTGCGCGCGCTGTCGGACGTGCTCGGCCAGCGCCTGCCCTATGACTCGCTCGCCCAGCTTCGCGCGGCGCTCTATGCGGCGCACCCCCATCTTGCCCGGATCGACCATGTCGAGCCGGCGGATGCGGCAGCGGTCTCGCGCCTCGCCGGCTTCACCGGACCGCTGGAGCGCACCCCGTTCCGCGCCGCGGTGAGCGAATTCTACATGACCAACCCGATCGCCCGGGCCTCCGCGGTGATGGCGGAATGTGCCGCGCTGGCGAAGAGCCGCCTCGCGGTTGCGGCCGAGTGAGGACGAGGGGACAATGACCGAGACTTCCACGCTCGACACGATCCTCCACGTTCTGCTCATCGTCGCGCAGAGCCTGGGCCTGCTCGTCGGGCTGTTGATCATCGTCGCCTATGTGCTGCTCGCCGATCGCAAGATCTGGGCGGCCGTGCAGCTGCGCCGCGGCCCCAACGTCGTGGGTCCGTTCGGCCTGTTCCAGTCCTTCGCCGACCTCATCAAGTTCGTGCTGAAGGAACCCGTAATCCCGGATGGCTCGAACAAGGGCCTGTTCCTGCTGGCGCCCTTCATCACCTGCCTGCTGGCGCTCGCCGCCTGGGCGGTGATGCCGGTGAGCGCGGGCTGGGTGGTGGCGGACATCAATGTCGGCGTGCTGTTCATCTTCGCCATCTCGTCGCTCAGCGTCTATGGCGTGATCATGGGCGGGTGGGCCTCGAACTCGAAGTACCCCTTTCTGTCCGCGCTTCGCGCCGCGGCGCAGATGGTGTCCTACGAGGTCTCGATCGGCTTCGTCATCGTCACGGTGCTGATGTGCGCCGGCTCGCTGAACCTCTCGGCCATCGTCGAGGCCCAGGACAAGCCGCTCGGCCTGTTCGGCTGGTACTGGCTGCCGCTGTTCCCGATGTTCGTGATCTTCTTCATCTCGGCGCTGGCCGAGACGAACCGCCCGCCCTTCGACCTCGGCGAGGCGGAATCCGAGCTCGTGGCAGGCTTCATGGTGGAATATGGCTCGACCCCGTACATGATGTTCATGCTCGGCGAATACGTGGCCATCATGACCATGTGCGCGCTGACCACCATCCTGTTCCTCGGGGGCTGGCTGCCGCCGTTCCCGATCGCGCCCTTCACCTGGGTGCCGGGCATCATCTGGTTCCTGCTGAAGGTGCTGCTGGTGTTCTTCGGCTTCGCGATGGCGAAGGCGATCGTGCCGCGCTACCGCTACGACCAGCTCATGCGCCTCGGCTGGAAGGTGTTCCTGCCGATCTCGCTGGTGATGGTGGTGCTGGTGGCTTCCGTTCTGCATTTCACGGGGCTGGCGCCCGGGGCAGGTGGCTGATGGGGCTCGATACCGGCGGTTTTACCTTCCTTGCGGCGGCGACCGCTCTCTTCACCCTCATCGGGCTGCTGGAGTGGTTCGTGCTGCCGTCCTTCATGGAGCGGTCCATTCGCAGCTCGCGCGAAGGGCGCCGCCTTCCCCGCGAGCAGCTGGACGGCATCGTCCGGTGGTGGAAGACCGTGATCCGCGTCGTCGCGGTGAGCATGCCGCTGGTGGGCTTCGGCCTGGCAAGCCTGGCGGACTAGGAGCGTTCGAAAATGAGACTCGACCAAGCCGCCCGTTCGCTTCTGCTCACCGAGTTCGTCTCGGCGTTCTTCCTCGCCATGCGCTATTTCTTCAAGCCCAAGGCGACGCTGAACTACCCGTTCGAGAAGGGCCCCGTCTCCCCGCGCTTCCGCGGCGAGCACGCGCTGCGCCGCTATCCGAACGGGGAAGAGCGCTGCATCGCCTGCAAGCTGTGCGAGGCCATCTGCCCGGCGCAGGCCATCACCATCGAGGCCGGCCCGCGCCGCAATGACGGCACCCGCCGCACCACGCGTTACGACATCGACATGGTGAAGTGCATCTATTGCGGCTTCTGCCAGGAGGCCTGTCCGGTCGATGCCATCGTCGAGGGGCCGAACTTCGAGTTCGCCACCGAGACGCGCGAGGAGCTTTATTACGACAAGGCCAAGCTGCTCGCCAATGGCGACCGCTGGGAGCGCGAGATCGCCCGCAACATGGCGCTGGACGCGCCCTATCGCTGAGCGCGCGCACGAGACTGGCTGCCCGCGGCCTTGAAGGCGGGAGACGGGCGGCTGGCGACGGCCGCGGGAGAAGGCACCGGCGCAGGGGGCGATCAGCCCTCCGGCGAGGCGCGTGCAACAAGGAATGACGACGTGACGACCAAAGCCGACAAGGCGCCCGGCACTCGGCCGGAAGTCGCGGGCCTCAACAGGGGATGCCGGATATGACCATGGCCGCGCTGTTCTTCTATCTGTTCGCCGGCGTGGCGGTCGCCTCGGCCTTCATGGTCATCGCGTCGCGCAACCCGGTGCATTCGGTGCTGTTCCTGATCCTGACCTTCGTCAACGCGGCGGGGCTCTTCATCCTGATCGGTGCCGAATACATCGCGATGCTGCTGGTCGTCGTCTATGTCGGCGCGGTCGCGGTGCTGTTCCTGTTCGTGGTGATGATGCTCGACGTCGACTTTGTCGAGCTGCGCCAGGGTTTCCTGCAGTACCTGCCGGTGGGGGCGCTGGTCGGCTTCATCTTCCTCGCCGAGCTGGTTCTGGCCTTTTCGAGCTGGACCTTCGGCGCGGGGGTCACGGGGGCGGTCGCCAATGCGCGGCCGGCGGTGTCGAACACCGTGCAGATCGGGCGGGTGCTGTACACCGACTATCTCTATTTCTTCCAGGCTGCCGGCCTGGTGCTGTTGGTGGCCATGATCGGCGCCATCGTGCTGACGCTTCGTCACAAGGAGAACGTCAAGCGCCAGAGCATCGCGGCACAGAATGCGCGCACCAAGGCGATGGCGATCGACATCGTCAAGGTGCCGTCGGGCAAGGGGCTCTGACATCATGGTGATCGGGCTTTCCCATTACCTTACCGTTGCCGCCATCCTGTTCACGCTGGGCACGCTCGGCATCTTCCTGAACCGGAAGAGCGTGATCGTCATCCTGATGTCGGTCGAGCTGATCCTGCTCGCGGTGAACATCAACCTGGTGGCGTTCTCGGTGTTCCTCGGCAATGTCGTGGGTCAGATCTTCGCCCTGTTCGTGCTGACGGTCGCCGCCGCGGAGGCCGCCATCGGCCTCGCAATCCTGGTGGTATTCTACCGCAATCGCGGGTCGATCGCCGTCGAAGACATCAATGCGATGAAGGGCTGAGGACGGTCATGATTCAGGCAATCGTCTTCCTGCCGCTCGTCGGCTTCCTCATTGCGGGCCTGTTCGGCCGCGCCATGGGGGCGCGGGCGTCCGAGCTGCTCACCACCTCGCTGCTGTTCATCGCGGCGCTGCTCTCGTGGATCACCTTCTTCCGCACCGCCTTCGGCGGGCATGAAGGGGTGACCGTCCTCTTCACCTGGATGAGCTCCGGCAATCTCCAGGTCGAATGGGCGCTGCGCGTCGATACGCTGACCGCGGTGATGCTGATCCTCGTCACCACCGTCTCGGCACTCGTGCATCTCTACTCCATCGGCTACATGCACGAGGATCCGAGCCGCCCGCGCTTCTTCGCCTATCTGTCGCTGTTCACCTTCGCCATGCTGACGCTGGTGACGGCCGACAACCTGGTGCAGATGTTCTTCGGCTGGGAAGGCGTGGGCCTCGCCTCCTATCTGCTGATCGGCTTCTGGTACGACAAGCCGTCGGCCTGCGCGGCGGCGATGAAGGCCTTCATCGTCAACCGCGTCGGCGATTTCGGCTTCGCGCTCGGCATCTTCGCCGTGTTCTACATGACCGGCTCGGTCGCCTTCGAGCAGGTCTTCGCCGCCGCGCCGGCGCTCTCCGGCAAGACCATCCACTTCATCGGTCACACCTGGGACGCGCCGACCATCATCTGCCTGCTGCTGTTCATCGGCGCCATGGGCAAGTCGGCGCAGCTCGGCCTGCACACCTGGCTGCCGGACGCGATGGAAGGCCCGACCCCGGTTTCCGCGCTGATCCATGCCGCGACCATGGTCACCGCCGGCGTGTTCATGGTGGCGCGGCTGTCCCCGCTGTTCGAGCTGTCGCACACCGCGCTCAACGTGGTGATGTTCGTCGGCGCCTCCACCGCCTTCTTCGCGGCGACGGTGGGCTGCGTGCAGAACGACATCAAGCGCGTGATCGCCTATTCCACCTGCTCGCAGCTCGGCTACATGTTCACCGCGCTCGGTGCGGGGGCCTATTCGGTCGGCGTGTTCCACCTGCTGACCCACGGCTTCTTCAAGGCGCTGCTGTTCCTTGGCGCCGGCTCGGTCATCCATGCGATGCACCATGAGCAGGACATGCGGCACATGGGTGGGCTGTGGCGGAAGATTCCGTTCACCTATGCCGCCATGCTGATCGGTGGTCTGGCGCTCACGGGCTTCCCCTTCACGGCCGGTTACTATTCCAAGGACGCGATCATCGAGAGCGCGTTCATGAGCGAGAACCTGTTCGCGACCTACGGCTTCGTCATGACGGTCGTGGCGGCGGGCCTCACCTCGTTCTACACGTGGCGCCAGATGTTCATGACCTTCCATGGCCATCCGCACGATCACCACCATTACGAGCACGCCCACGAGTCGCCGCTCGTCATGCTGATCCCGCTCGGGGTGCTGTCGCTCGGCGCGCTGTTCGCCGGCGCGATCCTCTACCCCTATTTCGTCGGGCACGATGTTGAGCACTTCTTCCGGGAAGCCATCTTCATGAGCCCGGAGAACAAGATCCTCGAGGAGATCCATCACATCCCGCTCTGGGCCAAGTATTCGCCCACGGTGATGATGGTGCTGGGCTTCGTGGTCGCCTATTGGATGTACATGGTCAATCCGGCGGTGCCCAAGGCCATCGCCCGGCGCAACGACGTGCTGTACCGCTTCCTGCTCAACAAGTGGTACTTCGACGAGCTGTACGATTTCCTCTTCGTGCGCCCGGCGAAGTGGCTCGGCACCTTCCTGTGGAAGCAGGGTGACATGCGCGTCATCGACGGCTACGGCCCGAACGGTGTTTCCGCCCGCGTGCTGGACGTCACCAACCGCGTCGTGCGTCTGCAGACCGGCTATCTCTACCACTACGCCTTCGTGATGCTGGTCGGCGTCGCCGCCCTGATCACCTGGTTCATGTTCGGGGGCGCACACTGATGTACGACTGGCCGATCCTCAGCGTCGTCACCTTCCTGCCGCTGGTCGGCGCCCTGCTCATCGTGCTGATGATCCGGGGCGACGACGAGGTGTCCAAGCGCAATGCGCGCTGGGTCGCGCTCTGGGCGACGCTCGTCACCTTCGTCATCTCGCTGCTGCTGCTGGTCGGGTTCGACCCGTCCAACACCGACTTCCAGTTCGTCGAGCACAGTGCCTGGCTCGGAGACATCGCCGGCTACCGCATGGGCGTCGACGGCATCTCGCTGCCCTTCGTGCTGCTGACCACGCTGCTCATGCCGATCTGCATCCTGGCGAGCTGGGAATCCGTGCAGACCCGCGTGAAGGAGTACATGATCCTGTTCCTGGTGCTGGAGACCTTCATGGTCGGCACCTTCTCGGCGCTGGATCTGCTGCTGTTCTACATCTTCTTCGAAGGCGGCCTGATCCCGATGTTCCTCATCATCGGCATCTGGGGCGGCAAGCGGCGCATCTACGCGACGTTCAAGTTCTTCCTCTACACGCTGGCCGGCTCGGTGCTCATGATGCTCGCCATCATGGCCATGTACTGGCAGGCCGGCACCACCGACATCACGGTCCTGCTCAAGCATGGCTTCCCGTTGGGGATGCAGTACTGGCTTTGGCTGGCCTTCTTCGCCTCCTTCGCGGTGAAGATGCCGATGTGGCCGGTGCACACCTGGCTGCCGGACGCCCATGTCGAGGCGCCCACGGCTGGCTCGGTCATCCTGGCCGGCATCCTGCTGAAGATGGGCGGCTACGGCATGCTGCGCATGAGCCTGCCGATGTTCCCCGAGGCGTCGGCCTATTTCGCCCCGCTGGTGTTCACGCTCTCGATCGTCGCCATCATCTACACCTCGCTGGTGGCGATGATGCAGGAGGACATCAAGAAGCTGATCGCCTATTCCTCGGTGGCGCATATGGGCTACGTCACCATGGGCATCTTCACCCTGACCCAGACGGGTATCCAGGGCGCGGTGTTCCAGATGGTGAGCCACGGCTTCATCGCCTCGGCGCTGTTCCTGTGCGTCGGCGTGATCTATGACCGGATGCACACCCGCGAGATCGCGGCCTATGGCGGCCTCGTGCACCGCATGCCCATCTACGCGACGATCTTCATGATCCTCACCATGGGCAATGTCGGCCTGCCGGGCACCTCGGGCTTCGTCGGCGAGTTCCTGACCCTCATCTCCACGTTCGGCCGCAACAACTGGGTGACCTTCTTCGCCACCTCCGGCGTCATCCTGTCGGCTGCCTATGCGCTGTGGCTCTATCGCCGCGTGGTGTTCGGCCCGCTGGAGAAGGAGAGCCTCAAGAACATCATGGACGTGAACGGCCGCGAATTGGCGTGCCTCGTGCCGCTGGTGTTCTTCGCCATCCTGTTCGGCGTCTGGCCGGGCCCGATCCTCGATGCCTGCAATGTCGCCGTCGAAGCCATCGTCGCCCGCGCCGATCAGGCCGCCGGCGTCGTCAAGGCGGCGTCGCTGGTGATCCCGTGAGGAGCGTCGCCGTGAAAGTCATTAGTCGTCCCGTCGCGGAGCCCGCACGATGATCCATACAATGCCTGCGCTCGGCCCCGCGCTGCCCGAGATCGTCCTCGCGCTGTCGGCCATCGGCCTCGTCCTCTACGGGGCGCTGGCCGGCGAGAAGTCGGTCAATACCGTCAACGGCCTCGCCATCGCCGCGCTGTTCGCGGCGCTGGTGCTGGTGATCCTCGGCTCGGACGACGCCGTCACCTTCAACGGCAGCTTCCGTGTGGACGCCTTCGCCCGCTTCCTCAAGGTGCTGGCGCTGGTCGGCGCCGGTGCCTCGCTCGCCATGTCGGTGGACTGGCTGAGAATCGAGAAGCAGAGCCGCTTCGAATACGCCATCCTCGTGCTGCTCTCCACGCTCGGCATGATGATGATGATCTCGGCCGGCGACCTGCTCGCGCTCTATATGGGCCTCGAGCTCATGAGCCTCGCGCTCTACGTCATGGCGGCGAACAACCGGGATTCGGTGCGCTCCACCGAGGCGGGCCTGAAATATTTCGTCCTCGGTGCGCTGTCCTCCGGCATGCTGCTCTATGGCGCCTCGCTGATCTACGGCTTCACCGGCTCGATCAACTTCATCGAGATCGCCAAGGCCGCACAGGAGCCGTCCCGCGGGCTGATCTTCGGCATCGTGTTCCTGTTCGCGGGGCTGTGCTTCAAGGTGTCGGCCGTGCCGTTCCACATGTGGACGCCGGACGTCTATGAGGGCTCGCCGACCCCGGTGACCGCCTTCTTCGCGTCGGCGCCGAAGGTCGCGGCGATCGCGGTGTTCATGCGCGTGGCCATCGAGGCGCTGCCGCACGTCACCCCGCAGTGGCAGCAGATCCTCGTCTTCGTCGCCATCGCCTCCATGGCGCTCGGCGCCTTCGCGGCGATCGGGCAGAAGAACCTGAAGCGACTGCTGGCCTATTCCTCCATCGGCCACATGGGCTATGCGCTGGTCGGCCTTGCCGCCGGAACCGAGGAAGGCGTGCGCGGCGTGCTGGTCTACATGACCGTCTATCTCGCCATGACGCTCGGCACCTTCGCCTGCCTGCTCGCCATGCGCCGCAAGGATGGCATGGTCGAGACGACGGACGATCTCGCCGGCCTCGCCCGCACCAGCCCCGTGATGGCCTTCCTTCTGGCGGCGCTGATGTTCTCGCTCGCCGGTATCCCGCCGCTCGCCGGCTTCCTGGCGAAGTATTACGTCTTCCTCGCCGCCATCAAGGCGGGGCTCTACACGCTCGCCGTCATCGGCGTGCTGTCGAGCGTGGTCGGCGCTTTCTATTATCTGCGCGTCGTCAAGGTGATGTATTTCGACGAGCCGGCCGGCCGCTTCGAGAAGATGCCGACCGAGCTGCGCGCCGTGCTCGGCATTTCCGGCGCCTTCATCATCCTGCTGTTCTTCTATCCGGCCCCGCTGCTCAATGCGGCGGGGGCGGCGGCACGGGCGCTCTTCTGAGGATGGCAGGAAGGCCAGGGTTTTCCCGAACGCCCACTCCGGTTCTCCACTTTCCGGCCATCGGCTCGACAAATGCCGAGGCGATGGCGCGGGCCGGGGGCACGCACCCGCTCTGGGTGGTGGCGGATCGACAGACGGAAGGCAGGGGGCGGCGTGGCCGCCCCTGGTCGTCTCCGGCGGGCAATCTCTATGCGAGCCTGCTGCTTGTCGATGCCGGGTTGCCGGCACGCCTGCCGCAGCTCTGCTTCGCGGCGAGCCTCGCGCTGTATGATGCGGTGCGCGCCATCACCGGAATCGACCCTCTGCGCATCGGCCTGAAATGGCCGAATGACGTGATGATCGACGGCGCCAAGCTGGCCGGCATCCTGCTCGAAGGCTCCACCCTGCCGGATGGGCGCCCGGTCACGGTGATCGGCATGGGCATCAACTGCGCGCATCATCCCGCAGATACGCCCTATCCCACCACGAGCCTTCTCAAGGCGGGTTATCCCACGGAGCCGCGTGCCTTGCTGGCGGCACTGGACGCAGCCATGCTAGACCGCCTCGCGCAGTGGAGCCGCGGCGCCGGTTTCGCCGCGCTCGGCGAAGACTGGGTGCGGCGGGCGACAGGGCTGGGCCGTCCGGTGACGGTGCGGCTCGGCCATCGCGAAACCGAGGGCGTCTTCGAGGCGCTGGATCCGGCGGGAGCCATGGTGCTGCGCCATGCCGACGGATCGCGTGAAATCATCAATGCCGGCGACGTCTTCCCGTCGGCGCATGTGGGTTGAAAGGCTGTTGCGTGGTCGCTCCGCCGAATGAGCTGGTTTTCGCTGCCCTTGGTGGGGTTGGCGAGATCGGGATGAACCTTGGAATCTACGGGTTCGGCCCGTCTCACAGGCGGCAGTGGCTGGCCGTGGATCTCGGCGTGTCCTTTGCCGGGCCGGAGATACCGGGCATCGACCTCATCATGCCGGATGTGCGCTTCCTGGAGAAGGAACGCGAGCGCATCGTCGGCCTCGTGCTCACCCATGGCCATGAGGACCATGTGGGTGCGCTGGTCGATCTCTGGCCGAAGCTCGGCTGCCCGGTCTACACGACACCGTTCACCGCCGCGCTGGCGGAAGCTCGCCGTCTCGGCGAGCCGGGCGCGCCCAAGATCCCGCTGCATGTCGTGCCTTCGGGCGGGCGGATCCAGCTCGGGCCGTTCGAGGTCGAGTTCGTGCCGGTGGCGCATTCGATCCCCGACAGCCACGCTTTGGCGCTGCGCACGTCGCTCGGCCTCGTGGTGCACACCGGCGACTGGAAGATCGACGCCACCCCCGTGGTGGGGAACGTCACCGATCCCGCCCGCTTCACCGCGCTCGGCGATGAGGGGGTGAGGGCGGTCATCTGCGATTCCACCAACGCCATTCGCGACGGGGATTCGCCCTCCGAGGCCGATGTCGCCGTCGAGCTGACGAAGATCATCGCCGGCGCGAAGAACCGCGTGGCGGTCACCACCTTCGCCTCGAATGTCGCGCGCATCCGCTCGGTGGCCGAGGCGGCCCACGCCGCGGGCCGCGAGGTGGTGCTGGTCGGCCGCGCCATGGAGCGCGTGGTCATGGTCGCGCGCGAGCAGGGCCTGCTGAACGGCGTGCCGCCCTTCCGCCCGGTGGACGCCTATGGCTACCTGCCGCGCGACAAGGTGGTGGCGATCCTCACCGGCAGCCAGGGCGAGCCGCGCGCCGCCATGGCCCGCATCGCCGACGACGACCATCCCGAGATCGCGCTCTCGCCGGGCGACACGGTGATCTTTTCCTCGCGCACCATTCCCGGCAATGAGCGGGCTGTGAACCGCATCATCAACGCACTGGTGCTGGACGGCGTCGAGGTCGTCACCGACCGCACGGCGCTCATCCATGTCTCCGGCCATCCGCGGCGCGGCGAGATGGAGCGCATGTATGGCTGGCTGCGCCCGCAGGTGGCGGTGCCGGTCCATGGCGAGCCGCTGCATCTGTCGGAACATGCAGCGCTGGCGCGGCGCATGGGGGTTCAGCAGGTGGTGCGGCTGGTCGATGGCGACCTCGTGCGCCTCGCGAGCTCGGATGCCTCGCTCGGCGCGGATGTGGTGGAGGAACTGCCGGTCGGCCGTCTGTACAAGGATGGCCAGGTGCTGGTCGATTCCGCCGACCGCGCGATCCAGGAGCGGCGGCGTCTGTCCTTCGCCGGCATCGTGTCGGTGGCGGTCGCGATGAGCGGCAAGGGCGAGCTCGTCGGCGATCCGATGATCGACCTGTCCGGCCTGCCGGCCTATGACGCGCGCGGCAAGGACATCGGCGAGGTGATCGAGGAGGCGGTGCTGGACTGTCTCGATGCCCTGCCCAAGGCACGCCGGCGCGATCCGGACGCGGTATCGGAATCGCTCACGCGTGCCGTGCGCGGCGCGGTGAATGCGGTATGGGGCAAGAAGCCGCTCTGCCATGTGCTGGTGATTACGGTATGAGAAGGCGCTGAAGCGCGCGCCCCGTCCGCGTCGCGCGAACGCTTCAGGTCCCTGCCGACCCGCATTTTCTTCACGCGAACCGGGATGCTTCGCTCGAAAATGCGCCAGCCCTGAAGGGGAGCGCCGGAGCATGATCGGCCGCCTGAACCATGTCGCCCTCGCGGTGCGCGACCTCGCCGCCGCGACGGCGCTCTATCGCGATACGCTGGGCGCGCGGGTCTCGGCCGAGGTGCCGCTGCCCGAGCATGGCGTGACCACGGTGTTCGTCGAACTGCCCAACACCAAGATCGAGCTGCTGGCCCCGCTCGGCGAGGCCTCGCCTATCGCGCGCTTCCTGGAGCGCAGCCCGGAGGGCGGCATCCATCATCTCTGCTACGAGGTGGACGACATCATCGCCGCGCGTGACAGCCTGCGGGCGGCCGGTGCGCGGGTACTGGGCGACGGCGAGCCGCGCACCGGTGCCCACGGCAAACCGGTGCTGTTCCTGCACCCCAAAGACATGCTCGGCACGCTCGTCGAACTCGAACAGGTGTGAAGCAGGAGCGCGACGATGACCTTCACCGTGCTGAGTCCGACGACCTATGTCGCGATCTACTTCATCATCTGGTGGACGGTGATCTTCGCCGTTCTGCCCTTCGGCGTGCGCTCGCAGCGCGAGGAGGGCGATGTGCTGGAGGGAAGCGAGCCGGGCGCCCCGGTGCGCCCGATGCTGCTGCGCAAGGCGATCGCCATCACCATCGTCTCGGCGGTCATCGTCTGCGCGCTGGCCTATGCCATCGAGGGCGGGTGGCTGCGGCTCGACATGTTCCCGATGCCGTTCGATACCAAGGAATAGGCAGGGCAGAGGCGCGGTCCGCTTGCCAGTCATCCCGGCTTGTGGGGAGGCGACGCAAGAAATCGGTTGAAACGCGGCTCTTTTGCTTTGTGTATTTGTAATACCAGCGTTAAATCCAAAAAAAGAGGCGAGACCTCAGGTCTCGCCTTCTCTTTATTCCGCGCCACCAACCCGGTTCTGCTGCCTTTGGCAATCTGCCGGGGGCTTTGTTGTTGACTTATTCCTCCCGAGACCCAGGCCGATCGTCGCTCAAGATCGTGCGACGGCGGACCCCTTTCTTGATGGCAGGGACCATAGGCAAAGAAAACGGCCTTGTCATCCTTGCGTTGCAAAAGATCGATTGTGCGCTGCATCAGAGTTTTGCACGCCCGCCGCAGGAATAGGCAGGCCGTTGCATTCGGGAAAGGCGGCAGCCGAAGGTCCGGCCGGACGGCGGCCCGGCGTGGAAGGGCTTGTCTTTTCGCGGGCGATCCGGTTTCACTCGCCACCAAGCCTGATGGGCGATCCCGCCCGCCGAATCGCGAGTTTTCCTGATGCGCCTGTCCCGCTACTTCCTGCCCATCCTGCGCGAAGTCCCGAAGGAGGCGGAGATCGTCTCGCACCGCCTGATGCTGCGCGCCGGCATGATCCGCCAGGAATCGGCGGGCATCTATGCCTGGTTGCCGCTCGGCAAGCGCGTGCTGGACAAGATCTGCAACGTCATCCGCGAGGAGCAGAACCGCTCCGGCGCCATCGAGATCATGATGCCGACCATCCAGTCGGCCGACCTCTGGCGCGAGAGCGGGCGCTACGACGATTACGGCAAGGAAATGCTCCGCATCAAGGACCGGCACGAGCGCGAGATGCTGTTCGGCCCGACCAATGAGGAGATGCTCACCGAGATCGTGCGGGCCTATGTGAAGTCCTACAAGGACCTGCCGCTGAACCTCTACCATATCCAGTGGAAGTTCCGCGACGAGGTGCGCCCGCGCTTCGGCGTCATGCGCTCGCGCGAGTTCCTGATGAAGGACGCCTATTCCGTCGATCTCGACTTCGAGAACGCGGTGATCGCCTATAACCGCATGTTCGTCGCCTATCTGCGCACCTTCGCCCGCCTCGGGCTGAAGGCGATTCCCATGGTGGCGGACACCGGCCCCATCGGCGGCAATCACAGCCACGAATTCATCATCCTCGCCTCCACCGGCGAGAGCGAGGTGTTCTGCCACGCCGATTATCTCGACATGGCGCCCCCGCCTGCCGACATCGACTTCCGCGACCCCGCCGCGCTTCAGGACACCGTGAACCAGTGGACCAGCCTTTATGCGGCCACGGAAGAGAAGCATGACGAAGCCGCGTTCGACGCGATTCCCGAAGGGAGCCGCGTCTCGGCGCGCGGCATCGAGGTCGGTCACATCTTCTATTTCGGCACCAAATATTCCGAGCCGATGGGCGCGAAGGTCACCGGGCCGGACGGCGTCGAGCGGCCCGTGCACATGGGCTCCTACGGCATCGGCCCTTCGCGGTTGGTGGCGGCGATCATCGAGGCCTCGCACGACGAGAACGGCATCATCTGGCCGGAGGCGATCGCGCCCTTCAAGGTCGGCGTGCTGAACCTCAAGGCGGGCGATGCGGCGACCGACGCGGCGTGCGAGACGCTCTATGCCGAATTGACCGCGCGCGGCGTCGACGTGCTCTATGACGACACCGACGAGCGGCCCGGCTCGAAGTTCGCCACCGCCGACCTCATCGGACTGCCCTGGCAGGTCATTGTCGGGCCGAAGGGCCTCGCCGCCGGGACGGTGGAACTGAAGCGCCGTGCCGACGGCTCGCGCGAAACCCTGCCGCTCGACGCGGTGATCAACCGGATTCTCGAATGAGCGCACAGGCGGTTCGACAGGACGGAAGCGACGAGCGGGCAGGGGCCGACGAAGGCCCGACCGGAACCCGCCCCTTCAGCGCCTTCGAGTGGATGTTGTCGCTGCGCTATCTGCGGGCGCGGCGCAAGGAAGGGTTCATCTCGGTCATCGCCGGGTTCTCCTTCCTCGGCATCATGCTCGGGGTCGCCACGCTCATCATCGTCATGGCGGTGATGAACGGCTTCCGCGCCGAACTGCTCTCGAAGATCCTCGGCCTGAATGGCCATCTGCTGATTCAGCCGATCGACAGCCCGCTGACCGACTACGACGCTGTCGCCAAGCGCATCGCCGGCGTGGATGGCGTCAAGATCGCCGTGCCGCTGATCGAGGGGCAGGCGCTGGCATCCTCCGCCTATGGCGCGACCGGGGTGCTGGTGCGCGGCATGTCCGAGGCCAATCTGCGCGCGCTGCCCTCGATCAGCGCCAACATCAAGCAGGGCACGCTGGAAGGCTTTGACGGCGGCTCCGGCCTCGTCATCGGCAAGCGGCTCGCCGACCAGCTCTCGATCCGCGCCGGCGACAACATCACGCTGGTGTCGCCGCGCGGCGCCGTGACGCCGATGGGCACGACGCCGCGCATCAAGGTCTACAAGGTCGCCGCGATCTTCGAGATCGGCATGTCGGAATATGACAGCGCCTTCGTCTTCATGCCGCTGCCCGAGGCGCAGGCCTATTTCAACAAGGATGGCGACGTCACCGCCATCGAGGTCTACACGCAGAACCCCGACAAGGTGGATCAGTACCGTGCCGCCATCGACAAGGCGGCGCAGAGACCGATCTATGCGGTCGACTGGCGCCAGCGCAACGCTACCTTCTTCAACGCGCTGCAGGTGGAGCGGAACGTGATGTTCCTCATCCTCACCCTCATCGTGGTGGTGGCGGCGTTCAACATCGTGTCGGGCCTGAACATGCTGGTGAAGGACAAGGGCCGCGACATCGGCATCCTTCGCACCATGGGCGCGACGCGCGGCTCCATCATGCGCGTCTTCCTCGTCACCGGCGCCTCCATCGGCGTGTTCGGCACGCTGGCCGGCTTCCTGCTCGGCCTCGTGGTGTGCCTCAACATCGAGGAGATCCGCCAGTTCATCTCCTGGCTCACCGCCACGGAGCTGTTCTCGCCGGAGCTCTATTATCTCAGCCGCCTGCCGGCGGAGATGGATGCGCGCGAGACCGGCGCCGTCGTCATCATGGCGCTGGTTCTGTCCTTCCTGGCCCCGCTCTACCCGTCCTGGCGCGCCGCGCGCCTCGATCCGGTGGAAGCGCTGCGTTACGAGTGAGGCGATGTACGACTCGGAACACGCGCAACCCGCCTTGCGGCTCTCGGGGGTCGAGCGCCGCTACGCGCAGGGTTCCGGCACTCTGGATATCCTGAAAGGGGCCGATCTGACGGTCTATGAGGGGCAGACCGTGGCGCTGGTCGCCCCGTCTGGCACCGGCAAGTCGACCCTTCTGCACATTGCCGGCCTGCTGGAGCACCAGGACGCCGGCGAGGTTCTGGTGGGCGAGAAGCCGACCGCCGGACTTTCGGATGCGGAGCGCACCCGCATCCGCCGTCTCGATGTCGGCTTCGTCTACCAGTTCCACCATCTGCTGCCGGAGTTCTCCGCGCTTGAGAACGTCATGCTGCCGCAGATGATCCGCGGCCTGTCGAAGCGCGAGGCGTCCAAGCGGGCGAAGGAACTGCTGTCCTATCTCGGCCTCGGCCAGCGTCTGGAGCATCGCCCCGGCGAGCTGTCTGGAGGCGAGCAGCAGCGCGTCGCCATCGCACGCGCCGTCGCCAATGCGCCGCGCGTGCTGCTGGCGGACGAGCCGACCGGCAATCTCGACCCGCGCACCTCGGCTCATGTGTTCAACGCGCTGTCGCAGCTGGTGGAGGCGACGGGCCTCGCCGCGATCATCGCCACCCACAATCTCGACCTTGCCGCCCAGATGCACCGCCGCGTGACGCTGCGCGAGGGGCAGGTGGTGGAGATGGCGTGAGCAGACGGCGCCAGCGCCCGATCTCCGTGCAGAGCCCGACCGCCGTGGAGGGCCGACAAGGCTGCCGCATCCGTTTCGCGCAAGCCGTGGCGCGTCACCGTCGGGATCATCATCCCATCTGACGGTTCGGATGACGGCGCTGACCTCATGGTCCTGAGCCCGCCTTCCATTGCGGCGCGGCGGACCGGCGGCGATGCTCAATCCGTGGCGAGGACCACGCGGTTTCGCCCACCCCGTTTGGCTGCATAGAGCGCATCGTCCGCCCGCCTCTGCACGCCGAGTCGCACGGGGAAGGCCGCGATCGCCGCGCCGACGGAAACCGTCACCTTCAACGCCGTGCCATTGTAGGACAGCGCAGCGGCGGCGATCTCCTCGCGGATGCGGTTTGCGACCGCCAGCACCGCTGGCGGGTCGGCACCGGGAAGGAGCACGGCGAACTCTTCTCCGCCCACCCGGGCCACGACGTCGCCCCGGCGCGCATCGGCGGCCAGAAGACCGGCAATCCGCGACAGAACCTGGTCGCCGGCATCATGGCCGAGCGCATCGTTGATGGTCTTGAAGTGATCAATGTCGATCATCAGCATCCCGAAAGGCGCGGCGGCCCCTTCGAGAGAGGACAGCGCGGCCTCGAAGAAGCGGCGATTGGCGAGACCGGTGAGCGCATCGCGGTTCGCCGCCTCCATCGCCAGCCGGACGAAGCGGTGCGCCTGCATCGAGAAGGTCGCGAAGGTCAGGCTTGCAGCGGCCAGAGCGCAGAGGAGCGTCGCCAGCGAGAGGGCCGAGAGTCCGTCGAATACGACGAAAACCAGCACCGCCGCCGCCATCGCGACAAGCGTCGTCACCACGCCCCCGCGCGTACCGAAAATGAGGAAGGCCGCACCGACCGCGCCAAAATACCAGCAGAACCGCAAAGGGTCGGCCGGAACGAGAATCGCCGCTAGGGTGACGAGGGCGAGAGCCGCCGCGAAGAACAGCATCGCAAGCGGGCGGCTCTGTTGCGGATGGCGCCTGACCAGCGCAAGCAGGAGCAGGCTCAGCCCCGCGAACACGGCATTCGCGACCAGTTGCAGCACCGGAATCGGCGTCGGAACGAGGGCGCCGCCGACAGCCACTGCGCCCGCGGCCATCGCCGCGATGGCCATGGCGCGCTCGAGCACGTTCAACTGGAAGCGGACGGCATCCAAAGGGGGCGACAGGGATTCTTCCGTCATGCTCCAGGCTCGCTGGTGACTGCTTTCCGCCAAAGGATTACCCGAAAATATGGCCGTTAGAAATTCGGTAACCGAGGCATGGAACAGAAGCGGAACATTGATTGACGTCCGGACATAAGGGGAACAATGTTCTCGCCATGTTCACGGGAGGTCCACATGATCCGCATCCTGCTGCATGAAGCCGCCGCGCTCGCGTCTCTCGGCCTGTTCCTCGCCATGATCGGCATGTGGGCCGGCATCATCAGCGGGGTCTGAATGTTGCCGGCCTGAGGACAGCGGGGACGACCCGATCCGCGGGTGGACGGGGAGGCGCCCGCGCCCGCACACTGCCCGCCGGACGGCGCTCCCGAATCGCGGCACCGCCGTGGAATGAGAGGAGAGGCCAGAATGTCAGTCGCCGATGTCGGTTTCGTGCATCTGCACCTGCATTCCTCCTATTCCCTGCTTGAAGGCGCGCTGACCGTCACCAAGCTCGCCAAGCTGGCGGAAAAGGACCGCCAGCCCGCCATCGCGCTCACCGATACCGGCAATCTGTTCGGCGCGCTGGAATTTTCCGAGAAGATGTCGGGGGCCGGCATCCAGCCCATCCTCGGCTGCTCGCTGGGGATCGATTTCGGCGACCAGCAGCGCTCGCGTGCTCTCGCTCTGGCCGGCCTGCCGAAATTCGTGTTGCTCTCCGCCAGCGAGATCGGTTGGCGGAACCTGATGGCGCTGGTATCCCGATCCTATCTCGAGACGACGGACGGTGTCGAACCGCACCTCAAGGCGGAGTGGCTGGCGGAGGCGTCGGCTGGACTCATTGCACTGACTGGTGGTCCCACTGGACCGATCGACCGCGCCCTCGCGGCGGGTTCGGCCGACGTCGCGGAGGAGCGTCTTGCGACGCTGGAGGCGATCTTCGGAGGCCGCCTATATGTCGAGATCCAGCGCCACGGCGCCGCCGAGGAGCGGGCGGTGGAGGAGGACCTCATCGCGCTGGCCTACCGCCGCAGCCTGCCACTGGTCGCCACCAACGAACCCTTCTTTGCCGCCGAGGAGGATTACGAGGCCCACGATGCGCTCATTTCCATCGCGGAGGGACGCCTCGTTTCCGATCCGAACCGGCGCCAGCTCACGCCGCAACACCGCTTCCGCACCCGGGCCGAGATGGCGGCTCTCTTCGCGGACCTCCCGGAAGCCCTTGCCAATACAGTCGAAATCGCGCGCCGTTGTGCCTATCGACCGCGCACGGTGAAGCCGATCCTGCCCCGTTTCACCCCGGATCGGGACGAGGCCGACGAGTTGCGCGCCCAGGCCGAAGAGGGCCTCGCCCGCCGCCTCGCCGTTCACGGTCCGGCGCCCGGCCTGAGCGCGAAGGACTATGAGGATCGCCTGGCCTTCGAGCTCAGCATCATCGAGCGGATGAAGTTCCCCGGCTACTTCCTTATCGTGTCGGACTTCATCAAATGGGCGAAGGCGCAAGGGATTCCGGTCGGTCCGGGCCGCGGCTCGGGCGCCGGCTCGCTGGTAGCCTACTCGCTGACCATCACCGACCTCGACCCGTTGCGATTCGGCCTGCTGTTCGAGCGCTTCCTGAACCCGGAACGCGTGTCGATGCCGGATTTCGACATCGACTTTTGCCAGGACCGGCGCGACGAGGTGATCCGCTACGTGCAGGATCGCTATGGCAGCAATCAGGTCGCGCAGATCATCACCTTCGGCACTCTGCAGGCCCGCGGCGTGCTGCGCGATGTCGGGCGCGTGCTGGAAATGCCCTATGGGCAGGTCGACAAACTCTGCAAGCTGGTGCCGCAGAACCCCGCCAATCCAGTAACGCTCGCCAAGGCGATCGAGGACGAACCTCGCCTTCAGGCCGAGCGCGATGCGACGCCCGTGGTAAAGCGAGCGTTCGACATTGCCGTGCGTCTGGAAGGGCTTAACCGGCATGCTTCAACCCATGCAGCAGGCGTCGTGATCGGCGATCGCCCGCTCTACCAGCTCGTGCCGCTCTATCGCGATCCCCGCTCGCCGATGCTCGTCACCCAGTACAACATGAAATGGGTGGAGCAGGCGGGTCTGGTGAAGTTCGACTTCCTCGGCCTCAAGACGCTCACCGTCTTGCAGACCGCGGTGCGGCTCGTCGGTCAGCGGGGAATCGAGATCAACCTCTCCACAATCCCGCTCGACGACAAGAAGACCTACGACATGCTGACCCGGGGTGAGACGGTCGGCGTGTTCCAGGTAGAAAGCGCCGGCATGCGGCGTGCGCTGGTCGACATGAAACCCGACCGGCTGGAGGACATCATCGCGCTGGTCGCGCTCTATCGGCCGGGCCCGATGGCCAACATCCCGGTCTATTGCGCCGTGAAGAACGGGCAGGAACAGGCCGTTTACGCTCACCCGGCCCTTGAGGAGAGCCTGAAGGAAACCTACGGCGTCATCATCTACCAGGAACAGGTGATGCAGATCGCTCAGACCCTGTCGGGTTATTCGCTCGGCGAGGCCGACTTGCTGCGCCGCGCCATGGGCAAGAAGATCCGTGCCGAGATGGACAAGCAGCGCGCCCGCTTCGTCGATGGCGCGGTGGAACGCGGGGTGCCGCAGGCGAAGGCGTCCGAGATCTTCGACCTGCTCGCCAAGTTCGCGGATTACGGATTCAACAAGAGCCACGCCGCCGCCTACGCGCTGGTTGCCTACCAGACCGCCTACATGAAGGCGAACTATCCCAATGAGTTCATCGCCGCGTCGATGACCTACGACATGTCGAACACCGACAAGCTCGGCGAATTCCGGCAGGAAGCCCAGCGCCTCGGCATCGAGGTGGTGCCGCCTTCGGTTAATCGCTGCGGGCGCGAATTCCAGGTGGAGGGCGGCGCCATCTTCTATGCGCTGGCGGCGGTGAAGGGCGTGGGCGGGCTGGCGGTCGATGCCATCGTCGAGGCGCGGGGTTCCCGCCTGTTCCGCGATCTGGCGGATTTCGCCAATCGCATCAATGCGAAGGCGCTGAACAAGCGGACGTTGGAAAGCCTGGTCAATGCCGGTGCGCTGGATTGCATCGAGCCCAACCGGGCCCGTGCTTTCGTCGCAATCGATTCGATTCTCGGTCATGCCGCCAAGCGCGGGGCCGATGCTGCGGTGGGGCAGAACGACATGTTCGGCAGCGGCCCGGCCGCCGCCCATCTGCCGCTGCCCGATGTCATGCCTTGGCTGCCGGCCGACCGGCTGCAGAAGGAATATGACGCGATCGGCTTTTTCCTCACCGGTCATCCGCTGGATGACTACGCCAAGGCGCTGGAACGACTTCGGGTGCAGCGCTGGAGCGACTTCACCCGTGCGGTGAGGGCGGGCGCCTCGGCCGGGCGCCTCGCCGCCACGGTGGTGAGTCGGCAGGAGCGGCGAACCAAGACCGGCAACAAGATGGGCATTGTCGGCCTCTCCGATCCGTCCGGGCAGTTCGAGGCGGTGATCTTTTCCGAAGGGCTTGCCCATTTCCGCGAGGTGCTGGAGCCGGGAACCGCTCTTCTCCTGCACGTCGCCGCCGAGTTGCAGGGCGAGGATGTGCGGGCGCGAATCCAGACCGCCGAGCCGCTCGATGCGGCGGCTTCCAAGATGCAGAAGGGTCTGCGCATCTTCCTGCGCTCGCCCGATCCGCTGGAGAGCCTCGCGACCCGGCTCACGCCGCTCGCCGGCGGTCGCGGCGACGGCGAGGTGGCTTTCGTCGTGCTCGTCGGCGACAAGGGGGGAACCGAGGTCGAGATCAAGCTGCCGGGCCGTTTTGCACTGTCTCCGCAGATCGCCGGGGCGCTGAAGGCGGTGCCGGGCGTGGTGCAGGTCGAGGCACACTGAGCGCGCGCGCTGGTCCGCCGTCTCGGGCGGGGCAGGCTTCGACTTGCGCCGGGCGGGCATGTCCCTTATAAGCCGCGCCATTCCGCACGCGGACCGCGTGCCGGCATCCTTTTCCCATGGCTGAACCAGCCGGGATCAGCGGGCCGGCTCACCCGGTGCCGGACCGGCATTTCCGCCGGCCGGCCACGTCCGCGGAGGCTCAACCGGACGAGACACGACAATGGCACTCCCCGATTTCACCATGCGCCAGCTTCTTGAAGCCGGCGTGCACTTCGGTCACCAGTCGCACCGCTGGAACCCGAAGATGGCGCCCTATATCTTCGGCGTTCGCAACAACATCCACATCCTGGACCTCGCCCAGACCGTGCCGTCGCTGCACCGCGCGCTCCAGGCGGTCTCCGACACCGTGGCCCGTGGCGGCCGCGTGCTGTTCGTCGGCACCAAGCGTCAGGCGGCCGATGCCGTTGCGGACGCGGCGAAGCGTTCGGCCCAGTACTACGTCAACTCCCGCTGGCTCGGCGGCATGCTGACCAACTGGAAGACCATTTCCCACTCCATCGCCCGCCTGAAGAAGCTCGAAGAGCTGCTCGGCGCCGGCGAAGGCGTCGGCTACACCAAGAAGGAGCGCCTGACGCTCCAGCGCGAGCGCGAGAAGCTCGACCGCGCTCTGGGCGGTATCCGCGACATGGGCGGCCTGCCGGACCTGCTCTTCGTGATCGACACCAATAAGGAAGACCTCGCGGTCGCCGAGGCGCGTCGCCTGGGTATCCCGGTCGCCGCCATTCTCGACACCAATTGCGATCCGGACGGGATCGCCTTCCCGGTGCCGGGCAATGACGACGCCGGCCGTGCGATCAACCTGTATTGCGACCTCGTCGCGCGCGCCGCGATCGACGGCATCGGCCGCGCCCAGGGCGATCTCGGCATCGATCTCGGCGAAGCGGACGCTCCGCTGGTCGAGGATCTGCCCTCCGAGTCGCTGTGGCAGAGCTTCGAGCCCCTCTCGGGCCCGCGCGGCATTGCCGACGACCTGAAGAAGCTGACCGGCGTGTCCCCGGCCATCGAGAAGAAGCTGACCGATCTCGGCATCTTCCACTTCTCGCAGATCGCTTCCCTCGACCCGCAGGACGCCCAGCGTCTCGGCGAGGAAGTCGGCCTGCCGGGTCGCGTGGATGGCTGGATCGCCCAGGCGAAGGAACTCACCGCCGAGGTCGAGTGATCTCCGCACTTCGGTGCCGCCGGCCCGTAACGGGCCGACATTGAACACGCACGGCCGGCCCGGAAAACCCTCCGGCCGGCCGTGCCGTCAAATGACATATGCAATTCGTGCGAGGAACGTGACATGGCCAACATCACCGCGGGCATGGTGAAAGAGCTCCGCGACAAGACCGGCGCGGGCATGATGGACTGCAAGGCTGCGCTCGGCGAAGTCGATGGCGACATCGAGGCCGCCATCGACTGGCTCCGCAAGAAGGGCCTTGCCAAGGCCGCCAAGAAGGCCGGCCGGGTCGCCGCCGAAGGCCTGATCGGCCTCAATGCGGCCGGCACGAAGGGTGTGGTCGTCGAGGTGAATTCGGAGACCGACTTCGTCGCCCGCAACGACCAGTTCCAGGGCCTGGTGCGCGGCATCGCCGCTGTGGCGCTCGAGGCCGGCGATGATGTCGAGGCCATCAAGGCCGCGGCGTTCCCCGGTGGCGGCACGGTTGCCGAAGCCATCTCCTCGACCATCGCCACCATCGGCGAGAACATGAACCTGCGTCGCGCCAAGCTGCTGCAGGTTCAGCAGGGCATCGTCGGTTCCTATCTCCACAGCTCGGTGGGCGAAGGCCTCGGCAAGATCGGCGTGCTGGTCGCGCTCGAATCGACCGGCAATGCGGATGAACTCGCCGCTCTCGGCCGCCAGGTCGCCATGCACATCGCTGCGGCCAACCCGCAGGCGCTGGACGCCGCAGGCGTTGACGCCGACGTCGTCGCGCGCGAGCGCGAGGTTCTGGCCGACAAGGCCCGCGCCTCCGGCAAGCCGGCGAACGTGGTCGAGAAGATTGTCGAGAGCGGCCTGAAGACCTTCTTCAAGGAAGTCACGCTGCTCGATCAGGCGTTCGTTCATGAGCCTTCCAAGACGGTGGCTCAGGCCGTCAAGGAGAGCGAAGGCAAGGTGGGTGGTCCCATCCGCATCGCCGGTTTCGTGCGTTTCGCGCTCGGCGAGGGCGTTGAGAAGCAGGAGAGCGACTTCGCCGCCGAAGTCGCCGCCGCGGCAGGCCATTGATATTGCGTGGATAAGCGCGCCGGATGACTCAACGAGGGTCGCCGGCGTGCTCTATTCTGCTGCGGTGCAGCGCGGAGCTCGCGGGTCGGGCTCCTTTCGCGATGTCGGCTGAACGAGGGGCAGTATGACGCAATCCGGGGACGATCTGGCTTACAGGCGCGTGCTGGTGAAGGTGTCCGGCGAAGCGCTGATGGGCGACGAGCCCTTCGGCCTGCACTGGCCCACCGTCGCTGCCATCGCCCGAGATCTCGTCGAGGCGCGCGCTACCGGTGCACAGGTTGCTGTCGTCGTCGGAGGGGGCAACATCCTGCGCGGCGCTCGGGTGGCCGGTGACGGGCTGGATCGCGCAACGGCCGATCATATGGGCATGCTCGCCACTGCGATGAATGCGTTGGCCTTGGAAAAGGCAATCGAAGCTGCCGGCAGTCCGGCCCGCACGCTCTGCGCCGTTCCCATGCCGACCATCTGCGAATCCTATGCTCGCCAGCCAGCGCTGAAGCACCTGTCGCGCGAGCGCATCGTCGTACTCGCCGGTGGCACGGGCAATCCGTATTTCACCACCGATACGGGCGCCGTGCTGCGCGCCGCGGAGCTCGGCTGCGACGCGGTGATGAAGGCGACGAATGTCGACGGCGTATACACCGCAGATCCCAAGAAGGATCCGAATGCGAAGCGCTATGATCGGCTGACCCATGACGAGGCTCTTGCCAAAGACCTCAAGGTTATGGACGCGGCCGCCTTCGCGCTTGCCCGCGAGGCCCGCTTGCCGATAATCGTTTTCTCGATCCGCGAGCCCGGCGCAATTGCTTCAGCCATCCGCGGCGAGGGTCGGGCGACCGTTGTCGCACCTTGAGACTCGCCACCGGATTTTCCGACAGGGCCAACCGATAAGAACGAGGGCGATATGACCGACGGTCCGATCGACGTTGCCGATATCAAGCGCCGCATGCAGGGTGCGATCGGCGTGCTCAAACACGAACTGGGCGGGCTGCGCACGGGCCGCGCCTCGGCGAGTCTGCTGGAGCCGATCCAGGTAGATGCCTATGGCTCGCACATGCCGCTCAATCAGGTCGCCTCGGTGAACGTGCCCGAGCCGCGGCTTCTTTCCGTGCAGGTCTGGGACCGCGGAATGGTGAGCGCCGTCGAGAAGGCGATTCGCGATTCGAATCTCGGCCTCAATCCGCAGACCGAAGGTCAGGTGATCCGGGTCCGCATTCCCGAGCTCACGCAGGAGCGCCGCCAGGAACTGGTCAAGGTCGCCCACAAATATGCCGAGGCCGCGCGCGTCTCGGTCCGCCACGTGCGTCGCGACGGTCTCGATTCATTGAAGAAGGCCGAAAAAGACGGCGAAATGAGTTCGGACGACCTCGACCGACTGGCTGATCAGGTGCAGAAGGCGACGGATTCCTCGATTGGCGAAATCGACCAGGTGCTTGCCGGCAAGGAAAAGGAAATCCTGGCGGTCTGAGGCGGGCATCGAACGAGGATGGGGACGGGGGTCTCCGGCGAGATGGCGAAGGGCGAAGCGCCACACGGCGTGCATCTGGAAGAGGCAGCGCCCGAGGCCACGGGCGTGGCACTGCCGCGCCCCCGCCATGTCGCCATCATCATGGATGGCAATGGCCGTTGGGCGAAGTCCCGCGGCCTGCCGCGTTTCGAGGGCCACCGTCGCGGCGTCGAAGCCGTTCGCCGCGCCGTGCGTGCAGCGGAGGAGCTCGGCATCGAGGCGCTGACCATCTACAGCTTCTCCAGCGAGAACTGGTCGCGGCCGATGGCCGAGATCGCGGATCTCATGGGCCTGCTGAAGCGGTTTATCCGCAACGATCTTGCGACCCTTCATAAGCAGAATGTCCAGGTGCGCGTTATCGGCGAGCGCCCCGCGCGCGTGCCTGACATCGCGCTGTTACTGGACGAGGCCGTGCAGCTCACCCGCAACAATACGGGTATCAAGCTGGTGGTTGCGTTCAATTACGGCGCGCAGAACGAGATTGCCCGAGCCGTTCAGCGCCTTGCGGCAGAGGTGAGAGACGGCCGGCTGGCGCCAGAGGCCATCACGCCGGAGCTGATCGGCGGAGCTCTGGATACTGCGGGGCTGCCTCCGCTCGATCTCGTCATCCGCACCAGTGGAGAGCAGCGGCTCTCGAACTTCCTGCTGTGGCAGGCGGCTTATTCAGAGCTCGTCTTCCTGCCGGTGCTCTGGCCGGATTTCGACCGGGGCTGGCTTGAACAGGCACTGGTCGAATATGGTCGTCGCGAACGTCGCTTCGGCGGCCTTCTTGCTCCGGGGCACTAGAGTCTTGCCCCTCGGAAAGGACTTCCTGCCCCGGCTTGCATCCGCCCTCGTGCTGGCACCGCTTGCGCTGCTTGCGGCCTCGCTGGGTGGCTGGTTGTTCGCATGCTTCCTCGGTCTTGCGGCGCTGCTCATTCTCTGGGAATGGACGGTGATGACATCGACGCAGCCGAAAATCGTGCTGCTCAGTATCGGCGGAGTCGCCCTGGTCGCCGCGACGATATTGACGCTATACCATGGTGCCTTGCCCGGCACGCTTCCGGTGATTGCCGCCGCTCTTCTTTTCACGCTTCTCGGCCGGCCGAGGTGCTGGGTCGGGGCAGGGGTAATCTACGCCGCCGCCGCAGTCGTGCCTGCGGTAGCGCTGCGGGAGGGGGAAGGGGGCGGCGCTGCGCTGCTGTGGCTCTTCGCGCTGGTCTGGGGCACCGACATCGGAGCCTATTTCTGCGGTCGCCTGATGGGTGGCCCCAAGCTCTGGCCGCGGATCAGCCCAAACAAGACATGGTCGGGCGCCATCGGCGGCGCATTGATCGGCACGGCAGCTGGCCTGCTGTCGCTTGTTGCCGCGGGTTGGGCGCCGGGCATCGGACTTGGCGCTACCACCCTGGCGGCAAGCATTGCCAGCCAATGCGGCGACCTGTTCGAATCGGCCATGAAGCGGCGTTTCGGATGCAAGGATTCGAGCGCGCTGATTCCCGGCCATGGTGGTCTCATGGATCGCCTCGACGGCTTCGTCGCCGCGGCGCTCGTGGGGCTGCTCGTCGGGCTTGTGCGCGACCCCGGAGCCGTGGCCCATGGTTTGCTGGGTTTCTGAGGGCGATGGGAAGCAGGCAGGCGGGGAAATGAGCGCATCTTCGCCGCAAAGTCGCCTTAAGCCACCTGCCGTTACGCAGCGCACCCTCGGGTGAAAGGAAGGACGCAATGGATCTTCTCATTTCCGCCGGTGATCACCTGCGCTGGGTGCTCGGCTATGTCGTCCCCTTCCTGTTCGTCCTGACCATCGTGGTGTTTTTTCACGAGTTCGGCCATTTCTGGGTCGCGCGGCGTGCCGGCGTGAGGGTCGTCGCCTTTTCCCTGGGCTTCGGGCCGGAGATCGCGGGATTCTACGATCGGCATGGGACGCGGTGGCGACTGTCGGCCATTCCGCTTGGCGGCTATGTGAAGTTCCACGGCGATGAGAACGCCGCGTCCGCGCCCGATCGTGAGGCCATTGCGCGGATGAGCGCCGAGGACCGTGAGGGCAGCTTTTTCCACAAGTCGGTCGGCGCCCGCGCTGCCATCGTGGCGGCCGGGCCGATCGCCAATTTCATTCTTGCCATCGTCATCTTCGCGACGCTCTTCATGACGGTTGGTCGTCAGGTCATGACGCCCGTGGTCGATTCCGTGCAGGCGGGCAGCGCCGCGGAGCGCGCCGGCTTCCAGCCCCACGATGTTATTATCTCCATCGATGGCACGCCGATCGAATCCTTCGGTGACATGCAGCGAATCGTCAGCGGGGCGGCGGGGCAGTCGCTGGCCATCGTCGTGCGGCGTGCGGATGCAGACGTCGCCCTGAATGCCGTCCCGGAACGCCGGGAGATGAAGGATACGTTCGGAAGCACCCATGCGATCGGCGTTCTCGGCATTTCCCGTTCGGCCGATGCCGCAAGCGTCGTGACCCGTCGCTACGGGCCGGTCGAGGCGGTCGGCATGGCGGTGAAGGAAGTCTGGTTCGTCATTGACCGCACTTTCAGCTATCTGGGTGGCGTGGTGAGCGGGCGCGAGTCGCCGGATCAGCTTGGCGGGCCGATCCGGATTGCCCAGGTTTCGGGACAGGTCGCCACGTTCGGCTTCGCGGCATTGCTGCAACTGGCCGCAGTGCTGTCGGTCTCGATCGGACTCCTTAACCTCTTTCCGATACCGTTGCTCGACGGCGGGCACTTGGTTTTCTATGCGGTTGAGGCGCTGCGCGGCCGTCCGCTCAGCGAGCGGGCCCAAGAGGTCGGGTTCCGCATCGGTCTAGCTTTCGTGCTGATGCTCATGCTGTTTGCGACGTTCAACGATATCCTTAATATTTCAAGGTCTTGAGCGGCGAAAACGGAAGGCGTTGCGCGATGGCAACGCCGCTTTGGAAAAGGGTGAATCGGGATGCGGGCTCGGTTTGCAGGTGCAGCGAAAGTCTGTACAACAACCCCGCAGGGTGAGACTCCGCGTGCATTCGCGTTCCCGTGTGAATGTGTCTGGGCGTCAGAACAACGGTAAGGTTGCGCACCACATGGCTGCTCGTGTCCGGTTTGTGAGTAAGATGGCGTCCGTTGCAGGGGTCTGCCTCCTGTCGACGACCGCAATGGTCACCGGCTCCATTGTTCTTTCGCCTGTCGCCGCACTGGCCCAGACGGCCGGTTCGATCATCGTCGAGGGCAACAAGCGCGTCGATGCGGAGACGATCCGCTCGTATTTCTCCACGTCTCCCGGACAGAAGCTTGATGCCGCCCGGATCGACGAGGCTCTGAAGAATCTTTATGCCACCGGCCTGTTCTCGGATGTGCATGTCAGCAATCGCGGCGGCCGCATGGTCGTGTCCGTGACCGAGAACGAGGTGATCAACCGCGTTGCCTTCGAGGGCAACAAGAAGATCAAGACCGAGCAGCTCGAGGCCGAGACGCAGTCCAAAGCTCGCAGCCCGCTGAACAAGGCGACCGTTCAGGCCGACACGCAACGCATCATCGACGTTTATCGTCGTGCCGGCCGTTACGACGTTCGTGTGGAGCCGAAGACGATCGATCGCGGCGAGGGCCGCGTCGATCTCGTATTCGAGATCAAGGAAGGCGAGAAGCTCGGCATTTCCAAGATCGTCTTCGTCGGCAACAAGGCGTTTTCGGATTACAAGCTGAAGGACGAGCTGACCACGACGGAGAGCAACTGGCTCTCCTGGCTGAAGAATTCCGATGTCTACGACGTCGATCGCATCAATGCCGACCAAGAACTGCTGCGGCGCTTCTACCTCAAGAACGGCTACGCCGATTTCCGCATCGTGTCGGTTTCGGCTGATCTGGATCGCAAGGATGGCGGGTTCGTCCTGACCTACGTTCTGGATGAGGGGCAGCAGTACAAGTTTGGCAGCGTCGACGTCGTCTCGAACATTCGCGATGTCAATGTGAACACGATCAAGGCTGCCCTCCGGGTTCAGCCGGGTCAGGTCTACAACGCCGAACTCGTTGAGAAGTCAGTCGAGAACGCCACTATTGAGGTGTCGAAGTCCGGCTACGCCTTCGCTCAGGTGCGTCCGCGCGGCGATCGGAATTTCGAAACGCGTACCATTTCTCTGGTCTTCACCGTGGAGGAAGGTCCGCGGGTCTACATCGAGCGCATCGAGGTGCGCGGCAATACCCGCACGCGCGACTGGGTCATCCGTCGTGAATTCGATCTCGGCGAAGGCGATGCTTATAATCGCGTCCTGGTGGATCGTGCCGAGCGCCGCTTGCGCAATCTCGGTTTCTTCAAGACGGTCAAGATCAGCAACGAGCCCGGCTCGGCGCCGGATCGCGTCATTCTCGTGGTGGATGTCGAGGATCAGCCCACCGGCGAATTCTCGGTTTCGGGCGGTTACTCCACGACCGACGGCTTCATTGGCGAAGTTGCCGTGTCGGAGAAGAACTTCCTCGGTCGCGGTCAGTTTGTCCGTGTAAGCGGCCAGATCGGCCAGTATGTCGAGGGCGTCGAACTCAACTTTACTGAACCTTACTTCCTCGACTACCGTGTCGCGGCCGGTTTTGACCTGTTCTACAAGAGTACGTCCACGACCGAGTACAGCCCTTATGAGTCGACCACAGGTGGCGGTACGCTGCGCCTCGGTCTGCCGCTGACCGACGAACTGACTCTCGGTCTGCGCTACACGCTGTCGACCAAGGAGATCCGGGTTTCCGACGAGTACTACGACGATGTGTCGTGGGCGATTAAGGAAATTGATGGCGAGCAGGCCATCACCTCGGCGCTGGGCTACACCCTCAGCTACAATATGCTCGACAATAACATCGACCCCACAGCGGGTTATCTCGTCGAGTTGAAGCAGGACTTCGCCGGCCTCGGAGGTGACGTCAACTACATCCGCTCGACCATCGACGCCCGGTGGTACTATCCGCTCTTCGGCGATTTCGTGCTGATGTTGCGCGGCCAGGCTGGTAACGTTGCGTCGTGGGGCGGCGAGGATCTGCGTATCGTCGATAATTTCTTCAAGGGGCCTGATCTGGTCCGCGGCTTTGCGTCGAACGGTATTGGTCCGCGCGACTTGGCGTCGGGCGGTAATGGCCTCGATCCGACCGCGCTTGGTGGTACGCTCTACTGGGGCACGACCGCGGAGCTGCAGTTCCCGCTGTCGTTCCTGCCGAAAGATGCAGGCCTGAAGTTCGCTGTTTTCGCGGATGCTGGCTCGGTATGGGATTACCAGGGCAGTACAACGTTCGAGAATGTCTCGGGCTGGCAGGACCACCTCGTGAACTGCGACACGATCGCGGGTTCCACCACCAAGGGGTGGAACAATGTCTGCGTCGCCGACAGCGATTCGGTCCGCTCCTCGGTCGGTGTGAGTCTTATCTGGAAGTCGCCCTTCGGCCCGCTGCGCTTCGACTATGCATGGGTTCTCTCGAAGGAGAGCTACGACGAGGAGCAGGCGTTCCGCTTCTCGGGCGGCACGAAGTTCTGATCGCACGAAAATCGGTATAAGGTCATGGCGGCCCGGGTGTTCCGGGCCGCTTGTTCGTTTGAGAGCATGCCCGGCGCTGTAGCAATGAGTGAACCCGTATTCGTCACGGCGCGAACGCCGCTGCTCCTCGATGATGTGCGGGTGCTCACCGGGGCGCGCTTCGTCGTCGAGCCGGATCCGGGTGTCATGATACGGGCGCTTGCGCCGTTGGATCATGCCGGCCCGGGCGATGTATCCTTCATCGAAGCGACGCGCTATGTGGGCCAGCTGCGGGCGACACGGGCGACGGCCTGCTTCGTGCCAGAGCGCCTGGCGGCGCAGGTTCCGCCACAGACCGTCGCGCTTGTCGTCGCAAAGCCTCACCAGTCCTTTGTCGCTGTCGCGCGTCACATCTATGCCGATCTGCTGCGACCACCGCCGGTCTTCGGCCATCACGGTATTGCCGCCGGTGCCTTTGTGCATCCGCAGTCACGCATAGAGACGGACGTCACGGTGGATCCGGGGGCCGTGGTCGGGCCGGGTGCAGAGGTCGGTGCGGGAAGCATCATTGCCGCCAACGCGGTTGTCGGACCCGGCGTGCGGATCGGGCGAAACTGCCATATCGGGATCGGCGCCACCCTGACGCATGCCCTGCTGGGTGATCGCGTCATCATCCATCCCGGCGCGCGCATCGGACAGGATGGCTTCGGCTATGTCGGTGCCA
The DNA here is from genome assembly GCF_023016805.1 of Ancylobacter crimeensis. Taxonomy (GTDB): domain Bacteria; phylum Pseudomonadota; class Alphaproteobacteria; order Rhizobiales; family Xanthobacteraceae; genus Ancylobacter; species Ancylobacter crimeensis. The sequence continues at coordinate 432,176 of NZ_JALKCH010000001.1, forward strand.
GCGCCGGTCACGTGAAGATTCCCCAGATCGGCCGGGTAGTCATTCAGGACGACGTTGAGATCGGTGCCAACACCGCCATTGATCGCGGCGGCTTGCGCGACACGGTGATCGGGGAAGGCACCAAGATCGATAATCTCGTACAGATCGCGCATAACGTGGTGATTGGTCGGCACTGCATCATTGTCTCGCAAAGCGGTATTGCCGGCAGTGCGACGCTGGGAGATTTCGTGATGCTGGGAGGCCAGGTCGGGGTGATCGGTCATGTGCACATCGGCGATGGTGCGCAGATCGCTGCTACCAGCAATGTGAAGGATGACGTGCCGCCGGGCGTCCAATGGGGTGGATCGCCCGCCAAGCCGATGCGGGAGTGGTTCCGCGAGGTTATGGCGGTACAGCGCCTCGCTCGTGGTGAGACAACGATTGCGCGCAAGACGGAGAATGGGGCGTCATGACGAGTAGCGAGGAAGTCGTGAACGAGGAGAAGAAGGTTCTTCGCTCGGTCGACATTCAGGAGATCCTTGCGGCGTTGCCGCACCGCTACCCATTTCTGATGGTCGACCGCATCGTTGATATCGACGGTGACGTGAGCGCCGTGGGCATCAAGAACGTCTCGGCGAACGAGCCGCATTTCCAGGGGCATTTCCCGGGCCGGCCAGTGATGCCCGGTGTCCTCATCCTCGAAGGCATGGCGCAGACGGCGGGCACGATCTGCCTGCTTGCGCGGCCGGACGACGGACCGCCCAAGCTGGTTTATTTCATGACGATCGACAAGGCGAAGTTCCGCCGACCTGTCGTTCCTGGGGACGTTCTGGAATACCACATGACCCGCATGGTCAAGCGCCGCAACATGTGGTGGTTCCGCGGGGAGGCAAAGGTCGATGGTCAGATCGTCGCCGAGGCGGAAGTCGGCGCGATGATCGCACAGGAGTGAATGAATGAGCTTGGCTGCGAGCCGCATCGACCCCACTGCGCAGGTGGCCTCCGGCGCCCGGCTTGGAACCGGCGTAGAGATCGGCCCGTTCTGCACGGTGGGCCCGGACGTCACGCTCGGCGATGATGTGCGTCTGCATTCGCATGTGGTTGTTGCGGGCCACACGACCCTCGGCGCGGGCACGGCGGTGTTCCCCTTCGCGGTCCTCGGCATGCCGCCGCAGTCCGTGCACTACAAGGGAGAGCCGAGCCGCCTCATCCTCGGTGCGAACTGCGTTGTGCGCGAGCATGTCACCATGAACATCGGCACCGCCGGCGGACATATGGAGACGCGGGTCGGCGACAACGGCTTCTTCATGGCTGCCAGCCATGTCGCGCATGATTGCGTGGTGGGCAACAATGTGGTGTTCGCCAACAATGCAACGCTCGCTGGTCACGTCGCCATCGGCGACAATGTGTTCCTCGGCGGCCTGAGCGCCGTGCATCAGTTTGCGCGGGTGGGCGAGGGGGCCATTGTCGGTGGCATGTGTGGCGTGAGGCACGACCTCATTCCATATGGCGCGATGGTGGAAGGGCGCCCCGGCATTGGCGGCCTCAACATCATCGGCCTCAAGCGCCGCGGCGTGCCGCGCCCGTCGATCCATGCGCTGCGCGCTGCCTATCGCGAACTGTTCTATGGGGGGGGCACCCTCGCCGACCGGACCGAACGCGTCGCCACCGATTTTGCTGATGACTCCCACGTCATGAGGCTCATCGACTTCGTGCGCAGCGCGGGCAAGCGTCGTCTCATGGTGCCGCATGATGTCGATAATGGCGGCGAAGCCGACGCAGGTTGAGCCCGTGAGCAGGTCGGAGGCTGCGCCGGCAATCGGCGAAAGCGCCAATCCCGGCCCGCTGGGCATCATTTGCGGCGGGGGGGCTTTTCCGATTGCCGTAGCGCGCGCAGCGCAAGCCGCGGGTCGGCCCGTGGTGTTGTTCGCCTTGAGGGGTTCGGCCGGGCAAGAGGTAGAGGCCTTTCCCCATGTCTGGATCCCGATGGGGCGTTTCGGCTTCCTTCAGGCCGAACTGAAGCGCCACGGCTGCCGTGAGGTGGTCATGATCGGCAACGTCATGCGCCCGCGCATTCGCGATATCCGTCTTGATTGGGCGACGCTCAAGCGCATGCCGCGGGTGCTCCGCATGTTTCGGGGCGGCGATGATCATCTGCTGACGGGTGTTGCGCGTCTCTTCGAGGAGGCTGGTTTTCGTCTGCTCGGCGCCCATGAGGTTGCGCCGTCCATTCTGGCGCCGGAGGGCGTGCTGGGCCGGGTGCAGCCGCGGCACGAGGAACGGGACGATGCCCGCATCGGCATGCGAGCCCTTCACGTTCTTGGGCCGTTGGATATCGGGCAGGGGCTCGTCGTCATGAGCGGCCACGTCGTGGCTGTGGAAGCCGCGGAAGGCACGGATCTGATGCTGGAGCGGTGTGCAGACCTGCGCCAGCGTGGCCGCATCAAGGCGCCGAATCCGTGTGGCGTCCTTGTTAAACGGCCGAAGGAAGGACAGGATCGTCGGCTCGACTTGCCGTCCCTCGGGCCGCAGACGGTTCAGGGTGTTGCGAAGGCCGGCATCGCCGGCATCGCGATCGAAGCCGGCGGTGTGATCGTCAGTGAGTTTGAGGAACTTGTGCGCCAGGCGGACGAGGCCGGGATTTTCCTGCTTGGCGTCCCAGCCGACGTAGACGAGACCGCGTGATGGCGTCGCCGCCGCGGGACGTATTCCTCGTCGCGGGCGAGGAATCTGGCGATGTGCTGGGTGCCGGCCTCATGCGGGCGCTGGCTGAGCTCCAGCCCGGCATCGCTTTCCGCGGTGTCGGCGGGGCACACATGCAGGCGGAGGGGCTGGCAAGCCTCTTCCCCATGGATGACTTGACCGCAATGGGTTTCGCCCAGGTCGTTGCCGGCCTGCCGCGCATCCTGAAGCGGATGGCCGAGGTGGTGAGGGCGATCTGCGCCGACCCGCCCGACGTGCTGGTCCTGGTTGATCTGCCGGACTTCAACCACCACGTCGCAGCCCGCGTGCGCCGGCGCCTGCCGCATCTGCCTATCGTGAAATATGTCGCGCCGACGGTCTGGGTCTGGCGAGAGGGTAGGGCGCGGGCGATGCGTCCTCACGTGGACCATGTGCTCGCCGTTCTGCCATTCGAGCCGGAGGTGATGGCGCGGCTGGGCGGCCCTCCAACCAGCTATGTCGGCCATCCCTTGCTCGCCGAGCTTGATAGCCTGCGCCCGGCGGTTGAAGAAGTCCGCCGACGCGAGGCACAGCCGCCTGTTCTGCTGGTCCTGCCGGGCAGCCGGCGCTCCGAACTGAGTCGCCTAGGCGATACATTCGGTGAGGTACTGGGTCTGCTGAGTCAGGATGTGCCTGCTTTCGAGCTGGTCGTTCCCACTTTACCCCGCCGCCGCGCACAGGTGGAGGAGATAACCAAACGCTGGCCGGTCAAGCCCCGGATTGTGGTCGATCCCAAGGAGAAGCGCGCGGCCTTCCGCGTGGCACGGGCGGCGCTCGCCGCATCCGGTACGGTGACGCTGGAGCTGGCACTGGCGGGCGTACCAACCGTGGCCGCCTATCGTGTGCCGCGGATCGAAGGGTGGATCGCGCCCTACATCCTCAAGATCACGACGGCGATCCTGCCCAATCTCATTCTCAATGAGAATGTGGTGCCCGAATATCTGCAATGGCACATCGATCCCCCGGCGATGGCCAGGCAACTCGCGCGTTTGCTGGAGGGCGGGCCTGAGCGAGATATGCAACTTGCCGGCTTCCGGCGCCTTGTGGAGGTGATGGGACTTTCAGGTGAAACGCCCAGCCGCCGGGCCGCACGCATTGTGCTCGATGTTGCCGCAGCCGAAAGGACGGGCACTCGCTGACGTCAGGCGTCGGGGGCGAGAAGAGAGCCGGCGGCAACCGCGCGGGGGTTGCCATATCCGACCGAGCGCATATGAACCCTTACGACAAGTTGCCGGGATTGCCGGGACGGCGGAGCATAAAGCAGGAACGTCGCGCTTGCCGGTGGGCGACGGATATCGGCATTGTCATCTGCCACGGACCATGCAGAACGATTGGAAATCCGATCCGGGTCGATTTCGTCGAATACGGTGGTACCGCCGCCATGGCCGGTGCCAAGAGCCTCGTTCACCCCGATGATCTTGGCTTCATCCGGCTTGGTCACATGAATTTCCGTCGCGTCCCATCCCCTGTCGCTGCTGCCATCCATATCAGCGACCAAAGTCCACCATCCCGATACACCGGTCCCACGTACGTCGACTTTCACCACCGGAGCTTCACTGCTGCGGCGTCGCCACCAGACTGCAGCGAACACCAGAAGCAGGCAGCCCACGGCTATCAGCGCGAGGGACATATGGTTCATTGGTGCGCCTCATCGACTATCGGGCGGACGTAACCGGTGGAATGGGAATCCTTTTACCGGCAAGGTTCAATTCCGGGAAACATCCACTGGTTCATTTAGATGGTCAATTTGTGACCGACATCACGAGGTTGTGAAGAATACACCATTGCTGTCAGGTCATCCCCCTGAAATCTCCGGGCGGCGTGATAGCGCGCCCGCAATTCGTCGCTGCGGCAAACCGCTCGGGACGATGCACATTTCCCGCTGCAGCCCAGTCTCTCAGTTCCGCGATCGTCATGGGCGGGCCGATACCGTAGCCTTGGAAGTAATCGCAGCCGGCGGCAATCAGCGTCTGCCATTTTTCGGCGGAATCGATGCCCTCCGCAACAACATGCATGTTCTCAGCATGGCAGAGTGAAATAAGGGCCTGCAAGGTGTCGATTGATTTCCGCTCGATGAGATGATCAAGAAAATAGCGGTCAAGCTTGATCGTATCGATTTCATATTGCAGAAGGTTCAAAACCGACGTGAACCCTGCGCCGAAATCGTCCATCGCAATATGGACACCTTCCCTGCGCAGGGCGACGATTGAATTGAAGACGTTTTCATTCTCGAGGGGCACGGTTTCGGTCAGTTCGATGACGATCCGTGGCGACGGCACGCCATAAGCTTTGATGCGTTCGCGCAGGAACGGGACCAGGGTTGTCTCGGTGAGCTCGGCAGAGGAAACATTTATCGACAGGAACGGATCGGTTCCGAGGGTTTCCGCCAGATGTTCATAATCGGACAAGGCGTGATCCACGACCCAGCGGTCAATTTCCGCAAACATGCCGTTTCGCTCGGCAAGAGGCATGAAATCGGCCGGTGAAATCGGGCCGAAGATCGGCGACGTCCAACGCAACAGCGCCTCGCAGGCTCCGATGGTGCCGTCGCGGTCACTGATAGGCATATAGACGAGATGGAATTCGGCATCAGGGACGATGCGTGTCATTTCGCCCTGTATCAGGCGGGCTCGTCCGCGTTCCGTCTCGATTTCATCGGAAAAATGCACGACGCGATTCCGACCGCGCGCCTTTGCCTCCTGCATCGCGGCGTCGGCATTGGCGACAAGCTCTTGCACGCTCTTTGCGTGGTCGGGATAGCTGGCGATCCCGATGCTGATGCCCACGGGATAAAAGTCGTGGCCGAGGGCAAAACCATCGCTGAACAGGTCAAGAATCGCGTCGGCTATCGGACTTGCATCCCGTTCGACAACCGACAGGAGGACGGCGAATTCGTCACCGGACAGCCGCGCCACCGTTGCAGCGGCGCCATGGGCGTGGTGCAGCACCACACGTTCCACGGATTGCGCCACGTTGGCCAACACCAAATCTCCGACGGCGTGGCCGTAACGGTCATTGATGAGCTTGAAATGATGAATGTCGAGGAAGAGCAGGGTTAGCGGGGCGCCCGTCAACTGGGCTTGCGCGAGCGCTTCTTCCGCCATGATATTGAAATGCGGCCGATTGGGGATCGCGGTCAGCGTGTCGGTGTAAGTGGCGGCGCGGGCACGGGCCAGAGAATCCCGTGTCTTTTGCTGCAATATCTTGAGGTTGTTTCTCAGCCGCCCGACCTCGATGCCGGAGCGGCCCGCTGCATCGAAGTCATTGCGATGGCCATCCACGATTTCCGATGCCTGCCGATCCAGCTCAGCGATCGGGCGCGTCACGAATGTGCGGATGAGGAGGAGCAATACTCCGATAGAGACGAGGCTGATCGCCAACGTCCCGACGACGAGGAAGATCTTCAGTCGGGCAAGCAGTCGGGGCAGGTAGTCGGCATGGGGTGTGATGCGGACATAGGTCGCGCTGCCGATCCGGCCGGCCCCCGAAAGCGTGGCCAAGGCAGGCAGCGGCTGATCACCCATCTCGATCGGGGTCTGATAAGCGGCCTCGATCTTGCTCCAGATGTCGAGCAGCCGCAGCGGGCGGATCGCGACCTGTACGAGCGCCGCGTTGCTGCCGGGCTGGGCGCTTGCCTCGCTCCGCGGCTCGTCTTCGACGATATTTCCAACCACCAAAAGAGATGTGTGGCCGTCGGTGAGGTAGATATCCCGGCTGGGTGAGGTTTCCCCGGTCCACTGTTTGCCAGCAAGGTTTACCTGCTCCTGCGAAATGCCGGCAAACGGGTCTCCGCTATTGTCGTGGTAATAGGTCATGCTCCGGTTGGGCGCGAAGATCGCGAGCGAGGCGAAGGCATCGCGGTCCCCCATCAGCGCAGTGACCGTATCCTCCAGCCGCCTCGCGAGTGCGTCGATGCGCGCGTTCTCCCGATGGTCCCGAAGAAGAGCAGGAAGCTCGGGTGCAGCATCAAGCACCGAAAGAACGCTGCGCGCGACCGTCTCGTCGCTTCGATATGCCATTTCCAGCGCGTCGATCTGGCGTTCGAGGCGCGCTGTCTCCAGCCGGATCAGCGTTTCGCGTTGAGCGAGATACACAAGGCTGGCCGCGAGAGCATAGCCGGCCAGAAGTACCGGAAGAATCAATAACAGGACGCGTCGATCAAGCGTCACGTTCGCGCACCAGCCCGTTCGACATGCAGGCATGCGGAAATGTGATGCCGGCCATCCCGCCCTTTGCCTAACCCATGTAAATCGCGGCGAAACGGAAAACGGCCCGCTGCAGAGCAAGGCAGGTCACGGTGCTGAATGGCGCCGTCCCACGCTTGTCCCTGCTGTTTCCGCGTGGCCGTGGCGTTGTGCCCGCGGCCGACCCCCGATCTCAACATCGCCCCGCCAGCCTGATCGCTGTCCTGCCCGCTTCCCTCACATTGTCATCCCAGCATAATGCAGGCGCATCGGCACGACCATGCAGTATTGGGAGAGGCAAATGGCCTCTTTATAGGGTGGCGATGAGAGATGCAGGAACGGAAAGGCAGGCAACACTGCCCTCAGGGACGAAGCCTGCAAAAACAGGGACTGATGCCCCGTGAGGATTTTTTTCGGGTATCTCGGTAAGGATTGACGTCCGGCGCGGGGTCTCTCGGAGCAGCTCACGCTGCCTTTGCGGCAGATCGTCGCCACGTGCAAAGGTTTGCCGGCCGGATGGCCACGCAAGCTCCGACAAGGTCGGCCTTGCTTGACGACGTCCCCTTTAGCGCTGATGGCGGGCAGTAGGAGCAAATTGCGTCGAGAGTGGAACGGTGGCTGTAGAGATTGCACATGGGCCGCAGGCCCGCATGGGTGCCGCAGCAGGGCACGGCCAGCTATCGCGAAACCAAGGGGGCTGGCCAGGCGAGGGAGGGAAGAAACAAATGCCAAACGCGAGTCGGGACTTTCTGTTACGAAACAGTTTATTCGGGCCTGTTTCGTTCCGTATCCAGACCTCTCGCGGCGCCGCGTCTAGCAGAAAAATAAGTGTTAAATCAAGAACATAGATGGCGACCGCGCCTGGGCTCGAACCAGGGACCTGCCGCTTAGAAGGCGGCTGCTCTATCCAGCTGAGCTACGCGGCCTCGCCTGAAAACGGAAAACCGAGCCCCGGGGAGGGCGCGGCATCCGGGACGGCGTGCAAGGGCATCTGTTTCAGTGCGTCCACTGGCCGACGCGACGGAAACTGAAATTGTCCGAATAGGCGATGCGGCGGCGGGTTGCCTCCTTCGGCTCCTGCACCTGGTAGGCGATGCCGTGCTTCTCGGCATAGGCGATCGCTTCTTCCTTGGTGTCGAAGCGCAGGCGGAGCTGGCTCTTCATGTCGCTGGAGCTGGTGTAACCCATCAGCGGCTCGACCTCGCGGGCGCGCTCGGGCTCGTAATCAAGCACCCAGAGCTTGGTCTTCGCCGTACCGGACTGCATCGCGTTGCGTGCCGGCTTGTAGATGCGGGCCACCATCTTCCCTCGCTCCCTTTTTCGCGGCGTCCTGCCGGATCGGCGGCCTGTCGGCTGGTCGGGGCAGCAGGATTCGAACCTGCGACCTGAAGTACCCAAAACTTCCGCGCTACCGGGCTGCGCTATGCCCCGTCCGGCAGGCCGGCCCGGCAGGGCCAGTACACGTCGCGCCGGCTGGCGCCAGCGTTTCCATGCCACTGTCGGATCGCACGAAGGGTAGGGGACCGTCAAGGTATTCCAGGCAATGCCGCAAGCCTCCCAGATCTGCCCAGCAGCAGTCCTTTTCATTTGATCTGCCGGACCGGCACCAAATTACCGGAGCAAATACACGGCGGCGTGAAGGAACCTGTCGACGTGCTAACGGTTATCGCTGCGAATGTGCTGATGATGAAGCATCCCTGCACATTAAGATAAACTTGATCCGAGACGGAGATTTGTTATGCGGAAGATCATTCTTGCTGCGTCCACCCTCGGTGTTCTGGCCATGGGCGGCGTAGTGAACGCCAATGCACAGACTTACATGGAGACCGCCCAGCCCTATGGCTATCAGTCCGGCCCCGTCGTCTACGAAGGTCGCAATACCTATGTCGGCCCGGAGCGTCCCACTTATTACTATGACGGCATCACCAACAGGGATCAGGCCTACAATACCCAGTGGACCCAGCCGGGCGATGCGGCCATCCTGAATCAGGAACGTGCCAACGAGCGTTCGCGTCGCTAACGCGAAGCATCCAGAGCCGATCACGATCGATGGAGTGAAAGGCGGGCGCAAGCCCGCCTTTTTTCGGTTTCGACGTCTCTGGGCCAATGGTGCAAGATCGGCTGCAGCAGCTTCCTGAGCGGCTCGACTTGACGTGCGCACGCCAACGCCGCTTGATCGCCGCTTCCGCATTCGGTGCGATCGTCTGCCCCCGGTCCTGGAGCATTCCATGAACACGCATTCCGGCCTTCACGTCGACACGCTGTCCCACGATGTGCGGCTCGACCGTCTCGCCGAAGTGGCCGTGCATGTCGGCCTTGGGCTTGCGGAAGGGCAGGAACTGGTGATGACGGCGTCGCTCGATGCACTGCCGTTGGCGCGACGCATCACCCGCCACGCCTATGCCGCCGGCGCGTGTCTCGTCACCACACTCTTCACCGACGAGGAAGCGAGCCTGATGCGCTTTCGCGAGGGATCCGATTCCAGCTTCGACCACGCGGCGGGCTGGCTCTATGAGGGGATGGCGGGGGCCTTCCGGTCCGGCGCGGCCCGTCTCGCCATCTCCGGCGAAAACCCGACCTTGCTTGCCGGAGAGGATCCTGAAAAAGTTTCGCGTGCAAACCGCGCCCGTTCCAAGGCTTACATGCCGGCCCTGTCGCTGATCGCGGGTTTCGACATCAACTGGACCATCGTATCCGCCGCTTCGCCGGCCTGGGCAAAGGCGGTCTTCCCAGAAGATCCGGAAGAGATCGCGATGGCGAAGCTTTGGCACGCCATCTTCGCGGCGTCGCGCGTGGATACGCCCGACCCGGTCGCGGCCTGGCGCGAGCACAATGACGAGTTGTCACGCCGTACCCGGATGCTGAACGGGAATCGCTTCCATTCCCTGCGATTCCACGGGCCGGGTACAGACCTCGTCATCGGGCTTGCCGATGATCACGAATGGGCGGGCGGGGCCTCGACCGCGAAGAACGGCATTGTCTGCAACGCCAACATCCCGACGGAAGAGGTGTTCACCACGCCGCACCGCATGCGGGTGGATGGCGTCGTCCGCAGCACCAAGCCGCTCTCCTACCAGGGCACGCTGATCCAGGACATCGCCGTGCGCTTCGAGGCTGGCCGCATCGTCGAGGCGCAGGCCCGCACCGGGCTCGACGTGCTGAGCAAGGTGCTCGATACCGACGAGGGATCCCGCCGGCTCGGCGAGGTCGCCCTCGTGCCGCATTCCTCCCCGATATCCAAGAGTGGCTTGCTGTTCTTCAACACGCTCTATGACGAAAATGCCGCGAGCCATATCGCTCTTGGCCAGTCCTACAGCAAATGCTTCGTGAACGGCGGCAGCCTGAGCGCTGACGAGCTGGCCGCCCGCGGCGCCAATGCGAGCCTCATCCACATCGACTGGATGATAGGCTCGGGCGAGATCGATGTAGACGGGCTCGACGCCGCCGGAGAGGCTCGGCCTGTGATGCGTGGTGGCGAGTGGGTCTGAAGCTGTCGGCCATGTAGAGTGTGAGGCGTTGCGGCCCGGCGGGGATGATCCGTGCCGCGACGAGGGGAGAAGTGGACGTGATGTGTCGCTGGCAGGCTTGGTGGAAGGGCCTGGTGCCATTGGCGTTGCTCGCGCTGGTGGCGGTGTTCTTTGCCCGCGCGCCTCTGGAGGGCGCGCTGGCCGATCGTGCCGACGATCTGCTGAACGAGATCGGGGAATCCTGGGCGCGGGCGAGCTTTGATGGCCGCGATGCGCAGCTTGTCGGAGAGGCCCTGTCGGAAGAAGCGCGGGTAAAGGTACGCAGCGAGCTCTCCCGCATGTCGGGCGTGCGCATAGTGGACGATCGTACCACGCTGCTGCCCGAGCGCCGGCCCTTTACCTTCTCGGTCATTCGCGACGGGTTGAATGTGCGGCTGGAAGGCTATGTGCCGTCTCGCTACGCACGCACCCGCATCGTGGAGGCTGCCCGCAACATGGCGCCGGACGTGAAGGTTTCGGGCGATGACGGCCTCGTCCGCGCTCGCGGCGTGCCGGCCGGCGACTTCGCCGGCGTGGTGGCGTTCGGCATCGACCAGCTCGCCAGGATGCCGGCGGGTCGGGTGACGATCTCGGACGATTCGTTCTCGATCGAAGGTCGCGCCCCCGACTTCACCACCTATGACGCGTTGGAGGTCACGGTCCGGACCGACCTGCCGGTCGACTTCAAACTTGCGCGTTTCGCCGTGCTGCCACCGACCGTGTCGCCTTTCATCTGGTCTGCCGAGCGCGAGGACGACGGCGTTCTGCTCGCCGGCTACATTCCGCTCGGCGACGCGAGGCGGGCGCTGCTCGATGCCGTGCGCGGAGCGGTGCCCGGTGCGGCGATCTCGGATCAGCTTCGCCTTGCGGACGGAGCGCCGAATGCCGATGGCTGGCTGAAGGCGGCGGCCTATGCGCTGCAACAGCTTGGCCGCCTGCCGGGGGGCAAGGTCGGGCTCTCGGACACCTCGATTAGCATCGAGGGGCGGGCACCCGATTTCGCAGCCTATGACGCGCTTGCCGCGGCCCGTCGCGCTGTGCCGGAGGGTTATACACTGGCGCGTTTCGCGGTTGAACCGCCGACCGTTGCGCCCTTTACCTTCGGTGTCCTGAAGGGGATGAACCGCATCCGCCTTGTCGGTTATGCGCCGTCCGAGGATGCCAAGCGGCTGCTTCAGGATGCGGTACGTGCCGCATTTCCCGGTACTGCCGTCTCCGACGAGATGCGCATCGCCTCAGGAGGCCCACCGGCGGAGGCCTTCGTTGCAGCGGTGTCTTTCGGCGTCAGTCAGCTCGGAAAACTGCGGACAGGCGAATTCAGGGGCTACGGGACCGCTTTCAGCCTGACCGGCGAGGCGCTCGATTCCGTCGCCTTCGGCGCCGTCAGCGCCGCACTCAAGGGCGAGATACCGGGCGGCTTCAAGGTGTCGTCGTCCGATGTGCGACCGCCTCTGGTGTCACCTTACGTGTTCGGCCTCAGGCGCGATGCGGATGGGCTTACCGTGTCGGGCTTCTATCCCGACGCCGCCGTCCACGATCATCTGCTGCAGGAAGCGCGTAGCCAGTTCCTCGGCACACCCGTAAACGATGTCTCCTCCATCGCTTTCGGCGCGCCGGAAGGTTTCGGCCGTGCCGCCGAGGTCGCACTGCGCGAACTGGCGCGGCTGGACAATGGCGAGGTGCGTTTCGACGATCTCAAGCTGCACATGACCGGAACCGCGCTCTTTCCCTCCGCGGTCGATTCGATCCGCACCGTGCTGGCGGCGAACCTGCCGAAGGGATTCAGCGTCGAGCTGGCGCTCGATGTCGCCCCGCCCCCGGCGCCCATGGACGGACGCAGCTGCCAGAAGGCGCTGGCGGATACGCTGGCCAAGGCAGGCCCGCTGTTCGCGCCGGCCAGCGCTGCGCTTGCTCCGGGCAGCCACGGCGTGCTGGATCACCTCGCGGCCATCGTGACCGGCTGCCCTGAGGCGACCATCGAGATCGCAGCTCACGCCGACGCCCAGGAGAGTGGAGGGGATACGGACAATGCCCAGTCCGCTGCCCGGGCGCGCGCCGTTGCGGATTATTTCGCGCAGGCCGGCATTTCGGCCCAGCGCCTGCTTGCCGGCGGGAGCGCAGCGGATGCGGCGGCACCCGGCGAGCGCGTGCAGTTCATTGTGAGGTAGGGCGATGTTCTTTCTGGCTTACGAACTCTGGCCCTATCTCCTCGCCGCACTCGCGATCGGCCTGGTCACCGGTTGGCGCAGCGGCTGTTCGCCTGCGCGGCAGGCGGCGATGGGGCAGGAGCAGCGGTCATGATCTGGTTCGCCATCGAGACCTGCGCGCTGCTTCTTGCGGCCTATGTCGTCGGCTGTGTCGGCGGATGCTGGCTGAGGCGTGCCGTGAAGGGCCGCCCGGTCTGATGCCGGGCGGGCTCTGCGGCGCGGCCGAAGGCCTTAGTTGACGCCCCGCGCCCCGCGCAGGTCGGCTTCGATCTGCAACTGCGAATGGCCGCCGAAACGCGCCTTGTAGACCTGCGCATTTTCCATGACCCGCTGCACGTAGTTACGCGTCTCCGAATAGGGGATGCGCTCCACCCAGTCGATCGGATCGACCCGCGGGTCGCGCGGATCGCCATATTGCGCGATCCATTTGGAAACATTGCCGCGGCCGGCATTATAGGCCGCGAAGGTCAGGACATAGTTGTCCTGATAGCCCTCCAGCAGGTCGCGCAGCTCGGCGGCGCCGAAGCGCACATTGGTCGCCGGATCGGTGTGAAGCTTCGAGGGATCGAAGGACACGCCCTCGCGCCGGGCAATAGTGCGTCCCGTCGCCGGCATCACCTGCATCAACCCCGTCGCGCCGGCGCGCGAGACGATCGCAGCGTTGAACATGCTTTCCTGCCGGGCAATGGCGTAGATCAGCGCGCGGTCGATCTCAGGCCCGATCGGCTGGTAGCTCGGGATGCCGATGGTCGGATAGGCCGTCGCTTCAAGTGGAATGCCACGATTGAGCGCATTCTTGCCGATCACCACCATGGCGCGGGCGTCGCGGAAGCTGCCAGCAAGCTCGCCCAGAAGGCCGAGCGTCGCTTCGTCAGGGAGACGCTCGGAAAGGTCGGACGCCAGTGCAATGGCGAGGTCCCGACGGCCGGTCTGCTCCAGCAGCTTGAAGATCTGCACGCCCTCGTCACGCGAGAAGGCGACACGCTGGCTCGGTCCCGCGGCCGGGGCCGCGCGCGCGCCGACCAGCGGCTTACCGATGCGGGCGCGGGCGAGCTGGCCGTAATAGGTGGTGCCATAAGCCGCCGCGACATCATACTGGGCGCGCGCCTGCCCTGTGCTGCCCATCGCCTCCAGTGCGCGGCCCTGCCAATAGAAGCCGCGTGCGATGGTCGCCGGATGGGTCTGTCCCTCCGGTATGCGCGAGAAATGCTGGAGCGCCGTGCGCGGATCATTGAGGAATCGCAAGGCGATCCAGCCGGCGGTGAAGAACGCTTCCGAACGCACGTGCTCGCCCTCCGGCGGCACGGCATCGCGTACGACGGCATAGGCGGTGCGATAGTCGCCCGCATCGAGCAATTCGCGCGAAACGAGCCGTCGCTCGGTCCACCACTCGTCCGGATCGACGAGGGCACCCGCGTCCTTAGGCGCACTGGCGAGTGCGCTCGCCGCGGCGGCATCGTTGCCGGCCCGACGCAGAATCTTGGCGCGGGTGTAGATATAGGCGGGGTCCGAGCGCATCGACATCGGAACCGCGTTCAGCAGCGTGGCGGGATCGCCTCCCTTGGCGAAAAGTGCCACGCGGGCTTTGGCGAGCGCCATGACGTCCGATCCCGCGCGCTCCGCCGCCCTGAGCCCACGCGCGGCATCCTCGGCATAGAGCATCTTGTCGGCGCGGTATTTGTGGTCGGCGCGGGTCAGCAGGCCGCTGAACTCGACCATCACGGTCGATTCGACATCCTCCGAGAGCGGATCCTCGCGCCAGGCATCGCGCAGCCACGCTGTGCCCGCCTGTCTCTCTCCAGTGGCGAAAAGGGCGCGGGCAAAGGCGATCTTGCCTTCGCCGGAGATCGGCGGCCGCTCGGCAAAGAAGGCGCGGATCGTGCCGGGATCGCGATTTTCGGCATAGAGAAGATATTCAAGCCGGCGCCGCAGCACGGTTGGGGTGGGCAATGTCGGATGGGTGCGCAGGATATCCTGTGCGCGGTCGAAGCCGACGCCCCTAGCGGTGACGCGCAGTGCCAGCCAGCGCACGAGTGCCTGCGCACCGGGATCGCGGAGCTGGTCGGCCGCGTCCAGAGCGCCCGACGCGTCGCCCTTCTCGACCAGCGCCATCGCCTGCTGCAGATTGCCGAGCGCACCGCTGAAGGCCGGCATGGCCTGGGCGGCGACGGAGCCGGTCGGGCGCGGATCAGGCGCAAATCCCAGGGGCTTGCTCGGGGGCGCACTGGTCGCCGTCTTGCCAGACGGCTTGCTGCTCGCGGTCTTCGCCGTCCCCTTGGCCGCCTCCTTCCCCTTGCCCTTGGCAGGCGGGGTAACGGCGAGGGTCTTTTGGGCCGGCTTCTTGTGCTTGGGATCCTTGGGCGTTTCGGCGTGGACGGCACTGAGGCCCATGGTGGAAGCGAGCAGCAACGCACCGATCGAGCCAGCGACGCCAAGGCGACGGACGCGGTTCTGGTGCATGCTACGGGCTCCTCTCGATCGTTCGGCTCCGGGTCGCTTCGGCGCGGACCGTAATCCGCCACCAGCGCTGGCAGCATTTGTCGCGCGATCTTATTGACGAAACGCTAACCACGACCGGGAAAACGCCGTTTGTGGGAAAGTGCACGTCATCTCGTCTTGCCAGCCTGCTTTTCATGCAGACACGGCGAAACATGGGCAGCCTGACCTATCACGGGCGATCTGCCAAGGGCGGAGCACCGACCGCCACCCCAATGCCCGCGAATGCCTGCAAGATCGGGCCGGCAGCGACAAGAACGCGCTTCCCCCCGGGCCGTCGACGTATTATCTGATGCCCCCTTGCAACGTGAAGCACCGGATGAGGTCGAACGCGGTCGTTCGGAGGCTTCGCGAAGCGCATCGTGATCCTCATTCGCCGCCCAATTCCTCAGGAGCCCCCCATGTCCCACCAGCCGCCGTTCCGTGGCTCGTACACGGCACTCGTCACGCCGTTTCGCGATGGGGCGCTTGATGAGAAAGCCATCCGCGGGCTGGTCGACTGGCAGATCGAGGAGGGTACCCACGGCCTCGTGCCGGTCGGGACCACCGGCGAGAGCCCGACCGTTTCGCATGAGGAGCACAAGGCCGTCGTCGAGTGGTGCGTCGAGCAGGCGGCCGGCCGTGTGCCGGTGATCGCCGGAGCGGGTTCGAACTCGACCGCCGAAGCCATCGACCTTGCCCGCCATGCCGAGAAGGCGGGAGCGGATGCGGTGCTTGTCGTCTCGCCTTATTACAACAAGCCCGGCCAAGAAGGCCTCTATCAGCATTACAAGGCCGTGAACGATGCGATCGGCATCCCGATCATCATCTACAACATTCCCGGCCGCTCCGTGGTGGATGTGTCGGTCGACACCATGGCGCGGCTTTTCGAACTCAAGAACATCACCGGGGTAAAGGATGCGACCGCGAATCTGGCGCGCGTCTCGCAGCAGCGTCAGGCGATGGGACCGAGCTTCAACCAGCTCTCGGGCGAGGACGCCACCGCGCTTGCCTTCATGGCGCATGGCGGCCATGGCTGCATCTCGGTGGCCTCCAATGTCGCCCCAAAGCTGTGCTCGCAGCTGCAGAACGCCTGCCTCGCCGGTGACTACGCGGCAGCGTTGAGCCTGCAGGACCGGCTGTTCCCGCTGTTCCAGGCCCTGTTCTTCGAGACCAACCCCTCGCCGACCAAATATGCCCTCTCGGTGCTCGGCAAGATGAGCGACGAGGTGCGGTTGCCGATGGTGCCGGTCACCGACACCTGCAAGGAGGTCGTGCGTGCCGCCATGGTGCATGCCGGCCTCATCAACTGACGGGTCTGGAAAAGCCGCCGTCAGCGCCTATTTCTCGTGATTCTGCGGGACGTTATCGCCCGCAGCGCACGAACCGGATGAATGCCGATGGCCGAAAACAAGAAACAATTGCCGCGCAAGGTCGTCGCCGACAACCGCCGCGCGCGCTTCGACTATGAGCTCGGCGAGACGTTCGAGGCGGGTATCGCCCTTCACGGCACCGAGGTGAAGAGCCTTCGCGGGGGCAAGGCGACCGTGGCGGAGAGCTATGTCTCGGCGAAATCGGGCGAGGCGATCCTCTACAACGCCTTCATCCCGGAATATCTCCAGGCCAACCGCTTCAACCATGAGCCGCGCCGTCCGCGCAAGCTGTTGTTGCACAAGCGGGAAATTGCGAAGCTGTGGCAGGCGGTGGAGCGCGAGGGCATGACCGTGGTGCCGCTGCGCATCTATTTCAACGAGCAGGGCCGTGCCAAGGTCGAACTCGCCGTCGCCCGTGGCCGCAAGGCGCATGACAAGCGCGAGGCGGCGAAGGAAAAGGATTGGGCGCGCGACAAGCAGCGGCTGATGCGCGATCGCGGTTGATATTCAGCGATAACAAAAGATTATTGGTCGTTCTTCACATCGAGATTGAGCTGGTAGTGAAGGAAGCCGGACGGCCCGCCGGTCACGCTGTCATAGAGCGTGCGCGCCGTCGCGTTGGTCTGGTGGGTGAGCCAGTAAATCCCCGGCGCTCCGATTTGCCGTGCCTGATCAGCTACATAGCCGATCAGCGCGCGCCCGGTGCCGCGGCCGCGCGCGGCCGGCGCCACATACAGGTCCTCCAGATAGACGGACCGGGTGGCGACCCAGGTGGAGCGGTGCTCGATGAAATGCACCAGCCCCAACGCTTCGCCCGTTGCCGCATCCACCGCGATCGCGCCATGGACGGGTTCGGCAGAGTCCATCAGCCGCTCCCAGGTGAGGGCGCTGGTCGCGGCGGGGATGTCGACCTCATAGAAGCGTTGATAAGCCGCCCAGAGGATAGTCCAGTCAGTGCAGTCAGTTGGATGAAGAGACCGAATGACCGTCTCGGACATCTCGCCCGGCCTCCCTTTCCTTACACCCGTCGATCAGTCCTTGGCGCGCTCGACATAGGAGCCGTCCGCGGTCATCACCACGATACGGGTACCGGTCGAGATGTGCGGGGGGACGGCGGAACGAACGCCGTTCGACAGGACGGCCGGCTTGTAGGAGGAGGAGGCGGTCTGCCCCTTCATCGCCGGCTCGGTCTCGACCACCTCGAGCACCACGCGCTGCGGCAGTTCGATGGCGATGGCGTTGCCCTCGTGAACGGAGAGCATCACCTGCATGCCTTCCTGCAGATAGGCCGACTGGTCGCCGATGTCGTCGGCCTGCATGGCGATCTGGTCGTAGGTCTCGGGGTTCATGAAGTGGAACCCTTCGCCGTCGGAATAGAGGAAGGTGTGCGGCCGGTCCTCGACATGGGCGCGCTCGACCTGCTCGGTGGTGCGGTAGCGCTCCGAGATCTTGGTGCCGTCCGAGATGCGGCGCATGTCGAGCTGGGTGACCGGGGTGCCCTTGCCGGGGTGGATGTTCTCGGCGGTGAGCACGACGTAGAGCCTGCCGTCGATGTCGACCACGTTGCCCTTGCGCAGCGTGCTGGCGATGACCTTGACCATTGCGGTCCTCTGGCTGTTGGGTGGGCGCACTCCATGCGCGCACCGGGATGTCCGTTGGGCGCCTCCTATACAAGCGCGCCCGCCCGCCGCCAACCCCGGAGAGACGGCGATGTCCGCCGCGACGCCCATCATTCCCGTGCCCGCTCCCGCCTCGCCCTGGTGGGCGCGCGATGTCCATGCCGACCGCCGGGCCTTCCTGATGGCGCGCCAGCGAATCACGGCGGGCGTCCGCGGCTTCTTTGCCGCGCGCGATTTCGTGGAGGCGGAGACGCCGATCCTCCAGGTTTCGCCCGGCAACGAGACGCATCTGGCCGCCTTCGCGACCGAACTGGTGCGCCCGGACGGTACGCGCGCGCCGCGCTATCTGCACACCTCACCGGAATTCACCGCCAAGAAGCTGCTGGCGGCGGGGGAGGAGCGGCTGTTCGTTCTGGCGCGGGTGTTCCGCAATGGCGAGCGCACCACGCTTCACCATCCCGAATTCACCATGCTGGAATGGTATCGCGCCGGGGCCGCCTATGACGTGCTGATGGAGGATTGCGCCGGCCTGCTGGCGGCGACGGCGGATGCGGCGGGCACGCGCCGGCTGACCTTCCGCGGCCGGGAGGCCGATCCTTTCGTCGCGCCGGAGCGGCTGACGGTGGCCGATGCGATCCGGCACTTCGCCGGCATCGACCTGTTCGTCAGCATCGCGCCGGATGGCGCGACCGACCGCGACACGCTGTGGCACGCGGCCCGGGAGGCCGGCATCCGGGTTGCGGAGGATGACATCTGGGCGGATGTGTTCACCCGCATATTGGTGGAGAAGGTCGAGCCGCATCTCGGCATGGGGCGGCCGACCGTGCTGTGCGAATACCCCGTCGCCGAAGCGGCGCTCGCTCGCCCCAAGCCGGGCGACCCGCGTGTCGCGGAGCGCTTCGAGCTTTATGCCTGCGGCGTGGAACTCGCCAACGCCTTCGGCGAGCTCACCGATGCCGCCGAGCAGCGTACCCGCTTCAATCGCTGGATGGACGAGAAGGAACGCATCTATGGCGATCGCTACCCGATCGACGAGGATTTCCTCGCCGCGCTGGCGATGATGCCGGAAGCCTCGGGCATCGCACTGGGGCTGGACCGGCTGGTGATGCTGGCCAGCGGGGCGAGCCGCATCGAACAGGTGCTGTGGGCACCGGTTGAAGGGTAGGGCGCGGGTTCGGCCGGACGGGGACGCCGGGAGCGGCGCGCTGTCCGCTCCTTGAGGTCGCGATGACGGCGGAGGGCGCGGGCGCCTCAGCCCTCTGCGTCGAGAAACCCCCGCACCTGTGCGAACACCGCGCGGAACATGTCCGGCGTCAGCACGCCGGTGTTCGTGTTGTAGCGGGAGCAGTGGTAGCTGTCGAAAAGCGCGACCTCGCCGCGCTCGTTCCGCCCGCCGATGCGGTGGCGGGCACCGTGGACGAATTTGAAGTGCGAAAGCCGTTCGCCATGGGCGGCCAGCACCTGGTCATGGGCGATCTTGCCTAGAGCGACGATGGCGGCGACGCCCGGCAGTTCCGCCAGCGTCGCGGACAGGAAGGGGCGGCAGGTACGCATTTCCTGTGTGGTCGGCTTGTTTTCCGGCGGCACGCAGCGCACCGCGTTGGTGATGCGGGCGTCGACGAGGCGCAACGTGTCGTCGGGGCGCGCCTCGAACCGGCCGATCGCGAAGCCGTATTCGATCAGCGTCGCATAGAGAAGTTCGCCGGCATAGTCCCCCGTGAAGGGCCGTCCGGTGCGGTTGGCTCCGCGCAGTCCGGGCGCGAGGCCGACAATGAGCAGGCGTGCCTCGCGCGGCCCGAAGGAGGGCACCGGCGCGTTGCTCCATGCCGGCTCGGCCGCGCGCCATGTCTCGCGAAAGGCGACAAGGCGCGGGCAAAGCGGGCAATCGCGCGAGGGCTCCGACGCGGTCGGCATTGCCGCGGGCAGGCTGTCGGAACGGGGGCGGGCGACCATGGCGGGGCGGTGCTCGGCGGGCAGGGTAAGGCAGGGAACGGCTCAGCCTTCCGGCAGATCGTCCGGCGTTCCGGTGGCGGCCGGGGTGCGCCGTTCAAGGAAGCGCGGCGTCTCCTGCATCCGGCCCGAACGCTCGCCGGGGTCGCGGCCGATGCGGGACTGCAGTTCCACGAGGTCGATGAAGGCATCGGCCTGCCGGCGCAATTCGTCGGAGATCATGGGCGGCTGGGTATTGACGGTGGACACCACGCTCACCCGCACGCCCTTGCGCTGCACCGCCTCGACCAGCGAGCGGAAATCGCCGTCGCCGGAGAAGATCACGATGTGGTCGACATGGGCGGCCAGTTCCATCGCGTTGACCGCGAGCTCGATGTCCATGTTGCCGCGAATCCGGCGGCGGCCCTGACTATCGGTAAATTCTCGTGCCGGCTTCGTAACGACCGAATAGCCGTTGTAATCCAGCCAGTCGAGCAGCGGGCGGATGGACGAGTATTCCGAATCTTCGACCAGGGTCGTGTAGTAGAATGCACGCAAAACATAGCCGCGCCCCTGAAATTCCTTCAGGAGCCGCTTATAATCAATATCAAACCCAAGTGATTTCGTTGCCGAATATAGGTTGGCACCGTCAATAAAAAGGGCAATCTTTTCCATTCCAGGCGTCATGATACGCAATTTCCGAAGGCAAGGTAAAATGATGATGCGCACCGCGTGCGCGATAACGCTGGCGAATGTATCACACCGCCATTGTGGCGCGTAGTGGGCGGAGGTACGTAATTCGTGAGCCGGCCACGGGTGGTCCGGTCGCTTCCGCGTGAAGCGGCTCCGGCTTGCCCTTCCGGCGCTGTTGCGATAAGGGGAGGGTTGATCCCCCTAAATTCCACCTCAGGAGTGCCGAGGCATGGCTCGCGTTACCGTCGAGGATTGCATCGACAAGGTCGACAACCGCTTCGAGCTCGTTCTGCTCGCGGGCCACCGCGCCCGGCAGATCTCCTCCGGTCAGCCGATCACGATCGACCGCGACAACGACAAGAATCCGGTCGTCGCGCTGCGCGAGATCGCCGACGAGACGATCTCGCCGGAAGACCTCAAGGAAGATCTGATCCACTCGCTGCAGAAGTTCACCGAGGTGGACGAGCCCGAGCCCGAGACCGTTCCGCTCATCGCCTCCAGCGTCGAGGGCGGTGCGGACGATTCCGACATCATGCTCGACCGCATGACCGAGGAAGAGCTGCTGGCCGGCCTGCAGGGCCTCGTGCCGCCGGAGCCGAGCGACGACGAAGAGGGCTGACGCCGTCCCGATATCCCGCCGCGCCGGCCATCCGGCGCCGCGGATCGTGCCATTGCCGCCCGGCCTGCCTCCGCTCCGCGGATGGTGCGCCGGGCGGTGCTGTTTACGGGGCAAGGCCGGGGAGGAGAGAGGACGCCGCGGCGCATCGGCCGGCGCCCCTCCGGTCTCAGGCGACGCGACGGGGGGCATGCCGCGGCATCTCGTCGATGGGGGTGGCGGCATCGCGGAGAAGCGGACTGGGCGCCGTCGTCACGGCATCGTCCCCCGCCGCCAGCGCGGCGAGATACTGTTCCAGATCCGCAGCGCGGGCGCGCATCTCAACAAGTTCCATAGCATCCCGTCGCGAAGCCATCCCGCAGAACAGGATGCCGCCCAGCAGGCCGAGTATGCCGCCGATCACATAGGCGATGAGATAGCCCAGCCATGGAAAAAATGCATCCATGGGTACGTCCCTATGGCCAAAGAGCGTTTGAATTGTTCGTTAATTTGTGACGATTTTCTAAGCAATGGCAAGCTGTAAAATTGCGCGCACACCGCTCCGCAACCGTCATCCGGATACCGCGAAACGGTCGTTTCGTTGCGGTGGAATGCGGCTGTGCAAGGCACGCCCCGTATCGCCTCGCGATCTTGCGCAGTGCAATCACGATCTTGCGCAGTGCATGCGCGATGATGATATTCGAGTGAGCCGACCCGCCTGTGGAGTCGGGGCTTCGCGGGTTGATCTGTCATGATGCGGCAGTACGAGCTCGTCGAGCGTGTACGCCGGTATAATCCCAGCACCGACGAAGCGCTCCTCGACCGGGCTTATGTCTATGCCATGCGCGCGCATGGCGCGCAGGTGCGTGCCTCGGGCGATCCCTATTTCTCGCACCCGCTCGAAGTCGCGGCGATCCTGACCGATCTGAAGCTGGACGACGCCACCATCGTCGCGGCCCTGCTGCACGACACGATCGAGGACACCGACGCCACCCGCGAGGAGATCGAGAAGTTCTTCGGCAAGCAGATCGCGGCGCTGGTCGAGGGCCTCACCAAGATCAAGAAGCTGGATCTCGTCTCGCGCCAGGCCAAGCAGGCCGAGAACCTGCGCAAGCTGCTGCTCGCCATCGCCGACGATGTGCGCGTGCTGCTGGTGAAGCTCGCCGACCGGCTGCACAACATGCGTACCCTGAAATGGGTGCCGGAGGAAAAGCGCAGCCGCGTCGCGCAGGAGACGCTGGACATCTACGCCCCGCTCGCCGGCCGCATGGGCATGCAGGACATGCGCGAGGAGCTGGAGGACCTCTCCTTCCGCCAGCTCTCGCCGGAGGCCTACAACTCCATCCTGCAGCGGCTCGACACGCTGAAGGAGAGCAGCGGCGCAGTGCTGTCCGCCATCGAGCGCGAACTCACCGATGCGCTGTCGCAGAAGGGCGTCACCGCGCAGGTGAAGGGGCGCGAGAAGCGGCCCTATTCGATCTGGCGCAAGATGGAGCAGAAGGCGGTCGGCTTCGAGCAGCTTTCCGACATCTACGGCTTCCGCGTCATCGTCGACAGCACCGAGCAGTGCTATGCCGCGCTGGGCGTCGTGCACACCAAATGGCCGGTCGTGCCGGGCCGCTTCAAGGACTACATCTCGACGCCCAAGCAGAACGATTATCGCTCGATCCACACCACCGTGGTCGGGCCGGGCCGGCAGCGCGTCGAGCTGCAGATCCGTAGCCGCAAGATGCATGAGATCGCCGAATACGGCATCGCCGCCCATGCGCTCTACAAGGATGGCAGCGGTCCGGCGGACGACCTGCTGACCCGCGATTCCAACGCCTATGCCTGGCTGCGCCGCACCATCGAGCTGCTGGCGGAAGGTTCCAGCCCCGAGGAGTTCCTCGAGCACACCAAGCTCGAACTGTTCCACGACCAGGTGTTCTGCTTCACCCCAAAGGGCCGGCTGATCGCGCTGCCGCGCCGCGCGACGCCGATCGACTTCGCCTATGCGGTGCACACCGGGGTCGGCGACACCGCGATCGGCGCCAAGATCAACGGCAAGGTTTCCCCGCTCGTTTCCGAGCTGCACAATGGCGACGAGGTCGAGATCATCACCTCGCAGGCGCAGACCCCGCCGGCGGCGTGGGAGAGCATCGTCGTCACCGGCAAGGCCCGCGCCGCCATCCGCCGCGCCACCCGTGCCGCCGTGCGTGCGCAATATGCCGCGCTCGGCCGCAAGATCGCCGAGCGCGCCTTCGCCCGCGCCGGCAAGGCGTTCTCCGAGGAAAAGCTCGGCGCCGCGCTGGGCCGGCTGGCGCGTCCCACGCTGGAGGAACTCTATGCCGCCGTCGGGCGCGGCGAGATCCGCACCGAGGACGTCATCAAGGCGCTGCATCCCGAATGGTCGAGCGCGCGGCCCGACGAGCGCGCCGGGGCCCCGCGCGGGGAGGGCTGGTTCGAGCTGAAGCAGAACCAGAGCCTCAAATTCAAGATTCCCGGCATCGAGGCCGAGGCGGATCCCGCCACCTCCATCCCGATCCGCGGCCTGAACGGCGAATTGCCGGTGCGCTTCGCCCCCAATGGCGGCGCGGTGCCGGGCGACCGCATCGTCGGCATCCTCACCGCCGGCGAGGGCATCACGGTCTATCCGATCCAGTCGCCGGCGCTGCAGGATTTCGAGGAAGAGCCGGAGCGCTGGCTCGACGTGCGCTGGGACATCGACGAGGACAGCCCGCAGCGCTTTCCCGCGCAGATCGTGGTGACGGCGACCAACGAGCCCGGCTCGCTTGCCCAGATCGCGCAGGTGATCGGCGAACGGGGCGGCAACATCGCCAATCTCAAGATGTCCTCGCGCTCTGCGGACTTCACCCGCATGGTGATCGACGTCGAGGTGTACGACCTTCGCCACCTCAACGGCATCCTCGCCGATCTGCGGACCCGGCCGGTGATTTCCAGCGTCGAGCGCCTCAACGCCTGATCCCGCGTGATCCGACGGCGTATTGCTACCTTTCCGCGCAATCTGCCCGGGAAAGTGGAACTTCCGTGCGTTTCCTGCATTTGCCTGTCATATGATGGGGAGACGAACGATGCGCGCGGATATGGCCAGGAATCTCTTCCGGATGCTTGCTGGCCGCATGCGCGAGGCGCGTGGCCGCTTCTGGCGCGATGGCGCCATGGAAGCGGAGGGCAAGGTTGCGCGCCTGGCCGCCCAGGCCGAATTCGTGTGTCGTCGCCATCGCGTACCGGGATCGATCATGCGCCGCCCTGCATGACAGCCAGATGCCGGATGTCGCGTAAGGCCGGATCGCCGTTGCGGCCGGTTGCAAGCCATCCCTTCTTCAAGATCGAGGATCCCCGATGCGCATCCGCTTCGGATATAGACTCGCGCTCGACTGTGCGCAGCCGACCCCCGCGATGTTCCTTGTCGATATCCACCCGTCCCGTCGTCGCGATATCGAGCGGGAGGAGGGCGCCAGCGCAGGCCCCGACCTCCGTCTGCGCAGCCACACCGACAGTTTCGGCAACATCGTGCGCCGCGCGCTCCTGCCGGCCGGTCGCACCGTCATCGAAAATGACGGCGTGGTGCATGACAGCGGCCTGCCCGACGAGGTGGTGCCGGACGCCCGCCAGACCCCGGTCGCCGATTTGCCGCCGGACGCGCTGCCTTTCCTGCTGCCCAGTCGCTATTGCGAGTCCGATCTTGTCGGACCGGAGGCGTGGTCGCTGTTCGGCCACCTGCCGGAAGGCTGGGCGCGGGTGCAGGCGATCGTCGATCATGTGCACCAGCGCATAACCTTCGGCTATCCGTTCGCCGACAATACCCGCACCGCCTTTCGCAGCCTGTCGGAAGGACGCGGCGTGTGCCGCGATTTCGCGCATCTGGCGGTCGCCATGTGCCGCTCCATGAACATACCGGCGCGCTATTGCACGGGCTATCTCGGCGATATCGGCGTGCCGAAGGACCCCGCGCCGATGGATTTCAGTGCGTGGTTCGAGGTCTATCTCGACGGCCGCTGGTACAGCTTCGACGCCCGGCACCGCATTCCGCGCATCGGCCGCGTGGTGATCGCCCGCGGGCGGGACGCCGCGGACGTCGCCATCGTCTCGACCTTCGGCCCGCATTTCCTCAGCCATTTCCAGGTGTGGACGGACGAACTGGGCGAGAACGACGCCGCGGGCGATGCCCCCGCCGCGCTGGCGGCGGAGTGAGATGGCGGGCTGATGAAACGGCGTGCTGGTGGAGTGGCGCTCCGGCGGCTTGCGGCCGAGCGGGATCGGTACCCGCCCCGGAGTGCTCCTCCCCGGCAATCGCGCGTTCTTTCACCTCTCCCCGCGGGGAGAGGTCGGCGTGGAGCGGGTGAGGGGTGAGGACCGTTTCGAGGTGGTGAGCGGCGGCTTCCCTCAACGCTCCTCTGCGGGGAGAGGGAGCCTTGTCCCAATCTGCGAATTCGCGTCCTCCGTGAGCCCGGCGCGCTCTTATCTGCACGTGCCTCTCTTCCACCCCACGTGGAAGAAATGAGATGCCCGCACCGGCACGTAGCATCCCTACGTCGTAAGGGAGTGCCTCGCCTCCTCTCGTGACGCGGGACGGGCGATCGGGTATCACGGGTTCGATTTCCGATACCCAGTGAGGCCGCACGCGACATGACGCAGGACGAGGTCATGGAGGAGTTCCGGGACGCCGGGGCCCTCCTCGAAGGACACTTCATTCTCTCATCGGGTCTTCGCAGCCCGGTCTTCCTGCAGAAGATGTTCATCTTCCAGGATCCCGCACGCACCGAGAAGCTGTGCCGCGCGCTGGCGGAAAAGGTGACGGCGGCGTTCGGGCCCATCGACATCGTGGTGTCGCCCGCGGTCGGCGGCATCGTTCCGGGCTATGAGACGGCACGCCAGCTCGGGGCCAAGGCGATGTTCGTGGAGCGCGAGAACGGCGTGTTCGCGCTGCGCCGCGGCTTCGCCATTCCCGCCGGCGCGCGCGTGCTGATGGTCGAGGATATCGTGACCACGGGCCTGTCCTCGCGCGAATGCCTCGCCTCGCTGGCCGAATATCCCGGCACCATCGTGGGCGCCGCCTGCCTGATCGACCGCTCCGGCGGCAAGGCCGATCTCGGGGTGAAGCTGGTCTCGCTCGCCCAGCTCGACATTCCCGCCTATCCGGCCGACGCGCTGCCGCCGGAACTGGCCGCGATTCCCGCCATCAAGCCTGGCAGTCGCGGCATTCAGGGCGTGAAACCGTGAGCGTGACGCCCGTCGTGAAGCCGATCCGCCTCGGCGTGAACATCGATCACGTCGCCACCCTGCGCAATGCGCGCGGCGGGCGCCTGCCCGATCCGCTGCGTGCGGCGAGCCTCGCCATCGCCGCGGGAGCGGACGGCATCACCGCGCATCTGCGCGAGGACCGCCGCCACATCCGCGACGCGGACATGCGGGCGCTGAAGGACGAGATCTCCGTGCCGCTGAATTTCGAGATGGCGGCGACCGACCAGATGGTGGACATCGCCCTCGCCATCGCCCCCCACGCCTGCTGCCTCGTGCCGGAGCGGCGCGAGGAGCGCACCACCGAGGGCGGGCTCGACGTGGTGGGCGGCGGCGCGGTCTTGCGCGGGCACATTGCCCGGCTTGGCGAGGCCGGCATCCGCGTCTCCCTCTTCGTGGCACCCGACCCGGCGCAGATCGGCGCCGCCTTCGACACGGGTGCGGCGGTGGTGGAACTGCACACCGGCCATTGGTGCGACCTCGTCGCGGCCGGCGATCATGAACCGGCGGCGGCCGAGTTCGCCCGGCTTGTGGCCGCGGCCCGGCAGGCCGATGCGCTCGGCCTCGAGGTCCATGCCGGCCACGGGCTCGACTACGCCACGGCCGAGACGATGGCGACGCTGGGCGAGGTCCGCGAGCTGAACATTGGCCATTTCCTCGTCGGCGAGGCGCTGTTCGAGGGGCTGGAATCCGCCGTGCGGCGGATGCGCACGGCCATGGCGCGCGGGCGCGCGGCGCTCCGGGCCGGCATGGCGGCGTGAGGCGGGGAGGGGCGCGGCATGATCCTCGGCATCGGTTCGGACATCATCGACGCACGGCGCATCGCCGAGACGCTGGAGCGGCACGGCGAGCGTTTTCTCGACCGGGTGTTCACCCCCGTCGAGCGGGCGAAATCCGACCGGCGGGTGAAGCGCGCGGAAAGCTACGCCAAGCGATTCGCCGCCAAGGAGGCCTGCTCCAAGGCACTCGGTACCGGGCTGGCGCAGGGCGTGTTCTGGCGCGACATGGGGGTGGTGAACCTGCCCTCCGGCCGCCCGACCATGGCGCTCACCGGCGGCGCGGCGGCGCGGCTCGCCCGGATGACGCCGGAGGGATATGAGGCGCGAATCGACCTCACCATCACCGATGACGGCCCGACGGCGCAGGCCTTCGTCATCATCAGCGCGGTGCCGAAGGGCACGCCGCGCTGACCTCGCGCGGGAGAGGGGGGCCGGCCGCCGCAGCGGCACCTCCCCCAAACGTGAGCCGCGCGCGTTGCCGCCTGCGATGCGAGCGGTTATAGGAGCGGACCCTTGCGAGCGGCGGGGCCTTTCAGGCGCCGCATTCCCGCTCGCCGCATCCCCTGGCGGAAGACCACATGAGCGCAGCGACGGAACCGAAGAAGGAAGGCGGCATCGGAGAGACGGTGCGCGTCATCATCCATGCGTTCCTCATCGCGATCGTGATCCGCACCTTCCTGTTCCAGCCCTTCAACATCCCCTCCGGGTCGATGAAGGAGACGCTGCTGGTCGGTGACTATCTGTTCGTGTCGAAGTTCAGTTACGGCTATTCGCACTTCTCGCTGCCGCTCTCGCCGCCGCTGTTCTCAGGCCGCATCCTCGGCTCGCCGCCCAACCGCGGCGACGTGGTGGTGTTCAAGCTGCCGCGCGACGGCGAGACCGACTACATCAAGCGGGTGATCGGCCTGCCGGGCGACCAGATCCAGATGATCGACGGCGTCCTGCACATCAACGGCCAGGCGGTGAAGCGCGAGCCGGCCAGCACCTGGGTCGACGAGGAGGCCGACGGGCGCTCCGAGACCGTGAAGCGCTGGCGCGAGACGCTGCCCAACGGCGTGAGCTACTACACGCTCGATCTCGTCGATAACGGCTTCTACGACAACACCCCGGTCTATACCGTGCCGCCCGACCATTATTTCATGATGGGCGACAACCGCGACAATTCCACCGACAGCCGCGTGCTCAGCCAGGTCGGCTATGTGCCTTACGAGAATCTCATCGGCCGCGCCCAGCTCATCTTCTTCTCGGTGAGAGAAGGCGAATCGGCCTGGGAATTCTGGAAATGGCCGTGGACTCTGCGCTGGAATCGCTTCTTCACCCTCGTCCGATGAACCGGCGCGCGCGCACCGGCGCACCGGTCGACCATTCCGACCTCGCTCCGCTGGAGACGGCGCTCGGCCACGCTTTCGCCGACCGCACGCTGCTCGCGCTCGCGCTCACCCACATCAGCGCGGTGACGGCCCGGCCGGGCGGCTCGGTGCGCGTGCGCTCCTATCAGCGGATGGAATTTCTCGGCGACCATGTGCTCGGCATGGTGATCTCCGACATGCTCTACCGCGCCTTCCCGGATGCGGAGGAAGGCGACCTCTCCCGCCGCCTCGCCGAGCTGGTGTGCGAGGAGGCTTGCGCCGAGGTGGCGGTGGCGATGGGGCTCGGGCGCTATCTGCGGCTCGGCGCCGGCGAGGACCGCGCCGGGGGGCGCGAGCGCCGCGCCATCCTGGCCGATGTCGCCGAATCGGTATTGGCCGCCATCTATCTCGATGCCGGCTATGATGCTGCCGAGGCTGCGGTGGAGCGCTTCTGGCGCCCGCGCTTCGCCGCCCTTCGCGGCGCCCGTCGCGATCCCAAGACCGCCGTGCAGGAATGGGCGCAGGCGCGCGGCCTGCCCCCGCCCGCCTACCGCCTGATCGAGCGCAGCGGCCCGGACCACAGCCCCGAATTCCGCATCGCGGTCGAGGTCGATGGCTACGAGCCGGTGGAAGGCAACGGCACTTCCAAGCAGAATGCGCAGAAGGCCGCGGCCAGCGCCTTCCTCCAGCGAGTTGTTTCATGACCGACCACGACCCGCATCCGGCCGAGCCGGGCTCCCAGGCTTCCGAGGCGACCCGCTGCGGCTTCGTCGCGCTGATCGGCGCGCCCAATGCCGGCAAGTCGACCCTCACCAACGCGCTGGTCGGCTCCAAGGTGTCGATCGTCTCGCACAAGGTGCAGACCACGCGCTCGCTGGTGCGCGGCATCGCGCTGGACGGGGCGACGCAGATCATTCTGGTCGACACACCCGGCATCTTCGCGCCAAAGCGCCGGCTGGAGAAGGCGATGGTGCGCTCCGCCTGGGGCGGGGCCGGCGATGCCGATGCCGTGGTGCTGCTGATCGACGCCCGCGTCGGCCTCACCGAAGAGGTGGAGGCCATCCTGCGCGGCCTCGCCGAGGTGCGCCGTCCACGCGCCATCGTGCTGAACAAGGTCGATCTGGTGAAGCGCGAAAATCTGCTCGGCCTCGCGCAGGAGATCGCCAACCGCATCAGCTTCGACCGGCTGTTCATGATCTCCGCGTTGCAGGGCGACGGGCTGAAGGAACTGCGCGACTGGCTGGCCGGCATCCTGCCCTATGGCCCGTGGCTCTATCCGGAGGACCAGATCTCCGACGCGCCCATGCGCATGCTGGCCGCCGAGATCACCCGCGAGAAGCTGTTCCTGCGCCTGCACGAGGAGCTGCCCTACCGCTCGACGGTGGAGACCGAGAGCTGGCAGGAGCGCAAGGACGGTTCCGTGCGGATCGAGCAGACCATCTTCGTGGAACGCGAGAGTCAGCGGAAGATCGTGCTCGGCAAGGGCGGCGAGACCATCAAGGCCATCTCGTCCGCCTCCCGCGCCGAGATTGCCGAGATCCTCGAGCAGAAGGTGCACCTGTTCCTGTTCGTGAAGGTGCGCGAGAACTGGGCGGACGATCCCGAGCGTTATCGCGAGATGGGGCTGGAATTCCCGGACTGAACCGGCGGAGCCCTATGGCGGCCTGATGGAGTGGACGGACGAGGGCATCATTCTGGGGCTGCGCCGCTACGGCGAGAGCAGCGCCATCTTCGAACTGATGACCGCCAACCACGGCCGGCATCTCGGCCTCGTGCGCGGGGGCGCCTCGCGCCGGCAGGCGCCGCATCTGCAACCCGGAACCGTGGTGCGGGCCACCTGGCGGGCCCGGCTCGACGCCCAGCTCGGCACCTATGCGCTGGAGCCGCTGCACTCCCATGTCGACCGGCTGCTGTCGAGCGGAACGGCGGCCTATGCCTTTTCCCATCTCGGCGCGCTGCTGCGGCTGCTGCCCGAGCGCGACCCGCATCCGGGCCTGCACGCGGTGCTCGATGCCATGATGGCGCTGCTCGACGCGCCGCGCCCGGCGGCGATGATGATCGCGCGCTTCGAACTGCTGATGCTTCAGGAACTCGGCTTCGGGCTGGAACTGGACCGCTGTGCCGCGACCGGAGGGCGCAATGACCTGCTCTATGTCTCGCCCCGCACCGGACGGGCGGTGAGCGGGGAGGCGGGGGAGCCCTGGCGGGGGCAGCTGCTGGACCTGCCCTATTTTCTCATCGGCGATGTCGCCGAGCCTCCCGGACAGACGCAACTGGACGCCGCTTTCGAGTTGACCGGCTTCT
The DNA here is from genome assembly GCF_023016805.1 of Ancylobacter crimeensis. Taxonomy (GTDB): domain Bacteria; phylum Pseudomonadota; class Alphaproteobacteria; order Rhizobiales; family Xanthobacteraceae; genus Ancylobacter; species Ancylobacter crimeensis. The sequence continues at coordinate 463,130 of NZ_JALKCH010000001.1, forward strand.
TCCTGCGCCGCCGGGTGCTGGAACCACGGGGGCTCGCCTTCTCCGATGCCCGCGCCGCCTTTCTGGCGACGGTCGGGCGGGGCTGAGGACGGGGCGAGGATGGGTCGGCCCCAAGGCCGCAATCCTGCTTCGCAAAAGGAACGGGCGGCCCGAAGGCCGCCCGCAAAAGCCGTCAATAACGCGGCGGGGGAGGTCCCCAGCCGGGACCGGGAGGCGGCGGTCCGTGACGATACGGGCGCGGGCCGCCCACCCAGACGCGATCGCAATCGCGTATCTGCACGCGGACCGGATGGCCCCAACGGTCACGGCGCCAGACGTTCCGCGTGCGGCAGACCTTCCGCCACGCCACGCTCTCGATATAGGGCGCGGTGCTCTGCGCGCTGTTGATGCCGGCGGCTGCAGCACCGAGCGGCGCCGCCGAAGCACCGCCCACGGCCCCGAAAAGGCCGAGCGAGGCAGCGCCGACGGCAGCAAGGAGAAGTCTCTTCATGGATAAGCCCTCCTGATCAAGCAATCCGACCCGTACAAGTAATGGGGGCTGATTTCGTTCCCAACGTGGAGGAAAAATCCGTTTTTCGCCCGAATACTGAACAAGTATTCAGAAATGGACATATAGTTCTTCGTTGTTGCGAGAGGGCGTTATCCAGCTACCGCGCCGGGCCTGGAAGCCGCCGTTGCGGGGCTGAACATGGCGGGAATTTAATGTAGGTAGGCAGCCGGAAACGACGGGAGAGCGGTGGGAAACACAGTGTTCCCGTCTTGTTCTCTTTGCAGGAAGCTGGTACCGAACATTGATGGGCGAGAGAGCGAATCCTCCCGATGGGGGCAACATCGAGCCGGTTGGGTTGAAGGCGGCGCTGGAAGAGCGCTACCTCGCCTATGCGCTGTCCACCATCATGCATCGCGCCCTGCCGGATGCGCGTGACGGCCTCAAGCCCGTGCATCGGCGCATCCTCTATGGCATGCGGCTGCTGCGGCTCGACCCCGGCACCGCGTTCCGCAAATGCGCGAAGATCGTCGGCGACGTGATGGGCTCGTTCCATCCGCACGGCAACCAGGCGATCTATGATGCGCTGGTGCGGCTCGCGCAGGATTTCGCCCAGCGTTATCCGCTGGTCGACGGGCAGGGCAATTTCGGCAATATCGACGGCGACAATGCCGCGGCCGAACGCTACACCGAAGCGCGCATGACCGATGTCGCCCGGCTGATGCTGGACGGCATCGACGAGGACGCGGTCGATTTCCGCCCGAACTATGACGGCACCACGGAAGAGCCCGCGGTAATGCCCGCCGCCTTCCCGAACCTGCTTGCCAACGGTTCGACCGGCATCGCGGTGGGCATGGCGACCTCGATCCCGCCGCACAACGCGGCCGAGCTGATCGAGGCCGCGCTGCACCTGATCGACCACCCCGACGCCACCACCGACACGCTGCTGACCTTCGTGAAGGGCCCGGACTTTCCGACGGGCGGCGTCATCATCGACCCGCCTTCGGTGATCGCGGACGCCTATGCCACCGGTCGCGGCGGCTTCCGCCTGCGCGCCCGCTGGCACAAGGAAGAGACCGGCCGCGGTTCCTATGTCGTGGTCGTGACCGAGATTCCCTATTCGATCCCGAAATCGCGCCTCGTCGAGAAGATCGCCGATCTGCTCAACGAGAAGAAGCTCCCTCTGCTCGCCGATGTGCGCGACGAATCCGCAGAGGACGTGCGCCTCGTGCTGGAGCCGCGCACCCGCACCGTCGATGCCGAGCTGATGATGGCGAGCCTGTTCAAGCTCACCGAGCTCGAGACCCGCTTCCCGCTGAACATGAACGTGCTGGTCGGCGGGCAGGTGCCGAAGATCGTCAGCCTCGGGGAAGCGCTGCGCGAATGGCTGGACCATCGTCGCGAGGTGCTGGTGCGCCGCTCCCGCTTCCGGCTCGGCCAGATCGAGCATCGGCTGGAGGTGCTGGGCGGTTATCTGGTCGCCTATCTCAACCTCGACGAGGTCATCCGCATCATCCGCGAGGAGGACGAACCAAAGCCCGTGCTGATGGCGACCTTCGAGCTGACCGACGTGCAGGCCGAAGCCATCCTCAACATGCGGCTGCGCAGCCTGCGCAAGCTCGAGGAATTCGAGATCCGCAAGGAGCATGACGGGCTCACCGAGGAAAAGGCCGGCATCGAGGCGCTGCTCGCGTCCGACGTGAAGCAATGGAAGACCATTGCCTGGCAGCTCAAGGAGGTACACAGGCAGTTCGGCCCCGATACCGAGATCGGCCGCCGCCGCACCGGCTTCGGCGAGTCCGCCGCCCATGACGCCGACGCGGTCAGCGAGGCGCTGGTGGAGCGCGAGCCGATCACCGTCGTGGTGTCGCAGAAGGGCTGGATCCGCGCGCTGAAGGGCCATGTCGCCGACCTGTCCGGCCTCGGCTTCAAGAGCGATGACGCGTTGAAGATCGCCTTCTTCGCCGAAACCACCTCGAAGCTGCTGGTCTTCGCCACCAATGGCCGCTTCTACACGCTGGATGCCTCCAGGCTGCCGGGCGGCCGCGGCCATGGCGAGCCGCTGAGGCTCAGCATCGACCTCGAGCAGGAGGGCGATGTGGTGGACGTCTTCCCCTATCAGGGCGGGCGCCGCCTGCTGGTGGTGGCGAAGGAAGGGCGCGGCTTCGTGGTGCCGGAGGACGAGGTGCTCGGCACCACCCGCAAGGGCAAGCAGGTGCTCGGCGTCGATGCGCAGGAGGCCTGCGCCGTGGTGCCGGCAGCGGGCGACACGGTCGCGGTGATCGGCGAGAACCGCAAGCTGCTGCTCTTCCCCCTCTCGCAGGTGCCGGAAATGGTGCGCGGGCGCGGCGTCCGGCTGCAGCGCTACAAGGACGGTGCGCTGTCCGACATCAAGGTGTTCACGCTGGCCGACGGCCTCACCTGGACCGACACCTCCGCGCGCACCTGGACGGTGACGGACCTCGCCGAATGGCAGGGCGACCGCGCCACCGCCGGCCGCCTCCCGCCCAAGGGCTTCCCGAGGAACAACCGCTTCGGATGAGGCGGGACCGGGAGGCGGGATCGCGGCGGCGCGCAGATGTCCGCCACGCGAGCGAACGGTGAGGTGAGCGACGGCGACGGGTAGGCGTCCCCGTCGCGCGCGGCTCTTGCACGGGAGCGACCCGCTGAGGGAAGGACAGGGCGGCTCGAAGGATCTTGAAGCCACACTGTTTGAAGCCTCGTCCCGGTGCGGCGGCGGCCTAGCCCCGGGATGGGTTCGCGGGAGGCTACTAGAGACCTTCGCGGCACAAGGAGGTGATTGGCGCGGCGACGAGGCGGTTCACACGATCAGGATCTGGTCGCGCGGCCACGAGGGTTCGCCGCGGCCACGAGGGTTCGCTACGTGGCGTTCACACGGCCGGCAGTCGGGGTTGTGCGGCCATCAGGCCTTCGCGCCGCCCGGCATCGGCGCGAATAGACCGCATCGTTGGCCGCGGGATGCGAGCCGGGCGATGGAAGGGCGCTACTCGTCCACTCGTTGCCAGCCATGCGGGGCGAGGCGCTCCTGCGGCATGAAACGGCGCTTGTAGTCCATCTTCGGCGAGCCATCGACCCAATAGCCGAGATAGACGTAGGGAAGCCCCATCTCGCGGGCCTTGCTTACATGGTCGAGGATGAGGAAGGTGCCGAGCGAGCGGGCCGGCGCGTCCGGCTCGTAGAACGAGTAGACCATGGAAAGTCCGTCGGCGAGGATGTCGGTCAGCGCCACGGCGTGGAGCGGGCCCTGTCCCCGGCCGTTGATCGCGGTGTCCGGTCCGCGCCGGCGATACTCGATGAGGCGGGTGCGGACATGGCTGTCCTCCACCATCATCGCATAGTCCAGCACCGTCATGTCGGCCATGCCGCCATCGCTGTGGCGGCTGTCGAGATAGGCGCGGAACAGGGAATATTGCTCGGCGGTGGGCACCGGCCCGCGCATGTCGCCGATCAGGTCGTCATTCTCCTTCCGCACCCGGCGGAAGCCGCGCGTCTCGCGGAAATCGGCCACTGGAATGCGCACCGAGACGCAGGCCCGGCAGAACTCGCAGGCCGGGCGATAGGCGATGGACTGGCTGCGGCGGAAACCGCCATGGGTCAGCACGTCGTTGAGATGTCCCGCCCGCTCGCCCACCAGATGGGTGAATACCTTCCGCTCCTCCCGGCCCGGCAGATAAGGGCACGGGGAGGGGGCTGTCAGGTAGAATTGCGGTGTGTCGCGGGGATGCTCGGTCACGGCACTGCCATTGCCTCGGGAGACGACAGGATTGCGCGGCGGACCCCGCTCCGTCAAAGGCTCTTTCGCATCATCGCTGCGGCATGGGCGCTGATATCGCGGGCAGGTGGTACGCGAAAGGAAGCCTTCGCGCGCGCGGGCTAGCGATAGCGGCGCAACGCCTCGGCCCGGCCCTCGGCGTTGATCACCACGGTACCGATGATGAAGTCGTGCAGCATGCGGCGGCGGCGGTTGAAGAGCGGCACCAGCACCACGAGCGGCGAGAGCATGGTGACCGAGACCCAATAGAGCACCACGCTCATCACCGCGAGCAACGCCGTCATGGGGGCGCCGTCCATGCAGCGCATCTCAAGGCCAACCATGCGCATACCGATCGTCGCGCCATGCGGCCCGCCGAGGGTGAGGCCGGTGTAGATGAGGCCCCACAACAGGAAGGCGGGGCTCAGCAGGGCGAAGAGGTGCCAGCCGAGACCAAAGGTGATGAAGCCGAGGATGAAGATCAGCACCGAGGCGGCGACGATCGGCGCGCCGATGATGACGAGATCGACCAGAAAGGCGAGCAGACGGCGCGAGAGCACGCCGTGAAAATATTCCGGCTGAACCCGCGGGTCGTAGACATAGGGCGCAGAGCCGGCGGGCTCGCCGCCGCCATAGGACCGGCTGCCGGACGCCCGGCTGTCATAATCGCGGCTGTCATACATGGTCGGCGGCTCCTGTTCCGCTGCGAGACGTAGGAAGCCGTCGCCATGCCGACAAGGGGAAGACAAAGCGGAAGGCGAGGGAGGTGCCTCCCGCTCCCGCCCCGCTCCCGCCTTCGTCCAGCCGGTCTCAGCCGCCCGCCTGCCAGTCCACCCGCACCACGTCCATACCCTCGGTGAGCAGCGCGCGGTGCACCTCCTCGGCATGCTGGCGGTCGCGCGTTTCCACCGTCACGTCGAGCCGCGCGCCCTTGGCGTGCACGTCGAGGAAATGGCGCTTGTGCTCCACCTCCAGGATGTTGGCGCCGAGCCGGCCGAGCAGGGTGGAGATGATGCCGAGCTCGCCGGGGCGATCCAGCATGGAGAAGCGGAAGGAGACGATGCGCTCCTCGCGCTCCAGCTCGCGCAGCATGATCGAGGCGACGATGCGCGGGTCGATATTGCCGCCGGAGACGACGAGGCCGACATTGCGGCCTCGATAGCGGTCCGGCTCGGCCAGCAGCGCGGCAAGGCCGGCGGCGCCGGCGCCTTCCGCCAGCGTCTTCTGCTGGGTGAGGAAGATGTTGACGGCGCGCTCGAAGGTCGGCTCGTCGATCAGCACCACATCGGCCACCAGCGCGGAGACGATCTCGCGGGTCAGCGAACCGACATTCTTCACCGCGATGCCTTCGGCCAGCGTCGCGCCGCCGCAGGGCAGGTTTCGTTGGCGCAGCGCGTTCCACATCGCCGGGAACAGCATGGTCTCGACGCCGACGATCTCGATCTCCGGCTTCAGGGCCTTGGCGGCGACCGCCATGCCGGAGATGAGCCCGCCCCCGCCCACCGGCACCACCAGCGTGTCGAGGTCGGGCGCATCCTCCAGCATCTCGGCGGCCACCGAGCCCTGTCCGGCGATGACATGGGCGTCGTCGAAAGGGTGCACCCAGACGAGGCCCTCGGCGCGGGCGAGGCGGTCCGCCTCCTCGCTGGCCTCCGCCACGCCCTCGCCATGCAGCACCACGCGCGCGCCATGGGCACGGGTGGCGGCCACCTTCACGATGGGGGTGTGCTGGGGCATCACGATGGTGGCGCGGATGCCGAGACGGGCGGCGTGATAGGCCACGGCCTGCGCATGGTTGCCGGCCGACATGGCGACGACGCCGCGGCCGCGCTCTTCCGCCGAGAGGCTGGCGAGCTTCACGAGGGCCCCGCGCTCCTTGAAGCTCGCGGTGACCTGCAGGTTCTCGTACTTGACGAAAACATGCGCGCCGGTAATCGCCGACAGCCGCGGGGCGGGCAGGGTCGGGGTCCGCAGCACCGCACCGGTGAGGAGGTGACGGGCGGCGGCGATATCGGCAGGCGAGACGGGCAGGGTCATGACGGGCTCAAAATTCGCGCGGCGTCGGGGCTGCCCGGTTGAGCAGCCCTCCCGGCCGCAGCACGAGGAAGGCGATCAGTAGCGAATAGATCACCACGTCGCGATACACGATATTGAAGGTGGACGACCAGAGCGTTTCGACCCCGGCGACCAGAATGGCGCCAAGAAAAGCGCCCGGCACCGAGCCTATGCCTCCGATCACCGCGGCGATCAGCGCCTTCAGCCCCAAAGAAAGGCCGGCGCCGGGCGAGATGGTACCATAGGCGAGCACCGTCATGGTGCCGGCAAGGCCGACGGCCGCCCCCGAAATGAGGAAGGAGAGGCTGGTGAGGCGCGGCGCGTTGACGCCGAGGAGCTCGGCCATCTGCGGATCCTGGGCATAGGCGCGCCAGTCCCGGCCGAAGCGGGTGAAGCCCATCAGCGCCATCAGTGCCGAGGCGCCGGTGAAGCCGAGCCCGGTCGCCAGCATCTGCGCCGGAGTGACGGTGGCGATGAAGACGTCTGCGGTGCCGGCAAGCGGCATCGGCAGGTTCATCAGCGGCGGCAGCCAGTTCTCGCGCAGCGGGGTGGTGATGCGCAGCAGTTCCGAGAGCACGATGCCCACCGCGACGGTCGCGATCAGCACCGGCTGGGGCGAGCGCATGCGGGCGGTGAGCGGCAGCACCACCCAATGGCCGAGCGCGGCATTCATGAGCGCCGCGCCGAGGATGCCGGCGGTGAAGGCGAGCAGCAGCCCGATGCCGGAAATGCCGCCGGCGAGGACCGTTCCCACCCCGATCAGCATGAGGGTGCCGGCATAGACCGCGATTTCGCCGAAGGCGAGATTGACGCGGCGGGTGAGACCGTAGACGAGCGCGAAGGCGGTGGCGATCAGCCCGTAGACGCCGGCGAGCGTCATGCCGTTGAGCACCTGCTGCAGCCAATAGGCGAGGTGGCCGTCGAGCGGGAGCAGGGCGCCCATGATGCGGCGGTCGACGTGCTCGGGCAGCCACCAGCGCTTCAGGATGTAGAGCTTCACGTCGCTCAGCCCGCCGCGTTCGGTATCGACCGCGGAAAGATCGAAGCGTGCCGCGCCCTGCGTCCCGGCGAAGCGGCAGATGATCCATTCGGGGCGCGCGCCATCGGCATCGCGCACCACATAGGACAGGCGCAGCGCCGCCTCGCCGTCGAGCGGGCGCAGGCTGTTCTCGCGGATGGTGGCGTCGTCGTCGTCATGGAGGGCCGCCGCGACGGCCCGGCAGATCGAGGCCTGATCGGCGTCGATCACGCTGCCGCAGGCGGAGAGCGCCACGGACAGCAGGAGGATGAGCAGCGCGGGGAGGGCGGGTGCGCGTTCCATCGCCCGCGCCCGCCGGCGCGGCTCAGGCTTCGCGGGCCAGCTTTTCGGCGACGCGCGGAGCGAAGTAGGTGAGGATACCGTCGGCCCCGGCGCGCTTGAAGGCCATCAGGCTCTCCATCATCGCCTTGTCGCCGTCGAGCCAGCCATTGCGGGCGGCGGCCTCGATCATCGCGTATTCGCCGGACACCTGATAGGCGAAGGTCGGCAGCGCGAAGGCCTCCTTCAGCCGCCAGATGATGTCGAGATAGGGAAGCCCCGGCTTGACCATGAGCATGTCGGCGCCTTCCTCGACGTCGAGCGCCGCCTCGCGGATCGCCTCGGCACCGTTGGCCGGGTCCATCTGGTAGGAGCGCTTGTCGCCTTTCAGGCAGCCGGAGGAGCCGACGGCGTCACGGAACGGGCCGTAGAAGGCGGAGGCGTATTTGGCGCTGTAGGCGAGGATCTGCGCGTCGGTGAAGCCATTGGCGTCGAGCGCGCCGCGGATGGCGCCGACCCGGCCGTCCATCATGTCGGAGGGTGCGATCACGTCGGCGCCGGCCTCGGCCTGCACCAGCGACTGCTCGATGAGCACCGCGATCGTCTCGTCGTTGAGGATGCGGCCGTCCTCGGTCAGCAGGCCGTCATGGCCGTGGCTGGTGTAGGGGTCGAGCGCGACATCGGTGATGAGGCCGATATGCGGCACCTCGGCCTTGATGGCGCGCAGGGCGCGGCAGACGAGGTTGTCGCGGTTCAGCGCCTCGCGCCCGTCCGGCGTGCGCAGCGAAGGATCGGTGTAGGGGAACAGCGCGAGTGCGGGAATGCCGAGGCTCGCCGCCCGCTCCGCTTCGCGCACCGCCTCGTCCACCGTCAGGCGCTGGACGCCGGGCATGGAACCGACCTCGGTGCGCTCCTTCTCGCCATCCATCACGAAGATCGGCCAGATCAGGTCCGCGACGGTGAGCGTGTTCTCGCGCACCAGCTGTCGCGACCACTCGCTCTTGCGGTTGCGCCGCATGCGAACGGTGAGATCGAGGCGGACCGCCGTTTCGCTGCGCAGTTCGGGCGCAGGGCGCGGACGGGCGAAGGGAATGGGCATGGACATGCTCGCGACTGCCAGTTTCGAATGCTTATAACCACATATCGCGGCGGGCGCGATACACGCCCGTCATATTCAGGTGATCCTGAAGGGCGGACGCTTCGTCAGAACTGAAGTATTTCCGATGTGGACGGCTGCGCGCACGGGACGAGGTGCCGCCGCGCGGATCCGTCGCACTCTGTTGCGATTCCATATCAGGACGTACCGGCACATGCGGAGGGCCTTTTGCGGGCTTCCGCGCCCTTCCATTACGGGATAAGCCGGCTCAAGGGTTTGATCCAGCGCAGCACCGGAGCGAGGGCATGAGCGAAGGCGGCATCGGCGAAGGCGGGGCCGACATCGGTATCCGCTTCGAGGTCCGGGGCAGGGCCGGCATCATCACGCTGGACCGCCCACGGGCGCTGAACGCGCTGACCCACGAGATGATTCGGCTCATGCTGGCCGCGCTCGCCAGCTACGCTGCGGACGAGCAGGTGCAGACGGTCGTGGTGCACTCCTCCAGCGAGCGGGCCTTCTGCGCGGGCGGCGACGTGCGCCACATGGCGGAGCTGGCACGCAGCGGGCAGAGGGACGCGGCCCGGGCCTTCTGGCGCGACGAATATACGCTCAACCACGCCACCGCGATCTTCCCGAAGCCCTATGTCTCGCTGGTCGATGGCTATTGCTTCGGCGGAGGCTTCGGCATTTCCGGCCATGGCCGCTACCGCGTCGCCGGCGAGAGGCTCGGCTTTGCCATGCCCGAGGTTGCGATCGGGCTCTTCCCGGATGTCGGCGCCACTCACGTGCTGCCGCGGCTACCGGGATGGTCCGGCACCTTCCTCGCCCTGACCGGCGCGCGCATCGGCATGCCGGACGCAATGGCGCTCGGTCTCTACACACATCACGTCCCGGTCGAGCGCTGGCCGGACCTGATCGAGGCCTTCGCCGCGGGGGACGAGGCGGGCGCGACGCTGGATCGCTTCGCGGTGGTGCCGCCCGAACCGACGCTGGGTCCGCTCTATGCGGAGATCGACCGGATCTTCGCCGGCGGCACGATTCCGGCCATCGTCGCCGCGCTGGAACATGCGGCGCGCGGCACCGGCCCGCTGGCGGAGTTCGCCGCGGCCCAGCTCGCCACGATCCGCCGGGTGTCACCGACCAGCGTGTTCATCGCTTTCGAGCAGATGGCACGCGGCGGCGGGCTCGATCTGGCGGCGTGCCTCGTGCGCGAGTTCCGGGTGGTGAGCCGGGTGCTGGCGGGGCATGATTTCTATGAGGGCGTGCGTGCTGTATTGATCGACAAGGACCAGACCCCGCGCTGGACCCCGGACCGGCTCGAAGCGGTCGATCCCGCGACCATCGCGCCGTTGTTCGACATGCCGCTTCCCGACGAGCTTGTGCTGCCCACCTTCGACGCCTGAGACACCAAAAGACGCCTCCCGATATGATGACATCGCTCGATCCCTATGACGGCGCCCTCGGCGCGAGCGCGACCCGCATGAGCCCCTGGCAGATGCGTGTGCTGCTCTATCTGCGCCTGCTCGCCGGCTTCCTGCTGCTGAAGACGGTCTATAGCTGGACGCTCATCTGCGGGGTGTGGGACGGCGAGACGAGCCGCTTCGAGATGCTCTCCACCGCCGCGCGCTCCGCGGTGATCTGGGCGGCGATCATGAACCCCGTCGCTGCGGTGGGCCTCTGGCTCGGTGCGGCCTGGGGCGTGGTGCTGTGGCTGGTCGCGACCATGGTGCAGATCATGATCAACGCCTCCGCGCCCGAAGGTGTCGGCAGCCTCTATGTGGTGGCGGCGGTCGAAGGATTGCTGATCGCCATTTACGGTTTCCTCGCCTGGAAGGCGGGGCAGGAGCTGGAGGACTGAGCGGCGGGGCCGCGGGTTTTCCGGGCAAGCCTCTGGGCAGGCGACTCTTTCCGCAGCGTGAGGGTTTCGCGTTAACCGGCCGTCAACGCTTTTTGCTCACCGATGATTCATCCTTCCGCTTAAGCCGTCCTTGACCCGGCGCGAGTCATAAATCCCTCGAATGAAAATAAAATTCGAGGCGTTTCATGAGGCAGTCGGCACAGGCGGCGAAGGCTCGCCCGCTCGAGGACCCCTTCGAGGATATCCGCCCGCTCTACATCGAGGCGCTCACCTTGGTGGAGCGCCTGCACCGGCGCCTGCTCGACGTGGTGAAGGACGAGTTCGACCGGCGCCGCCGCGATGACGTCAACGCGGTGCAGGCGCTTCTGCTCTACAATATCGGCGACTCGGAGCTGACCGCGGGCGAGCTGCGCACGCGCGGCTATTATCTCGGCTCGAACGTCTCCTATAACCTCAAGAAGCTGGTCGAGCTCGGCTATCTCGATCACCAGCGCTCCCGCATCGACCGCCGCGCCGTCCGTATCCAGCTCACCGAGCGCGGGCGGGAGGTGCGCGACATCGTCGAGAGCGTCTATGCCAAGCACATCGCAACCATCGAGCAGATCGGCGGTATCGGCGCGCAGGATTTTAGCGTGCTCAACAAGGCGCTGAACCGGCTGGAGCGGTTCTGGACCGATCAGGTGCTGTACCGGCTCTGAGCGGGGAAGGCGATGTTGCGCTGCTCAACGGCGTTGCCCTTCCACGAATCGTCACGGCCAGGCGTGTCCCGGCCATCCACGCCTTCGACCGGGCGGGGCGTGGGAGAGATGTGGGTGCCCGGCCTTCGCCGGGCATGAGGGCCATTTGTCTCGGTTCGTCATCCCGGACGGCAAAGGGCCGATCCGGGATCGTCGGCGACCGGGTGCGCTTCCTTCGCGCCGGGTGCGTGCAGGCATTGCGGAAAGGCCCGCACGCACCGGCTCTGAGTTGGGCTTCGGCCAGATGACGCGGCGGCGATGACGGCGGCAGGAGACGGGCAAGAGCCGCACCGGGCGTGCGCCGCCTCTCACCCCTGGAGGAAGCCCTCCAGCGTGTTGGCGACGTTCACGCCGATCGCCTCCACCGCATAGCCGCCCTCCTGGACGAACAGCGTCGGCCTGCCGAGCTTCGCGATCCGTGAGCCGATGGCGAAATAGTCCGGACTGTCGAGCCGGAATTGCGAGATCGGGTCGTCCTTGAAGGTGTCGACGCCGAGCGAGACCAGCAGCACGTCCGGCCCATAAGCCTCGATGCGCCGGCAGGCATCGTCGAGCGCCGCCGACCACGCCGCGAAACCAGTGCCCCAGGGCAGGGGGTAATTGGCGTTGAAGCCTTCGCCCGCCCCGCTGCCCGTCTCGTCCGCGTGGCCGAGGAAATAGGGGAATTCCTGCTTCGGATCGGCGTGGATGTTGCACACCAGAACGTCGGCGCGATCATAGAAGATCGCCTGCGTGCCGTTGCCGTGGTGGTAGTCGACATCGAGGATGGCAACCCGCGCCGCGCCGGAATCGAGCAGCGCCTGCGCCGCCACGGCCGCATTGTTGATGTAGCAATAGCCGCCCATCGTCTCGTCATGGGCGTGGTGGCCGGGCGGGCGGCACAGCGCATAGGCGGAAGCCTCGCCCGCCCGGATCAGGTCCGCGCCGGTGAGCGCTACATCGACCGAGGACTGGATCGCGTCCCACGTACCGGGCACGAAGCAGCAGCCGGCGTCGAACGAATAATGACCGAGCTTGCCGTCCACCGTCTCCGGCTCCAGCCGGCGCATTCCCGGCGCGCGCCAGAAGCTCGGCAGGATCGGGAACGGCCGGCCGTCGGCGATCCACAGCTCCGTGAGCGTCGACAGGAAGCGCACATAGGCCGGACTGTGCACCCGTGCGACCGGATCGAGCCCGTGCGCGCTCGGCCCGATGGTGGGGCCGAAGCCGCGCGCCTCGACCGCCGCGCGGATCATCTCGGCGCGCTCGGGCTTCTCGAAGGCTGGCAGGATCTGGCCGTTATAGAGTTCGACATGGCCCGAATGGCCGTGATGCCGGGGCGAATAGACCATCTTCATCGGTGAGGCTCGGCGCTGGCGGCGGGAAACGAATCCGGCGCATCCGCCGGCCGGCCAAGTGTTAGGCGAGGAGGGCGCCGGCGTCACCCGTCCGCCGCCTGCCGATTCGCCGGCGCGCGCAGCCGCGGCAAAGGTGCGCCCCGGCTTTCCCGTCCCCGCCCATGTCGATTTCGCGCAATCCGGTTCTGTGCGCGCCTGCTTTGAAAGCGGACAGGTGCTGTGCTAAGCGCTCCGCTTGAGTGTCGCGGCCCAGCGCATCATCCTGCAATGCCGCTCAAGGTCATGGAGACCGGCCAATGTCGTCCGAAGCGCGCGCCGAAAGCCCGGCGCTTGACCAGTTCTTTTCCGCTCCTCTCGCGCAGACCGACCCGGAGCTCGCGGGCGCCATCGCCGCCGAACTCGGCCGCCAGCGCGATGAGATCGAGCTGATCGCCTCCGAGAACATCGTCTCCCGCGCCGTGCTCGAGGCGCAGGGTTCGGTGCTGACGAACAAATATGCCGAAGGCTATCCCGGCCGCCGCTATTATGGCGGGTGCCAGTTCGTCGACGTTGCCGAGCAGCTCGCCATCGACCGCGCCAAGAAGCTGTTCGGCGCCGGCTTCGCCAATGTGCAGCCCCATTCGGGTGCGCAGGCCAACACCGCGGTGTTCTTCGCACTGATGCAGCCCGGCGACACCTTCCTCGGCCTCAACCTCGCCGCGGGCGGTCACCTGACCCACGGCGCCCCGGTGAGCCTGTCGGGCAAGTGGTTCAAGCCGGTTCCCTACATGGTGCGCAAGGACGACCAGCGCATCGACTACAACGAGGTCGCCGACCTCGCCGCGCAGAACAAGCCGAAGGTCATCGTGGCCGGCGGCTCGGCTTATCCGCGGCACATCGACTTCGCGAAGATGCGCGAGATCGCCGATTCCGTCGGCGCCTATCTGATGGTCGACATGGCCCATTTTGCCGGCCTGGTGGCGGGCGGGGTGCATCCCAATCCGGTGCCTCACGCCCATGTGGTGACTACCACCACCCACAAGACCCTGCGCGGTCCGCGCGGCGGCATGATCCTGACCAATGACGAGGACCTCGCCAAGAAGTTCAACTCGGCGATCTTCCCCGGCATTCAGGGCGGCCCGCTGATGCACGTCATCGCCGCCAAGGCGGTGGCGTTCGGCGAGGCGCTGCAGCCGTCCTTCAAGGTCTACGCGAAGAACGTCGTCGAAAACGCGAAGGCGCTTGCGGAAAATCTGAAGAGCCACGGCTTCGACATCGTCTCCGGTGGCACCGACACCCATTTGATGCTGGTCGATCTTCGCCCGAAGAAGCTTACCGGCAAGGTGTCGGAGATCGCGCTCGGCCGCGCCCACATCACCTGCAACAAGAACGGCATTCCCTTCGACCCGGAAAAGCCGATGGTCACCTCCGGCGTGCGCCTCGGCACCCCGGCGGGCACCACCCGCGGCTTCGGCGTCAAGGAGTTCCAGCAGATCGGCGACATGATCGCCGAGGTGCTGAATGTCCTCTCGCAGAAGGGCGTCGAGGAAGACAGCCTTGTGGAGGAGGCCGTGCGGGGCAAGGTGAAGAGCCTGCTCGACCGCTTCCCGATCTATAGCTGAGGTCAGGTCATGCGCTGTCCCTATTGCGGGAGCCTCGACACGCAGGTCAAGGATTCCCGTCCCACCGAGGACAGCGCCGCGATCAGGCGCCGCCGCATCTGCCCGGATTGCGGCGGCCGCTTCACCACCTTCGAGCGCGTGCAGCTCCGCGAGCTGATGGTGGCCAAGAGGTCGGGGCGCCGCGTGCCCTTCGACCGCGACAAGCTCGCCCGCTCCATCGGCGTCGCGCTGCGCAAGCGCCCGGTCGACCCGGAACGGATCGAGCGGCTGGTCTCCGGCCTCGTCCGCCGGCTGGAAAGCATGGGCGAGAACGAGATCACCTCCGAGACCATCGGCGAGCTCGTCATGGAAAGCCTCAAGCAGCTCGACGACGTCGCCTATGTCCGTTTCGCCTCGGTCTACCGTAATTTTCGCGAGGCAAAGGATTTCAATGCCGTGCTCGGCGAGCTGGAAACCCGGCCGGGCGAGGGCACGGGCCGCCGCCGCCGGACCCGCGAGGAGCTGCAGGCGGCGGGCGTGATCGACGACGATGCGGCGGAACCGCGCGCCGCCGACGAGGCGGAGGAATGACCGTGCTGGCGCGGCCGCCTTTTCGTGCCGGGCGTCAGGACGATCCGGCCCAGGCGGCGTCGGTCGACGTCGCCCTCATGGGCTCGGCACTGGCCATCGGGCGCCGCAATCTCGGCCGTGCCTGGCCGAACCCGTCCGTCGGCGCGCTCGTGGTGCGACAGGAGCCGGACGGCCCGGTGGTTCTTGGCCGCGGCTGCACCGCCATGGGCGGGCGCCCCCATGCCGAGCCTCAGGCGATCCAGCAGGCGGGAGAGGGTGCGCGCGGCGCGACGCTCTATGTCACGCTGGAGCCCTGCTCCCACCATGGCCGTACCCCGCCCTGCACCGATGCGATCCGCGCCGCCGGCATCGCCCGCGTCGTCGCCGCGATCGAGGATCCCGATCCGCGCGTGGCGGGCCGCGGTTTCGCGCTGCTGGAGGCGAGCGGCATCGAGGTGACCGTTGGTCCAGGCGCTGCCGATGCGCGTATCGACCATGCCGGCCATATCATGCGGGTGCGCCAGGGCCGCCCGCACATCCTGCTCAAGATGGCGGTGTCCACCGACTCCAAGGCCGGGCTCGCCGGCCGCCGCCCGGTTCGTATCACCGGGGAGGCGGCGCAGGCGCAGGTGCATCTGATGCGCGCGCAGGCCGATGCGGTGCTGACCGGCATCGGCACCGTGCTGGCCGACGACCCCCAGCTCACCTGCCGGCTGCCGGGCATGCTGGACCGCTCGCCGGTTCGTGTCGTGCTGGACCGCACGCTCCGCTTGCCGCATAGCGCGGCGCTGGTGCGCACGCTGGACATCGCGCCCGTCTGGGTCATCGCCGGCATCGACGCTTCCGCGGATGCGGAGATCGCGCTGCGGGAGCGCGGCGTCGAGGTGATGCGGGTGTCGGAAGACGCGAGCGGCGCGCTCGACCTGCCCGAGGCGGCGCGGCTCCTCGCCATGCGTGGCATCACGCGGCTGATGGTCGAGGCCGGGCCACGCATTGCCGCCAGCTTCATTCGCGCGGATCTCGTCGACGAGGCGGCGATCTTCCAGGGGCCGGGCACGCTCGGGCCGGATGCCGTCGACGCCTGGGAGGGCGTGTCTTCCGACATCCTCGCCCAAACCCTTTCCATCACCGACACACGCATGCTCGGGCCCGACCGCCTCGGCATCATGAGGCGCTGAGCCATGTTTACCGGCATCATTTCCGACATCGGGGACATCCGCACGATCAACCCGCGCAACGATGTTCGGCGGCTGACGATCGGGACCCGCTACGATCCCGCCACCATCGAGCTTGGCGCTTCCATCGCCTGCTCCGGCGTGTGCCTCACTGTGGTGGCCACCGGCGCCGACAGCTTCGATGTCGAGGCCGCTCCGGAAACACTCGCCATCACCACGGTGCGCGACTGGACCGTGGGACGGCGCGTCAATCTCGAACGCGCCCTCAAGATCGGCGACGAACTGGGCGGGCATATCGTGCAGGGCCATGCCGACGGCATCGCCACCATCGTCGAGCGCATCGACCTCGGCGAGACCACGCGCTTCCTGTTCGAGGCACCCGCGACGCTCGCGCCCTTCATCGCCATCAAGGGCTCTATCGCCCTCGACGGCACCTCGCTGACGGTGAACGAGGTGGAGGGCAACCGCTTCTCCTGCCTGCTCATTCCGCACACCCTCGCCATGACGACATGGGGTGGCGTGAAGGCGGGCGACGCTGTCAATATCGAAGTCGACATGATGGCCCGCTACGCGGCGCGGCTTGCGGAGTTCCGCTGAGGGCGTTACGTCCTCGCTCCGATCCATTCCGAACGAGGTGTTCCTCCATGGCGAGCCCCCGCCCGCCGCGTGCCTCCGATACCCCGCTCCCGCCGCTCGACGGCGCGCGCGTGCTGATCGTCGAGGCGCGCTTCTATGACGACATTGCCGATGAACTGCTTGCCGGCGCAACCGCGGCGGTGACGCGGGCCGGCGCGACCTATGAGGTCGTCTCGGTGCCGGGCGCGCTCGAAATCCCGATCGCCATCGCGATGCTGCTCGACAGCGCCGCGGCCGCGGGCACGCCCTTCGATGCGGCGGTCGCGCTCGGCTGCGTGGTGCGTGGCGAGACCTATCATTTCGAAGTCGTGGCCGGGGAATCCTCCCGGGCGCTGATGGACCTTGCCGTGGCGCGCAAGCTGCCGTTCGGCAACGGCATCCTCACCGTCGAGACCGACGAGCAGGCGTGGGTGCGCGCCCGCGTGTCCGACGGCGACAAGGGTGGCGGAGCGGCCGACGCGGCCCTCACGCTGCTGCGCCTCCAGCGTGGCGAGGCCTGAGACATGGCGACCGAGCCCAAGCCTGCAAGTTCCAAACCCGTGAACCACAAGCCGGTGCGCAAGAGCGCGGCGCGGCTCAACGCCGTCCAGGCGCTCTACCAGATGGATGTCGCCGCGACCCCACTGCCGGACATCCTCGCCCAGTTCGAGAGCTACTGGATCGGCCGTGAGATCGAAGGCGAGGAGATCGCGCCGGCCGATTTGACGCTGTTCCGCGACATCGTAAGCGGCGTGCTGCGCGAGCAGCGCAACATCGACCCCGTGCTCGACGCGGCTCTCGTCCATGGCTGGCCGCTGAAGCGGGTCGAGACCGTGCTGCGCGCCGTGCTGCGCGCCGGGGCCTATGAGCTTTCCGCCCGCCCCGACGTGCCGGCCCGCGTGGTCGTTGCGGAATATGTGAACGTCGCCGCCGCCTTCCTCGACCGCGAGGAAACCGGAATGGTGAATGCGGTGTTGGATGGTCTGGCCCGCGAGATGCGGGCGGGAGAGTTCGCCGGCTGAAGGCCTGCCGGCGAAACAGGCGTGAGAGTGAGCGGCCGATGACGGACAGACGACCCGCCGCTCCCACAGGCGAGGACCATCTGATCGCGGAGCTGTTTCGCCCCATCGCCCGCCATCCCGGCGCGCTCGGCCTCATCGACGATGCCGCCTGCATCGCCCCTCCGCCGGGCGAGGATCTGGTCCTCACCAAGGATGCGCTTGTCGCCGGCGTGCATTTCTTTCCCGAGGACCCACCGGACTCCATCGCCCGCAAGGCGCTACGGGTGAATCTGTCCGATCTCGCTGCCAAGGGCGCCACCCCGCTCGCCGTTCTTCTGGCCATCGCGATCCCGAAGGACATGCCTTTCGAGGCGATGGCCGCTTTTGCCCGCGGGCTCGGAGCGGATACCGCGGCCCATGGCGTACCCCTGCTGGGCGGCGACACCGTGCGTACCACCGGGCCGCTGGTGGTCTCGATCACCGCGCTCGGCACGCTGCCGAGAGGCGAGATGGTGACGCGCTCCGGCGCCCGGCCGGGACAGGCGATCGTGGTGACCGGCACCATCGGCGATGCCGCGCTCGGCCTTGCCTTGCGGCTGGAGCCGAAGCGGCCCGGCTTTGCCGCGCTCGACCCGGCACAGCGCGCCCATCTTGCCGACCGCTATCTGCACCCGCGTCCGCGGCTCGGCCTTGCCGGCGGGCTGCGCGCCGCGGCCGGGGGGGCGATGGATGTGTCGGACGGGTTGGTCGGCGATCTTGCCAAGCTTCTGGCGGTCTCCGGCGTATCCGGGGACATCGACGCCGCGCGCGTGCCGCTCTCGCCTGCGGCCCGTGCCGCCATTGCGGCCGAGCCGGCGCTGCTGGAGGTCGCGCTCACCGGTGGCGACGATTACGAGATCCTCGCCACAGTGGCCGACGATAAGCTGAGCTCGCTCGGCGTCTATGCGACCGCGGCCGGCATTCCGGTGACGGTGATCGGCAGGACCGGGGAGGGGGCGGGCCTCGTTGTGAAGGACGCCGGGGGCGCATCCTTGACCTTCGCCCGCGCCAGCTTCAGCCATTTCTGATCGGACGCATTGCCGATGAGTGGCGCATCCGGCATCCGGCCTGCATGGTGGCGTGCGGGCCATACGAGGACGCGACGATGAGCATGAGCCTTCCGCGACCGGCAGCGCTGCCGCTTCTGCTTCTGCTTCTGTCGGTCACCACCGGCCTCGTCGACGCCACCAGCGTGCTCGGTCTCGGCAAGGTGTTCACCGCAAACATGACCGGCAATGTCGTGTTCCTCGGCTTTGCGGTCGCGGGCATGCCGGGCTTCCATGCCATGGCCTTCATCGTGGCGATCGCCGCCTTCATGGCCGGTGCGCTGCTGGGCGGCCGCATCGGTTCGCTGCACAAGGGCCGCACGCTCGGGCGCTGGCTGCAGGTGGCGGCCGTGGCGGAGACCCTTCTTCTGTGGAGCGCGGCGGCCTGCGCGACGGGTTTCGACAGCGCGACACTGACACCCGAGCCCATGCTCTACGCCATCATCGCCCTGACGGCGGTGGCGATGGGACTCAGAAACGCCACGGTGCGGCTGCTCAAGGTGCCGGACCTGACCACCACCGTGCTGACGCTGACCCTGACCGGCATGGCGGCGGACTCCTCCGCTGCCGGCGGGCGCAACCCGAACTGGCCGCGACGGTTGGGCGCGGTGCTGGCGATCTTCCTGGGCGCGTTGCTGGGCGCCCTGCTGGTGCTGCATGTCGGACTGCCGGCGCCGCTCATCCTCGCCGGAGCCCTCGTGCTGGTCGGCACGATCGGCTTCGCCCGGCACCCGGACGCGCGAGAGAAGGTCGCCGTCTGAGCCTAGGCATCGAGAGGCGCGGGCTCGCCCTGCATCGCAAGCAAAGCGAGGCAGGGCGGCAGCACGAAGAGCCACATGCCGAGCGCGAGGAACAGGCCCGCTGCGAGCAGGCAACCGAGCGCGAAGGCGATGAGCGAGGGTGACATGCGCCGGATGCGCCGGTCGGCCGCCTCCCGCTTCGGCCCGGTGCGGTGCTGAATGAGGGTGGCGACGTCCAGCATGATCTGCGTGGTCGTCATCGTCATCACGGTGGAAGGCGGTTCGCTGGCGAGATGACGGCGGTGCGTTGCGTTCTGCATTGCCATGGCGGCCACTAGAACCATGCCGGTCACCAGCGCCGGCAGGGCATCGCCGTCGACGAAGGGGCCGTAATGGATGGCAAGCGCGGCGCCGAGTGCGAGAAGCACGACCTTGATGCTGACCAGGATGCGGAAAGCGGGCAAGGCGCGTCGTTCGAGCACATCGCCGAGCACTTGCGTGCCGATGACCATGACGCAGAACACCGGCAGCGCCATCAGCTTCGCCAGACCGCCGGAAACGCCGTGGGTCATCGAAGCGCCGAACGTCACGAAGTTGCCCGTCACATGGGTGGTGAACAGCCCGTGCAGAGCAAGATAGCCGGCAGCATCGACATAGCCGCCGCACAGGCTGAGCAGGAGAGGGGGGCGAAAAGGCGACATGGCGGTTCTCACATCAGGGGAACGCGTGGGAGGGGATATGCAAGAGACGCTTCACCCCCTGCCACCCGCGATAATGGCCTGGGGAAAGGTCGACAGGTGGCGCTCGCTTGCAGGTCAGGCATGATGCCCGGATGCGGCGTCATCATCGGTGTCCTTGACGTGCCCTCCACCGAGGCTTCCACCGAGCCCTGCCCCCATTCCGGCTCCGGCGCCCATGCCCATCGCGCCACCCCCGCCACCACCTCCGCCGCCGGATCGGCCGCCTTCCTTCTCGCTGCCCGCCTTCTCGCCGCCCCCCTTGCCGCCGGCGCCCGAAGGGCGGCTCGGGCCCTGCGGAGGCAGTTCGAGATCGGCGGGAATGGGGCCGATATCGAGGGCCTCGCGGATGAAGGCGCGGAGCGAGACCACGAGATCGTGGGTGCTGGCGCGCCTTCCGGCGATCAGGTCGCGCACCGCCGTGTCGGCGAGGCGCACCTGCTCCTCCGTGCCGAGCAGGATGATGTCGGAGAGCGCCGCCTCCACGGCATCGCGGATGCGGCGGCTGCGCTCCGAACCTTCGGAAAGGGCGGGAACGAGGTCCTGGCCTGCCGCCGTGTCTTCAGCTACCTGTGGCCGCAGCCGAAGGTCTCGCAGATGGGTGGGGTCAACCGTGAGGTTGCCGGTGAACGAGCCGCCCAGCGTCTTGTAGGCGGCGATGAGGATGCGCAGACGCTCGTTGATCTGCCGGTTCATCCGCTCGCGCCGCTGCTGGATGGTGAGCATCATCGCGAGACGGATGCCGATGCTGATGAGGGTGAACAGGGCAAGCCCGATCAGGGTCGCGAGCAGGCTCTGCCAAGAGCTGAAATCGAGACCGCGCATGGGCACCTCCCCGAATCTGTACGTATCGCCCCGACGATAGCCGGAAAGCCCCCGTCGGGGCGGTCCGTCTTCACAGGCGAGCGGGTACGGACTTCACAGCAAGGTTGCGCTACCCCATTGAAATATCTGCGCCAACGGCAAAATGACGAGTTGACGCACGTGCTCGGCGTCCGGCAACCTCGCACCGGCCCGGCAGATGCGCGGCGCCATAACGAAACAGAACGGAACCATGGCACTCACATCCCTGCGCCAGATTCTCGACCATGCCGGTGAGCATGGTTACGGCCTGCCGGCCTTCAACGTCACCAATCTCGAGACGCTGCTCGCCGTCATGCGTGCCGCCGACCGTACCGACAGCCCGGTCATCGTGCAGGCGAGCCAGAGCGCGCGCAAATATGCCGACGACACCCTGCTGAGCGCGATGTTCCGCGCCGCTGCGGAGCGCTTCCCCAAGGTGCCGCTCTGCGTGCATCAGGATCACGGTTCCAGCCCTGCCGTGTGCAAGAGCGCCATCGACTACGGCTTCACCAGCGTGATGATGGACGGGTCGCTGATGGCCGACGGCAAGACGCCGGCGAGCTATGACTATAATGTCGATGTCACCGCCGAGACGGTCCGCCTCGCCCACGCCCGGGGCGTGTCGGTGGAGGGCGAACTCGGTGTGCTCGGCTCGCTGGAGACCGGCGGCGGCGAGCAGGAGGACGGCCATGGTGCGGTCGGCACGCTCGACCACAGCCAGCTTCTCACCGATCCGCAGCAGGCGTCCGACTTCGTCGCGGCCACCGGCGTTGATGCGCTGGCGGTGGCGATCGGCACCTCCCACGGCGCCTACAAGTTCTCCCGCAAGCCGGCCGGCGATCTTCTGGCGATGGATGTGATCGCCGAGATCCACCGCCGCCTGCCGCACACACATCTCGTTATGCACGGCGCCTCCACCGTTCCGGAAGACCTGCAGGAACTCATCAACGCCAATGGCGGGCACATGCCGAAAACCTTCGGCGTCCCGTTGGAGGAGGTCGAGCGCAGCATCAAGATGGGCGTGCGCAAGATCAACATCGACACCGATCTGCGCATGGCGCTGACCGGCTCGGCCCGCGAATATCTCAAGGCCAACCCGTCCTCTTTCGACATTCGCGGCATGCTGAAGCCCGGTATGAAGCGGATGGAGGATCTGTGCGCGGAGCGGCTGGAGCGCTTCGGCGCCGCCGGACATGGGGCGCGGATCAAGGTCATTCCGCTGGAGGAAATGGCACAGCGCTACGCCGTGCCGGCCTGAACCGTGCCGCTGGAGCATTTTCGAGCGAGGCGGATACCGGTTCGTATGAAGAAAATGCGAACAGTCAATACGTTAGAGCCCTTTATCGGTTCCGTGAAACGAGGAAGGGCTCCGCGGCACACAAGGCTGTGGCGGGCGTGGAACAACGCGCCCGCCGTTTTTTCTGCGGTATTCCGCCGGCCTCAGAGCTCCTGCGCGGTGGGACGGAACAGGATCTCGTTCACGTCCACATCCTCGGGTTGAGCAATGGCAAAGGCGACGATGCGGGCGAAGCGGTCGGCCGGGATCGCGACCGCCTCGTAGAAGGCCGCGACACCTTCGGCAACATCCGCCTCGGTGATGCTTTGCGGCAGCTCCGACTCCACCGCGCCGGGCGAGATGATGGTGGTGCGGATGTTGTAGGGCTTCACCTCCTGCCGCAACCCTTCGGAAAGCATGCGGACCGCCGCCTTGGTCGCGGCATAGACCGCACTGCCGGGGCGCACCTTGTGGCCGGCGACGGAGGACACGTTGATGATGTGTCCGCTCTTCCGGCGCGTCATATGGGGCAGGGCGGCGGCGATGCCGTAGAGCACGCCCTTGAGATTCACGTCGATCATGCGATCCCAGTCCGCGATCCGGCCCCGCTCCAGCGGGGAATGCGGCATCAGGCCGGCGTTGTTCAGCATCACGTCGATGCGGCCATGCAGCGCGACCGCGCCATCCACGAGACGCTGCACCTGCAGCGCATCGGTCACGTCCGTCTCGATCACGGCGCCGTCCGGCAGGTCGAGTTCCTTTGAAAGGGCCTCGAGCCGGTCAAGACGCCGCGCCCCGAGCACGACCTTCGCGCCTTCCTTATGCAGACGGCGCGCCGTGGCGGCGCCGAGCCCGCTCGATGCGCCGGTGATGACGATGACCTTGCCTGCGATATTGTCCGTCATGATGTTCCTCAGCTTTGCGGTCCGGCTCTGCACCGTGGCGGAGGGCCGGACGTCGCCGCGTCAGCGGCCAGTCGATGCCATCAGTTCCGCAGGATAGCGCTCGCCCTCGATGTCGATGGCGGCCAGTGCCTGCCGGATTTCGGCGAGGTCGTTTTCGTCGAGCACGATATCCGCCGCCCCGAGATTTTCCTCGAGCCGGTGCAGCTTGGTCGTACCGGGGATGGGCACGATCCACGGCTTCTGCGCCAGCAGCCAGGCGAGCGCGATCTGCGCCGGGGTCGCGCCCTTGGCGTCGGCAATGCGGCGCAGCAGGTCGACCAGTGCCTGATTCTTCTCCATCGCCTCCGGCGTGAAGCGCGGCAGGCCCTTGCGGAAATCGCCATCGGCAAAGGCGGTGTCCCGATTCATCGCCCCGGTCAGGAAGCCGCGCCCGAGCGGGCTGTAGCAGACAAGGCCGATGCCGAGTTCGGCGCAGGTGTCGAGCAGGCCGCTGGTCTCCGGCCCCCGGGTCCAGAGCGAATATTCGTTCTGCAGCGTGGTGACCGGCTGGACCGCATGGGCGCGCCGGAGGGTCTGCAGGCCCGGCTCCGACATGCCGAAATGGCGGACCTTGCCCGCCGCGATCAGATCCTTCACCGCGCCGGCGACCTCCTCGATCGGCACCTCGGGATCGACGCGGTGCTGGTAGTATAGGTCGATCACCTCGATGCCGAGCCGCTTCAGCGAAGCATCCGCGACCTGGCGGATATGCTCCGGCCGGCTGTTGAGACCAGCCTGCTTGCCGTCGACGAAGCCGAAGCCGAACTTCGTGGCGATCACCACCCGTTCGCGCACGGGCCGCAGCGCTTCGCCGACAATTTCCTCATTGGTGAAAGGTCCGTAGACCTCGGCGGTGTCGAACAACGTGACGCCGCGCTCCACGGCGGCGCGGATCAGCGCGATGCCGTCCTGCCGGCTGACCGTGCTGGTGCCGGCATAGCCGTGATCGAGCCCCATGCAGCCAAAGCCGATGGCTGAAACCTCGAGGCCGCTGCGGCCCTCGCTTTTGCCGAGTGTGCGTGTCTGCATCGCTCAATCTCCTGCCGTCTGAAGTGGGCCACAGATTAGGACGAATGCAGGCCTGCGATTAGCGGCAACAGATCGAATGAACCGATATCGGACATTCATGGATCGGGCGCCGTTTCAGAGAGAAATGATGGCCCGGCCGCTTGAAAAGCCGATCGATACTGACGTTGCGGAAACTTGCTGATCAAGCGTGGAAGGGCTATCGCCCCGGAAGATCGTTCCCGTCGAGCCGCGATATCTTCCATGCTTACACGTCTTTTTCCGTTCTGGGCCGCGCTGGTCTCCGTCTGTGCCTATCTCGCGCCCCATCTGTTCCTGCCGATCGCGCCATGGACCACCTGGCTGCTTGCCCTCATCATGTTCGCCATGGGCGTGACGCTGCGGCTCGACGATTTCAGGCTCGTCCTTTCCCGTCCTGCGCCGGTGATTGCCGGGCTCGGCCTGCACTATCTCATCATGCCGTTCGCCGCCTGGGCGATCGCGACTCTGCTGCACATGCCGCCGGAACTCGCGGCCGGCATGATCCTTGTCGGCAGCGTTGCCTCCGGCACGTCGTCCACCGTGATGGTGTTTCTCTCCGGCGGCGATGTCGCCCTCTCTGTAACGATCAGCGCGCTGTCAACGGTGGTCGGCATCGTCGCCACCCCGCTGCTGACGCGGATGTATGTTTCCGCGGATATCGCGGTCGATGTCGGCGGTCTGTTGTGGAGCATCGTGCAGATCGTCGCGATCCCGGTGGCGCTGGGGCTGACGGTCAATCACCTCCTGCACGGGCTGGTGCGCCGGCTCGAGCCTGCCTTGCCGCTGGTCTCCATGGCGGCGATCCTCGCCATCATCGCCGCGGTGGTCGCCGCCTCGCAGGACAAGATCGCGACCGTCGGTCCGCTGGTGATGCTCGGGGTGTTGCTGCACAACGGCATCGGCCTCCTGGGCGGCTATTGGGGCGGACGGCTGCTCGGTTTCGACGAATCGGTGTGCCGCACGCTGGCGCTGGAGGTCGGCATGCAGAACTCCGGTCTTGCCGCGACGCTGGGGCGCCAGTTCTTCTCGCCGCTCGCGGCATTGCCCGGCGCGCTGTTCTCGGTTTGGCACAACCTCTCCGGTTCGCTGCTGGCCGGCTTCTGGTCCGCCCGGCCGCCGGAGGAGAAGCGCTGAGTTCGGCTGCCCTCGTTTCTGCCCTTGTCGCGTTGCCGATTCCGGTCCAACAGAGGGCGCGCAACACGGGTGGGTTCGATGGACGGGATGATCTCTGAACTGCGTGGCAGCCTCGGCGAGGCCGGTGTACTGCTCGATGCGGAACGCATGGAGGGCTATCTCGTCGACCAGCGCGATCTGGTCCGCGGCCGCGCCGCCGCCATCCTGCGGCCGTCCAGCACGGAGCAGGTACAGGCCATCATGCGCCTCGCCAGCCGATATGGCGTCGGCATCGTGCCGCAGGCCGGGAACACCAGCTATTGCGCCGGCGCGACCCCGGACACCAGCGGCCGGCAGATGGTGCTGAGCCTCGAGCGGCTGAACAAGGTGCGCTCGGTCGATCCGCTGGATGCGGCGCTCTCGGTCGATTCCGGCGTGATCCTGCAACACGCGCAGGATGCAGCGGATGCGGCGGGCCTGATGCTGCCCATCTCGCTCGGCTCGGAAGGTTCCTGCCGGATCGGCGGCATCATCGGCACGAATGCCGGCGGCCTTTCGGTGCTGCGCTACGGCATGACGCGCGACCTTATCCTGGGGCTGGAGGTCGTGTTGCCGGACGGCTCGCTCGTCAACGACATGAAGCGGCTGCGCAAGAACAACACCGGCTACGACATCAAGCAGAACTTCGTCGGCGCCGAAGGCACGCTCGGCATCGTCACCGGCGCGGTGCTGAAGATGATCCCCAAGCCAACCCACCACGCCACGGCCTGGGTATGCCTGGCCGAAGACGTGCCGCTGCCGGAAATGCTTGCCCTCGTGCGGCGGGAGACCGGCGACCTCGTCTCTTCCTTCGAACTCATCACCCCGCGCTCGCTGGCGCTGGTCGCGCCCCCCGACGGACCGCTGAAGAGCGGCAGCGGCGGCGTGGTGCTGGTCGAGCTCGCCTGCTCCTCCAGCCGGATCCCGGTCGTCGAGGTGATGGAAGGCGTCATGGGCGACGTGTTCGAGGCGGGTTGGGCCGAAGACGTGATGATCGCCCAGTCGGACGCCCAGCGCGCCGACATGTGGCGGCTGCGCGAGACGATCCCGGAGGGCGAGAAGCATCACGGGGGATCGGTGAAGCACGACATTTCCGTGCCGATCGGCCGGACTGTCGAATTCCTCAAGGTCGGCGGGGCGGCCGTCGCGGCCTATGATCCGACGCTGGAGCTGTCGGTCTACGGCCATATCGGCGACGGCAACCTGCACTACAACCTGCTGGTGCCGAAGGGCGATGATCGCCTGCGCTTCACCGACCGGATCGGTCGCGAACTCGCCCCGCAGCTCTACGACATCGCGGCCGGCATGGGCGGCAGCTTCAGCGCCGAGCACGGTGTCGGCCGGCTGAAGCGCCGTCTGCTGCAGCATTATGCCGACCCCAACCGCTATCGCGTGCTGCGCGGCCTCAAGGGTCTGTTCGACCCGCTCGATGTGATGAATCCCGGTGCCATGGTGGACCCTGCGACGGGATTGTCCGGGCAGGAGTGATCAACGATCCGGCACGCCCATTCGTGCCGGACGATACCGCCATGAGTGCGTCTCTCACGGCCACGCCGAGGCACAACTAACGGTGCCCTGGCGACGCGACGCACCGCTGCCGGCCGCCGAAGGCCAAGGATGTCAGCCTCCGCAATGATGCGGAGATCGAGCATGTCCACGGATGGTGGATGTTTCTCGCCGGTCGTTCAAACGTGCTTGAGGGCGGCCTGCAGCTTTTCTTCCTGTTCGTGGGACAGGTTCGTGCGCAGGAGCGTGCCGCCGAATTTCGCCATCTCGGCCACGACCTTGTCCGCCGTCACCTTGCGAAAAAGAACACAGAGTGCCGCCTGGTTGGGACCAAGTGCGGAACTGGCCTCCTTGATGAAATCGTCATTGATGCCGACGTCTGTGAACTTGCCGGCAAGGGCGCCCGCGGCCGCCCCGAACGCGGCGCCAAGCAGCGGGTTGAGGAAGATGAGGCCGATAAGGCTTCCCCAAAGCCCACCGGAGGCGGCTCCGACAAGCGTCGTGTTCAAGAGCTGGTTCAGCTTGATCGTGCCGTCGTCCTGCCGGACGGCGATCGCGGCATCGCCGAGCTCGATCAGGTACTCCTTCTGAAGCTTCAGAAGCTCCTGCCGCGCCGCCTCCTGATGCCCGCCATCTGAACGCATGGCAGCGCGAGCAGGTGCGTGGGGATTTCCAGAAGGAAGTGGGCCGTGCCCGTGTCAACCGGGACCCCACCCGCAGCTTTGACCCCGAGGTGGTGAAGGCGGCCGAGGATGTGGGGAAATGGTTCGACGATTACCATAAGATGGTGAACGACCCCGGCGCCGCCATCGGACTGCCCGGCCAGCGGCGTCCGGTCCCCGGTTTCGGGCCTGATATCGCCCCGGCCTCGAACTATCTCCCCCGCGTGTACGACCACAACAAACTGGACGCGGCCCTACGCCGCCTCGGCCACGATGGGGTCTCCGGTGTCTTTGCCGCAGCGATGCGCCAGATGCAGCCGGAGCTGGACGAGAAGGCTCTCAAAGGCATCTCCCGAGGCATCGTGAAGAACATCCGCAGCGTGTCGCGCGACATGGACACCTTCCGGGCCTCTCAGTCGCTCTTCTCGGGCGACCTTGAGGGCCTCAAGATGCTCCTCAAGGACATCCCTGACCTAGACCCGGAGGACGCCGAGGCCGTCATCGCACAGATGACCAAGCCGATTGACAAGGGCGTGGTCTCCCGCGCCAAGCATCGCGTTCTGCTCGACGAGGGACTCAGGGTGCATCTGCCGGACGGCACCGTGACCACCTTCGGAGACCTCTTTCTTGAGCAGGATGTCGGCAAGCTCATGGCCTCCTACAACCGCGCCATGTCCGGGCAGGTCGCCCTTGCACAGGCCGTGGTGGAGAAGGTCGTTGACGGGGAGCGCATCCTCCTCATCGACGGCCTCGCGGGGCCGGGCAAGCTGGAGCACTACCTCCAGAAGATTGCCGCCGTGGGCGATGATATGGGGGTGCCCCAAACGGCGGTGAAGGCGGGCCAGCGGGACATTGAGTACCTCCACAAGAGCACGGCCGGTGTCCCGCTTTACGACCAGAGCACGTGGTGGGCGCAGGTTCTGCGGCTCTTCCGGGAATACGGTATGGCCCGTGTTGGCGGCCAGCTCGGCTTTGCGCAGGCCCCGGAAATCGGTGCCATCTTCACGGCCGGCACCAAGGCGGCTCTGGCGGGCTTTCCGAACCTTCGCGTGCTCATCCGCGACACCAAGACCGGGAAGCTGAAGGACGGGCTGGCGCAGGAGATTGAAGCCTGCTTCGGCCGGGGTGCCGAGCGCCTCAGGACGGCCGGGGACTGGCGCCTCTCCACGGAAGCCGAGTGGGGCCACGCCTTCGAGACCAGCCCCTTCATGCAGCGCGTGGAGAAGGTCCTCGGGGTCGCCAAGCGCGTCACCATGGAAATCTCGGGACTGAACGCGCTGAACACCTTCCTGCACCGCTGGTCCACCTCGGCCATCCTGCACTGGTTCTCCCGTGCGGCCAACGGAGAGGTTCGCGTCTCGACCCAGCGGCTTCGTGCGATGGGCCTCACGGACGACATGACGGCCCGTGCCCTCCAGCAGATGCGCACCTACCGGACGCTGGAGGAGGGTTCGACCTTCAAGCTCACCCGCCTAACCTCGACAAGTGGGACGACCTTGAGGCCCGCGCTCACTTCGAACATGCGGTGCACATGCGCGGCACCCGCATGATTCATGAGAACTCCCCCGGCCTCCTCCTGCCGTGGATGTCTCATCCGGTGGCGCAGACCATGATGCAGAGAGCTGGCTCGGTTGATCTGAACAGTTTTGGCGTTGTCGCTAAGTGGGTTTCGGCCTCGGTTATGCCGCCGCCGG
>NZ_JALKCH010000020.1 GCF_023016805.1 Ancylobacter crimeensis
CCAGCACACCTGCCTGTGCCGTTGCCACAATTGGCGTTGCAGCCTCGCGGGAACCGGCCCAGGCCGTTGCGCTCTCCTGCGGGTCGGCATCGATAATGCAAACCCGCTCGCCCGAGGCTTCGGCGGCGACGGCAGTATGAACAGAAAGCGTTGTTTTGCCGCTGCCTCCTTTCTGGCTCAAAAACGCAATGACGTTCATACGTCGATCCTTCTATGCTTCAATACGTATTGACGTGTTAAGCTATACACGTTCAGACGTGTTCACGTCAAGATTTTCGCCAGGAACCGGCCCACCGTGCTAGACTGAAAAGAGGTGGTGCCGCGTGTGGGAATGGGTTTCTTGCGATAAATCGTTCATCGAGGCCGATGTCATCCGCTGGCAGGAGCCAGTGTGGAAGCCACAGCGGCGCACAGCGGCTGGCCGGAAATCCCGAAAGCCTCCTGTGCGGATTGGCCAGCGGGTTGTCACCGGCCAGGTAGTGAAGATCGACAAAGCAGGATGGGTGCATGTCGAGGTCGCGGATTGTCGGATCGAGCCGGGGCCAGACTGGTGGAAGCCGATACCAGCTTACGGCAAAGGAGAGCTGGTTCGCCGTCAGTGCGTTAAGATAGGGCAGGGGCGGGTAGACCGCCTGCTTTGGAGTGATGAAGGGGCTAGAGCTGCGATCGTCAGCCGTTCTCGCTTCATCGGGGCTTAGGCGCTGCCCTCCCGGCTTGCTCTTCATTCATTGCCAAGCCTTTGCGCCTTGCCGCTGGCGCTACCGTTGATGGTTGGTAGTGCCCTTGAGGAAGTTATCCACAGGATGGCTGACGGAAGAGGGTGTTAAATTGGTGTTAGATTCAGTGTTAAGCGTTTCTGGAAACCCCTCAACCGATTGATTCAAAGGACTGAATCGGCGGTCCTTTTGCAGATTTGGTATCTGAAACCCCGAATCTTGGTATCTAATACCCCGAATCTTGGTCTTCAAAACCCCGAATCCGTCCTGCGGTATCTAATACCCCGAACTGCCGGTTCCTGCCTACCGGGGTATGTGAAACCCCGAATTATGGCAGATGGTATCTGAAACCCCGAACTGCTTGACTTCGGTATCTGAAACCCCGAACATGGGGCATGGTATCCGAAACCCCGAATCTGCCTGTTGTCCATGATGCGCTCCTGCCGGAGCGTCATCCGCAGTATGACTTGTTCATCTGCGACGTGGCTGATGCGGTGCTGAAAGACGTGATGCCGCAGATGGAGCATCCGTTTTATTCCCTGTCGAAGAAGCCGGAGACTTCTGTTCGTCGTTACGAGCACAACGGGCAGTGGTTGGAAATCACGCCCAGCGTGAAGGGTCTCGCCACAATCTATGATAAGGATATTCTGATCTACTGCATTTCGCAGATCATGGCGAAGCTGAAGGCAGGGGAGAAGGTTTCGCAGCGGGTGCGGATCAGCAGCCGCGAATTACTGATCTTCGCCAATCGCGGCACGGCGGGGAAGGACTATAAGGCGCTTGTCGAAGCTCTCGACCGCCTTGAAGGCACGCGCATCCGCACGAACATTGTCACCGGCGATGAAGAACAGGTCGATGGCTTCGGGCTGATCGACGCTTCATCCATTCGACGCAAGCACGGGCTCGACGGCCGCCTGATCCATTGCGAGATCAAGCTGTCGGATTGGGTTTTCAACGCCATCAAGAGCAATGACGTGCTGACGCTGCATCGTGACTATTTCCGGTTGCGTAAGCCTTTGGAGCGGCGCGTCTATGAGCTGGCCCGCAAGCATTGCGGCCAGCAAACCGCATGGAAAGCCTCTCTAGAGATTCTGCTGAAGAAATCCGGCTCTCAAAGCCCTGAGAAGCTGTTCCGGCAGATGATAAAGAACCTCGCGGCGAGCGATCACCTGCCGGACTACCGCGTTGAGTTCGATCCCAAGAAAGACATGGTGACATTCACCAATCGCGGCACGATGAAAGCCGCAGCGCCTGTGGCCGAGGCATGGAAGGGTGCGCTCGATCCTGACATTTACGGGGATGCCCGGAACGTCGCGCCAGGCTGGGACGTGCACTACCTCGAAGGGGAATGGCGTATGTGGCTGGGTGACAACGAGATCGCCCCGAAGAACCCGGAGCGGCATTTCATCAAATTCTGCGAGACGTGGTTCGCCAAACGCGGTCGGCCGTGATTGAGCATGGCGCTCTCGCGTCATGCGCCGACCGAAAGCCACGGATCAGGCTTGAAGGGCGTTGACGATGCGCAGGGTGCGCCTTGCGAAGCCCGTTAGCTCTGTCGGGTCGATCTGATCCGGCGTGGCGTCGGCCATGTTCTCCCCGTGGTGATACTGGCTCGTATAGCCGTTGATCTGGTCCAGCTCGTCATAAAGCGCCTGCGCGGGATGAACCGCGCCCCCCTCGCGTGTCTTTCGCACCATGTCTCCCAGCCAATCGTTGGCAAGGAAGCTGCCCGGATAGGTCGTCCGGCAATGGGTTTCGAGGACGACGCGCATCTTGCGGATAATGTCGAGCAGGCCGCCCGCGCCGGTCGTGAGATAGGTTTGCAGGTCGTCGATGTCGGTGGCCGTTCGGCCCCGGCAGGCGTGTTCCAAGTCCACTGGCATGATCTTCGAGCCTTGGGCGCGATGATCGGCAATCGTCAGCGCGACCCGCTCGGCGGCAGGCGACTTGTCCCAAACCTGCTTGAGGAAGGTGGCATCGTGCGAAAGCACGATCACCTGGGTGCACTTCCCGGCCACCTTCATGATTTCGTGCACGGTCTGCCGGCGGCGGAAAGCGTCCTGACTGTTAAAGGGATCGTCGAACACGACCAGCTTTCCGGCTGCTGCCGGATCGCGTTCCAGATGCGCGAGGAAAAACGCGAGGGCGAGCGTGGTGCGGTCGCCGGCGCTGAGGGTGTTCTTGAAGCTCGGCCGATCGCCCGGCGTCTTGCTGTCGCCAAGATCAACGGCCGTGTCGTTGATAACGAGCTGATAGCTCGATGTGGCGACGCCGCCAGGGTATCCTGCCCGCAGAAAGGACAGGTATCGTCGGCATGGCTGAGGCCGCCCGCGATCCAGTTGCCGCCGCTGGCCGTCATGCCATGCGCGGCCAGGTGCGCTGACAGCCTTTGCTCCGCGTCCTGCGCGATGTCGTCGATAGTGCGGGCCAGCAGGCCGATGAAATCCGCCGGCAAGGCCGGAATGGCAAATTCCGAGAGGGCCAGGCGGGCGCGCAGCGCCCCGGCCTGCCGCAGCGCGTCCACGCTGCGCGCCTGCGCCTCGATCTGCGCGGCAATGTCGGCCGTCTCCGGCAGGACAATGAAAGCGTCCAGCTTCATGACAGCCGGCACATGCGGCTGAACCGCCTTGCCCGCCGTGCTGATCTCGCCGGTCTTGGCGCGGCTCTCGGCGGCCAGGTCGGCATCCTGCGCCGCGAGCTTCACGCCGGCGTCGCCCACGATGACGCGATAGAGATTGCGCTTGTGCTCGATGTCCACGACTTCGCCGGAGTGGACGTTCTCCGCGACAAACACGCCGTCGAAGATGGCGATTGCGGGCTTGGTCGCGTTCCATGCCGTGCCGTCGAAGCGGGCTTGCCCGCTGTCCAGCAGCAGCTCGATCGCCGGCGCGTCGGTCGCGCCAAGGGTCTTGCGGCCGAGAACATGGGCGGGATCGCCGGTTTGCAGGGAGCGCAGGACGGCGCAGAGCGTCGTTTTTCCGTAGCCGTTCGCACCCGCAATGAAGGTGTGCTTGCCAAGCTGCGGATTGGGCGATGTGGCCGAGTTGCGGAACCGGCCGACGTTCTTAATCGAAATGATCTTCTTGAGCATTTGCTTCCCCCTGCGCCCCGATACCGCCGCGCCCGCCCGGCAAATGCCGGTAGAGCGTAGCCGGCGAAACCTTTAGCCGGTTTGCCACCTCGTCTACGGTGATTGCCGGATCGCGGAGCAGCGCCTTGGCCGCCGCCAGGTCGGCAGCGGAGAGGGCAGGGGGGCGGCCGCCTTTGCGGCCGCGATCACGCGCGGCCTTGAGGCCGGCGCGGGTGCGCTCGCGGATCACGGATCGCTCGAACTCAGCCAGCGCCCCGAAAATGTGAAAGATCAGCTTGCCGCCGGCGGTTGTGGTGTCGATCGCTTCCGTCATCGACCGGAATCCGATGCCCTGATCCTCAAGGGCAGCAACCGTCTCGATGAGCTGGGGCAGAGACCGCGCCAGACGGTCGAGCTTCCAGACAACCAGGCTATCCCCAGATCGCATGTAGGACAGCGCGGCGGCCAGCTCGGGCCGGTCGCGCTGCGCGCCGGATGCCTTCTCGGTGAATACCTTTTCGCAGCCCGCCGCCGTCAGGGCGTCGAGCTGCAAGGCGGGGTTCTGGTCCTGCGTCGAGACGCGGGCATAGCCGACAAGCATGCAAACCTCTTAAAACTCGTCTCACTATGGGGGAATTGAGAGATTCGTTTCAAGAGATAGTTTTGAGAGATACACGCCGGCCCAGCCGGCCCCGTGTGCGGCCTTGCCCTCAGCCTCGCAAAAACGTTCGTTTTCGAGAGCCTTGATCCCACCAGCCGAAACGGGCATCATGCACCTTGCAGCACGGTGCTGCACCATGCATCAGGGCCGCCATGACATCCAAGAACCGTATAACGGTGAACCTCTCGGACGACGAGCATCTAGCGCTCGAAGCCCTGGCTGCGCGGTCGAAGGTGTCGAAGGCTTGGATTGCGCGCCATGCGATCTGTGAATTGCTTGAGCGGTCAGCCCGTGACGAGCTTCAGTTACCTCTGCCGCTTCTGGGTCAGAGGGGAGGGGGAAAGAAGTGAGCTTGCCGGATCAGAAATCGCCAGCAATGACCACGCTGTATGCGAATCTCAAGAAAGACCGGCCTGCCTGGGTCAACGAAGAAGAGCTTCGGAAAGGCTGGCTGAAGCACATCGAAAACGACTTGGGCATCACGTTTCATGCGGAGAGAGGCCGCAACGATGCCTCGTACAACCAAGTCATCATAGAATTTAAGGGGCCAGGATTCTTCAAGGGAAGCACGAAAAGCGCCTCCTTTGTTGAGGCCGTTCATGATCGTCTTTTCAAATATATAAAAGCTCGCTCTAAATCCGAAGGGATACCGGAAGAGGATTATATTGGTATCGCCATAGACGGCGATCATGTCTGCTTTGCCTTCATGAAGGCAGGTGCGATTACTCACCGCAATCTTCTGCCGTTCAACGAGGCTTCCGTTGATCTGGTTGCGCAGGCTTGCTTTGATTCAAAGCGCCGCGCTGTCACCGCGATCAATCTGGTCGAGGACTTCGGCCACGAGGCCGAAATTGGCCATGCCATGATGGCAAGCCTAGTGCGCCAACTTGAGCGGCAGCTTACAGCGCTCGGCAACAACAAAATAAAGCTCCTGTTCGAGGAATGGCGGACTTTGTTTGGTCAGGTCGCCGATCTTTCAGCCGCGCAGGCCGCAGAGATTCGCCGGCATATTCCCTTCTCTCCTAAGCTCCCCGTAAGTGATACGGTTGCGGCCGCCTTGTTCGCGATCCACACTTACAACGCCTTCGTCATGAAGCTTCTCGCTGCGGAGATCGTGGCGCAGTACAACCTCACGGCCTACCCTGATTTCTGTGAGCATCTGCTTGGGCTTGATGACGACCAACTCTTGGACCTCCTAGATAAGGAAGTGGAGAGGGGTGCGTTCTTTGAAGCCGCTCGGATCGTGGGTTTCGTCGAAGAAGCAGTGTTCTCGTGGTACGTAGATCGGAGCATCCCTGCGGCCGATCGGGCCGCGACCTGCTCAGCTATCCGGCCGCTGTTAACGCAGCTCGCCCTTTACCGCATGGACGACCTCAGCGCGGCGCGCTCACACGATGTGCTGAAGTCCTTCTATCAGGCGTTGGTGCCAGAAACCCTCCGGAAGGCTCTCGGAGAGTTCTACACGCCGGACTGGCTGGCGGATGTTGCTTGCGATCGGGCTGAAGTTGCTGATTGGAGCGCAGTGCGGGCACTCGACCCGACCTGCGGCTCAGGTTCCTTCTTGCTTGAGGTTATCCGGCGGAAAAGAGAACTCGCAGACCAAGCCGGCCTGTCGCCCGCCGACACGTTGACCCGCGTGCTGGATGAGGTGTGGGGATTTGACCTCAACCCCCTCGCTGTTCAGGCGGCGCGTACCAATTTCCTGATCGCCATTGCCGACTTGGTCGCGCTCGCTGGCATCGAAGTCGAGCTGCCGGTCTTGTTAGCAGACGCCGTTTATTCGCCGGCGCACTCGCCGACCGCTGGACAGGAGTTTGTCGAATACGGGATTGGTAGCGCCCAGGCCGATCTCAACATCCTGCTACCGGCGGCCCTCGCGTTTGATCGACGCCGGCTCGACGACGCCTTTTCGATCATGGCTGACGCTGTTCACGATGAACAGGAATACCCTGACGTAGAACAGCTTCTTGTCGGAGCTGGGATCATATCGGCGAAAGAGGCGGAGGGGTGGCGCGACGCTCTCGGATCGACCTATGGCCAGGTTCTAGAACTTCACCGCAAGGCGTGGAACGGAATCTGGTTCCGCATCGTGCGTAATTTCTTCTGGTCAGCCGTTGCCGGGCAGTTTGATCTCGTGATCGGCAATCCGCCGTGGGTCCGATGGTCCAACCTGCCCGAACTCTATCGGCAGCGGATTAAGCCAACGTGCGAGCAATACACCATCTTCTCGGAGACCCCCTACCACGGGGGAAATGAGCTCGATATCTCCGGTATGATTACATACACCGTAGCAGACAAGTGGCTAAAGCCTGGCGGCGTTTTAACATTCGTAATCACGCAAACACACTTCCAGTCTCCTTCGTCGCAGGGATTCCGAAGCTTCCGCATCAATGAAAACTACAATCTGGTCCCGGAACGCATCGACGATCTGAAGAAGCTCAAGCCCTTCCCCAAGGTCGCCAACAAAACGGCGATCATGCGCTTGCGCAAAGTCGATCAAACGATAAGGACGAGCTTCCCAGTGCCATACGCCATTTGGGAGAAGAATGCCGGGGAGTCCGCGGCGATCCCGGAGGGGCTGACAAAAACTGCGGTTCTGGCACGGGTCCAGCAACACGCATGGGAGGCGAACCCTGTCAACGGTGGAAATTCTCCGTGGGCAATTCTACCGCCTGGCAGGTTTGCGGACATGGCAAGCTTGCAGGGACAGAGCGATTGGGTAAGCGGCCGGAAGGGTGTGACAGCCGACCTCAATGGCGTGTACATGGTCCGCATCGTCGATCAGAACGCTGCGACCGGCCTGGTCCAGGTCGAAACGCGTCCAGAGGCTGGGAAAACTGATATCGGACCAGCGCGACGCTTTTGGATCGAGCCGGATTTACTCTATCCGCTTCTGAAGGGAGCCAGTGACTTCTCCGCATGCGACGTGCATGTGAAGGATCAGCTCTATATCATGGTGCCCAATAATGGCATCACTGGCGCTGAATACAAAGCGGCAGAGGCGAGCGTATTCAAACTCAAGCAGACAAAGAAATTTCTAGATCACTATAAATCACTTCTTGAGCGTAGATCGACCTACAGGCTTCGCCAGAAGGGCGCGCCATATTTTGCTGTGTACAACACAGGATCGTATACATTCTCTCCGTT
Source organism: Ancylobacter crimeensis (assembly GCF_023016805.1). Taxonomy (GTDB): domain Bacteria; phylum Pseudomonadota; class Alphaproteobacteria; order Rhizobiales; family Xanthobacteraceae; genus Ancylobacter; species Ancylobacter crimeensis. Next base: position 7,595 of record NZ_JALKCH010000020.1, read on the forward strand.
TAAGGTTGTTTGGGCAGAACTATCAACCACCTTTGAAGCTGCGGTGTTCACTAGTTCCACCGTTCCTCTCATCGGGGCGCGTCCTTATGTGCCTGATCACAAAGTATACTTTGCCGACTTTGACTCGGAAGATACTGCGTATTTCGTGTGTGGCATTCTTAATTCCACTCTTGTGAAGGAATACGTCGAGAGCCATACAATCCAGATTCAGGTGAGCAACATTTTTAAACACCTGAGCATACCTCGCTATAATCCCAAGGATGCGGGGCACAAGCGGCTCGCCGCCCTCGCCAAACGCGCCCATGCCGCGAAATCACAAAAAGTCCGTCAGGACTTGCTCGCCGAGATGGACGTCGCGGCGGAACAAATCCTGACGGCATGAGAACGGCCCTCACCCTCTAAAAGAGGGTGAGCTGGCGCGCGGACGCCACGTGCTGTTTCCAGGCAGGGGCGGCGGCTTCTTCGTCGAGCCAGGCGCGCACGAAGGCCACCGGCCCGCCGTAGCTTTCGATAACCTCGGCCGTGGTGAAGTGCGAGCGGAAACCCGTTTCGGTGATCGGCAGCATGGCACGATCGGGGCTGACGGCTTCGATCTCAAGATGAGCGGTGTCCCATCCGAGACTGTCGCCGGTAGAAAGCCAGTGCGGCTCCCAGGTGATGGCAAGCCGGATGCCGTTCCAGATGGCGTCGAAGGTTTCGATGTGTCTTGTCATGATGTTTCTCCTTGGTTTGCATCGCCCCAATCGGGCGTGCCCACGGAGAGCCAGGCGCGCGGCGCGGCGTCAGACAGGAAAATTGGGGGAGACCTTCAGGGGGAGCCGAGGCTTCCTGTTGACGCTGGAAGCGCCCGCGCATGGAAGGGGGCATGACACTGCCCGAAGGGGGTGCAAACGGCACAAGGGGAACATGACGATACTGGCACCTTCCGGCGCGATCAGTGCGGCAAGCTCTGGCAGTCATATAGCTCGGGGTCGGGATCGGTGACGTGGCCGCGATCGTTGAACACGCGCCCATCCCGCAATCGAAACCAGAGGCCACGGCCTTCGCCCATCTTGTGATGATGCACGGCCAGCTCCACGGCTTGAACCAAGGGCGCACGCCCTGTTCCAGCCCTGCCACAATGGCGCTCGTCACTTTCTCATAAACATCTGCTTTCATTTCACTTTTTCCTTTGGCTTGGGGGTTGCGCATGCAACCCGACTAGCCACGCGGCAATGAGCGGGGGATCGGCGGTCAGGACCGGAAAACGGGGGGATGGGGCGGGCCGGAGCGCAGCGACTACACGGCCCCCGTTTTCCGCCCCCTGGGGCTTGGTCTTGACGGCCATGGGGTCGCAGACCCCCAAACAGGAAAACCCAGCCGATGAACTTGAGCAGGCCCCACAGCGGAAAAGCCACGAGCGCCGCCCCGAACAACGAAACGATGCCGGGGAAGGTCAGGAACTGGAAATGCAGGAAGCGCAGCCACAGGGCGGGCGCGGCCGGCATGTCGGCCACCCACTCCCACAGGACCGGCAGGCGCAGCAGCAGGGTCAGGCCGAGGATTTGTAGGCTGGCGCGCCGCAGGCGGACCGCCCAGGTCTCCGAGGGCCGGAGCTTGGCCGGCCCGAGCCAGTGCCCGATCAGGGCATAGGTGTTCACCAGCACGAAGACGATCACCAGCAGGGTAAGGAACACGACAGGGATCGCGGACCAGAGGTCCGACAGCATCCCCGGCAGGTCCAGGTGCACAAACGCCTGCACATTGTCCCAAAAGGTCGGGTCTTGGCCGCTATAGCCATAGCGGCGGTTAATCTCGGCAACCCGGTCGCGGGCAAGATTGGTGGCGATGAAATGTATCTGGCGCTCCGCGCCAAGGGCGCGCCAGCGGGCAAGGATGGTTTCTGCGGCTTGCCCGAGGCGGCGGTTCTCCGGCTGCCAGGCGGCCTGGTCGATCTGGCCCGTGCTGAATTGGCGCTCGTTCTCGACGGCAGCCACAAAGTTGTCGGCCAGGGTGCGGGCATCGGTCATGAACTGCTGCTGCTGCGCCGGGGTGAGGCGTTCCAGCACGGGATCGCCGGTCCCCTGCCCTACGGCAGGCCCGACAGCGGCCCACAGAAGGCCAAGGAACACGATGAAGGCGGCAAAGGGTAGTCTGGCCGCCCGCAGCATCAGAAGACCCAGTCCTTGCCCGTCTCAGGGGCTTCCTTGGGGATCGCCAGCTCGGGCGCGCCCTTTGCGGCGCACAGATCGTTCCATACCTTTGCATAATAAGGGTGAACGGTAGGGTGCACGGCGGACAGGCCGTCCAGCATAAGGTCGAGTTCGTTATAGACGCGACGCGACAACTCGGCGCTGACCGGCTCGGGTGCGCGGCCTGTGGCCGCCGCATCCAGCCTTTCGACATGCGCCAACAGCTGCAAGAGCCTTGGCTTCACGGTGATCGTCACCGGCACGGGGTCGGATGTGTCGTTCATGGCCGCGTGCAACAACTCTCTCAGCTGCCGCACGTCCGGCAGGGCGTCGAAGGCTGCGCGCAGCTCGGCAAGCTTCGGATGCGGGGCCAGATCGGGGATATTCCTCTCCCCTTCCTCCCGGGCATCGAGCGCGGTTTGCACCTCTGGCGGCAAAGGTTCCTGATCGTCATGCGGCAGGTTCGGCATCCGAAAACCCTAAATACGTATCCACGTTTTTAGCTATATGCGTTCCAACGTATTAGCGTGCTAACGTGAGTGAGGATCAAGCGGCGGAAGCCCATACTGTGCAAGAACCGCCGAAAATCCCGCTTCTGCCATTGCCTGAATCGTGGTGCCTTCGGCATCGGCAAGCTGGCGCAACCTTTGCCAGTCGGTCCGGCGCACTTTGACAGTCAAGGCGACGGTCTCGCCCCCGCCTCTCTTCCGGCGCGGAAGCTGCACGGACGCTTGCACCACCTCAACCGGAATTGGCACCGAGGCGGGATCGTCCAGAGGAATGGTTGCCGCTTTGGGCCTCGTGAAGGCCGCGAGGCCAGTCGTCTTCTTTGTCATGAGTACTTCCTCACTAACGTTGATACGTATTTAGCTATTCACGTTCTAGCGTATTTTTGATCCAGTCCCACAAGGCGCGGATTTCATCGGCAGCCTTTCCGTCCGCTTCAAACTCTGTCACGGCGCGGCCGGTTGTGACCGCCCGAGCGAAGGCGCGGCGGTCAGTGATCTCGCCGGGAAGGATCGGCAAGCCGTAGTCCTTGAGCGCGATGCGGGTTTCCTCGATCTCTGGTGCACGGAAGGGGCAGGCGGACAGGACGAAGGCACCCTTCACTTTGGCGGCTTGGATGATTTCAAAGGCGGCCGGCACTGCGGCCAAGTCGAAGGCACTTGGCCGGACAGGGATCAAGACAAGATCGGCCCGGCGTGCAATCTGGCTAGCGGCCGGAGCCGCGTGTGGCGGCGCATCGACGACGACAAGGCTGATTCCGTCCTGCTTGGCAGCGGTCAACGCTGCATCCAGCACACCTGCCTGTGCCGTTGCCACAATTGGCGTTGCAGCCTCGCGGGAACCGGCCCAGGCCGTTGCGCTCTCC
>NZ_JALKCH010000021.1 GCF_023016805.1 Ancylobacter crimeensis
AAAAGATCCCGGCTACCCGCAAGGCAGGTCTTATCGTCCGTCGGCAAAAGATCGACAGCCCACGCAGATCGCCGATCGCGGGCGATCTTCTCGCGATACGTGAAACGAGCGGTCGCGACGCGCCTGAGCAACGTCGCCTATCTGCCTGATCCGTAGCTCGACACGCCACCCATCTGCCGGCACTCTCGCTTCCCGATGAAACGGGTCGTGGTGTCGCGCGGGGAAGGCAGCGCCGCGATCGAGGGAGAACGGGGCGTCGCATGCTGGCCGTCATATTCGAGGTCTGGCCCGCCGAGGGACAGCGGGATGATTATTTGCGCATGGCCGCGGGCCTGCGCCGAGAGGTCGAGGCGATCGACGGCTTTCTCTCGGTCGAGCGCTTCGAAAGCGTCTATGAGGACGGCAAGCTGCTGTCGCTTCAGTTTTGGCGGGACGAAGAGGCGCTGGCAAAATGGCGGCACCAGCTCGATCATCGCCGGGCGCAGGCGGTCGGAAGGGGCGGCATGTTCCGTGATTATCGGCTGCGGGTGGCGCAGGTGGTGCGTGACTACGGACCAGACGACCGAAGCGAGGCGCCGGACTGAAACGCCGTCTGAAGCACAGGCACCGACGACGGCGATTCATCGAATCATTCTCGACCGGTTGTTCGAATCAATCTCTGGAACGCTGCGTCGGCCGTATGTCGGACGAACCTGCGCGCTACGGGGGACATTGACCCGGTCATTTGCCGGATGCTGAATCGGGAAGATCCGTCCCGCTCGCGCCGTTCCCGGATGCCGGAGGCGCGAGCTCGTGCCCGAAAGGCCGTCATGCCGCAGAAACAGCTTCATCTCGGCGCATTCATGCGCCCCACGACCCTGCACACCGGCGCCTGGCGCTATCCCGGTTCCTGGCCGGACACCAATTTCAATCTCGATCATCTGGTGCGATTTGCCCGGCAGCTCGAGGCGGCGAAGTTCGATGCGTTCTTCATGGCCGATCATCTCGCCGTGCTGAACATGCCCGTCGAAGCGCTCAGGCGCAGCCACACGATCGCGTCCTTCGAGCCGTTCACACTGCTCGCCGCGCTGGCCATGGTGACCAGCCATATCGGCCTCGTCGCCACCGCCTCGACCACCTTTGACGAGCCCTATCACGTCGCGCGCCGCTTCGCCTCGCTGGATCACATCAGCGGCGGGCGGGCGGCGTGGAACATCGTCACCACCTCCAATCCCGATGCCGCCCGCAATTTCGGGCTCATCGAGCATATGGACCATGACGAACGCTATGTGCGTGCACGCGAATTCCATGATGTCGTCACCGGATTATGGGACAGCTTTGCCGATGACGCTCTGCTGCGCGACACGCAGAGCGGGATCTTCTTCAATCCTGAGAAGATGCATGTGCTCGACCATAAAGGGCGGTACTTTTCCGCTCGCGGCCCGCTGAATATTGCGCGCCCGATCCAGGGCTGGCCGGTGATCGTGCAGGCGGGCTCCTCGGATGCCGGGCGGCAGCTTGCGGCGGAAACCGCCGAGGTGGTGTTCACAGCCTCGCCCAATCTGAGGGCCGGGCAGGCGCTCTATGCGGATGTGAAGGCCCGGGCCGAGCGGGCGGGACGGGCGCGCGAGCATATCAAGATCCTGCCCGGGGCCTTCATCGTGCTCGGCGATACGCGCGAGGAGGCGCGGGAGAAGCGCGCGCGGCTGGACGGGCTGGTGCATTACGACAGCGCGCTCGCCTCGCTCTCCATTGCGCTCGGGCTGGACGCCGCGCGCTTCGATCCCGACGGCCCGCTGCCCGAGGTGCCGGAAACCAATGACAGCCGCAGCGCACGCGAGCGGGTTGTGGGGCTGGCGCGGCGCGAGAATCTCACGGTGCGCCAGCTGGCGCAGCGGCTTGGTGGTTATGCCGGGCTGTCGCTGGTCGGAACCGCGCAAAGCGTGGCGGACGAGATGGAAGAGTGGCTGTGCACAGAAGGATGCGACGGGTTCAATGTGATGTTCCCCTACCTTCCGCAGGGGATCGACGACGTAACCCTTCACCTTGTGCCCGAATTGCAGCGTCGCGGCCTGTTCCGCACAGAATATGCCGGGCGAATGCTGCGGGAAAATCTTGGATTGCCGCGCCCCGCCAACCGATTCTTTGCCGGCACATAAAAAGACGGGCTCCCGTGGGAGCCCGAAGAAACCGCGAACCTCGCCCCTCGCCGGTGCACGGGCATGACCAGCGCGCGAGGCACGGGCAGGAGAAACAGCCCGGCCGGGGACCTGCGGGTCCGAATCTATTGGCCGGAACATGCGGTGCGGTGAAGGTCGGTCGAGAGGTTGCACCCTGTCGGGTGCTCGGAAAGGCATGAGGCTGCCCGGTCGGGGACGGTGCTTGACCTGAAGCGGTAAGGCATTCCCGTCCGCGCGGTGTTTCCACGGCGCGGACGGGACGCGAGGCGATCAGCCCGCCTTCTTGAACTTCGCAGCTTCTTCCGAACCGCCGGTGGCATTGCCCTTCGAGTAGGAATGCGCGCCGACGCCTGCGAGATTGCCGCCCTGCACGATCAGATATTCGTCGCGGATCGGACGGCCCTCGAAGAAGCATTCGAGGATTTCGCGCGTGCCGGCCGCATAGCGGGTCTGGGCGGTGAGCGAGGTGCCGGACATGTGCGGGGTCATGCCGTTCCACGCCATGGTGCGCCAGGGGTGGTCGGCCGGGGCCGGCTGCGGGAACCACACGTCGCCTGCATAGCCGGCGAGCTGGCCGCCTTCCAGCGCGCGGGCGATGGCGTCGCGGTCGCAGAGCTTGCCGCGCGCGGTGTTGACGATATAGGCGCCGCGCTTGAACAGCTTCAGCGTCTCGTCATTCACCATGTGCTCCGTTTCCGGATGCAGCGGACAGTTGAGCGTCACCACGTCGCAATGCGGATACATGTCCTGCGGCGTGTCGTGCCAGGTGAGGTTCAGCTCCTTCTCCACCGATTCCGGCAGGCGGTGACGGTCGGTGTAGTGCAGCTTCACGTCGAAGGGCGCGAGGCGGCGCAGCACCGCAAGGCCGATGCGGCCGGCGGCCACGGTGCCGACGCTCATGGCTTCGAGGTCGTAGGAGTGCTTCACGCAATCGGCGATGTTCCAGCCGCCCTTGCGCGCCCAGTCATGGGCCGGGAGATAGTTGCGCACCAGGCCGAGGATCATCATCACCACATGTTCGGCGACGCTGATCGAGTTGCAATAGGTGACCTCCGCCACGGTGACGCCGCGGTCGATCGCCGACTGCAGGTCGACGTGGTCGGAGCCGATGCCGGCGGTGAGCGCGAGCTTCAGGTTCTTCGCCTTGGCGAAGCGCTCCGGCGTCAGATAGGCCGGCCAGAAGGGCTGGGAAATCACGATGTCGGCGTCGACCAGTTCCTTCTCGAACACCGAGTCGGGGCCGTCCTTGTCAGAGGTGACGACCAGCGTGTGGCCTTGGGATTCCAGGTACTTGCGCAGGCCGAGCTCGCCGGACACCGAGCCGAGCATGGTGCCGGGCTGGAAGTCGATCGCCTTCGGGGTCGGCAGGGTCTGGCCGCCCGGATAGTGGTCGATCTTCGGCAGATCGTCGCGGGCATAGCTCTTCGGGTAACCGTCGATCGGATCGTCGTAGAGCACGCACAGAACTTTGGCCATCTCGGCATCTCCTCGTTGAAGGGACAGGGAGGGGCGTTCCCGCTGCAGGTGCAGCTGGCCGGGGCGGCTCATGGATGCGAGCAATCCTGCACGGCAATGGTCGCGCCGCGCGCGCTCCGCTGCCGGAAATTCCCTCCCTCCGGCCCGCCTTTCGGCACCCGGGGCACATTCTGGCCCGGCCGGTTGAGGCTCACTGTGAAGAGGACGGTGGCCGATCTCAAATTGAAAGGGAGAACTGATTGATAGATGAGAACAATGAAGCGATGTTATTTACAGATGTTCTTGTTCAAGTCAGCGGCGCGAAGGCCTGCTCCAGATCCAGCGTGCGCGCCAGCCGCAGCAGAGCATTCGCGACCGGGCTGAGCGGATCGCGATCCGCCACCACGAGGCCGATCGGCTGGTGGTGAACCGGTTCCACCAGCGGGATGCCGACCAGGTCGTCGGTGCGGCCATGGCCGCGGAAGCAGGCCAGCGGCACGATGCTGGACCACGGCCCGCCGCGCACGAGCGCCCACACCCCCATGAAGGAGTTGGTCTCCGCCATGGCGGGCGTCTTCAGTCCGGCTTCCTGCATCACCTGATCGATGATGCGGCGGTTCTGCATGTCGGGGGTCAGCAGGCATAGTGGCTCGCGCGTCGCCTCCTGCCAGCGTATCGCGCGGCGGTTGGCGAGCGGGCCGTCGGCGCGGGTCACGAAGACATAGCGCTCATTATAGAGATCCAACCGCTTCACCCGGTTGAGCGGCTCGTTTTCCAGATAGGTGATGCCGGCATCGAGCTCGAGCTCGTCGAGCCCGCGCTGGATCGCCGCCGAGCTCATGGAGAGCATCTGCACCCGCACATCCGGGTGTCGCGCGCAGAAGGCGGTGAGCAAAGGCGGCCCGGCCGGAACGGTGGCTGGAATGACGCCAAGCCGCAGCGTACCGGAGAGCGGGCCGCCGGTTTCCGCGCGCTCCTGGCGCAGGCTGTCATAGTCGGCCGCGATCTGCCGTGCCCAGCCGAGCACGCGCTCGCCCTCCGCGGTGAAGCCGAGAAAGCGATGGCCGCGCACCACGATCGGCAGGCCCAGCTCCTGCTCCAGCTTGCGGATGCCGGCCGAGAGCGTGGGCTGGGAGACATGGCAGGCGAGGGCGGCGCGGCCGAAATGCTTCTCGCGCGCCAGAGCGACCAGATAATGCATCTGTCTGACGAACATGGCGGCCTCCCGAGCACATCCGCCCTGCATAGGCGCGGCGGGAGGTCCTGCCAAGCGTTATGCCGTCTGGTATATGACGCAAGCGTGCGGCCTCACTCCTCCTCATCGGCCTGATAGGTGCGTTCGGCCCGGGCATAGGTCCTGAGACGGCGGCGGAAGGCACGCGGCGTCTCGGCAAACAGCCGGCGATGCTGGCGCAGCGCCTTGCGGGCGAGGTCGCCCTGCCGTCGATAGGCCGCCTCGATCACCGCGACCGCCGTCTCATCCGGATCATCGTCGGCGAGATGAGCCTGAAGCACCACAAGATCGTGATGCCGCCCGAGCTGCTCGCGCAGCCGCTGCAATTCACCCAGCCAGAACCCGCCGAGCCGCGGCCACCACTCCGCCGCCATCTCCATCTGGTAGCGATGGATGACGACCTCCTTGCGCAGGCCGTGCAGTGCCTCGGCGTCATGGGGATCGACCGCCCGGCCGGCGCGTCGCGCCCGCGCGTAGAAGCGGGCGAGACCGCGGATCAGCGCGCCGCGCGCGGGCGCGGCCTGCCCGGTGGCGAGCCGGCCGACACCATGCTCCATGAGGGCGGCGAGCGCCGCGGCCGCGTCGGCCTCGGCAGGCGTGCTGCCGGCGCCGTCCTCGGGAGCGGGGGAGGGCGGCAGGATGAACCCCGCGGGCAGGCCATGGCCGGCGAGATCGGCCAGCGCGTCCGCCATCGCCACTCCGTCGCGTGCGCCGGCCAGCGCCCGCGCCGCCTCCGAGATCTGCCGGCGCAGCGTCGCGGCCTCGTCCCGCGCCGGCCCTTCGATCAGCCGCAGAAGGCTGCGAGCGCGCTTCGCGGTCTTGCGCAGCGCATGCACGCGGGTCACCGGATCCGTCTCCGCAAGACCGGCGGATGCCTCCGCAGCCACCTCCAGCAACTGGCGGGTGAGCGGATCGATATCCCGAGGCGAGGCGGGCGAGAGGTTATCCACGGCTGTCTCTTTCAAAAAGAGTTATGGATATCAGTGTGTTATACAGAATAACGCAGCGGTATGCGACGGCCCCGTGACAAAATTTAACCCCAGCCCCTTTCAATTGGCGAGGAGCATTGCTAGATACCCCTCACCGCCGGACGCTAAAACGTCCTGGCGGCTCTGACGCGGGGTGGAGCAGCCCGGTAGCTCGTCAGGCTCATAACCTGAAGGTCACAGGTTCAAATCCTGTCCCCGCAACCACTGATACGACAAACCCGCAGCCTCGGCTGCGGGTTTTGTTTTCTAGCGTCGTGGCGATTGCCTGGCGCTCGGTCCATTCGAGGATGGTGCGCAGTTCGCCGTACAGCGCCGGCGAATATCTCGCCGCGTTCATTGCCGGGCTTCAGCACGATCCGCTCGATAAGCTTCCGCTGCCTGAGGCCTTTCCCCTGGCCGGTTCAGCGGATGGGTCAGAGTCGCGCGACCTGCTCGCATAGATGCCCGCGGCCCTTGCCAGCATGTCCGGCACGTCGTTGGGGATATCGACCAGTAGCGCTGAAAGCTCCTTTTTCCGGGCCTCCAATGCGTCCATTTCGGCCTTCATGCTCTCGTGGAACATTCCAGCCTTGATGGCCTCGATGATGCCCCTGATCTGCTTCTCGACTTTGACCAGTTCCGCTTTCCAGGCGTCGCTATTCGATCGGCGCTCCCGGTTGAGCCCGTTCGTCTCTTCGGCATAAGCGCGCATCGCCTCTTCACCACCTTATAGCCGTAGCAGAGCGCACCGCCCGACTTGCCGTCCTCGATACGACCATGGAGGCCGTGATGTGTCTTGGCGGCAAGGTCCTGGATGAAAAGCGCGTTCATTGTGCCCTTCAGGCCGACATGCAATTCGCTGATCTCGCCTTCGGCCAATGTGACGATCGGCACGCCGGCGAATTTGAGGTGCTTGAACAGCGTCGCAATGTCCGCCTGGTCGCGGCTGATGCGGTCCAGCGCCTCGGCCATCACCACATCGAATTGTCCCGCTGCGCGTCCTGCAATAGCATCTGGATGCTAGGTCGCAGGATCATGCTCGAACCAGAAATCCCTGCGTCTTTGTAGGTGGCGACCACGTTCCACTTTTCCCGCCTCGCCTGCTCACGGCAGAGGCGAAGCTGATCTTCGATTGAGGCTTCCCGCTGATGATCGGAGGGATAGCGGACATAGAGCGCGACGCGGGTCGTCGACCTTCCTTTCGTGTCTCCAGGGTCAGCGGCGGACTGCACCACTCCTCTTCGCTCGTGCTAGTTCGAGGAATCTGGCCCTGATTTTCGCGAACAGCCCTGGGGGGATGAAACCGTAGCTGAACTCACCCGGCTTGCCAGGAACCGGCGATAGCCCGCCATTCGGCCGTTCGTCGATATTGTGCTCCGATACGATCACCCAACTCGGCTCGCTGTCGAGGCCGATAGCCTCTTTCACCTTCGCCGGAATCTCGATCCCCACCGTATCGCCGGACGGCGGCGTATGGGTGATCGGCAGCAACACTACATAGCGAGGGCGCACAAGGGAATCGGTCGCGGCGACGAGGCAGGTCGGACGATCCTTGCCTTGATCGCGGCCGGCAGCTGCCTCGTGCGTCCAGAGATAATCATAGCGGAGGATGAGGCCGGGCTTTGGCTCGGGAAACGCCACGCCGAGCACCCTACTTCAACAGGTCGTTCAGGTGGGCATGCTCAGCGTCCATCTCCGCGCGCTCCACCGCGTCGATCACCACATTGAACGCATCGGCCGTGCGGTGGGTCCGCTGCGCGGCGGCCCTGAGCCAGTCATAATGGTCCGCGGACATCAGCACGAACTCGCGGCGCCCATGCCGAGTGATCTCCACCGGCTCGCGCTGGGCCTGATGCTGGAACTCGCCGAACTTGCGCTGGAATTCGAGGGAGCCGACTCTCACCATGGCGGACATCCTTTCACATCGAATGCCAGAATTATACGTATAATTTGTTTACGAGCAAGGCTGGAGTTACGCCGTCCGCGCTGGAGTTACACCTCCTCGCCTGTCAAACGTTTCCGGCGCACCTCCCGCTCAAACGCGATGTGCCGCTCAAACTGCTCGCGGGCGATCTTGCGACCGATGATCCGGGCAAGACTCAGAACCGCCTCTTCTGTCCCGCGATTTCCATGGTCACGCCGCGTGCATGTGCAGGGCCGTGACTCCAGGGCGGCGAAATGCGCCTCGACTCCCCCGCCGGCCTTGCTACCGTTTCGCCTCGATGCAACTTCAGGGGAGGCGGGGTTGAAAGTCTCGAAGATGGTGGTCGCGGCGGTGCTCGGCCTTGCTCTGGCCGGTTGCGCCACCGCGGATCAGAGCCGCGAGAACATGCTGGTCGCCGCGGGTTTCCGCATCCGCCTGGCGGACACTCCCGAGAAGGTGGCCTCGCTCAAGGCGTTTCCGCCTCATCAGTTCTTCGCCCAGAACCAGAACGGCCAGCCGACCTTCTTCTATGCCGATCCCACGGTTTGCGGCTGCCTCTATTACGGCACCATGGACAATCTGCAGGCCTATCAGCAGATGGTGTTCCGACAGAAGCTTGCCGACGAACAGCAGATGACGGCGATGATGAACCAGAACACGGCCTTCGATTTCGGCCCGTGGGGTCCGCCCTTCTGGTGAGCGTGGCGGGGGCGGGGGGCGGCCCGGACGCTCTTCACGAAGCGGAGATCCTGCTGCAAAAGCCGCATCGGACCCGGCGCGAAAGGGGCGATGATACCGTCGATATCGTCGTCAGCCGCTATCCACGACTTCTAACATATTGATCTGTCGTTTCTTTTACTCGTTCTGGCCGAAGGTTATCCCCTGCGGATCGTCGCCCGTCATTTTTCTGTTTTGAGCCGTGTTGACATCGGTCCGGGGCTCCCCCT
>NZ_JALKCH010000022.1:2500-5766 GCF_023016805.1 Ancylobacter crimeensis
ACAAAAGGTACGCGGTCACCCAGGACGTCCACCAAAGGATTTGCCTTGGGCTCCCACTGTTTGTAGGCATCCGGTTTCAGGAACTGTTTCACTCCCCTCGTCGGGGTGCTTTTCACCTTTCCCTCACGGTACTTGTTCGCTATCGGTCGCTGAGGAGTACTTAGGCTTGGAGGGTGGTCCCCCCATGTTCAGACAGGATTTCACGTGTCCCGCCTTACTCAAGGACAAAGGTTCGCTCTACGCGTACGGGGCTATCACCCTCTGAGGCCCGGCTTTCCTGACCGGTTCCGCTTCTCTTACCCTTGCCACTGGCCTGGTCCGCGTTCGCTCGCCACTACTAACGGAGTCTCTGTTGATGTCCTTTCCTCCGGGTACTTAGATGTTTCAGTTCCCCGGGTTCGCTTCTAACCCCTATGGATTCAGGGCCAGATACCTTCATACTGACAACTGGAATTCCCATCCTTCCCGCCATGATCGCTCATGCCGGAAAGAACCGGAGTTCCAGCCGTCGAAGGTGGGTTTCCCCATTCGGAAATCCGCGGATCAAAGGTTGTTCGCACCTCCCCACGGCTTATCGCAGCGTACCACGTCCTTCATCGCCTCTCAGCGCCAAGGCATCCACCGAATGCCCTTAAGACACTTGATCGTTCTCATCTTCGATGCCTACTTCTGCCCTCCTGTGCGGGAGGGAGCAGGAGCGGGACGGTTTTGAGAGACCCGTCCCACGGATCGAAGCTATATAAGACCAGCTTGCTTCGCATCATTCGGTCCCCGGCGCGGTCACGCTTCCGGTGGTCCTGTCCCGCGGATCGCTCCACGGTCACGACCTGCCTTTCGGCCTGCCGAATGAATGCTTCTTCACAATGTCAGACAACACGAACCCCGCCCGGACATGCCGCGGCAGGCTTCGAATTCAGGTTCATGGACAAGGGCTTTCAAACCCGCGGCTTTCAAACCCGCGCTCGACACCCAGATGCGACGCAACTGGTGGAGCCAGACGGGATCGAACCGACGACCTCATGCTTGCAAAGCACGCGCTCTCCCAACTGAGCTATGGCCCCGTCAGTCGCGCAGGCAAAAGGCGTCGTCACACCGATGAGTGGTGGGCCTGGGACGACTCGAACGTCCGACCTCACCCTTATCAGGGGTGCGCTCTAACCACCTGAGCTACAGGCCCCAAGCCATGCTGGCGGATCGCAGGATCCTCCGGCCCGGGCTCGTCCATGGAGAAAGAGAAACGAAGGCGGCGGCGTCCCGCAAAGTGCCCACTGACTGTGGGCTTTATCCTAAGAGCTCCGATAAGACCGACCGAGATCGACCTTGAGGGAACATCCTTAGAAAGGAGGTGATCCAGCCGCAGGTTCCCCTACGGCTACCTTGTTACGACTTCACCCCAGTCGCTGACCCTACCGTGGTCGCCTGCCTCCCTTGCGGGTTAGCGCAACGCCTTCGGGTAAAACCAACTCCCATGGTGTGACGGGCGGTGTGTACAAGGCCCGGGAACGTATTCACCGTGGCATGCTGATCCACGATTACTAGCGATTCCAACTTCATGCACTCGAGTTGCAGAGTGCAATCCGAACTGAGACGGCTTTTGGAGATTTGCTCACCCTCGCAGGCTCGCATCCCACTGTCACCGCCATTGTAGCACGTGTGTAGCCCAGCCCGTAAGGGCCATGAGGACTTGACGTCATCCCCACCTTCCTCTCGGCTTATCACCGGCAGTCCCCCTAGAGTGCCCAACTGAATGATGGCAACTAAGGGCGAGGGTTGCGCTCGTTGCGGGACTTAACCCAACATCTCACGACACGAGCTGACGACAGCCATGCAGCACCTGTGTCCCCGGCTCCGAAGAGAAGAAACCATCTCTGGTAACCGTCCGGGGCATGTCAAAGGCTGGTAAGGTTCTGCGCGTTGCTTCGAATTAAACCACATGCTCCACCGCTTGTGCGGGCCCCCGTCAATTCCTTTGAGTTTTAATCTTGCGACCGTACTCCCCAGGCGGGAGGCTTAATGCGTTAGCTGCGCCACTGACATGCATGCATGCCAACGGCTAGCCTCCATCGTTTACGGCGTGGACTACCAGGGTATCTAATCCTGTTTGCTCCCCACGCTTTCGCACCTCAGCGTCAGTACCGGACCAGTAAGCCGCCTTCGCCACTGGTGTTCTTCCGAATATCTACGAATTTCACCTCTACACTCGGAGTTCCACTTACCTCTTCCGGACTCGAGATACCCAGTATCAAAGGCAGTTCCGAGGTTGAGCCCCGGGATTTCACCCCTGACTTAAATATCCGCCTACGTGCGCTTTACGCCCAGTGATTCCGAACAACGCTAGCCCCCTTCGTATTACCGCGGCTGCTGGCACGAAGTTAGCCGGGGCTTCTTCTCCGACTACCGTCATTATCTTCGTCGGCGAAAGAGCTTTACAACCCTAAGGCCTTCATCACTCACGCGGCATGGCTGGATCAGGCTTGCGCCCATTGTCCAATATTCCCCACTGCTGCCTCCCGTAGGAGTCTGGGCCGTGTCTCAGTCCCAGTGTGGCTGATCATCCTCTCAGACCAGCTACGGATCGTCGCCTTGGTGAGCCTTTACCTCACCAACTAGCTAATCCGACGCGGGTTCATCCAATGGCGATAAATCTTTCCCCCGAAGGGCTTATGCGGTATTAATTCCAGTTTCCCGGAGCTATTCCGCACCATTGGGCAGATCCCCACGTGTTACTCACCCGTCTGCCACTCCCCTTGCGGGGCGTTCGACTTGCATGTGTTAAGCCTGCCGCCAGCGTTCGTTCTGAGCCAGGATCAAACTCTCACGTTCAATGAGATTTCAATCTCGGCTATCATGTCGCTGCACTCAAAAACCTCTGACGAGGTCGAGACCCTCCGTTCTCCATCACAGAGATCGGCGCCTCTCTTGAGTAAACGTCTGACACCGAAGTCTCATCAACCCGCCCCTCGGGTTACCCCTCAGGACCGGTCCGCAAGGACTCCGCCGCCCACGTTTCTCTTTCTCGCTTCTTTACCTGTCAAACAGCGCAGGGCCTCTCGACCCCAATCCCCGAAGGGACATAGTCCCGACCCCGAAAGGCCATCTCTCAAGGACCCTCGCAGGCCCCCACCCAAAGGCTCCCGCCCTCAAGCTCCGACGCGTTCGCTCCCCGGCTCGCGCCGGTCATTCACATGACCGCCTGTCCTGAAAGAGCAACACCAAGGCGCCCGCCAACCGGCGGCAACCCGTCGTCGATGGCCGCTTTATAGGGG
>NZ_JALKCH010000023.1:0-1280 GCF_023016805.1 Ancylobacter crimeensis
GCCGGGGAGTCTCGTGTTGGGGGAACGCCTGACACGGTGAAGCGGTATGTCGGGCTTGGTGGGGACGTTGTTGTTGCGTCCGGAGCCGGGGTTCGTTCGGGGATTCTGGACGTGGATTACGAGGCTGCGGGTGCGCGGATCGTCGCGGACAATGCGGCGGCGGTGTCGGGCGCGGACGTGATCCTTTCGGTACGGCGCCCGGAGGCGTCGACGCTGGCGGGAGTGAAGCCCGGAGCCCTGGTGGTCGCGATTGCGGACCCGTACGGCCATGAGGCGGAGCTGGCCGAAGTGGCGAAGACCGGGGCGAGCCTGTTCGCGATGGAGCTGATGCCGCGGATCACCCGGGCGCAGGTGATGGACGTTCTGTCGAGCCAGGCGAACCTCGCCGGCTACCGGGCAGTGGTGGACGCGGCGGCGGCGTTCGGCCGGGCCTTTCCGATGATGATGACGGCGGCGGGCACGGTTCCGGCGGCGCGGGTGTTCGTGATGGGGGCGGGCGTGGCCGGTCTCCAGGCGGTGGCGACGGCGCGTCGGCTGGGCGCGGTGGTGTCGGCGACCGACGTGCGGCCTGCGGCGAAGGAGCAGGTGGAAAGCCTCGGGGCGAAGTTCATCGCGGTCGAGGACGAGGAGTTCAAGCAGGCGGAGACCGCGGCGGGCTACGCCAAGGCGATGTCGGCGGAGTACCAGCAGAAGCAGGCGGCGCTGGTGGCGAGCCACATCGCCAAGCAGGACATCGTGATCACCACGGCGCTGATCCCGGGTCGCGCGGCGCCGAAGCTGGTCTCGGCGGCGATGGTGGCCTCGATGAAGCCGGGCTCGGTGCTGATCGACCTTGCGGTGGAGCGCGGCGGCAATGTCGAGGGCGCGGTGCCCGGCGAGGTGGTGGAAACGGCGAACGGGGTGAAGATCGTCGGCCATCTGAACGTTCCGGGCCGGCTGGCGGCGACGGCCTCGCAGCTTTACGCCAAGAACCTCTACGCCTTCCTCGAGACGCTGATCGACAAGGGGACGAAGAGCCTGGCGGTGAAGTGGGACGACGAGCTGGTGAAGGCGACGCTGCTGACGAAGGACGGTGCGGTGGTGCATCCGGGCTTCGGCGGGGCGCAGCCGGCGGCGAGCGCGGCCTGAGGCGGGCCGCCCCTGCCGTTTCCGGGAGCCGTGCTCCCGCCTTCTCCGCGCCGTCCCGGCCCTGCGGGCGTTTCCCGTTGCCGGACGTTTTCCGTTCCCGGGCGTTTCCGGTTCGGGTCTGGCCGGTAGCGGTGAGGGAGCGCGCGGGGGGG
>NZ_JALKCH010000023.1:1380-4116 GCF_023016805.1 Ancylobacter crimeensis
CGTTGCCGGACGTTTTCCGTTCCCGGGCGTTTCCGGTTCGGGTCTGGCCGGTAGCGGTGAGGGAGCGCGCGGGGGGGCTCATCCGGGGATCGGACGGGCGCGAGGGGTGAGATGAGGCGGCGACCCCGTTCACCGGCAGGCCGCCGCAGCCGGGCCGCCCGCGGGAGAGCGGGCCGCCCTTTCGAGGCAATGAACCGAGCCCGCCGGGTCTGACCCGGAGCCGGGCTCCACTCGAAGACGAACCGCCGGAGGGCGGGATGCGTGGGGCCCGAGCGGCGCACCCGGCATCGCAGGACAACAAGGGGAAGAGACATGGCCAGTCCAGTTGGCGCCGTGCCCGGGGGGATGAGCCCGGCCGAGGCGGCGGAAGGGGCGCGGGCGGCGGCCGAGGTGGCGCGCCAGGCGGCGGAAGCCGCCAACGCCTATGCGGCGGAGGCGGCGCGGGCGGTCGATGCGGCGGCGGGGGGCTATGGCGAGGCGATCGGCCATGGCGTTCACGCGCTGAGCGGGGGGGCGATCGACCCCTTCGTGTTCCGGCTGGCGATCTTCGTGCTGGCGGTGTTCGTCGGCTATTACGTGGTGTGGTCGGTGACGCCGGCGCTGCACACGCCGCTGATGAGCGTGACCAACGCGATCTCCTCGGTGATCGTGGTGGGTGCGCTGCTGGCGGTCGGGGTCGACATGGCGGCGGGCCCGGGTTCGGGCTTTGCGCGGGGCTTCGGCTTTGTGGGTCTGATCCTTGCGAGCGTGAACATCTTCGGCGGCTTCCTGGTGACGAGCCGGATGCTGGCCATGTACTCGAAGAAGAAGTGAGGACCACCCGATGAACGCCAATCTGGTGGCTCTTCTGTACCTCGTCTCCGGGGTGCTGTTCATCCTGGCGCTGCGCGGGCTTTCGAGCCCGGTGACCTCGCGCCAGGGCAATCTGTTCGGCATGGCGGGCATGGCCATCGCCATCCTGACGACGCTGGCGGCGTCGCCGCCGCATGGCGCCGGGGGCTGGGCGCTGGTGATCGTCGGCCTCGGCATCGGCGGCGGAGCGGGCGCCTATATCGCCCGCAAGATCGCGATGACGCAGATGCCGCAGCTGGTGGCGGCGTTCCATTCGCTGGTCGGCCTTGCCGCGGTGATGGTCGCGGCGGCGGCGCTGTATGCGCCGGAGGCGTTCGGGATCGGCGAGGTGGGGGCGATCCACGGCCAGGCGCTGGTGGAGATGAGCCTCGGCGTGGCGATCGGCGCGATCACCTTCACCGGGTCGGTGATCGCCTTCGCCAAGCTGAACGGCAACATGTCGGGCAAGCCGATCCTGCTGCCGGGGCGCCATGTGCTCAATGCCGGGCTGGCGCTGCTGCTGGTGCTGCTGATCGTGGCGCTGGTGCTGACCGAGAGCCATGCGGTGTTCTGGCTGATCGTGCTGGTGTCGCTGGTGCTGGGCGGGCTGATCATCGTGCCGATCGGCGGCGCGGACATGCCGGTGGTGGTGTCGATGCTGAACAGCTATTCGGGCTGGGCGGCGGCGGGCATCGGCTTCACGCTGGGCAACACGGCGCTGATCATCACCGGCGCGCTGGTGGGCTCGTCGGGCGCGATCCTGAGCTACATCATGTGCAAGGGGATGAACCGGTCGTTCATCTCGGTGATCCTCGGCGGGTTCGGCGGGGACGCGGCGGCGGCCGGGGGCGGGGCGGTCGAGACGCGGCCGGTGAAGCAGGGCTCGGCGGAGGACGCGGCGTTCATCATGAAGAACGCGGCGAAGGTCATCATCGTGCCGGGCTACGGCATGGCGGTGGCGCAGGCCCAGCACGCGCTGCGGGAGATGGCGGACCGTCTGAAGGAGGAAGGCGTCGAGGTGAAATACGCCATCCATCCGGTCGCGGGCCGCATGCCCGGGCACATGAACGTGCTGCTGGCGGAAGCGAACGTGCCCTATGACGAGGTGTTCGAGCTCGAGGACATCAACTCGGAATTCGCGCAGGCGGACGTGGCCTTCGTGATCGGGGCGAACGACGTGACCAACCCGGCGGCGAAGACCGACCCGCAGAGCCCGATCTTCGGGATGCCGATCCTGGACGTGGAAAAGGCGAAGACGGTGCTGTTCATCAAGCGCGGCATGGCGGCGGGCTATGCCGGCGTGGAGAACGAGCTGTTCTTCCGCGACAACACGATGATGCTGTTCGCCGATGCCAAGAAGATGGTCGAGGACATCGTGAAGAACCTGTGAGGGGTGCGGCGGCATCCGGGTGACGCGAAGCCGGGTGCCGTCGATGCGGGACCCGCGCCGCGCGGGTGACGCCGGGCGGATGTCCGGCATGCGGGCGTCCGGCATCCGGGCGTTCGGCGTGCGGGGTTCGCATCCCTTCCGTTCCTGCCAGATACTGTTTCACCTGCACGCGGCCGGCTCCAGCAACGGGGCCGGCCGCTGCCGTTTCAGGGCGTCGGGAGCGCCGCGGCCGGGGAGGGCGCGACAGCGGCGCGGTTCGCCGGCCCGGGACCGGGGACGCGCCCGAGGTTCCACCGGCGGGTTGCCGGCCTGATGTGCTGCAGTGCGGGGCCGGGCAGCCGGCTCGCATGGGCCAATCGCCCGTCGTTCCGCGACCGGCCGCTCGTTGCATCTGTCCTTCTGATCCGCTCCCGCTCCCTGCGTTCATCCCGTCCCGCCGTCCCTCCCGCCGTCCTGCCCGTCGCCCTCCGGTCCCACGTCATCCCGACCGGAGCGCAGCGCAGAACCGGGATCGT
>NZ_JALKCH010000024.1 GCF_023016805.1 Ancylobacter crimeensis
GGACCTGATCCGCCCCAGCCGGAACGCCTCAGCCCTTGGCCTTCCGGATTTCGTCGGTGAGCTGGGGTGCGATCTCGAACAGGTCGCCGACGAGGCCGTAATCGGCCACCTGGAAGATCGGCGCCTCCTCGTCCTTGTTCACCGCCACGATCACCCGGCTGTCCTTCATCCCCGCCAGATGCTGGATCGCACCCGAAATCCCCAGCGCCACGTAAAGCTCCGGCGCAACCACCTTGCCGGTCTGCCCCACCTGCCAGTCGTTCGGCGCAAAACCGGCATCAACCGCCGCACGCGAGGCCCCCACCGCCGCGCCCAGCGCGTCCGCCAGAGGCTCGACCACCTTCGCGAAGTTCTCCGCCGAACCGATCGCCCGCCCGCCCGACACGATCAGCCGCGCGCTCGAAAGCTCGGGACGGTCCGACTGCGCCAGTGCCTCGCCGACGAAGCGCGAGAGACCGCCGTCCTCACCCGCCCCGATCGCGCGCACCGGCGCCGACCCGCCCTCGCCCGCCGACCCGAACGAGGCCGTCCGCACCGTCAGCACCTGCACCGGGTCCGTGCTCTCCACCCGCTGCACCGCATTGCCGGCATAGATCGTCCGCTCATAGCTGGCGAGGCCCAGAACCTTCGTCACGTCCGACACCTGCATCACGTCCAGCAGCGCCGCCACACGCGGCAGCACGCTCTTGCCGAACGCCGTCGACGCCGCCACAACCGCCCCATAGGGCGCGGCCTTCACAAGCCCCACCACCAGCGCCGACACCGGCTCGGCCAGACGGTGCGCATAGACCGGCGCATCCGCCAGCACCACCTCGCGCACCCCCTCCAGCTTCGCCGCCGCCTGCGCCGCCGCCCCGGCACCTGCGCCCACCACCAGAACGTCCACCGGGCCCCCAAGCGCCAGCGCCGCGCTCAGCGCCTTCGCGCTCGCCGGGTTCAGATGCGCGTCGTCATGTTCCGCGATCAGAAGGGTCGCCATCCTCAGAGCACTCCCGCCTCAGTCTTCAGCTTCTCGACCAGCTCGCCGACCGAGCCCACCTTCACCCCGCCCGCCCGGCCCGCAGGCTCCGTGGTCGCAACCACCTTCAGCCGCGGCGTCAGGTCCACCCCGTAATCGGCCGGGCTCTTCTCCGCGATCGGCTTCTTCTTCGCCTTCATGATGTTGGGAAGGCTCGCATAGCGCGGCTCGTTCAGGCGCAGATCCGTGGTCACGATCGCCGGAAGCGCCAGCTCCACCGTCTGCGACCCGCCATCGACCTCGCGCGTCACCTCCACCTTGCCGTCCGCGACCCGCACCTTCGAGGCGAACGTCGCCTGCGGCCAGCCCAGCAGCGCCGACAGCATCTGCCCGGTCTGGTTGGCGTCGTCGTCGATCGCCTGCTTGCCGAGGATCACCAGCCCGGGGCCTTCCTCGCCGACCACGCCCTTCAGGATCTTCGCGATCGCCAGAGGCTCGATCCCGGTGCCCTGGGTGCCGTCCTGCGTCTTCACCCACACACCCCGATCCGCCCCCATCGCCAGCGCCGTGCGGATCGTCTCGTCGGTCTTCGCCGGGCCAACCGACACCGCGATCACCTCGCTCGCGAGCCCGGCCTCCTTCAGACGAAGCGCCTCCTCCACCGCGATCTCGTCGAACGGATTCATCGACATCTTCACGTTCGAAAGCTCAACGCCGCTTCCGTCCGCCTTAACCCGGACCTTGACGTTGTAGTCAACAACGCGCTTCACGGGGAC
>NZ_JALKCH010000025.1 GCF_023016805.1 Ancylobacter crimeensis
CGATCACTCGATGATGGAGGCGACGACGCCTGCACCGACGGTGCGGCCGCCTTCGCGGATGGCGAAGCGCAGCTTCTCTTCCATCGCGATCGGAACGATCAGCGCCACATCGACCGTGATGTTGTCGCCCGGCATCACCATTTCCGTGCCTTCCGGAAGCGTGACGATGCCCGTCACGTCCGTCGTCCGGAAATAGAACTGCGGGCGGTAGTTCGTGAAGAACGGCGTGTGACGGCCGCCCTCTTCCTTCGTCAGGATGTACGCCTCGGCCTTGAACTTCGTGTGCGGCTTCACCGAACCCGGCTTACACACAACCTGCCCACGCTCCACGTCCTCGCGCTTCGTGCCGCGCAGCAGGACGCCGACATTGTCGCCAGCCTGCCCCTGGTCCAGAAGCTTGCGGAACATCTCGACGCCGGTCACCGTCGTCTTCACCGTCGGGCGAATGCCCACGATCTCGACTTCCTCGCCGACCTTGATGATCCCGCGCTCGACGCGGCCCGTCACCACCGTGCCCCGGCCCGAGATCGAGAACACGTCCTCGATCGGCATCAGGAACGGCAGGTCGACCGGACGCTCCGGCTGCGGGATGTAGGCGTCAACCTGCGTCATCAGCTCGAGGATCGCGTCGCGCCCAAGCACCGGGTCGCCGTTCTCAAGCGCCACAAGCGCCGAACCGCGCACGATCGGGATGTCGTCGCCCGGGAAGTCGTACTTCGACAGAAGCTCGCGAACCTCAAGCTCGACAAGCTCCAGAAGCTCCGGATCGTCCACCATGTCGCACTTGTTCAGGAACACAACAAGCGCCGGAACGCCCACCTGGCGCGCCAGAAGGATGTGCTCGCGGGTCTGCGGCATCGGGCCGTCCGCCGCCGAAACCACCAGAATCGCGCCGTCCATCTGCGCCGC
Source organism: Ancylobacter crimeensis (assembly GCF_023016805.1). GTDB lineage: Bacteria > Pseudomonadota > Alphaproteobacteria > Rhizobiales > Xanthobacteraceae > Ancylobacter > Ancylobacter crimeensis. The sequence goes on from NZ_JALKCH010000025.1 coordinate 910, forward strand.
GCCCGTGATCATGTTCTTCACATAATCCGCGTGACCGGGGCAGTCCACATGCGCGTAGTGACGGTTGTTCGTCTCATACTCGACATGCGCCGTCGAGATCGTGATCCC
>NZ_JALKCH010000026.1 GCF_023016805.1 Ancylobacter crimeensis
GCCCCGGTGAGCGCCAGGTTCAGGTCCTTCTGGTGCAGCTCGATGCGGAAGCCGGGGTTGAAGGTCCGGTTCACGATGCGCTCGCCATGCACCTCGAGGATGCGCGAATTGGCGAAGCCGCCCATCAGCGCCTGCCGCACCTTGGCCGGATCCGCGCCCGCCTTGGAGGCGAACAGCAGCGCCTCGGACACCGCGAGGATGTTCAGCGCCACGATGATCTGGTTCGCGACCTTGGTGGTCTGGCCGTCGCCATTGCCACCGACCAGGGTGATGTTCTTGCCCATCTTCTCGAAAAGGGGCTTCACCTTCTCGAACGCCGCCTCGGGGCCGCCGACCATGATGGTGAGCGAGGCCGCCTTGGCGCCGACCTCGCCGCCGGAGACCGGCGCATCGAGGTAGTCGCAGCCCAGATCGTTGATCTTCTTCGCGTATTCCTTGGTCTCGACCGGGGCGATCGAGCTCATGTCGACCACCGTCTTGCCGGGGGTCAGGCCGGCCGCCACGCCGCCCTCGCCGAACAGCGCGGCGCCCACATGCGGGGTGTCCGGCACCATGGTGATGATGACGTCCGCGTTCTTCGCAACCTCGGTGGCGCTGGCGCAGGCCGTGCCGCCCTTGCCGGTCAGTTCCGCGGAGACCGGCTTGATGTCGTAGAGATAGACCTCATGGCCCGCATCGATCAGGTGACCCGCCATCGGCGCCCCCATGATCCCCAGACCGACAAATCCGACCTTCATCTTCGTTCCTCGTTT
>NZ_JALKCH010000002.1 GCF_023016805.1 Ancylobacter crimeensis
CATGGCCTAATCGCCAAGGGGGGTGTTTCCTTGCGCACCCACACAAACAACGCGCGACACCAAACCAAAAACCGGAAAAACCAAAAGCACGCCGCTTCCTCAGTCGGCAAATAAGCGGCCCACCACGCAAATCGCCAATCGCGGGCGAGCAGAAGACCCGCCGCAGCGCGGTCGGGTGGATCGGAAACGGATGCTCCCGACGCCTCCGGCGGAACAGCCGGTTGTTCCAGCCAGGAGCGCGCCGCTCGGGTGCTGTGAAGCGCCTCCGGGAACAGGCCGGCACACGGAAGGTCAGCGGCAGACATCCAGCGCGGTCAATGTCAGCACCCGCGCGACTTTCTCCATTTCGCTCAGCACCACATAGGCGCCTTCAGGGCCACCGGCGGCGAAGGCTGCGGTCGGGCCGTAATTCACGGCGGAAATGCCGGCCTTGCACAGCCAGGAGGTGTCGCAGGCCGAATAGGCGGTCGGTAGGATAGCGCCGATCGTCTTCGGCGGATGACCTTCCAGCTCCTCATACGCTTTCGCCAGCGCCTGCACGACGGGGGAGTCGACGGGCAGATCGACCGGCTCCATCACAAGGCGGCGGCGGCCTTCGATAAAGTCCGGCACCGGCATCTCGATGCGGTATTCGAAATCGGGATCTTCGGCCTTCAGGCCGTCGAGCACCGCGCGCACGTCATCGAGCACACCCTCGACGGTCTGGGTCGGCACGAAATGCACATCGACGACGATGGTGCACATGTCGGGAATGTAGGGCGGCTCGGACCGGTAGGTCTCGCCACGGCCCCCGATGATGCTGCCGACATTCAGGCGCGGCAAAGCGGGCAGGGGCGGATAGGGCTCGCAGGAAAAGCGGATCCCGTCGAGCGCCAGCAGCACCTTCGCCATCTTGTTGACGGCGTGCACCGTGTTCTCCACCTGGCTCAGATGGCCCGAACGGCCGATGACGTGGATCGCGAAATGCATGATGCCGCTGTGAATCGTGGCGATGTTGTCGGCGCCGAACGGCTCGGTGATGACCGCCATATCGGTGCGGAAGCCGCGATTCATGAGGTGGTTCATCCCTTCGCCGCCCTGCGTCTCGCCGACGACGAAGGCGAGCACGAGATCGCCGGAGAGCCGCGCACCCGACCGTCGAACGGCTTCCGCGGCCACCATGAAGGTCGCGAGCCCGCCCTTCATGTTCTGCGCGCCGTGCCCGTACACCCTGTCGCCCTCCACCCAGCCGGCAAACGGGTCCCGTTCCCAGCCGCGGGTGAGCGAGTTGGTGTCGAGATGGCCGTTGAACATCAAGCTCCTGCCGCCGCCGCTGCCCCGCAGCGTGGCGATCACCTGGAAGCGTCCCGGTTCGACCTCGTCGAGCTCGACCTCGTAGCCGCGCTCGCCGCACCACGCTGCGACATGGTGCGCGAGCGGCGTTTCCTGGCCCTTGAAGCTCGGAATGGCGACGAGTTCGCTGGTGAGGTCCACCAGGTCCCGGCGTGAGACGAGGCCGAGAGCGGCCGAACGAATATCCATGACGGTCATCGGTACTGGTCCTTGCGCTCAGGCGGACAGGCTCTCGATCAATCGATCGAGAAGCATGTCGCAGGCGGTAATCTGGGAAAGGAGGAGATATTCTTCCGGAGTATGGCATTGGGCGACATCGCCCGGGCCGCAGACGACCGTGGTGATGCCGAGCGTCTCGCGGAACAGGCCTGCCTCGGTGCCGTAGGCCGCCTTGCCGACGCCGTTTGCCCCGGCGAGCCGCTGGACGAAGGCGACGCCCGGTTCGTCGGGATCGGTGGCGAGGCCGGGATAGCGGTTACTCACCGCCACCGTCACCGCGCTGCCGGGATGGCGCGCCGCGAGTGCCCGGGCTGCCTCCGAGAGCTCGTCGAGAATGAGGTCGGGGTCGTCTTCGGGATGATTGCGGATCTCGAAGCCGATCGAGCAGTTCTGTGGAATGATGTTCACCTTGGTGCCGCCGGAGATCACCCCGACATGCAAGGTGGTGTAGGGCACCGACAGATCGGGATCCGGCCGTGCCGACGCCTTCAGCCGCAGCTGGATGGCGCGAGCCACCTGAATCATGTCGCTTGCCAGCAGAATGGCGTTGACGCCCTTCTCCGGTTCGCTCGAATGGCCGGCAACTCCCGTGATGTCGATCGAGCCCATCACCTTGCCTTTGTGGGCGGTGAGCACCCGCATGCCGGTGTTCTCGCCCACGATGCAGAGATCCGGGCGCGGCTCCAACCCGGCAAGCGCCGGCAGCAGCCGGCGCACGCCTATGCAGCCGATCTCTTCATCATGGGAGAGCGCGAGGATGATGGGCCGCGCAAGGGGGCGGCTGGCCGCTTTCGCCACCGCCCGCAAGGCGCAGGCGACGAAGCCCTTCATGTCGGCGGCGCCGCGGCCGATGGCCCGGTCCGGCGTCACGCGGAGCCGGAACGGATCGTCGAGCCAGGGTTGGCCGGCGACCGGGACCACGTCGGTGTGGCCGGAGAGGATAACGCCGGGCCGATCCGGCGGCCCGACAACCGCGAACAGGTTGGCTTTCTGACCGTCTTCCGTAGGAATACGGGTCGCTGTAACGCCGTGGCCGGCGAGAAAGCCTTCCACGTAGTCGATCAGCGGCACATTCGTGTCGGCGCTGATGGTCGGAAATGCGACGAGATCGGCGAGAAGGTCGAGGCTGTCGGGAACGACGGTCACGGATCGCCCTCGCATCAGACCGTGTCCGAGGCCGGAGCTTCGGCGGGTCGCAACGCCCGGGCGAGATAGAGCGGCAGGCGCGGCTCCCACACCGCCCAGTGGCGTCCGAGCTCGGCTATCGGATCGGCCTCGTGCCAGTCGACCCGCAGGTCGACCACCGGCCAGGGCAGGTCGGCAACGACAACGATGCCGGCCGAGCGCACCATCTCGGTCTCGCCACCCGCGGCCAGACCCGCCGCAAGCCCGGCCACCAGTCGGGCGGCAAGGTGTCCGCCCGTCGCCTCGAAGGCGGCGACCATGGCGGCGGGAACGCCCGTTGAAGCGAGCAGATTGCCGACCGCTACGCAGTCGCTGCCGAAATGCTCCGCGGTCTGCGCGAGGCAGCTTGCGCCGGTGAACGCCGCCGGGCTTGCGTGCGGTCCGATCGCGGCGAGCTGGCGGAACGGCGCGTCGGAGGCCGTGGCCGATACGATGTCGATGGACTGCGCCGCCGTGGCGCCTTTCTCCATCAGATCAAGGCCGCGACGTCCCAGCGTCGGATCGGTGAAATTCTGCGTCGCGAAGGCGCCGATGCCGGCCCGTGCATGGATGCAGCGGGAGGCGACGGCGGGTGAGGACGAGGACACCGCAAGGCCGAGCATGCCGGTATCGCGACAGCGTGCGACGAGTGTGAAGGTCACGCCGCGGCCTCCTTGCGTCCGTCGACGGCCTCGGACAGGCCCGCTGCCCTGGCGACGATACCGGCCGAGCGCTCCCAGTCGAAATTGCGGTAGACGGCACCGGCCTGCGCATAGGGCGGGCTCTGCGCGAACAGGTGGAAGGTCAGCCGGTGACCGCCATAGTCCGAGTTCATCAGATCGCGTGCATAGGCGAGAAGCTTGCGCCGGTCCTCCGCCTGCCAGTTCTCGTTCACGGAATAGAACTTGTTGAGCCAGGCCTCAGTTTCGGGATTCGCGAAGTCCGCGGCGCTCGGGGTGACGCAGATCTGACCACCGCACAGCTCCCGCGCGAGGTGGATGGCGTTGTGCATCTCGCCGCAGCCGAGCAGGCGGCCGGTATAGAGCAGGGACTGGTTGGGCATGCAGAGGCCGCCGGGGCTCTCCTGCGCCGTCTCGATCGCCGCGATGAGATGAGCGTCGATCCCCTCGCGGTAGCGGGCGAGCTGAACGAGTTTGTCCTGGACCGCCGGCTGCTTGTCGAGCCCCGTCTGCCGCACGTTGAGGAGCGCGGCGCCGATGAGCAGATCGGCGAAGCGCAGGATGCGCTGCAGGAAGGGGAAGGCGGCGTAACGATGCAGGGTCGAGCGGATGAAGGCCGCGGCCGCGGTGTGGCGGTTGAACAGCACGTTCTCCCACGGCACCAGCACGTCGTCATAGATGACCAGCGTATCGATCTCGTCGAGACGGTTGGAGAGGGGATAATCCTCCACCGACCCCCTGCCGGCGAAGCCGGCGCGGCAGATGAACTTCATGTTCGGGGCCGAGAAGTTCGAGATGAAGCCGACGGCATATTCCGACAGCTTGGCGTCGCCCCAATTGGCGATGGTCGGCTTCACGAAGGCCTGGTTGGCATAGGCGGCGGCGGTCTCATATTTGGCGCCGCGCACGATGATGCCGGCATCGGTCTCCCTGACGACATGCAGCAGCATGTCGGGATCCTGTTCCTGCGGGCGCTTGGAGCGATCGCCCTTTGGGTCGGTGTTGGCCGAGACGTGGAACAGATCCTGGTCGAGGATGCGGTCGATATGCGGCTGGATGTTGCCGGCGAAATGCGTGTCGATGGAGGTGAGAACGCCCGCGCCGTCATGCAGCGACCACATTTCGCCGATGGTTTCGTCGCCGAGCCGGGAAACCACGCCGCCGAACGCGTCCATCATCGTATCGACCGCCCGGCGCTTGGCGTACCAGTCCGCTTTGGCATAGGGCAGGGCAAGACCGGTCGCCACCTCGCGCCCCGTCGCATCCGTCGCGACCATCACCTCGCGCGTCGCAGCGTCGTGCTGCATGTCGTAGATGCGGGCCCGGATATCGACCAGCGGCCGAAAGGCGGGGTGAGCGGCAACGTCGTTCACGCGTTCGCCGTTGATCCATACGCGACGGCCGTCACGGATGGAATCGCGATACTGAGCGCCGGTGCGAAGCATGTCCGATTGTCCAATCTGTTCAAGGGCGTGCCGACGGGGAGTCCGCGATGCACACGCAAGAAGAAGTGAAGAGAAGATGTCGAGCTGTTTGCGGAGCGCCAGGCCGCCCCGTCGTCTTCATGTCCGCGGTCTTTTCATCCGATGGCTTGGGAACAGCGTGCTGCGCATTGCTCGATGCAGCAATTTGTTCTTGATGAAGTCGAACTTCGGAATTTCCGATCCCCTTCTCAGCGTGATTGCGACAGTTTCTCGAGGCCGATGACGCGATTGAAGAGGATCACCAAAGCGAGGGTGAGTGCCGAGAGCAGCGTCGACATCACCGCCACCAGCGGGTCGTCGAAATCGCGGATGTGCTGGTAGGCGACGATCGGCAGGGTGTTGCTGTCGAGATCGACGAGGAAAACGTTCACCGCGAAGTTGTCGATCACCTCCACCAGCACGAACACCCCGCCTGCGAGCAGGCCCGGCTTCAGCTGCGGCAGTGTCACCTTGAGATAGGCGAGCAGGGGGCCGGCGCCAAGATCGCGGGCGGCCTCCTCCGTAGCCCGGTCGACGCCGCCATAGTTGGCGGACACGGCCCGCACGGCATAGGGCAGGCAGACGACCATCATCGCGATCGACATCCGCACCAGCCCGATATCCTGGTGAAGAATGCGGAACAGGCTGAGGAAGGCGACGCCGGTGACGACTCCGGGTACGATGAGCGGCGACAGGATCAGCGAATCCACGAGGCGTTTTCCGCGAAACTCCCAGCGCGCCACCGCATGAGCGGTGCATAGCGCCGCCGCCAGGCAGCCGGGGGTCACGATCAGTGCGAGCAGGCCGGTCTCGATCGCCGCTTTTTGAAACTTGGCCGCGCCGAAGAACGCCGTGTACCAGCGCAGCGAGTATGACTGCATCGGAAAGCTGAAATAGCGGGCCTCGCTGAAGGAGAACAGTACCGTGAAAAGCGTCGGGGCCAGCAGGAATGCGAGCATCGTGGCGCCGAAGGCTGTCCAGAGCGTGCGGGAGATCAAGGTCCTCATGCCAGCCCGCCCATCGGAATCCGCCGCCGGGTGGCGATGCCCTCCAGCCAGAAGAAGCCGCACAGCGTGGCGACGGCCACGATGAGGAAGATGGTCGAGCTCGCCGCGGCGAAGGGCAGGTTGAAGGACACGAAGAGCTGGTCGTAGATGAAGTTGGAAATCAGCCGCACGCGTCCGCCTCCGAGCAGCAGCGGGAAGGCGAAGGCGCTGATGGCAAGCGAGAACACCAGCGCGGCGCCGCTGATGATCGCCGGCACGGTGATCGGCACCGTAATCCGGAAGAAGGTCGTGAGGGCACCGGCACCAAGGTCGCGCGCGGCCTCCTCAACCTGCGCCGGCACCGACCGGATGCTGCCGAACACGGTGAGGGCGAAATAGGGCAGCGTGAAGTGGAGCAGGGCGATGAACACCCCCGTCCAGTTGTAGACCAGCGCCACCGGCCGATCGACCAGCCCGAGCGCCAGCAGCGCATCGTTCACCACGCCCCGCCGGCCGAGCAGGATGAGCCAGCCATAGGCCCGGTTGATGCTGCCGGACAGGAAGGTCAGCACCAGCGCTCCGAGCAGGAGGCTGCGGATGATGCGGTGAGGAGAGCGCGCCATGATATAGGCGAGCGGATATCCCAGGAGGATCGAGACGATCGTCACGGCGATGGCGAAAACGATGGTTTCCGCCAGGATGCCCAGCGCCGTCGGGTCGGTGAGGAAGCGAACATAGTTTGCCACCCCGAACGGACCCTGATAGCCCGGCATGCCCGAGGCCGGCTGCAGGAAGCTGACGAACGCAAACACCGCGAAGGCGCCGAAGAACAGCGCCATCAGCACCGTCATCGGCAGCAACAGCCAGGGCAGCCCGCCGATTCTCATCGCGCCGCCCCTCATCGCGGGAACAGCTGGAGCTGTTCTTCGGCGATGGCGAGGCCGACGCGCTCGCCGATGACCGGTCCGCTGCCGTGTCGCGGTATCAGCGCGGTGAGCACCGCATCGTCGACCTTGATCTCGCAGCTCAGCCGGCTTCCCACCAGCGAGGTGAAGGCGACCGTGCCGGCCAGACGGCATGCGCGGTCGTCCAGCGCGCACAGCCGGACAGCCTCCGGCCGAATGGCAAGCGTGACGGGGCCGGACGGAAGCGCGCTGGCAACCGCCAGCGCCGCGCCACCGGGGAAGCGGAACGATGTCTCGCCGCCTCGCTCGAGCGTGCCGTCGATCAGGTTGGAGACGCCCATGAAGCTGGCGACGAAGCGGTTGGCCGGCCGGTCATAAAGCTCGATCGGCTCGGCGAACTGCTCGATGGCGCCGGCCCGCATCACCGCGATGTAGTCGGACAGCACGAGCGCCTCCTCCTGATCGTGGGTGACCACGACCATGGTGACGCCGAGCTGGCGTTGCAGCTTGCGCATCTCCACCTGCATTTCCTCGCGCAGATGCCGGTCGAGTGCGCCAAAGGGCTCGTCGAGAAGGAGAATCTCCGGCTCCACCACCAGGCAGCGGGCCAGCGCCACACGCTGCTGCTGACCACCCGAAAGCTCCGAGGGAAAACGCGCCTCGAAGGGGTCCATGCGGACCAGGGCGAGGGCGCGCCGCACCTTGTCGCCCAGCTGCGCGCGGGGCGTGGCGCGCAGGCGCAACCCGAATGCCACATTGTCGAAGACCGTCATGTGGGGAAACAGTGCGTAGCTCTGGAACACCATGGCGGTCGGCCGGCGCTCCGGCCGCAGCGGCAGGATGCTGCGGCCGTTTATCAGGATGTCGCCTGCGCTCGGCTCGACGAAGCCCGCGATCATGCGAAGAAGTGTGCTCTTTCCGCAGCCCGAGGGGCCGAGCAGGGTCAGCAGCGCACCTCGCGGGAGCCGAAGATCGACCTCCTGCACCACGGGGTGGTTGCCATAGCTCTTGCGCAGGCCGGCGAGTTCGAGGGCAGCGACGTCACCGGGCATCAGCGGGCGATCTCGGCCTTGAAGCGCTCGTTCCACCCGCCGATCGCGGCGTTGACCTTGGCTTCGTCGAAGCTCACCTGATCGGCGACCGCAGGCAGGACCGCCGCAAGCGACGGCGATGCCTTCACCGTCTTGTTCACCGGGCCCATGTCGATCTTGTTCGAGATGATCTCCTGGGCCTTGGGCGACAGCACGTAGTCGATGAATGTCAGGGCCATATCCTGTCTGGGCGTGTTCACCAGCGTCATGACGTCGAACATCACCGGCGAGGGCTTCGGGCTCAACACGGTCACGTCGATGCCATCGGTCCGCAGGGGGGCGGCCTGCGAGGGCGGGCCTACCAGGACCGAAACCTCCCCCTGGGCAAGCGCCCGTCGCGAATCGGAATCCGAGCCGTAAAACATCGCGATGTTGGGGCGCAGCTCCTTCCACGCCTTGAAGCCGGGCTCGACATTGTCGATGCTGCCGCCGTTCAGTAGCGCGGCGACCAGCAGCATGCGGCCCGCGTAAGTCTCGACATCCGGCACCGCGAGCGAATCCTTGAACGCCGGATCCCAGAGATCCTTCCAGCCCGTGATCGGCTTCTTCACGAGGCTGGGGCGGTAGATGATCGAGAGCGGGTAGTAATAGGCGGCGACATAGGCTTCCATCTTGGCGCCGTCGATCAGACTGCCGGCATTGGAGAGCTTGTCGGCAGGAATCGGCGCGAACAGCTTGCGGTCCGCGGTGGCGCGGGCGGCGAGGGAAGAGGTCGAGAACCACACGTCGATCTTCGGAGCGTCCGCCATCGACTGCAGCCGTGCGAGGCCGTCACTGGAGCCGGACTGCGTCACCGGAACGACATGGATGCCGGTCTCCTTCTCGAAGCCGTCCGCAACCTCCTGCAGGCCCTGTTCCCAGGTTGTTCCCCAGGCCTGAACGGTGATTTCCTTGTCGGCGGCGCCGGCAGGTCCCGCGAAGGCAGACATGAGGCCCAGCGCGGCCACGGCGAGAACGGAAACGGACTTCCACAAGGCGGGCTGAGTCATAGCGTGTCCCATCTGGATTTTTGGATGTGCCGCTTCAGCTCGGCGACAAAGCGCGTGCGCCGCGGGCCATCGTTTGCATAAAAATCCTTGCAGAACCAAAGGGGGTTGACCAGCCAATGCGGCCTTTCCGGCTCAACGGATTTTCCACAATACGACATAGATTTTTTATTGTTTGCTCCCGCGCGCCGCTTCGTCGATGATCGATTTTTAGTCCTGACCTATTTCTGCGCATAACCCCGAGGCGCCGTCTTGGCCACCAATTACTCGTTGCGACAGCTCCGCTATTTCGTCGCTGTGGTCGAGAGCGGCGGCGTGGCCCAGGCATCGCGGCATCTCAACATCTCGCAGCCCTCCGTCTCGGTCGCGGTCAAGGAACTCGAGACCAGTTTCGGCATGCAGATGTTCGTCCGGCAGCGCTCGTCGGGCATGACGCTGACGCCGGTGGGACAGCGGGTCTATCTGCATGCGCTGCAGCTCCTGAAGCACGCCCGGGAGTTCGAGCAGCGCGCGCTCGGCGAAAATGACGTCGTGGCGGGGGAAATATCGCTGGCCTGTTTCGAAACGCTGGCTCCGCTCTATGCCCCGGGGCTCATCGCTTCGTTCAAGGAGCGCTTTCCGGATGTCACCATCCGCCTGCATATCGGCGCACAGGAAAAGATCCTCGAGGGCCTGCGCTCGGGCGCCTATGATCTGGCGATCTGCTACGTGCAGGGCTTGAGCGCGAGCATCGAGCATGTCGCGCTTTTGCCCGATCTCTATCCGCGAGCGGTGCTGCCGAAGCGTCACCGCCTCGCCGCCCATGCCAGCCTTTCGCTCTCTATGCTGGCCGATGACGATCTCATTCTTCTCGATATCTGGCCGAGCAACGAATATTTCCTGACCCTGTTCGACGATGCCGGCATCACCCCGCGCGTGGCCTATCGGGTACCCTCGATCGAACTGGTCCGCGGGCTGGTCGGGCAGGGCCTTGGATTTTCCGTGCTGGTCACCGAGCCGCCGCACGCCATGACGTTCGACGGGCAGAAGGTCGTCACGGTGCCGCTCACCGATCGCATGATCCCGTCGCGAACCGTCATGGCCTGGCATGGCTCCGCCGCCCTCACGCGGCTGACCCGCGCTTTCCTGCACCATTGCCAGGCCGTGATCGAGATTCCGGCGCATATCGCGCCGCCCGAAGGTTACGTCGCCGCCCCCATTCCGCCCGGCTTCACCAGCAGGCCGAGCAAAGCCAAGCTTTCGACCTGAGAGGCCTCCATGAACAACCTAGCAATGCTCCGGAACATCGATGCCAGCGAACAGAAGCTGCGCTCCGACCTCGCTGCGGTCTTCCGCATGGTCGCCCGGCTCGACTGGCACGAGGGTGTCGCCAATCATTTCAGTGTCGCCTTGCCCGGACCCGGGCGCCGGTTCCTCATGAACCGGAAATGGCGCCACTTCTCGCTGATGACGGCGTCCGACCTCCTGCTGCTCGATGCCGACGATCCGAGCGTGATGGAGGGGCCGGAGGCGCCGGATCCGACTGCGTGGGCGATCCACGGAACCATGCATCGCGTTCTGCCCAACGCCTCCTGCATCCTGCATGTGCATTCGCCCTATGCGACGGCGCTGTCCGGCCTGAAGGATCCCTGCATCCTGCCGATCGACCAGACCACCGCGCGCTTCTTCAACCGCATGAGCATCGACACCGGCTATACCGGCATGGCCGACGATACCGACGAGGGCACGCGCCTCGCCCATATGCTCGGCAACAATGAAGTGATGATGATGGGCAACCACGGTGTGCTCGTCACCGGCAAGAGCATCGCCGAAGCCTATGACACCCTCTACCATCTGGAACGGGCCTGCCGGACGCTGATGCTGGCCTATGCCAGCGGGCAGGAACTCTCCATCCTGTCCGACGCGGTTGCCGAGCAGACCGCCCGCGACTGGGAGAGCTTCACCGATTCGTCCTTCACCCACCTCGCCGAAGTGCGCCGGATCCTGGATCGGCACGAGCCCGATTACGTCAACTGAACAGGCGCTTCGTCATCCGGCACCGATGACGGCCGGCTTGCTTCCATCGGCATCGGATGATCGCGATCATCGCGGCGCAGACAAGGGACCCGGCCGATCGCTCGGCTGGGCACATCATGCCGCGGCGCGGGCGCGGTTAGGCTGGCTTCACCCTGGCGCGGGGGAGCGGTGGCGAGGCGCTTGCTCGATCTATTGGGTGGGGGCGAGGCGTCGCCGTCTCTGGCGCCATCACCGCCTTTCGCTTGAGGCTCCCTTGCGCTCCCGCCCGCTTTTCGACCCTGTCGGAGCAATGGGCCGGCCGTCGATGATCGGGACGACATCGACCGCGACACCCAGTTTCTGTCGGCCGGAGCCGACCAGCACGCCGCCCACCGGCGCAACGTCGGAATAGTCCCGACCTACCGCGAGAACGACGTGATCGGTCGCCACCCGAAGATCGTTGGTGGGGTCGAGGCCCTGCCAGCCGATGCCCGGTCCGCACCACACATTGACCCACGCATGGGTCGCGTCCGCACCCTGCAGGCGCTCCTGACCCGGCGGGGGTTCGGTGCGCAGGAAGCCGCTGACATAGGCGGCTGGCAGGCCGAGGCCGCGCAGGCCGGATATCATGATATGCGCGAAATCCTGGCACACGCCGCGACGGATCGCGAAGGCTTCGCCCGGCGGAGTCGAGACGTCGGTCGCCTTGGAATCATAGGTAAATTCGTTATAGAGCCGACTCATCAGATCGACGGCTCCCGCAAGCATCGCCCGCCCGGGCGGGAAGCTCTGCTCGGCCCAGGCGGTGATCTCTGGATCGAGACGGATCAGCGGGCTCGGGAAAAGGTGATGCACCGGAGAGGCGGGGCCCAGGTCTCCACTCGCCGCCCCCTGCTCCCGCACCAGTTCCCAGGGCGGGCTGTCCTCGGGGGCCGGCAAGGGTCCGGCAACGACCTCGACCCGGACATGGGTGGTGACGACGAAGCGGGTATGGGGCGTTTCGATGCGGATGTGCGAGACGCGGTTGCCGAAGAAATCGGTGCTGTCCGTCCATTCCACCGGCTCGGGCTTTACGATGAAGCGGGTGCTCTCGATACGCTGGCCGAGGCGCTCCACCGGCATCATCCGCACCACGTGGCGCGCCACCGGCACCGGGGAGGCGTAGCTGTAGGTGGTGGTCTGGTGGATATCGTACTTCACGCGAGCTGTCCCCACGCCGTTTCAACCGGCGAGCGGTGAATGAAATAGCGCCCTGAAATATCATTGGAGAGCGCCATGAGCTGGCCCTCGATTTCCATCAGGCGCGCGGCGTCGAAATCGGCTGGCTCATAGGCCTTCATCGCGGCGGCGAGGCGGGCGGCGAGGCGCTCCTCGTCCTTGGGTGGCTCGTCCACATGATGACCGGGCATGGCCTCCAGATGGGCGGCGATGCGGTCGATCTGGAACGCGAGGGAGCGCGGGTTCACCGGGTCCAGCAGCACGAGGTCGACGACGGGAGCCTGCGCTTCCACCATCACATAGCGCGAGCGATAGGTGATCTGGCTGTCGCAGAGCTCCAGCAGAACGTCGAGCGTGCCGGCATGCACCGGCTCAGCGGTCAACGAGCGGGTGAAGCGGCAGACCGCGATGCCCCGCTCGATGCGTCGGCCGAGGTCAAGAAAGCGCCAGCCGGACAGCCGGTTCATGTTCTCGGAAGCGAGGCCGGAAAAGGCCGAGAGCGCGCGCAGGGCCCGGTCGGCGCGGTCATAGACATCGGGCTCGGCGCTACCGACGGGCATCGGTTCGCCCATGCTGACGGCGAGATCCTCCAGCGTTCGCCAGGCATCGGGGGACAGCCGGTCGCGGATCACCGAGGCGGTGTTGCGCGCCGCTTCGACGAGGCCGCGAATGGCGCCCGGCGGATCGCGCCGCGTCAGCGCGGCGATGGCGAGGCGCGAGGGGCGCCCGCGCATCAGTTCCGGCGGCACAGAGCCCCAATGATCCAGCAGGCCCACCAGCTTGCCGATCGAGCCGCCGCCGCCCTCGGCGGAGGAGGAGAGCCGGCCGGCGAGCGTGCGCAGCAGACGCAGCGTCGCCTCGGCGCGCTCCACATAGCGGCCCAGCCAGAAGAAATTGTCGGCCGCACGGCTCGGCAGCGGGCCGGTCTGGCGGCGCACGCTTACCTGCCCGGCCGCGGGCAGCAGGGTGGTCTGTTCGACTGGTCGCTCGTCCAGCACCCAGACATCGGCGGATCGCCCCCCATGCTGAATGGTGACGGCGCGGGAATCCCGGCTTTCGGACACGCGGCAGAAGCCGCCGGGCATCACCTGCCAGCCTTCCTCGGTCGCCGCGAGGAAGATGCGCAGGATGAAGGGGCGCGGCTCCAGCTTGCCCTTGCGCCAGACCGGCATGGTGGAGAGATGCACCGCTTCCTGGCCGACGAAGTCGACGCCGCGGGTGCGGATGGCCTGTTCGAGCTCGTTGCGCTCCTCCTCGTCGAGATCGGCGCCGATGCGCGGGCCGCGGGCCATGGCGCCACGCATCGGGCGGCCGAAGGCCGAGGCCACGACGAAATCGTCCAGCCCGGAGAGCACGGTCTCGCGCTCCAGCGGCTGGCCGCACCACCAGGTCGCGATATTGGGCAGGATGAGGTCTTCGCCCAGCACCTGCCGGCCGATCTTGGGCAGGAAGCTCATCATGGCCGGGGATTCGATGAGACCCGAGCCGAGGGCATTGGCGATCGCCACGCCGCCGGCACGGACCGCCTGTACCAGCCCCGGCACGCCGAGCCGCGAGCGGGCATTCAGTTCCAGCGGGTCGGTGAAGTCGGCGTCGAGGCGGCGCAGCAGCACGTCGGCGCGCTTCAGCCCCGCGACGGTGCGCATATAGACCTGGTTGTCGCGCACGGTGAGGTCTTCGCCCTCCAGCAGCACGAAGCCGAGATAGCGGGCGAGATAGGCGTGCTCGAAATAGGTCTCGTTCAGGGGCCCGGGGGTCAGCAGTCCGACGCGCCCCTCGCCGGAGCGATCCAGCCGGGTGAGGCTGGCGCGCAGCGACTGGAAGAAGCCGGCGAGCCGCACCACGTTGAGCGAGCGGGCAAGCTCCGGCAAAGCGCGCCCGACCGCGATGCGGTTCTCCAGTGCGTAGCCGGCGCCGGAGGGTGACTGGGTGCGGTCGGAGAGCACCCACCAGCGCCCGTCCGGTGCGCGGCCGAGATCGGCGGCATAGAGCCGAAGGAAGCTGCCGCCATGGGGGTCGACCCCTTTGAGCGGGCGCAGAAATTCCGGGCTGCCAGCCACCGCCGCCGCCGGCATGGCGCCTGAGCGGACGAGTTCATTGGGGCCGTAGAGATCGGCCAGCACGCTTTCCAGCAATTGCGCGCGTTGCACGAGGCCGCGGGCCAGCGCCCGCCATTCGCCGGAGCCGATGACGAGCGGAAGATGCGAGAGCGGCCAGGGCCGTTCGCCGCCGGTAGGATCGTCATAAACCCGGTAGAACACGCCGGAGCGGTAGAGATGACGGTCGGCCGCGGTGAAGCTGCGCTCCACTTCCTCGCGGCCCATTTCGGCGAGGCCGGCGAGCAAGGGCGTCCAATGTGACCTTGGCTTCCCGTCGGCATCCACCATCTCGTCATAGACACCGGGCAACGGGCGGTAACCGGCGAGCAGGGCCTCCACGGCCTCTTCCTCGAACCGGCGCGCGCGTGCCTGCGGTTCCGTGCTTCCCGCCATAATGCTGTGCGTAGCTCCCGGCCCTTGGCCTGTTTACCGTTCCCCTTGCCGAAGAGTAGCCGCCACGCCCCCTCTTGCGAAAGCGCCTGTGACGTAAACCATGCAGTAAACCGCATGAAAGCTGGTCCGCGCGCCTGTGGACGGCGTGCGGTCGGCGCGAAGGCGGGTCATATTCCTGCGGGGCGGCGCAGGTCGAGCGTGGTCGGAAACTCCGGCGCCGGCTCTTCGGCGGGCACGAAGAGATAGCCCGGCGTGTGACCATGGGGCTGGAAGCGGGCAAGGCGACGAGCCTGCGCTTCGTAGGAGTTTACCGGGAACGTGTCGTAGTTGCGCCCCCCAGGATGGGCGACATGGTACATGCAGCCGCCCAGCGAGCGGTTCGACCACAAATCCACGATGTCGAAGGTGAGAGGCGCCTGCACCGGGATGGTTGGGTGCAGCCCGGAGGCCGGCTGCCACGCCTTGTAGCGCACGCCGGCGACATATTCGCCGAACCGTCCGGTGGGAACGAGCGGAAGCCTGCGGCCGTTGCAGGCGACGATGTGGCGGGATGGATTGAGCCCGTCGACGCGCACCTGCAGCCGCTCGACGGAGGAGTCGACATAGCGCACCGTGCCGCCGACCGCGCCTTCCTCGCCCATGACGTGCCAGGGCTCCAGCGCCTGCCGGATTTCCAGCGTCACCCCGCCGTGCTCCACCTGCCCGTAATAGGGGAAGCGGAATTCGCGCTGCGCCTCGAACCAGAGCGGATCGACCTGATAGCCGGTGCGCGCGAGGTCGCCGAGCACGTCGAGAAAATCGGTCCAGACGAAATGCGGCAGCATGAAGCGGTCGGCCAGGGCGGTGCCCCAGCGCACCAGCTTGCCTTCCTGCGGTTCGCGCCAGAACCACGCGATCAGTGCGCGCAGCAGCAGTTGCTGGGCAAGGCTCATGCGCCAGTCCGGCGGCATTTCGAAGGAGCGGAACTCGACGAGGCCAAGCCGGCCTGTCGGACCGTCCGGGGAGAACAGCTTGTCGATGCAGATTTCGGAGCGGTGGGTGTTGCCGGTGACGTCGACCAGAAGGTTGCGGAACAGCCGGTCGACCAGCCAGGGCTGGGGGGCGTAGCCCTTGCCGGGTGCCGGGACATTGGCGAGCGCGATCTCCATTTCGTAGAGCCCGTCGTGACGGGCCTCGTCGATGCGCGGGGCCTGACTGGTGGGTCCGATGAAAAGGCCGGAGAACAGGTAGGACAGCGAGGGATGCCGCTGCCAGTAGAGCACGAGGCTCTTGAGCAGGTCCGGCCGGCGCAGGAACGGGCTTTCCGCCGGCATGGCGCCGCCGACGACCACATGATTCCCGCCGCCGGTGCCGGTGTGGCGACCATCCACCATGAACTTCTCGGTGCCGAGCCGCGAGAGGCGGGCTTCCTCGTAAAGATCGCGGCTGATCTCGACGCAGCTGCGCCAGTTCGAGGCCGGGTGTACGTTCACCTCGATCACCCCCGGATCGGGCGCGACGCGGATGACGTTGAGCCGCGGGTCGACCGGCGGGGTGTAACCCTCGATATGTACCGGCATCTTGAGTTCGGCAGCGGTCACCTCGATCGCCGCGAGCAGTTCCAGATAATCCTCGAGCCGTTCGGTCGGCGGCATGAACACGCAGATCCTTCCGTCGCGTGGCTCGATCGCGATGGCGGTACGTATGGCACCGGTGCCGGTCCCGGTGAGGATCTGGCTCACCTGATCCTGCGTCGGCTCTTCGTGATCGGTACGCCGGTAGAGCTGGTGCAACACCTCGGCGTCCGGCAGGTCGCCCGAAATCGACATCGGGTCGGCCGGGTTTACATAAGGATAGGAAGCGGGGGGAACCCAGGGCAGCGCATTCAGCGGCAGACGAAAGCCGACGGGAGAGTCGCCCGGCACGAGAAACATGCGGCCGCGCCGGAACTGCCAGACCTCGCTCTGCCAACCACGACTGCCGCGCGCCTGCCAGCGCTGGATCGGCAGTACGTAGCCCGATGGGCGGCCGAGGCCGCGTTCGAACACGCGGGCGATGCGGGCGCGTTCCTCGGCGTTCTCGATCTTGGAATCGAGCGGGTCCACATTGCCGGGCAAATCGGCTTCCTTGAGGATCCAATACGCCGGATCTTCATAGGCCGGCTGGGCATAGTCGTTCGCGAGGCCGAGCGTGCCGGCAAGGCGGCGGGTGAAGCTCTCGGCGCCTGCGATGGTGGCGCTGTTCTGGCCCTCACGCGCAACCAGATCGGGATTGCGCCAGATCGGCTTGCCGTCCTTGCGCCAGTAGAGCGAGAAGGTCCAGCGCGGCAGGCTTTCGCCGGGATACCACTTGCCCTGGCCGTAATGCAGCATACCGCCGGGGGCGAAGCGCTTGCGCAGGCGGCGGATCAGATCGTCGGCGCGCATCCGCTTGGTGGGGCCGACCGCCGACGTGTTCCACTCCGCGCCCTGATAGTCGTCGATCGAGATGAAGGTTGGCTCGCCGCCCATGGTGAGGCGCACGTCCTGCGCCGCGAGGTCGGCGTCCACCCGGTCGCCCAGCGCGTCGAGCGCCGCCCACGCCTCGTCGGAGAAGGGCAGGGTGACCCGCGGCTTTTCGGCGACGCGGCGCACCTCCATCTTGAAATCGAAGCTGGTCTCGGTGTCGGGCAGGGCCGAGAAACCGCCGGTGATCGGTGCGGCGGAGGCATAGTTCGGCGTCGCGCAGAGCGGCAGGTGGCTTTCCCCGCAGAGCAGGCCGGAAGTGGGGTCGAGGCCGATCCAGCCGGCGCCGGGCAGATAGACCTCGCACCAGGCATGCAGGTCGGTGAAGTCGACCTCCGTGCCGGTCGGCCCCTCCAACGCCTTCACGTCCGGTTTGAGCTGGATGAGGTAGCCGGAGACGAAGCGCGCAGCGAGGCCCAGCCGGCGCAGCATCTGCACCAGGAGCCAGCCGGTGTCGCGGCACGAGCCCGAAGCGCGGGTCAGCGTCTCGTCCGGCGTCTGCACGCCGGGTTCCATGCGGATGAGGTAGGAAATGTCCTGCTGGAGCTTCTGGTTGAGCTCCACCAGGAAATCGATCGTCGGGCTCGCGGCATGAGGGCGGGCCGCCTCCACATAGGCATCGAGCCGGGGTCCGCCGCCTTCCGCTTCCAGATAGGGCGTCAGCTCCTTGGCGAGTTCGGGCGGGTAGGTGAAGGGGAAGGTCTCGGCATATTCCTCGATGAAGAAGTCGAAGGGGTTGTAGACCGTCATGTCGGCGACGAGGTCGACCTCGACGCGGAATTCGGTGGTCGGCTCGGGAAAGACGTAGCGCGCCATCCAGTTGCCGAACGGGTCCTGCTGCCAGTTCACGAAGTGGTTCGAGGGCGTGACCTTCAGCGAATAGCTCTTCACCGGGGTCCGGCAATGCGGCGCGGGCCGCAGACGGATGATCTGCGGGCCGAGGGTGACCGGCTTGTCGTAGCTGTAGGCGGTGACATGGTGAAGGCTGGCGAAGATCGTCATGGGCACCCACTCGAAAGACTGGCGACGCGCGCGGGGAGACTGTATGCGGGCGGCCGCTCCGCGGCGAGGATTCGTTGCGGGTGCGGCGCCACGCTGCACGCACGATTCATGCCGTGGGCACACCGGTCCGGACGGCGTCCGGTCTTGCGGCAGGGCACGGCGCGGCATTGCGAGCCAGGTGCCGCTTTAGGCGGCAGACGGTATCTTCCATGCCGGAATGGCGGTCAGCCGGCAGCGCTCGGTTCGGCGGGCGCGGGTGCCTTGCGGCGTTGCCGCCATTCCTCGAAGCTCTGGAGCACGGTGTAGAAGGACGGCACGAACAACACCGCCAGGCAGGTGGAGGCCAGCATGCCGCTGAACACGGCGATGCCGATCGACCTGCGCGCGTTCGCACCTGCTCCGGTGGCCAGCACGAGGGGCAGCACGCCGAGGATGAAGGCGAAGGAGGTCATCAGGATCGGGCGGAAGCGAAGCCGCGCCGCTTCGACCGCCGCCTCCATGATCTCCATGCCGTCCGCGCGTTTCTCACGGGCGAATTCGACGATCAGGATCGCGTTCTTCGCCGAGAGTGCGATGAGCAGGATGAGGCCGATCTGGGTGTAGAGATTGTTCGCAATCCCCAACCCGGTAAGCGCCGCCACCGTACCGAGCAGGGCCAGCGGCACCGCAAGGAGCACGGAGAGCGGCAGGATCCAGCTCTCATACTGGCCAGCCAGCACGAAATAGACCAGCAGGACGGCGAGGCCGAACACCACATAGATCTCGTTGCCGACCGCCCGTTCCTGATAGGACATCGCGGTCCACGAACTGCCGGTGCCCGGCGGCAGGGTCTGGTGCGCCACCTGGTCCATGATGTCGAGCGCCTGTCCGGAGGAGAAGCCGGATGCCGGCGAGCCGACGATGGTGGCGGCCGGATAACGGTTATAGAGCGTGATCAGCGAAGGGCCGACGACCTCGTGGATCTCCGCGAGCGTGCCGATCGGCACCATCGCTCCCTGCGGGGTCTTCACCTTCAGCGCGAGCACCTCGGCACGGGTGCTGCGGAACGGTGAATCGGCCTGGATATAGGCCTGGAAGGTCTGGCCGAACCGGTTGAACTGGGTGACGAAGCTTGACCCGACATAGCCCTGGATGGTGGTGAAGACCTGCCCCACGGTCACGCCCAGCGTCTCGGCCTTGATGCGGTCCACCGAGATGAAGAGCTGCGGCACGCCGGCCCGGAATGTGGTGGTGGGACGCTGGATCGCCGACTGCGAGGTCGCGTTGGTGACCACCTGGTTGGTGACCGCCTCCAGCGCCGGGAAGTCGAAGCTGCCGTCGCGCTGCTCGACCATCATGGTGAAACCGCCGGCATTGCCGATGCCCTGGATCGGCGGTGGCGGGAGAACGAAGGTCGCCGCCTTCTCGATGGGCGCCATCGCCTTGCCGAGCGCGGTGTAGATCTCGAGCAGTCCCTGTCCTGCTTTGTCGCGCACGTCCCAGTCGTCAAGCATCACATAGGCGACGCCGGCATTGGCGAGGGTGGCATTGTTGTCCAGCACCGACACGCCCGAGATGGTGATGACCTCCTTCACGCCCGGCGTCGCCTTGGCATGCCGGGAGATGTCGTCCATCACCGCCTGCGTGCGTTCCAGCGAGGCGCCATCCGGCAACTGCGCGCCGATCACCATGTAGCCCTGATCTTCCAGCGGCAGGAAGCCGGTGGGGACCCGGCTGATGCCGTAGAAGGCAATGCCGATCAGAACCAGCGCGACGGCGATCGTCAGGTAGCTCGCCTTGACCATGTGGTGGATGACGCCGGCATACCAGCGCTCGGCCCGGTCATAGACCGCATTGAAGCCGCGATAGAGCGCGTTGCGCTTTTCCGGCGGCACCGGCGGACGCAGCCAGAGCGCGCATTGGGTCGGCTTCAGCGTCATCGCATTGATGGCCGAGATCAGCGCGGTGGCGGCGATGACGAGCGCGAATTGCCGGTACATCTGGCCCGTGAGCCCTGGCATGAAGGCGGCCGGAATGAACACCGACATCAGCACCAGCGTGATGCCGATGATGGGGCCGAACAGCTCGTCCATCGCCTTCTCGGCGGCGAGGCGGCCGGGCAGGCCGCGCTCGATGTGCCGCGCGACACCCTCGACGATGACGATTGCGTCGTCCACCACGATGCCGATGGCGAGCACGATGGCGAAAAGGGTGGAGAGGTTCACCGTGAAACCCATCGCTGCCATGGCAGCGAAGGTGCCGATGATCGTCACCGGCACGGTGGTCGCCGGCACCAGTGTGGCCCGCCAGTCCTGCAGGAAGACCAGGATGACGATGAGCACCAGCGCGCCGGCCTCGAACAGCGTCTTGTAGACCTCGTTGATCGAAGCGTTGACGAAGACCGTGGTGTCGAAGGGGACGGAATATTCGAGCCCCGGCGGGAAGGATTTGGCGAGCTTGGCCATGGTGGCCTTCACCTCGCCCGCCACGGCCAGCGAGTTCGCCTCCGGAAGCTGGAAGATGCCGAGCGCAGCGGCCGGTTTGCCGTTGAAGCTGAAAGACTGGCTGTAGGTCTGCGAGCCGAGCTCGACCCGCGCGACATCTTTCAGCCGGGTGATCCTGCCGCCATTGCCGCTCTCTACCTTGACGATGATGTTCTCGTAGTCGGCGACGTCGTTCAGCCGGCCGGCGAGGTTGAGCGTGTACTGGAAGTTCGTGCCGCGGGGCGTCGGGGGCATGCCGATGACGCCGGAGCCCACTTCCTGGCTCTGCTGCTGGATTGCGTCGCCGACATCCTGCGGGGTGAGGCCGCGGCTCTGCATCTTGTCCGCATCGAGCCAGATCCGCATCGCATATTGCCCGGCGCCAAACACCGAGACATTACCGACCCCGGGCAGGCGGGAGATCGGATCCTGCAGGTTGATGACGCCGTAATTGGCGAGGAACAGACTGTCATAGCGCTGGTCGGGCGAGAACAGGGCGACGAATTGCAGGATCGCGGTCGACTTCTTGCGCGTGGTGACGCCTTGCGTCTGCACCGCCTGCGGCAGCGAGGCCATGGCGATGGCGACGCGGTTCTGCACCAGCACCTGCGCCTGATCCGGATCGGTTCCGATGGCGAAGCTTACGGTCAGGGCGTAGCTGCCGTCCGAGGCGGCGGTGGACTGCATGTAGATCATGCCCTCGACGCCGTTCACCTGCTGCTCGATCGGCAGGGCGACGGTATCGACGAGGGTACGGGCGCTGGCGCCGGGGTAGCGCGTGGTGACCTGAACGGTGGGCGGCACGACATTGGGATATTGTGCCACCGGCAGCTCGATGAGCGCGATGGCGCCGATCAGCACGAACACCAGCGCCAGTACGTTGGCGAGGACCGGGCGTTCGATGAAGAAGCGGGAGATCATGGCTCGGCTCCGGAAGCGCTCTCGTCTCTGACGGGCGGCCGGCGCGATGAGCCCGGCCATGCACGGGGCGGATCGTCCGCCGGCCTCAGGGTGCGGGTGAGGTCGCCGGTGCCGGGGGCTGCGCCGCGGGTCTTCCCGGTGGTGCCGGCAGATCGTCGGGACCGGCCGGTTGCGGATCGACCTTCGCGCCCGGGGCGGCGCGCTGGATGCCGGTCACGATCACCCTGTCGCTCGGGGCGAGGCCCGAGCGCACTACCCGGTAGCCGCCCTGAAGGTCGCCGGTCGAGATGATCTTCTGCTCGACCACATTGTCGACATTGACGGTGAGCACGTAGCTGCCCTGCTGAGCCCGGCCGATGGCAATGTCCGGCACCAGGAGCACATCGGGGACTGGCCGGGTCGGCACCTTCACCCGCACGAACAGGCCGGGCATCAAGGCGTGGTCCGCGTTTTTTAGCAGCGCCCGCACCTGCAGCGTGCCCGTCGAGGGATCGACCTCCGGCGAGATGTAATCCAGCCGACCCTCGTGAGGGTAGCCCTCCTCGGTCTGCAGCCCGATGAAGACCGGTACCGCTCCAATGTCGCTGAGCGTCTGGCCGCCCTTCGCCAGTGCCTCCTTGATGCGCAGCACCTGCTGCTCGCTCACCGTGAAATAAACGTAGATCGGATCGACCTGGACGATGCTGGCGAGCGTGGTGGGGGCACCATGGCCGACCAATTCGCCCACATCGACCAGATGCCGGGTGACGATGCCGTCGAACGGCGCGCTAACCGTGGTGTAGCCGAGATTGATGTTGGCGATCTCGAGGTTCGCCTCGGCCGACTGGACACCGGCATTGGCCATGTCGAGGTTGGCCTTGGCCTTGTCGACATTGGCCTGGGAGGAGAAGTCCTGTTTGCCAAGCGTCGCCTGCCGGTTGTATTCGCCGGCGGCATTGACCTGCTGGGCCTGCGCCGAGGTCAGCGAGGCTTTGGCCGCATCGAGATTGGCGATGTAGGTGTTCTGCTGAATCAGGAAAAGCCGGTCGCCTTTCTTCACCAGCGCGCCGTCGGTGTAGTCGATCGCGGTGAGAAAGCCTTCGACCCGGGCGACGAGGTCCACCGCATTGATGGCCGCGGTGTTGCCGGTAAAGGCCAGGGCCGGGACGATGGATTGCTGGAGCGGAGCGGCAACCGTCACCCTGGCGGGCGGAGGTGGCACATAGGTGTTCTTCTCCTCGCAGCCGGAGAGCCAAAGCCCGGTTCCCGCCAGCGCGATTGCCGCCCAGACGCGCCGCGTCCGAGATCGCGCCCGGTGATCACGCCGCATTTCGCCCCTCCCGAAACCCGCCTCCACCCAGCCGCACCGAGGGCCGCGCATGGTGGACCGTCCGCCGACACCATTGGTAAAGTGTTTGCCGGTGCGTGAAAACCACCAAACGATGAGGGCGGCATGAAAGCGCGCGGGGGCATTGTCGAGCCGTTTCGGGATCCTCGGCTATCTCCGACCTATCGACCCATTTTCCTCGGCTGCCGGCGACCTTTGCGGAAGGCCGGAGCACCGGCGGAGATGCGGGGCTGGGTATAGTTCGGCATCGTGCGCGATGCTGACTTGCCAGAGCTACCGCTTTCGTTATATCTCGCGGCTCTCCGGACCGGAAGCGCCAAGCCGCCTCCCGAAGGACGGCGCCTTGGGTGCCATGGAGGGGTGGCCGAGTGGTTGAAGGCGCACGCCTGGAAAGTGTGTATACGGGAAACCGTATCGCGGGTTCGAATCCCGCTCCCTCCGCCACCTTCAAGTTGCAAACCTGCCACGAGGCCCCCAAGCGGGGCTTTTTTCTTTTTATCTCAAAGGGGTTTGGCGGCTGGGCCCGCCCTGCGGAGACTGGCGCCGCGGCTGATATTGGTCTCTGAACCGCCAGCGTCTCTCTTCGAGCGCCCTGCCCGCACAGTAGGTCGGGTTCAGAAAATGGCGCCATACCAGCATCTTAACAAAAACCAGCCTCGGCGAAGTTGAAGTGGAGACATCCGGTAGGCGGCGGATCGGAGACACCCGCAGGCGGCGTGGTCTCGCGCAGCGGCGCGGGCAAGTATGCAGAAGGCGGCCGAAATAGGATTCCCTCATTTGCCACAATCGCTTAGAGTTATCCACAAAAGGGTATGAGGCATGGCACAGAAATCCGAGATCGAGTGGACGGACGCGACATGGAATCCGGTCACCGGCTGTACCAAGGTCGGTCCGGGTTGCGACAACTGCTACGCAGAGCGCTTCGCGGAACGCTGGCGTGGCATTGCCGGCCACCCCTACGAACAGGGCTTTGACCTGAAGCTCTGGCCCTCCCGGCTAGAGCAGCCCTTCCTGTGGAAGAAGCCTCGCATGATCTTCGTCAATTCGATGAGTGATCTCTTCCATAAAAACATAGACCGCACCTTCATCGACCAAGTGTTCGACGCCATGGAGCGTGCGGACTGGCACGTCTATCAGGTGCTGACCAAGCGCAGCTCGCTCATGCGCAACTATGTCCGAGCGCGCTATTCAGGTGGTCCGGTACCACGTCATATCTGGCTTGGCGTCTCGGTGGAGGATGCTGCACATACCAGCCGTGTCGAGCATCTGAAGGGAGTCAACTCAGAGGCGCGCTTCATTTCGTTCGAGCCTCTGTTGGGGCGGATTGAGGAGGTAGACCTGCGCGGCGTCGCTTGGGCAATCGTCGGTGGCGAAAGCGGTCCTGGTGCCCGACCGATGCAGGCCGACTGGGCACGACGGCTCCGTGACATCTGCGATCGCGACGACGTGGCTTTCTTCTTCAAGCAATGGGGCGGTGCCCGGCCGAAGTCAGGCGGCAGACTGCTCGATGGCGAGGAATGGAACGGGTTCCCTTGGCAGATAGTCCCCAAACCGATTCTTGACGCTCTGCAACCCGAGAGCGTTTAATGCAGCTTAACATCAACCATTACCAGGGCCGCGAACAGTCATTTATCAAACACCTATTCTTGCAGAAGTATCTGGAGAATGCGGCCTATAAGCTTTTTCAGGGACGTTCGCCCGTCTTCAATTTTGTCGATGCTTTCGCCGGTCCTTGGCGGAATTCGGACTCCGAATCCCTGTCAGATACGTCGTTTGCTCTCGCGCTGACAACGCTCGAAAATGTCCGCGGTATCCTCACGAATCTCGGCCACTCGAATCTCAGGGTCCGTTTCCGGTTTTGCGAGAAGAACCCCGAGTCTCTCGCCAAGCTCCAAGCATTTGCTGAAAGCAAAACTGATTTCGATATCAAGGTGTTCTCAGGCGCGTTCGAGGACAACCTTGCAGGTATTCAGGCAGCTTGCAGCGACGTTAGAGACAGCTTCACGTTCACATTCATCGACCCAACCGGATGGAATGTCGATAGCCGCCCGATCTTCTCGTTTTTGAAGGATCTGCGTGGTGAGGTTCTGTTCAACTTCATGTCGGAGCATGTGAACCGTCATGCGGGATGGGATGGTGTTGCGACGTCGGTCGGGCGCTTCCTTGCTGACCCGGCCTGGCGGCCGGCCTTCGAGGCTCTTCCCGACATTTCCAACGAGGAGAAGGTTCTCAGGCTCTTCAAGGGCAAGATGAAGGAAGCGGGTGCTGCCACGCATCTGCCCGACATCATGATCCGTAAGCCTCGGGAAGACCGCATCAAGATGCGGCTGATCCTTGGCACGCACAATTCGCACGGAGTTTCGGTTTTTCGTGATGTGCAGGCACTCGTCGAAAAGGAAGCCATTCGTACAAGGCAGAACATCAAGATAACCGAGAGCGGCCAACCGTCACTGTTCTCAGAGGAACAGATCATTGAATTCGAGGCCCAACGCGATGGTGTCGGTTGCGCAGCAAACATGGGTTGGGCGACCGAAACGCTGCTCGGGCTGGTGCGATCACAACCAGGCATCGCGTTCGAGAGCGCTGCGCCTCTCGTCATGGAGCAGGTTCCTGTACGCGGGACCCACGTCAAGGATATCGCTGTGGGCCAGCACAAGGCGGGCTTTTTGCGTTTCGATCTGCCGCAGGGGAAGCGCAAGCCCCAAGCCGACACAAAGCTCTATCCCGCGGCATCAGAAGCTGCTGATGACAGGCCGACTTCTTCCCTCTAGCCTGGCGCAATGTCGAACGGGCCCTGGACGGATGAAGAGAACGACTTGATCGTCGCGGATTACTTCGCGATGCTGGCCGACGACATCGCTGGGCGCCCCTACAATAAGGCTGAGCACAACCGGCAGCTTCAGGAACGGATCGACCGCACACGCACGTCGATCGAGTTCAAACACCAGAACATCAGTGCGGTGCTGAAGGGGCTCGGCGAGGACTGGATCCCCGGCTACAAGCCAGCGTTTAATTTCCAGATGACGCTGGTCGATGCGGTGGCGCGCTGGCTCGCGTTCCATCCCGACTGGCTCGGCCGGATGCCGGGCCTGCGTCCGGTCACCGGTCTACAGGAGGCCGCGCAGCTCTGGATCGGCCCACCGCCCACGCTGTCCAACCAGCCACCGCCGCAAGAGCTCGAGCAGATGCTGCACATCGCCCGCAAATTCGATGTTGCGGGCCGAGACGAGCGCAACCGCGCTCTCGGTCGCGCAGGCGAAGAACGTGTGCTGGCGCATGAGCGGGCTTCGCTTCAGGCCGTGGGGCGGGAGGATCTGGCGCGGAAGGTACGCTGGGTGTCGGAAGAGGATGGTGACGGCGCAGGTTATGATATCGAGAGCTTTGCACCGGATGGGCTGTCTCGCCTGGCTCAGAGACGAGACGTTCGAATTTCGCGGCGACAAGCATCGCAAGCTCCTCGAGCAGCTGTTCGACGCCTACTGGGCGGGGAAACCAGTGCTGCGTGTCACCGTGACACTCGCGGAGGCCGGGTTCTCGGACAAGACGAACAGCCTGTCGAAAGCGTTCAGCGGGCGAGACGACTGGCAGAAGTTCATCCGACAATCGGAAGGGAACTGCTGGATCGAGGTCTGATCCAAGCCATTGGATTTCATGAGTAAGGCCGTCCGGAAGGGCGGCCTTTCGCATTTCCGGGGCGCCTACCGTTTCCCCTACCGCTGCCCTTCCGAAGCCCTACCAGCCCCTCTGCGATCTTCACCCCCGCAGGTTTTCGAACAAACCCGAAGGAGGTTCAGATGGCGCTCAGGCACCTGTCGCAGATCGAGCTGGCAGCTCGCTGGAACATTTCCCACCGCACGCTGGAGCGTTGGCGGTGGACGGGCGAATACCATCACTCTGACCGCGCCCTATGCCGTCGTCTCCGGCGAGGGCCTGCTCGTCGGCTCCATCTTCGGCGTGGGCGCGGGCACCGCGGCCAGTGGCGAACCCGTCGAGACCGCGCTCGTTGGCGTCTTCGACCTGACGAAGGTCGGCAGCCAGGCCTGGACCGTCGGCGCGAAAGTCTATTGGGACGATACCAACAAGCGCACCACGACCGTCTCGACCGACAACACGTTGATCGGTGTGGCCGTCGAGGCGGTGGCGAGCGGCGCGGGCGACACCATCGGCAGGGTGCGCCTGAACGCGAGCTTCTGATGAGTGCTTTCGCCGCCGCCGTCGACGCGCTCTTCGCCGATCCGAACATTGGGCGGGCCGCAGTCTACATCGCCGATGGCGGTGCGCCCGTTCCGGTGCGCGTCGTCCCCCGACGGGCCGATGCGATCACGGACTTCGGTGATGCGCGGCTCTGGTCGGAAGCAACGCGGATCGATCTCCGCGTGGGCGAGGTTCCCAACCCGCGTCCCGGCGATCGCATCGAGATCAGCGGCGACGCCTTCCTCATTCAGGGTGAACCCGTCCGCGACCGCGAACGGCTCGTATGGACGCTCGATCTGAGGCCCGCATGAAACTTGGCATCGGCATCGTCGGCGATATCGTCCGCTTGATAGAAGGGGAAGTGAAGGCCGGGGAGAAGGCCGTCACCACGGCGATGCGCGATGCCGGGACCGGCCTCAAGACCGCCTGGCGCGCGCAGATCACCGGCGCGGGTCTCGGGGCACGGCTTGCCCGCACCATCCGGTCGGAGCAGTTCCCGAAAGGCAGGACCAGCCTCAATGCGGCAGCGCTGGTCTGGTCGAAGGCGCCGGTGATCGTCGGCGCGCACGATACCGGCCCGCTGATCCGCTCGAAGAACGGGTTCTGGCTGGCGATCCCGACGCCTGCGGCGGGCAAGTCCCTGCGCGGCGGACGGATCACCCCCGGTGAATGGGAACGTCGCACCGGCCTGCGCCTGCGCTTCGTCTATCGCCGGACGGGTCCGAGCCTGCTGGTCGCCGAGGGGCGACTGAACAAGAAGGGCCGTGCCGTGGCATCGCGGTCGAAGACTGGCCGGGGACTGACCACCGTGCCGATCTTCCTGCTGGTCCCGCAGGTGAGACTGCCGAAGCGGCTGGACCTCGCGCGGGATGCCGAGCGGGTGCGCGATGCGGTGCCGGGGCTGATCGTGGCGAACTGGGTAGAAGTGCAGTTACGATAAAGTGTGGAAGATTGCCGCTTGGGATATTGGCTCGTGCGTGCTCCAGCCCAGCCGTTGTTCAATGAACCAGAACCTCGGACGCATTTCTAAGAAGTTGCCCCAGAATCGTCGCCCGCGAGTCCCCGTTGTTTGGGCGAGCCTTAAGATAGTGTCCGGCTTGCTGGATGAGATTAACGTTCCGCTTGAGCCCAGTCGGAAAAAGGGCACCGGCGTCGAATGCCACGTTCAGCCTGTCTAGAGAAGACTTACTACGGTGCGCAAGATTATTTCTCGCTGCTATCGCGGCGTTTACGACCGCCCGTTGCTGGGCGTTCATATTTGTGAACCGCTGTGCGTGTGCCGCCACGAGCCATTGCTGAGCCCGGTCTTCGATTGCTCCAAAGTCGGGAAAGGACGTGTTCCGGCCTTCCGGATCGAGAATTTCTTTGAGTTCAGCCTTCGTGAGATGATCTCTATGCTGGAAATCCCCAAACTTATTAAATGCGGCTTCTGCTTTGGGTGATGCGTGCAAGCAAGCGCGAAGGCTGTTCTCAAGGTGCTCCATGACTTTCGAGCAGTCTCTGTTGGCATATGCGAAAATTAGATCGTTTACATATCCCTCAAACATAACGCCGATGGTCAGTACGTAGTTTTCGGTCGCGATCTTTCTGTCGTCTGCTCCCGCGAGAGTGTTCCACGATTTTTGGTAATACGCGAATTGCTCGTCAAGCTGCGCAGCAAAATCGTTCCAAACACCATCCGGACTGATCTTTCGCATGTGATTCCGCCTCCCGCAGCTCCCATACTTGGCAAGGTAATCGGAACTAACTCACTGCGCCACATAGAGAAGACGGTTCGAGATGCCCACCCACCGTGAAGCCATCCTCGCCGCGCTGCACACGCGGCTTTCGGCGCTGCCCGCCGCCGCCCTCCGCGGCGAGGTCCTGCCGGAACGTGTGCCGGCAGCCGGGTTGCTGATCCTGCGCGACGGAGAACCCGGCGAGCCCGAGGTGACGCTCTCGCCCTTGCGCTATCACTACCAGCACCGTGCCGAGATCGAAGCCGTAGTGCAGGGCGCGAGCCGGGACACGGGTTTCGACACGCTCTGCACCAGTATCGGCGCGGCGCTCGCCGCCGACCGCACGCTCGGTGGTCTCTGCGACTGGGTCGAGGCGGAAGCCCCGCAGCCCGTCGATCTGCCGGTGGACGGCGCGGCCAGCCTGAAGGCGGCCGTCATTCCGGTGGTGCTGCATTATTCCACGGCCGATCCGCTCGGCTGAACCCCTTCTACAAGGAGACCGACATGGCACGCGCCCAAGGGGCGCGGGCGCGGATGGCGCTCGCGTTCGAGACGACCTATGGCACGCCGCCCGGCAGCGGCTATACGAGGATGCCCTTTGCCAGCGCCACGCTCGGGGCGGAACAGCCGCTCCTGAACTCGGAGCTTCTGGGCTACGGCCGCGATCCTCTTGCGCCCATCAAGGACGCGGTGACCGCCGATGGCGATGTGGTGGTGCCGATCGATGCCGAGGCCTTCGGCTTCTGGCTGAAGGCGGCCTTCGGCGCGCCCACCACCACCGGAAGCTCTCCCGGTCCATATACCCATACGTTCCAGTCCGGCAACTGGACGCTGCCCAGCATGGCGATCGAGACCGCCATGCCCGAGGTGCCGCGCTACGCCATGTATTCCGGCGTGGTGCTGGACCAGCTTAGCTGGCAGATGCAGCGATCCGGCCTGCTCACCGCCACGGCACGGCTGGTGGCGCAGGGCGAGACGGTTGCTACCACCAGCGGTGCGGGAACACCGACGGAGCTCGACCTGATCCGTTTCGGGCATTTCAACGGCGCGATCAAACGCAACGGCACCGCCCTGGGCAACGTGATCTCGACCGAAATCACCTATGCCAACAACCTCGACCGGATCGAGACCATCCGTGCCGACGGCATGATCGACGGCGCCGATCCCTCGATCGCCGCGCTCACCGGCCGCACCGAGGTGCGTTTCGCCGACAGCACGCTCGTCAGCCAGGCGATCAGCGGTACCCCCTGCGAACTGGAGTTCGCCTACGGCCTGACCTCGGGCCAGAGCTTCACCTTCACCGTCCACGCCGTCTATCTGCCGCGCCCGCGGATCGAGATTTCCGGACCGCAGGGCGTGCAGGCCAGCTTCGACTGGCAGGCCGCCCGCGACGCCGCGCTGGGACGGATGTGCACCGCCGTTCTCGTCAACGATATCGAAAGCTACTGACATGATCCGTCTCGACCTTTCCAGCGAACCGAAATGGCTCGATCTGGGCCACGGCCTGCGCCTGCACATTCTGCCCGTCACCACCGCGATCATGGTCGCCGCACGCAACGACCCAGTTGTCGAGACGCTGCCCGAAGGGACGAGCAAGGAGGAGCAGGCACTGATCATGGCGAAGGCGGTCGCCCGCCGCGTGGTCACCGGCTGGGAAGGTGTCGGCGATGCCGACGGCGATCCAGTTCCCGTCACACCGGAAGGGATCGACGCGCTTCTGAACATCTGGCCGGTGTTCGAGGCCTTCCAGACCCGCTGCCTCGCGCCGCACCTGATGTTGGACGCGGAAAAAAACGCCTCCGCGCCCTCGCAGACTGGCACCTCGGCGGGGGCGAAAGCTACTGCGAAGCCTGCGCGGGCCCGTGCCCGAACTGCCCGGCGCGGCTGAACTACCCGCTGACGCCGGAAGGCTGGCAGGTCTGGGATCTGGCGCTGCGCCTGACCGGGCAGCTTCGCGTCGCGGCCGGCATGGGCGGGACCATAGTGCTCGGCTGGGACATGACGGCCGCGCTCGCGATGGCGCGGGCGCTCGGGGTCGATCCGCTGATCGCCGCCGAATGCCTGCCAGAGATCGAGGCGGTGATGGTCCGCAAACTCAACGAGCAGATGGCCCGCGACGAAAGGCCGGATTTCAGGGCTTGATCTTCTCGATCAGCGTCACGCCCGGCAGCCCGTCGAAATGCGCATCGCAGGTGATCAGCGTGGCGTCCTGCGCGCGGGCGGTGGCGAAGACGATGGCGTCGGCGGTCGCGAGCTTGTGCACACGGCAGGCCTCGGCCGCCGCCAGAGCGACTTCGGTGTCGAGCGGTACGACGTGGCAGAGCTGCGTGAAGGCGATCACCTGATCGGCCTTGTCCTCACCCACCTCGCGGGCGAGCCATTTCGCCAGTTCGAGCTGCACCATGGTCGGCACCAGCCAGTCGGATTGCTCGGGCAGATGCGCAGTCACTGCCTCGCCGGTCGGCGAACCGATCAGCCATTCGATCCAGGCGGACGTGTCGACGAGACGCATCAGACGCGATCCGACCGGTCCCGGTAATCGGTCGCGGACGCACCTTTCGCGATCCCGGCCAGCGCCTCGCGCTTCGGCACCGGCACGAGCAGCACGCCGGTTCCCTTGGGGATGAAAGCGAAGGTCAGCCCGGCTTCCCAGTGCTGGGCCGCGCGGATCGCCTTGGGGATCGAGATCTGGAACTTCGAGGACAGGGTGGCGGTCTCGGACATGTTCCTACCTTCGGTTTATCGATGCAAAAAACGTAAGACAAACGCTCGCCGTTTTCAAGGACTCCCCGACAGATGAGCCAGAAACGAGTCTCCGTCCGCCTCGTCGCCGAGGGCGGCCGGCAGGTGAAGGCCGAATTCCAGGGGATCGGCGACGCAGGCGAGAACAGTTTCAAGCGGATCGAGCGGCAGGCGGACATCACCGGAGCCGTGGTGCGCCGGGTCATGGGTGTCCTCGGCGCGGCGATCAGCACGCGCCAGCTCATCGCCTATGCCGACCAGTGGACCGACCTCCGCTCGCGTGTCGATCTCGCCACCGGCTCGCAGGAAGCAGGCGCGGCCGTCATGGACCGGCTCGCCTCGATGGCGCGCCGGACCTATTCGAGCCTCGGGCAGACCACGGAGTCCTGGCTCGCCAATGCCACGGCCCTGCGCGAGCTGGGGCTGACGATGGCGGAAAGCCTCTATTTCACCGAGGCGCTGAACAACGCCATGGTCGTCTCGGGCGCGCGGGCCGAGCGTGCGGCTTCAGTGCAGAACGCGCTCTCGAAGGCCATGGCCCTCGGCACGCTCAGCGGAGACAACCTCAATACCGTGATCCAGAGCGGCGGGCGGCTTGCGGAACTGCTCGCGTCCGAACTCGGTACCACGGTCTCGGGCCTGCGCACCCTCGGTCAGCAGGGGGCGATCACCGGCGATGTCATCCGCACGGCGCTGATCGGCAATCTCGAACTGCTGCGCGAGGAAGCCGACAGCATGCCGGCGACCATCGGCGATGCCTTCACGCTGATCGGCAACGCCGCCCTGCAACTGGTCGGGACCTGGGATCAGATGGCGGGCGCCTCCTCGACGGTGGCCGAGGGGCTGATCCTGCTGGCCGACAATCTGGAGAGGCTCGCAGCCATCGGCATCGCCTTCGCGGCCTTCATGGCCGGGCGCTGGGTCGCGGCGTTCGTTGCCGCCCGTGTCGTGACCTTCAGCCTGTCGGGTGCGCTGACGCTGCTGCGCGGCGCCATCATCCGCACCGGGATCGGCGCGCTGATCGTCGGCGCAGGCGAGCTGATCTACTGGTTCGGCCAGCTCGTGAAGGGCGCGGGCGGTTTCGGCTCGGCACTCGAGCTGATGGGCAACGTGGCGCGCGCCGTCTGGGACGGGATCAAGGCCACGCTCGGCTCTTTCGTGGACGACTTCCGCGCCCTGCGCGCCGATATCGAGGCGATCTGGCTGCGGCTGATGGCCTTCCTCTCGCGGCGAGAGGCAGCGGGTTACGGCGCCACCGCCGCGCAGACCGTCAACGTCACGATCAATGCCCGCGATGCCGAGAGCTTCCGGCAGTCCCGCACGCAGATCGCGGCGGACATCGCCCGAGCCGTTTCGCTGGGGCGGAGGGGGATGTAATGGCTTTCCACGAGGTCCGTTTCCCGGACGACATCAGCCGTGGTGCGCGCGGCGGACCGGAGCGGCGCACCCAGATCGTGGAACTGGCCTCGGGCGACGAGGAACGCAACGCCAGCTGGGCGAACTCGCGCCGCCGCTATGACGTGGCCTATGGCATCCGTCGTGCCGACGATCTCGCGGCAGTGGTCGCCTTCTTCGAGGCGCGAAACGGCCGCCTTCACGGCTTCCGCTTCAAGGACTGGGCCGACTTCAAGTCCTGCCTGCCGTCGCAGGCACCGAGCGCAACCGACCAGCAGATCGGCACCGGCGACGGCACGACAACGCAATTCCAGCTCGCGAAGCGCTACGCCTCCGGCGCGCAGTCCTGGACACGCAGCATCGCCAAGCCGGTCACCGGTAGCGTGCGTGTCGCGCTCGCGGGCGTCGAACAGATGTCGGGCTGGTCGGTCGATACCACGACCGGCCTCGTCACCTTCGGCTCCGCACCCGGTGCAGGCGTCGCCATCACGGCGGGCTTCGCGTTCGACGTGCCGGTCCGCTTCGACACCGATGCGCTCGACGTCACCCTCGATCTCGAACGCCTTGGCTCGATCACTTCCATCCCGCTGCTGGAGATCCGCAGATGAACGACGAGACCGGGTTCCTCGCCGCGGTGCTGAAGGAGCTCGCAACATCGACGGCGGTGATCCTGGCCGCCTGGGGCGCGCTCGGCGGGGCGACCAACGCACTGACCACGAGGATGCGCCTGCGCGACGCGCTGCGGCACATCCTGCTCGGCGGGTTGATCGCGGCAGGGATGGGCAGCCTTTCCATGGCGCTCATCACCAGCTGGCTGGGCCTGCCGCCCGAGGCGATCCCAGCCGGGGGCGCAGCAGGTTCGGCGGCCTATCTCGTCGGCGTCTTCGGCCCCGCCTTCATCGAGCTCGTCCTCGCCCGGCTGCGCGGGGAGAAGAAAGGCGACGGCGATGCATGAGCTGCTCCGCCTCGCGCGCTTCATTCGCTGCGACCCCATCGCCCCGCGTCAGGCTTTCGCCCACCGCCTGCGCATCGGCATCGCCGTCGCAGCTCTCATTCTGACCCTCTCGCTTCTGGGGTGATCCCATGCACACGACCGATCGGGGCCTGCTGGCCCTCGTCCGGCACGAAGGCATCGTGCCCGGAACCTATCTCGATGTGAAACAGGTCTGGACCTTCGGCATCGGCCACACCGCCGAAGCCGGGCCTCCCGATCCGGCTCGGATGCCTCGTGGCATGCCCGCCGATTTCGATGCCGGCATCCGTGAGGCGTTCAAGGTATTCCGGACCGATCTGGTTGCCTACGAGGCAGCGGTGCGACGGGCCGTGACCGTGCCGCTCAAGCCGCACGAATTCGATGCGCTGGTCAGCTTCCACTACAACACCGGTGGCATCGCGCGAGCCGCGCTGACGAGGCATCTGAACACCGGCAACCGCGTGGCGGCGGCCGAGGCCTTCATGGGCTGGCTCAAACCCGTCGCGATCCGCCCCCGGCGCGAGGCCGAGCGTGACCTCTTCCGCCATGGCCGTTACCCCACCGGGACCATCCCGGTCTGGGCGGTCGACCGCAATGGCCGGGTCGATTTCTCGCGACCCATCCGACGGCTGACCGAGGACGAGGCACTTGCGCTGCTGCGACCGGATGCGACGCCTGTTCCGGCGGCCGCTGCCCCCACGCCGACCCCGACCCTGCCAGTTGCACCCACGCTGCTGTCTCGCCTCACTGCATTCCTCGCCACCCTGATCGGAGGACGTCCATGAACTGGAACCTTGCCCGCGGCCTCGTCTACCTGGCCTGTCTTGCCGCATCCGGCCTCGCTATGGCCGGGCTGGCGGATTTCGATCTGGCCACCGGCACCCTCGATATCCGGCCCTTCAACCTCTACGCCCTGACCGGCGCGGGCGGCGGCGTGGTGTCTTCGCTTCTGGCTTCCGTGGCGCTCCTGCGCGGCTGGGGGCGGAAGTGAAGTCCCTCTCGCCCGCATTTCAGGCCCATCTCGACGAAGGCACGACGACGCTCGCCTGGTGCTGGCGGATCGTGCGCGCCGATGGCGTGAGTCTCGGCTTCACCGACCACGACCGGACGCTCGCCTTCGACGGCACCGACTTCGAGCCAGAGAGCGGATTGACGGCATCGGAGGTCCGCTCGGGATCCGATCTCTCCGTCGACGCGCAGGACGCCGAGGGCGTGCTGACCTCCGACCGGATCACCGAGACCGACATCCTCGACGGTCGCTGGGACAATGCAGAGGTTGATGTCTGGCGGGTGAACTGGAGCGATCCGGGGCAGCGCGTGCTGATGCGCCGCGGGGCCATCGGCCAGATCCGGCGAGGACGACTCGCCTTCGTGGCAGAGGTCCGTTCGCTCGCGCATGTCCTCGGACAGACGGTCGGGCGGACCTTCCAGGCGACCTGCGATGCGGCGCTCGGTGACGGACGTTGCAATATCGATCTGGACGCATCGGCCTTCAGGGGAACGGGTTCCGTCATCGACCTGCTGCGTGACCGGACGTTCACGGCTTCCGGCCTCGGCGACTTTGCCGCGGGCTGGTTCACCTTCGGCACGGTCGGATGGACCAGCGGCGCCAATGCCGGTCGGCGTGCAGAGATCGTCGCGCATGACCTGACCGACGGCATCGCCGTGCTGACGCTGCTCGAAGCGCCGGTGCGGTCCATCGCCGGGGGTGACGGTTTCGTCGTTCGCGCGGGCTGCGACAAGCGCATGGAGACCTGTGGCGTGAAGTTCGCCAATGTCGCCAACTTCCGGGGCTTCCCGCATATCCCCGGCCAGGATGCCATTCTCCGTTACGCGACGAAGGACGGCGGGCACGACGGGAGCGTGCTGTGACGAGCCTACCGGAAGAACGCGCTCCGCGCGGGGCCGAGCCGAACAGGGTGATCGCGGCGGCGCGATCCTGGCTCGGCACGCCCTACCACGATCAGGCGAGCCTGCGCGGCGTGGGCTGCGACTGCCTCGGCCTCGCCCGCGGGCTCTGGCGCGAGCTCGTCGGCCCCGAGCCATTCCCCATCCCGCCCTACAGCCGCGATTGGGGTGAGACCGGACCACGCGAGGTGCTGGCCGAGGGCGCAAGGCGCATGATGATCGAAGTGGAACCTGCGGCGACCGAACCCGGCGCGCTGGTCCTCTTCCGGATGAAGCCCCGCGCCATCGCCAAGCATGTCGGGATCCTCACCGGGCCCGGCATCTTCCTCCACGCCTACGAGCGGCTCGGCGTGATCGAGGAGCCGCTCACCTCCGTCTGGCAGCGGCGCATCGCCTTCGCCTTCCTGTTCCCGCAACGCTGAGCATCTGCCATGGCCACCCTCGTTCTCGGCGTCGCCGGCGCCGCCATCGGCGGCAGCATCGGCGGTGCGATCCTCGGTGTCAGCGCCGCCACCATCGGCGGCTTCATCGGCTCCAGCATCGGTTCGGTCGTCGACAGCTGGATCATCTCGTCGCTCGCGCCCACCCAGCGTATCGAGGGCGCGCGTCTCGACACGCTGCGCATCACCTCCTCGACGGAGGGCGCCGTCATCCCGCGCCTCTATGGCCGCATGCGCATGGGCGGCAACATCATCTGGGCGACCGATTTCCGCGAGGAGACCAGGACCACCACGCAAGGCGGCGGCAAGAGTGGTGGCGGCGGCAAGGTCAGGACCACGGAATATCTCTACTATGCGAGCTTCGCGGTCGCGCTCTGCGAGGGGCCGATCACCGGCATCGGTCGCATCTGGGCCGACGGCAAGCCGATGGACCTCTCCGGGGTCACCTGGTGCTGGTATCCGGGCGACGAGGTGCAGACTGCCGATCCCTTCATCGCGGCGAAGATGGGAGGGGCGAACACGCCCGCCTATCGTGGCATGGCCTATGTCGTCTTCGAGGAACTGCCGCTCTCCAGCTACGGCAATCGCCTGCCGCAGCTCTCCTTCGAGGTGTTCCGGCCACTCGCCGATCCCGACACCGCCGAAGGACTGACCCGCGCGGTCACGGTGATCCCGGCATCGGGCGAGTTCACCTATGCCACGCAGGCCATCCGCAAATCCGCAGGCGGCGCAACACAACCCGAGAACCTGAACGCCCTACCGGACGCCACCGACATGGTGGTTGCACTCGACCGGCTTCAGGCCATGGCCCCTGCGGTCGAGAGCGTCAGCCTCGTCGTCGCCTGGTTCGGCGACGATCTGCGCGCGGAATCCTGCAAGGTGCGGCCGGGCGTCGAGGTGTCCGCCAAGTCGACCACGCCGCTGTCCTGGTCGGTCAATGGCGTCAGCCGCGCCAATGCGTTCCTCGTCAGCCGCGACGATCAGGATCGGCCGGTCTATGGCGGCACGCCGTCCGACTTCGCCGTCATGCAGGCGATCCAGGAGATGAAGGCGCGCGGGCTGCGCGTCACCTTCTATCCCTTCATCCTGATGGACGTCCCGCCCGGCAACGCGCTGCCGAACCCGTATTCCGACAATGCTGCCGAGACGGGTCAGCCCGCATTCCCCTGGCGGGGACGGATCACCTGTTCCCCCGCAGCGGGTTATGCGGGATCGGTCGACAAGACCGCCGCCGCAGCAGCGCAGGTTTCGGCGCTCTTCGGCACGGCCACGCCTGCGAATTTCAGCGTCTCGAACCAATCGGTCATCTGGACCGGCCCACCCGGCGACTGGGGCCTTCGCCGCATGGTACTGCACTATGCCCTTCTCTGTGCGGCCGCAGGCGGGGTCGACGCCTTCCTGATCGGCACCGAGATGCCGGGGCTCACCACCATCCGCTCGGGCGCATCCACCTATCCGGCCGTGCATGCCTATCGGGACTTGGCCGCCGATGTCCGGTCCATTCTCGGGGCTGGCACGAAGATCGGCTACGCCGCCGACTGGTCGGAATATTTCGGGCATCAGCCGGGCGACGACGGCGGCGACGTGTTCTTCCACCTCGATCCGCTCTGGGCCGATCCGGAGATCGATTTCATCGGCATCGACAACTATATGCCGCTGTCGGACTGGCGGGACGGGTTCGAGCATGCCGACGTTGCCGCAGGCTGGCCTGCGATCTATGACCGGGCCTATCTGCAGGCGAACATCGCGGGCGGCGAAGGCTTCGACTGGTTCTACGCCAGCGCCGCCGATCGGTCGGCGCAGGTCCGCACGCCGATCACCGATGGCGCCCACGCCAAGCCGTGGGTCTTCCGCTACAAGGACCTGCGCGCCTGGTGGTCGAACCCGCATTACAACCGCCCGGGCGGGGTGGAGAGCGCGACGTCGACGCCATGGGCGCCGCAGTCGAAGCCGATCCGGTTCACCGAACTCGGCTGCCCGGCCATCGACCGGGGCACCAACCAGCCGAACGTCTTCTTCGATCCGAAGTCCTCCGAAAGCTTCACGCCGTATTTCTCGCGGGGCTGGCGCGACGATGCGATCCAGCGCGCCTATCTCGAGGCGAGCTATCTCTGGTGGGGCGAGGCCGCCAACAACCCGGTCTCCGCCATCTATGGCGGCCGGATGGTCCATGTCCCGGAATGCGCTGCCTGGACCTGGGACGCACGCCCCTATCCGTTCTTCCCGGAACTGACCGACGTCTGGACCGATGGTCCGAACTGGCGGCTCGGGCACTGGCTGACCGGCCGCCTCGGGGCGGTCTCGCTGGCGGCCCTCGTGCGGCACCTCTGCCTGCGCGCGGGGATGCCCGAGGACCGGATCGATGTCACCGGGCTCTGGGGCGCGGTCGAGGGATACGCGATCGGCGCGCTGGAAAGTCCGCGCGCCTCGATCACCACACTGTCGCGGCATTTCGGCTTCGACGCGGTGGAGACCGAGGGTGTGATCCGCTTCATGATGCGCGGCCGGGCGTCCATCATCACCATCGCGCCCGAGGATCTGGTTTCCACCCGCGAGGGTGACGTGCTGGAACTGACGCGGGGCCAGGAGACCGAACTGCCGCAGGCGCTGAAGTGGCAGCTGGCCCGCGCCGACGAGGATTACGACGCCGCGCTCGTCGAGGCGCGGCGCATCACCGTCGACACGGCGCGGATCACATCGGAGAGTTTCCCGATGGCGGTTCCGCCGGAAGAGGCGGAACGCCGCTGCCGCCGCGCGCTGCTCGAAGCCTGGACTGGCCGCGAGAGCGCGGCCTTCCGCCTTCCGCCCTCGCGGCTGGCGCTCGATCCCGCCGACGTGGTCCGGCTCGCACATGACGGGCGGGAGATCGAGTTCCGTCTCGTCTCCGTCGCGGATGCCGAAGCGCGCGGAGTGGAGGCAATCCGCCAGGACCGCGCGACCTACGATCTGCCGCCCGGCGATCCGCGTGCGGCTTCACTGACGCGCCCGGTCGTGTTCGGAGCCCCTGACGCGACATTGATGGACCTGCCGCAACTGACCGAGGATCAGCCGGCGCATCGTCCCTTCGTCGCAGCCCATGCCGTTCCATGGCCCGGGGAGATGGCGGTGTTCCGCAGCGGCTCGTCCGATGGCTTCGAGCTGCTGACCACCTTCGGCGGTCGGGCGCGGATCGGCGTCCTGGTTTCGGATTTCTGGTCGGGGCCGACCTCACGCTTCGATCTCGGCAACGTGCTGGTGATCGATCTGCTTTCGGGCACGCTGGAGAGCGTCACGGATCTGGCGCTGTTCGGCGGCGGCAATGCACTCGCCGTCGAGAGCGCACCAGGCATCTGGGAAATCGTGCAGGCGGGGGCGGCCGAACTGATCGCACCGGGGCGCTATCGTCTGACCCGGCTCCTGCGCGGCCAGC
The DNA here is from genome assembly GCF_023016805.1 of Ancylobacter crimeensis. Classification (GTDB taxonomy): domain Bacteria; phylum Pseudomonadota; class Alphaproteobacteria; order Rhizobiales; family Xanthobacteraceae; genus Ancylobacter; species Ancylobacter crimeensis. The sequence goes on from NZ_JALKCH010000002.1 coordinate 39,506, forward strand.
GCGGTACGGAAGGCGCCATGGGCAATCCGGTCCCAGCCGGGGCGCGGGTCGTGGTGCTGGACGAGAGCATTGCCTCGCTGCCGATCGCCGAGGCCGATCTCGGGCTTCCCTGGAACTGGCGCATCGGCCCGGCAAGCCGTCCGGCCAGCGACGAGACCTATCTTGCCACCACCTTCACGCCCGAGGGCGTGGGGCTCCGGCCGTTCTCGGTCGCTCATGTCGAGCAGCCATGGCGAAAGCCACGCACACCGGGTGATCTGACGATCCGCTGGACCCGCCGTTCGCGATCCCTCTCGGCCGACAATTGGGGCACCGGCGAGGTACCGCTCGCCGAGGAGGTCGAAGCCTACGAGGTCGAGATCCTCGATGGCCCGGCCGTCAAGCGAACCTTGGCCGCCGCCAGCACCAGCGTGGTCTACACCACCGCCCAGCAGTCCGCCGACTGGGGCGCACCGCTCGGGTCTGGCGACACGCTGACCGTCCGCATCTTCCAGCTCTCCGCCCTGATCGGGCGGGGCATGCCCAAGACCGTCACACTGACATTCTGAGAACGCCCATGTCCGATGCCACCACCCATCTGCTCCTGCCCTACATCCTGGCGGCGCAGGCACAGAAGCATGTCACCCACAACGAGGCGCTGCGGCTGCTCGACGGACTCGTCCAGCTCTCCGTCCTCGATCGGGATCTGACGGCGCCGCCCGGCAGCCCCGCCGACGGTGACCGCTGCATCGTGGCGTCAGGCGCAACCGGGGCCTGGACAGGGTGGGATTTGAACGTCGCGCTCTGGACCGACGGCACCTGGCTTCGCCTTCCGCCGCGGACCGGCTGGCGGGCATGGGTGGAGGACGAGGGGTTGCTGCTGGTCTATGATGGCTCCGTCTGGATCGTCACGACGCCCGTCGAGCTACAGAACATGGTGCTGCTCGGTCTCGGAACGACCGCCGATGCGGCCAATCCGTTCTCGGCGAAGCTCAATGCCGCGCTCTGGACCGGCAGGACCGTCGCCGAAGGAGGCACCGGCGATCTCTTCTATACCATGAACAAGGAGGCCGCCGGTCGCGACCTCGGGCTCACCTTCCAGACCGCCTATGTCACCAAGGCGCTGATGGGCCTGTTCGGTTCGGACAGGTTCCGGCTGGCGGTCTCCGCCGACGGCAGCGCCTTCTTCGACGGGCTGATCGTCGACAACGCCACCGGCATCGTCGACCAGCCCCGGCTGCCGCGCTTCAAGGGATATACCAACTACGACAACTATGTTGCCGTCGACACCTGGACGAAGATCGCGATCAACAACACCGACTACAACGACCAGAGCGCCTTCGACGCAGGCAACAACCGTTTCGTCGCTCCGGTCGCCGGCACCTACCTCCTCGGCGCCACGCTGCTCTACAAGGTCAATTCCAGCACCACGGCGCGCATGCGCGGGCGACTCGTGCTGAACGGCTCGGCCGAAATCCGTGGGTCATTCGGCGAGATATCCGGGGCGCACGCTTCCGAGGCGACGGCGCTCTGGCTGCAGACCATGGTGTCGCTCGCACAAGGCGACACGGTCGAGCTGCAGGGCACCTTTCGTGTGGCCGACGGGTATTTCGCCGCCGACCACACGTCCTTCTGGGGCGCGAAGGTGGGTTAAATGTCAGCAAAACTGATGGCTGGTCCCTGAGCACCTATAACAGTCAAAGTTGGCTGCACGAGCCGCCCGCCGCATCCTGGTTTGCCTCCCAGTCCGCGTAGGTGCGTCCATCCGGAAGCTTCCAGAGAATTCGACCGTTGGCGCTCGCGCCGATAACCGCCGCAGCCGCAGCCGAGGCAGACGTGAAGCTGTATGCGCTTGTGAAAATGAGAAAATCGCCTTCTTCTCGAAGAACACCCTTCTCGACCAGCGTGTTTCTGAGGGTGACTGTGCCTCTTGGTATCGTTCGTGTCGTCCGGCCCCTCGCCCTCGATCCGGCTGTAACCACGAAGTCCCCCGAGGGTCCGATCTCCATCTCTGCTGCGAATCCTTCGCCCCGGAAATAGAAGCGAGGGCTTTCGTGGGTCTCAGCCTTTGGCAGATCCCGTTCCAGTATCTGATCGGGTGTTCGTCCGCGGACTTCGCGAAACAGATCCCAGCCCAGTGCGCCTACCAGGGTTTTCGTCTGATCCACAAACTCATCCATCGCCGCGCGGTCGGGCAACGGCAGCTTGCCAGCGTCGTCGGAGGGTGTCCGCGTGAGCGGCTCGTCGATCTTCTGTCGGATCAGCGCAAGCAGATGCTGGAGCTTGGCATCATCGGCCGGGGTCACCTTTTCCATCGAAGCGATCAGTTCCTCGATGAGAGCAAGGTCCGCAGCCAGGTCATGCTTCCATGACGGCAGATCCATATCGGTTAGGCTGATCTGCACCTTCTTTCCGACCGTGAACTCGTCCAGGCCGGAAAGATCATCATCTTCCGGGTCAAAATCGCTCGCTTCCGCAAGGTAGTCGCTCACGCTCCCGGCGCGCCCGGTTCTCTCGAACTCGTCGATGGCGTCAAGGGTGCGAGAGATATTCTCACCCAGCGATCGCAGGGTAAGCCGGAACGCTGCGACGGAGCTTTCGAGGCGCTTCAGCAGGTTCGTCGTCATGAGCGCCTGCAGGCTGCGCTCACGATCAGCCTGGCGCAGCTTACCCCCTCCGCCTTCAACTTGCGTGTCGTAGAGCTCCTCGTATTTACGCAGGCGGCTTTGCAAGATGTAGCTGATAGGCGCATAGACCGCGAGCTTCAGCACCGACAGTCTCGTGAATATGTCGTCCAGCCCCATGACGTCGGGGCGTTGGGTGATGGGGCAATGGAACGAGAGCGGCTTCCGGCGCTCCGGGAACTTGCCGATGTCCTTCGTGTCATAGAAGGTCTCGATATGCTTGCGTGACCGAGCGATAGTCACGGCGTCAAGCAGCTCAAAGAAATCGAAGTCCAGCGCCTTCAAAATTGAGGCCGCCGTCCGTTCATCGGGTGGCAAAGAAGACCACTCGTTGAATGCTTTTTGGGCGCGACGGAAAATCTCTTCGACGCTGGTCTCTGTTTTCAGATTTTTGCTAAGGGCCTCTGAGTGCCCCTCATAGGCCAACGCGAGCTGGTTTCGCAGATCGATGAAGCGATTGTTCACCGGAGTTGCGGAAAGCATCAGAACCTTGGTCTTCACACCAGCGCGGATGACCTTGTTCATCAGTTTCTGGTAGCGCGTTTCTCGATCCTTGTAGACGTCGTTGTTCCGGAAATTATGGGATTCGTCGATGACGACCAGGTCGTAATTACCCCAGTTCACACGGTTAAGTGGGATGCCGAACGACTCGCCGGTCGTGCGAGACAGGTCAGTGTGGCATAGGACATCGTAGTTGAACCTGTCCTTGGCGAAGATATTGGTGGTCAGGTTGGTATTGTAGTTTCGCCAGTTGTCCGCGAGCTTCTTTGGGCACAGCACCAGAACGGAGCGGTTGCGCAGTTCGTAATATTTGATGACGGCCAACGCTGTGAACGTCTTACCAAGACCGACGCTATCGGCAAGGATGCAGCCGTTATAGGTCTCCAGCTTGTTGATGATGCCGGTGGCCGCGTCCTTCTGGTAGTTGAAGAGCTTGTTCCAGACCACGCTGTCGCGGTAGCCAGTGAGATCGTTCGGCAGAACGTCCTCATCAACCTCTTCCAAGAAGTCCTGAAAGATGTTGTAGAGCATCATGAAGTAGATGCGCTCTGGCGAGTTTTCCTGATAGACGGACTCAATATGTTCGCAGATTGCGGCCGTGACATCCTTTACCTTCTCTGCATCCGACCAGATTTGATCGAACAACTGAAGGTACATCTGGGTGTGGTTCGGATCGTCAAACCGCGTGACAAAATTCGAGACAGCATCTCCTTTTTGATAGCCCAGATCGACTGCCGTGAAGCCGCTGATCGGCATGTAGGCAATGCCGCCGTCAGTGCCCGCCACATGCAGGAACTGCTGCATCGGGGCCTTGGTGGTGTTCGAGCGGAATTTGGCCTTCTTGCGAATCCAGTCGGCGCACTCGCGCGCCACAGCTCGCTGGGTGAGTTTGTTACGGAGCTGAATCTCGAACTCTGTCCCGTATAACCCGCTCTCACGTCGCGCCTTTGGAATGAAGAACTCGCGACGCTCCTTACGCATGCGATCGGTGACCTCGTTCGGCACAAAGGTGGGAGCTGTGAAAATGAACTGCAGGCTGTCGATCTTCGAGAGTTCCGATTTGAGAGCCTCAAACGCATAGATCGAGAAGCAGGACGCGGCGATCCGTAAACGCGCACCCCGACCGACTGAAGCCTTCAGGTCATCCCCGAGAAGGTGAGAGGTGTTATCGATGATCTGCATCGATGACCTCTCGATTCAGAAGCACGATCTGCTGATCCTGGGGCCGCCTGGCGGCCGGGTCTGTATCGAGTCCAAGACGACGCAGAGCGTAATACAGGAGCGCGCGCCTGACTTTGATCCTGGCCTTACCACCGCGCATGCCGTAGTCGAGCGCAATCACCTTTGCCTGTGTTTCAGAGAGTGCGGGGTGCGGTCCCACCTCCAGCGTAACCTCGGAGTTCCAGTCACAGTCGTTGTCCGCTGACACGCCGCTCTCCCGCGAACCGCGAATTTCAAGAATCCGGGAGAGCAAGAAATCCTTGAAGGCCTCGTCAGTCAGGCAGAACGCGCGGGTGTGCCAGCGGAACCCGTCAAACGCGATGGCGTGCGGAGCGATCCACCGCCACCGGGGCTCCGGGCTTGAAAGGGACTGGTACTTCACCTCAATCGCCTCGGCCCGCCGAATGGCACCGACGACCGACCGGAGCATTGCGGGGTTGACGCCGCGAACCGGCGTCGGAGCGGATGCGTAGGGCGGGAGATCGGCGATCCAGGAATCCTCGCGATCAAGGATCCCATCGGCCACCGACCGCAACTGGGCGAGGTAGCGGCTGGCGTCGGGTTCGAGGAACTGCGGCTTGAACTCGGGGCCCCGGACATAGGTCCGCGCACTCTTGTCGTAGACCATGTTCTCCGGAGCGAAGCCAATATAGCGATTCAGGTCGGTGGACGCCTGGTTCACCGAGACCCCGAACTGGTCCATCAAATCGCTACGGTTCACATGGCCCTCCCAGAACAGACGGAACTCTATGAACTCGAGGCGCTGCTCGACCCCCCAACGAAGTTCCGCCCTGTCGTTATCCACCGTGCTCTCTCGGCTTGGCTGGTGCGCACGTTAACTATGCACACCCAATTTCTGTGCTGACGCTACCCGAGTGGTAAAGCGTGAGCAATCGAAATTGCGCGTAAAGCGTTTGAATCGGTAGGTGATCTGACTTTGTGGTGTTGACGAGAAAGGGGCGTGCCGAGATGCATCAAGCCTCGACACGCCCAGAGAATGACGCAGCCGCACATGCGGCCACGCGGCCGGCGAAAACTCGAGCCGGCCTGGCGGGCTCCGAGCGGGTTCTTCCGGAACGCCACGCTCGATGGCACGCCGGATCATCTTGTGCTCCTGGACCGGCGACAACCGGCTGATCCGCTTGTTGTAGGTGAAGGCTTCGTCGTCGGTGGAGACCAGGCACTCGACCTGTTCGATGCCGAGGTCTTTAAGCACCTCGATGCGAACATGCCCGTCCAGCAGAAGGAAGGTGCCCGGATTTGCGGGATCGCGGGCGACCACGGGCGGTTCGACGAGACCGACCTCGCGGATCGACGCGGTGATCTGCTGGTATTTCTTGCTGGATTTCGTGGCCGTCCGAAGCACCCGCACCGGCAGAAGGGCGTCCACGGCCAGGGTCACGCAGTCGTCTTCAAAGGCATGGGCAACGACATCGGGAAGGCGGCGATCTTTCCGTGTCATGGATCCGTCCTCGCGTGTTCCTCCAGATAGGTGGGCATCACCGCGAGGCTTTCGGCACGCAGCAGCGTCAGGAAGTTCTCGTCGCTCCGCAGCGAGCGGAACGCCTCCGTGACGAAGAGAAGCCGGCCTTGGGTCAGCTCCGCCTTCTTGATCATCAGCTTCTGGCGATCGGCTTCCTGACGATAGGCGCGCACGAGCGCATCGCTGGTCAGGGGGCGCCCGGAGCGGTTCACTTTGCGGCCGAAGGGCGTTTCATCGACGCGCCGCCCATGGCGCTGGCGTCGTTCGAGCAGGCGCCGCACGGCCGCGAATTTCTTCCCGCGCAGCTTCTTTTCGGTATAGGCATCCATGAGCGCGCGCTGGGCACCTTCGTCGTCCGCTCTGGAGATTTCGATCGCGAGGTTCGTCCATGCGTATGGCGATGGTGATGTCCGGCAAGAGTCCCGTGTCGAGGCGGATGCGCCAGCGCAACGAGCCTGCCGCGGTCTCGAAGCATCGCGACAGCACGACCGATACCGTGAATTCGCCATTGACGGTCAGAAGCTCGGTCCGGGGGTCCTGAACGGCATTGCCACCGGCGTTTTCGATCCCAGCGACGACGCCCGCGACGATCTGCGGATGTGCCTCGCGGAGCTTGCGGTTGATCTCGATGTATCGGTAGTCGCGGTCGGGCTGATAGCCGACCATCTCGTAGGCGCGCAGCAGGCTGCCGAAGCCGGATATCTTCAATACCGACCAGGGCTCGCAGTTCACCAGCCGCGAGTTCACCGGCCTGCTGATCGCAGCCGACATCAGGATCAGCATGGACGGCAAGGGCGCCTGGCGCGACAACGTCTTCGTCGAACGCCTCTGGAAATCGGTCAAATACGAGGAGGTCTATCTGCGCGCCTATGCCAGTGTGTCGGAAGCACGCGCCTCGATCGGCCGATATCTCGACTTCTATAACAGCCGGAGGCCTCATCAGGGACTGGCCCGGCAGACGCCCGACCAAGCCTACTTCAACGCGCTGCTGCCAATCCCGGCGGCGGCATAACCGAGGCCGAAACCCACTTAGCGACAACGCCAAAACTGTTCAGATCAACCGAGCCAGCTCTCAGCGGCATGATCTGCCGCATCATGACGTGCATGGGGTCATCCCCCATTTCCTGAGTGATCGAAACCAGCTTCACGCCATTCTTCGCCAGCTTGCGGACATAGAACTCAAGCTCGAAGTGATCGCGGAAGAACCGGCTGAACGAATGGACCACGACTACATCAAAGGGTGCGGGCTTGGACGTTCCCGCCTCGATCATGCGCTGGAACTCGGGGCGGCGGTCGTTGGTGGCCGATGCGCCGGGTTCGATGAAGGTTTCGACCAGTTGCAGGTTGCGGGACTCGCAATAGGCTTCGCCCTGCCGCTTCTGATCGGGAATGGAAACGTCATGCTCGGCCTGCCGCGCAGTTGAGACGCGCAGGTAAAGAGCAGCGCGTAGCGGCACGGTGGAAGCGGTCATAATCTGTTTCCTTTCAAAGCCGGTCGAACGAACGAGGTCGCTATTCAGCGGCCTCCCGGATCGTCCCGACGATCCATTCATTCAGGCTCTTGCCCGATGCTGCTGCGGCAATGACTGCTGCGGCATGGTCGTCAGGGGTGAGGCGGACATTGAACTTGCCGGAGAACTTCCGGCGCGGCTCGATGCCCTTCTCCCGGCACATTTCGAGATAGACGGCCAACGACTTGCGGCCTTCCTCGATCAGATCGTGGACGCTCTCGGCATAGAAGTCGGCCCCGCCATTGAGGCCGACAAACTCGCCGCGCAGCATTTGAATCTCGGGATCGAAAGCGATGACCGCCTTCTCGCCATTGATTTCAACGACATTGTTCATAGCTTTACTCCGTGTTCGTCCAGCCATTTTCGGATGCTGGCAACCGCACCTTTGTCCGTGTCCGGTGACGGATGCGGACGATGAAAGACGCGCACTTCACCGAACAGGAACACGCCGACGCGCGAACCTTCCCGCTCGCTGACCTCCGCCCCGAGGCTCACAAACAGCGCCTCTATGTCGGCCCAGCGGATCGACCCGTTGACCGGGCGGGCGAAGATCAGTTCCAGCGTGGCTCTGTGACGCTTTTTCATAGAGCGTCCAGTATCATTATTTAGTACCGTTTTCAAGATCGATTTCGGTCCCGGCATCGGGCGATCCGATATCGGGGCCAAAGAGTTCATCGAACAGGTCGCCGAACCAACGCTCGAACACCTCGATCTCGGCTTCCGTGACCGGAATGGGATCGGGCCAGTCATCGGTGACAGTCCATGAGCTAAGGTCGTGCTTGGGCGGCCTGCCGGGGAACGGCCAAGGATAGCCCAGCAACTCCTCAAGCTGTTCTGAAGCCGTAGGCGGTCGTTTGGTACGCCGGGATCGGGATGCCGTCACCGGCTTGTGGTCACCGTTGCGGTCAGAAGTCATCGAGGAATTCAAATTCGTTGAACGAACGCTGCCGCCATCCGACCGGGTTGGCGACCCAGCGATTGATGTCGGATTCCTTCCAGCCCGCGCCATTGGTGCTGATCTTGATCTGGGCGGGAAAGGTGCCTTCGACGATCTTGCGATAGATGGTGGTCTCGGTCTTGCGCCTTGAAGATCGCATCCACGGCACGAGCATGACGGACAAAGGCCCGGCCACGGGCGCGGCGCGCCGCGGCCTCCGGGTCTTCCCCGATTTGCTGCTCTGCCAACGGCTTGCCGGTCCTTTCCCTTTCCCGGCCAGTTCCGGCTTCGGGGCCAGGCACGCCGTCGCCCGGCGCGCGCAATATGTCGAGCATGTCATCGACGGCATCGCGCACGCGCTCCGGCATCAGGCTTCGCATGATCTGGGCGACACGGGCGCGGAAGGTGATGCCGCGCCGCTCGGCATAGTCCTGTGCCGGGTCGTAGTCCGTCGCCATGTCCTTGGCGCGGTCGCGCGACAGAGTGCGGGCAAGACGATCCTGACTGGCGAAGTCGTCGCGGCCATAATGCAGGTCCATGCCGTCGCGGTGACGTGACAGGGCAACATAGCTGCCGTGGGCGTCCATGCCGGGCGTTGCCAACACATGCGTCCGGTCCACCGTCATGCCCTGCGCCTTGTGAATGGTCGCAGCATAGCCGTGGTCGATGCGATCATAGTCTTTCAGGTCAAAGGCGATGGATCGGCCATCGTCTGTCTGCACGGTCATGCTCTGCGCGCTGACCTGTTCGATGGTGCCGAGCGTGCCGTTCTTGACGCCAAGGCCGCGCTCGTTTTGCAGAAACATGACGCGATCCCCGCTGGCAAAATTCCGGTCGCCGCGCTTGACGGTCACGCGCATGTCCTCGCCCAGATCACCAGCCTCCCGCATCCTGTCGCGGGCAGCTTCTTTGAGTTCGCGCACCTCTGCATTGGTGTGGGTGAGGATGATGCGGCTGCTGTCCGGTTCTGCCTGACGCTGACGGTCCCATCTGTCGATCAGATCGCCGCGCGCCTGCTCGCGCGTTTCGGCGGAATGCACCATGCCGTGACGGTCATAGGCGCTGATGGCATTGCCGGTTCTTCCTGTCGCTAGATCACGGGTCGCGCCACGCTGCCAGTCCTCGCGCTGGCGGCGCACCTCATGGATTTCCACGCCACCATGACGCTCATGAATCGAACGGAACGCTGCACCTGCTTCGATAGATTGCAACTGCTGCGGATCGCCGACCAGAACAACCTTTGCGCCTGCCTCGGCGGCATGGGACAGCACCCGCTCCATCTGCCGCGCGCCGACCATGCCCGCCCCGTCGATGACAAGCACGTCGCGGCTGGTGAGCATGTCGCGGCCATTCTGCCAGCCGTGTTCCATGCTGGCGATGGTGCGCGAGGCGATGCCCGACCCGCCTTCCAGATTCTCGGCGGCGATGCCGGACAGGGCAACCCCGCGAACCTCAAAGCCCGCCGCTTCCCATGCCTCGCGGGCCACGCCAAGCATGGCGCTCTTTCCTGTACCGGCATAGCCGACGACAACGCCAAGATCACGCCCGTCCGTGACATGCGCCAGCGCGTCGGCCTGCTCGCCGGAAAGGATAAGGCCGCGCTGTTCCGCTCGGGCAAGGGCTTCCTGCCTGTCCCGGTCGCTGACCTCGTGCAATTCCTTCTCGGCCATCAATTCCGCCGCACGATGCAAACGCTGTTCGGTCTCGATCATGTCGCGGGTGGTGAATCGGTCCTCGCCGCGTCCGTCTTGACCCAATTCGACCAGATCGGGCGAATTGCGCATCGCACCCATGACCTCGTTGAACTGGTCGATGCCGTCGCTGTGCCGGTGCGCAAACTTCACCATGTCGCGCCGTGTGAAGGTCGATTGTTGCTGCGTGATGGCGTCCAACGCCACGGATGGATCGGCGATGATCCGTTCGCCATTGTTGGGGGCGATCTCCCGGTGCATGTCGGCGCGGTCGGCGGCTTCGATACCTTCGCCCTCGATGCGTTGCGCGGGCGCGCCGATCTGGCTTTGCGGCTCCAGCGCAATGCCCTGCGCCTCAAGGCTGCGATGGTCGATCCGCGCGTCGATGTCGAGTTCGGAAAGCCGTTCGTTGACATGCTTGTCTTCGGCGCTCAGGAACAGGACGGGACCGGCGGCGGGAACGGTGTTTAGCCAGCAGCGATTTGCCCGTGCCGCCATCGCCGCCCAGCAGGGTCACGGTGCGGGCCGGGATCAGATCGCGCACCAGCCATCGCCGCTCCGGGACAGGGTGGCCTGCCAGATCGGAGGCCGGGAAGGGGCCGGGAGCCGATGGCGGTGCGGGGATGGTGGGCGGCGGTTCATGACCGAAGACAAGCGCTCCGCGCATCGCGGGTGAGAGACGCTGCACCATCCAGCCCCAGCCGAGTGAAGTCCCCTTGTCGAATGAGCGCCATAGCCGCTCGTTGGCGCGCAGATCGTTCGCTCGATAACCGGCGCACCATCCATCGAACACCGCACGGGCCATGGTGTCGGGCATGATGCCGGTGGCGGACTGGCGAAAAGCAGCGGTCACGTCCCGCCACTCGTCATACCCTAGATCATTCGGCCGGAAGCTCATGAGCGCGAATGTGGCGGCATCGGCGGACGGCGCACGTTCCGTCCCGAGCGGCATCCGGCCTGCCGCCGCTGCCCCACCGTGGCGCGCACCGGGCATCAGCAGCCAATCGGGTGCCGGCACGGCGGGCTGGCTCAGATCGGCCCCGTAATAGACGACATAGCCGCCATCCCCGCGCCGGTCGAGGCCCGGACCCAGCACCCCGGCATCGGTCGGTGCGTGCACCCCGGCAGCGAAGCGAAAGAAGACATGCAGCCCGCCCGATGGCGTGGGAGACTGGACGGCATCGGCTGGGATGGGGATGCCCAGCCCTGCGAGCGTGGCAAAACCGTCCCTGCCGGGCTTTCGATCAATATCGAGAACCAGCCAGCCCGACGCAGCGCCGGTCGGGATACCGATACCTGCATCCGGCCATTGGCTCCACCACGCTCGCAGGGCGTTTTCGTCCGTGGTGGCAGATTTGAAGCCGCCGGGTACGTAGGGGGCCTTGTCGGAGCGGACAGGAAAGACAGGAATGCCGAGCGCGGCAAGGCGCAGGGCCTCGACCACACCGGAGGGGCGCGTTATCATGGGGCACTCATTCGATGTGACTTCGGCCGGCGCCTTCGGGTGTCCGGCCGTTTCTTTTGGCCGGTAAGCCGAATACTGAAAAATAACGTAATTAAATCAAATCATTATCGACGATATGGCGGAGGATCACTCCTCCTTCACGCGCTCATGGCCTGATTTTCCCAAGCGAGAACGTCGCTAAGACGCCACCGGGTGCAGCCGGCGGACAGGCGCACGGGCTTGGGGAAGGTGGGCTCACTACCGGCACGACGCCATATCGTTGATGGTGATACGCCGATGCGCTCAGCGAACCCGGGCGGTTCGGTGCCGATTCATGCCGAGAGTTGCAGCGCGGCACCAAGAAGCAGCATCAACAGCACCAGAAGCAGCGCCGCGACCGGCCAGCGCCGCAAGAAGGCATCGAGCCGCTCGACATCCTCCGCCAGCCGCCGCAGGCGCGGCAACAGGCGCTCGGCCCACACGATGACATCGCCCGGCGGGATGTGGGGAACGCGGTCGGCGAGACGCAGCGGTGGGAGCACGAGCAGCACGCCGATCAGGATCGGCCAACTCGCCTTCCACACGGTGGCGGGGGAGAACAGTGTTGCGGCGGAGGTATTCGTCACCACCGGGAACAGCGCCCAGGCGGCGACCAGGGACGCGGCGCCGACGCCGAGCCAGGAGGCCAGCAATACCGGCCCGGCCCGTTTGGCCTCGGCTGCATGGGCGAGCCGATGCAGGAAATGCAGCATCAGGGCGGCGCTTCCCGCTGCCGAGAGCGTGACCAGCCATAGCGCCGGGCCCGGCGCGAACACATCCTTCACCACGTATTTTGCCAGCATGCCGCTGGTGAGGGGAAGTCCGGCAAGGGCAAAGGCGAGCACGGCCATGACTACACGCTTCCACCCGTTCCTCTGCCCCGCGGAGAGCCCGGTGCCAAGGAACAAGGCGCCTTTCACCAGCATGTGGTGCAGCGCGTAATAGGCGGCGAGCGTGCGGGTGCGCGGGTCGCCCGCCGCCAGGCCCGCGCCCAGCACGGCGGCGATGACGCCCATCTGGCTTACCGTGGAATAGGCCAGCACCACCTTGGGGTGCCGCTGAGCCAGTCCCACCGCTACCGCATAATAGGCGGTGAACAGGCCGAGCACGACCAGCGCCGTGCCCCAGCCTTCCGCGCCCGCCTCGAACGGCAGAAAGCGGATCAGCCCGATGATGCCGGCCTTCACGATGATGCCGCTCAGCACCGCTGAAGCAGGCATCGGCGCCACCGGGTGGGCGAGCGGCATCCACACATGTAGCGGCACCAGCCCCATCTTCAGGCCGAAGCCGAGTATCAGCAGGGCGAGGATGGCCTCACGCCACGGCGAGGCCGGCAGGCGCTCCAGCGCCTGCGCGATCATTGGGTTGCCGTCCGCCACGCCCACCGCCATCAGCACGAAGCCCATCAGCAGGAACGCTTCGCCCAGGAGCGCCAGCACCATGTAGACCCGCGCCGCGCGCTCTGCCTCCGGGTTGCGTTCCTGCGCCACCAGCCCGTAGGCCGCGAGACTCGCCAGCGAGAAGGCGAGATAGAAGCTTGCGAGATCCGCTACCACGAAAAGGCCGAGAGTGCCGGCCATGGTGAACAACCACCACAGCGTGAAGGAGGTGCGGTGGCGCGCGCCGGCCATGTAGCGGGCGGCATAAAGGCCGGCTAGGCTCCACAGCATCCCCGCCCCGCCAAGCAGGAGGGCGCCGGGCAGATCGAGCGCGAGGGTGAGACGCAGCGGATCGGGTGCCAGTACCAGCGAGCCGCCCGGCGCAAGCAGGGCGGCGGCGAGCGCGGGCAGCGGCGCCACCGGCAGGACCCGCAGCAGATGCGCGCGGGCGCCGCGCCAGAGCGCGCTGGCCCCCAGCAGTAGCGGGAAAGTGGGGGCGGCGGCGAGCAACAGGCCGGCGGCACTCATGAGCGGCGCCTCGTCGCACAGTTCCTCGTCGCACGGTTCCTCGTCGCACGGTTCCTCATGGCTGCCCCTGCGCAAGCTCGCCCCGGCCGATGGCGAACAGCGCCAGTGGTTGAAGAGGCACGAAGCCCAGCGCCAGCGCCAGCAGGGCCAGCGCCAGCACGAGGGCGTGCCGGCCGGTGGCGGGCAAGGTCGCGGCGGGTTGGGCGGCCTCGCCGTCACGGTCCTTCATTGCCGCGCCGATGACCCGGAACACGTAACCCGCCGCCAGCACGCCGCCCGCCAGTATCACCGCCGCGATCCACCATTGGCCGCTGGCGGCGGCGGCCGAGAGCAGCATCAGCTTGGCGACGAAGCCTCCGCTCGGCGGCAGGCCCATCAGCGACAAGCCGGCTAGCCCGAAGGCGAAGATCGCCAGCGGCTGCCGGCGCGCCAGACCGGAGAAGTCGGCGATGCGGTCGTGACCCATGTCCTCCGCGATCAGCCCTGCCGCAAGGAACATGGAGGCCTTGGCAAGTGCGTGGGAGAGGAGTTGCAGCACGCCGCCGGTCCACCCGAGCCCCGCGAACGGCGCCGGTCCCGCCGTGAGCGTGAAGACCAGGAACAGATAGCCGATCTGTGCCACGGTGGAATAGGCGATCATCAGCTTGAGCCGGGACTGCCCCAGCGCCACCACCGAGCACATCAGGATCGCCGCCGCTCCCAGCGCGGCGAGAAGCTGGCCGGCGAGAGGGCTGTAGGGCGCGGGCAGCAGCTCGAACCACAGGCGCAGGATGAGAAAGAACGGCGCCTTCACCACCAGTGCGGAGAGCACGGCACTGGCGGCGGGCGGGGCGCCGGCATGAGCGGGCGGCAACCACAGGTGAAGGGGAAACAGAGAGGCCTTCGCCATGAGCCCTACCGTCATCATCGCGACCGCCGCGAGCGTGATCGGGCCGGGCTGCGCCAGCTCGCTCAACAGGGCGAGATCCAGCACCCCGTAGCGCCCATAGATCAGTCCGACGCCGAGCAGGTAGAGAACCGAGCCCAAAAGGGCGAACAGCAGGTAGCGTAGTGCGGCATGAAGCGTCGTCGCCCGTCCGTCGAGGCACACCAGCGTCACCGCGCTGAAGGTGAGCAGTTCCAGTGCGACGAAGAAGTTGAACAGATCCTCGCCGACAAACACCAGGTTGAGCGCGCTCCACATCGCCATCAGCATCGACCAGAAGGCGAAGGGCGCGCGTGTGTCGCCGGGCGCGTCGGGCGGGGTGCGGAACTGATGCTGTGAGAACAGCGCGGCGGCGCCAATAACGAGGGCGGCCAGCACCAGCATCACCGCCGAGACCCCGTCGGCGCGCAGCTTCAGTCCCAGCGGCGGAGCCCAGCCGCCCAGCGTATAGTCGATGGCCGAGCGGCCCTCCCACACTTCAGCGAGAATGGCACAGGCGAGCAGGAGGCCGAGCGGCGCGACCACGCGCGCCACACGCTCGGGATGCAGCGCGCGCAGGCCCAGCATCGCGATCAGGCCGAGGATCGGCAGCAGCACCGCGAACACCAGCAGCAGGCCGGGCAGGTTGATCCCCTCCGCGGGGGGCAGAACGTGGCTCATGCCTCATCCTCTTCCCGTCCGGCGTCCGGCAGCGCATTCTCGGCGTCGGAGATCTTCACCAGCAGGGTGGCGGCGAGCGCGGTGGCGGAAAAGGCAACCACGATCCCGGTGATGACGATGGCCTGCGGCACGGGGTCGCCCTCCAGCCCGGCGGCGGCGCCCCGGCGGCCGATCACGCCGAAAAGCAGAAACACGCCACTGCCCAGAATGTTGAAAGACAGCAGCTTGCGCAGCGCGTCGGGCCTCACGATCAGCCCGTAAAGCCCGATGCCGACCATGCCGCAGGCGCACAGGCCCAGAAGTGTGGCGGCGGAAACCAGCGAGTGTGTCATGGCGTATTCCGCTCTGCCGGCCCCGCCACCATCAGCGCCAGCGCCGCCACGATCGAAACGGCGAGAGCCGCCTCTATGAGCAGGATCAGTGGTTTGGCGAAGCGGTCGGGATAGGCGAGAAAGCCCTCGCCCCAGCCGATACCCGCAAGGCCGACGACGAGAAAGACCAATGGCCCGAACGCCAGCGCGCCGCGCAGCGCGGGAGAGCCGGTGCGTGGAGCGGCAACGAGCCCGGCCATCATGGTCAGCAGCCACATCGCCGCGAGCAGCGTGCTGGCCTGGAATTTCCCGCCCGGCTCGTCGGCGCCGATCCAGAACAGATAGCCCGCGATCACGATGCCGAAGGGCGGGAGCACACGGGCGAGGAAGGTCAGGGCGGAGGAGGGGGTGCCCTCGTACCAGGCCGCGGGTCGGCCGCCCCAGAATCGGTCCGGCCCCAGCGACCACACCCCGATCAGGGCGAGCAGCAGCACGATGATCTCAAGGAAGGTGTCCAGCGCGCGATAGGCCAGCAGCACCGCCGTCACCGGGTTGCCAAGCCCGGTCCGCGCGAGCGGCTCCATCGCCGCCCCGGCCAGTGAGGGCGCGGGGTCGGGCAGCGCCAGTACCAGCGCCATCAGCGCGAGGCTCACCCCGGCACAGACCAGGCCGGCGAGCCATTTGAGCATCCTGCCCGGCTGCGCGCTCATCGGCCGGAGGTCGCCGAGCCGGGCGGCAACGCGCAGCAGCAGCACGCCGGTCGCTCCGCCCCCGATGGCCGCCTCGGTCAGCGCGACATCGACCGCGGCGAGCCGGATCCACACCAATGCCAGGAGCAGCCCGTAGGCGATGAAGCCGAGGACGGCGGCGCGCCGCTCTCGCACCGTGACGATCCAGCCGGCGGTGAGCAGTACCAGAACAGTGAGCAGCAGAGCGAAGGGTTCGCTCATTCCCCGCTCTCCTGCCGCTTGGCGAGTCCGGCGAGCAACTGGCTGGTGCCTGCGCTCGCGATCTGCACCAGCCCCCAGATCACGACCAGCTTCATGCCCGCCCAGAACCCCGCAAGCTGCGGCAAAAGGCCAAGCACGACCAGACCGAGGCCGAGATTGTCGGCCTTGGTGAGGGCGTGCAGCCGGGTGAGCGTGTCGGGAAAGCGCAGCAGTCCCACCGTGCCGGCGAAATAGAAGAACACGCCCGCGCTCACCGTTGCCACGGTGAAGAGGTCGGCGACGAGGCTCATCGCGACCCCTCTCCGGCGCGGATCTCGGGTAGCCCTCTATGCGCCATCTCCCGTGCGGGCAATTCGGGCGCCCGTCTTTGACGTGCCCGGGGATCAAGCGCATGAGGGATGGTCGGATGGGGTGCGGGAGGGACGCGCAATTTCAGGCTCATGGTCGCGGCGGCGAAGGCCGCCAGTAGGGTGAGCACCAGCGCGACATCTATGATGGCGGGAAGGTCGGCGGCGATGGCGACCAGCAGGCAGATAGCCGCTCCCGACGAGCCGACGAGCTGGGCTGCCATCATCCGGTCGACAGGGGTCGGCGCGCGCAGCAGCGCCAGCATGGAAAGTGCCAGAAGCGCGGCGATGACAAGACCGGCGCCGAGCAGAAACTCATCCATGGCGCTTGTCCTCCTGCGCGTCGGCGATCGGGCGGAGCACGAGGCCCGCAGCTTTTGCGAAGGCCTGCTCTGCCGCCGCGAATTGCGCGCATACATCCTGTCGGCGGTCCAGGCAGTGAATAAGGAAGCCGTCGGCATCGGGGCATTCGGTGGGCAGGCTGCCCGGTTGCAGGCTCATGAGGGCGCGAAAGGCGTCGCGCCCCGGCCCCGCAGGCAGCCGCACCGGATAGAAAACGAGTCCGGGGTCGAGGTCGAGGCGCGGGGCGAGGGCGCGGCGCGCGACATCGAGCCCTGCCCACATCGAGCCACGGCACACGTCAAGCATCAAGGCAGCCATGGCTACCGGGCGGATGCGGTTTCCCGCAGGCGGCTGCAGGCGCAGGCTCGCCCATGTCGCCAGCGCGGTGACGATCAGACCGGGAAAGAGCAGGGCAAGCCGAGCTCCTCCCAGTGCGAACCAGACGGCGAGAAACAGGATCCACCGAAAGACGATGCTGGAAAATGCCGGATGAAGCGTCGGTCTGTCTCGAACCATGCCGTTCTCCCGGCGGTGCCCGCTCACTTATGGTGGCATGATCCGCAAGGCGCAATAAGCCTTTGAAGCGGAGGTGTCCGCGCTGTTCGCCTTCGGCCCCCGCTTTCCCCACCGCGACGGCTGCCCATTCGAAGCCGGCCCGGTTTCTTCTGGCGTGATGAGCGGGAAAGGGAGATTCATCGGCACGCGCACGCTCGCGATGACCGGCGATTGTCCTCTTGTCATATCGTAACATCAGGCCGAAGGGCACGATCTGACCGGCTGATGGCGCCGCCGTCAGCATTCCCGCGTACCTCGCATGTGGACGGTCATGCGTTGGTCGCCGCGCGCGGCGAGGCCGAGTCACCCTCCTCATCGGAGACTGTGAATCACATCTCAATCGAGATTAATAGGTTCTGAGCCTAGGCGCTCGCCGATCGGCTCGGGCCGGGGAAGGATCGGCGCCCGAGATAGCGATAGAAGTCCCAGATCGTGCCCTCATAGTCCCGTGGCGCCAGCGGGCCCGACGGCGCGTAGCGGGATGAGAGGGCGCGCTGCATCTTTTCCAGCTTCTCCCGATCCTCGCGATTGACCTCGTGCCAGAGTGAAATCCGGCTTTCAAGTTCGTCTTGGGTGAGTTCGTCGCCATAGGTCGACATCGTCCAGCGGACTCTTATGCGATCGACCGTCATCGGCTGGATTGAAAGGGAGACCAGGAGGGTCGCCGCCTGGCTGACGATCTGGGTAGGGAACAGGCAGAAAAGCGTGGAGCGGCGGCGCTCCTCCTCGCTCAGATCGGGCGCGCCCATGCCGCGCGAGGTCGCCGTATCCGGATAGTTGGCGCAATAGGAGGTGAAGGCATCGTCCGACATCGACTTCCGGCTGAGTCCCGTTGGCGTGTAGGGGTGCAGCGTCTCGGGGTGCACGACCGAGAGATGGTACGCCTCCATGAAGTTTTCGACGAGGCACTTCCAGTTCGTGCGCCACTCTTCCTCGAAGGTGCGCACGATCCGCATGCCGGCGGTCCCATAATTGCCGAGCAGCTTTTCCAACTGGCCGAGCCGTGGGCTGAGCGGGCCGGCCCCGTGATCGAGATTGGCATAG
Organism: Ancylobacter crimeensis; assembly: GCF_023016805.1. GTDB lineage: Bacteria > Pseudomonadota > Alphaproteobacteria > Rhizobiales > Xanthobacteraceae > Ancylobacter > Ancylobacter crimeensis. The sequence continues at coordinate 58,037 of NZ_JALKCH010000002.1, forward strand.
ATGAAGCCGTTCCAGATCTCGCTGCGGAACGACGGGAGACTGCAGGTCTCCTCCGTCACGCCCTTGTCGCGCATACGTGGCGCGTTGATGAGTTCGCCAGCGCGGCCATAGCTCCAGGCGTGGTAGGAGCACACGAAGCGGCGTGTCGAGCCGGAATTCTCCGCGAGCGGCATGCCGCGATGGCGGCAAAGGTTTGTCAGTACGCGTATCCGGCCGTCGTCGCCCCGCACCACGAGGAGCGGCTCGTCAAACAACCTGGTGGTGAAATAGTCGCCCGGGTTCGGGACTTCGTCGGCGCGGCCGAGGCAATGCCATTCACGCGAGAGGAAGGTCTCGACCTCGTACCGGAAATAGTCGGGGTCGGTGTAGAAGCCGCCCGGCAGGCACTGTGCGTCGTGCTCGGGGAGCGCGGCGACGGCACGCAACGTATTGTTCATCGCCTCGATGCCGGCGCAGATGGCCGCCGCCATGGCCTTATTCCGCAGCGAGAGCGAAGGAACGATCGAAGCCGGTGGCCCGATCAGCGATGTAGTGCATGAAGTCGTAGATCGGGCGCTCCAGATAGGAGAGGTGGCCGGCGCGTGCCACGCCCGCATTCATGCCCCGGAACACCTTCTCCGTGCAGCCGCGGTCCTCGACATTCACCTCGTCCAGCAGGTTCTTCAGCGTCGCCACATATTCCCCGGCGCGCGGATCAGCCATGAATTCCGGCGACAGCCCGCCGCCGAACACCATTGCCACCTGTCCGGCGCCCTTTGGATGCAGGGAGAGATACCAGAAATAGCCGGGGGTCAGGGTAATGAGATGACTTGGATAGAGAGAGAGCAGCGCGGTCGTCTTTCGCCAGCGACCTTCGAGACGGGTGTTTTCCGGGTGCGCATTGCCGATCGGCAGCGATGCCTCCTTGGTGATCCAGTGATAGTTGAAGGCGGCAAGACCCGGAGGACATTCCATCTCCTCGAGCTTCGAATGACCCCCCACGGTTTCGGCGTGACAGACCGGGAGGTGATAGCTCTCCATGAAGTTCTCGGCGAGCACCTTCCAGTTGGTGTCCCATATATGGGTCTCGCGGAAGCACTCGACATAGTCCTCCATCCGGTACTGGGCGATCATCGCTTCCAGCGGCCGCAGCGCCGAGGCGACGCTCGGGCGATTCTTGTCGAGCGTTATGTAGATCCAGCCGAGCCATTCCTCGCAGCGGATCGAGGGCAGGGCGTAGTCGTCCTTGCAGAAGCCCGTGGTCTCGGTCATGAACGGCGCCCCGCGCAGGTGGCCGTCCAGACCGTAGGTCCAGGCGTGATAGGGGCAGACGATGGCGCGCCTGTTTCCGGTGCCCTCGAGCAGCGTCGACATGCGATGCAGGCAGACATTCGAAAAAGCGCGCAACTGGCCTTCCTTGTCGCGCAGCACGATCACCGGCTGGCCCGCAAGCTCGTAGGTCAAATAGTCGCCCGGTGTGGCGAGGCTGCCGGCTCGACCGACGCACATCCACTCCTTCGAGAAGATGGTCTCCAACTCACGCGCCAAGAATTCCGGGCTGGTATAGACGCTTGGCGGCATCGCGCGCGCATCCTCGAACGGCCGCCCGGCGGCGTCGAGCAGTTCGGCAAAGGGCTGGGCTGGCGACATCGCGCGTATCCTCATCCTCGCAGGCGGGTACCGCTCCGGTCGAGCGGACAACCGATCGAAAGCCAGATTGAACTTCTTTTAAGATAGGGGAAAACTTAAATATCTTTGGTTTGGACAAGAGTGGATATGGTTCGTTATACGCTCCGCCAATGCACCTATTTCCGTGCCATCGCCGAGCATGGCGGCATCGCGCAGGCGGCACGCGCGCTCAACATCTCCCAACCCTCGGTCGCTCAGGCTCTCGACAAGCTGGAGAGCATCACCGGCCTCACGCTGTTCGATCGGCATCACGCGCGGGGGCTTACACTCACGCTTCAGGGGCGCGTATTTCTGGAGCATGTGACCCGCCTCGATCAGCAGGCCCAGCAGGTTGAGCGAGAGGCCTTGGCGCTGGCCGCGGAAGCAGCGGGGGAGATTCGGCTCGGGGTATTCTGGACACTCTCTCCTTTTTACGCAGCGGGCCTCATCCGCGCCTTCGCGGACATTGCTCCGGGAGTCATCGTCCGGCAGAGAGAGATGTCGCTCACCGATCTGGCCGACGCGCTCAGGGAGGGTTCGATCGATCTCGCCCTGACCTATGACCGCGGAGCGGAACCTGACGGGCTGGCCTTCGTCGAGCTCGCTGTACTCCGGCCCATGATCGTACTCGCTGCCGATCATCCGCTTGCGAGCCGCCGCTCGATCAATCTCTCGGATCTCGCCACAGAATCCTATGTCATGCTCGATGGACCGGGAAGCCGCAGCTATTTCGAGGGTTTGCTGGCAGAGATCGGCATCAACCCGCATATTTCGTACGTCTCCACCTCGCTGGAAGCTGTCAGGAGTGCGGTTGCGGCCGGCTTCGGATTCACGCTGCTGGTGATGCGGCCTCCGTCATCTCTCACATACGACGGAGGCCGGGTGAAAACCCTGAGGATCGACAACGAGGTGCGCCCGCTACGTGTCGTGCTCGCTTCGCGCGACGGTGCCCATCGAGGGTTGATACTTAGGCGTTTCGCCGAGCATGCCGTAAGATACTTCGCGGCTCTCAAGGAGCCGGCGTCCTAGCTGTCACAGGTGACGGCCACGCCGCCGTATCCTCTCGTCCATCACAGTGCCGCTCCGAGGTGGCGACGCTCCATTTCGCTGAAAAGCTTGCTGAGGTCGCTCATTCGATCGAGGCGTGGTCGCGTGCGGAACCGAAGGAGGGGCACCGCTGGCGCCCCCACGTTCACAGGCGGTAGAAACGCTCCGCATTGTCGTGGAACAGTTTGCGCCTGTCAGTCGCCGGGTAGTCCGCGGTGATCGCCTTGAAGGCATCGAAGATCTGGTCGTAGCTGGAGAACAGCTTGTCGACCGGGAAGTTCGAGGCGAACATGCAACGGTCGATGCCGAAGGCGGCGATCGCCTCCTCGACATAGGGGCGGATGCTCTCGGTCGTCCAGCTCCAGTCGCCCATGCCGAGGCCCGAGATCTTGCAAGCGACATTGGGCGCTTCGGCGAGGCGGCTCATGCCCGCCTTCCACGCCGCGAAATGCTCGATGCCGTCCACCTGCATCCCGGTGTGGTTCAGGATGATCTGGGTATCGGGAAAGGCGCGGGCGAGCTCATAGGCCTCTTCCATCTGCGGATAGTAGATTTGCAGGTCGAAGTTCATCCCGAAGTCGCGCAGATGGTGGAAGCCAGCCCGCCACTGCGGCTCGGCGCTCACACCCGGGCGGGAGAGATAGGTCTTCACCGGATCAGGATGATAGTTCAACGACTGCCGGATGCCGCGGAAATTGGGATAGCGGCTGTGTCCTTCGAGGATGTCCCGGACATTCGCCGCGCCGAGATCGGCATAGCCGACGATGCCGTGGGGAAAGCCGTGCTGGTCTGCGACCTCCTGTAGCCAGCGGGTTTCGCCGACCGGGTCGCTGGGGTCGAAGCCGACATCCAGATGCACCGACTTCACGACATTCTGGTTCCTGGCGTCCGCGAGGAAATCCTCGATACGGTAGTTACGGATGATCGGCGAGTAATCACCGAACACGATCGGCTTTGGCCCGTCGGTAAGCCAGGGATAATAGTGCTTGTCGAGATCCCAGAGATGGTGATGCGGATCGATGATCGGAAAGTCGTCCATGGGGGCACCCCGCAAGCGCAGACAGCAATAATGGCCGGCAATGGAAGCTCCGGGCGTACCCGCTGCAGGCGCCCGGAGCTGCGTCTGGTCAGTAGAGGCCGGCGGCCGGCGGATAGACCCGCTTCAGCTTCGCCTGCGCCGCCGCGCTATCAATGTCCTTCGAGGTGACCAGCGGCTCGGCGAGCGGAAGGTCCTTGGTCACCGCAGCACCGGTCAGGGCGTTGTGGACCTGCTGTACCGCCTCGATGCCCTGTCCGCCGGCTTCCTGCAGGAACAGGCCCTGGATGACGCCGTCGCGCAGCAGCTTCACCGTGGTCGGGCTGCCATCGGCGGTCGCGACGCCGATCTTGCCGACAAGGCCCCGCGTCTGCAGCACCTTTGCGGCACCGGTGGCAGCCTCGTCATACATGCCGTAGATCGCCTTCACGTCCGGATGGGCGGTGAGCAGGTCATTGGCCTGGTCCACCGCCTCGCGCACGGTCAGGCCCTTGGTCTGCAGAACCTGCACCAGTTCGCACCCGTCGGCGGCGAAGGATTCCTTCGCTCCCTTGAGGTATTTCTGGGCATTCTCGCGGTCCTGCGGCAGCGAGAGCATGCCGACCTGGCTGCCGCCCCGCTCTTTGGCCAATGCGCAGACGAAGCTGCCTTCCGCCTTGCCGGCCTCGTAATTGTTCGCGGTCACCGCAGAGGTGTAGTCGGTTTCGCCGGGCTGCGGGCCGATGCCGGTGAAGGCGATCGGGATGTTCTTCTCCTTCAGCAGCCGCAGCACCGGCGGGGTGCTGGTCGAGCTGACGGGACCCATGACGATCGCGTCGACGCCGCGGGTGATGGCGGTACGCACATTGGTCATCTGGTCGACCGGGGAATTGTGCGAGTCCATCTCGATATAGTCCATGCCGAGCTCGGCGGCCTTGGTCTTGGCGCCATAGGCGACCCACTGCCAGTAGGAGATGTCGAGCGAGGGCGCGATATAGGCCACCGTCAGCTTCTTGGCCTCGGCCGTGCCGCTGCTGGCGGTTGCTGCGCCGAGCGCCAGTGCGGCAGCCGCGACGAGACCGAGGGTCTTCATCCTGGACATGGTTTCCTCCGTTGGGTTCTTGTTGGTTGTGTCGTTGCCGTCCGCCGCGCGGATCAGGCACGCATTTTCGTGAGCCGGTCGATCAGCACGGCGATCAGGATCACCAGGCCGGTCACCGAGCCCTGCCAGAAGCTGTTGATGCCGATGAGGTTCACGCCGTTCTGGATCACGGTGATCATCACCGCGCCCAGCATGGCGCCGATCGCCGAGCCGGTGCCGCCGAACAGGCTCGCCCCGCCGATGACGCAGGCGGCGATGGCCTGCAGCATCATGTTCGCGCCGGATGTGGCCTCGGAATTCGAGATGTAGGACAGGCTGATGAGGCTGGCGAAGGAGGCGAAGAGGCCCGACGCGGCATAGACCCCGAAGCGCACCGCCCACACCGGGATGCCGAGCAGCCTGGCGGCCTTGTCGTTGCTGCCGATGGCATAGATCCAGCGGCCGAGCACCAGCTTGCGAAGCGCGAACTCCAGCGCCGCCACCGCGACGATGCAGAACAGTACGTAGTTGGCGAGGCCCGGCACCAGTTCGCCGCCATTGAGCCGCCAGAAATCGGGATCGAGGATCGCGATCGAGTGGCCGTCGGTCACGACGAAGGCGAGACTGCCGCCCACCGCGAAGGTGATGAGCGTCACGACGAAGGGCGCGAGCCCGACAAAGGTTACGAGGCCGCCATTGATGGCGCCCACGACAAGTCCTACGCCGAGCGCCACGAAGCAGGCCAGCGGCCACGCCATGCCGCCCGAAAGGGCGAGGCCGGCGATCATGCCGGTGAGCGAGAAGGTGGAGCCGACCGAAAGGTCGATGCCGCTGGTCGCAATCACCAGGAAGACGCCGAGCGACATCAGGATGAGGGGCGCCGAAGCCTGCGCGATATTGGCGATGTTGCCGTAGGACAGAGCCTGCGGCGACCACAGGCTCACCACCAGCTCGATCAGTATGATGGCGACCGCGATGGCGATTTCGGTGCGGTAGCTGCGCAGCAGGCGCACGCCGAGGCTGGCACGGCGCGGCGCGTGATAGCTGTCCGCATCCCGGTGAGCGCCGGCAATGGTGTCGGTCATGGTCGTATCCTCGTCTCGGGCTGGCGGCGTTCCGGCCATGTCGCGAACTACGCGGCCATGCCGGTGGCGCGCGCGAGGGCCACCTCGCTGATGTTGCCGGCCTCGATTACGCCGCTGACGGTGCCGCGCAGATCGAAGGCGACGATGCGGTCGCAGATCTCGGTGAGTTCGGAGAATTCGGTGGACCACCACACCACCACGGCACCCCGCGCCGCCATGTCCCGGATGATCGCGTAGATCTCCCGCTTGGTGCCGATGTCGACGCCGCGCGTCGGTTCCTCCAGCACGAGAAGCCGGGGGATGCGTTCCAGCCAGCGGGCCAGCAGCAGCTTCTGCTGGGTGCCGCCGGACAAGGTGAGGGGCGAATCGTCGATCGAACCCGCCTTGATGGCGAGGCGCTCGAGCGCGTCCTGCGTCACCCGCGCCTCGCGGCGGCCCGCGAACCAGCGCCGCCCGGCGATCCGGGCCGCGGCGACCACATTGTCGAGGATCGGAAGGGTGACGAGCAGGCCTTTTTCGGCGCGGTCGCCGGAGACGTAGCCGACGCCCTGCCGCACGGCCTCGGCCGGCACGGCGAAGTGCCGTAAAGCGCCATCCATCGCGATCCGCCAGTGGAGATCGGTGTTCGCGCCGATCAGCGTGTCGATGAGCCGCGACGGTCCGCCCGGCGCGCCGGCAAGGCCGAGCACCGAGCCCGGGGGCAGGGTGACCGACAGGCCAGGCCCTTCAATCGACACCGTGGTGCCGGCGGTGGCCCGTATCGCGGCGTGAGCGGTTTCGGCCCGCATGGCCCCCTTTTGTCCCATCGCCTCGACGATGGCGGCATCGGAGAGTTCCGTCAGCGGCTGACGATTCACCACTGTCCGCCCGTCGCGCAGGATGGTGCAGACATCGGCGACGGCGCGGATTTCGTTCATGCGGTGCGACACGATCAGCGTGGCGATGCCACGGCTCGCCAGCCGGCGCAGAATGGAGAAAAGCCTCTCGCTTTCGGCGAAGGTCAGGTTGGCGGTCGGCTCGTCCAGAAGCAGCAGCCGGGCGCCGGAGGAGAGGGCCCGCGCGATCTCCACGAGCTGACGCTGGTGCAGGTCGATCTCGGCCACCGGGGTGTCGAGCGCCTCGCGGGCAAGCGTTTCATCGATCTGGGCGAGCGCCGCGCGGGCCTCTTCGCGCCGCTCAGCGGCCCGCACCCGTTCCAGGCCGCGATGGCGATGCGGCAGATAGATGTTTTCGGCCACCGTCATGTGCGGGAGCAGGGCCAATTCCTGGAACACCACGGCGATGGCGTTCGGGGAGGCTTCCTCCTGCCCGTCGACCCGCAAGGTGCCGCCATCGCGGCGCAGTAAGCCGCACAGGATGCGGATAAGGGTGGACTTGCCGGCGCCGTTACCGCCGAGCAGGGCGTGAATCTCGCCACGGGCAATCCTCAGATCGGCCCGCCGCAACACGGAGGTGGCACCGAAACTCTTTTCGATGTCCACGGCTTCGAGAATGAAATCGGGGGAGGATGCGCTCACGCGGCACCTCCTCGCCGGGAAGCGACGCGGCGCGTCTCTCCCCATGCTCCGGCACGGTTCATTGGCGTCATCCTCCCGGATGTACGAACGGGTTTTCCCGTTTTCGTTCCGTCATACTCCCCGGATCATCCCGCGGGCACAAACGGATTTTATGCACCGACTGATGAGTTGAGTTCATCGACGAAGCGGCCTCGACGCTTGCAGCGATACCGCAAGTCTTCTGCCCGATGAGCGTTCAATCCATCTGCGTCGCGGCAGCGATCGAGACCCTCCGGCGTGCGGCTTTCACCGACCCGGCCACGCATCGCGCTCATAGATGAGTTGACGTCAACAATGGGTGGCTTTTTTGCGTTAACGGCGCCTGGCGGCTTTCGGCATCATCGCGGCCCTAAAAGACCAAAAGACGATGAGGAGACGAACCGTGAGCGGCCAAGCCACCGTCCTGCCGAACGCCCGTGTCAGGGCCTCCGACCCTGCCAGATCCGCTGACCTTGCAACTCCGGGAGATGATCCGGTCGACGCCGCGCTGCTTCAACCGATGGCGCATGCCATCCGCTTCCTCGCGGTGGATGCCATTCTGGCGGCCGGGGAAGGGCATCAGGGCGTTCCGCTCGGGATGGCGGAGATCGCGACGGTGCTCTATGCGAGGCATCTGCGGTTCGACCCGGCCGATCCGACCTGGCCTGACCGTGACCGCGTGGTGATCTCCAACGGGCACGGCTCAACCCTGCTCTATGCACTGCTGCACCTGAGCGGCTATCACCACATCACGCTCGATGCGCTGAAGAGCTTCCGTGAGCTGGGTTCACCCTGCGCCGGACACCCCGAATACGAGCCCGCGGCCGGTATCGAGACCACGACCGGCCCGCTTGGGCAGGGCATCGCCAACGCGCTTGGCATGGCCATCGCCGAGGCCCATCTCGGCGCGCGCTTCAGGGCAGACCTCATCGACCATCGCACCTGGGCCTTCGTCGGCGATGGCTGCCTTCAGGAAGGGGTGGGGCAGGAGGTGATCCAGCTCGCCGGCCACCTGAAGCTCGGCAAGCTGACCTTCTTCTGGGACAATAACGCCATCACCGACGACGGTTCGACGGAACTCTCCATCTCGGAGAACGTCGCCGACCGCTTCCGGGTGGCGGGCTGGCACGTGGTGGAGATCGACGGTCACGACCTTGATGCGGTGGATGCCGCCATCCACGCCGCCAAGGCTGACCCGCGACCTTCGCTGATTGCCTGCAAGACCGTGATCGCCCGTGGCATTCCGCGTCTGGAAGGACAGCGTGGAGGACATTCCGGCAAGCTCTTCCCGGAGGATCGCGCGCAGATGGCCGCACGCTTCGGCTGGACGGCGCCGTCTTTCGATGTCCCGCAGGACATCGGCGAGGCCTGGCGCGCCACGGCTGCCGCCGGCGGGACCGAGCGCGATAGCTGGCAGCGCCGTCTCGAGGCGGCGGATCCTGATGTGCAGGATGAATTCCATCGCACCGAGGCCGGCCTTCTGGCCGAAGGCTGGCGCGGGGCGATCCACGCCTACAAGGCCCGGGCGGCGGCAGAACGCGTGGCCGAATTTGCTATCGCCGCCTCCGGCGATATCGTGGCGGCGCTCTATGACGTGCTGCCGGACATGGTCACCGGCTGTGCCGATCTTGAGGCGCCGACCAACCACAAGCGTCAGCTTTCCGCCTTCACCGTCGGGGACCGGGCCGGACGCTACATTCACTGCGGCGTGCGCGAGCATGCCATGGGCTCGCTGGCCAACGGCATGGCGGCCCATGGCGGCGTCATTCCGCTGGCCGTTACCTATCTGCCGTTCTCGGACTATGAGCGCCCGGCGCTGCGTATGGCGGCGCTCATGGGGTTGCCGGTGAAGTTCGTGTTCAGTCACGATTCCATCGGCATCGGCAAAAACGGACCGACCCATCAGCCGGTCGAGATCATCGCCTCCCTGCGCGCCATGCCGAACATGATGGTGATCCGTCCCTGCGACGCCGTCGAGGCTGCGGAAGCGTGGGAGATCGCGCTCGAGCACCGCACCGGCCCGGTCTCGCTGGTGTTCGCCCGCCAGTCACTGCCGGTGCTGCGCAGCGATGGCGGCGCCGAGAACCGCTCGGCCCGCGGCGCCTATGTGCTGCACGAGGCGGAGGGCGGGCCGCGGCGGATCACCCTGCTCGCCACCGGCTCCGAAGTGCAGATCGCCGTGGAGGCGAGAGCTGCGCTTCAGGCCGAGGGTCTTCCGACCGCGGTGGTGTCCATGCCCTGCTGGAGCCTGTTCGAGGCCCAGGATCGTGCCTATCGCGATGCCGTACTGGGCGTGGGCACCGTGCGCGTCGCCGTCGAGGCGGCAGTGAAGTTCGGCTGGGAGCGCTGGATCGGCGAGGATGGCGGATTCGTCGGCATGACCGGCTTCGGCGCCTCCGGCCCGGCCGATGCCTTGTACCGTCACTTCGGCATCACGGCCGAAGCGGTGGTCGAGGCCGCCCGCACCCGGCTGTGATTCCTCGCGAGACGCATCGAAAGAACCCGACCATGCACAAGATCGTCGTCCTCGACCGCGACACCATCGCGCCAGAGGTCAATGTCCGCCGTCCCTCCTTCCCTCACGAGTGGATCGAATATCCGCGCACCGGCGCCGCCGAGGTCGTCGAGCGGGCGAGGGATGCCACCATCCTCATCAACAACAAGGTGGAGCTGCGCGCCGGCACGTTGGAGCAACTGCCCGACCTCGCGCTGATCGCCATCTCCGCCACTGGCACTGATTGCGTGGACAAGGCCGCGGCGGCAGTGCGGGGCGTGCCTACCGTGAATATCCGCGGCTATGCCCGCGCCACCGTGCCCGAGCATACCTTCGCCCTGCTGCTGGCGCTGGCCCGTTCCATCGTGCCCTACCGGCAGGAGGTAATCGATGGCGCGTGGCAGGCGGCGCAGCAGTTCTGCTTCTTCACCAACCCCATCATCGACCTGAGTGGAAAGCGCATCGGCATTGTCGGTGCCGGCGTGCTGGGCTCGCAGGTGGCGGGCATCGCGCGGGCGTTCGGGATGGAGGTGGTGTTCTACGATCCAATGGCGAAGCCCGGCACCGACGGCGTGGTAAGCCTCGCCGAACTCATCGAGACGGCGCACGTCGTCACGCTGCATTGCCCGCTCACCGACGCGACCCGCGGCCTTCTGGATCTCGCCGCCTTCCGGCGAATGAAGCAGCGGCCGATCATCATCAACACCGCGCGTGGCGGGCTGATCATCGAGGAATATCTCGAGATCGCTCTCGACGAAGGGCTCGTGAGCGCCGCCGGCCTCGACGTGACCCTGCCCGAGCCTCCCGCTGCGGACAGTGCCTTCATGCGGCTTGCCCGCCGGAAGAACGTGATCTGCACGCCCCACGTGGCCTGGGCCTCGTTGGAGGCGCAGCAGGCGCTCGCCGACCAGCTCATCGACAACATCGAGAATTTCGTCGCCGGCAAGCCCTCGAACGTCGTCTCGCCGGACTGATCCTGCAGCGTTCCCAAAAGCAAGGCGCCGACCGGGTTTCCCGATCGGCGCCTTTTTTGTTGCCGTGGTGCATCGGAGGAACCGCCGCGCGGTTCGCCGGCGGTTCGCGGGATCGTCAGAGGAAGCCTATGGAGATCCACGGCACCGCGGCGACCACCGCCAGCGCGATCAACAGCACCACCATGTAGCCGATGATGGGCTTCATGCCCTCGTCCGGATTCACTCCGCCAATGGCCGTGGCGCAGTAATAGCCGACCCCGAAGGGCGGGGCGAAGAGGCCGATGCCCATGGCGAGGATCACCACCATCGCATAATGCACCTCGTGGATGCCCATTTGCCGCGCGATGGGGAACAGCAGCGGTCCGAACAGCACGATGGACGGGATGCCCTCCAGCACTGAGCCGAGGATGATGAAGGCGAGGATCGAGACGACCATGAAGGTCACCGCCCCGCCGGGCAGCCCGGCCATCATGGTGGCGAGGCTCTGCGAGAAGCCCGACTGGGTGAGAGCCCAGGCCATGCCTGTCGCCGCGCCGATGATGAGGAGGATCGCGCCCGAGAGCGCCGCGGTGCTGATCATCATCGGCACGATGCGGCTCCAGTCGAACTGCCGGTAGACGAAGAGCCCCACGAGCACCGAATAGATGATGCCGATGGTGGAAACCTCGGTTGCCGTCGCGATCCCCTCCATCACCGCGCCGCGGATGACGAAGGGCAGGGCGATGGCTGGCAGGGCGATGAGCGCGGACCAGGCGATCTCCCGCGCCGAGACGCGCTTGACGCCGGAGAGGTCGTCATTGCGGTAGCGGTAGCGCACGAGCAGGCACAGCGCGAGGCCGAGCACGAGGGCCGGCAGCAGCCCGCCGGTGAACAGCGCTGCAATGGAGACGCCCGTGACCGAGCCGATCGTCAGCAAGACCAGTGAGGGCGGGATGGTTTCCGTCTGCGCACCGGTGGCCGCAAGAAGGGCGACGAGGTCGCCCTTCTTGGCACCGCGCTTCACCATCTCCGGGAACAGCACGGGAGTGACGGCCGCCATGTCCGCTGCCTTCGATCCAGAGATACCGGAGACCAGATACATGGCGCCGATCAGCACATAGGACAGACCGCCGCGCACGTGGCCGAGCAGGCTGGCGAGGAACCCTACCAGGGCCCGGGCCATGCCCGTGAGTTCGATCAGCAGGCCCAGGAAGACGAACAGCGGCACCGACAGCAGGATGAGGTGGCTCATGCCCTCATCCATGCGCCCCACCACGACCGCGAGAGGGGTCGACGTGGTGAAGCTCAGATAGCCCACCGTGGCGAGGCCGAACGAGAAGGCGATCGGCACGCCCGCGAACACCAGCGCCGCGACCAGTCCCACCAGAAAGATGAGGAGGTTGTAGTTGCCGAGCGTCTTGAGCCAGGGCGAGGCCAGATGACCGAGCCCGACCAGCGCGACCAGCCCCGCACACACGATGAGCGTGTGCACGGGATTGGCCGAGCGGACCAGTTTCAGGAAGCAGATCAGCGCCATCAGCGCGATGCCCACCGGCAGCGCTGCCGCCTTCCACGTATTGGGTACGTCGAGGGCGGGAAGCGTCACGAACATCTCGTCCTGCGCATATTCGATGCTGGGATGGAGCACCGCGGCGAGGAAGACCAGCGGCGCGGCGAGCGCCAGCGTCTCCAGGACCGCGCGCGTGCCCGAAGAGGCCATGCTGACGAACGCGGTCATGCGCATATGGCTGTTCCGCTGCAGCGCCAGCACCGCACCGAACATGGCAAGCCAGATGAAGAGGACCGCGGCCAGTTCATCCGACCACACGATGGGGCTGTGAAGGGCATAGCGCTTCACGACGCCGACGAAGAGCACCGTGATCTCCGCAAGCACCAGGGCGGCGGCAAGATATTCCACCAACACACAAACGGCCCTCTCGGCGCCGAGCAGAAGCCGGCGCCACGAGGTATCGGGCAGCGCCACGGCGGGCGCCTCGTCGCTCATCGTGCGGGACATGGCATCAACCCAGCTTCCCGACGGCGGCTTCGAGCAGGTTCCACGCCTCCTCGCCGTATTTGGTCTTCCACTCGCCATAGAAGGGGGTGGCGGCCAGTGCCTTGCGGAACTGCTCGCGGTCGACATCGATGAAGGTGATGCCCTTGGCCGTGAGGTCGGCCCGCAGGCTCTGGTTGAGCGCTGCGATGTCGGCACGCTGGCTCGCGCCCGAAGCGTCGAGTTCGCGGGCGACGATGGTGCGCAGGTCTTCCGGCAGCGCGGCCCAGGCGCGGCGATTGCCCAGGATGGCATAGCCGTCCCACACATGGCCCGTCATGGCACAGGACTTCTGCACCTCGTACAGCCGGGTGGATGCGATGATGGCGAGCGGATTCTCTTGCCCTTCCACCACCTTGGTCTGCAGGGCTGAATAGAGTTCGTTGAAGTTGATGGGAGTGGCGCCGGCGTTGAGCGACTTGAACACCGAGGTGAGCATCGGCGCGGGCGGGACGCGGATCTTGAAGCCGTTCAGATCCCGCGGGGTGCGGATCTCCCGCGTCGACGAGGTGATCTGCCGGAAACCGTTGTCCCAGAATTTTGCGGGAGCGACGAGGCCGGCCTTTTCGATCTGCTTCCGGATATAGGTGCCGAGGTCGCCATCCATCGCCTTCCAGACGGTCGCGTAATCCGGGAAGGCGAAGCCGGTGTTCACGATGCCCGACACCGGGACCAGCGTGGCGAGGATCGAAGTGGACAGATTGAAGAACTCGACGCCGCCGCTGCGTACCTGTGCAAGCAGGTCGGTGTCCGATCCAAGCTGGTTGGCGGGAAACAGCTTGAACTCCACCCGGCCGGAGGTGGCTTCGCGGATGCGGTCGAGCGCTTCCTGCGCCCGCTTGTTCACCGGGTGAGTGGGGTCCTGCCCGGTGGCGTATTTGTAAGTGAACTCCGCAGCCTCACCCCGACGGGTGAGAATGCCGAAGAGCGGAATGGCGGCGCCGGCTGCCAGGACGTGGCGGCGCGTGAGGCCGGTCTCGGTCTTTGTCATGAGCGTCTTCTCCCTTGTGATGTACCGCTTTGCGCGGCTTTATCGTTGTGAGATGGGTCGGCTTAGGTTCGGCCCTGAAGGGCCCGATAGGCGGCGATGACCTGGCTGTCGTCTTCGGCACCGCGACCGCGGCCCGACACGGACAGGAACTGTTGGTAGGCGAGCGCCGCCATAGGCAGGGCGGTCTTGGCACTCGCGCCGGCCTCCAGCACGATGCTCAGATCCTTTACGAAGATATCGACGGCGCTCGTCACGCGGGGCTCCGCCTCGAGCATGCGCGGTCCGCGGTCCCTCAGCATCCAGCTCGATGCAGCAGAACCCGACACGATGTCGAGCATGCGCTCCATGTCGACGCCGAGCTTTTCGGCCAGCGACAGCGCCTCCGCGGCCACCGCCAGATGCACGCCGCACAGGAGCTGATTGACGGCCTTGGCGGTGGCGCCCTGTCCCGCGCTCTCGCCGAGGAGGACGACTTTGGAGCCCATGGCGTCCAGCAACGGCCGCACCGTTGCGAACAGGTCGGTCGGCGCCGCGACCATTATGGTGAGGTTGCCGGCCTCCGCGCCCACGACGCCGCCGGAAACCGGGGCGTCGACGAGGCAACGTCCCTCGGCTTCGACGCGGCGGGCCAGTGCAGCGACGGAGGCTGGCGGGCAGGTGGCCATGAGGATGACCGCGCCACCCGCCGGCAGATGCGCAAGGGCGCCCTCGCCGAACAGGATGTCCTCGGCTTGGGCGGCATTCACCACCATCAGCACCACGGCATCCTGGCCGGCGAAGGCCTCGGCGAGACGGGAGGCGGCGGTGCCGCCGGCCTCCACGAGTTTCGCGCCGGCTTCGGGGCGCAAGTCGAAACCCGTAACCGCGAAGCCCGCGCGGGCGAGATTACCCGCCATGGGCAGACCCATGGAGCCGAGCCCCACGAAGCCGATCTTCTTCATGCTGTCCTCCCGGGTGGCCACCTCTCTTGCCGGAGGCTGGGGCCGATGGACTTAAGTGAGCCAGCCCTTTACCTGTGTGCAGAGCGCGTCCGTCGAGATGCCGTAGCGATCGTGGAGGGTGGGCAGCGCGCCGGCGGCGAGGAATTCGTCCGGCAGGCCAATCGTCCGGAAGGCGGGATGCACCCCGGCACGCATGAGCAGACCTGCCACCGCTTCGCCGAGCCCGCCGATCACCGTGTGGTTTTCCGCGACCACGACGAGCCGGCCGGGACGCGAGCAGGCCTCGAGGATGGTGGCGGCATCCAGTGGCTTGATGGTCGGCACATGCAGCACGCCCACATCGACGCGATCGGCCTCCAGCGCCTTGGCGGCCTCCAGCGCACGCATGGTCATGATGCCCGACGAGATGAACAGCACTTCATAGCCGTTGCGCAGCATCTTCGCCTTGCCCAGCTCAAAGGTGTAGCCGTACTCGTCAAGCACCATCGGCACATGCCCGCGCAGCAAGCGCATGTAGACCGGGCCTTTATGGGCGACGATGGCTGGTACGACCTGCTCGATCTCATGGGCGTCGCAGGGGTCGATGATCGTCATGTTGGGCATGGCGCGCATCAGCGCCAGATCTTCGGCCGCCTGGTGGGAGGGGCCGTAGCCGGACGTCAGGCCGGGCAGCGCGCAGACGATTTTGACGTTGCGGTCTTCCTCGGCGATCGTCTGATGGATGAAGTCGTAGGCCCGGCGCGAGGCGAACACCGCATAGGTAGTCGCGAACGGCGTGAAGCCCTCCGCCGCGAAGCCGGACGCAGCGCCGAACAGAAGCTGCTCGGCCATGCCCATCTGGTAGTAACGGTCCGGGAAGGCCTGTTGGAAGATGTGCAGGTCGGTGTACTTGCCGAGATCGGCGGTCATACCGACGATCGAGGCATCGGCCCGTGCACAGTTCACCAGCGCATGGCCGAACGGAGCCGGCTTCGTGCGCTGTCCCTCGCCCGCGATCGAGGCGATCATGGCCGAGGTGGTCAGGCGCGGCTTGGCGGCCTTCGCCGTGTCGAGCTTGGCGACGGGAGCGGGTTTCATGCGGGCTTCCTCTCGTCGAGTGCGGCCAGGGCCAGCTGCCACTCATGCCCGTCCACCCGGATGAAATGGTTTTTCTCGCGCGCTTCGAGGAAGGGGATTCCCTTGCCCATCAGCGTGTCGGCGATGATCATGCTGGGGCGCCCGCCATTGGCGGATTTCGCCGCGTCGAAGGCGGCACGCACGGCGGAAAGGTCGTTGCCGTCCACGCGCTGCACGAACCAGCCGAACGCTTCCAGCTTCTCCTTCAGCGGCTCGAAGCCGAGCACGCCGGTGGACGGACCGTCGGCCTGCTGGTTGTTGACGTCCACTATGGCGATGAGGTTGTCGAGCCTGTGATGGGCGGCGGACATGATCGCTTCCCAGACCGATCCCTCATCGAGTTCGCCGTCGGAGAACAGCGTGTAGACCCGGCTGTCGGAGCCCTTGCGCTTGAGGCCGAGGCACTTGCCCACCGCGATGGACAGGCCGAGGCCGAGGGAGCCGCCGGACATCTCCATGCCGGGCGTGTAGCTTGCCATGCCCGACATGGGCAGGCGGCTCTCGTCGAAGCCGTAGGTCTCGAGTTCTTCCTCCGGCACGATGCCGGCTTCGATCAGCGCCGCATAAAGCGCAATCGCATAATGGCCGTTAGAGAGCAGGAAGCGGTCGCGGCCCTCCCATTCCGGGTTATGAGGCTCGTAGCGCATGGCGTGGAAATAGGCCGTGGCCAGCACATCGGCGATGTCGAGGGCTTGGGCGATGTAGCCCTGCCCCTGAACCTCGCCCATGCGGATGGCGTTACGGCGGATGTTCCACGCGCGCCTTTCCAGTGAGATGTTGTTGCCGAAGGGTGCCGTGCTCATGTCCCTGTTCCTGTGCGGGAGCGCCCGCGCCGGGACATGGCCGATCGCGCCGCGGCCGGCATCGTCCTTCAGGCGCCGGCGGGCCGGGATTAATGGATCAGCATGCCGCCATTGACGTCGATCACCGCGCCGGTGACGTAGGCGGACAGGTCGCTGGCGAGGAAGAGGTAGATGCCGGCCACGTCGCTGGCGTCGCCGAGGCGGTTCAGCGGGATGCCTTTCAGGATGTCCTTGCGCATCTCGTCGGTCAGCTTGCCGCCTGTGATGTCGGTCTGGATGAGGCCGGGCGTGACGCAGTTCACGCGGATGCCGTCCACGCCGAACTCGCGCGCCATGGCCTTGGCGAGGCCGAGAACGCCGGCCTTGGCGGACGAATAATGCGGACCGCCGAAGATGCCGCCCCCGCGCTGGGCCGATACCGAGGACATGCAGGCGATGGAACCGGACTTCCGCTCCCGCATGTGCGGGATGAACACCTGGCTGAGGAAGAGCACGCCCTTGCAGTTGATGTCCTGCACGCGATCCCAGCTCGCCTCGTCGATCTCCAGCGTCTTGACCGGCTGGGTCACGCCCGCATTGTTGACGAGGATGTCAAGATGACCAAACGCCTGCAGAACCGCGTCGGCGGCGGTCTGGCAGGAGGGCTTGCTGGCGACGTCGCAGCCGACGCCGATATGTTCGGGGCCGAGCTCGGCAGCCGCAGCCTTTGCGGCGGTCTCGTCGATGTCGAGAATGGCGATCCGCGCACCGTGGCTGGCGAACAGCCTCGCCGTCGCGAGGCCAATGCCACGCGCGCTGGCCGCCCCCGATATGGCGGCCGTCTTGTTCTTGAGCAACATGGTTTCCTCCAAGAGGGCTTCTTCTTGTCTGGTGATACTGGCTCCCGTTTACCTTGCTGAAAAACGCAAAAATTGCGCGGATGGATGAATTGTGCTCAACTGAGATCGCTGCATTGCCGTCGCTGCGGTTTTCGACATGAAGCGTCTTCCCCTCTCCGCCCTTCAGGCCTTCGAATCCGCCGCCCGACGCGGTTCGTTCAGGATCGCGGGGGAAGAGCTGGGGATTTCCCCGAGCGCCGTCAGCCATGCGGTGCGCAAGCTCGAGGACCTGATGGGTGCAGCGCTCTTCGAGCGGGAAGGCCGCGCTGTACGGCTCAATCCGGCCGGCGAGGCGTTGATGCGCCACGTGGCGGTGGGGTTCGACGAGATGCGGCAGGGCATCGAGATGGTCGGTGCGCGCTCGGTGAACCTCCTGCGCCTGCACTGCGCGCCCTCCTTGGCGGCGCAGTGGCTGCTGCCGCGGCTGCGCACGCTGCTGGCCGGTCAGCCGGGTCTGGAAGTGCGGCTCGCTGCGGGCGTCAATTATCCCCGCTTCGAGCACGACGAGTTCGACGCCGACATCTGCTACGGTCCGCCTCGCCAGGAGGGGCTCATCGTGGTTCCCCTCGGCGAGGAGACCGTGACGCCGCTCTGCGCGCCCGAAATGGCCGCGCGCATCTCCGAGCCGCTTGACCTGCTCGCCCATGATCTGATCGAGAGCGACAACAAGCGCGTGCGCTGGAGCCACTGGTTCGAATCCAACGGCATAGCCCCACCGGGCCCGCGTGGTTCACGGTTCGACCGTTCCTTCATGGCCATCGCCGCGGCGGTGGATGGGTTGGGCATTGCCCTCGAATCCACCCGCCTCGCCGAGCGCGAGATCGCCCGCGGCCAGCTGGTGGCCCCGCTGGCGGGCAAGGCGAACGACGTGCGCTATGTGGGGCACTATCTCGTCTTCCCTCGGGCCGCCAAGGCTCGCCGCGCGGTGCGCATGTTCACCACCTGGATCACCCAGGAACTGGACGTGCCTACCCCGCGCATCTGAGCGGGGTCGAGATCGCCCGCGTCCTCACCATTCGACCACGACCTTGCCGAAATGACGGCCGCTTTCCTGGAAGCGGAAGGCGTCGGCCAGTTGCTCCAGCGGAAAGCTGCGATCAATGACGGGCCGCAGGCCCGTCTGCTCCAGGGCGGCCACATAGTCCTGTTGCTGGCGGCGGTTGCCGACGATCAGGCCCTGCAGGCGCGCCTGCTTCGCCATGAGGATGGCGCTCGGCACCTCGCCCTGGCGCCCGGTCAACACCCCGATCAGCGCGATGTGGCCGCCGACGCGCACGGCCTTGATGGATTGCGCCAGCGTGCCCGGTCCGCCGACCTCGACGACATGATCGACGCCGCGTCCGCCTGTCAGCTCCAGCACCGCCGCGCCCCACTTTTCGGTAGTGCGGTAGTTGACGAGATGATCGGCGCCGAGCCCACGGGCGCGCTCGAGCTTCTCGTCGGAAGAGGACGTGGCGATCACCGAGGCGCCCATGGCCTTCGCGATCTGCAGGGCGGCGATCGAGACGCCGCCGGTGCCAAGCACGAGCACACTGGCTCCCGGCTTGATGGCGCCGTCCACCACCAGCGCGCGCCATGCGGTCAGTCCGGCGGTGGTTATGGTCGCTGCCTCGGCATGGCTCCAGCCGCGCGGCGCCTGTGTGAAATCGCTTGCGGACCGCACGGCATATTCCGCTGCATAGCCATCGATGCCATCGCCGGGCGTGCCGCGGAAGTTGCCGACGGCGTCGAACGGAAGGCCGTCCAGCCATTGTGGAAAGAAGGTCGAGACCACATGGTCGCCGACCGAGAAGCCGGCGACGCCGTCGCCCACCGCTTCGACCACGCCTGCACCGTCCGACATGAGCACTCGGCCATCTTCGGTGGGAATGGCACCATTGGCGACCAGCAGGTCGTGGAAGTTCAGAGAACTCGCATGTAGCGCCACCCGAATCTGGCCGGGACCGGGCTGGCCCGGATCGGGCAGGTCGCGAAGCTCGAGACGATCGAGCCCGCCGGGGGAACGGACGAGGACGGCCTTCATCACGCATCTCCTTGGCACTGGACAGCATCTGAGCGCCGCCGCGGCCACCATTCCCTATCGGTTCAATGCCGACAAGGGTTGCGCACCAGCGGCGCAGCGGAATGGCTCGGGGCTTACGCGCCTTCTTGTAGATCAGGTGATTCCGCCAGATCGGAAAGGGTTCTAGATTGTGCTGCGTCGCGTGAATCGCCGACCGCGTTTCATGATCGGGAGGAATGAAACATGCCGTTCGAGTGCTCGACCCCAGCCGTTCCCACGGTGCTCGCGGAGGATGACAAGGCCAAGATCACCCGTTGGGATTTCGAGCCCGGCGCTACCACGGGCTGGCACGAGCACGCGATGGATTATGCGGTGGTCATCATGACCGACGCGGTCATGGCCTATGAGATCGATGGTCAGGTGACCGAGAAGGAGGTGCGCGCCGGCGACAGCTATATCCGGCCGAAGGGTGTCCGGCACGACGTCAAGAACGCCGGTTCGACACGCCTGAGCTTCATCGAGATCGAGATCAAGCGGTGATGTGAAGGGGGCGACGGAGCGCTCACCGCATGTCGCCGATGAATGCGCGGCGATACCCGTGTTTTCGTGACCTTTGGCGATGCTTTGCGGCAATGCAGCATGAAACTGTATGAAAAGAGGGCATGCCACAAATTGCGCCATTAAGACTTAACGCCAATTCCGTCGAAAAAGACGCCGCGGACACTGCCCATAGGCCTACGCTTCCGCTAGCGTGGCGCCCAGAATGAGACCGCTAGATCGGCACGAGTGCATGACCGCGACGAATGACGCTTTCGTCACCTTCGAAAAGGTTCGCAAGACCTATGACGGGCGCGCGCTCGTCGTCTCGGACCTTGATCTCGCCATTGCCAAGGGCGAGTTCCTGACGATGCTCGGGCCGTCCGGCTCGGGCAAAACCACCTGCCTGATGATGCTGGCCGGCTTCGAGCACCCGACGTCCGGGCGCATAACGCTGGGTGGCCGCCCGATCGACGGCGTTCCGCCGCACCGGCGCGACATTGGCGTCGTGTTCCAGAATTATGCGCTGTTCCCGCACATGACGGTGCTGGAGAACGTCGCCTTCCCGCTCAGCGTGCGGCAGGTGTCGTCCGCAGAGGCCGGAGAGCGGGCGCGCGCGGCACTCGGCATGGTGCATTTGCAACATCTGGCCGAACGCAGGCCGGGCCAGCTTTCGGGCGGCCAGCAGCAGCGCGTTGCGTTGGCTCGCGCCCTCGTCTTCGAGCCGAAGCTGGTGCTGATGGACGAGCCGCTCGGAGCGCTCGACAAGCAGCTGCGCGAGCATATGCAGTATGAGATCAAGCACCTGCACGAGCGGCTCGGAGTGACGATCGTCTACGTCACTCATGACCAGGGCGAGGCGCTGACGATGTCGGACCGGGTTGCAGTGTTCAACGAAGGCAAGATCCAGCAGCTCTCGACCCCGCGCGAACTCTATGAGCGGCCGCAGAACGCCTTCGTCGCCAGCTTCATCGGCGAGAACAATGCCGTGCGCGGGACGCTGAAGAGCGTGGGTGCCGGCGCGTGCGAGGTGGAGATTCCCGGGGGAATGCTGCGCTGCGTGCCGATCGGCGCCGGCGGCGTGGGCAGCGGCAAGTTGGTCTCGATCCGGCCCGAGCGCGTGCACATCGTCGAGGACGGCGCCTCGTTCGGCAATGTCATGCCCGCCCGCATCGAGGAGGTGATCTATCATGGGGATCACCTCAGGCTCCGGCTCTCGACCATGGGCATGGGCGACTTCATCGCCAAGGTGCCCAATGCGCGCGGCAATCAGCGCTTCGTCGAAGGCGGCGAACTCAGGATCGGTTGCGACCCCGCGGATTGCCTGGCGCTGGATGTGCCCACAAACGGTTGAGGCCGTGTCGGGTGGCCGGGCTTCGGTAGAACTGCCTGAAACATAACAAAAGTGAGGAAACGACCATGAAGACCAACATCGGACGACTGGTTCTCGTCGCGGGACTGACCACCGGCCTTCTCGCCACCGCGGGAGCTGCCATGGCGCGCGACCTGACGGTGACAGGTTGGGGTGGCACGGCGCAGGCCGCACAGGACAAGGCGATGTTCCAGCCCTATGTGAAGGAGACGGGCAACAAGCTGGTTCAGGACAGCTGGAACGGCGGCATCGGCGTGCTGCGCACCAAGGCGCAGGGTGATTCGACCTGGGACGTCGTGCAGGTCGAAGCGGATGAGCTCGCGCTGGGCTGCGAGGAAGGCATCTACGCCAAGCTCGACTGGTCGAAGCTCGGCAACAAGGATGAATATCTGCCCGGCATGGCTGGCGAGTGCGGAGTCGGCACCTTCGTCTGGTCGACCGCGCTGGCCTATGACAAGGCGAAGCTCGGCGAGAACGGCCCGAAGAGCTGGGCGGATTTCTTCGACACCAAGAAGTTCCCCGGCAAGCGCTCCCTGCGTCGCGGGCCGCGCCAGTCGCTTGAATTCGCGCTGCTGGCCGACGGCGTCGCGCCCGGCGACATCTATAAGCAGCTTGCAACCAAGGAAGGCGTCGACCGCGCCTTCAAGAAGCTCGACACCATCAAGAAAGACATCGTCTGGTGGGAAGCCGGCGCCCAGCCCGTACAGCTGCTGCAGTCCGGCGAAGTGGTGATGACCAGCGTGTATAACGGGCGCATCTTCGCCGCCAACAATGCCGACAAGACCAACTTCGCCATCGCGTGGCCGGCGGGCTTCGTCTACCAGGTCGACAGCTGGGCCATCCTCGCCAATTCGCCGAATAAGGACGAGGCGATGGGCTTCCTGAAGTTCATCCAAACCCCGGCCCGTCAGCAGGACGTCGCCAATGTCCTCGCCTATGGCCCGACGCTGAAGGACTCCACGGGCCAGATCGCCCCGAACGTTCTGCCCTATCTGCCGACGGCGCCGGGCGTCATCGAGCATGGCATGTCCTTCAACACCGCTTTCTGGGTCGACAACATCGAGGCGCTGAACGAGCGCTTCAACGCCTGGGCGGCGCAGTGATCTGAGCGAGAAGGACGGGAGAGGATGATGGTCGCCGACGAGACCCGGAACCTGCGCGCCTCGCTGCGGCGCGCGGAGCGTCGGCGCACCCTGCGCGGACTGGGGCTCACCTTGCCACTCATCCTCTTCACTCTCGTCTTCTTCATCGTTCCGATCGCCGGGATGCTGGTGAAGAGCGTGCAGAACGGTCCGATGCCGGACATCCTGCCGCAGACCTCGGCATTGCTGCAGCCCTGGCGCGCGAGCGCGGAGCGCGGCGTGCCCGACGAAGCGGTGTTCGCCGCCTTCGCCGGGGAGCTGCGCACAGCCTCGCAGGAGCGCACCCTGCCGGAGCTCGCCACCCGGCTGAACTTCGAGAATGCCGGCTATCGTTCGCTGCTGATGGCGACCGCGCGCCGGCTGCCCGAGGCGCCGACCGGGACATGGCGTGAGACGCTCACGGGCATCAATCCGCAATGGGGCGAGGTCGCGATCTGGGCCGCTCTGGGCCGGGCCTCGACGCGGGTGACCGACAATTACCTGCTCGCCGCGCTCGATCACCGCCGCGACGACAACGACCGTATCCAGGCCACCGATCCGAGCCGAGCGGTCTATGTCGCCTCGCTGCTGCGCACGCTGGAGATCAGCGGCATCGTCACGCTGCTGTGCCTGCTGTTGGCCTATCCGCTCGCATACCGGCTGGCGACGTTGCCGGAATCGACCGCCAACCTCCTGATGATCCTCGTCCTGCTGCCGTTCTGGACCTCGCTTCTGGTGCGCACCGCGAGCTGGCTGGTGATCCTGCAGAGGGAGGGACCGCTGAACGATGCGCTCAGATGGCTGGGCCTCATCAGCCAGCCACTGGAACTGGTGTTCAACCGGCCGGGCGTCATCATCGCGATGACCCATGTCCTGCTGCCCTTCATGGTGCTTCCGATCTATTCGGTGATGAAGGGCATTCCACCCAATTACATGCGGGCCGCCACCTCGCTGGGGGCGCCGTTCTTCACGGCGTTCCGTCGCGTCTATTTCCCGTTGTCGCTGCCCGGCGTGACGGCCGGCTGCCTGCTCGTCTTCATCCTGGCGATCGGCTATTACATCACGCCGCTGCTGATCGGCGGCGCCAACGACCAGATGGTGTCCTCGCTCATTTCCTTCCTCGCCCTGCAGACCCTCAACTGGGGCTTGGCGGCGGCACTGGGTACGGTGCTTCTCGTCATCACCGTCGCCCTTTATTTCGTTTATTCGCGCGTCGTCGGCACCGACGGCGTGAAGCTCGGGTGACGCCATGGCAGCGCGGATCCGCGGTATCGTCCTGTGGAGCGTAAGCATCGCGGTGCTCGCCTTTCTCGTGCTGCCGCTCCTTGTGATCGTGCCGATCTCCTTCTCCTCGGCAAGTTTCCTGAGCCTGCCGATTCCGGGCGTCTCGCTGCGCTGGTACGAGACACTGCTCACCAGCCCGGTCTGGGGCCGGGCGATGCTGAACAGTCTTATTGTCGGCGCCATCGCCACCAGCATCGCGGTCACGTTGGGCACGCTTGCGGCCATCGGGCTTCACCGCAATGAGTTTCGCGGCAAGTCGCTGCTGATGGGCGTGCTGATCTCACCGATGATCGTGCCGATCGTCATCGTGGCGCTCGGAAGCTATTTCTTCTATGCACCCCTCGGTCTTGCCAGTTCGCTCTTCGGTCTCGGCCTCGCCCATGCGGCGCTCGGCGCTCCCTTCGTGCTCATCACGGTGAGCGCGACGCTCACCGGCTTCGATCCCAATCTCGCGCGGGCCGCTTCGAGCCTCGGGGCCTCGCCGATCACCGTATTTCGCCGCGTGACACTGCCGGTGATCGCGCCTGGCGTCATCTCCGGGGCACTGTTCGCCTTCGTCACCTCCTTCGACGAGGTGGTGGTCGCCCTATTCCTCACCGGTCCCTTGCAGCGCACCCTGCCACGGCAGATGTTCGACGGAATCCGGGAGAACATCAGCCCAACCATCCTCGCTGCCGCGACGCTGCTCATCGTGTTCGCGGTGGTGCTGCTGCTGACCGCGGAGCTGCTTCGGCGGCGGAGCCAGCGGCTGCGCGGCATCAGCTGAGCGTGCGCATCCCGGGACACCCCCCGCTGGTCTTCGGTGGCGATCCTGTCATCATCGACGGATCGTCAGCCTCATTGCGGAGCCGGCCCTCGTGACCCTGAACTCGACCTCGCCGAACCAGGCTGACCTCACAGCAGGAGGGGCTGCGATTACCGTCGACGAGGCGATTACCAGGGCAGGGGTCGGGCGCTTCCAGCAACATCTGTTCCTCATTTTCGGCCTTGTCTGGGCCGCGGACGCGATGCAGGTGCTGTCCATCGGCTTCAGCGCGCCCTCCATCGCGCAAACCTTTGGTCTCACCATCCCGCAGGCGCTGCAGACCGGGACGCTGTTCTTCGTCGGCATGCTGATCGGCGCCTTCGGTTTCGGCCGGCTTGCCGACCGCATCGGCCGGCGACCGGTGCTGATGGCGACGATCGTCGTCGATGCTCTGGCCGGCATCAGTTCGGCCTTTGCGCCGGACTTCCAGTGGTTGCTCATCCTGCGTCTCGTCACCGGCATCGGCGTCGGCGGCACGCTGCCGGTCGACTACACGATGATGGCGGAGTTCCTTCCCTCGGATAGGCGAGGGCGCTGGCTGGTGCTGCTCGAATCCTTCTGGGCGGTGGGCACGATCGCGTTGGCGCTGCTCGCGCTGGTGGCCGGTTCGCAAGGCGGCGAAGCGTGGCGCACCATCTTCTTTGTGACCGGCATTCCCGCCATCATCGGCGTGGTGCTGCGGTTCCGCGTGCCTGAATCGCCGCGCTATCTCGCGCGCAAGGGCCGGCTCGCCGAGGCGCGTGAGGTGTTGGATCGCATGGCGGAGGTGAATGGCACCCGCGCCGGCATCCCCGCGGTAAAGGCCGAACCGGCGCAACGCAGTTCGATCCTCGCTCTGTTCTCGCCGCTGCTGCGCCGGCGCAGCATTTGCCTTCTGCTGGCGTGGTTCCTCATCTCGGTCGCGTATTACGGCGTCTTCGTTCACCTGCCGGTCCGCCTTGCCGGCGAGGGCTTCGGCTTCATGCGGGGTCAGTATTTCCTCGTGCTGCTGGCGCTGGTGCAATTGCCGGGCTATGCGCTGGCTGCCTACGGGGTGGAGCGCTGGGGCCGGCGGCCGACGCTGATCGGCTTCATCCTGCTCAGCGCCGTCGGCTGCCTGCTCTACAGCTTCGGTCATTCCACCACCGTCGTGGTCGGCTCGACCCTGCTCATGAGCTTCGCGCTGCTCGGCACCTGGGCGGGCATCTATGCCTTCACGCCCGAGGTCTATCCCACCGACCTGCGTTCGACCGGCATGGGGACGGCCGGCGCCGTTGCCCGCGCCGGCGGCCTGCTGGCACCCTCCGTGATCGCGCCGGTGATGACCACCAGCTTCACGCTGGCGCTGGTGTTCATCTCGACCTCGCTGGTCGCCGCGGCGATCGGCGTCTGGCTGATCGACATCGAATCGCGGAACCGGGCGCTGGAATAGGTAGGAGATCGGCAGGCCGGCTCAATCGACCAGCAATGTGACCGAGGGGTGCAGCTTTTGTAGGTTTCGCAGCGATTTGGATTGCCACGGAACACTCTGAGCACCGCGGACGACCAACTGGACCTCCGGGTGCCGTCGCGTCTCGATCGTGAATTTCGCCAGCAGGTTGATGCCCGACGAGTTCAGGAATTCGAGGTCGGTGAGGTTGAGGGTGACAGTCGAGGCACCCGATGCCAGAACGTTCATCATCAGATCGAGGATCGGCGCATAGGCCTCCGATCCCGACAGGCGCATGATGCCATCGAAATAGATGGTGGAACCCTCGTCCCACACGCGAAAGTCGCCAGTCTTGATTTCCATAGCGTGGTTCCGTGTGGTTGGGCGTCAGTGCGCGACCGGGGCGACGACCGGCAGAATGGCGTGCGTTTCGATGAAGACGCGGGATCCGTCGGCGCTCGGATTGAACACCCAGGCGAGGCGTGCCCCATAGTCGCTCATGAGGGTCAGCAATCCAAGGCCGGAACCTGAATAGGTCGGATCGGCGGCATTGGCCTCGATGCGGCGGATGAGCAAGTCTCCAGGATCGCCGTCGGTGATCTCCAGGATCAGACCCTGGAAACGGGCGGCGGTGTCTCGGTCCACCTGGTTGGAGACCTTCACCCTGAAAGTGCCGTCGCGCATCGCCGCTTCCACGGCAATGATGCCGGGCGCGCGGAACTTCACCGCGTTCTCGATGAGCTCGTTGACCAGATAGCCGATGCTGTGGCGGATCTCGCGATAGTCCGGCGAAGCTTCGCCGACGCGAATGGCGAAGAGTTCTCCGACGAAATCGGCGGTCATGGCACAGTGATGCCAGCCGATTTCCAGAGGCCCGTCGAAGAGTTGGATGCGGCTGATATCGTCTGTCGCGCCGAGCATGATGTCCGCGGATCCGAAGGTCGCCATCTATCTGTGCCTCACTACGACGAGGGTGATGTCGTCGTGTATCTTGCAGCCGTCGATATGTGCCATGACATCGGCAACGATCCCGGCCTTGATCTCTTCCGCATTCCCTAGGCGATGCCGAAACGCGCTTTCGCACAGGCGCTCTATGCCGAACATGATGCGCCTGGCATTCTCCGCCTCGGTAATTCCATCGGTGTAGAGCAGGATGACGTCGCCGCTCTCGAAGCGGATCTCGCGGGTGGCGATGAACGGGGTGATGTCGCGCTCGAGGCCCACGGGCAGTCCGAGGTCTATCGTGTCGATCCGTTCGATCGCGCCATCGCCGCGGATGATGACGATTTCCTCATGCTGGCCGGACAGCGTGATGTTGCTGTTCTCGTAGTCGAGGAAGGCAAGCGAAAGGTGCTTGTCTGAATTGGTGCGCTCGAGATTCTTGTAGATCGCCCGGTTGAGCTGATCGAGGAAGCGACGGGGATCGGTCTCGCCCGCTTCCTGGAGGGCGCGGGCGATGGACTGGACCATGAGCATGAGCACGCCCGACTGCAGCCCATGTCCGGTGACGTCGCCAATGCCGATCTTCAACCGTCCATCATCCTCCAACACATCATAATAGTCGCCACCCACCTCGTCGGCCGGTCGCATATAGGCTGCGATGTCGAGTTCCGGGACGGATTCCAGCTCGAGTGGGCGCGGCAGGACCATCATCTGGATCTGCCGGGCGATATCGAGTTCGGCACCGAGGCGCAGGTTCTCGCTGCGCAGCTTTTCGTTCAGCCCCGAGATCTCCTGATTGGCGTTCTCCAGTTCATGCGTGCGCTCGTCGACGAGGCGCGCGAGGTTCTCGGTATGGAAGCTCATTTCGGCTGCCATCCGGTTGAAGGCGAGCCCGACCTCGCCCACCTCGTCGCGGGTCGGCACCTTCACCCGGACCGAATAGTCTTTCGCTTGCAGGCGGGCGGCCGCATCCGCCAGCGCGCTGAGCCCTCCGGTTATCCTCTTCGAGACGCTGAGAACCGCGACGAACACGAGCAGCAGCGAGAGGATGATGGCGCCGATCTGGTAGAGCAGGATCCGGTTCGTCGCGAGCAGGATTCCATTCTGAGCCGTGATGAGCGAGGCGTAGATCTCGCGTTCGGGCACCACGATGCCGACGGACATGGTCTCGCGCTGGATCGGGCCCATGGTCCAGAGATTGGTGGGCTGCAGCCGCTTGAGCACGATGATGTAGGGCACGGATTCGCCGTGCTCCTCCAGCGTGATGTGCTGGATCTCACCATCGTTCTCGTCCAGCCGCAGCGAGGCAATGGCGGGCTGCATGGCGGTGCGCAGCGAGCGTTCGACGCCCGTCACACCCTGCCCGCTGCTTCCTTTCGACGATACGAGCCCGATGACGCCTTCGCCCCGCGGATTTATGGCCACGACATTGCCGTTGGACATGGCGAGAAAGCCGAAGCCGGTCTGCGCGATCTTCACCCGCTCGACGATGGAAGCGAGCTGGTCCAGCGTGATGTCGGTGCCGGCGACACCGGCTATGCCGGTGCGGTCGCGGGTCCAGAGCGGCTGGAAGAAGCTGACGATGAGCTTGCCGGTGATGGCGTCGGTGTAGGGCGCAGTTTGTGTGAGGAAGCTGTCGGTTGGACGCGAGGCGGGATCCGCGATCCAATCTTGCCAGGATTCGTAGATACCGGGAAAGAAGAAGGTCCAGAAGGACGAGGTGTTGTGCCCGGGATAGAGGCGGTCGAAGGTCTGCGCCTGGTCGGTATAGGGCGCGGTCCGGAAGATGGGGCGCTCTTTCGGACCGATGAAATACATCTGCAGCTTGGGCGCCCCGCTGGCCAGCAGGCTGGGCGCTACGAGGTCCAGCACGGCGCTGTCCTCGATCTCCTTTTGCACGTCTGACCGAGGCAGGTGGCTTCCGTCGAGAAGGTAACCCCACACGCTCACCACCGAAGGTGAAGGCCTGAGATTCTGCGCCCAGCCACCTTGCGCGTCATAGACGACATCGGTTGACGTCGGCCCCGCCTGCGCAAGCGCCCGGCCGACCGCATCGCGCCGCGACGGGTCGTCGATCTGGCTCTGCAGCACGCCCGAGAGCACGCCCACATCCGCATGCACGCGGTCGATCAGCAGGTTGGCCTCGGTGACGGTCGCCTCGGCATAGGAGCGCAGGTAGTCCTGGGTGGCGGTGGTCAGGCCCTGTCCGACCTCGAGCGCGGCATCGCGCGAGAGCCGTTGCACGTTCCACAGTGCGAGGCCACCGCTGAGAACAAGGTCGAACAGCACCGCGGCGCCGACGACGAGCACGAACTTTGCGCGAAACGAGCGCAGTCCGAACAGGGGGCGGGAGGGCGCGCTGCTCATGCTGGTTTGCGTCCCGAGGCGACCCAGATCGGCCAGCCGGCATAGCCCTTCGGATGAAGCGCAGCGTAGATGTGATCCTGGAAACCCTGTCGGAACCGTTCGATAAATTCTGGAGAATCGCCGCGCCGCACCGCCATGTCGCCCGCATAGACACCTTCCCACGCCGAGACGACGTTGACGAAGTCCTGCGGATCGCCGTCGAGATTTGTGACCATGAACGATTCGATCCGTATGTCCTCCAGTCCGGCTTCAATGAGATAGCGCCGGCTTTTCGGACCGAGCTCGACATCCATCTCGAAATGAGCGAACAGCTTCGCCACCTCATTATAGGTCCACTGGATGCTCTCCGCGCGCGGTTCGCCTAGACAGTGGGAATTCTTTTCATTGGTAACGTAGATGCGTCCGCCTGGACGACAGATGCGATGGAGCTCTTTCAGGATGAGCTCAGGGCGGTTGAAAATCTGCAGTGAGTGACGGCAGGTCACGAAGTCGAACTGGTTGTCGCTCACCAGCATCTGCGCGGCGTCGCCATAGGTGTATTCGATGCCCTGGATCCCGAAATCGTCCGCCACCTTGCGCGCATAAGCAAGGCTGGAGCGCGAGTGATCGAGGGCGACGATGCGAGATGGCTGGAATTCCTTGTGCACCAGAACCGCGAAATCGCCTATGCCGCAGCAGATATCCGCGACGGCAAGGCCCGGCCTCATGCCGTGGCGGGGGAGAATTTCCCGCTCGTGCCGCCAGGTCATCTTGGTTTGGGTGCGCAGGATCGGGATGAAGCCTCCCTCCTCGAGGAAGGCCTGCCCCGGATAGAAGTCGCTGTCATAGGTCTCGACCGCGATCGCAGGCTCGATCTGCGACAGGTGGCGAAACCTGCGCGCGGCCCATCCGACGATCGTCGAGATGACGACCACAAGCCGCAGCTCCGGCCGTGCACGGCACGCCTCGACCATGACGCCGGTAAGCGCGTGGAAGGCGGTGTTGTTCATCAGGACGAGGCGGCGCATGTCGATATAGAGGACGCCATGCGAACGCCGGGCCGCGTCCTGAAGCTGGGCGAGGCTGGAGGCGAGTTCCTGAACGCCCTGCGGACGCAGCGTGCCGGAGATCGAGAACACCTGATCGTTCTCGTTGTACTCGGTGCGGAAACGCGGAGGGGAAAGACGCGGGCTCAACTGACCAGCCTTTCAAGCGGGAGGTCAGCCACCAGCGTGAGGGCCTCGGCGTCCATGCTTTCCAGCGTCAGCCGGGCGTGGCATTCGATCACCATCGCGGAGAGCACCTCCTGATGCACTGGCGCGAGATCGCCGGCGAGAATGCTCAGATATTGGGTCTCGGCGTCCTCTGCGCCGGCTCTGGCGACGGAGGCCTCGTAGATCCAGCGATCCGCGGCGGCGCACGGGAAGGTCAGCGTGACGCGTTCGATCCCGTCGCAGCGCAGGATCCGGCACACCACCCGGCCATCGAGCCGGCGCGAGGCCCGGAAGGCGATTTCCATCAGTTCATTCAGCGCCGAGGAAAACAGGTTCGCATAGCGGATGGAGTCCGAACGGTTGTGGCTGATCATGTTCGCCACGTAGTTCGCAATGCCGTCGCACTGTCGCCATTCGGCCTGCAGCGCCTCGATGCTGAGCTCGATCTCGATCATCGGCTCGAATGGCGTGTCCTGGACGCCGTCTTTCGCAAGAGTAGCCATGCACGCCTCTGTTACGGTCTGTCGTCGTTCAGTCTTCGGTGATCGGTCGTGGCGGCGATTTGTCGGGCATCGTTTCGGGCCAGTCCGCAACGCTGCGTCCGGCCGTTCGGCGGATGAATTCCAGCGTCGCATCGGCAGGCATCGGACGGCCGAGATAGTAGCCCTGCAGCCGGTCGCATCCTGCGTCCGCCAGCCACTCGGCCTGTCCCGGCATCTCCACGCCCTCGGCGGTGACGGTCATGCCGAGCCCATGGGCGAGGTCGAGAACCGAGCGCACGATGATCTGGCTCTTCACGTTCGACCTGATGTCGCTGATGAAATACTGGTCGATCTTCATGGTATCGAATGGAAAATTCTTCAGATAGCTAAGGGATGAATAAGATTTTCCGAAGTCGTCCAAAGAAATTCGAATTCCGAGCACGTTGAGCGTATTCAGTGTGTCGAGATTGTCGACGGTTTTTTCGAGCAGAACGGATTCGGTGATTTCCACCTCCAGCCGATCCGGGTGAAGCTCGGATGCATCGAGCGCGTGTGCGATGGTGTCCGTGATGCCGCCGCTCAGGAACTGGGCGGACGACACGTTCACGGCAAGGCTGAACGTCGGCGGCCATGCCCGCGCCTGTTCGCATCCCCTGCGAAGCACCCAGGCGCCGATCTCGTCCATCAATCCATCGGTTTCGGCGATGGGGATGAAGATGCCCGGCGGGATAAGCCCGAGTTCGGGATGCCGCCATCGCAACAGCGCCTCGAAGCCCACGACGCCGACCGTTGGTTGCACCAGTGGCTGGTATTCGAGAAAAAGCTCTCCATTGGCGAGAGCGCCGCGCAGCTTGCGCCGCAGATTCTCGCGCTGCTCGATCAGGAGTTGCATGGGCTGGCTGAAGACGCGCGCACAGCCGCGGCCATCCCGTTTGGCGGCATAAAGCGCGATGTCGGCCGCCTTCATCAATTCCTCGCTGCTCCGGCCGTGGTCCGGCGTGTGTGCAATGCCGACGCTGGCGCCCACGAAGATCGGAAGACCGTTGAGCAGGAAAGGCGCCTGAAAGGCGGCAATGAGGTCGCTGGCCAGTCTTTCAGCGGAGGCGGGCTGCGGCTTGCCCAGCTGGACCACCGCAAATTCGTCTCCCGCATAGCGATAGGCGAAGTCGCGGTCGTCGATCGTGCGCCGGATACGCTCGGCCGCCATCTGAAGGAGCAGGTCTCCCGCTCCATGACCCAGGGTGTCGTTCACCACCTTGAAGTTGTCGAGGTCGATCTGCAGGAAGGCCGGCGGGGTGTCGCCGGGAGCGTCGTGAAGTACATTCCGCAACCGCTCGGTGAGTTGTCTGCGGTTTTCGAGCCCGGTCAATACGTCATGCGTCGCGTGATAAAGCAGGGTCGAGGAGTCGCCCTCGTCAAGGGCGGATGCCGCAGTCGCGATGGACGGGACCGGCTGCTCGTTCAGTCCGACGCCGCTGCCGACGCGAAAGATGCACAGGCGGGAAGGGGTGCCCGGCGAGCCGTCGGGCATATCGAGCCATTCCTCTCGGCCGCTGCCGATCACGCGCTTCACAGCCTCGCGGAGCGTGAGGCTTTCGACATCGGCATAGATGTCCCACAGCAATTTTCCCGGGGCGACATCTTTCCGCAGGCTGGTGAGCGAGGGCGTGTGATGGATGAGGCGATGGGAGCTATCGTAAATGGAAATCTTCTCGCTGGAGTTGTTCAATACATCCAGCATGTCCATGCCGCAGGGTGTCCGGCGCAACGGTTTCGCGCTGCTATCCGTGGCGAGCGCCACGGAGCTGCTAAACCGTTGCAACAACAAACGCCACAAGCTTCGAACTCCCCCGCTCGATCGAAGACGCTACCATAGCGATGACGCAAACCAAACTGCGTGCGCCCTGTACCTTTCATCGCGTCCTCCAGAAAATGATACCATTATCGGGGAAGTCTGAAGCAAGCTGTATCTGACCTTGAACTTTCGTGGAGTTCAGGCCGGCAGGTGCTTGCCCTAAGGTTCGCGCCGGACATTGGCCACCATGCCGGCTCACCTATCGGAAGAAGCGAGGCCCCGACGTGAGCCTCGGTTATGGAGTGTAGTGGCTGGAATGAGACGAGGAAACCTGGCGGGTATCACCGCGGCCCTTACCCTATCTCTGGCCCCTGCGAGGGGCCTGGGCGCGTCCGGTACCCACAAGGAAGCCACTATGAAAGCGTTGGCGCGGGTCGATCCGAGCTTCCGTGCCGAACAGCGTTGCGATTCCCGCGCGATGGGGGAGGTGCAGCGGCATCATTCGGGCATGGGCGCCCCTTCTTAGACCCCTTCTTCAGCCGGCCCGAGCAAAGCTGGGGCCCAGGAAGCTCATGATCTCGCTGTCCGTGATCGGGCGGATGTCGAGCCCGAAGGTCTTGTTCATGGCGGCGACCAGGCTCTGTGCCCACAGGGCGTTCCATGCGACGCCGGCATGGGCATCGGCGAGCACGGCATTGTGGGGATCGTTGCCCGAGGTGTTGGTGATAGCCCAGCCAGGGGCCAGCTGCAGCGTCTTGTAGTCCGGAAGGCCGCGAGCGTCGCGCGTGCCCCACAGATTGCGAAACCAAGCGCGGTTGTCGAAGAAAAGGATGTGGGGATCGCCGGCGGCCAGCGCTTTCAAACCCTCATCGTACATATCCATTCCGGCCTCGATATTGGCGATGGCCTCGCCCGAGTGCCAGTTGGGAAACTCCTCCGACCAGTCGGCATTGTTCAGGATACCGACGAGGACGATGCGCGTGTCGGGATGTCTCTCGCGGATAAGGGCGGTTGCCCGGGCGATGGCGTCGACGCAGGCCTTGATCCGGGAGAGAGCGTGGGGGGACTGCCGGTCATGGGCCAGCTCGTCGAGCTCCTCATGGGTACCGATATCGTTGATGCCGATGCGGATCACCACGACGCCGGCGCGCCAGCCGTCCGGATCCGTGTCCATCAGGTCGATGAGGTCGAGTGCCTGCCGCTCTTTCTGGCCGAAAAGCTGGTCGCAGGTCGCGCCCGTGATTGCGAAATTATAGCGGAAATCCTCCTTGCGGGGCGTGCGTGCGGGTACGCCGCGGGCTTCGTCGAACAGTGCGCGGACCTTGCCGGTGCCCCAGGCTCCCCATTCGCCCTGATCGATCTGGTCGCTGCGCAGCCGGTCGAGGATTTCGGTCCACTGATAGGTCGTCATGCGATGTGGGCCGCCCCGCAGACCCGGGTCAGTGCCGAGCAGCACGGTGTCATGATAGGAATGGCTGTCGGAATCGCCCAGCACCGCAAGCCGGATCCGCCCGCCCGCCTTCACATTCGACGAAGCCAGGGCCGGCGCATGCTGTCTGAGAAGCTGGGGTGCCATCAGCCGGATGCCGGCCAGCGCCGACAGAGCGGCCAGTACCAGAGCAAGGCCCGAGAGCAGGATCAGGAGCGAGGGACGGGTAAGACGCATGGGTGAGCCTGCCTCCGGCTCTCAGGCCTATCCGATGGGCGCCTCGGCGTCCATCGGATAGGCCTGAGAGCCGTCGCGAGCGAGATCCTTATTTGGTGAGCTGGACGCTGCCGACGCTGCCCTTGGCGGCGGTCGATCTGTCATGGAACGCCATGCTCGTCAGGAGCCTTCGCACGGGGCTGTCTAAAAGCGTCGCGATGGCGCAGGAAAGAAGGACGGTGGCAAGGGTGGCGGAGATCAGCATTTCCATCGGTGTCAGCCCGTTCCGGTGGCCGATCGCCCACACCATCCAGCCGACGGGGATATGCAGGCAATAGACCGGGTAGGACAGCCAGCCGAGAAAGTTGGCGATGCTCTGCGAGGCCGTGTTCCTGATAATCGTATGTCCGCCGACCCAGACCAGCGCCGGGCCGCCGATCGTGATGAAGAACAGCGCGTAGATCCCGTCGATGTCGAAGGGAAACAGGAGCAGCAACGAGGCGGCGCCATACAGCATCCATGCCTTGCCCCACATCACCGTTTCCTGGGGTGAGGAGGTGCGCGGCGTCGAGATATAGCGGCACAGGATTATGCCGGTCACGAAGCTGAAGATGACGCGGGGAAATCCGCCGATGAAGGTGCCGGTGTTGTAGCCCATGCCGAAGACCAGGCCGTTCTGGTGGCTGATCCGGGCGAAATAGCCGGCCAGCGCGAGCAGCACTACGAGGCTGACGATGGCGACGCGCATCAGGCTTCGCGACTGCAGCTTGTAGAGGAAGATGAACAGGAAGCTCGCAATCAGTTCGAAGACGAGCGACCAGGCGGGCGGGTTCAGCGGAAAGATCTGCCCGGCCAGCGTCGCGCCATCCTCGAAGTCGAAGATGAGCGTGTCGTTGGCATAGGGAAATCCCAGAAGGTTGTAGGAGAGTTCCTTCGTCGCCAGCTTGGCGGAAAAGGCCGCGAGGCCCGTCGTGCCGAGCATGTAGCTCGCAATGGTGCCGATGACGAGGCCTGCCAGGAACAGCGGGTAGAGCCGGATGGCGCGCTTTAGCAGGTACTCGCGAACGCCGAGATCGGTGCTCAGTGCGCGGGCATAGGAATGATAGATCACGAAGCCGCTGAGAACGAAGAACAGGTCGACCGCTAGATAGGCGGAATCGAACGGCGTGACGAAGCCTTCGGCGAACAGGCGTCCCCGCGAGCTGAAATGATAGATCATCACCATCAGCGCGGCGATGCCTCGCAAGCCGTCGAGCGCAATGTAGCGATGCTGCGTCATCCTGCCTGGTCCTGGTGACTGCGGCCCGGGAGCCGGTCCTGGATTGTCCGCCGCTCAGCTCGTGAGCTTGCCGAGGGAGCCCGTTTCGTCGAACACCGGCCGTGCCGGTGCATCGGTGCGAATGGTGAGGGCGCGCTCGTCCTTGCGGGCGAGACGCTCGATGAGAGCGGCGGCATCGCTGCCGCGATCGAACTGGGCATAATAGGCAAAGGCCGCGTTCTGGGCGTCGGCCAGACGCCGGTCATCGCCCAGCACGCGTGCAACCTCGGCCTCAGCGAGCGGAAACACCGCTTCCTCGTAGCCGGACGGCAGGCCGTCCAGCGCCGAGCGGGAGACGAAGGCCGGCACGCCCGCGCGCAGGGCCCCAACGATCTTCATCTTGAGGCCTGTGCCGTCCACCGGCGAGAGCGCCGCCTTGCTGCGGGCGTAGATCTCCTCCGGCCGGTCGACATAGCCGAGCAGACGCACATTGGCATGGCGGCCGGCGAGGGCGACCACATCGGGATCGTTGCAGACATTGCCGCAGATCGCGATGCGGTAGCGCGCCAGCCACTCGCCGTTCTGGGCGAACATCTGGACGAGGCCACGCCCGTTCATCGCATAGGCGGAGCCGAAGAACACAAGGTCGATGTCGCGCTCGCTGGCCGGAGCGACGTCGGCCCGCTTGCGCGGGGGGTCCCATGCCGCAACGTAGTGAACCCGGTCGTCCTCAAGCATCATGCGGAAGAAGGCGGCCTCGGAAGGCGAGATCGCGACGAGGGCGTAGACGATCTGCAGGACGGCAATCTCGCCGCGAAGCTTGCGCAGCGAGGTCAGCGAGACGGAACTGGCGCGCGCGAGCTTCGCCCATTTCGCGAAGTTGACGTCATGGGTGTCGACCACGCAGCGGTCGGGATCGACACCGTTCAACTGGGCGAGACCGTGCGTGTAGTTCACGAAGATCGAGCCCGCCTCGGCCTTCACGCCAGCGAATTTGGGGCTGGCGCCGGGCAGCGACAGCTTCACGAGATTGCGTGCCATGCCGGGAAAGAAGGAGATGAGGAGGTTCTTCACGCGCGTAGCGAGTTTCAACCGACCTGAATAGTGCTCGAGCACCAGCTCGACGCCCGGCCAGCGCTGGTGGAAGGCCTGGATGTTCCGCTCCTTCCAGGGGAAATCGGGATGGTTGTCGTAGGAATAGACCACCACCCGCGGGAAGCTCAGCACGAGGCGATCCAGCAGCGAGCAGACGCGCGCATGGCAGCCGTCGGCTTCCGGGCTGAAGGCGCCGTAGAAATAGACGGCAATCTTGTTCCGGGTCATCGGACGCCATCCTTTGCCAGGCGGCGGTGGCGACCGGTGGCCAGGTGACCTGCGCTTTCCATCGACATGTAAGCCTCCAGATCGTCACCCTTGGAATGTCCAGCTCCGGGGTTTCCTCGAAATGCGTTGGGCCAATATTCGTTTCGCAAGGGCAAAAGTCTCATCGCAAAGGAATGATCGTTGACATTGCCATGCAGCATAGAAGCCGACCCGGCGGCCTGAAACAGCGCAACCGGCTGTCCGAGCCGGTGGCCCGTGAACAAAGGCGGTAGTCCGGCGGGAGTGGATTCGAACGGGCATCACGGCGTGTGGATGGGTTACGCCGTCCGATGGGGCGGTTCGGCGCAAAGGGATAGGCGGGCGCGCGGATTCGTAGCCATCGGGATAGTGCGAGCGGGTGTCCCACGTCGTATCAGGGGACTTCTTGACCGAAGGAAACGCACGGAAGGCCCGGTTTTCTTGTTATAAGGCCTAAATCCTTTCCGCGGCGTATCATTACACGACCAGGGGCAG
Organism: Ancylobacter crimeensis; assembly: GCF_023016805.1. Taxonomy (GTDB): domain Bacteria; phylum Pseudomonadota; class Alphaproteobacteria; order Rhizobiales; family Xanthobacteraceae; genus Ancylobacter; species Ancylobacter crimeensis. The sequence continues at coordinate 95,723 of NZ_JALKCH010000002.1, forward strand.
AGTTTCGGCGTAAAAGCCATTCCTCCAGGGTATCTCTTATGCTTTCATATAGTTCTGTTTTCGATGAGCCGTGGTGGTACGAAGCCGCCACGGGCGGAAGCTGGCGTAAGGTTGAGTTTGACGACGGCAAGGTACTTGCTGCCAGTCTAGTTTATTCCACCTATCGCGAGGGAGGACTTCGGATCGTCGGCATGCCTCATCTCGCGCGGGTCATGCAACCAACCATCAAGTTCCACTCCGTCGAGGCGCGGCGCAATCTGTCCCATGTCATCCGGGCGCTGCAGGGACTGAGCGAGCAACTGCCGAAATTCGACAGGTTCTCCTACACGCTGGCTCCCGATTCCGATCTCGACCTCGCCTTCAATCTCGCCGGCTTTACGGTGACCACCAGCTTCACCTTCCGCACGAGGCAGGATCCCGATTACGATCCGCTCCGGGAGATGGATCAGAAGGTGAGGTACAATATCAAGACCGGCCTCAAGCGGATGCAGGTGGTCGAGCACACCGACGTCGAGCGCTATATTCGACTCTCGCAAAGTTTCATCGGCGACCGCGCCTTCAAGGACAACGTCGATTACGGCGCGATCCGGCGCATCATGGCGGCAGCAGTCGATCGGGGGCAGGCCATCATCCTGGCATGCGTGGATGAAACCGGGGCGGATATGGCGAGCGCCGTATTGCTGACCGACAGCCGCTATCTCTATTACTGGCTCAACAGCCGAAACCCGGCGGCCAATGAAGGGGCGGCCAACAGTGTGCTCATCTGGAAGTCGATCGAAAAGGCCCGGGCGCTGGGCCTGACCTTCGATATGGATGGCTATGCGAAGGCCAATACCGGCGTGTTCCTGTCCCGGTTCGGGCTGATCCCGCAGCGGCGGTCCGAGATCTCGATGGTCACCAACGCGGCGACGCTGCGCATGGCGGCCGCCTCCCACGTGCGCAGCCTCGTCGGCCCTAAGCTGCGGCAGAAGCTGCTGTCCATCCGCAACACCGTTTCGGGTCGCAAATCGCCGATGTCCCAGGCGAGCTGAAGGCGAGCTCGCCGACCGAGATGGCCTTCAGCGGCGCGGCGGCGTGCGGGCTGCCACACCGTCCTTCAGGGGAACCGTAAGGCCGACCTTGACCCGGTCCATGGCCACGAGGGAGCGGAACCTCTTCACATTGTTGTTGCCGAAGAACAGCCGACGAGTCAGCGCCTCATAGGCGGCCATGGTCGGCACCAGCATCACCAGCACGAAATCCGCCTCGCCCGTGACGTAATAGCACTGCTGCACCTCGGGCACGGCGGCGAAGCCGCGCTTGGCGGCATCTATCAACTCGGCGGTCTCGCTGACCAGTTCGACCTCGACGACGAGGGTGAGTGGCTGCCCTACCTGCGCCGGATCGACGAGCGCGACATTCGCCGCGATGACACCGGCATCCTCCATGCGGCGAATGCGGCGCTGCACCGCCGGCGCCGACAGGTTCACCGCCTCGCCGATGAGCCGCTGAGGGGTTGCGTTGTCGCGCTGAAGGAATTCGAGGATGGCGAGATCGAAGGCGTCCAACGAGGTGGGCAGGGCCGTGTCCGTCATCCGAGCCTCGAAGAATGAAATATTTGTGCGTGGATGTGGCTGATATAGAGCCCGTTCTGCACGCCCTCTGCAATATCCTCTCGTCGTTCCTGTCGCGAGAGATGTTCGATGTTCCTGTCCAACGCCCATCCCGATTATCGTCAGCCCCTCGATCCGGCCGATGGCGACATGCTTGGCGAAGCCGGCGCCGATGCGGTGGACGCCTATCTGGCGCAGCGCGACAACCATGCACCCACCCCGCTCCATGCGCTGCCCGGCTTGGCCGCGGAGCTTGGCGTCGGTGCACTGCATGTGAAGGACGAGGGGTTCCGGCTCGGGCTCGGCAGCTTCAAGGCGCTCGGCGGCGCCTATGCGGTGGCACGGCTGGTGCTGGCAGAGGCCGGGCGAGCTCTCGGTCGCCCGGTCGAGATGGAGGAGATGCAGGAGCCGGCGGTGCGCGCCGTCGCGGCGGGGGTGACCGTCGCCTGCGCCACCGATGGAAACCACGGCCGCTCGGTGGCGCAGGGCGCGGGGCTGATGGGGGCTGCCGCGGCGATCTTCGTGCATTCCGGCGTCAGCGACGAGCGCGTCGCGGCCATCGCCCGTTATGGGGCGCGGATGATCCGGGTCGAGGGCACCTATGACGATTCCGTCGCCGAGGCCACCCGCGTGGCGCAGCAGGAGGGCTGGACCATCGTCTCCGACACCTCCTGGCCGGGTTATGAGCAGATTCCGGCGCTGGTGATGCAGGGTTACACCGCCATGGTGCGCGAGGCGCTGCGCCAGTTGCCCGAGCTGCCGACCCACGTCTTCGTGCAGGCCGGCGTCGGCGGCGTCGCGGCGGCAGTGGCGGCGCATCTGCAGCTGGTGCTGGGCGAGCGTCGCCCGCGCTTTATCGTCGTCGAGCCCGCCCGCGCGGCCTGTGTTTGTGAAAGCGTGCGCGTGGGCGCGCCGGTGCGGATCGCTCATGGCGAACCCACGGTGATGGCGATGCTCGAATGCTACGAGCCCTCGCGCATTGCCTGGCGGGTGCTCTCCCGCGCGGCGGATGCCTTCATGACCGTCGATGAGGAGGACGCCGTGGCGGTGATGAACCGACTGGCGCGCCCGGTCTTTGGCGATCCGGCCATCGTCGCGGGGGAAAGCGGCGGTGCCGGGCTGGCGGGGCTGCTGCGGGCGATGGCCACGCCGGAGATCCGCACCGCGCTCGATCTGGGGCCGTCCTCGCGCGTCTTCGTCATCAACACCGAGGGGGCGACCGACCCCGGACGTTATGCCGAGCTCGTAGGTCTGGCGCCTGATGTCGTCCGGGCTGGGCCGGCATGAGCGGCCTGGCGATCCATGAGGCGCGCCTGCTCGGCCGGCTGCACGCGCTTGGGCAGATCGGGCGTGATGGCGAGAACCGTCTCACCCGTCTCGCCGCCTCCGACACCGACCGCGCAGGGCGCGACGCTCTGGTCGGCTGGCTGCGCGAGGCGGACCTCGACGTTGTGGTCGATCGCATCGGCAACATCTTCGGCATCTGGCGGACTCATGCGAACGCCGCGGAAGCGCCGCTGCTGCTCGGCTCGCATATCGACACGGTCATTGATGCCGGCATCTATGACGGCTGCTACGGCGTGCTCGCCGGGCTGGAGGTGATCGAGACGCTGCGCGCCGCAGGCCTCACGCCGGTTCGTCCCATCGCGGTCGCCGCCTTCACCAATGAGGAGGGCGTGCGCTACGCACCCGACATGATGGGCTCCCTCGTCCATGCCGGCGGGCTTTCGGTAGAGGAGGCGCTGGCGAGCATCGGCACCGACGGCACAACGCTGGGCGCCGAGTTGGAGCGCATCGGCTATGCCGGCGTCGCCGAGCCGGGCTTCCTGCGCCCGCATGCCTATGTCGAACTGCACATCGAGCAGGGCCCGGTGCTGGAGCGCGAAGGCGTGCCGATCGGTGCGGTCGCGACGCTGCAGGGCATTTCCTGGCAGCGCGTGGTGATGGAAGGCACGGCCAACCACGCCGGCACGACCCCGATGTCGATGCGCCGCGATGCCGGCTACGCCGCCGCGCGTGTCATCGCCTTCGTGAACGAGCAGGCGCGAAAGGCGCATGACCCTTCGGTCGCCACCGTCGGCTGCATCGCCTTCGAGCCCAACGCGATCAACGTCATCCCGGCGCGGGCGACCTTCACCGTCGATCTGCGCGACCCGGACGAGGCGCGGCTCGCGGCCGGGGAAGCGGCGCTGGCCATCTTCCTCGACGAGGTGGCGGCCAGCGAAGGCGTGTCGGTCTCGGTTGAAAGACTGGCGCGCTTCTCACCCGTCGCATTCGATGCCGGCATCGTCGCGCTTATTGAGCAGGCGGCCGCGGGCCGTGGGCTCGCCTATCAGCGCATGACCTCCGGTGCCGGGCATGATGCGCAGATGATGGCGCGCATGGCTCCGGCGGCGATGATCTTTGTGCCGAGCCTTGGTGGCATCAGCCATAATCCGCGCGAACACACGCCGCAGGCCGATCTGGTGGCCGGTGCCAATGTTCTGCTGGACGTCGTCGCCTGCCTCGCCGACGCAAAGGGAGACCGCCATGGCTATGGATCCTGAGGCGCTCGAGCGCGAGATGACGATCTGGCGGCATGATCTCCACGCTCATCCCGAATTCGGCTTCGAGGAGCGGCGCACCAGCGCCTTCGTCGCGGCAAAGCTGCGGGAGATCGGGCTCGACGAGGTGGTCGAGGGCGTCGGCGGCACCGGGGTCGTCGGCACCCTGAAGCGTGGCACCGGCAACCGCGCCATCGCGTTGCGTGCGGATATGGACGCGCTGCGCATCGCCGAGCAGGGCACCCACGCCCATGCGTCGCGTCATCCGGGCACGATGCACGCCTGCGGGCATGACGGCCACACCGCCATGCTGCTTGGCGCCGCCCGCCTTCTGGCCGGCGAAGGCGGCTTCGATGGAACGGTGCGCTTCGTGTTCCAGCCGGCCGAGGAGTGGGGGCAGGGCGCGCAGGCCATGCTTGATGACGGCTTGCTGGAGCGCTTTCCCTTTTCCGAGATCTACGGCCTGCACAACATGCCCGGGCTCGCGATCGGCCATGTCGAGACCCGGCCGGGGCCCATCATGTCGGCGGAGGACATTTTCGAGATCGTGCTGACCGGCATCGGCGGGCATGCCGCGCGCCCGCATCAGGGAAGCGAGGTGATGCTCGCCGCCTGCGCCACGGTGCTGAACCTGCAGGCCATCGTCTCGCGCCGGATCAGCCCGGCCGACATCGCCGTGGTCTCGGTAACCGAACTCATCACCGACGGTACCCGAAACGCCCTGCCGGGGCAGGCCCGCATTCTGGGTGATGCCCGTTCCTTCCTCCCGGAGGTGAGCGCAACGATCGAGCGGGAGATGCGTGCGATCGCCGAGGGCACGGCGCTGGCCCACAATGTGGCGGCGTCTGTGCGCTATGCCCGTGAATTCGTGCCGCTCGTCAACGATGCCGCCCTCGCGGACGAGGTGCTGAAAGCGGCACGAGGGGTCTGCGGACCGGAGCGGGTGGCGTCGGCGGAAGAGCCGATGACGGCTTCCGAGGACTTCGCCCGTTTCCTCGCCCATGTGCCGGGCTGCTTCGCCTTCGTTGGCAACGGGCCTTCCGCGCCGCTGCACAACCCGACCTATGACTTCGACGACGCCGGCCTGCTGCCTGGCACAAGGCTGCATGCCGCCATCGTGCGCACCCGTCTTCCCGTCGCGGAACAGGCGTGAAGGGGCGTCGGCGCGACAGGCCGGACGAGACCGGTTAAACAGCAGAAGGCGAGGGCCCGCAGGCCGATTCGCCGCCTGCGGGCCCTCGCCCGGATCACCGCCGCAGCCGAGGCGCCGAATGAGCGACATCGCCCCGCCGGATCGAGCTGGAACGGACAGTCCCGCCCCCGCGCAGGGGCGCCCCGGCCTGCTGGCCGGGCTTACGGTCTATTTGCGCCCGCGCGTGCTGGCGGTCATGCTGCTGGGCTTTTCCTCCGGCCTGCCGCTGGCGCTCTCCGGTTCCACCCTGCTTATCTGGATGCGCGAGGCGGGGGTCGATCTCACCACCATCGGCCTGTTCGCGCTGGTCGGCACGCCCTACGCCATCAAGTTCCTCTGGGCGCCCGTGGTCGATGCGCTTCCGGTGCCGCTGCTGACGCGCTGGCTGGGGCGGCGGCGCGGCTGGCTGGTGCTGTCCCAGCTCCTGCTCGCCGCCGCGATCGCGCTGCTGGCGCTGGTCGATCCGGCCCGTGCCCCGGCCATGGTGGCGCTGGTCGCTCTGCTGGTCGCCACCGCCTCGGCGACGCAGGACATCGTGATCGACGCCTATCGCGTCGAACGGCTGGATCCCTCCGAACAGGCCGCCGGCATGGGCGCCTATGTCGCCGCCTACCGGGTCGGCATGGTGGTCTCGACCGCCGGCATCCTGTTCCTCGTCAGCGGCATCCAGGAAAAGCTCGGCGTGCCGGGTCCGGTGGCGTGGCGCTATGGCTATCTCGTCATGGCGGCGGCGGTGGGCATCGGCCTCATAACCGCGCTGGTCTCGGGTGAGCCGTCCGCGCCGCAGGGAGCGGAGGCGGACGAGGAACGCCACGAGCGTCCCCTGAAGCGGGTATTTCATGCCGCTGCCGGAGCCTTTACCGAATTCCTCACCCGGCCGATGGCGGTGGCGATCCTCGCCTTCGTGGTACTGTACAAGTTCTGCGATGCCTTTGCCGGCACCATGACGGCGCCTTTCGTCATCGATCTCGGCTTCACCCGCACCGATTATGCGGCCATCGTGAAGGGGCTGGGCCTCGGCGCCACACTGGTGGGCGGCATTGTCGGGGGCATGGCGGCGCGTTCGTTGCCGCTGGCGACCATGCTGTGGATCGGCGCGATCCTGCAGAGCGTCTCCAACCTCACCTTCGCCTGGCTGGCGACGCGAGGGCTGGATTACGGTGCCCTGTCCCTCGCCATCGTCGCGGAGAACTTCACCAGCGCCATCGGTACCGTGGTGTTCGTCGCCTATCTTTCGGGGCTCTGCCGCAATCCGTTGCACACCGCCACCCAATATGCGCTGCTCACCGCGCTGGCGGCGACCGGCCGGACCTATCTTTCGGCGAGCGCGGGCTATGTGGCGGCGGAGCTTGGCTGGGTGTGGTTCTTCGCGGGTTCGCTGGTCACCGCCGTGCCGAGCCTGATCCTCCTCGCCTGGCTCCAGGCCCGCGGCCATTTTCGCGAGGAGGGGCTGGACGGGCGCCGGACACGCGCCGCCGCTGTCGGCTGAGGGTGCTCAGAACGAAGTCCGCGCCCGGATCGCCGCTGCCAGCGTGCCCTCGTCGAGGTAATCGAGTTCGCCGCCCACGGGAACGCCCTGGGCGAGGCGAGTGACCTTCACGCCGCTGTCCCGCAAGAGGTCGGTGATGTAATGCGCGGTGGTCTGGCCGTCGACCGTGGCGCCGAGGGCAAGCAGCACCTCGTTCACCTCCGGCTCATGTGCGCGCGTCACCAGCGCCTCGATGTTGAGATCGTCCGGCCCGATACCGTCGAGCGGGGACAATACGCCGCCGAGCACGTGATAGCGCGCATGGGTCGCGCCGGAGCGTTCCAGCGCCCAGAGGTCGGCGACATCCGCCACCACCACCAGCATCGCCGCATCGCGGGTCGGGTCGGTGCAGACGGTGCAGGGGTTGCGCACGTCAATATTGCCGCAGACCCGGCACGTCTCCAGCTTGCCGAGCGCCTCTCCCATCGCAGCGGTGAGCGGGGCGAGCAGGGCCTCGCGCTTCTTGATGAGATGCAGCGCCGCCCGCCGGGCCGAGCGCGGGCCAAGGCCCGGCACGCGAGCCAGAAGCTGGATGAGGCGTTCGATCTCGGGGCCGGCGACGGCGCGGGACATGGGCGGCTCGCTTCGCGGGGGCGGTCGGATGGAGCGGTGTAGCCCAGCCCGGCATGCCGCGCCAAGAAAAGTCGCGCCAAGAAAAGTCGCGCCAATGGAGGTCGCATAAGGGCGTTCTGCCCCGAGTACGCCCATCGGGCGAGCGGACGCCTATGTGACCGGGACGGCAGGAGGGCAGGCGCTTTTCCTCGACAGGCGGATGGGGGGCTTGCTAGCAGGGGGTGACCGAGCGAGAGGTGACGATGGCAGGCGGAAGACGGATGACGGGCGGCGGGCTGTTTCTTGCCGTCATGTTTTCGGGGATGGGCGTCGTCCCGGCATTGGCGGCGGAAGGCGGGCCGGACGGCGCGTCCCTCTCCCTGTTCTGGGGCATTCCTTTCGCCGGAATCCTTCTGTCCATTGCCCTTATGCCGCTGCTGGCCGCACGCGTCTGGCATCATCATTCAGGCAAGATAGCTCTGTTCTGGGCGCTCGCCTTCCTCATGCCGTTCGGCGCGGTTTTCGGGGTCGAGGCGGCGGCGCATGCGCTGGTCCATGCCGCGCTCGCCGAATATGTGCCCTTCATCGTGCTGCTGTTCACGCTGTTCACGGTGGCGGGCGGCATTCTTCTGACCGGCAACATCAACGGCACACCGGCGGTCAATACCGGGCTGCTCGCCATCGGCACGCTGCTCGCCAGCGTCATCGGGACCACGGGGGCTTCGATGGTGATGATCCGCCCGTTGCTGCGCGCCAATGATCATCGCCATCACAATGTGCACCCCGTGGTGTTCTTCATCTTCCTGGTGTCGAACATCGGGGGAGCGTTGACCCCGCTCGGCGACCCGCCTCTTTTCCTCGGCTTCCTGAAGGGCGTGGACTTTTTCTGGACCACGCGGCATCTCGCTCTGGAAACGGCGCTGCTGGTTGGCCTGCTGCTGGCGGCGTTCTACTGGATGGACCGGTATTTCCAGGCCCGCGAGGCGGCGCTGCCGAAGCGTGCCGACCCGACGCCGGACACCGGTGGCGACCTGCCGCTCGGCCTGCGCGGCCGGCGCAACCTGCCGGTCCTCGCCGGAGTGATCGTCGTGATCCTCGCGAGTGCGGCCTGGCAGCCGGGGATCGCCTTTCATATTCTCGGCACCGACGTGCCGTTGCAGGCGGTGCTGCGCGACGTCGCGCTGCTCGCGCTGGCGGGCCTCTCGCTGGCCATGACCCCCGCTTTTATCCGCGAGCGCAACGGCTTCGACTGGGAACCGATCGCCGAAGTGGCGCGCCTGTTCGCCGCGATCTTCCTCGCCATCGTGCCGGTGATCGCGATGCTGCGGGCCGGCAGCGAGGGGCCAATGGGCGGCTTGGTGGCGCTCGTCACCCGGCCGGACGGTGAGCCCTTTGTGCCCGGCTATTTCTGGATGACCGGCGTGCTTTCGGCCTTCCTCGACAACGCCCCGACCTATCTCGTCTTCTTCAATCTCGCGGGCGGCGATGCGGCGACGCTGATGACCACCCATGCCCGCACGCTGGAGGCGATTTCGGCGGGAGCGGTCTTCATGGGCGCACTCACCTATGTCGGCAACGCGCCCAATTTCATGGTGCTGGCCATCGCCCGCTCGCGCGGGGTCAGGATGCCGGGTTTCTTCGGCTATATCGGCTGGTCCGCGCTGTTCCTGCTTCCCGGCTTCGTGCTGGTGACGTGGCTGTCCTTCCTCTAGCCGCGCAGCAACACCTGCCAGGGGCGGGAGGGATCGGCGAGCATGCGCGGTTCCGCCCGGTTTCCGTCGAGGTTGCGCCAGCCGCCGCCGAGATCGTCGGCAAGCGTGATTGACGGCGGCGCTTCGGAGCCGATCGGCACGCGGGTGGGCACGATGAGCAGCGCCGCCGATCCGTCCGCCTCGCGCATAAAGCCGAACCAGCGCCACGGGCTCGGCGCAAAGCCGAGCGCCCTGTAGGCACCGCCCGTCAGCGCCGGGCACGTCCTGCGGGCGGTGAGCAACTGGCGGGTCAGCGTGCCTAACTCGGCGTCGCGCGGATCGATGCCGTCCACCTTGCCGTCCAGCACCGCCTTTCGCGCAACATAGTCGACGGGGCGGCGATTGTCGGGATCGACCAGCGAGAAATCGCGGAACTCGGTTCCCTGATAGATGTCCGGCGTGCCGGGCATGGTAAGCTGGACGAGGCTCTGCGCTACCCCGAAAATGTGGCCCGCTTCATCGAACCGCTCGACCAGCCGGCCGAGCGCCGCGCGATAAGGTTCTGTCTCGGGTGCTGCGATCAGGCTGCGGGCAAAGCCGAGTGTCGCGGCTTCATAGGTCTCGTCCGGCGTTTCCCAATTGGAATGGCGCTTGGCTTCGCGCAGCGCCTTGGTGAGATATTGCTCCATCCGCTCCGGAGTGATCGGCCAGGCGGCCAGCAGCGTCTGGTGCACCAGCCATGCGTCGAGATCGTCCGGCATCGGCCGCCCTTCTTCGGAGCGCCGGCGCGGGCGGGTGAACTCCTCGATGGTGGCGAGGAAGTCGAGGAATGCGTCCGGGTCGAGCGTAAGGGCGTTGAGCCGCGCGCGCGTGGACGGGCCGCGCTTGGTGTCATGGGTAGCAAGGGGAGTGAGGTCGCGCGCGCCGCTCTCCGCCCTCTGCCGCAGCAGCGCGTGCAGTTCATCCCGGCTTCGGCCGGGCCGCAGCAGGTCTCCGCCGACCTCGTTCACCGAAAGCAGGGTCATGTTCCGGTAGAGCTCGGTGTCTTCGAAGCCCTTGGCCATGGCCGGGCCGCTGAGCTGCTGGAACCGGGTGCGGAAGCGGTGATCATCGGCATCGCGGGGGTCGGCAAGGTGGTCCAGCAGCAGCGCCGCCGCCTTGGCGGTCAGCGGATCCTCGGCGGCCTCGATGGCGGCTCGAGCGCGGTTCCACAGTTCGGCATCCGCGTCCGAATGCCCGGCCTCGGTCGCATAGGACCGATAGACCGGAAAATGGGCGATCAGCGCGATTAGTCCCCGCCTCAGGGCCGCCGGGCTCATATCGGCCGCTTCCATCTGCTCGGCCAAGGCCGTGTGGGCCAGTTCGGTCAGTGCCTTGATCTCGTTGAGGAAGCTGCGCTCCAGCACGTCCTTCTTGGCGGTGACGATCCGTGCTTCCACGGTGCCGGCCAGAAGATTCGCCTCGCGCAGATGCGTCTCCAGCGCGCGATAGCCGTCTTCGTCAACGAACAGGCCGTTGATGTCGTTCAGCCGCTCATAGCCTGTGGTGCCGTCGATGGGCCAGGGTGGCAGTACCTCGCCATGTTCGAGGATCTTCTCGACAAAGATCGGCGCATGCCCGCCCACCGCAGCACGCAGGCGCCTGGTGTAAGCCTCTGGATCGACAAGCCCGTCGATATGATCGACGCGCAATCCGTCCACCACGCCTTCGCGCACCAGAAGCAACGGCAGGCGATGCACCAGTTCGAACACGTGCGGGTCTTCCACGCGCACGCCCACAAGGTCGTTGATGTTGAAGAACCGGCGATAATTCAGCTCGTCCGAGGCGATGCGCCACCAGGCGAGCCGCCAGTGCTGGGTGGAGAGGATCTCCGCGACATCCGCTCTCGCAAGTTCGGCCTCGAGCGTCTCGCGGTCGGCCTCGGGCAAGGCGGAGAGCGCCGCCCGCGCCCGCGCGATATCGTCGGGATCGACGGGGCCGCTGGCGAGCATCGACCAGAGGTCGGCGGCGTAGGAGAGCGCTGCTCCATCCTCGCTGTGTTCCGCCGCGGTTGCGAGCAATGCCGCCACGCTGGCCGGCGCGAGGGGAAAGGTCTTCTCCCCATAGGCGGCCGCATTGATACGCCCCACCGCCCAGTCGGGTTCAAGCGTGATCTGTCCGGCCTCCATCGTGTCGGCGAGGCTGTCGCCGAGTACGGGCAGCAGCAGCTTTCCGGCGCCCCAGTCGATATCGAACAGACGTGCTGCGGGACCGTCGGGACCGAATTCGAGCGCCTCCATCCAATAGGGATTGTGGTCGGAGGCCGCCATGTGGTTCGGCACGATATCGAGGATGAGTCCGATCCCCTCTGCGGCAAACGCCTCCGCCATGGCGCGGAAGCCGGCCTCTCCTCCGAGCTCCGGGTTGATCATCGCGGGATCGGTGACGTCATAACCATGCGTCGAGCCGGGAACGGCGGCGAAGACAGGCGAGCAATAGGCGTGACTGATGCCCAGCTCGCGCAGATGGGGCGCAAGCGCCTGCGCGGCGGGGAAGGGAAAGTCCTTGTGGAACTGCAGGCGATAGGTGGACAGGAGAGGGCGTCCGGTCGTCGTCGTCATCGCGCCTCGCTCCACACCGCGGCTGAAAAGGGTCCGAGCCGGCACGGCAGGCCCGGTTCCACCGTTCCCAGGATCGCATCGGGTGGCCCGGGCGCCCGGTCGGCGCCGAAGGGGCCATGGGCGCTCGCCTCGGCATCGGTGGCGTTCGCCATCATCACCAGAGCTCCACCGTCAAAACGCCAGGTGACGCTCACGACATCGTCCTCCCGACGGTGTTCGGCGCCGAGAAAGCCGCTCGCCGCCAGCGGCCAGACCAGCCGGGCGCGCGCATGGGCGAGCTGGCGGAACTCGTCGAGCTCCAGCCGCGCCTCCGGTGTCTCGAACAGGGCGGGCGCCAGCTTGGCAGAGAGGAAAGTGCTCTCCGCCAAGGGGTCGGGCAGGTCATCCACCGAGCCGGCATGGTGGGCGAAGAAGTCCTTGAACTCATTGCGCCGCCCCTGCCGGACGGCATCGGCCAATTCGCCCTGAAAATCGCAGAAGAAGGGAAACGGTGTCGCCAGCTCAGCTTCTTCGCCCTGAAAGAACAGAGGGATTTCCGGGCAGAGCATGAGCACGAAGCGCAGGAAATCGAGCTTGCGCTTCTCCAGCGCACCAGCCAGCCGGTCTCCGAGCGGGCGGTTGCCGATATGGTCGTGATTCTGGATGAAGGAGACGAAGGCATCCGGCGGCAGGTGCCGGGACAGCTCGCCGCGCGGGGCACCGGCCTTGTCGGGATAGCTCTCGCCCTGGAACACGAAGCCCTCCGACAGCGCGCGGGCGAGGTCGGCGACCGGATCGATAGCGTAGGGCGCGTAATAGCCCGACTTCTCGCCGGTCGCGAGATGATGCAGCACATGGTGCCAGTCGTCGTTCCATTGAGCGGTGTAACCGCCGGCAGCGATGTCGGGCGCGCGTGCAAGCCAGCGAGCGGTGTTGTCGTGGTTCTCCAGCACCAGCCACGCATCCGGGCGCACCGTGCGGCAGGCCTCGGCGAGCTCGCGCAGGAAATCTTCCACCCCGCGCGTCGCCAGCGCATGAACCGCGTCGAAGCGCAGCCCGTCGAAACCATAGGTCGCGAGCCAGTGCGTCGCGCTCTCGGCGAAGAAAGCGCGCACCATCTCGTTTTCGAGATCGACCGCCGGGCCCCACGGCGTGTGGATGTCGGCCCGGAAGAAGGAGGGTGCGTAGAGGGGGAGATAATTCCCCGCCGGACCGAAATGGTTGTAGACCACGTCCAGCATCATGCCGAGGCCCCGCGCATGGGCGGCATCGACCAGCGCTTTCAGGTCTTCCGGTGTGCCATAGGCCCGGTCCGGGGCGAACAGCAGCACACCGTCATAGCCCCAGTTCCACCGGCCCGGAAAATCGGCGACCGGCAGCAGCTCGATCACGGTGTAGCCGGCGTCGCGATAGTGATCGAGCCGGTCGATGAGGGCGCGGAAGGTGCCCTCCGGCGTCGCGCTGCCGACATGGACCTCGGCGATGACCGCCTCGTGCCAGGGTCGGACGACCCGAGCCGGCGTGTCGTGCGGAACAGGGGCGGGCACCACGCTCCATCCCTCGACATCCACCCGCTGCCCCCGTGAAGCGGGGTCCGGTACGTCATGCCCTGCGACGCGGAACATATAGGCCGTGCCGGGGCCGGCTGCCGGTACGTCCCGCATGAACATGCCGGCGGCGTCTCGCATCATCGCAGCAGGGGACGCGCCGTCGAGCAGAAGCTCAACCCCGTCCGCTCCCGGCGCCCATAGCCGAAACAGGGTGCCCCGCCCGGTGACGAGCGGGCCGAAGCGCGGTGCGCCAGGCGCGAGAGCGTCGGGCGCACTCATTCACGCCACTCCAGCACCACGAGAGAGCGCGCGGGCATGGTGAGGGTCTGCCTTGCGTCGAGCGTCACGCCTTCCAGATCGCCCGCCGTGCCGAGAATCACCTCCCAATGACCGCTTTCCACGGGAGGGGTGACGAAGGGCACGTCGACATGGGAGGCGTTCATCATCACGACCAGCGACGGCTCGCCCGGCAATGCGGGGGCAAGGCGCACGGTGATGCATTTGTTGTAGGGATCGGCCCAGGCCTCGTCCGACATGCGCTCGCCGTCGGTGCCAAACCAGCTCACATCGGGCTGCCCGAGCTCGTTGCGCGAGCCGGTGAGGAACTCCGGCCGCGACAACGCGCTGCGGCTCTTGCGCAGGGCTGTCAGCCGGGCGACGAAGGCGGTGATCTCGGTGTCGTCGCCGCTCCAGTCGACCCAGCCGATCTCGTTGTCCTGGCAATAGGCGTTGTTGTTGCCGCCCTGCGAGTTCGAGCGCTCGTCGCCTCCGAGCATCATCGGGACGCCTTGCGAGAGGAAAAGCGTGGCGAGCAGGTTCTTCTTCTGCTGCCGCCGGAGCTGGATGATGCCGGGATCGTCGGTCTCGCCCTCCGCGCCGCAGTTCCAGCCCTTGTTGTCGTCGTGACCGTCCCGACCATCCTCCCCATTGGCCTCATTGTGCTTGTCGTTGTAGGAGACCAGATCCTGCAGGGTGAAGCCGTCATGGGCAGTTATGAAGTTCACGCTCGACCATGGCCGCCGCTTGCCTTCCGAGAAGATGTCCTGCGAGGCGGCGAAACGCGTGGCGAAGCTCGGCAGAACCCCTTCCGAGCCGCACCAGAACTCGCGGACCTTGTCGCGGTAATCGCCGTTCCATTCCGAAAAGCCCGGCGGGAAGTTGCCGAGCTGATAGCCGCCCTGACCGACATCCCACGGCTCTGCAATGAGCTTCAGCCCGCCCAGCGTTGGATCCTGCAATATGGCGTTGAAGAAGGCGTGGGCCGGATCGAAGCCGGTCGGCCGACGACCGAGCGTGACGGCAAGGTCGAAGCGGAAGCCGTCTATGCCGTAGATCGACGCCCACATGCGCAGGGAATCCATCACCATCTGCAGCACGCGCGGGTGATCGGTATTCAGCGAATTGCCGCAGCCGGTCATGTCGTCATAGTAACGCGGCGCGTCCGGCATTAGCCGGTAATAGGACTTGTTGTCGATGCCACGATAGCTGAGCGTCGGACCGAAATGGTTGCCCTCGCAGGTGTGGTTGTAGACCACGTCGAGGATGACCTCGATGCCGGCCTGATGCAGCCGGTCCACGGCCTCGGCTATGGATTCCAGCCCGCCTTCGCCGAGATAGCGAGGCTCAGGTGCGAAGAAGCCGAGAGTGTTGTAGCCCCAGTAGTTTGAAAGGCCGCGATCCAGCAGATGGCGGTCCTGGGCGAAGGAATGCACCGGCAGCAATTCGAGCGCGGTGACGCCCAGCTCCACGAGCTCGTCGATGAAGGCCGGAATACCGAGCGCCGTGAAGGTGCCGCGGATCTGTTCGGGTACGAAGGGCGCGCGCATGGTGAGGCCGCGCACATTGCCCTCATAGATGACAGCCTTGTGCCACGGCACGCGCGGATGGGACGTGGCGACCATCGGCATGCGGGTGTTGACGCGGGCCTTGGGCATGAAGGGTGCGCTGTCGCGCTCGTCGAAGACGAGATCGGCATCGTCGCCGGCGCCGATGGTGTAACCGTAGAGTGCGTCGTCCCAGCGTATTGCGCCCACCAGTTCGCGGGCATAGGGATCCAGCAGCAACTTGTTCTGATTGAAGCGATGCCCCTCTTCGGGTACCCAGGGTCCTGAAACGCGCCAGCCATAGACTTGGCCCCGGCCGACGCCCGGCAGGTGGCAGTGCCAGACGCCATTGGTGCATTCTCTCAGGGGGATGCGTTCCTGTTCCTTCTCGCCATAGCGATCGAACAGGCACAGGGTCACGCCCTCGGCATTGTCCGAGAAGATCGCGAAATTGGTGCCGGTCTTGTCGACATTGACGCCGAGCGGGAAGGCGTAGCCGGGTTCGACTCGTCTCATGTAAGGCCAATGCTCCAAGGCTGGCAGCGCTCTGGGGGATGAACTGCGGCGGGCGGGGAACCTGCCCTACGGCAACACCCGCCTCGGTTCAGACGTTCCACGGCAGCACATTTATTTTGCGCTGCCGCACGACGTGGCAGGTTCATCGGGCCGGCCATGTTCAGCCGTGCTTTAGCGGGGTTGGACGGGGCGGCGTCGGCAACCTTGTCCCCGCCGAGGTTGCCTTGCAGCACGCTGCGCGGGCGAGTTGGCCGTGCAGCTTCGCGCCGCATGCGGACAGCCTTTTCAACATGCGACGCCCTGCTGACTGGTTGCGAGCCGCGCATTTCAATCCGTGGCCGGGCCCTGGTCGCGATGTGCGGGGCATGGCATCGATCCGCCCAGACATCGCCCCGTGGGAAAGGCTTGCCTGCCGGCGGGGCATTGCTACCTTCTCGGCGGCCGCTTTCCCGAGATTCCAGCCGGACACCTCATGCCGATTTCACGCACAACCTTCCTGCGTTCCACGCTGTTGCTGATGCTGATCGGCATCGGTGCGCTTGTCGCCGTCGTCGCCACGACGATCTGGCTGGTCAGCCATACGCAGGATTATTTCGATTCCGTCGTGACGCTGCGCAAATCGCGTGCTGCGCTCGTGGAATTGCGCTCGCAGCTTCAGGATGCGGAAACGGGGCAGCGCGGCTATCTGTTGACGCTGGACGAGGCCTATCTCGCTCCCTTCCTCAGGGCGAAGGAGGCTGTCCCGGCCCAGTTCGCGCTCGTGGAGCAACGCCTTGCCGGTCGCGACGCATCCCAGCTTGCAAAACTCAAGCCCGTCATCGCGACCAAGATGGGGGAACTCGAAGAAACAATAAACCTTGCCCGTGCCGGGCAGCGCGACAAGGCGCTGGACATGGTCCGCACCGATCTCGGCAAGACGGCGATGGACGAAGCGCGCGGAATTCTCGCGCAGATTATCGAGGGCACCGACCAGTTGCTCAACGATCGGGTCGAGGAGCAGAATCGCAGCGCCGCGGCATTGTGGTGGGTCGTCGTCGTGGCGGGCATCGTCATCCTTGCGGTCACCCTGCTGGGTGGCCTCACGATTTCGGCCTATATGCGGGAATTGGCCGCCGCACGTCGTGAGGTCGAGGACCTCAATATGGGGCTCGAGGGACGGGTGCGCGAACGCACACAGGAACTGGCCCGGGCCAATGAGGAGATCCAGCGCTTCGCCTATATCGTGACCCACGATCTTCGGGCGCCGCTCGTGAACATCATGGGTTTCACATCCGAACTGGAGGCGAGCCTCGCGCCCGTGAAGGCCTATATCAGCCATCTCGACCCGCCGCCGATCGATCCTGCCTTCCGGGAGGCGAAGCAGGCCGCTGACGAGGACCTGCCGGAGGCGCTGGGCTTCATCCGCTCCTCGACCCGCAAGATGGATGGCTTGATCAACGCCATCCTCAAACTGTCCCGCGAAGGACGCCGCGTGCTGAAGCCGGAGACGATCGACCTGCGCAATTTGGCGGAGCACGCCTCGCGCACCGTGACCCACCAGGTCGCGGAGGCCGACGGCGCCTTTGATCTCGACATCAAGGTGGGGCCGATCGTCTCTGATCGGCTGGCGCTGGAACAAATCGTCGGAAACCTGCTTGATAATGCGGTCAAATACCGCCGGAAGGATGTGCCCCTGCACATCGCGGTGCGGGCACGGCGAGGCGATCGGGCGCGGGTGGTTGTCGATATCGAGGATAATGGTCGCGGCATCGCGGCGCAGGACCATGAACGGGTGTTCGAGTTGTTCCGCCGCTCGGGCGCGCAGGATCAGGCCGGCGAAGGCATCGGCCTTGCCCATGTCCGTACACTGGTTCGTAATATTGGCGGTGAAATCAGCCTGACATCCGAACTCGGAAAGGGTACGACCTTCTCGATTGTCCTGCCCCAGGACATGCGCACCGTTGTCGGGAGTATCGCTGCGTGAGCACGGAAGCCATTTCGGTCGGCATCGTCATGATAGAGGACGATGAAGGCCACGCGCGCCTCATCGAGCGCAACATCAGGCGGGCGGGCGTCAACAATCCCATCACGCCCTTCACCAACGGCACGGAGGCGCTTGCCTACCTGCTCGGGCCGAACGGCAGCGGGGAGGTGAGCGCCGGTCGGCATCTGCTCATCCTGCTGGACCTCAATCTGCCGGACATGACAGGTATCGAGATACTTGAGAAGGTGAAGAGCAATCCGCACACGCGCCGCACCCCGGTCGTCGTGCTGACCACCACCGACGACAGCCGCGAGATCCAGCGCTGCTACGATCTCGGCGCCAATGTCTACATCACCAAGCCTGTGAACTATGAGAGCTTCGCCCACGCGATCCGCCAGCTCGGGCTGTTCTTCTCGGTGATGCAAGTGCCGGAAACGGCGTGATGCCCAATTCCCTGCGCCGCGTGCTCTATATCGATGACGATCCGGCGCTGGGACGGCTCGTGGAGAAGGCACTCGGCCGTCGCGGTTATGAGGTTGTGCTCGTCAACGACGCCGAAAGCGGCTTGAAAAGGCTTGCCGAAGGTGGCGTCGACGTGGTGGCGCTGGATCATTTCCTGCCGACCGGTACCGGCATCGACGTGCTGACCGCCCTTCAGGGGGTCGAGCGCGCGCCGCCCGTCGTCTATGTCACGGGCTCTGCCGAAACCCATGTGGCCGTGCAGGCGCTCAAGGCGGGCGCCTTCGACTACGTGCCGAAGACGGTCGATTCCGATTTCTACGAGCTGCTGGGCAGCGCCATCGACCAGGCGATCGAGAAGGCGCGCCTCATCCGCGCCCGCGACGAGGCCGAGCGCGAGGTGCGCGCCGCCCGCGACCGGGCGGAGATCATGTTGGCGGAAGTCAATCACCGCGTCGCAAATTCGCTGGCCATGGTGGCGGGGCTGGTGCGGCTTCAGTCCAATGCCATCGGCGATCAGGCGGCAAAGGCGGCTCTCGCCGAGACGCAGGCGCGCATCCTTGCAGTCGCGGGCGTGCATCGCCGTCTCTACACCTCGCAGGATGTGCGCATCGTCGAGATCAACGAATATCTGAAAAGCCTCACCGACGAGATCGCCGCATCGATGCGCGAGGCCGGATACAAGGCGGTGATCCGCACCAATATCGCGCCGATCGAGGTGCCGACCGACCGTGCGGTGTCGATCGGCGTCATCGTCACCGAACTGGTCACCAACGCCTTCAAATACGCCTATCCGGCCGGCGATGGCGGCGAGGCGCGGGTGACGCTCGGCTCGCTGTCGGACGGTCATGCGCGTCTCGCGGTCGAAGATGACGGCATAGGCTGGCGCGGCGAGGGCAAACCGCAGGGCACGGGGCTCGGCAGCCGCATCGTCAAGGCGATGGCCGGCAGCCTGCAGGCCTCGATCATCTATGAAGAGATGGCGCGCGGTACTCGGGTGCTGATCGAGTTCCCGGTGGAGCGCCTCTCCTCCGGCGAGCCCCGGGCGGCGCACTGAACGGCGTCGCGCAGAACGATTGCGAACAAAACGCGAAACGTGCTTGCTGTCCAGGTCAAAGGCCGAGGACGATTCGCACACCCGCATGGCTGCCTTGCCCCAATCCATCACCGCTTCCGGCGACGCGCTGGAGACGGCACTGCCGGGTTATCTCCAGCGGCTGAACCCGGATCAGCGGCGCGCCGTGGAATTTGGGGTCACGCCTGGTGCCGCCGGCATGGCGGGGGCGCCTCTGCTCATCATTGCCGGTGCGGGTTCGGGCAAGACCAACACGCTCGCCCATCGTGTCGCCCATCTGGTGGTCAACGGCGTGGATCCCCGTCGCATTCTGCTCCTCACCTTCTCGCGCCGGGCTGCGGCTGAGATGTGTCGCCGCGTCGAGCGCATTGCCGCTGCCGCACTCGGTCCCAAAGCGAGCGTGCTCAGCGAGGGGTTAACCTTCGCCGGCACCTTTCACGCGGTCGGGGCCCGGCTGCTGCGCGACTATGCTGCCCATATCGGGCTGGATCCGGCCTTCACCATCCACGACCGGGAGGATTCTGCCGATCTGATGAACCTCGTGCGCCATGAGATGGGGTTCTCGAAAACCGAGAAGCGGTTTCCGGCCAAGGGAACGTGCCTTTCCATCTATTCCCGCGTCGTGAATGCGCAGGCGCCGCTCGCCGCGATTCTCGCTTCCGCCTTTCCGTGGTCCGTCGGCTGGGAGGCGGAGCTGAAGACGCTGTTTGCCGCTTATGTCGAGGCCAAGCAGCGCCAGAACGTGCTCGATTACGACGACCTTCTGCTCTACTGGGCGCAGATGGTGGGCGAGCCTTCGCTCGCCGCCGAGATCGGGGGACGGTTCGACCATGTGCTGGTCGACGAGTATCAGGACACCAACCGCTTGCAGGCGAGCATTCTTCTCGGCCTGAAGCCGGACGGGCGCGGGCTGGCGGTTGTGGGTGACGATGCCCAGTCGATTTATTCCTTCCGGGCGGCCGAAATCCGCAACATCCTCGATTTCCCTGGCCATTTCACGCCGCGGGCCGCCGTGGTCACCCTCGACCGCAACTACCGTTCCACCCAGCCGATCCTGGCCGCCGCCAACGCCGTGATCGCCGAGGCGAGCGAGCGCTACGCCAAGGAACTGTGGAGCGAGCGGGCCTCTGTCGAGCGCCCGCAGATCGTCACGGTGCGCGACGAGATCGAGCAGGCGAATTTCGTCGCGAGCGAGGTGCTGGCGGCGCGCGAGGCGGGTCTCGCGCTGAAGTCGCAGGCCGTGCTGTTCCGCGCCTCCCATCATTCGGGTCCGCTGGAGGTGGAGCTCACGCGCCGCAACATCCCTTTTGTGAAATTCGGGGGCCTGAAGTTCCTCGATGCGGCGCATGTGAAGGATGTGCTCGCGGTGCTGCGCTTTGCCGAGAATCCGCGCGACCGTGCGGCCGGCTTCCGCGTGCTGCAGCTTCTTCCGGGGATCGGCCCGGCCAGTGCGCGGCGGATGGTGGATGCCGTCAGCGCCGTCGGCGCGCTGGTGCCGGCTCTGGAGGCGCAGACCCCGCCTCCGCGCAGCGGAGAGGATTGGCCCGGCTTCCTCGACCTGCTACGCCGGCTCGGCTCCCGCGCGGCCGGCTGGCCGGCGGAGATAGACCAGGTGCGGGAGTGGTACGGCCCGCATCTGGAGCGCCTGCACGAGGATGCCGCGACCCGGCAGGCCGATCTTGTCCAGCTCGCGCAGATCGCGACCGGCTATGCCTCGCGGGAGCGCTTTCTCACAGAACTCACCCTCGATCCCCCCGACGCCACAAGCGGCCGGGCGGCCGATCCGCTGCTCGACGAGGATTACCTGATCCTCTCTACCATCCACTCGGCCAAGGGGCAGGAGTGGAAAAGCGTGCACGTTCTCAATGTGGTGGACGGGTGCATGCCCTCCGATCTCGCGGTCGGTTCCGCGAAGGACATTGAGGAGGAGCGACGCCTCCTCTATGTCGCCATGACGCGGGCGAAGGACCATCTCCACCTCATCGTGCCGCAGCGCTTCTTCACCCATGGCCAGTCGTCGCGGGGCGATCGGCACGTCTACGCCTCCCGTACCCGCTTCATCCCCTCGCCGCTGCTCCGGCATTTCAGCGCCCGGCTCTGGCCGGAACCGGTCGAATCGGGTTCCGCCACGGCGCCAAGCGAAGGACCGCGCATCGATGTCCGCGCCCGGCTGCGCAGCATGTGGAGCTGACCCGCCGCGGCAACGCCCCATTGTGCAGTGCAAGGAAACGCGCTTACGGTGTGGAACATCGGTGTTCCTGTAGCCGTTGTCCGGCGAGCAATGGTTTTGGTCCTGCGCTGCGAGGAGATTCAGGCGATGGCGTCTCGCGCCTTCTGGAAGGGCTATCTGAAGCTGTCCCTCGTTACCTGCCCGGTCGCCATGACGCCGGCGACATCGGAGAGCGAGCGGGTGCGTTTCCATACCCTCAACCGCGTCACCGGCAGCCGCATCGAGGCGCGCTACGTCGATGCGGAGACCGGCAAGCCGGTGCGCGAGGAGGACGAGGCGAAGGCCTATCAGACCGGTCCGGATGATTACGTGGTGCTGGAAGACGACGAACTCGATTCCGTTGCACTCGAAAGCACCCGCACCATCGATATCGAGACGTTTGTGCCGGCCGATACGATCGGGTGGATCTGGTACGACAAGCCGCATTTCCTCGTCCCGGACGACAAGGTCGGCGAGGAAGCCTTCTCGGTCATACGCGCGGCGATGGCGGCAACCGGCACGGTCGGCATTTCCCGATTGGTGCTCTATCGCCGCGAACGTGCCGTGCTGCTGGAACCGCGGGACAATGGCATCGTGCTGTGGACGCTGCGCTTCGGCGACGAGGTTCGCGCCTCGGACGACCTGTTCGAGGCCGCAAATGACGAGCCGGGCGAGGAGATGCTGGGCCTGGTCGAGCGTCTGATCGAGCGCCGCACCCGCGATTGGGATGACAGCCTCGCCAGCGATCCTGTGCAAGAGAATCTGCAGAAGATCATCGCCGCCAAGAAAAAGGGCCGCAAGGCGTCCAGGCCCAAGATCGAGGCCGAGGAGGCGCCGGGCGGCAATGTCATCAGCATCATGGATGCGCTGAAGAAGAGCCTCGCCTCCGAGAAGGAAAAGAGCGGCAAGGCGCGCTGAAGGCACCGGCGCAAAGCCGGCTCAGAACTCGAGCAGGTTGTCCCGCAGCAATTCATGCGCATAGGCCCTGCGCATCAGGCCGCGGCGTTGCAGGGCGGGCACCAGCCCGTCGGTGATGGTGGCGATCGAGCGCCGGCTGACATCCGGCAGCACGATAAGGAAGCCGTCGCCGCCGACCTCCTCCATGATCTCGCCCATCTGCGCCGCCGCGCTCTCCGGCGTACCCACCACGTCGACGCAATAGCCATGGCCGTAATGCGCGACGATGGCCTCGCGCAACGTGCGCTGGCCGGCCCGCACCAGGAAGGCTTGCAGCGTCGATTGCGTGCCATTGGTGCTGAGTTCGCCGACGGGCGCGTCGAGGTCGAAGTGCGAGAAGTCGATATTGGTCGCCCAACCGAGTCGCGCGAGCCGGGCAGGGATGTTCTCTGCGGTCTGCACCTGCCGCTGCTCGGCGAACCAGCGTGCCTGATCCTCGGTCTCGGCGACGATCGGCGAGAGCAGGAACAGCAGTTTGCTCTGGTCGGGGTCGCGCCCCATCGTCACCATCTGGGCGCGTATCTCCTCGCGATAGCGCTTCATGTTCTCGATGCCGCTCGGTGCGGCGACGATGGTGTCGGCATGGGCGGCGGCGAAGGCTCGCCCCGTGGCCGAGCCGCCGGCCTGGGCGATGACGGGCTGGCCCTGCGGGCACGGGCCTGAATTGAGCGGACCACGGGAGGCGTAGTATTTTCCCGCATAGTCGATGGTGTGGACTTTCGCCGGGTCGATGAGCATGCCGTTGGCCACGTCGTCGACGATGGCGCCGGGTTCCCACGACGACCAGAGCTTCTTGACGACGGTGGCGTATTCCGCCGCCATCGCATAGCGCTCCTCATGATCCGCCATGCCGTCGAGGCCGAAATTCTGCGCCGCCAGATCGTTGAAGCCGGTCACCAGGTTCCAGCCGGCCCGTCCGCCGGAAATCTGGTCGAGCGAAGAGATGATGCGGGCGGTGAGATAGGGATGGTAGGCGAAGGTCGACAGCGTCGGCACGATGCCGAGTCGGCGCGTCGAGGCCGCGAGCAGCGTCGCCACCACGGAGGGCTCCTGGCGTGGCACGCAGATGCCGTTCTTCAGGAAGATGTCCCGCGAAGCCTGCCAGTTCTCGCCGATGAAGATGGAATCCTCGATCAGCAGATAGTCGAAGCAGGCGCGCTCGATCGCACGGGCGAGGTCGACGAAGAGTTCGGCGCTCATCCAGTCGCGGCCGATGTTCCCAGTCCATGGCTCGCCCCAGGCCTGCGCGCTGGAGCCCTGAAGAAACCAGGACATGTGAAACGGCGACGCCATCACGTTCTCCTCGACCTTGGTCAGACGAGGACAAGGTGCGTGCGCGACCCTTCCCTGCAAATCACCCCAAAGGGGTATCCCCTGAGCGACGTCACGTCGCCGAAGCGTTTGTCGCATCGCAACAGTGGAGCTTCCGTAACGTCCTTCGCGACCGCGAAAAAACATGGATCAATCAATAGAAAAAAACGATCAAAATGATGTGGCGGTCTGACGCACCTTTCAGGCGCGATCCCGCGGTCGAAATGGAACCATTTCATATCAAACGTTCGAGCTATGCGAATTTTCGTGTTGAAATTCAGTGGCATTCTGCCTAGTTCCTTTGACAGGGATCAATGCGCCAAGGACATTCCGCTCCCGTGGCCACAGCTCGAATGATCGAAAATGTCGATTGATGAGACGTCGCTGCATCTGAAGAAATCACACGCCGCCGGTGGCTGGGGTGCTCTTCGCAGTTGCGGTAAGCACCTTCTCGCCAGTGGCTCCGCCCTCACCGGCGCGCGCACGCTGCTGAAGGCGAACCAGCCCGACGGATTCGACTGCCCGGGCTGTGCCTGGGGCGACCCGGAGCATGGCTCGTCCTTCGAGTTCTGCGAGAACGGGGTGAAGGCGGTCGCGTGGGAATCGACCGAGCGGCGCGCCACCCCTGCTTTCTTCGCCGCCCATACGGTGAGCGAGCTGCGGGGCTGGAGCGACTACGCGCTCGAGAATGTCGGCCGCCTCACTGAGCCGATGGTCTATGACCGCGCCAGCGACCGCTATCGCGCCGTCAGCTGGGAGGAGGCCTTTGCGGGCATCGCCGCCGAGCTGAACGCGCTCGCCGATCCGAACGAAGCCGAGTTCTACACCTCCGGCCGGGCCAGCAACGAGGCCGCGTTCCTCTATCAGCTCTTCGTGCGCATGTTCGGGACCAACAATTTCCCGGACTGCTCCAATATGTGCCACGAGGCGAGCGGGCTCGGCCTCATGCAGTCGGTCGGTGTCGGCAAGGGCACCGTTCTGCTGGAAGATTTCGAGCACGCCGACGCCATCATCGTGATTGGCCAGAACCCCGGCACCAACCATCCGCGTATGCTGGGCGACCTGCGGCGGGCCGCGATGCGCGGTGCCCGCGTGGCTGTGCTCAACCCGATCCGCGAACGCGGGCTGGAGCGTTTTGCCGACCCGCAGTCCAAGATCGAGATGATGCGTGGCGGCTCCACCGCCATCGCCAGCCACTATTTCCAGCCCAAGCTGGGCGGGGACATGGCCGCCATCCGCGGTGCCGCGAAAGTGGTGTTCGCCCGCGATGCCGAGGCGCGTGCCGCCGGCCGGCCGAGCCTGCTCGACACTGCCTTCATCGCCGAGCACACGGTCGGCCTCGATGCCTGGCGGGCCGAGGTGGAGGCGACCTCCTGGGAACGGATCGAGGACCAGTCGGGCCTGACGCGCACCGAGATCGAGACGCTCGCCGATGTCTATCTCGGCGCCGAGCGCGTGATCGCGACCTGGGCGATGGGCGTCACCCAGCACCGCCATTCGGTGGCGACCGTGCGTGAGATCACCAACTTCCTGCTGCTGCGTGGCCATATCGGCCGCCCGGGTGCGGGCCTGTGCCCGGTGCGGGGCCATTCCAACGTGCAAGGCGACCGCACGGTGGGCATCAACGAGAACGCGCCGGAGTGGTTCATCGCCGCGCTGGAGCGTGAGTTCGACGTGACCCTGCCGCGCGCGCCGGGGCACAATGTGCTCCACGCCATCCATGCGATGGTGGAAGGCCGGTCCAAGGCCTTCATCGGGCTCGGCGGCAATTTCGTCCGCGCCACCCCCGATACTCAGCTCGTCCACGACGCGCTGGAACGGTGCCGGCTCACCGTGCAGATCGCGACCAAGCCCAATCTCGGCCATATGGCGCCCGGCGCGGTTGCCTACCTGCTGCCCTGCCTCGGCCGCACGGAAATCGACCGCAATTCACGCAAGCGGCCGCAGATCGTGACCGTCGAGGATTCGATGAGCATGGTCCACGGCTCGGGCGGCATCAATCGTCCCGCCGCCGTTACCCTGCGTTCGGAGATCCAGATCATCGCCGGCATCGCCGCCGCGACCCTCGGCTCGACGAAGGTCGACTGGCTCGCCATGGCGGATGATTACGATCTGATCCGCGACCGCATCGCGCGAGTGATTCCGGGCTTCGAGGATTTCAACGTCCGTGTCCGTCGCCCCCGGGGTTTCCGGCTGCGCAACGCTGCCGCGGAGCGCGAGTGGAACACACGGTCGGGCCGTGCGGAGTTCTCCGACGCTCCGCTGCCTGAGGCGGTCGAGCACCAGCAGGTGCGCGGGCAGAAGGGTGCCTTCGTGCTGCAGACCTTCCGCAGTCACGATCAGTACAACACCACCATCTATGGCCTCGACGACCGCTATCGCGGCGTCTATGGCGAACGCCGCGTGGTGTTCGCCAACCCCGAGGACATCGCCGAACTCGGCGCCACGCCGAATGCGCGGGTGGACGTCGTCGGCACCGACCATGACGGGCGCAACCGCATCGCCGAGGATTTCCGCCTCGTCGCCTACGATATCCCGCGCGGCTGTGTCGCCGGCTATTACCCGGAACTCAATGCGGTTGTGCCTTTCAACAAGGCCGGCGAGGGCAGCGACACCCCGCTCTCCAAGTCGGTCATGGTGACTTTTCGGGCGAGGGCGGCATGAGCGCGCTTGAACCGTCCGTCACCGGGCCGGCCCGCGTCGAGGCCTGTCCCGTCGAGGCCGTCGCCGCGCCGGCGGTGCCGGATCCCGATAGCCTGATGGAGGACGTCGCATTCCTCGTTGACCGCGAGCCGCAGCTGAGCCCGCTCGACGCCGGCGTGCTGCTGGCGCTTGCCTACGGCATAGCGCGCGACACCCGCGCCTTCGCCCGGCTGTTCGGCATCGCCCACGCGCTGGTTCTGCGGGCGGCGAGCGATCTTGAGGATGGGCTGGGCCTCGTGGTTGTCGAGCAGAGGCAGGAGCGCAGCATGCGCAGTCATCTGCGCCTCTCCGATCTCGGTCGGCACATGCTGGCGCAGATCGGTCTCATGGACGCGCCGACCCTCAGCAAGGCGGGTTAGGCGCGCTTGGCGTTCGTGGGCCTGCGTCAGCCCAGCGTTTTGAAATGGACGGTGCGGTCGCGGCCCTCACGCTTGGCGGCGTAAAGGCCCATATCGGCCTGCCGGATCAGCGTCTCCGGGCGAATGTCATCGCCCTGCAGCGTCGCGACCCCGACGCTTGCGGTGACATAGGGCCGTGCGGGATGGGGCAGGGCGGCTTCGGCGAGCGCGGCGCGGATCAGCGCGGCCACGGCGAGCGCGCCCGCCGAATCGGTGTCGGGCAGGATGATCGCAAACTCTTCTCCACCGAAACGGCAGGCAAGGTCATAGGGTCGCCGCACAAGCCGCGGCAGCAGGGTGCCGACCGTCCGCAGGGTTGCATCGCCCGCCTGGTGGCCGGCGAGATCGTTGACCAGCTTGAACTGGTCGAGGTCGATCAGGAGCAGCGAGAGCGGCGCGCCGGTGCGGTTAGCCCGGCGGATCGCACGGCTCAGCTCGCTGTCGAAGCGCCCGCGATTGGCGAGGCCGGTCAGCGCGTCCTGATCGGCACGCTCCCGCATCTGCTGCGCCGTGCGCCAGCCCTCCACGGTGTCCGAGGTGATCGCCCCGAGATCCACGAGCGGGCCGAGGTCGAACGTCTCCCCCTTTCCCGGTTCGCGGCGAAGGATGCACAGCGAACCGATGGCCAGATCGGGCTCGATCATCACCGGCACGCCCGCATAGAAGCGGAACGCGATCTGGCCGGCGATCGGGTGTCCCTGCAGCCGCGGATCGCTCCGCAGGTCGCCGATCACCAGCGGCTTTCCGGTCTGGATGATGAGATTGCACACCGTGTTCCTGCGCTCCACCGTCGGCGGGAAGTCGTCACGGGTGATGGACTTCATCCACTGGGAGTGTTCATCGACCAGTCCGATGAAAGCGAGGTCGGCGTCATATACGCGGCTCGCCAGACGCGTCAGCCGCTCGAAACGCTCGTCCGCCGGGGTATCCATGATCTGACAGGCCGCCAACACCTCGAGCCTTGCGGATTCGTTCGAGGGCGGTTCCGGCATCCACATCAGGTGCTCTCCGTCAGGCGTCACAGACTGGCGACAGGATGGACGTGCTTGCCGGATGGAGGCAAGACGCAGTGGGAGGAGGCAAGACGTGGCGGGATGGGGCGATTGCGCGAAATGCATGGCTGGGCGCGTTAGGGCACCTGAGCGCTGATGTCCCGTCGATGATGTCTGTGTGGTCAGCTTCTGAGTTCGCGACGCCACGCGGCCGGCGTGGTGCCGAGATTCTGGCGGAAGGCGCGGGTGAGGTGGGCCTGGTCGCAGAAGCCGGTGGCGGCGGCGATGTCCGGCAATGAGAGCGCGCTGGCGCGCAACAGTTCCTGCGCGCGCCGAAGCCGCGCATTGGTCTGCCATTGGTGTGGCGGCAGGCCGGTCGCCGCCTTGAAGGCGTGGCTGAAATAGCTCGGCGAAAGTCCGGCGAGGTCGGCAAGCTCCTGCAGGCGGATGCTCCGCAGGCAGTTTTCCTCGATGTAGTCGACGACCCGGCGCAGCTGCCGTGTGGCGAGGGGCGTGCGCCGGCGCTGGTCGCGGCCTGAGGAGCGCACGAAATCCACCAGCAGCGCGGTGGCGAGGCTGTCGCCATAGAGATCGTGGAGCGTCTGCGGGTTCTGGCATTCGGCCGCGATGAGGCCGGCAAGGGTCAGCAGCCGCTCATCGGTGAACATCAGCCGTGGCGTCTCGAACGGTTCCGGCGCGAAATCCTCGGCGAGACGGGTGCGCAACATGTCGAGATCGAAATGCACGTCGAGATGCCGCAGATAAGTCGGCCGGGTGAAGCGCGACCAGAGCGGCACGCCGGCCGGGATGAAGCTGATCTGCCGGGGCGCATGACGCTTGCCAAGGTTCGCCTCGTTCGGCGCGAGCCGCAGTTCGAATTCGCCGCCGGACTGGTCGAGCAGGACGAAGAGGCGCGGATTGGCCGAGACATATTCGCCGCGCGAACCGAGACCGCCTTCGGCCTCCCAAAGCTCCACGAACACCCCGCCCCACATCCGGCGGTGCCCGTCATTCAGCACCGAGATGCCCTCGCGCCGTGCGGTCATGTTGGGAATGAAGCCCACGCGATCGCCTCCCTGCCGCATGTGTTGCCGCGGATGCATGGCGCATCGGCAACACTGTGTATCTTTCTGCCTTTCGCCGGATGCGATGAGCCAAAAACATACAAGGTTTGACAAGGCAGAACAATCATCGGGAAACGGTGATTGCTAACAGATGTCATGCACATCTGAGGTAATATCGGGGTTCTACCTTTGAATATCTCTGAGGAGTGCGTGCCGGGCGGATCTTATTTGGAATCATTGCAATGTATCGCGCGCCATTCACGTTGCTGCTGCTGAGCACTGCCCTCGGAGCGACGCTACCCCTGACGGGCGTGGCGATCGCCCAGCAGGCGCAGACCGGAGCCAGCGTCGACCTCGATGCCGTTTCGGTCGAGACTCAGGGCGATGCGGGGACCAGCCCGGTCAACGGCTATGTCGCCACCGCCACCTCAACCGGCATGAAGTCGGACGTGCCGGTCACCGAGATTCCGCAGTCGGTGTCGGTGATCGGCCGCAACGAAATCGACGACCGCAAGGCGCTGAAGGTCGACGAGGCGCTGCGCTACACAGCCGGTGTCCGGGCCGAGCCCTTCGGCGGTCCCGACCCGGACACCGACTGGTTCTACATCCGCGGCTTCAACGCCACGCAGACCGGCATCTTCCTCGATAATCTGTCTCTCTACAGCTATGCCTTCGGCGGCTTCCAGGTCGATCCGTTCATGCTGGAGCGTGTCGAGGTGCTGAAGGGCCCGGCCTCCGTGCTCTATGGCGGGTCGAGCCCGGGCGGCCTCGTCAATCTCGTGCGCAAGCGCCCGCAGGATACGAATTCCGGCTATGCCGAGATCGGCGTCAACAATTTCGGTAATGCTTATTTCGCCTTCGACATCAATCAGGTGTTCGGTGCCGCCGATCCGCTTCACGGCGGCCTTGCCACCAAGGCGCCGGTTGCCTCCGACCCCACCTGGATGGTCCGCGTCACCGGTCGCATCGCCGGTGGCGACCAGTACACGGACGAAAGCCACGACTTCCGCGGCGTGGTGATGCCGCAGATCACCTATCGCCCGTCGAAGGAAACCGAGCTGACCGTCTATGCGCAGATCGCTGCGCTGGACCAGGTCAATGTCGGCGGCAGCTTCCTGCCTTACTACGGCACGGTGAAGGATGCCCCCTTCGGCCGAATCCGCAGCGACGCCTATTTCGGCGAGCCTAGCCTCGACAACAGCCGCTACACCCAGACCATGGTGGGCTACGAGTTCTCGCATCTGTTCGAGAACGACTGGAAGTTCAGCTCCAGCGCCCGCTACGGCTATCTGAACAAGCGCGAGATCGGGCCCTATCCCTACGGCTATTACGACCCCTCGACCGGCTATGGCGGCCTCGCCCTGCCGGTGACGCCCGACAATCTGCTCTACCGCATCGGCTTCGAGGGCAAGAGCTACGTCAACAGCTTCGCCACCGACAACCGGGTGGAACATGAATTCGACACTGGCCCGGTTGCCCACAAGGTGGTCATCGGCACCGACTACACACTCTACAAGCTCGACAACTGGCAGGCTTCCGGCGGCGGCACGCCTATCAGCGCCAACAACCCGGTCTTCGGCGTGCCGCAGGGGCCGACCTTCGTCTATCTCGACCAGACCCTGACCCAGCAGCAGCTCGGCGCTTATCTGCAGGACCAGATGCGTTTCGGCGATGGCTGGATCCTGACGCTCAACGGCCGCTACGACTATGTGAACACCAGGTCCGAAAGCCCGGCCACCCTCACCTTTTCGCCGAACTACAAGATGGACGATACCGCCGCCACCGGCCGCGCCGGCCTCGGCTATGAGTTCGCCAACGGCGTCACGCCCTATGTCGCGGTGGCAAGCTTCTTCAATCCCGTGGTCGGGGTGAACGCCACCAATACCGGCTTCAAGCCGGAAGAGGGCTACCAGTACGAAGCCGGCGTGAAGATCCAGCCGATTGGCCTCGACGCGCTGATCACCGCATCGGTGTTCCAGATCACCCGGCAGAACGTCACCGTGCCGGATGTCAACAACATCTTCTTCAGCACCCAGCTCGGCGAGGTGCGTTCCTCCGGCTTCGAGCTGGAGGCCAAGGCGAACATCACCCGCAATCTCCGCCTGATCGGCACCTTCACGGCGCTCGACATGGAGATCACCAAGGACACCGACACCGCGATCATCGGCAATGAGCCCATGCTGGTGCCGAAGACCATGGCCTCGGCCTGGGCGGACTACAAGTTCGACACCGGCCCGCTCACCGGCTTCAGCGTCGGCGGCGGCGTGCGCTATATCGGTTCGAGCTGGGTGGACGACGAAAACACGCTGAAGGTGCCCGACGTGACGCTGTTCGATGCCGCCATTCGTTACGAGCGCGACCGCTGGGGCGTGGCCCTCAACGTCAACAACGTGTTCGACAAGCTCTATGTCTCCGGCTGCCAGGGCATCTCGACCTGCGGCTATGGCGACCGGCGGACCATCACCCTGTCGGCCCACTACAAGTGGTGAACCCTCCCTGATGCACGACACGCCCGCCGCCTCCATCGTCACGACGTCGGATCACCTCCGGCGTCGTGCCGTGCCCGCACCTGGCCGGGGAGGGTGCGCGTGAGGCGGGGAGGGACGCTCAGCCGCCGTCTTTTGCTCGCCGCCGGCGTGGCGATGGCTGCGGCGCCTCGCGGTCGAGCGGCCCCGTCCACGCGCGTCGCGACGCTCGACTGGGCGATCCTCGAGACGCTGCTCGCGCTCGGCGCTCCCCCCGTTGCCGCGGCAGAATTGGTGCAGTTCCGCGCCATTGCGGGGGAGGCGCTGCCGGCTGGAATTGCCGATCTCGGCCTGCGTGGCCTGCCCAATCTCGAAACGCTGCTGCTGGCGCGGCCCAGGCTGATCTTCAATTCGAATTTCTACGCCGCTCTGGGGCCGCGTCTTGCCGCCATCGCGCCGGTGGAGAGCTTCACGCTTTATCTGCCCGGACAGGCGCCTTGGGCGCCGATGGAGGCGATGACGCGCGCCGTCGCCGCGCGGCTCGGCCGTGCCGAGGCGGCCGAAAGCTACCTCGACAGCGTCGAGGCGGCGTTCAGCGGGCTGAGAGCGCAGCTTGGCATGCCGGGAGAGACGGTGCTGCCGATCAATCTGGGAGATACCGGGCACTATCGCAGCTTCGGCTTCGACAGCATGATCGGCGAGGCGTTGCCTCGGCTCGGCCTCGTCAATGCGTCGCCCGGGTCGACCCGCTATTCCGCCGCCGCCCCGCTCGGCATCGAGTCGCTCGCCGGCTACGGAACCGCGTCGCTGGCGATCATCGGTCCCACTGCACCGGACATCCGGGCGCGGCTCGATGCCAGCCCGTTCTGGCAGGACCTGCCGCCGGTGCGGGCCGGACGTGTGCTCTGGCTGCCGCCGGTCGATCCGTTCGGCGCCATCCCGTCCTCCCTGCGGTTCGCCCGGCTTCTGGTCGAGGCGCTGTGTGCCGCGCGGATGTCCGCCCGTGGCTGACCTTCGTCACCTGCCCGGAACAGGAGCGGCACTGCCAGGCGCGGTCTTGCCCACCGCGGTCTTGCCCGCCGCGCTGCTGCTGGTGGGCGGAATGCTCGCCGCCAGCCTCGCCTTGCGTCCGCATCTGCCGGGGCTGGATGAGGTGCTGCTCTGGCAAGTGGCTCTGCCCCGCGCCGTCATCGCGCTGATCGCCGGAGCCTCGCTCGGCCTTTCCGGCGCCCTGCTGCAGGCCGTGCTGCGCAACCCGATCGCCGATCCCTCCACTCTCGGAATCGCCGCGGGCGCCCAGCTCGCCCTCGTGCTCGGCGAGACGTTGCTGCCCGGCCTCCTGATCGCCGGGCGCGAGGCACTGGCCTTCGCCGGCGGCGCGGGGGCTGCGGCGCTGGTGCTGATGCTCGGCTGGAAGCGCGAGCTGGACCCGGTCACGCTCGTCATTTCGGGCATGATGGTCGCGCTGGCCGCGGGGGCGCTCGGCGCGACGCTGATCCTTGCCGGCGGCGACTACGTCATGTCGCTATTCATCTGGGGAGCGGGCGCGCTCAATCAGCAGGGCTGGGGCGGCACCGCACATCTCGCGCTGCGCCTCGTGCCCGCAATGCTGGCTGCGGCGCTCCTCCTCCGGCCGCTGGCGGTGCTGGGGCTCGACGATCGCGGCGCCCGCAGCCTCGGTGTCGGCGTTATGGGCGTGCGCGTTGCCGGCATCGCCATAGCGGTGTGGCTCGCCGCCGGGGTGACGGCGGAGGTCGGGGTTATCGGCTTCATCGGGCTGGCCGCGCCTGCCCTTGCCCGGCTGTCGGGGGCGCGGACGATGCGGCATATGCTCGTTGCCGCCCCGCTTGCCGGCGCGCTCATCCTGTCGGCGACGGACAGCCTCGTGCAGATCGCCGGCGCCCTTTTCGACGCGCCCGGCCATGACCTCGCCCCCACCGGCGCGGCGACCGCGCTGATCGGCGGCCCGCTGCTGCTCCTGTTGCTGCCGCGGCTGAAGGGGCGTGACCGGATCCGCCCCGCGGCGGGACTTGCCGTCACCCAGCGGCGGGCGCGGCCTACCCGGATGCTGTGCGCGCTCGCCGGTCTCGTCGTGCTGCTTGCCATCGTCGGGCTCACCGTGGGGCGCAGCGGCGAGGGCTGGCATCTCGCGGTGGGTGCCGATTTCATCGAGCTTTTCCCGATGCGCGCGCCGCGCCTGCTCGCCGCCGGGGCGGCCGGTGCCATGCTGGCGGCGGCGGGCCTGGTGCTGCAGCGCCTGACCGGAAATCCGATGGCGGGGCCCGAGGTGCTGGGTGTTAGCGCGGGCGGCGGCGTCGGGCTCGCGGCGGCGCTGCTGGCCGGCGCCGGTGCTGGCATGCTCGTCATGGCAGGCATGATCACCGGCGCGTTCATCGTGGTGGCGATCATGCTGCTGGTCTCGGCACGCACCGGTTTCGGCCCGGAACGGCTGCTGCTGGCCGGCCTCGCTGCCGGCTCCTTCGCCATGGCGCTCCTGTCCATCGTACTCGCCGGCGGCGGCATGGCGGCCTATCTGCTGCTCGTCTGGATGTCCGGCTCGACCGCAAATGTCGGCCCGGCCGAGGCGGTCGCGGTGGCATTGGGCGGCGCGGTTCTCATCGCTCCGCTCACTTTGCTCACGCGCTGGATGACCGTGCTGCCGCTCGGCGCCGCAGCAAGCCGCGCGCTCGGCCTGCCACTCGCGCCGGTGCGGCTGGTGCTCGCGCTGCTGGCTGCGGCGTTGACCGCACTCGCCTCCTTCGTGGTCGGGCCTCTCAGCCTGGTCGGCCTGATGGCGCCGCATATGGCCCGGCTGATGGGCTTCGCGCGGATCGGCACGCAACTGGGCGCGACGCTTCTGATCGGCGCGGCGCTGCTGATCGGCGCAGATTGGTTGTCGCGGATCGTGGTGTTTCCCTATCAGGTGCCGACCGGTCTTTTCGCCGCCCTTGCCGGTGCACCCTATCTGGCCTGGCTGCTGAGCCGCGCGCCGGATCCGCAGTCCTGACGGCTCCTTGCGCGTCAATTGTCGAACTTGCCCTCATATGTGAAGGCCGGCAGCCCCTTGATCTGGTCGCGGCTGAGGGCCGTGGTGCCGATCCATTTCTTGGCGTTGGCATCGAAACGCATGTTCAACGCGTCGGAGGGCACGACGACATAACGGTCACCCAGCCCAAGGAACCCGCCGACCGAGAGCACGAGGCCCTTCACCTTCAGCGAGCTATCGAGCACGAGATCCTTGATCTCGCCGACATCCTCATTGGCGGCATTGTGGATGTCCAGTCCGATGAGGTTCGACGCCATTGCGTCCGACTGCGCGACGGAGACGCCGGCGATGTCGGGAGCCGCGATCTGCGCGCTTGCGGGCAGGGCGAGCAGCGCCGTGGCAGCAAGGCCGAGAAGAAGAGCACGCATGGGGTTCTCCCACGAAAGGGTGCGCGGACGGCGCCTGAGCTGGGAAGTGAACGCGAGGCGCGCGCCGCTGTTCCCCGATGGTGCTCCGATCCGCACGGGCTGCGGCGGGTCCTTCCGGCGGACGGGACACCGGAAGGATCCGTTTCCGGTCCTGCGCATTCGGTTATTTACGCTTCATAACAGGTCAAGCAGGAGGGTAGGGCGAGCGTACGCTTCCTCCTGCGGCGCCCGCGCCAGCGGCAGACCGTGAACCGAGGGAAACAGCCATGATTGTACGCCATCTCCTTGCCTGCGCCGGTCTTGCGGCCGCACTCGTCGCCTCGCCCGTCTATGCCGCGGAGTCCGCTACCTGCGCCAAGCCGCGCTTCTCCGATGTCGGCTGGACCGACATCACCGCCACCACCGCCATGGCGGGCCAGATCCTCACCGCGCTCGGCTACAAGCCCGACATCGCGCTGCTGTCCGTGGCTATCACCTTCAAGACGCTGGAGAACGGCGACCGCGACATCTTCCTCGGCAACTGGATGCCGCTGCAGGAGCCGACGCAGGTGCCGCTGGTGAAGGCCGGCAAGATCGAGGTCGCGGCGACCAATCTCAAGGACGCCAAGATCGGCTTCGCCACCTCCAAGGCCGCCCGTGATGCCGGGCTGAAGACCTATGCCGACATTGCGAAGTTCAAGGACCAGCTCGGCGGCAAGATCTACGGGATCGAGGCCGGATCGAGCGCGAACAGCACCATTTCCAAGATGATCGCCGACAACACGTTCGGCCTCGGAACCATGACGCTGGTCGAGTCCAGCGAGCAGGCGATGCTCTCGCAGGTGGCGAGCCGCATAAAGCGCAACGAGCCGGTGGTGTTCTTCGGCTGGCGTCCGCACCCGATGAACGTCAACCTGCCCATCGCCTATCTGGAAAACGGCAATGACGTGTTCGGCCCGAATGATGGCGGTGCCACGGTGCTGACCCTCACCCGGCCCGGCTATGCCAAGGACTGCCCGAATGTCGCGCATTTCCTCTCCAACCTTGTCTTCGATGTGCCGATGGAAGACCGGCTGATGAGCGACATCCTCGACAAGGGCATGCAGCCCGAGGCGGCCGTGAAGGCGTGGATGAAGGAAAACCCCGCCCGCGTCGCGGTCTGGCTGGAGGGCGTCACGACCCTCGACGGCAAGCCTGGCATCGACGCAGTGAAGAGCGGGCTTGGTCTCTGAGGCGAGCCGCTCGCTCGAACGGGTTCGCGTGTCCCGCATCTGCGGTGTCCCGGCCGGCATTGTGCCGTCCGGGACACCGCGCTAGGGATTGAGACGACAGGAATCCGCTTCGCAGGCTGACGGTGCCGGATGAGCCTCGATTCGGTTAACCCGCAGCGCCCCCTCTGGTGGTTGCGCCTTCTGCCGGACAGCATCACCTGGGCCGCCCTCGGCTTCGCTCTGCGCACCACGGCCGCATCGCTGGTCGCGCTCTACATTGCGTTCCGGCTGGATCTCGAAGACCCGAAATGGGCGGCGATGACCGTCTGGGTGGTCGCCCAGAACAGTCGCGGCATGAGTCTGGCGAAGAGCCGGTACCGGATCCTCGGCACGCTTGTCGGCGCAGTGGTGGCGGTGACGCTGATCGCCCTGTTCGCCCAGTCGCCGGGCCTGTTCATCCCGGCCATGGCCGGCTGGCTCGGCCTGTGCACGGCGGTCTCGACCGGGCTGCGCAATTTCCGCTCCTATGGCGCGGTGCTCGCCGGCTACACTGCCGCGATCATCGCCTTCGACGCGGTCGCTCGTCCACAGGACGTGTTCGACATCGCGGTGGCGCGGGTGATCTATATCGGCCTCGGCATCCTCACCGAGAGCGTCTTCACCACCGTTCTCGCCCCGGGCTCTCCGCTGGCCGAAGTTCAGGCGCGGCTCGACGCCTATCTGCGCCGCACCGCGGAGATCTGCGCGCGGGCCGTGCAGGACGAGGTGAACACCGCCGCCTTCCAGCGCCTCTTTGCCAATGCGCTGGACCTCGATGTCGCCGCCGAATATGCCGCCGCGGCCTCGGCGACGGTGCGCCGGCGCTTCGGTCATCTGCGCGGGGCCAGCATCGCCGCCATGACGCAGCTCGCCGCGGCGCAGTCGCTCAGGATGCAGCGGGTGAGCCATGCGACCGACCATGCCGAGCCGCTGGCCGGGGAGACCGCCGACCTGCTCGCCGCCGCCTCGCGCACCCTTGACGTCGCGCCGGCCGCCTTGTCGCTGCGCGGGCGGGTGGAGGAAGCGCTGGCGCTGGAAGCCGCGTGCGAACCGCATTCCCGGCAGAGGCTCTTCGTCCTCGACCGGCTGGCCGGGCTGCTGGGCGGGCTGCACGAGGGCATCGTCCGCTACCGGCTATTCGGCGACGAGAACGCGCCGGCCTCGCGGCTGAGCTTTTCCTTCCACGTCGATCATCTCGCCGCGCTCCATAATGGCATTCGCGCCTTTGTCGGCGTGGCGCTCGGCTCCCTGTTCTGGATCGTGACGGCATGGTCGTCGGGGCCGACCTTCGTGGTGATATTGAGCGTCATCTGCGCTCTCTATGCAACGCGGCCCGATCCGGTGGGCGGCGGCATGGGGTTTCTCAAGGGGGGCTGCGCGGCGGTCTGCGCCGCGGCGCTGTGCAATTTCGCGATCCTGCCGCACATGACGACCTTCGCCGAACTGGCGAGCGTCATCGCCGTTTTCATGGTCGGAACGGGACTTGCCATGCGCCATCCCGGCACCGCGGCGCCGGCCACCAGCTTCGCCTTCCTGTTCCTCGACCTGATCGGCCCGGACAACAGCAGCCGGCCCGATCCCGCCGCCTTCTTCAACGGCGCGGTGGCGCTGCTCATGGGCGTCGGCTTTGGCATCGTGGTGTTCATGGTGCTGTTTCCGGCCGATCCGGCGGCTCAGCGGGCGCGGCTGCGCGCGGCGGCGCGGCGCGACCTTGCCCGCATCGGCCGCAACCCCGCGCGCTTTACGACCGAGCATTGGCTGAGCCGCATGGCGGATCGCCTGCGCCTTCAGGCCGCCGCCGACCGCGGTCTGCCGGAAGAGGAGGTGGAGGCCAATCTGCGGGACATGATCGCCGCGCTGACCATCGGCCAGGCCGTCCTTGCCCTCGCCGGGCTGGCCCGGCAGGTGCCGACGCTTCGGGACGCCATGGACCCTGTGCTCCGGCGGCTCGGCGCCCGCGACGGGCCGGGCATGGCGGAGGCGGCCCGGCGCGCAGCCGACCGGCTCGGCGCCGCCCTTATCGACCCTTCCCTGCACGATCCCGGCAGCATCGCGCGGCCGGCGTTGATCCGCGGCATCGTGCTGCTTCAGGACATGTCCGACGCCGTGTCGGCCCGCCCGCGCAGCCTCGCCCCCTGATCAGCGCCGGCCGCGCCGCGCCGCCGAGGGCGGGGTGCCGAACTGCCGGCGGAAGGCGCGCGACAGCGAGGCGATGGCGGAAAATCCGGTGCGCTCGGCGATGTCGGCAATGGGAAGATGGGTGTCCAGCACCAGCCGCCGCGCCGCATTGAGCCGCAGCGCGACGTAATAGGCGCCCGGCGACACCTCGACGATCTTGAGGAACAGCGTCTCCAGCGCCCGGGTCGATATCCCGACCCGGCGGGCGATGGCGGCGATGGTGAGCGGGCGGTCGATATGGGTTTCCATCATGCGGATCGCCTCCGCGATGCGCGGTTCATGCTGGCGGATGCGGCCCAGCGAGACGATGGGCTGCACGTCGGAGCCCGTGCGCACCTCCTCATAGATGTAGAGGCTGGCCACATCGAGCGCGGTGGAATAGCCGTTGCGGGCCCGGATCATCGACAGCATGCAGTCGAGCGCGGGGGTTGCCCCGCCGGTGGTGAAGATCGGTTCATCCACCACGAAGCGGTCCGGGTGCACGTCGGCCTGCGGGAAGCGGGCGGCGAAGTCCTCGAGGTCTTCCCAATGGGTGGTGGCGCGCCTTCCGTCGAGCAGGCCGGCAAAGCCCAGCAGCCATGAGCCGGATTCGATACCCCCCGTCACCGCCGACCGCCGCGCGCCCGCCTTTATCGCCCGCAGGATCTTCGGCGTCGCATAGCTCGACGCTTCGAAGGCGGCGATGACGATGAGCACGTCCTGCCGGGCGGAAGGATCGAAGGTGCCGTCCACCGGGATCGGCAGGCCGCAGCTCGCCATCGGCATGCCCCCGTCCATCGACACCAGCTTCCAGCGATAGGCCGGGCGGCCGAGAATGCGGTTGGCGCCGCGCAGGGGGTCGAGCGTGGCGGCCAGCGAGAGCAGCGACAACCCTGGAAAGAGCAGCAGCGTGACGTCGAGCGGCGCGTCGGAATGGGCGAAGATCATCGCGGCGGGCCTCGTCTGCGGGTCGTTTCCGCGCGTCGGAAAGGGTTGTGAAGGGTGCTTCGTGAAATGAAAAAGCAGCTTCGTAAAAAGTGACGTCACGCTTCCGCTTTGCCGTCAAGCTCTCCTCATCCACCTGGGAGAGCCTCCATGCCTTTGTCGATGAACCGGGACGTCTTCATCACCTGCGCCGTCACGGGGGCGGGGGACACCACGGGACGCTCGCCGCATGTGCCGATCACGCCGCAGCAGATCGCGGAATCAGCGATCGATGCCGCGAAGGCCGGCGCCGCCGTGGTGCACTGCCATGTGCGCGATCCGAAGACCGGCGCCGCCTCGCGCCGTCGCGACCTGTTCCGCGAAGTGACGGACCGCATCCGCTCGGCCGAAGTCGACGTGGTGCTGAACCTCACCGCCGGCATGGGCGGCGACCTCGTCTTCGGTTCGGTCGAGGCACCGTTCCCGGTGAATCCGGCCGGCACCGACATGGCGGGCGCCACCGAGCGCGTCGCCCATGTGGCCGAGTGCCTGCCGGAGATCTGCACGCTCGATTGCGGCACGATGAACTTCAATCTCGGCGATTACGTCATGACCAACACGCCCTCCATGCTACGCGAGATGGCGCGGCAGATGACGGCGCTCGGCGTGCGCCCGGAGATCGAGGCCTTCGACACCGGGCACCTCTGGTTCGCCAAGCAGCTCGCCGAGGAGGGGCTGATCGAGGACCCGGTGCTGATCCAGCTGTGCATGGGCATTCCGTGGGGCGCGCCGGACGACCTCAACACCTTCATGGCGATGGTCAACAACGTGCCGGCGAGCTGGACCTTCTCCGCCTTCTCCATCGGCCGCAACGCGATGGCCTATCCCGCGGCGGCGGTGCTGGCGGGCGGCAATGTCCGCGTCGGACTGGAGGATAACCTCTATGCCGGCAAGGGCCAGCTCGCGACCAACGCCCAGCTCGTCGAGAAGGCCGCGACCGTGGTGACGAACATGGGTGCGCGCATCATCGGCCCGGCCGAGGTCCGCGAGAAGCTGAAGCTGGTGAAGCGTTGAGGAGCGGGGCCATGAACGGAACAACGAACGGGACATCCGACGCCATGACCCACACGACCGCTTCGACCACGGCCTTCGCCCCGATCACGCGGGCCGCCTGCATCGGCGGCGGCGTCATCGGCGGCGGCTGGATCGCACGCTTCCTGCTCGCCGGCATCGATGTGAAGGTCTTCGATCCGCACCCGGATGCCCAGCGCATCGTCGGCGAGGTGCTGGCCAATGCGGAGCGTGCCTATGGCCTGCTCACCAGCGTGCCGCTGCCCCCGCGCGGCCGGCTCACCTTCTGCGCGACGCTGGAAGAAGCGGTGCGGGATGCCGAGTGGGTGCAGGAGAGCGTGCCGGAGCGCCTCGATCTCAAGCAGCGCGTGCTCGGGGAGATCGACGCGACCTGTCCGGCGCAGGCCCTGATCGGTTCCTCCACCTCGGGCCTGCTGCCCTCCGAGCTGCAGACGACGCTCACTCACCCGGAGCGCCTCTTCGTCGCCCATCCCTACAACCCGGTCTATCTGCTCCCGCTGGTCGAGATCGTCGGCGGCAGGGCGACCGCGCCGGCCACCATTGCGCGGGCCAAGGCGGTGCTCGATGCGATCGGCATGAAAGGGGTCGTGATCGCTCGCGAGATCGAGGCCTTTGTCGGCGACCGGCTGCTGGAGGCGCTGTGGCGCGAGGCGCTGTGGCTCATCAAGGACGACATTTGCGACGTCGAGACGCTCGATGACGTGATCCGCTATTCCTTCGGCCTGCGCTGGGCGCAGATGGGCCTGTTCCAGACCTATCGCATCGCCGGCGGCGAGGCCGGGATGCGCCATTTCCTCGCCCAGTTCGGGCCCTGCCTGCAATGGCCGTGGACGAAGCTGACCGATGTGGTCGACCTCGACGACGCCCTGGTCGAGAAGATTGGCGCCCAGTCCGATGAACAGGCGGCGGGCCTCTCCATCCGCGAGCTGGAGCGCATCCGCGACGAGAATCTCGTCGGCATCCTGCAGGCGCTCAAGACCGGGCATGGCGACAGGGGCTGGGGTGCAGGCAAGCTGCTCGGCGACTTCGAGGCGCGCCTTGCCGCGCAGGTCGCGCCGGCGCCGGCGCTCGACATCACCGCGCCGCTGGAGTTGGTGGAAACGAGGGTTTCACCGGCCTGGGTCGACTATAACGGGCACATGACGGAGCACCGCTATCTGCAGGTGTTCGGCGACACCACCGACGCGCTGCTGCGCCTCATCGGGGTGGACATCGCTTATGTCCAGGCCGGCCATAGCTACTATACGGTCGAGACGCATCTGCGGCATCTCGACGAAGGCAAGCTTGGCGAGGAACTGCGCTCCACCTGCCAGATCATCGCCGTGGACGACAAGCGTCTGCATGTCTTCTACCGGTTGTTCGCCGGCCCGGAGCGCCGCGAGATCGCGACCGCGGAACAGATGATGCTTCATGTCGACACCAAGGCCGGGCGGGCGAGTCCGTCACCCGAGCCGGTCATGGCACGCCTGCGGCCGATCGCGCTGGCACACGCCCGGCTCGAGCCGCCGGCGGGAGCGGGAGGCATCCCGGCCCGACGCAAGGAAACCGCCGCGGCGTGAGGGCCGCGAGGGCGCTTTATCCATCGAGGGCGTTCCGCAGCACGCGGAACGCCGCATCGTTCATCTGCGCCACGTTGAAGCGCATCAGGCCAGTGGCCGACTGCGCCAGGCTGAACACATTGCCGGGCGCCAGCACCACGCCCTCCCGCAAGGCGGCCCGCGCCACGTCGGCGGCGTCCCGCTGCCCCGGCAGGCGACACCACAGATAGAAGCCGCCGCGCGGCACCGTCCATGGCACGATGCCGAGCGTTCCAAGCCTTGCGGCGACGTCCTGCCGCTGACGGGCCAGCCGCGTGCGCAATTCGGCGAGGTGCCGGCGATAGCAACCATCGGCGAGCGTGGTGGCAACGATCTCCGCGGCCATCGGACCCGGTCCGCCGAACTGGGTCGCCACCTGCAGGTCGATCAGGCGCTCGACGATGTCGGGTCGCGCCACGACATAGCCGCAGCGGATCGAGGCCGAGAGCGTCTTCGAAAAGCTGCCGATACGGATCACCCGCGCCAGCCCGTCCAGCGCGGCGAGGCGCGGGGTAGGATCCGGCTCGAAATCGGCGAAGATTTCATCCTCCACGATGGTCAGGTGATGCGCGGCCGCCAGAGATAGCAGGCGGTGCGCGACGGCGGGCGCGAGCGTCGCGCCGGTCGGGTTGTGGAGCGCGGTATTGGTCAGATAGAGCCGTGGCCGGTGGCGGGCGAGCGCCTCGGCAAAGGCGTCGAGGTCCGGTCCGGTCGGGCTGTAGGGCACGCTGACGAGCTGCATCCGGTGGGTGCGCAGCGTCGCGAGGAAGTTGAAGTAGCAGGGATCGTCGACCAGCACCGTGTCGCCCGGCTCAAGCAGCAGCCGGCAGACCAGGTCGACCGCCTGCGTGCCCGAGGAGGTGAGCAGCACCTGCTCGGCGCCGATCTCGATCCCATCCGCCACGCTGCGCCGGGCGATGAGGGCGCGCAACGCCGGCGACCCCCGCGTTGCGCCGTAGTCGGCCAGCACACCGGGCTCGGCCCGCGCCAGCGTGCGCAGGGCGCGGCGGATCACCGGCGCCGGCATCCAGTCCGGCGGCAGCCAGCCGCAGCCGGGCCGAAGCGTGCCGGGCGCGGCGTCGAGCGACTGGCGCGATACCCAGAAGGGGTCGATGGCGCGGTCGCGCGGCGGGGCCGGCTCGGCATGCAGCGCCGCCGGGGCGAAGCCGGCGACATAGAAGCCGGAGCCGGGGCGGGCGCGCACCAGCCCTTCCGCCACCAGCCGGTCATAGGCCTCCACCACCGTGGAGGGCGACACCTGCATCTGCCGCGCGAGCGCGCGGATCGAAGGCAGCTTCTCGCCCGCCGCGAGGCCGCGGCTCGCAACCCGCCGGCGGATGACCGCCATCACGGCCTCGGTGCGGGTTGCCGCGGGCGGCGCGGATGCGTGTTCACCTTCGCCCGGCATTGGCGGCGCCGGGAAGGCATCGTCGCTCGCGCGTTCCGTCATGGCTGCGCCCCGTTCTCCGGCGTTGATGTTTTTCGAAACTGTATGGGTCATCAGGCCCATACTGTTTGGCCCAACCGTATGGAAGCGTTTCTGTCGCTTGCGCGCAAGCCGCGCTATCGCGGGTGCTGCGTCAGGAGGAATGTCATGCGCGAGGGAATGGATGGCTGGGGCAGCGGGCTGCTCGGCGTGGTGATCTTCAGCGGCTCGCTGCCGGCGACACGGCTCGCGGTGGGCGGCTTCTCGCCCCTCTTCCTCACCTCGGCCCGTGCCGTCATCGCCGGGCTGATCGGCGCGGCGCTGCTTGTCCTGCTGCGCCAGCGCCGGCCGGCGACCTCGGACCTGCCCTCGCTCGTCATCGTCGCCTTCGGCGTGGTGATCGGCTTCCCGCTGCTCACCGCCTTTGCCCTCCAGCACATCACGGCGGCCCATTCGGTGGTGTTCATCGGCCTGCTGCCGCTGGCGACAGCGCTGTTCGGCGTGCTGCGCGGCGGGGAACGGCCGAAGCCGGCCTTCTGGCTGTTCTCGCTGGTGGGAGCGGGCGCGGTGGCCGGCTTCGCGCTGGCGAACAGCGCGGGCGCCTCGCTCTCCGGCGACCTGCCGATGCTCGCGGCGATCCTGGTGTGCGGGCTCGGCTATGCGGAAGGAGCGAAGCTCTCGCGCCGGCTCGGCGGCTGGCAGGTCATTTCCTGGGCACTGGTGGTGGCTCTGCCGGTCATGGCGGTGCTGGCGCTGGCGACTCACCCCGCAGGATGGACCGGCATCGGCATGCCGGCGTGGCTGGGCCTCGGCTATGTCTCGGTGTTCTCCATGCTGGTCGGCTTCGTGTTCTGGTATCGCGGCCTTGCCCGCGGGGGCATCGCCGGCGTGGGGCAGCTCCAGCTGCTGCAGCCGTTCTTCGGCCTCGCCCTGGCGGCGCTGCTTCTCGGCGAGCCGATTGCCTGGCCGATGGTCGCGGTGACCGGGCTCGTGGTGGTCTGCGTCGCGGGCGCCCGCCGCTTCGCCTGAAGGGCCCGTGGTCTCGCTTGTGTCGCGGCAGCGGGGCATGCTGCCGCAGGCCTTGCCGCGCCCTTGCGCATATACCCCCGGCAGTATATCAGGTACTCCCATGAGTATAGGATCGCCGCTGCCCGGAGGGTTCCGTGCCGCATTCCCCGGATGACAAGAAGCGCGCTCTGGCGCGCCTTCGCCGCATCAAGGGCCAGGCCGAGGGCCTCGAGCGCGCGATCGAGGCGGGGGCGGCCTGCTCGGTTCTGCTACAGCAGATCGCGGCCCTGCGCGGTGCCGCTGGCGGCCTCATGGCCGAGGTGCTGGAGAGCCATCTGCGCGACACCTTCGGTCCGCCGCCCGTCAGCGACAGCGCCGCCACCGCCACACCCGCCTTCACCGTGCCGCCCGCCGAAGAGATGGACGAACTCGTCAGGATCCTGCGCACCTATCTGAAATAGCCGCCGATCCTGCCCCTTTCTGGAGAGAACCGACATGAAGTCCCGCGCTGCCGTCGCCTGGGAGGCGAAGAAGCCGCTCACCATCGAGACTATCGAGATCGGCGGGCCGAAGCCCGGCG
The DNA here is from genome assembly GCF_023016805.1 of Ancylobacter crimeensis. Classification (GTDB taxonomy): domain Bacteria; phylum Pseudomonadota; class Alphaproteobacteria; order Rhizobiales; family Xanthobacteraceae; genus Ancylobacter; species Ancylobacter crimeensis. The sequence continues at coordinate 140,292 of NZ_JALKCH010000002.1, forward strand.
AGGTGCTGGTCGAGATCATGGCAACCGGCGTGTGCCACACCGACGCCTATACGCTGGAAGGGCTGGATTCGGAGGGCAAGTTCCCGGCGATTCTCGGCCATGAGGGCGCGGGCATCGTGCGCGAGGTCGGCGCCGGCGTCACCTCGCTGAAGGTCGGCGACCACGTCATTCCGCTCTACACGCCGGAATGTCGCAACTGCAAGACCTGCCTCTCGCAGCGCTCGAACCTGTGCACCTCGATCCGCGCCACCCAGGGCCAGGGCCTGATGCCGGACCACACCTCCCGCTTCTCCTGCGATGCAATCGGTGGGAAAAGCTCGGAGATCTTCCACTATATGGGCTGCTCGACCTTCTCCAACTTCACCGTGCTGCCGGAGATCGCGCTCGCCAAGGTCCGCGAGGACGCGCCCTTCGACAAGATTTGCTACATCGGCTGCGGCGTCACCACCGGCATCGGCGCGGTGGTCTATACCGGCAAGGTCTGGCCCGGCGCGAATGTCGTGGTGTTCGGTCTCGGCGGCATCGGCCTCAACGTGATCCAGGGTGCCCGCATGGTGGGCGCGGATCGGATCATCGGCGTCGACATCAACCCGGCCAAGGTCGAGATGGCGAGGAAGTTCGGCATGACCGACTTCATCAACCCCAAGGATGTCGGCAACGACAAGGTGGTGCAGGCGATCCAGGACCTCACCGATGGCGGCGCCGACTTCACCTTCGACTGCACTGGCAATGTGAACGTGATGCGCCAGGCGCTGGAAGCCTGCCACCGCGGCTGGGGCACCTCCATCGTCATCGGCGTGGCGCCGGCGGGGGCGGAAATCTCCACCCGCCCGTTCCAGCTCGTCACCGGCCGCAACTGGCGGGGCAGCGCGTTCGGCGGCGCGCGCGGGCGCACCGACGTGCCGAAGATCGTGGACTGGTACATGGAGGGCAAGATCAACATCGACGACCTGATCACCCACACCATGCCACTCGACCAGATCAACACCGCCTTCGACCTGATGCACGAGGGCAAGTCGATCCGCTCGGTCGTGATCTACTGAGGGCAAGCGCGATGGAAACCGTCTCCAAGGCCAAGTCCCATGGCGGCGTGCAGGGCGTGTATAGGCACGACTCCGCCGCCACCGGCACCGCCATGACCTTTGCCGTCTTCGTGCCGCCGCAGGCGGAAGCGGGGCCGGTGCCGGTCGTGTGGTATCTGTCCGGCCTCACCTGCACCCATGCCAATGTCATGGAGAAGGGCGAGTACCGGGCGGCGGCGGCCGAGCATGGCGTCATCATTGTGTGCCCGGACACCAGCCCGCGCGGCGAGGGGGTGCCGGACGAGACGGACAACTGGCAGTTCGGCTCGGGCGCGGGTTTCTATCTCGACGCCACCGAGGCGCCCTATGCGGCCAATTACCGGATGTCGTCCTACATCCTCGACGAACTGACCGGGCTGATCGCCGCCGAATTCCCGGCCGATATGACCCGGCAGGGCATCTTCGGCCATTCCATGGGTGGACACGGCGCGCTCACCATGGCGCTGAAGAATCCGGGCCGTTTCAGAAGCTGCTCCGCCTTCGCGCCTATCGTCGAGCCCTCCACCGCCGACTGGTCGCGTCCCGCGCTCGAAAAATACCTCGGCGCCGATCCGGCGAGCTGGCGTGCCTATGACGCGGTGGCGCTGATGGCGGATGGCAGGCGCTTCCCGGAATTCCTGGTGGATCAGGGCACGGCCGACCCGTTCCTCACCACCGGCCTGCGCCCGGAACTGCTGGAGGCGGCCTGCGCCCGCGCCGGCATCCCCCTCACGCTCAACATGCGCGAAGGCTACGACCACTCCTACTACTTCATCTCGACCTTCATGGCCGACCACCTCGCCTGGCACGCCAGGCGGCTCTCGGCATAAGGAGCTGCCGAGCGCTTCGCTCGACTGGCGGCCTCGGCGCGAGATTTCCGTGCGCCGCATGGTCGGAACATGAGCGGACATAAGCGCGGCGGCGAAATAATCTCTCAGCACGAGAGCCGGTTTCGCCGCCGTTTCGTTTGCGCCCGCGGGCGAACGGGGAGGGGTGGCCGGGCGTACCCTGTTGGCAAGGAGAGCCCCCGCGTGGCGGTCCAGACCTTTCCCCCGATGCGTGCCCTTTCTTTGACCGGAGGCGCCGTCCCGCAGCGCGGCTTCACGCCGGCCGAGTTCGAGCACCGCCTCGCGCGGGCGCAGCGCATCCTCCATGCGCACTGGCTCGATGCGGTGTTCGTTACCTCGCCGCCGAATGTCCGCTACTTCACCGGGTTCGATTCCCAATTCTGGGAGAGCCCGACCCGCCCGTGGTTCGTCGTGGTGCCGGCGCAGGGCAAGCCGATCGCGGTGGTGCCCGAGATCGGTGCGCCGGAAATGGCGCGCACCTGGCTGGACGATGTCCGCAGCTGGCCGGCCCCGGTCCCTTCGGATGACGGCATCTCGCTGCTGCGCGCGACGCTGGAGGCCATTCCCGCCCGGTTCGGGCGCATCGGCGCCGAGCTTGGCCGGGAGATGAGCCTGCGTATGCCGGTGACCGACTTTCTCACCCTGCGCGACACCCTGTCCCGCGAAATCGTGGACGGCTCGCCGGCGATCTGGGAGATGCGGCTGGTCAAGACGGACGCCGAGATCGCCCACATCGCCCATATCTGCGCGATCGCCAGCGACGCCTATGAGGCGCTGCCCGCCGCCATCTCCGTCTGCGAGAGCGAGCGCGAGGCGGTGCGCAAGCTGCGCATCGACATCGCCCGCCGCGGTGCGGATTCCACGCCCTTCATGCCGGCCATCTCCGGTCCCGGCGGGGTGGACCAGATCGTGTGCGGACCCGGCGACCGGATTCTCGAGGAGGGCGACATCCTCTTCATCGACACCGGCTCGACCTTCGACGGCTATTTCTGCGACTTCGACCGCAATTACGCGATCGGCACCCTGTCGAGCGAGGCGGCGCGGGTGCATGAGGCGCTCTGGCTCGCCACCGAGGCGGGCATCGCCGCCGCCGTGCCGGGCGCGACGACGGACGAGGTGTGGCGCACGATGAATGCGTATCTCGAAGAGGCCGGTGCCATCGGCAACAATGTCGGCCGGCTCGGCCACGGCCTCGGGCTGCAACTCACCGAGCCGCCCTCGCATCGCCCGGGCGACGGCACGATCATCGTCGAGAACATGGTTCTCACCATCGAGCCCGGCATGGAATACGCTCCCGGCAAGATGATCGTGCATGAGGAGAACATCGTCGTGACCGGCGACGGGCCGCGCCTTCTGACCTCACGGGCGCCCCGCGACATGCCGGTCATCCGCTGAGCCGGGAACGGGAAGGCGGGCGGCAGGGAGCCGCAGATCCCCGGAATCGGGAAGGACCTCCGCGCTCTCCGCTTCCGGGCCCGCCGCTTGCCCGCATGCAGACCTATTCGAAAGAGGCCACGACAGTTCGGCTCTCCTGGATCATCCTGTAGCCGCCCGGCCCGTTCGTCCGGGAGCACGGTACGAGGGGAGGCTCCATGGCTCGTCAGCCGGTGCCGCGCGGCGCCATAGGATCGCTCATCCTCATCGCGGGCATCGTCGCGGGTTCTGTCGCGGCGTTCTCCTATACCGGCGGGTTCCTGTCGCCCGGTCGACTGACGCCGGAGAAGCTGCTCGCCGGGCTGGCGCCGTCGGGCGGCGCGATTCCCGGGCACAGGCGCAACCACGCCAAGGGCATCTGCTTCACCGGCACCTTCCGGGCCAGCGGGGCGGCTGCATCGCTGTCGCAGGCCCGGGTCTTTGCCGCGGGCGACTATCCCGTCATCGGCCGCTTCAATCTCGGCACGCCCGATCCGCAGGCGGCGGACGGAACGGTGCGGGTGCGCGGCCTCGGGCTCCAGATCACCACGCCGGACCGGCGGCAATGGCGTTCGGCCATGATCGATGCGCCGGTCTTCCCCGTCGCGACCCCGCAGGCCTTCTACGGATTGCTTCAGGCGGCTGGCAGCAAGGATCCGGACGCGATGAAGAGCTTCATCGCCGGCCATCCCGAATTCCCGGCCTTCGCCGGCTGGGCGGGAAGCGCGCCGTACCCCGCCAGCTATGCCGGAACCGCCTTCAACAGTCTCAATTCCTTCCTGCTGACCGATGCCGCCGGCCGGCAGCAGGCGGTGCGCTGGTCGTTCCGGCCGGAGGCGCCGCCGGAACCGATGAGCGCGGCGGATTTCGCCGGGCTCGGGCCGAACCATCTCGCCGAGGAGATCACCAAGCGGGTCGCGCAGGGGCCGCAGCGCTGGACGCTGGTGCTGACCCTCGCCGAGCCGGGCGACCCGACCGCCGATCCCAGCCGGCCGTGGCCGGAGGACCGGCGCAGGGTGGAGGCCGGGACCCTGACCGTCGAGCGGATCCAGCCCGAGCCGGACGGACCGTGCCGCGACATCAATTTCGATCCCACCATCCTTCCCGCGGGCATCTCGCTGTCCGACGACCCATTCCCTGCCGCGCGCTCGGCCGCCTATGCGCGCTCCTTCAACCTGCGCACCTCGGAATGGAAGGACTATCCCCGCGAAGCCGGGGCGACGGGAGCGCCCCGACCATGAGCGACACTCTCCGCGATCGTTCGCGTGCCCCGCGCCCGGCGCGGTTCAGCCGGCTCCAGCGCAGCCTGCACTGGCTGATGGCGGTGGCCGTCATCGCCATGCTGTTCATCGGCGTCGGCATGGTGTCCACCGTCTCGCCGGCCTATGTGCCGCTGCTGACCACCCACAGGACGCTCGGCATCGCCATACTGGTGCTGGCGGTGCTGCGGCTGGCGGTGCGCGCCGCTCGCGGCACCCCGCCGCTTCCGGTCGACCTGCCGCGGCCGATGAAGATCGCGGCGAAGCTCTCGCATGTCGCCCTCTACGGGCTGATGATCATGATGCCGCTGATCGGCTGGGCGATGGTATCGAGCGCCGGCAATCCGGTGCTGCTGTTGGGGGGCGTCCAGCTACCCCCCATCCTGCCGGCGAACGGCGCGATGCACGCGGCGCTGTGGAAGGCCCATGCCGCGCTGGCCTTCTGCTTCTTCGCGCTGATCCTGCTGCACCTCGCCGCCGGGCTGTTCCATGGGCTGCTACGGCGCGACGGCGTGTTCGAAAGCATGGCGCCGGTGTCGTCGGAGCGGAGGCGGGAAGCGCCCGTTATGTCTGAATCCGCCACACGGTCCCGCCGGTCGGATGATTCCGCCTGATCGGAAACGGCTCCAGAGCATTTTCGAGCGAAGCGGATACCGGTTCGCGTGAAGAAAATGCGACCAGTCAGTATGTTAGAGCCGTTCATCGAGCCCGTTAAACGATGAATGGCTCTAGCGGGTCGAGAGCGGCAAAGGCGGCGGCGGCGCGCCGCTTCCTGCGCCCAGCGAGCGCTGCACCATCACGCTGTCGGCCCAGCGGCCATAGCGATAGGCGACGCCCGGCAGATAGCCCACGCGCTGGAAGCCGAAGCGCTCGTGCAGGCCGAGCGAGGCGGCGTTGTCGGCGTCGATATAGCCGATCATCTGCCGGAAGCCGGTGGCGGCGCAGGCGTCGATGAGCTCGCCGATCAGGCGGCTGCCCACCCCGCGCCCGACATGGTCGTGATGCACGTAGATCGAGTGCTTGACCGTGTAGCGATAGGCCGGCCGCTTGCGGAACAGCACGACATAGGCATAGCCGACCACCACCCCGTCCACCGTCGCGGCGAGGTGGGGAAAGCGACGGTTCTTCAGGTTCTTGCGCCGGTCGCGCAGATCGTCCGGCTCCGGGCTGCCGTCCTCCATCCCCGCTTCCACGCCGCGATTGATGTGGCGGCGATAGATGGCGAGCATGGCGTCGACGTCGCTGTCGCGGGTCGGGCGGATGACGATGGCGCCGGGGTCGTGGCCGGTGCGGGCGTGGGGCTGCTCCATGGGCGAATCCTAAAGCATCTTCATGCCGCGCCGATACCCGTCCGGCCGGCAAAAGGCGGCGAGACCGGCGGCCTCAGACCGCCGGTTCAGCCACCACATAGGTGTAGAGCCGCACCCGTCCCGCCACGTCGGTCTCGCGATAGACGCCCTGGATCTCGACATCGAAGCCGGGGAAGGTGTTGAAGCAGGCCTCGAACATGCGCAGATAGTCGATCATCGGCTTCGCCCGTTCGGTCAGCCGCTCGCCCGGCACCACGGTCGCGATGCCCGGCGGGTAGACCACGAAGGGCGTGGTCGCGATGCGCCCGGCGATCTCCCCGATCGGCAGGTAGTCCACGTCGTTGCGCACCAGTGCGCGGGCGGCGTCGTGCGGCGACATCGCGATCTCCGGCAGGTGCGCGGCGCCGAACTGGCGGGCCTGCAGGGCGCTGACATCGGCGTCGCGGAAGAAGCGATGCATCTGCCCGCACAGGTCGCGCAGGCGTATTCCGGCATAGCGGGCCGGCCGGCGGCGGACGAATTCCGGGATCACCTCCTCCAGCAGCGCATTGTCGTCATGCAGCTTCTTGAAGGCGACGAGGCCCGAGATGAGCGTGCCCGCCTTGGAGGCCTCGACGCCCGGTGTGAGCAGGAAGAGCAGCGAGTTGAGGTCGTTCTTCTCCGCCACGATGCGATTCTCGCGCAGATATTGAGCCACCACCGGCGCAGGGACGCCGTGCTCGGCATAGGCGCCGGTGGCGCGGTCGAAGCCGGGGGTCAGCAGGGTCAGCTTGTTGGGGTCGGTCATGGCGAAGCCGGGCGCCATATCCTTGAAACCGTGCCACGCCGCGCCGGGCGTCAGCTCCCAGAAGGCGGGATCGCTGGCCAGAAGATCGGTCGCGACGTTCTCCCACGCCACCTCATGGGCGCCGCCGGGGCGCGCGGCGTCCGGGATCGCCACCCGGTCGGGCACGAAGGGCTCGAAGAACCAGCGCCGCTCGGGCCGCTGCTCCTTCTCCTCGAATTCGCGGCGCACGGCGCGGATCTTCTTCCGCAATTCGATGCCGAGCCGGATGGTGTCGTCCCACAGCACCTCGCCGGAGCGGCCCTTCATCATCTGCGCCCCGACATCCAGCGAGGCGAAGAGCGGATAGAAGGGCGAGGTCGAGGCGTGCTGCATGAAGCTCTCGTTGAAGCGCCGGTGCTCCACGCGGCGCTTCTGGCCCTTGATGTGGCGATCCTTCATGTGAATCTGCGAGGCCTGGCTGAAGCTTGCGAGCTGCTTGTGGGTGGACTGGGTGGCGATGATGCCCGGCGAATCCGGCCCGAGCGCCTTCAATCCCATGGCGAAGCGCCGGGCATAGAGCGGGTGGAACTTCATGAAGCCGGCCCAGGCCTCATCGAACAGGATGTAGTCGGCGAGGTGCCCGATCCGCTCCAGGATCATCTCGGCATTGTGGATGGTGCCGTCATAGGTGCACTGCTCAACCACCGCGACGCGGAAGGGGCGGGGCTTCTTCCAGGCCTCGGGATCGGTCACCAGCGGATGGGTACGGATGGCCTCGCGCAGCGCGGTCTCGTCCAGCGCGGCGAAGTCCATCGGCCCTATCAGGCCGTGGGCGTTGCGCTGCGTGGGCACATAGACCGGGATGCCGCCGGAGATCAGCAGCGCGCCGTGATGGGCCGCCTTGTGGTTGTTGCGGTCGAACAGCACGAGGTCGCCGTCGGTGACGAGCGCGCCCAGCGCCACCTTGTTGGAGGTGGAGGTGCCGTTCAGCACGAAATAGGTCTTCTCCGCGCCGAAGATCTTGGCCGCCTCCTTCTGCGCGGCCAGCGCCGGGCCTTCGTGGGTCAGCAGGTCGCCGAGGTCGAGCACGGAATTGTCGAGGTCGTCGCGGAACACCGCCTCGCCCAGATGCTCCATGAACACCCGGCCGATCGGGCTGCGCGAATAGAACACCCCGCCATTGTGACCGGGGCAGGTCCAGAGCTGGTTGCCTTCCTCCGCGTAGTCCACCAGCGCGCCGAAGAACGGCGTCTTCAGCGTCTCGGCATATTGCTTCAGCCGGCTGATGAGGTTGCGGGCGATGAAGGTGGGCGTCTCCTCGGCGAGGAACACATAGCCGTCTATGAAATCGAGCACCTCGACCGGCACGTCCTCCAGCCGCTTGCGGCGGATCAGCAGGATGATGGGGAAGTCGAGCCCGCGCCGGCGCATCAGGTTGATGAGGGCGGAGGTCTTGCCCTCAAGTCCCTTCTTGCCCCAGTCCACCATCATGCAGCCGATGGCGGCGTCGGTCTGCACCGCGATCTCGGCATCCTCGAGATTGCGGGCATGCACCACCTCGAAGCCCGAACGCTCGATCTCGGACACGATCTGCCCGTAGCGCGCGCCCTCCAGATCGGCGGAATCGAAGGCCGGGGTGGCGAACAGGAAGGTGAAGCGGCGAAAATAATCCATCTGGGTCCCCCGGCTCTGAAGTGGCTGCGAGATGTCCTTCGCCTTCATGACAGGACGACGACATCGCCCCGACAACGCGGCGCATGCCGATCCTTTCCGCGAGGGCGGAGGGAACATGCACAGATCGGGGCACGTTCATGGGCGGCGTTGCAAGGGGCAGCCGCCTGTTGCAGCCTGCCCGTCAGGTCCGCAGGTGCCGCGATCCTCGCGGCTGCGGCAGGAGGTGCCCGATGGATTTGCGCCAGAAGCTGATGATCAAGCCGGGATCGAAGGTGAAGCTCAAGAAGATCGATCCGGGCTGGCATGGCGCATTCACCTCCGACGACGAGGCGAAGGAGGAACTGGCGCGCAACGGCAAGCGGCTCGCCGACCTGCAGCAGCTGCTCTATGCCGACCGCCGCCATGCTTTGCTCATCGTGCTGCAGGGCATCGACGCCGCCGGCAAGGACGGCATCTGCTGGCGGGTGATGGGGGCGATGAACCCGCAGGGCACCTATGTGAAGAGCTTCAAGGTTCCCACCGAGGAGGAGCGCTCTCACGATTTCCTGTGGCGGGTGCATGCCTTCACCCCCGGTCTCGGGCAGGTCGCGGTGTTCAACCGTTCGCATTACGAGGACGTGCTGGTCGCCCGCGTGCACAATCTGGTGCCGAAGAAGGTGTGGTCCGCCCGCTATGAGCAGATCAACGCCTTCGAGGAGACTCTCGCCGCCGCCGGCGTCACCATCCTTAAGTTCTTCCTCTATATTTCGCCGGAAGAGCAGCTGGAGCGGTTCCGCGACCGGCTGGACGATCCGACCCGGCAGTGGAAGATCAGCGAGTCGGACTATACCGAGCGCGAGCGGTGGGGCGACTATATGGACGCCTATGAGGCGATGCTGGAGAAATGCTCCACCGACATCGCCCCGTGGTACGTCATCCCCTCGAACCACAAGTGGTTCCGCAACCTCGCCGTGTCGGAGATCATCGAGCAGGCACTGGTCGGCATGAAGCTGGAGCCGCCCAAGCCGAGCGTCGATATCGCCCGCATTCGCGCCGCCTACCACAGCGCGGTGAAGAACGGCACGCCGGGCTGACGGCACGCGGGGATGGCGGCGCGGCGCACGCCGGGCTCGCGACGCGTCGCACTGGACGGGGCGGCGAGCCGGGGTTAGACCGCTGGCATGTCCGGCGAGCCCTTCCACCCCGCTCTTGTCATCTTCGACTGCGACGGCGTGCTGATCGACAGCGAGGTCATCAGCGCGCGCGCGCTGATCGCGGAGCTGGCCGGCCATGGGGTCGTGGTGGACCTGCCCTTCGTGGCGCGCCATTTCATCGGCCGGGCCTTCCCCGTAATCCTGTCCGACGTGGCCGCACGCTTCGCCGTCACCCTGCCGCCGGGATTCGAGGAGGCCTACCGCACCCGCCTGCTCGCCGCTTTCGAGGCCGAGCTCGAGGTGATGGAAGGTGCGGCGGAAACGGTGGCGGCGCTGGCCGTGCCCTTTTGCCTCGCCACCTCGTCGAGCCCGGCGCGGCTCGCGCGTTCGCTGGCCATTTCCGGGCTGGCCCCGCTTTTCGCCGGGCGCTCCTTCACCTCCAGCGAGGTCGCGCGCGGCAAGCCGGCGCCCGACCTCTTCCTGCATGCCGCGGCACGGATGGGCGTGGACCCGGCCGCGTGCCTCGTGGTCGAGGACAGCGCGGCGGGCGTCGAGGCGGGACGGCGCGCGGGCATGCGGGTCTGGCACTTCACCGGCGGTTCCCATATGGCATACATGCCGGCCACAATGGCGGAACCTGCGGCTCCGCATCGCAGTGTCGCAAGCTTCAAAGCGTTCCGGGCGCAGTTGCCCGGCCTGTTCCAGGAGGAAACGAGCGTGACCCACCCCGTGGCGGATCCGGCATGAGCGCCGGCCCCGAGATCGAGGCATCCACGGACGACCAGGCCGCCCGCGCGGCGTGGCTCTATTATGTCGGCGGCCTGACGCAGGACCAGATCGCGACCGAGATGGGTGTGTCGCGCCAGCGGGCGCAGCGCCTCGTCAGCCGCGCCGTGGCCCTCGGTCTCATCCATGTGCGGCTCAACCACCATCTCGCCAGCTCGCAGGAGCTGGAGGCCGCGCTGCGCGAGCGCTTCGGGCTGGTGCGCTGCCGGGTGGTGCCGGGCCTCGGTGCCGACCGCGATCCCGTGCGCGCCATCGCTCCTGCGGCGGCGGCGGAGATGGAGCGCGTGCTGCGCGAGCCGAAGCCCCTCGTCATCGCGCTCGGCACCGGGCGGGCCATGCGGGGAATGGTTGAGGCCCTGAGCGCGGTCGAGGCGCCGCAGCACCGGCTGGTCTCGCTGATCGGCAACATCGCGCCCGATGGCTCGGCCTCCTATTTCGACGTCATCATGCGGCTCGCCGAGAAGGTGCATGCCCCGCATTACCCGATGCCGGTGCCGGTCATCTCCGACACGGCGGAGGAGAACGCGACGTTCCAGTCGCTCGGCCCGGTGCGCAAGGTGCGCGAACTCGCCCGCACGGCGGACGTCACCTTCGTCGGCGTCGGCCAGATGAGCGACGACGCCCCGCTGCTGAAGGACGGCTTCCTGAAGCCCGCCGAGCTGCACGAGGTTCAGGAAGCCGGCGCGGTGGGCGAGGTCGCGGGGCGCATCTTCGATGGCGAAGGACGCTATCTCGAACTCACCATCAATCGCCGGCTCGGCGGCATGCACGCTCCGCCGACCAGCCCGGACAAGCCGGTGATCGGCATCGCCGCGGGCACGTCGAAGGTGGTGGCGATGGGCGCGGCGCTGCGGGCGCGGATCATCAACGGCCTCGTCACCGACGAGCCGACCGCGCGCGCCATCCTCGCCTCCTGACCGGTCGGCTTTTTTCGTCCCATTCCGTTATTGCCGCGTGCAACTTCGCAAGGGAAACGGCGTTGTCGGTCGAGCCGGCATGCGACGAATTGTGCGATTGCACTCATGTCCTCTCGCAATCGCAGCACATCAGGGGGATTGACGGGCTCAAGGGGAGCGTGAATATTTGCCCGCAAGGCGATGAATTGCTCAAGTCGCCATATGGGAGGACATCGATGACCGTGACGATCCGCACCCTCGTGGGCGCGTCGCTCGTGCTTGCGCTGACCGGCGCCGCATCGGCCGAGACGACCATCACCGTGGCGACGGTGAACAATGGCGACATGATCCGCATGCAGCGCCTCATGCCCGACTTCAACGCCAAGCATCCCGACATCAAGGTCAACTGGGTGACGCTGGAAGAGAACGTGCTGCGCCAGCGCGTGACCACCGACATCGCCTCCAAGGGCGGCCAGTACGACGTGCTGACCATCGGCAATTACGAGGTGCCGATCTGGGCCAAGCAGAACTGGCTCCTCCCGCTCGACAATCTGGGCGCCGACTACAACCAGGCCGACCTGATGCCGCAGGTGGCGACCGCGCTCACCGTGGACGGCAAGCTCTATGCGGCGCCCTTCTACGCCGAGAGCTCGATGCTGATGTACCGCACCGACCTGTTCGAGAAGGCCGGGCTCAAGATGCCCGAGAATCCCGATTGGGACTTCATCCTGCAGGCCGCCTCCAAGATCACCGACAAGGCCGCCGGCGTGTACGGGATCTGCCTGCGCGGCAAGGCCGGCTGGGGCGAGAACATGGCCTTCCTCTCGGCCATGAACAACACCATGGGCGGCGCCTGGTTCGACAAGGGCTGGAAGGCCCAGTTCGACGGGCCGGAGTGGAAGAAGACCCTCTCCACCTATCTCGAGCTGATGAACAAATACGGCCCGCCCGGCGCCTCCTCGAACGGCTTCAACGAGAATCTCGCGCTGTTCCAGACCGGCAAGTGCGGCATGTGGATCGACGCCACCGTCGCCGCCTCCTTCATCTCCGACCCCAAGGAATCGAAGGTCGCCGACAAGGTCGGCTTCGCACCCACCCCGACCCGCGCCGGCGGCAGCAACCATGGCAACTGGCTGTGGTCGTGGAACCTCGCCATCCCCGCCTCGTCCAAGAAGGCGGATGCGGCCAAGACCTTCGTCGCCTGGGCGACCTCGCCGGACTATCTGAAGCTGGTCGCGGAGAAGGACGGCATCGCCAATGTGCCTCCCGGCACCCGCGTCTCGCTCTATCAGAACCCGGAATATCTGAAGGTCGCGCCCTTCGCCAAGATGACGCTGACCGCGATCCAGTCCGCCAACACCGCGCACCCCTCCGAGAAGGAGGTGCCCTATACGGGCGGGCAGTTCGTGGCGATCCCTGAATTCCAGGCGATCGGCACCGCGGTTGGCCAGCAGTTCTCGGCCGCGCTCGCCGGCAAGGCGACCGCCGACCAGGCGCTTGCCGCCGCGCAGGCCCTGACCACCCGCGAGATGACCCGCGCGGGCTATCCGAAGTAATCCGCGTTCGTCCGGGTCGGCACCCGCCGGCCCGGACGCCCGACCTGTTCCCGCCGGCCCTTCCACCCCGGCGCAGAGGGCTGGCCGGACCCGTAACCTCCGCGAGCCTTGGCGGATACGGACGGAATATCTTCGCGCCTGCCGTATTTTACGGCCCTCTCCTCTTCGCTCCCGCAGCGTGACCTGCTTTTCCGCCCGTCGTACAGTCCGCGGCGCGTTTCTCGCGACCGGCTCCAGCCAAGGTACTGCCCATGGCGACGCAAGCCTCCCGCACCGCAGGCCGGCTCATGCTGTCCCCGGCGGTCGTGCTTCTCTTCCTGTGGATGATCGTGCCCTTGGCAATGACCATCTACTTCTCGTTCCTGCGCTACAACCTGCTGATGCCGGGCACCGAGGAATGGGCGGGGTTCGACAATTACCACTACTTCTTCACCGATCCCGCCTTCTGGCCGGCGCTGGTCAACACGCTGACGCTGGTGATCGGCGTGCTGGTCATCACCGTGGTGGGCGGGGTCGCGCTGGCGGTGCTGCTGGACCAGCCGATGTGGGGGCAGGGGATCGTGCGCATCCTCGTCATCGCACCGTTCCTCGTCATGCCCAGCGTCTCGGCGCTGGTGTGGAAGAACATGCTGATGAACCCGGTGAACGGCCTGTTCGCGGCCATGGCCCGCGGCCTCGGCCTTCCGCCCTATGACTTCTTCGCCGACGCCCCGCTCGCCTCGATCATCCTCATCGTGGCCTGGCAGTGGCTGCCCTTCGCCACGCTGATCCTGCTCACCGCGATGCAGAGCCTCGACCAGGAGCAGATGGAAGCGGCGGAGATGGACGGAGCGGGGGTGTTCTGGCGCTTCTGGCACCTCACCATCCCGCATCTGATGCGCGCCATCACCGTGGTGGTGCTGATCCAGACGATCTTCCTGCTCTCGGTCTTCGCCGAGATCCTGGTGACCACCAATGGCGGCCCCGGCACCGCGTCCACCACGCTCACCTTCCTCGTCTATGTGCAGTCCATGCTGCAATTCGACGTGGGGCTCGGCTCGGCGGGCGGCATCGTCGCGGTCATCCTCGCCAACATCGTCGCGATCTTCCTGATGCGGATGATCGGCAAGAACCTGGAGACGTGACATGGCGCGCGAGGCCACCAAGGGCCGCAAGGCCGTCACCACCCTCGTCGCCTGGGGGATCGGGCTCGTCATCTTCTTCCCGATCCTCTGGACGGTGCTGACCTCCTTCAAGACCGAGGTGGAGGCGGTGAACCCGCACCCCTCCTTCCTGTTCTTCGACTGGACCTTCGAGAACTACCGGACGGTCAATGAGCGTTCGGACTATTTCGTCCACTTCGCCAATTCCTCGGCGATCGCGCTGGGCTCGACGCTGCTCGGCCTCATCATCGCGATCCCAGCCGCCTGGTCGATGGCCTTCGTGCCCGGCAAGCGGACCAAGGACCTCCTGATGTGGATGCTTTCCACCAAGATGATGCCGGCGGTCGGCGTGCTGGTGCCGATCTACATGCTGGCGCGCGACAGCGGCCTGCTCGATACCCGCACCGGCCTCATCATCGTGCTGACGCTGGTGAACCTGCCGATCATCGTGTGGATGCTCTACACCTACTTCAAGGAGATCCCCGGCGAGATCCTCGAGGCCGCCCGGATGGACGGCGCGACGCTCTCCTCCGAGATCCTCTACGTGCTCACCCCGATGGCGGTGCCGGGCATCGCCTCGACGCTGCTGCTCAACATCATCCTCGCCTGGAACGAGAGCTTCTGGACCCTGAACCTGACGGCGGCCAACGCGGCCCCGCTCACGGCCTTCATCGCCAGTTATTCCAGCCCGGAAGGGCTGTTCTACGCCAAGCTCTCGGCGGCGAGCACCATGGCGATCGCCCCGATTCTGATCCTCGGCTGGTTCAGCCAGAAGCAGCTCGTGCGCGGCCTCACCTTCGGCGCTGTGAAGTAAGGAAAGAACCCAATGGGCGAGATCGTCCTTTCCAAGGTCATGAAATCCTTCGGCGGCGTCGAGATCATCAAGGGCATCGACCTGACGATCGCCGATGGCGAGTTCGTGGTCTTCGTCGGCCCCTCCGGCTGCGGCAAGTCCACCCTGCTGCGGCTCATCGCCGGGCTGGAGGACGTGACCTCCGGCACCATCGCGATCGACGGGCGCGACGCCACCGACCTGCCGCCGGCCAAGCGCGGGCTCGCCATGGTGTTCCAGTCCTATGCGCTCTACCCGCATATGAGCGTGCGCAAGAACATCGCCTTCCCGCTGCGCATGGCGGGCCTTCCCGCGGCGGAGCAGCAGCGCAAGGTCGAGGCGGCGGCGAAGATCCTGAACCTCACCCCCTATCTCGAGCGTCGGCCGGGCCAGCTCTCCGGCGGCCAGCGCCAGCGTGTCGCCATCGGCCGGGCCATCGTGCGCGAGCCGGCGGCCTTCCTGTTCGACGAGCCGCTCTCCAATCTCGACGCGGCGCTGCGCGTCTCGATGCGGCAGGAAATCTCCGAGCTGCACCAGTCGCTCAAGACCACCATGATCTATGTGACCCACGATCAGGTCGAAGCCATGACCATGGCCGACAAGATCGTGGTGCTGAATGCCGGTCGCATCGAGCAGGTGGGCTCGCCGCTGGATCTTTACCGTTCGCCGGCTAACCTCTTCGTCGCCGGCTTTATCGGCTCGCCGAAGATGAACTTCGTCGAGGGCGCGGAGGCGGCGAAGAACGGCGCCCACACGCTGGGCATCCGCCCCGAGCATATCGACGTGACCGCGGACGGGCCGTGGAGCGGCACGGTCGGCATCTGCGAGCATCTCGGCTCCGACACCTTTCTCAAGGTGGAGGTGGCAGGGGTCGGCACCATCAACGTCCGTGCCGGCGGCGAGGTGCCACTGCACCATGGCGATCCCATCCGCCTCACCCCGCAGCCCGACAAGTTCCATCGCTTCGACAGCGCCGGCCAAGCCGCCTGAGATCGCCGCCTGAGATCGCCGCCTGAGATCGCCGCCCGACACGACGGTCCCAAGAGACGGGCACCACCCGTCGCACCGATCCTCCGCCGCGAGGCGCGGCGTCCCTCGCGGGCGTGGCGCAGACTCCGCGGCGCGACGCGGGCCGAGCCCGGCCCAGCGCCCCTGATGCACAGACTTCGTCGCCCGCCGCAGGAGTGCGGGCGGCGTCAACCGGATGGCATGAAGATGACAGAGCCTGCCGCAACGCTCCCCGCCTATGACCGCGCCGCCCTGACGCCCGGCATCGTCCATATCGGGCTCGGCAATTTCCACCGCGCCCATCAGGCGGTCTATCTCGACGACCTGTTCGCCCTCGGCGAGAGCCATGACTGGGCGATCATCGGCGCCGGCGTGCGCGCCCCGGATGCGGCGATGCGCGAGGCGCTCAAGGCGCAGGACTATCTCTCCACCGTCATCGAGCTGGACCCGTCCGGCCGCCGCGCCCGCCGGGTCGGGTCGATGATCGACTTCGTGCCGGTCGAGGCGGGCAACGGCCCGCTGATCGCCGCCCTGTCGCGCCCCGAGATCCGCATCGTCTCCCTCACGGTGACCGAGGGCGGCTATTTCATGGATTCGGCCGGTCGCTTCGATGCCACCGCCACCGAGATCCGGGCCGATGCCGCCAACCCCGAAGCGCCCGGCACCGCCTTCGGCGCCATCCTCGCCGCGCTGAAGGCCCGCCGCGCCGCCGGCATCCCGGCCTTCACCGTCATGTCCTGCGACAACCTTCCCGGCAACGGCCATGTCACGCGGCAGGTCGTGGTCGGGCTGGCGAAGCTGTTCGACCCAGAGCTCGCGAGCTGGGTGGAGGCCAATGTCGCCTTTCCGAACGGCATGGTCGACCGCATCACCCCCGCGACCGGGGAGCGCGAGCGGGCCATGGCCAGGGCGTTCGGCCTGGACGATCCGGTGCCGGTGACCTGCGAGCCGTTCCGCCAGTGGGTGCTGGAGGATCATTTCCCCGCCGGGCGGCCGGCGCTGGAGAAGGTGGGCGTCATCTTCACCGAGCATGTCCACGCCTATGAGACGATGAAGATCCGCATCCTCAATGGCGGCCACGCCATCATCGCCTATCCGGGCGGGCTGATGGACATCGACCTCGTGCATGAGGACATGGCCGAGCCGCTGGTCTCCGCCTTCCTCGACAAGGTGGAGCGCGAGGAGATCATCCCGATCGTGCCTCCGGTACCGGACACCGACCTTAACGCCTATTACGCCATCATCCGCGAGCGCTTCTCCAACCCGGAGGTCGCCGACACGGTGCGCCGGCTCTGCCTCGACGGCTCGAACCGGCAGCCGAAATTCATCGTGCTGTCGATCCGCGACAACCTCGCCCGCGGCGTGGTGCCGAAGGGGCTGATCCTCGAATCCGCGCTCTGGGCCCGCTACTGCGCGGGGGTCACCGATTCCGGCGCCGTGATCGCACCGAACGATCCGAACTGGGACGCGCTCACCGCCCGGGCGAAGGCGGCGAAGGACGATCCGGCGGCGTGGCTGGCGATGAGCGAGGTCTATGGCGATCTCGGGCAGAATCCCGACGTCGTTTCCGCCTTCACCGAAGCGCTGAACGCGCTCTATGCCAGGGGGGCGCGCGCGGTGATCACGGAGTATCTCGCGAGCTGACCCGCCGGTCCGGGCCCCATCCGGCGGCCCGGTCCGCCTCTTGTTTCCCCTTTGCCCCCTTGCCAGCCGGCCGGCGCCATGGACATCTGCGCGGGCCGCCCGCTACCCGAGGATCTGCCATGCCCGACAGCCTTCCGACCGCGTCTCCGGCCATCCTCTGCGCGGGCGAGGCCCTGATCGACATGGTGCCGCGCGAGACGCCGGAAGGGCAGGCCTTCCTGCCGCTGCCCGGCGGGGCGGTGTTCAACACCGCCATAGCGGCCGCCCGGCTGGGAGCGCCGACGCTGTTCTGGTACGGACTGTCGACCGACCTGTTCGGCGACCGGCTGCGCGCCGCGCTCACCGAGGCAGGGGTCGACGCCCGGCTCTGCCGCCCCTCCGAGCGGCCGAGCACGCTCGCCTTCGTCACGCTGGTGGGCGGGCAGGCGCGCTATCTCTTCCTCGACGAGAACACCGCCGGCCGGATGCTGGCCGAGGACGACATTCCCGAGGTGCCGGCCGAGGTGGGCGCGCTGTTCTTCGGCGGCATCAGCCTGGTGAACGAGCCGGTCGGTGCCACCATGGAGGCGCTGGCGGAGCGGGTGGCGAGCGACGGGCGGGGCCGGCTGATCATGCTGGACCCCAACATCCGGCCCGGCTTCATCCGCGACGAGGCGACCTATCGCGCCCGGATCCGGCACCTCCTCGGCCTCGCCCATGTGGTGAAGCTGTCCGACGAGGACCTGTTCTGGCTCACCGGGCCGGGCGATCTCGAGACGCAGGTGCGCGCCATCCGCGAGATGGGCCCGCAACTCGTGCTGATCACCCTGGGCGCCAGGGGCGCGCGGGCCTTCGCCGCCGGCATCGACGTTTCGGCCAACGCTCCGGCGGTAACGGTGGCGGACACGGTGGGAGCGGGGGACACCTTCAATGCCGGCTTCCTCGCCGCGCTCGCCGCGCAGGACGCGCTGAACCCCGCCGCGCTGGCCGCCCTGACCTCCGCCGCCATCGGCGAAGCGCTGTCCTTCGCCACCCGGGCCGCCGCGATCTCGGTGACGCGGGCCGGCGCAAACCCGCCGTGGCGGCACGAGATGGACGCTGCGACCTCATAAGCCTTTGACTTTGCCGCCGCGCGCCCTTTCTTTGCCTGAAGGGCAGGTGAGTGCGAGCGTCAGATGGTCAGCATCCGGGAGGACGGGCGAGATGTGCGGGACATGACCGGAAGCAGCATGGGGCAGCCCCGCGCCGAGGTCGAAGCCCGATGAGCCCCCCGGCGGACGCGGCGACCGACCTTCCCGCTTCGGTCCTCACGCTTTCACCGGCCGCGCTTTATGAGCGGATCGCCGCCGCCGTCGTCGCTTCGGCCGGCGAGGCGGTGCTGGTGTGCGCGCGCGAAGGCATCGTCACCCACGCCAATGCCGCGGCCCGACAGCTCGCCGCGCAGGATCCCGTCGGCCGCCCGTTCGCCGAGGCGGTGCCGCTGGTGTTTCCCGGCGCCAACGGCCTGATGGCGCCCGACGAGATCGTCGCGATGGCGTTGCGCGGCACGCCGCTGCAGGGCCTCGCGGCACAGTTGCCCAATGCCGAGGGGGCCGAGGCTTCGCAGAACAGGGACCTGCTCGTCAACGCGGTGCCGCTGGAGCTTATACCCGGCGAGGCCGGCGAGGCTGGCAGAGCCGGCGGCGCCATCGTCACGCTGGTGGACCTCACCCCGCGCCGGGAGGCCGAGCGGCAGCGCCTGCTGCTCATGCGCGAACTCGACCACCGGGTGAAGAACACGCTGGCGCTGGTGCTCTCCATCGGCAGCCGCACCGCCCATCACGAGGAGACGCTGGAAGGCTTCCAGCGCGCCTTTGCCGGCCGAATCCAGGCGCTGGCTGCGGCACACAACCTGCTGGCCGACAATTCCTGGAGCAACCTGACGCTCGAGGATCTGGTGCGCACCGAAATCGCGCCCTCGTCTGGAACCGCGGCCGCCCGGGTGCGCACGGAAGGGCTCGACATCGCGGTGGCGCCGCGTGCGGCCATCGCCTTCGGGCTTGTCGTGCACGAGCTCACCACCAATGCGGTGAAGTTCGGCGCGCTGTCGGTGGCCGATGGCACGGTAAGCCTCACGCGCGTCGCCATGCCGAGCGAGGCGCGCAACGCGCTGGTGCTGGAATGGCGGGAGCAGGGCGGGCCGCCGGTCACCGCGCCGGGGCGCAGGGGCTTCGGCCAGACCGTCATCAGCCGCAGCCTGCGCTATTCGGGCGAAGGCGGTGCCGAACTCAGCTTCGAGCCGGACGGGGTCCGCTGCGAGATCCGTATCCCGGCCGAGGATCTGCGCGAGCGCGTCGGCTGAGCATATCGCGGGTGAGCTGCGGGTGGCCCTGCAGCAACTATCGTCCCCCATCGAAGGGTTGGGAGGCATCCCGGTGCCGTCGCGGCCGATCCCGCCGCCGCCGCGGGTTGCGCATGCGGGGAATGCGCCTAAGACACTTCGATGACACGGTGACCTTTTGCGGGAAAGGCTATCATGATCGGGGTGCAGTCCAGCCGCCGGCAGGCCAGCGTGCCGCGCGGGGATGTCTGTCGTGCAGGGGGCGCGGCGAAGGAGCGCCCCGGCGGGGATGGTGCCGTTGACCGCACGCGCGGTCCCATGCGCGGTCGCACCCAGGCGTGGGGGCTCCGCTGAGGGGCCGGTCGCGTATCGCGGGCTCCGACCGGAGCGTGCGCCTTTTCGGGTGGCTGCTCATCGCCGGCAGCATCGCGGCGGCGGTCGGCCTGGTCCTGACGGTCGTGCTGGTGCTCTGGGAGGCCCGCAACGACGCCTGGGCCCGTGCCGAGATTTCCGAAACCAACCTCGCCCGGGCCTTCGCCACCCATGTCGAACGCCATCTCCAGCTTTATCAGGCCGGGCTGGATTTCGTCGTCCTGCAGCTCGATGACGGTCTGCTCGGCACCGGGTCCGGTCCGCGGCTGAACCGGCTGCTCACCAATGTCGCCGGCAGCATGCAGTTCGACGGCTCGATCCTGGTGCTCGACGCGCAGGGCCGGGTGATCGGCGACTCCATGCCGGGGCCGAAGAGTACCGATCTGTCCGACCGCGACTATTTCCGCGTCCATGTCGAGGACGCCGCGCTGGGCATCTATCTCAGCCAGCCCTTCCTGAGCCGCGTGCGCCACGGCGACTGGAGCATCGCCCTCAGCCAGCGGCTGAACCGGCCAGACGGCAGCTTCGGCGGGGTCGCGGCCATCGTCATCAGCCTCGATTTCGTGCGCGAGTTCATGCGTGTCATCCACATGCAGACCGGCGACGTGATGACATTGCTCAACACCTCGGCGCGGGTGCTGGTGCGCCAGCCGCCGGTGCGCGACGAAGAGAAGATGAGCCTGCTGGGCTCGCCGGTCTTCGAGCGGATGATGGCGGAGCGCACCGGCAGCGTGGTGGGCGTCAGCGTGGTGGACGGCGTGGAGCGGCTCTACAGTTTCACGCCGGTCGCCCGCACCGACCTCGTGGTCACCGTCGGCACCTCGACGAGCGAGATCCTCGCGGCCTGGCGCTGGCGCAGCCTCGTCATCGGCTCGATGGCCGGCCTCATCGGGGTGATGCTGGTCGGCCTCGCTCTGCTGCTTCGGATCTCGCTGCGCCGGCAGGGCCTTGCCGAGCGCGAGCTGAAGCGCCTCGCCACCACCGACCCGCTCACTGGTCTCGCAAACCGCCGCCGCTTCGACGAGGCGCTGGAAATGGAGTGGCTGCGCGCCCGTGCCGATCGCGCGCCGCTGACGGTGATGATGGTGGACGCCGACCATTTCAAGCAGCTCAATGACCATTACGGCCACGCCGCCGGCGACGCCATGCTGCGGACCATGGCCGGTCTCATCCTGCGCGCGGGACACGAGGCCCAGCAGGGGGCGCAGCGGGCGGGGCGGCCCGATGCGCGCGAGCGCCACATCCTCGCGGCGCGGATCGGCGGCGACGAATTCGCGGTGATCGCGCCGCGCTGCAACCGCGTGGAAGGCGAGGCGCTGGCCTGGGCGATCCGCGAGCACATCCGCGAGATCACCGCCGCGCAGGGCGAGGGCGCGCCGCCCTGCAGCGTCAGCGTCGGCGTCGCCACCGACATGGGCGGCGAGAGCGCATCGGCCGCGGCGCTGCTGGCTGCGGCGGACGCCGCCGTCTATGCCGCGAAGGCGGCCGGGCGGGATCGTGTGGCGGGCGCCGTGCGCAACCCGTCCGACGTGCTGTCCGCGGGGGAGGTCGTGATCGTGGGCCGCGGCGTGCTCTCCCCGCCGCCGGCCTCCGACACGCCCGCCGGAGAGCCGGCCGCCGGAGAACCGGACGCCGGAGAACCGGACGCCGCCTCCTGAGCGACCCGTTCCGATTGCCGGAGGCCGCGCCATATGGGCTGCCATACGGGCTGGCCATGCGGCCTCCGGCTACCTATCCTGCGGCGTCATTTCCTCTCCGGGCCTTCCGAATGGACACACGGCATCTCGAAGCCTTCCGCGCGGTCTACGAGAACGGCTCGATGAGTGCGGCGGCGGCGGTGCTGAAGAAGTCGCAGCCGGCGATCAGCAATCTCATCGCCCGGCTGGAGGACGAGATCGGGCTGAAGCTGTTCCACCGCGCCCATGGCCGGCTGGAGCCGACCCAGGAGGCCGCCACCTTCTTCGCCGTCATCACCCGGACGCTCGACGCGATGGAGCGCACCCTCGCCGTGTCGCGCAACCTCCGGGGCCTGTCCTCGGCGACGCTGCAGATCGCCAGCCCGCCGGGCCTCGCCACCTATCTGCTGCCGCCCATCGTCTCGCAGGTGCTGACCGAAAATCCCGGCGCGACCTGCCGCTTCATCACGCGCTCCTCCTATGCGGTGCGCGATCTCGGCGCGGTCGGCGCCTTCGATGTGGGCTTCGCCGAGCTGCCCATCGACATCCATGTCGCCTCGCTCGAACTGTTCGAGGTGGCCTGCATGTGCGTGATGCGCCCGGACCATCCGCTCGCCGCTGCGGACCGGGTGACGCCGGCGCTGCTCGATTCCTCGCCCTTCGTCACGCTCTTCCCCGAGCACATCACCCATATCGCGGCGGCGGAGGCGTTCTTCGAGGCGGGGGTGCACTGGAACGTGGTCGCCGAGGTCGAGTTCTTCGGCACTGCCTGCATGCTGGTGCAGGAACTCGGCGCGGTGACGCTGGTGGACCCGGCGACCGCTCGCATCTTCACGCGCTACGGGCTGGTGGCGCGGCCCTTCGAGCCCGCGGTACCCTACCGCTTCGGCATGTTCCGCCCCTCCACCCGCGCACCGGCGCGGATCGCGGTGGAGTTCATGGAGCGCTTCCGCCGCGCCATGGCCG
Organism: Ancylobacter crimeensis; assembly: GCF_023016805.1. Classification (GTDB taxonomy): domain Bacteria; phylum Pseudomonadota; class Alphaproteobacteria; order Rhizobiales; family Xanthobacteraceae; genus Ancylobacter; species Ancylobacter crimeensis. The sequence continues at coordinate 162,933 of NZ_JALKCH010000002.1, forward strand.
GGCAGGGCGCGCGCTGAACAGCGTTTCTGGTGCCATGGAACCGGTGCAGGCACGCCGCACAAATTTGAAGCAATCGAGAGTGCCGCCTACCCGCTTCACGCGCACTGTTTTTTCCGGTGCGGTGGGAAAGGGTGGTGACGACCGTGCGGGGTGGTCAGTCTATAACTTTGCTTTATGGATTTCCCTCTATTTCCGGTTTGACCGCGCCCGCGTTCCGGCGCGTGATCGGCGCCGGGATCGCCCCTGATCGGAGGTGGACCTGCGTTGTGAGGGAGTTGGACATGTCGGCGACGAGGCGGTTCGAGCAGCTTGGGATCACCCTGCCGGGCCGGGGCGGCGGGCCGGATTACTACGGCAAGCTCTACGGCAAGATGAAGCCGCATTATCTCAGCGACAAGCTGCTCTTCCTCTCCGGCCAGACCGCCGGCATCCGCGACGGGCGGGTGCTGTATCCCGGCCGGCTCGGCCGCGACGTGTCCATCGAAGAGGGCTACGAGGCCGCGCGCCTCACCGGGCTGAACTGCCTTGCCGCCATCGTCGATGCGGTGGGCGACCTCGACCGGGTGAAGGGGCTGGTCCGTTCGCTGAACTTCATTGCCTGCGCGCCGGACTTCACCGAGCCGCACAAGGTGGCGAGCGGCCTGACCGACCTGTTCGAGCAGGTCTTCGGCGAGGAGATCGGGGTCGGCGGGCGCGCCTCCATCGGCGTCATGTCGCTGGCCGACGATTACTGCTTCGAGACCTGGATGACCGTCGAGATTCACTGACCGCGCCCGGCGCTCCCGCGCCGGCGTCACGTGCCTGCATCAAGGCGCCCGATCAGAGGCGCCGGCTTGCCTTCCACGATCCGGTTTCCGGCCGCCGCCGGCGCGCAGCCCGGCGAGCGACCTTCAGAGGGAGTTCACGATGACGATCAAAGCCATCGCGGCGGCCGCCTTCGGGCTCGGCCTCGCGCTCGCGCCGCTGACCGGGGCGAGCCCGGCCCGCGCCGAGGACATCACGATCGGCTTCACCGCCGCGCTGTCCGGCGATTTCGCCGCCTTCGGCCTCAACATGCGCAAGGGCCTCGACCTCGCGCTGAAGGAGCTGAACGCGAAGGGCGGCCCGGCCTATGCGATCGACGCGGTGGACGACCGTGGCGAAGCCCGCGAGGGCGTGCTGATCGCGCAGCGCTTCTGCTCCGACAGCAAGATCGACGTGGTGATGGGCTATTCCTTCTCCTCCATCGCCCTTGCCGCGGTGCCGGTGTTCGACCAGTGCAAGCTCCCCGTTCTCGCCTCGGCGGTGACCAGCCCGGCGCTGAGCAATGCCAGCCCCTATTTCCGCCGCAACGTGCTGACCGACGCGGTGCAGGGCGAGATGATGGGCACCTATGCGGCGAAGACGCTGGGCCTCAAGAACATCTATGTGCTGAACCAGCAGGATGATTACGGCATCGGCGTCGCCAAGGCCTTCTCCGCGGCGGCCGGGAAGGACGGCGCCAAGATCGCCGGCTCGGAATCCTACATGCTCGGCACCAAGGATTTCCGCACCCTGCTGACCAAGGTGCGCGCGGCCCAGCCGGACGCCATCTTCATCGGCGGATTCTACACCGAGGCGGCCAAGATCGCCGAGCAGGCCCGCGGCCTCGGCATCAAGGCGCAGCTCCTGTCCACCGACGGCGCGCTCAATGTCGAGCTGATGAAGCTCGGCCGCAGCGCGGTCGAGGGCATGATCGTCTACGGCATGTTCGACCCCTCGGTCGCGACCCCGGCAACGGAGGCGTTCCTCAAGGCCTATCAGGCGGCCTATAACGAAGCGCCCAGCGCCTGGGCCGCGCTCGGCTACGACGCCGGCATGACGCTCGGCGCCGCGGTCGAGCTGGCCGGCAAGGGCGGGAAGGTCGATCGCGAGAGCCTCAACGCCGCCTTCGGCAAGCTCAAGGACGTGCCCGGCGTGACCGGCCCCACCACCTTCCTGCCCTCCGGCGACCGCAACGGTGCCTTGTATTTCCTCACCGTGAAGGACGGCAAATTCACCCTGGCGCCCAAGCAGCCCTGACGGGCGCCAGCGACGGCTGGCCGGCCGGGGACCCGGTGCGGCGATCGAACCGGCCCTTTCCTGCCCAGCCCAGTCGCGGGACAGGTGCCGGCCCTGGCGGTCCGATCCGGCTCCCCCTCGGACCGGGTCGGACCGCCGGTCGGTTTCACAAAAACGTCCTCCCGGTTCCTCCCCGCTCTTCGGGAGGGACTCCTTACTTCCTCTCCCCGTCGGGGAGAGGTGGCCTGCGCAGCAGGTCGGTAAGGGGCCGGGCGGCTGGGGAGTCATGGGGCGTTCCGGCCCCTCACCCTGACCCTCTCCCCGACGGGGAGAGGGAGACGATGCCGCCCGGGGACGGGTGGTGCGGTCTTTCCCTTCCGCGGGGCGGGGCAGACGATGCCGGATCAGGGGCCGGCGGCAGGTGACATCGTGGGACGGCACGCCGCCGCCCCATGGCAGGAACGGTCGAACGACAGGGTGGACATGGATTATTTCGGGCAGCTTCTGGCGAACGGACTCGTTCTCGGGGCGATCTATGCGCTGGCGGCGGTCGCCTTCACCCTCGTCTATGGCGTGGTGCGGCTGGTGAACTTCGCCTTCGGCGAGCTGTTCATGATCGGCGCCTTCCTCACCACCTCGCTGATGCTGGACGAGGTCAGCCTGTTCGGGACGCCGGTGCCGATGCCGGGCCTGTCCTTCCCGCTCGCGGCGCTGCTCGCCATCGTCCTCACCGCCGGGCTCGGCGTGGTGGTGGATCGCATCGCCTACCGGCCGCTGCGCAAGGCGCCGCGGCTGGCCCCGCTCATCACCTCCATCGCGGTGTCGGTGGTGCTCCAGAGCCTCGCCCAGACCATCTGGGGCGCCGAGGAGCTGCGCTTTCCCGAATTCAGCCTCGCCGCCTATCCCCCGGTGGTGCTGTTCGGCTCGATCTATCTCAGCGTGATGGATCTCGTGGTCATGGCGGCTGCCCTGCTCGCCATGATCGGGCTCACCCTGTTCGTGTCCCGCTCCAGCCTCGGCCGCGCCATGCGGGCGAGCGCGGAGGACCAGACCGCGGCGCTGCTGGTCGGCATCCCGGTCGACCGGGTCGTGGGCGCGGCCTTCGCCATCGGCTCGGGCTTTGCCGCGCTGGCGGGACTGCTCTATGCGCAGACCTATGGCTTCGCCCACGCCACCATGGGCTTCCTGCCCGGCCTCAAGGCGCTGACCGCCGCGGTGCTGGGCGGCATCGGCTCCACCCCCGGCGCGGCGCTGGGCGGGGTCGTGCTCGGCCTCGTCGAAGCGCTCGGCTCCGGCTACCTGCCGAACGGCTCGGCCTGGAAGGATGCCATCTCCTTCGTGCTGCTGGTCGGGCTGCTCTATGTGCGCCCACAGGGCCTGCTCGGCCGGCCGGAACTCAATTCCGCAGGGCGCGGCAGCCTGCTGGGCGGGGCGGTGGAGATGCAGGGCTGGCTGCGCGGCCTGTTCGGCCGGTTCGACCACGCGCTGGAAAAGAGCGCCGGCCATGGCGGCAAGGTCGCGCTCGCGGCGCTGGCGGCGGCGCTCGTCATCGGCGCGCTGGTGCCCTCCGACTACTGGCTGCGCATCCTCACCACGGTCGTCATCTACGGCATGCTGGCCAGCGGGCTGAACGTCATCGTCGGCTTTGCCGGCCTGCTCGACCTCGGCTTCGTTGCCTTCTGGGCGGTGGGCTCCTACCTCACCTCGATCCTGTTCGTGCTGGTGCTGAAGGACGGCTTCGGCATCGCCCCGCAGGAGATGTGGTGGCTGTTCTATCTCAACCTGCCGCTCGGCGGGTTGCTGGCGGCGGGTTTCGCCGTGCTGCTCGGCACCCCGACCTTGCGGCTGCGCGGCGACTATCTCGCCATCATGACGCTCGGCTTCGGCGAGATCGTGCGCGTCGTCGCCATCAACTGGGTGGGGCTCACCAACGGGCCGATGGGCATTCGCGGCATCCCGCTGCCGGAGATCTTCGGCATCCCGCTCGCCTCCCCGCGCGTGCTCTTCTTCTTCGCGGTGGCGCTGGCGGGGGTGGTGCTGTTCCTTGTGGCGCGGCTGGTGCGCTCCTATGTCGGGCGCGCCTGGGTGGCGATCCGGGAAGACGAGGAGGCCGCCGAGGCGATGGGCGTGCCGACCGCGCGCTACAAGCTCTACGCCTATGCGACAAGCGGTTTCGTCGGCGGCTTCGTCGGCGTGTTTTATGCCCACTACCAGCAATATATCAGCCCGCTGAACTTCTCACTGTTCGAGAACATCATCCTGTTGATGCTCATCGTGCTCGGCGGCCTCGGAACCTTCATCGGGCCCTTCATCGGCGCGGTGATCTGGATCGTGTTCCTGCAGCTCGCCATCGACATCCCCTTCGTGCAGGCCCACCCGGAAACCCGCTTCGCGCTGCTCGGGGTTATCCTCATCGCGCTGATGCTGTTCCGTCCGCAGGGGCTGGCGGCGAGCGCGCGGGTCGACCTCACCATGCGCGGAGCGCGGGCGAAGGAGGGGGCTTCGGACGAACCTCTCGGACGGAGGGCGCAGGCATGATCACACGCACGGCAAGCGCTGCCCGCGCGGTGGCGGTCGGTGGCCCCATCCTCGCCGCGGAAGGGCTCAGGGTCCGCTTCGGCGGGCTGGAGGCGATCGGCGGACTCGATCTCGCGGTGGCGCGCGGGGCCATCCACGGGCTGATCGGGCCGAACGGGGCGGGCAAGACCACGGTGCTGAACGCGCTCACCGGGTTCGTGCGCCCCAGCGCCGGGCGCCTCACCTTCGACGGCGTGGAGACCGCGGGCAAGGGCGTCGCCGAAATCGCCAGCCTGGGTCTGGCGCGCACCTTCCAGAACATCCGGCTGTTCGGCGCCATGACGGTGCTGGAGAGCGTGCTGGTCGGCGCGCATCGCCGATTCCACGCCGGTCCGCTGGCCCTCGTCTTCGGGGCCCGCAAGGCCAGGGAGGCGGAGCGTGCGGCCATTGCCGAGGCGGCCGAGCTGCTCGATTTCGTCGGACTCGGCCCCGAGGTGGCGGCCCGGGTGGCGACGACGCTGTCCTATGGCCACCAGCGGCGTGTGGAAATCGCCCGCGCCCTGATGAGCCGGCCGAAGCTGCTGCTGCTCGACGAGCCGCTGGCGGGGATGAACGCGGTCGAGAAGGTCGAGATCGCCGACCTCGTCCGGCAGGTGCGGGAGCGGGGCATCAGCGTGCTGCTGATCGAGCACGACATGGCGGTGATGCGCGCGCTCTGCGACCGGCTGACGGTTCTGGAGTACGGCAAGCGCCTCGCCGATGGCGACCCGGAGGCGGTGCTCGCCGACCCTGCCGTGCAGGCTGCCTATCTGGGGAGGGCGCGATGAGCGCGGCTGGTCTCACTACTCACCACACTGCACCGACCGGCCTGCCGGTTTCCCCCCTGCTGTCGGTGCGCAACCTCGCCGTCGCCTATGGCCGCATCCGCGCCCTCCACGGCATCGACCTCGATGTCGAGCCGGGGCGGATCGTGTCGCTGGTGGGGTCGAACGGGGCCGGCAAGTCGACGACGCTGATGGCGGTGTCCGGCATCCTGCCTCTGGCGGTGGGCAGCATCACCTTCGCCGGCGAGGACATCACGAAGCTGGCGCCGGAAGCGAGGGTCGGGCGCGGCATCGCCCATGTGCCGGAACGGCGCCGGGTGTTCGGCGGCATGAGCGTGCGCGAGAACCTGGTGCTGGGCGCCTATTCCCGCGCGGATGCCACCGACATGGAGGCCGACATCGCCGAGCTGACGCAGCTTTTTCCCATATTGGGCAAGAGGATGAGCCAGGCGGCGGGTACCCTCTCGGGCGGCGAGCAGCAGATGCTGGCGATCGCCCGTGGGCTGATGTCGCGGCCTTCGCTCCTCATCATGGACGAGCCCACCATGGGCCTCGCCCCGCAGATGATCGACCTGATCCTCGACACGGTGCAGGCGATCCGTGCGCGGGGCACCACCATCCTTCTGGTCGAGCAGAACGCCGTGGAGGCCATGCGCCTCTCCGACCACGTCTATGTCATGCGGCTCGGCCGCATCGTGCACCAGGACAGCGGGTCGAACATCGACCCCGACCGGGTGAAGGCCTTCTATATGGGAGTCGAGGCATGATGGATTCCTCCGACACCGAGAGCCGCCCGCTCATGAGGCGCGGCACCTTTCTCGGGGTGCCGCCGGCCAGCGCCGCCCAGCCGGGCCAGATCGCCGTGCTGGGACTTCCCTTCGACTGCGGCACCCACGCCACCCGGATCGGCTCGCGGCAGGGCCCGGCGTCGTTCCGCGCCATGTCGAGCGAGGTGCGGCCCTTCTATCCGCCGCTGGCCGACATCGATCCGCGCGCCGGCAACCGGGTGGTCGATCTCGGCGACGTGGATGTGGTGGCTTCCGCCATCGGTCCCTCTCTGGCAGCGATGGAGCACGCCGTTCTCGACATCGTGCGGGCCGATGCGGTGCCGCTCTGCGTGGGTGGCGACGGCACGGTGACGCTTCCGGTTCTGCGAGCGTTGTCAAAGCGTTATCCGGAGCTGGTGCTGGTCCATATCGATGCCCACACCGACGCCTATCCGGGCGAGGACGTGAACACCGGCACGACCTTCACCCGCGCCGCCGCCGAGGGACTGATCGACACGCGCCGCTCCTTCCACATCGGTGCGCGCGGCACCATGCCGGTGGGCGGGGCGTATGACCACACGCGCGCGCTCGGCTACCGGCTGATCAGCGGAGATGACGTGCGCCGCCGCGGGCCTGCCGCCATCGCCGCCGAGGTGCGCGAGGTCGTCGGCAATCGGCCTGTGCACCTGTCCTTCGACATGGATTATTTCGACCCATCCGCCGCGCCCGGCGTCGCCACCCCGACCTGGGGCGGCCCGCAGGTGGCGGAGGTGTTCGACCTGCTGCATGGCCTCAGGGGCCTTGATCTCGTCGGCGTCGACATCAACACGTTGAGTCCGCCGCACGACGTGCAGGGCATGGCGGCGATGCTCGCCGGCCATGTCGCCGTCATCGCTCTTCATCTCGTCCAGCTCGGCCAGGCGGAACATCGCCTCAATGCCGGCCATCGCCAGAACGGAGGAACGCGTCCATGAGCTCGTCCGCAACCACGCTCGTTCCGGAACCCTATGTGTGGACCGAGCCGCCGCTCGGCGACGCCAAGAGCGCTCCGACCAGCTTCTACACCGACCCCGAGGTCTTTCGCGCGGAGATCGAGCACATCCATCTCAAGACCTGGTTCTTCGCCGGGCGGGTCGAGGAGGTGGCGAGCCCCGGCGACTACAAGGCGCTCGGGACGGTCGGAGGTCCCGCGCTGCTGGTGCGCGGCGAGGACGGCGTGCTGCGCGCCTTCGCCAATGTGTGCCGGCACCGCGCCTCCATCCTGCTGGAAGGCTGCGGGCATGCCAGCAACATCATCTGCCCTTACCATGCCTGGAACTACCGCCTCGACGGCACCCTTGCGGGCGCGCCCGGCATGCGCGAGGTGCCGAAATTCGAAAAGCCCCCGCACGGCCTCATCCCGATCCGCATGGAGGTCTGGGAAGGCAACATCTTCCTGAACTATGACGAGGACGCGCCTGATCTGACGACCCATCTCGGCAACATGCCGGATCTGGTGGGCAGCCATCGGATGGGCGACATGGTGCGCACCTGGCACATCGAGATCGAGACGAAATGCAACTGGAAGTTGCTTCTCGAAAACGCCATGGAGACCTACCACACCGGCATCGTCCACGCTGCTACCGTCGGTGCCCAGCGTTCCGTGAGCTTTCCGACCAGCGGGGAATGGCATTGCATCCAGGTGCAGTCGAACCGTTCCATCGCGGTGCTGGGCCAGGAGCCGCCCTTCCCGGTGATCGAGGGGTTGTCCGAACAGTCGCGCAAGGGCACCTATTTCACGGTGGTCGAGCCAACCACCCAGTTCGCGCTGGCGCAGGACTGCATGTGGTGGCTGGCGGTCCGGCCGGTCGCGGTGGACCGCTCCGTGCTCTCCGTGGGTGGCTGCTTCCCGGAGTCCTACACCCGGGTGCCGGATTTCGAAGCGCGTGCCGAGCCCTATTACAAGCGGTGGGAGGCGGTGGCGCTGGAGGATGTCGGCATCCTCGAGAAGCAGCAGGTCGGCCTTTCCTCCCTGCTGGCGCGTCCGGGGCCGCTGTCCTGGCGCGACGACATGGTGCTGGCCATGAACCGCTGGGTAATGGCGCATCTGCCAGCCCATATCGTCGATCGGATGGGTGCATGATGCGCGTCCTGCTGACCCACAACCGCGATCTGCTGAAGCATTTCTATGGCTACCGCGCGGTGGATGAACTCAAGAAGCTGCCAATCGAGCTCGTCATGAACGACAGCGACGAGCCGCTGGTGGGCGACGCGCTGGTGAGGGCGGCGGAAGGCTGCGAGGTCGTCATTTCCGACCGCCTCGCCGCAGGGCCGCGCGCGGTGATGTCGAAACTGCGGGGGGTGAAGCTCTTCACCCGCTGTGCCGTCGACATGCGCAACATTGATGTCGACGCGGCCTCGGAGGCCGGCATCCTCGTCTGCAATTGCGGATCGGGTTATGCCGATGCGGTGGGCGAGCACGCGCTGGCGCTGATGCTGGATCTCGCACGGAACATCACGCGCGACGCCGAGCGCTACCACGCCGGAGACGACGCGCATCCCATGGTGTTCGGCCGGCAGCTTGCCGGCGCCCATGTCGGGGTGATCGGCTATGGCTCGATCGGCCGGCGCATCGTCGATCTCGCCATCGCCTTCCGCATGAAGGTGTCGGTCCATGACCCCTATGCGCGAATCGACCACGGCGCAGTGGATGCGGTCGATCTGGACACGGTTCTCGCGACGCCCGATTTCGTGGTTTGCGCCGCCTATGCGACGCCGCAGACGGAGCGGATGATGAACGCCTCCGCCTTCGCCCGAATGCGCCGGGACGCTTTCTTCATCAACATCTCGCGCGGCATATTAGTGGACGAGGCGGCATTGGAGCACGCGCTGGTCACGGGCGAGATCGCTGGAGCCGGCCTCGATGTCGGTGACGGTCGGGACCAGCAGCCCTCGCTACGGCTGGCGCGCCTGCCGAACGTCGTCGCCACCCCGCACTCGGCCGCGCTGATGATCGAACCGTCCGAGTTCCAAGCACTGGAGACGGTGGAGCAGGTCAAGGCGATGCTGGAAGGCCGCCTGCCGATCCACGCCAAGAACCCGCATCGTATCGGCGGGCGGGTGGCAGCATGAGCGGGCTGATGCCGGACCGGTCGCCGGTCTTCCGCATGCCGCCGGGAGCCTGCGACTGCCACATGCACGCCTATGGCCCGTCGGACCGCTATCCGCCGGCGCCGGATTCGCCGTTCCCGCCGGTCGCGGGCGGCGACATCGAGAGCTACCGGCGTGCGCGCGACCGGCTCGGGCTGGCGCGCGCCGTGGTCGTGCAGCCTTCGGTCTACGGCTTCGACAACCGCGCGACGCTCGATGCCATGGCGGCGCTGGGGGAGGGCGCGCGCGGCGTCGCCGTGGTGCCGCCGGAGGTGAGCGAGGACGAGCTCGATCGGCTGACGAAGCTCGGCGTGCGTAGCATCCGTTTCTTCATGATCGGCGGCGGGGCGCTCGGATGGGACGCTCTGGAGACGCTGGCCGCGAAGACCGCCGCCTTCGGCTGGCACGTGCAGATGCAGATGGATGGCCGCCTGCTGCACGAGGCCGAACACCGGCTGGCGGCGCTGCCGGGCGGGCTGGTGATCGACCACAACGGCAAGTTTCTTGAGCCGGTCGGCACCGATCATCCCGGCTTTGCCGCCTTGTTGCGGTTGATCGAGGCGGGGCGCACCTTCGTGAAGACCTCCGGTGTCTACGAGACCTCGCGCCTCGGGCCGCCGGATTATGCCGACGTGGCACGGCTCGCCCGCACCCTGATCGCAGAAGCGCCCGAACGCTGCCTGTTCGCGACCAACTGGCCGCATCCCTCCAAGCCCGGAAACCCGCCCGACGACGCGCAACTGGTCGATCTATTTGCAGAGTGGTGCGGTGGCGGGGAGGTTGCCCGTCGCATCCTCGTCGACAATCCCGAGGAGGTCTACGGTTTCCCGAAGGCGGGCGCCTGATCAGGGCACCTGCTTCTTTTCCAGCTTGCGCGCCAGTGTGCGCCGGTGCATGCCCAACCGGCGCGCGGCCTCGGAGATGTTGAAGTCCGTCTCTACCAGCGTCTCGTGGATCCGCTCCCATTCGAGGTTCTTAAGCGACGTCGGGCGTCCGGCCAGCGCGATGGAGGTGTCGCCCTCTTCGGCTCGGCCGAAGGCGGCCTCGATATCGTCGGTGTTGGCCGGCTTGGCGAGATAGTGCAGCGCTCCGAGCTTAATCGCCTCGACCGCGGTGGCGATGCTGGCGAAGCCGGTGAGGACGACGATCTTCGTCGCCGGGTCGTGCTCATGAAGCAGCTTCACGCATTCGAGCCCGGAACTGCCGGCGAGCTTGAGATCGACCACGGCATGGTCGGGCGTGACCTCGTCCAGCACCGCCCTGACGCCATCGAGCCCGTCGCTCACCCGCACGCCATAGCCGCGGCGCTCGAAGGAGCGGCGCAGGGCCTTGGCGAAGGCGGCATCGTCCTCGACGATCAGCAGAAGGGAGTCAGGCATGGGTCTCCTCGGGCGAAAGCGAGGCCAGCGGCAGGGAGATGATGACGCTCGCGCCGCGCGGCTCGTTGAGCGGCACGACCGTTCCTCCCAGCTTGCGGACCACATTGACGACGAGGAACAGGCCGAGTCCGCCGCCGGGCCGGTTCTTCGTCGAACGATAGGGTGAGCCGAATTCTTCCAGAATCTGCGGGGCAAATCCCGGCCCGTGATCCCGCACCGTTATCACGATCATGTCGGAGCGTGGTGCGGCCTGTCGTTCCACCGAGATGCCGACCCAGCCTGGCGATGCTTCCAGCGCGTTGTCGAACACATTGAACAGCACCTGCTTCAGGGCGGGATCTGAGATGATGACCTCATCCGAGTCCGGCCCGCGATAGGCGAGGGCGGCCGGCGAGCGGCTGACCTTCCATTCCGCAACGAGTTCGTCGAAGAAGTCGCCGAGCGAGGTTCGCAGCGTGCCCTCGCCACGCGCCTCGCCGGACGACATCAGGATGCCGGAGACGATCGCCTTGCAGCGGCCGATCTGGTTCTGCATCTCGGCGAGGTCGTCCGCCAGCTCGGCGTCCGCCGCGATGGCGCGCAGCCGCCGCCAGTCGTTCAGGATGACCGAAATGGTCGCAAGGGGCGTGCCGAGCTCATGGGCGGCGCCGGAGGCCAGCAGGCCGAGCCGGACGATGTGGTCTTCCTCCGCCGCGCGTTGGCGAAGCGCCGCGAGATGCGCATCGCGCGCCCTCAGGTTCCGGCTGATCTGGTGTATGAAGGCCACCAGCAGGCTCGCCGCCAGCACGAAGCAGACGAACATGCCGGTGATGTGCAGTTGCAGCAGTGGTCCGTGGTGGGGATCGGGTACGGCAAGCGGGCGATAGACCGTGGCCAGCAGCACGAAACAGGCGCTGGCGATGGCGACCAGGATCCACGCCCCCCATCCCTCCAGAAGCACGGCGCCGAGGCTGACCTGCAGAAGATAGAGCGTGATGAAGGGATTGGTCGCGCCGCCGCTGAGATAAAGCTGGATGGTGAGGGCGGTAACGTCGAGCAGCAGTTCAAGGAAGATTTCCGCTTGGTTCACCGGGGTCGACCGGCGCCCGCGGAACTGGCTGGCGAGGTTGAGCACCACGAGGAACGCCACCACCCCGATCATGTCCTGCAGCGGCAGTTCGATCCCCATCCAGGAGTGGACGATGAAAATCGTGACGATCTGCCCGAGCACCGCCAGCCAGCGGAGCTGGATCAGCAGCGTCAGATTGTCGGCATCGGCGGCTTCCGGCGGCGGCAGGGTTCGAGGCATCGACTCATGCTCTAGGGGCGGCGAAGCGCGTAGAACGCTCCGGCAGCCACCATGCCCGCGAGGGCGAACCATGTCAGCGCATAGACGAGGTGATTGTTGGGAAAGTGGATGACGGTGAGCCCACCGCGCGGCCAGCCTCCGGGATTCGGCGTGGCGTCCGCGTCGATGAAATAGGGGGCCACGGATTGGAGGCCTCGCGCCGTTGCGATCGCCGTGACGTCGCGTGAATACCAGCGGTCCGCGGCGGGATCGTTGCTGCGCAGGAAGCCGCCTCCGGGTTCGGTGAGACGCAGCAGGCCGGTGATGCGAACCGCGCCCGCCGGCAGGCCTTCGGCGCGCGCATCGGCATTGCGCCGGTCGGCCGGCACGAAGCCGCGATTCACCAGCACGGTGAAGCCCTCATCGGTCACGAAGGGCGTGACGACCCAGAAGCCGCCGCCGAGATCGGTGACGGCCTGGACCAGCGTCTCGCGGTCGTTGAGGAAGTGGCCGGCCGCCGTGCTGCGGCGGTACTCGTCGCGGGCGGCGCTCACCTCCGGCCAGTCCGCCGGACCGGGGAAGGGCCGGGCCTCGCCGTTCACGCGGGCCTCGACGCGGGCGATGAGGTCGAGCTTCCACGCCCGGCGAATGACCTGCCAACTGCCGAGGGCCAGCAGCACCGCGACGAGACACGTCGCCACAAGTGCGAGGACGATACGGAAGCGGGGTGAACGCGGCGCCGCTGCAGCGTCGAGGTTCACCCCATCCGGTTGGTCAGCGGGACGCATCGGCGCCCCGCGCAGGCTGGATCATGGAGTGTCGCTCGGCATGCTTTCCATGTCGTGCTGGCCGGGCATCATGTTGGCATTCATGTGGTACATGACCCACAGCGAACCGGTCAGCGTGATGACCACCAGGATGATGGTGAAGATCATCGCCAGCATGCTCCACCCGCCTTCCGACCGGAAGTTCATGTGGAGGAAGAAGATCATGTGCACGACGATCTGCACCGCCGCGAACACCATGATGGTGATCGCGGTGACGGTGGCGCTCTCGATCGGACGCGCCATCACCAGCCAGAACGGAATGGCGGTAAGGATGACCGAGAGGATGAAGCCGGTCAGGTAGCTGCCGAACGTGCCGTGGGCGTGGCCGTCGTCATGCCCGTGATGGTCATGGCCGTGGGTGTGGGCGTGGCCGTTCGCGCTCATCGCAGCATTCCCATCAGATAGACGAAGGTGAACACGCCGATCCAGATCACGTCGAGGAAGTGCCAGAACATCGAGAGGCACATCAGCCGACGGCGATTGGCAGTGATGAGGCCATGCCGCGCCACCTGCACCATCAGCGTGATCAGCCAGATGATGCCGAAGGTGACGTGCAGGCCGTGGGTGCCGACCAGCGTGAAGAAGGAGGAGAGGAAGGCGCTGCGCTGCGGCGTCGCACCTTCCGCGATCATGTGGTGGAACTCGTAGAGTTCGATGAACAGGAACGCGGCACCGAACAGGCCGGTGACGACCAGCCAGAACTGGGTCGCGGACACCCGGTCTTTCTCCATCGCCAGCATGGCGAAGCCATAGGTGATGGAGGAGAGCAGCAGCATGGTGGTGTTCACCGCCACCAGCGTGAGATCGAACAGATCCTTCGGTCCGGGCCCCGCCGCATAGTTCCTGCCCAGAACGCCGTAGACGGCGAACAGGCAGGCGAAGATGAGGCAGTCGCTCATCAGGTAGATCCAGAACCCCAGCGACGTGCTGTGGCCCTCGGGATGCGCGTGCTCCTCGACTTCGTAGAAGACGGGTGAGTCGCTCGCCTGTGTCGTCGCCGTGCTCATGCCTGCACCTTGCCGGCCAGCTGACGGGTGCGCTCGCTCTCGGTGCGGGCGACCACGTCGGCCGGGATGAAGAAGTCGCGGTGATAGTTGAAGGTGTGGCCGATCGCCGTCGCCAGCAGGGTCACGAAGCTCAGCGCCGCCAGCCACCAGATGTACCAGATCATGGCGAAGCCGAAGGTGATCGCGATGCCGGCAAGGATGATGCCGGTGCCGGTGTTGCTCGGCATGTGGATCGGCCGGAAGCCTTCCAGCGGACGCTTGTAGCCGCGCGCCTTCATGTCCCACCAGGCGTCATTGTCGTGAACGACCGGCGTGAAGGCGAAGTTGTAGTCCGGCGGCGGGGAGGAGGTCGCCCATTCCAGGGTGCGGCCGTCCCACGGGTCGCCGGTCACGTCGCGCAGCTTGTCGCGCTGCAGGATGCTGATCGCGATCTGGATCAGGAAGCAGCCGATGCCGAGCGCGATGAGGAACGCGCCGAAGGCCGCAATGATGAACCAGATATGCAGCGAGGGGTCGTCGAACACGCGCAGGCGGCGGGTGACGCCCATCAGGCCGAGCACATAGAGCGGCATGAAGGCGAAGTAGAAGCCGACCACCCAGAACCAGAACGAGCACTTGCCCCAGAACTCGTTGAGTCGGAAGCCGAATGCCTTCGGGAACCAGTAGGAGATGCCGGCGAACAGGCCGAACACCACGCCGCCGATGATCACGTTATGGAAATGCGCGATCAGGAACAGCGAGTTGTGCAGCACGAAGTCGGCGGGAGGTACCGCGAGCATCACGCCGGTCATGCCGCCGATGACGAAGGTCAGCATGAAGGCGATGGTCCACATCATCGGGAGCTCGAAGCGGATGCGGCCGCGATACATCGTGAATAGCCAGTTGAACATCTTCGCGCCCGTCGGGATCGAGATGATCATCGTGGTGATGCCGAAGAACGAGTTGACGCTCGCGCCCGAGCCCATGGTGAAGAAGTGGTGCAGCCACACGAGGTATGACAGGATGGTGATGACCACCGTGGCGTAGACCATCGAGGTGTAGCCGAACAGCTTCTTGCCGGAGAAGGTCGAGGTGACTTCGGAGAAGATTCCGAAGATCGGCAGGATCAGGATGTAGACCTCCGGGTGGCCCCAGATCCAGATCAGGTTCACGTACATCATCGGGTTGCCCCCGAAGTCGTTCGTGAAGAAGTTGGTGCCGACATAGCGGTCCAGGCTGAGCAGGGCGAGAACGGCGGTCAGCACCGGGAAGGCCGCGACGATCAGCACATTGGTGCAGAGCGCGGTCCAGGTGAAGACCGGCATCTTCATCATGGTCATGCCAGGGGCGCGCATCTTGACGATCGTGCAGATCAGGTTGACGCCCGACAGCAAGGTGCCCACGCCGGCGATCTGCAATGCCCAGATGTAGTAGTCCATACCTGGATCCGGGCTATATGCAATGCCGGACAGCGGGGGATAGGCCAGCCAGCCAGTGCGGGCGAACTCGCCGACGAACAGCGACATCATCACCAGCACGGCGCCGGCG
Source organism: Ancylobacter crimeensis (assembly GCF_023016805.1). Lineage (GTDB taxonomy): Bacteria > Pseudomonadota > Alphaproteobacteria > Rhizobiales > Xanthobacteraceae > Ancylobacter > Ancylobacter crimeensis. The sequence continues at coordinate 178,196 of NZ_JALKCH010000002.1, forward strand.
ACCGTCATCCAGAAGCTGAAATTGTTGAGGAAGGGGAAGGAGACGTCGCGCGCGCCGATCTGCAGCGGCACCACGAAGTTCATCAGACCCGTGACCAGCGGCATGGCCACGAAGAAGATCATGATGACGCCGTGGGCGGTGAAGACCTGGTCGTAATGGTGCGCGGGAAGGTAGCCTTCCGAGCCATTGAAGGCGAGAGCCTGTTGGAGGCGCATCATGACCGCGTCGGCGAAGCCGCGCAGCAGCATGATGATGCCCAGCACCATGTACATGATGCCGATCTTCTTGTGGTCCACGCTGGTGAACCACTCCTTCCAGAGATAGCCCCAGAGCCGGAAATAGGTGAGCGCGCCCAACACCACCAGACCGCCGAGGCAGACCGCGGCGAAGGTGGCGACGAGGATCGGCTCGTGAAGCGGCAGGGCGCCGAGCGTCAGGCGCCCGAAGATGGCGCTTGTGGGAACGGGATATTCGGTCATGGCGCGTCCCGGCGTCAGATGTTGGAAGGAGCGCGTGCGGCGGGCTGCGCGCCCGCCTTCAGGCTGATCGGGGTAAAGCCCGGCAGGCCCGCGGGGGCCGTCTTTGCGGACGGTACCGCAAGCGGCGCACGGGCGCCGGCCACCGACAGGGTGCGCCCCGTCAGTTCCTCCGGCGTGCACAGGCCCAGGACATAGCCCGCACCGGTGCCGAACACGGCGCCGCGGCGGGCATATTTGTCATGGGTGAGCTTGAGAACGTTGTTCGCGCCTTCGCGGCCGAGGCCGCCCTTGGCGTCGATCGCCATCATCTCCTTCATGCACATCTTGCCGGTCTCGACGCACATGTTGAGCACGGCGTCGAACAGCACCGGGTCGACGGTGGCGAATCGCTGCACCGGCGCATTCTCGCTGGGCTTCTCGAGTTCGAGATAAACCTCCTTGGTGAGGTTGCCCTGGCTCGTCTTTGCCTTGGCGATCCAACCGTCGAAATCGCCGTCGGACAGCGCCATGAAACCGAACTTCATGCCGGAGAAGCCCGCGCCGGAATAGTTCGCCGAGAAGCCGGTCGAGGTGACCGGGGCATTGGCGACGGCATGCAGCTTCGTCTCCATGCCGGGCATGGCGTAGATCATGCCCGCCAGCGTCGGCACGTAGAAGGCGTTCATCACCGAGGAGGCGGTGATGCGGAAGGTGATCGGCCGGTCAACCGGCACGGCGAGTTCGTTGACCGTCGCCACACCCTGCTCTGGGTAGATGAAGAGCCACTTCCAGTCGAGCGCGACGACATCGACCTCGAGCGGCCTTACATCCGCCGCCACGGGCTTGCCGGGCGCGATGCGGTCCAGCGGCCGGTAGGGATCGAGCAAATGGGTGCCGATCCAGGTCAGGGCGCCGAGGCAGATGATGATCAGCAGCGGGGCCGACCAGATCACCAGCTCGAGCTGGGTGGAGTGGTCCCAGTCCGGCGCATAGTCCGCGGCGGTGTTGGACTGCCTGTATTTCCACGCGAAGAACGCGGTCAGCGCCATCACCGGTATGATGATGAGCAGCATCAGCAGCGTGGAGATGACGAGCATGTCTCGCTGCTGTGCAGCGATGTCGCCGGTGGGAGCGAGAACAACGAAGTTGCAGCCGCCGAGAGCCAGCAAAAGCGGCAGGACGGCGATCAGACGGAAGCGGCTCAAGGGAAAACCTGCTTTCAGAACGGTCGCATGGTCGCGAAGCGGTAGCTGCAGTGCAGCATGGGTACCATTGGACAATTTGTCCAAGCCGGGCAATCCTTGTCGCAGGCTCCGCGGGCCATAGACCAATCGGAAGGGACTTCTTTTCCGACACATGCCAACCTGTTGTTTTAGCGAGCGGACATAATGGCTCAGGTCGTTTCCAGCCTTGAAAGAGACGCACGGCGCATCCATGCGAGTGGGCACGCGCACGGCGAGGTTCAGCCGGGCGAGATCGCCGTTGGCGTGGTGATCGGTCGCGCCTCGGAATTTTTCGATTTCTTCGTCTACGCCATCGCCTCCGTCATCGTGTTCCCGAAGCTCATTTTTCCCTTCGTGGATCCACTGACCGGCACGCTGTACTCCTTCGGCATCTTCGCGCTCGCCTTCATCGCGCGCCCCTTCGGCACAGCGCTTTTCCTCGCGGTAGACCGGAGCTCGGGCCGCGGCGCCAAACTCGGCCTCGCCCTGTTCCTGCTCGGCACCTCGACGGTTCTGATCGCGTTCCTGCCGGGCTATGATCAGATCGGCATATCCGCGGCCTGGCTGCTCGCAGCCTTCCGCATCGGGCAGGGCGTCGCCTGGGGCGGCACGTGGGACGGCCTCGCCCCACTGCTCTCGCTGACCGCACCGGAGGATCGCCGCGGTTGGTACGCCATGCTGCCGCAGCTCGGCGCACCCATCGGGCTCATCATCGCGAGCGCCCTGTTCGCCTTCTTCGTCGGGAATCTGTCGCATTACGACTTCTTCTCCTGGGGCTGGCGGTATCCCTTCTTCGTGGCCTTCGCGATCAATGTGGTGGCGTTGTTCGCCCGCCTCCGCATGGCCGTGACGCCAGAATACACCGAATTGTTCCGTCGCGGCGACCTTGAACCCGCCAAGGTTTCCGAGACCCTCGCCGCTGAGGGGCGCGGCATTGCGATCGGCGCGTTCGCTCCCCTCGCCACCTTCGCGCTGTTCCACATGGTGACGGTGTTCCCGCTCTCCTGGGTGTTCCTCTTCACCGATGAAGGCCCGACCCGGTTCCTGATGATCGAGGTGATCGCCGCCTTTTTCGGGCTGGTCGCCGTGGTCGCGTCGGGCGCGGTTGCGGACAAGGTCGGCCGACGAAACCTGCTCGGCGGCACGGCGGCGGCGATCGCGGTGTTCAGCGGCTTCGCTCCCCAGCTGCTCAATGGCGGCGTGGTCGGCGAGAGCGTCTTCATGCTGCTGGCCTTTACCCTGCTGGGGCTGTCCTTCGGCCAGGCCTCCGGCGTGGTGGCCTCGAACTTCCAGCGTCGCTATCGCTATACCGCCTCGGCCTTGACCAACGACTTCGCGTGGCTGTTCGGCGCGGGCTTCGCCCCGCTCGCGGCATTGCTGCTGTCCAGCCATTTCGGGCTCATCGCCTCGGGGGCCTATCTGCTCTCCGGAGCCCTGTGCACCCTGGCGGCACTGCTGCTCAACAAGAGGCTGGAACTGGCGTCCGGCTGAGTCTCAACCGCTCGCACCGGGCTCTTCCGCGCCCGGCGCGAGCGGCAGCGTCACACATTGCTCCAGTCCGCCTCCGCTGCGGTTGCGCAGCGTGAGGCGGCCGCCGTTACGGCCGACGATCTCATGGGCGATGGCAAGGCCCAGACCTGCTCCCGGCACGGCCTGGGTGCGGGCGGGGTCGATACGGAAGAAGGGTTCGAAGGCCCGTGCCATCAGTTCCTCCGGGATGCCCGGTCCGCGATCCATGATGATGATGACGGCCTGTCGCCTTTCGCGCGTCACCCGCACCTGCGCGCCCCGGCCGTGAGTCGCCGCGTTGATGACGAGATTGCGCACCGCGCGTTTCAGGGACAGCGGGCGGCCGAAGACGAGGGTGGGCACGGTGCCCTCCAGCTCGACGGCGAGCCCCTGATGGGCGAGGTCGCTGGCGACGTCGCGCACCAGCACGTCGAGAGCGATGGCGGTACGGGAAGACGGCTCCACCTCCTCCCGGACGAGGCGAATCGCACTGTCGGCGATGCGGTCGAGCTCGTCGAGGTCGGAGATCCAGCTGTCCTTGTCTTCGCTGTCGAGGAATTCGGCGCGCAGTCGCATCCGGGTCATCGGCGTACGTAGATCGTGGCCCGCGGCCGCGACGAGGCGCATCCGGCTCTCCATCGCCCCGCGCAACCGGGCCGACAGGCGGTTCACCGCGCTCGCTGCCGCACGCACCTCCGCTGGCCCGTCCTCGGGCAGCGGAGCAAATTCACCATCGGGCCCGACGGCGGCGACGGAGCGCTCGATCAGCGCCAGCGGCTCGGTGAGACGCCGCACCATCACGACTGCGACCGCCGTGGCGCCGAGCGCGATAAGCATGGCCCAGGCGATCAGCGCCATGCCCCTGTCCTCCTGAGGGGGGACGATGGGCAGGGGCACGGTGAGCCAGCGCCCGTCGGCGATCCGCATGGAAATGACGGGAGTGGGATAGGAGGGGCGATCATGCACCTCGACCCGTTCGCTGCGTCCCAGCCTCTGCAACGCTGCGTTCACGCCGCGTGCCGGGGGACTCTCATTGCCGAAATGGGGCGGGGGAGGCGGCGGTCCGAAAATGGCGTCGAGCGCGCGTCGTAGCGGCCCGGGGCCCATTCCTGGCCGTTCGTCGGGCGGCGGAGGTCCGGGAGGCCCGGAAGGCTCGTCGGGAGCTGCCGCCGGCGGCTTGGTGCGCAGACCGAATTGGCCGAGTCTCAGCTCGGTCGCTTCCCCGTTGTCGGGAATATGGGCTGCGAGATCGGCCAGGAGGGCGAGTTGAATCGCGGTCGCATCTTCAGCCAGTTGAAAGCGCGGGGGCGCCAGGAACAGGAAGGATAGCCAGGTGGCCAGCGCCACGACCAGCAGCACCGCACCCACCATCAGCAAGGTGAGCTTGGCGCGCAGGGTTTTCATGGCGCCGAGCGAGCCGATCCGGCCGCGGCTCATGCGTTGCTTCCCTTGTCGGGGAGGGTTGCCGGCTGGCGCTCATGGCGGGTCTCGACCGGCACGGCGAGCTGATAGCCGCCATTGCGCAGGGTCTTGAGCAGGTTGAAATTTCCGGCATCGCCCAGTTTGCGGCGTACCCGGCTCACGAGCACGTCGATCGAGCGATCGAAGGCACCTGCCCCACGCCCCTGCGTGATGTCGAGCAACTGCTCGCGCGAGAGGAGACGGCCCGGTCGCTCGAGAAAGGCCAGCAACAGGTCGAATTCCGCGCCGGTGAGGGCGATCTCTCCGCCGTCCCGGCCCACGACGCGCCGTGTCGCCGGATCGGCGAGGAAGCCGGCAAAGGCGTAGGCTGTGGACGGCGTGGCGCCGGGCGCGGTCGTGGTCTCGCCCGTCCGGCGCAGCACGGCACGGATGCGGGCGACCAGCTCGCGGGGGTTGAAGGGCTTGCCGAGGTAATCGTCAGCCCCGACCTCCAGCCCTATGATGCGGTCGACATCCTCTTTGAGTGCAGTGAGGAGGATGATGGAAACACGTGAACGGGCGCGCAGAGCGCGGCACAGGTCGAGGCCGGAAATATCCGGCAGCATCAGGTCAAGGACCACGAGGTCGATGCGCTGGGTGGCGAGGCACTTCTCGGCCTCGCGGCCATTTTCGGCGAGACTGACGCGGAAACCCTGCCCCTGGAGATACCGGCCGAGGAGCTTGCGGATTTCCTGATCGTCGTCGACGACCAATATATGCGCGCTGTTCTCCACGGCCCTGTCCTGTGTTCCGGTCTTTCCGTTCCTCATGTCTGGCGATGCATATCGCATCGGCTCGCGGAAGTCCGGGGCATTGGGAAACGAAGGGTTGCCAGCACCGGCTGAGACATGTTCGGCAACAAATTTCCCGCAACGAGACATCTTGGGACACGTCCGGACCTAAGGGCGCAATCCAGCACGCTCATCTTCGGCGGCGTCAAGCGACACCGAACACAGGAGATGAGGATGAAGCAAGCCTTCGTCACCCTGGCCGCCACCGCGCTGGGCGCGGTCGTGGTCACGGCCGCCACTGTGGGTGGTACGTCCTGGATGGAGTCCAGTGCGCAGGCCCAGCCGGTCGACCCGTCCGCGCTCGCGGCTCCGGCAGGGGGGCCTGACGCCCGCGGGCCCTATGCCCAGGGGCCCGGCGGGGATCACTGCCGCATGGGTGGAGCCATGCCGCCCTTTGGCGGTCCCGGCCGTCCCGGGCGAGGCTTCCCGCCTCCGCCTCCTCCTGGCGGTCCAATGGGTGGGCAGATGGCGCTCGCGGCACGATTGAGCGCTGCCGAGACCCTCGTGGGCATCCGCAGTGAGCAGCTTGGCGTCTGGCGCGCCTTCACCGATGCACTGCTGGCCCTCGCCCCGCCGCGGCGGCCCGGTCCGGGACCGAAGGAGGCCGGCGCGCCTGCCGTTTCGCCGTCGGGCCCGGAAAAGCCGGCTGACGGCGCCGCGCCGGCCGGGCCGGATCCGTTCCTTCCGTTCGCCGATCTCGCCGCGCGTTCGAGCGAGCGGGCCAAGGCGGCCGAGACGCTGAACAATGCCGCCAATGCGCTGCGTGCAGCTCTGACTCCTGAGCAGATCGCCCGCTTCGTCGCGGTCGGTCCGCTTGTGCCCCCGCCGCGTGGGTCTGGGCCGGGGCCGCGTGGGCCCCGCTTCGGCGGTCCCGCTCATGGGCCGGATCGCGGTCCGGGTTGCGAGGGACCTGAAGCCCCGCCATCCGATGCAGGCCCCGACGCTTCACCTTCGCCCGACATGGAGTGACGGGCGGAGCTGACGATCGTCCACATCCGCCCCGCTGGCCGATCGTCAGACGAGCGGGCGCGCTGCCCCACACGGCGCGCCCGCTCACCTTTCTCAAAGTCGGAATGTGAAGCCTCAGCCTTCCGACGGCTGGTCCTGTCGCGCCAGCAGCTTGCGCTCGACCGTTTGCAGATGCGTGCGCATCGCCGTTGCCGCCCCTGCGACATCGCGATCCTCGATCGCCTGCACGATGCGCTCATGCTCGGCGAAGCTGTGATGGTCAGGTGCCGGTTTCACCGGCTGAACCCGCAGTCGGCCCCATGTGACGGCCCGGCGCACAGCGTTCAGCGTGTCGAACAGGCCGAGCAGCAGGGCGTTGTGGGTCGCCTCCGCCACCGTGCGGTGCAGGCGGGTATCCCAGCCCTCATATTGCCGCCATGTCTCGGCCTGGCGTGAGCGGGCGAGGCACAGGCGCATCTCCGCAATGTCCGCCGGCGTCGCCATGAAAGCGGCGCTGCGCGCGAGCTCCGGCTCCATGGCAAGCCGGGCGCGCATCACCTCGGTCGGGTTGCTGCGTCGTGCCAGCGCGCCGATATCGGCGAAGGTGTCGAGCGGGCGGCCGCCGACGAAGGTGCCTTTGCCGACATGGCGCCAGATCTCGCCTTCCTGCTCCAGCACATCCAGCGCCTTTCGCAGCTCGGCCCGCGATACGCCGATGAGCCCGGCCAGCTCGCGTTCCGGCGGCAGCCTGCGATCCTCGGGCAGATTCGCCTGCGCGAGATAGGCGCGCAACTGCGTCACGAGGCTGACCTCAGGCGTGGGACGGTCGGCTGCAAGCATCGAGAAAGATCCAACCAAAGAGACGATTGGTTTGATTTAGACGCGCGATCACGCCGGCGTCAACGGGTGCCGATGCAATAAAGCCTTGACGTTTCGGTAGAACGTCGCTTAAACCAAGATGAAATTGGTTTAGCATTGATCGCGAACATCGGAAGCGGATCAACCGCTCCGTCCCATGGGAGTCGAACATGCCCAACGCCAAAGCCTGCCGATCCCTTCCCTCGTCCCGCGCCGGCCGCGTCCTTCGCGGCCCCGGCCTTGCCGCGCTTGTTGCAGGCCTTCTCGCCTTCGCCGCTCCGGCCGATGCCGGCACGGTCCGCGTCGCCTTGGGTGATATCGCCAGCGCCGAAACCCTGAACCTCTTGGTCGCCTTCGAGCGTGCCAAGGAGCAGGGCGTCGATGTCCAACTCACCTTCCTGAAGTCCGAGGACATCGCCGCGCAGGCGGTGGTCAGCGGGCAGGCCGATATCGGTGTCGGCGGTCCCTATGCGCTGATCCAGAAGGTCAAGGTGCCGGTGCGCATGTTCCTGCAGCTCTCGACCCTGCGCTTCTATCCGGTGGTGAATGCGGAGTTCTACAAGGACTGGAAGGACCTCGACGGACAGGAGATCGCGGTTCATTCACGCGGTTCGGGCACCGAGGCGGTCATGAAGATGATGGCGGACAAGAAGGGTATCGCCTTCTCCAAAATCAGCTATGTGCCGGGTTCGGAAGTGCGCGCCGGCGCGCTCCTGCAGGGCAATGTGAAGGCCAGCATCGTGGATGCCGCCGGCCGACGCCTGCTGGAAGCCAAGGCGCCCGGCAAGTTCATCGTGCTGCCGATGGAAGGTGTTTCGGCCACCGACGAAGCGCTGTTCGCCCGCGAGGACTTCTTGAAGGACAATGCCAAGGATGTCGCCACGCTGACCGAGGCGGTGCTGCAGACATGGCGGGATGTGAACGACAATCCGGCCGTGGTCGCGGAATGGCGCGCGAAATACAAGCTGCTGCCCGACCTGCCGGCCGACCAGGCTGCCGAGATCGTCCCCTATTTCACCGAGCAGGTGAAGGCGGGCGCCTATCCCGAGAATGGCGGCGGCGAAGCGGCGGCAAAGGACGACTTCGCTTTCTACACACTGTCCGGCCAGCTTCAGGGTGACGCGGCCAGCCTCAAGGTGGCTGATTTCTGGGAACTCGGGCCGCTGAACACCGCCCTCGGCAAAGTCGGCACCAATTGAGGCCGGCACCGATGGCGGCACCCCTCGAGGTGAACGGCGCCGTGCGCGTCGCTCCCGAAGCCGGACCCGCGCGGCGACCGCTGCGCGGACTTCTCGGCGCTCATCCTTCGCTCTGGCGGCTCGCCTCGCTCGGTCTGTTCTTCCTTGTCTGGGAGATCGCCGGCCGAATCCCGATCAGCTTCGCCTTTCCCACATTCCTGGAGACGGCACGGGCCTTCCTGCGCCTGACCCTCGATGGTTCCTTCGTGACCGCCTATGCCTCGACCTTGCAGCCGCTGGTCATCGGCATAGGGATTTCCGCGGTGCTCGGCGTCGGGCTCGGTGTGGCGATGGGGTTGTCGCGCACCGCCGAATGGCTGGCCGCGCCGGTCTTCATCGTATTGCAGGCCGCGCCGATGGCGGCGCTGATCCCGCTCATCACCTTCGTCTACGGCATCGGGCTGCTGTCCAAGACGTTGGCGGTCATCATGCTGGCGCTGCCGGTGATCGTGCTCAACGGCTACAAGGCCGTGCGCAACGTGAACCCCTCGCTGGTCGACATGTGCCGCTCGTTCCAGGGGTCGGCCTGGCAGCGTATCGTGAAGATCATCATCCCCGACGCCAGCCCCGTGATCTTCGCCGGACTGCGGCTCGGTCTCGCCGCGGGCTTCATCGGCGTCATCCTCGCCGAACTCCTCATCACCCCGACCGGCATCGGCGACCTCATCACCTATCACCGCTCGGTGGCGGATTATCCCGAGATGTATGCCGCCGTCGTCTCCATCATCGTCGTGTCGACCCTGACCCTGGCCGCGCTCGAAGCCTTCGAGCTTCGCGTGCTGCGGCCGGAAAAGCGGAGAGGCTGAGATGCGCAACATCACTGCGGCGGCGCAGGCCGCCATCGACCACGCCGCCATCGACCGTTCAGCTCCCGGCGAGGACATCGCCGTCGAGGTGCGGGGAATTTCCAAAATCTACGGCGACGTGGAGGCCTTGCGCGGCATCGACCTCGATTTTCCGCGTGGCCGGCTTACCACCCTGCTCGGTCCCTCGGGCTGCGGAAAGACGACGCTGCTCAAGATCATCGCCGGGCTCAACGAGCCGAGCGCAGGCGAGATCCGGGTGAACGGGCGCCCCGTCACCGGACCGGGGCCGGAACGGGCCTTCGTGTTCCAGGACTTCGCGCTGATGCCGTGGGCCACGGTGATGCGCAACGTCGCCTTCGGGCTCGAACTGCGCGGCATGGGCAAGGATGAGCGGCAGGCGATCGCCCGAAAATATATCGCCGAGGTCGGGCTTGCCGGATTCGAGGACAAATATCCGCATGAACTTTCGGGCGGCATGCGCCAGCGCGTGGGCCTTGCACGGGCCTTCGCGGTGAACGCCGACGTGCTGCTGCTCGACGAGCCCTTCTCGGCTGTGGACGAGCAGAACCGTCGCAAGTTCCAGGAGGATCTGCTGCGCCTCGTCGCGCTGGAGAACAAGACCTTTATCTTCGTCACCCATTCGATCGAGGAGGCGGTCTATGTCTCCGACCGCATCGTGATCCTCTCCCGCCGGCCCGGCCGGGTGGCACAAATCATCGAACCGGAGATCGACCGCACCGCCTCGCCCGACGCCATACGCCGCGACCAGAGCTATCTCGATACGGTCGAGGCAATCTGGCAGGGCCTGAAGCGCTATGTTGACTAGGAGGGACGGATGACCATTTGCGGCTATCGCGTGCCGATGATGGCCTCGCTCCTGTTCTGGTGCGTGGTCTGGGAGATCGTCGGCCAGTCCGGGGCGATGTTCCTCGTGCCGCCACTCAGTTCCGTGGTGATGGCGGGCATCGACCTCGTGCAGACGGGGAGCTGGCAGGCCGCCGCCGTCACCACGCTGCGCAGCTTCGCGCTCGGCATGGTCCTTGCCATTGTTGCCGGCACGACGCTCGGGGTGCTGATGGGGCGGGTGAAGGCGATCGACAATCTGCTCGGCATCTGGGTCAACATCTTCGTCTCCGCGCCGCTCTCGGCCCTCGTGCCGGTGCTGATGATCCTGTTCGGCATGGGCGAGACCACCGTGGTGGTAACCGTGTTCCTGTTCGCGGTGTGGATCATCGTGCTGGACACCCGTGCCGGCATCCAGCACGTGCCGGCTTCGCTGGTGGAGATGGCGCGCAGCTACGGCGCCTCGCGGCCGGCGCTCTACGGCAAGATCATCCTGCTCGCCGCCTTGCCGGAAATCCTCGCGGGCATCCGGCTCGGGCTTGTGCGCGGGGTGAAGGGCGTGGTGATCGGCCAGCTGCTGGTGTCGATCATCGGCTATGGCGAGCTGTTCGAGCTCTATTCGCGCAATTTCGACATGAACAATTTCTGGGCGCTGACCCTCATCCTCTTCGCCTTCGCGATGCTGGTCTCGGCCCTGATCGAACGCCTTGAGAAACGAGTGGAATTTTACGCAGGAGTCCGCTGATGAACGCCCCCACCGACACCACGGCCTATGTGATCGCACCGCCGGCGATCCCGACCCTTCCGGTCATCGGCAGCGACAAGCTGTTTCCGATCCACCGCATCTATTGCGTGGGCCGGAACTATGCCGAGCATGCCATCGAAATGGGTCATGATCCCAACAAGGAGCCGCCCTTCTTCTTCCAGAAGAATCCCGACAACGTCATCACCACCGGCAGCTTTCCCTATCCCGACAAGTCGAAGGACGTGCACTACGAGATCGAGATGCTGGTCGCGCTCGGCAAGGGCGGCGTCAACATCCCCGTGGAGCGCGCGCTCGACCATGTGTGGGGTTACGGCGTCGGCCTCGACATGACCCGTCGCGACCTGCAGGGCGAGGCCAAGAAGCTCGGCCGGCCGTGGGAGGTGGGCAAGGCGTTCGAGGCTTCCGCGCCGTGCTCGGGGCTCGTCCCGGCGAGCCGGATCGGCCACCCGGACACCGGCAAGGTGTGGCTGAAGGTGAATGGCGAGCTGCGCCAGCAGGGCGACCTCAACCAGATGATCTGGAAGGTGCCGGAGATGATCGCCTATCTCTCCGGCCTGTTCGAGCTGAAGCCCGGCGACGTCATCATGTCCGGCACCCCGGCCGGGGTCGGCGCCATCGTGCGCGGCGACCGGCTGGAGGGTGCAGTGGATGGTGTGACGACGCTCGACGTCACGGTCGTCTGAGCGTTTCAGCAACATGGGCGGCCCGGTGCCATCGCGCCGGGCCGCCTTGCTTTTTATTCCATTATGTCTACGCATAATCGCAGGCGACGACCGGGCGGGGAGCGTAGCGCGTGGCGGATGGGCGGACAGGCGAGACGGACGCGGAAGCCCCCGTGCTGCCGCTGCACCAGCGCATCCGGGCCGACATCGAGGCGAAGATCCTCTCCGGCGAGTGGCCGCCCGGCCATCGCATCCCCTTCGAGCACGAGCTGACGCGGCAATATGGCTGCGCCCGGATGACGGTGAACAAGGCCATCGCGGCCCTCGCCGGAGCCGGCCTCATCGAGCGGCGGCGCCGTGCGGGGTCGTTCGTGGCCCAGCCTCACCTTCAGTCGGCGGTGCTGGAGATTCCCGACATACGCGAGGAGGTTACCCGCCGCGGCGAGTCCTACGGCTATGAGCTGATCGCGCGCCGCCTTCGCCGGCCCGGGGAGGGCGATCCGGTAGACCTTGCCGGGACCGGCGTGGCGCTTCTCGACCTTACCTGCCTGCATCGCGCCAATGGCCGTCCGCTCGCGCTGGAGGAGCGCGTCATCAGCCTCGCCGCCGTTCCGGAGGCCGCCGAGGTCGATTTCGCCGCGACGCCGCCCGGCTCATGGCTGCTCGGCCATGTGCCGTGGACCGAGGCCGAGCATCGTATCAGCGCCATCGCCGCAAACGTCCGGATGGCAAGCGCGCTGGATCTGCCGAGGGGCGCAGCCTGCCTCGTCCTGGAGCGCCGCACCTGGCGGGGTGCGGACACCATCACCGTCGTGCGGCAGGTGTTCCGCGGCGACCTCTATCACCTGGTCGCGCACTTCTCTCCGCAGGGGCCGCATGGTCGGCCGGACAGCCCGGCCGACTGAGGCCGCGCACGTTCAGCCGAGGATGCCCGGCAGATCGAGCTGGTGCTCCTTTGCGCAGTCGAGTGCGATCTCGTAGCCGGCATCGGCATGGCGCATCACGCCCGTGGCCGGGTCGTTCCACAGCACCCGGGCGATGCGGGCATCAGCATCCGTCGAGCCGTCGCACACGATCACCATGCCGGCGTGCTGGGAGTAGCCCATACCGACGCCGCCGCCATGATGCAGCGACACCCAGGTCGCGCCCGAGGCGGTGTTGAGCAGGGCGTTGAGCAGCGGCCAGTCGGACACCGCGTCGGAACCGTCCCGCATCGCCTCGGTCTCGCGGTTGGGCGAGGCGACGGAGCCGGAATCGAGATGGTCGCGGCCGATCACGATCGGCGCCTTGAGCTCGCCCTTGCGCACCATCTCGTTGAAGGCGAGGCCGAGCCGGTGGCGATCGCCCAATCCCACCCAGCAGATGCGCGCCGGCAGGCCCTGGAACGTGATGCGCTCGGCGGCCATGTCCAGCCAGTTGTGGAGGTGCGGATTGTCCGGGATCAGCTCCTTCACCTTGGCGTCGGTCTTCGCGATGTCCTCCGGGTCGCCGGAGAGCGCCGCCCAGCGGAAGGGGCCGATGCCGCGGCAGAACAGCGGGCGGATATAGGCGGGCACGAAGCCGGGGAAATCGAAGGCGTTCGCGACACCCTCGTCCTGCGCCATCTGGCGGATGTTGTTGCCATAATCCACGGTCGGGATACCGGCGTGGAAGAAGTCGAGCATCGCCTTCACATGCACCGCCATCGAGGCTTTGGCGGCGGTCTTCACCGCATCCGGGTCGGAGCTGCGCATCTCCTCCCATTTGGCGAGGCTCCAGCCGATGGGCAGGTAGCCGTTGACCGGATCGTGGGCCGAGGTCTGGTCGGTCACCATGTCCGGCTTCACGCCGCGCTTCACCAGCTCCGGCAGGATCTCGGCGGCGTTGCCGAGCAGGCCGACCGAGAGCGCCTTTCCTTCCGCGCAGGCGTTCTCGATCATCATCAGCGCCTCGTCGAGGCTGGTGGTCGATGTGTCGAGATAGCCGGTCCGCAGGCGGAACTCGATGCGGCTCGGCTGGCACTCGATGGCAAGGCAGCTCGCCCCGGCCATGGTGGCCGCCAGCGGCTGCGCCCCGCCCATGCCGCCGAGTCCGGCGGTGAGGATCCACTTGCCTGTCAGCGAGCCGCCGAAATGCTGGCGGCCCATCTCGACGAACGTCTCATATGTGCCCTGCACGATGCCCTGCGCGCCGATATAGATCCAGGAGCCGGCCGTCATCTGGCCATACATGGCGAGCCCCTTGCGGTCGAGCTCGCGAAAATGCTCCCAGGTCGCCCAATGCGGCACGAGGTTGGAGTTGGCGATCAGCACGCGCGGCGCATCCTTGTGGGTGCGGAACACCCCGACCGGCTTGCCGGACTGCACCAGCAGGGTCTGGTCGTCCTCCAGCTCCTTCAGGCTGGCAACGATGCGGTCGAAGCTCTCCCAGTCGCGCGCGGCGCGGCCGATGCCGCCATAGACCACCAGCTCTCCCGGTCGCTCGGCGACATCGGGGTCGAGATTGTTCATCAGCATCCGCAGGGGGGCTTCGGTCAGCCAGCTCTTCGCGTTGAGCTCGGGCCCGCGCGGGGCACGGATGGTGCGGGCATTGTCGATGCGGGTCGAGGTCATCGGGGCGGGTCCTTGATCGGTTCAGATGCCGGTGCGGGCAAAGGCGAGGCAGGCATCGAGGATGCGGGCGAGAACGGCGCGGATCGGCGCGGCCGTGGCGTCGTCGAAGGGGGAGGGCCAGTTGCCTTCGTCCGCCGGGCCGGTGGGTTCGGCCATGTAGGCGCGGCAGGCGAGCTCCATCTGCACGGCGTGGACACCCTCCTCCGGGCGCCCGTAATGCCGGGTGATCCAGCCGCCCTTGAAGCGGCCATTGCTGACGAAGGAGAAGCGGCTTCCCGCCGCGATCGCCTCGATCTCGACCTGCAGTTCCGGGGCGCAGCTCGTGCCCGCATTGGTGCCGATATTGAGACAGGGCAGCACGCCCTCGAACAGCCGCGGGATCACCGAGCGGATGGAATGGCAGTCATAGAGCACGACGCGGGGGTGCAGCGCCCGCAGCCGCGCGACCTCGGCTTCCAGAGTCGCGTGATAGGGCACGAACCAGCCCGCCTTGCGCGCCGCGACATCCGGGTCGCGCCCCTTGCGGTAGAGCGGCTCGCCGTCGAAGGTGGTGGTGGGGCAGAGCTCCGTTGTCGCCTGCCCGGGATAGAGCGAGGAGCCCGAGGGATCGCGGTTCACGTCGATCACCGTGCGAGAGACGCCGGTGCGCACCAGCGTGGCGCCCATCCCGGCGGCAAAGGCATAGAGCCGGTCGATCCACCAGTCGCAATCCTTCCGCGCCACCCATGGCGAAGCGAGGTCTGCCATGATTTCCGGCGGGATGTCGGTGCCGGTGTGGGGCAGCGATAGGATGAGCGGCGCTTCCCCGCGCGTCACCGTGATGAAGGCGGGCGCCGTCATCGCTCAACCCTCCAGCGCGCCGGGCAGTGCCTCGCCGCCGAGCCCGGCCAGCGCCCCGGACCGCACCAGCGCATTGGCAGCCTCCATGTCCGGCGCGAAATGCCGGTCTTCATCCAGATGCGGCACCTGCTCGCGCAGCAGCGTGCGCGCCTGTTCCAGCACTGTGCTCGAGGCCAGCGGAGCGTGGAAGTCGCAGCCCTGCGCGCTGGCGAGATATTCGATGCCGAGCACCGCGACGGCATTCTCCACCATCGCCAGCAGGCGCCGCGCGCCATGGGCGGCCATGGAGACGTGGTCCTCCTGGTTGGCCGAGGTCGGGATGGAATCGACACTGGCCGGATAGGCGCGCTGCTTGTTCTCGGAGACCAGCGCCGCGGCGGTGACCTGTGGAATCATGAACCCGGAATTCAGGCCCGGCTTGGGCGTGAGGAAGGCTGGCATGCCGGACAGTGCCGGATCGACCAGCATGGCGATGCGCCGCTCGGCGAGGGAACCGATCTCGCACACCGCGAGCGCGATGGTGTCGGCGGCGAAGGCCACCGGCTCAGCGTGGAAATTACCGCCGGAGAGCGCCTCGCCTTCCTCCGGGAAGATCAGCGGATTGTCGGAGACGCCGTTCGCCTCGGTCGCCAGCGTGGCGGCGGCTTGCCGCAGAAGATCGAGGCATGCGCCCATCACCTGCGGCTGGCAGCGCAGGCAATAGGGATCCTGCACGCGGTCATCGCCGATGAGATGCGAGGCGCGGATCGCCGATCCGTCCATCAGCCCCCGCAGCGCGGCGGCGGTCTCGATCTGCCCGCGATGGCGGCGCAGCGCGTGGATGCGCGGGTCGAACGGCGCGTCCGAGCCGCGGGCGGCATCGGTGGACAGCGCGCCGGTCATGAGCGCCGAGCGGAACAGGTTGTCGGCTTCGAACAGACCGGCGAGAGCATTGGCCGTCGAGAACTGGGTGCCGTTCAGGAGCGCCAGCCCTTCCTTCGGTCCGAGTTCGGCAGGAATGAGCCCGGCATCGGCCAGCGCGACGGCTGCGGGCAGCCGGTGACCTTCAACGAAGATGTCGCCGACCCCGATCATCGCGGCGGTCATGTGCGCGAGCGGGGCAAGGTCCCCCGAGGCGCCGACCGAGCCTTGCGACGGCACCGCCGGCGTCAGTCCTTTCTCCAGCATCGCTTCCAGCAATGTGACGGTCGCGATTGTGACGCCGGATGCCCCTTGCGCAAGGCTGGCGAGCTTCAGCGCCATCATCAGCCGGGCGATCGGAACCGGCATCGGCTCGCCGACGCCCGCCGCGTGAGAGAGCACGATGTTGCGCTGGAGGGTGGCGAGGTCGGGGCCCGGGATGCGCACACTGGCAAGTTTGCCGAATCCCGTGTTGACGCCGTAAACCGCTTCGCCTTTCGCGACGATGGCGGCCACAGTTGCCGCGGCGCGCTCGATCGCAGGATAGGCCGCGCGATCGAGCCGGGCCGGGGCACCTCGGTAGATCGCCTTCCAGTCGGCAAGGCGGACGAAACCGGGTTTCAGCACGATGGACGTCATGCGCCCCTCCAGATGCGGGCATGAAGCGGGTTGAAGCCCATGCGGTAGACCAGTTCGGCTGGGCGCTCGATGTCCCAGATCGCGAGGTCGCACCACTTGCCGGGCTCCAGCGTACCCGCCTCATGCAGCAGCCCGAGCGCGCGGGCGGCCTCGCGAGTGACGCCGGCGAGGCATTCCTCGACTGTGAGGCGGAACAGGGTCGCGCCCATGTTCATGGTCAGCAGCAGCGAGGTGAGCGGTGAGGTGCCGGGGTTGTTGTCGGTGGCGAGCGCCAAGTGGGTGCCGTGGCGGCGGAACAGATCGACCGGCGGCACCCTGGTCTCGCGGATGAAGTAGAACGCGCCGGGCAGCAGTACGGCTACGGTGCCGGAGGCCGCCATGGCGGCAGCGCCTTCCTCATCGGTGTATTCGAGGTGGTCGGCCGAGAGCGCGCAGCAGCTTGCGGCGAGCGCGGCGCCGTGGAGGTTGGAAAGCTGGTCGGCGTGCAGCTTGACCGGCAGGCCATGGGCGCGCGCGGCCTCGAAGACCCGTGCAACCTGCTCCGGCGAGAAGGCGATACCCTCGCAGAACGCATCCACGGCGTCGACCAGTCCTTCGCCGGCGAGCGCGGGCAGCATAACGTCGCAGACCAGATCGACATAGCCGTCGGCATCGCCGCTGAACTCCGGCGGCAGCGCATGGGCGCCGAGGAAAGTCGCCTTCACCGCTACCGGTCGCTGTTCGCCCAGCGCGCGGGCCGCCTGCAGACTGCGGCGCTCCGCGTCCAGCGCCAGACCGTAGCCGGACTTCACCTCGACCGTGGTGACGCCTTCCGCGAGCAGGGCGTCGAGCCGGGGCAGGGCGCTTGCGACGAGGGAGTCGACGCTCGCCTCGCGCGTCGCCTTCATGGTCGAGACTATGCCGCCGCCGGCGCGGGCGATCTCTTCATAGGAGGCGCCGGCGAGGCGCAGTTCGAACTCATGGGCCCGGTTGCCGCCATGGACGAGGTGGGTGTGGCAGTCGATCAGGCCGGGGGTGATCCAGCGCCCCTCGCAGCGGATGACCTCGCCCGGCCTGAAGGTGGGAGCGTCCTGCGCCGGGCCGGCATAGAGAATGCGGCCGTCGCGGCTTGCGACAAGTCCATCCTCGACCACGCCCATTGCCTCGCGGCCCGGCGCCAACGTCGCCAGCCGCGCATCCCGCCAAAGCCGATCGCAGCGCATCTTGCCCTCATGTGAAGATGAGGAAGGGTGACAGGGATGCGGAATAATGTCTATACATATTTGCATCGACTCCCGCCGTTCCGAGCCGTTGACCCCGGAGGACGCTCCCGATGACCACACCCGCCGCGCATCTGTGGTTCGAGGCCGCGCTGCTCCCCGAAGGTTGGGCGCGGCAGGTCGCGGTGGAGGTCGCAGGAGGCCGCATTGCGCGGGTTGATGCCGGGATGGTGCCCCCGGCCGGTGCGGAGCGCCACGCCGTCGGCCTTCCCGGCCTGCCGAACCTGCACAGTCACGCGTTCCAACGCGCCATGGCTGGGCTTTCGCAGGTGCGCGGGCCCTCCACCGACAGCTTCTGGACCTGGCGCGAGGTGATGTATGGGGCGCTCGACCGGATGACGCCGGAGGACGTCGAGGCGGTCGCGGCACAGGCCTATGTCGAGATGCTGGAAGCCGGTTTCACCCGCGTCGGGGAGTTCCACTATCTGCACCACGACCGCGACGGCACGCCTTATGCCGACCTCGGCGAACATGCCGCCCGCATCGCCGCAGCGGCGCAAGCCACCGGGATCGGCCTTACTTTGCTGCCGGTGTTCTATGCCCATGGCGGCTTCGGTCTGCAGGCGCCCGCGCCCGGCCAGCGACGCTTCATCAACGACGTCGAGCGCTTCTCGCGGCTCATGGAGGCGAGCGCCCGCGCCATCGCTCCCTTGCCCGACGCCGTGCTCGGGCTCGCCCCGCACAGCCTGCGGGCCGCAACGGCGGAGGAGATCGCCGCTCTGCTCCCGCTGACGGATGGCCCGATCCATATTCACGTCGCCGAGCAGATGCGCGAGGTGGATGATTGCCTGGCCTGGTCAGGCAGACGTCCGGTCGATTACCTGCTGGAGCATGCCCCGGTCGATGGGCGCTGGTGCCTGATCCATGCCACTCACATGACGGAGGCCGAAACCGTTCGTCTCGCCGCGAGTGGAGCGGTGGCGGGGCTGTGCCCGATCACCGAGGCGGATCTGGGCGACGGCATCTTCCCGGCCGAGGCGTTCGTCGCGGCAGGCGGGCGCTACGGCGTGGGCTCGGATTCCAACGTCTGCATAAACGCCGCCGGCGAGCTGCGGCTGCTGGAATATTCCCAGCGTCTCGGCTGGCGCGCGCGCAATGTGCTGGCCTCGCACAGCGGCGCATCCACCGGGCGCAGCCTGTTCGACGGCGCGCTGGCCGGCGGGGCGCAGGCGTTGGGGCAGGGGGGGGCCGGGCTGGTCGCGGGAGCGAGCGCCGATATCGTCAGCCTCGATCTCACCCGCGCTGCCTTTGCCGGGAGGCAGGGCGATGTGCTCCTTGATGCCTGGATCTTCGCCAGCCGCGGCGGCGGGGTTGATTGCGTGTGGCGGGGCGGCGAGAAGGTGGTGGAGGCGGGCCGCCACCGGGCGCGCGAGAGCATCGAGGCCCGGTTTCGCGCCAGCATGGCGCGGCTGGGCGGCTGAGCTATTCGGCGCCGCCCGCCGTGACGGCATGATAGCGCCGACCGAAATAGATCAGCCCTTCCCGGGCATCGCCGGCCGAAAGACCCACGACCTCGCAGAAGAGCACGTCATGGGTGCCGACAGGCACCACTCGCGCGATCCGGCAGTCGAAGGATACTGCCGCGCCGACCAGAAGCGGCGCCCCGGTATGCGCGGTGCGCCATTCGCCGATAGCGAACCGTTCTTCCGGGGGCACCTTGCTGCCGAAGCGGTTCGACAGTTCCTGATGGTCGCCCGCGAGCGTGTTCACGCAGATGACGGCATTTGCTGTTACGATCGGATAGGCCGAGGAGGCGCGGTTTATGCAGACCAGCAGCGTCGGCGGCTCGTCGGTCACGCTGCAAACCGCCGAGGCGGTGAAGCCGGTGCGCCCCGCCGGTCCGTCCGTCGTGACGATATTCACCGCGGCGCCGAGCCGGGCCATGGCGTCCCGGAATTCCTGACGCGTCACCGCGGGCCGGCGATCCGCCTCGATCCTCGTGCCCACGAGCGATGCTTCCACCGGTTCGGCCCCGCGCTGTACGTTCTCCGGGGGCTGGCATTGTCCCATTCCGACCTCCTCGGCGCCGCCTGCGCGGCGCTTTTGCGATGGAGATGCCGAGCCTTTGAGAGGCCCGGCAAGGCACTCAGAATTCGCGCAGATTGTCTCTCAGCAACTGGTGCTTGTATTCGGAGCGCACAAGCCCGCGGCGCTGCAGCTCCGGCACCAGCCCGTCGGTGATCTCGGCGATGTAGCGCCGGCCCACGCGCAGCACCGGGGTGGTGATGAGGAAGCCGTCACCGCCAACCTCGGCCATTGCCTCGCCCATCTTCTCGGCGACCTGCGCCGGGGTTCCGATCAGTTCCAGCGAAGAAACGAGGCCGCCGCCGCCATCGGCTGCAAGTTCCCGCAGAGTCTTGCCGGAGCCCCACTGCTGGAACTTGTCGAGCGTGCCGGACTCGCCGTTCGTCACCAGCTTCTCGGGCAGGGGCTTGTCGAGGTCGAATTGGGCGAAGTCGATCTCGGTAATGGCGGAGATGGAGATGAGCACGTCGGTGGCAAAATTGTCCGACATCGTCACGCGCCTGTACCGGGCCTGCGCCTCCTCCTCGGTCTCGCCGAGGCTGGGGGTGATGCAGAAGAACACCTTGATCTCGTCCGGATCGCGCCCGATCTTCACGGCGCGGGCGCGGATGTCGTCCCGGAATTCCTTCATGCCAGCGACGCCGTTCGCCACTGAAACGATCGCATCCGCATGGCGGGCGGCGAAATCGCGCCCGCGCGGCGAGGCGCCGGCCTGAAGGTAGCAGGGACGGCCCTGCGGCGAGGGCACGGTGTTGAGCGGCCCGCGGACCTGATAATATGTGCCTTTGTGGTCGATGCTGTGGACCTTGGAGCCATCGGCATAGATGCCGTTGGCGCGGTCGAGCACCACGGCGTCCGGCTCCCAGCTTTCGAACAGCTTGCCGACCACCTCCATATATTCTTCCGCCATGCCGTAGCGGTCCTCACGCGGGGGCAGGCGGTCCATGCCGAAATTCTTCGCCATGAGGTCTTCGGCCGAGGTCACCACGTTCCAGCCGAAGCGGCCTTTGGTCAGGCTGTCGATGGTGGAGGAGAGGCGCGCCAGCATGAAGGGCGGATACGCCATGGTGGACATGGTGGCGACCACGCCGAGATGCTGCGTCGCCATGCCCATGGCGACCGCGAGCGGGGCGGGATCGGCCTTCGGCACCATCATGGCGTGCTTCAGCGAGAGGTCGCGCGAGGCGCCATAGGTCTCCGGCACCATGAGCTTGTCCTCGATCATGATAAGATCGAAGCAAGCGCGCTCCAGGGCCTGCGCCATCTCGATGTAGAACTGACCGTCCCACGGCTTGCCGCCCTGGCCGAAGGGCTCGCGCCACTCGTCGGGGGTGAAGTTCATGAACCACGCGAGATGGAAGCGGTTGTCGGCCATGGGGACGGTCCTTGCAGGATGTGCCGCAGCGCTCTGCACCGCTGCGGCGGGGCACGGTCAATGGGCTGAGATGAGCTGGAGGCGCGCGTTTTGGCGTTCCGCCTCGAAGCGGCGGGACTGCCGAACGATGCGGCTCTTGGCCTCGAAGTCGGAGGAGATGGTGGCGCCGAAACGTTCCGGCGCCTGCGGATCGGTACGCGGCCGGTCCACGGCGATGACGCGGGTGCCGAGCAGGAACGCCTCGGAGAGATCGTGCGTGACCATCACGATGGTCATCTCGTTCTCTTCCCACAATTCGCGGACCAGCGTGTGCATCGAGGCTCGCGTGCCGGGATCGAGCGCGCCGAAGGGTTCGTCGAGCAGCAGCACCTTGGGCTTCATGATGAGGGCCTGCGCCAGTGCGAGCCGCTGCTGCATCCCGCCGGAGAGCTGCTGGGGATATTTGCTCGCATGTTCCGCGAGCCCGACGCGGGTGAGCAGCGTCATGGCCTGCTCTTCCAGCGCCCGGCGCTTCGCCCCGAACAGCCGGCCGAGAATGGGCGAGGCCAGCCATTGCGGTCCGCGCATCACGTTGCCCAGCACGGTGAGGTGCGGGAACACCGAATAACGCTGGAACACAACGCCGCGATCATGCGTCGGCTCTGGCGCGATCGGTTCGCCGTCGATCAGGATGCGGCCGCGGGTCGGTCGTTCCTGGCTGAGAAGCATGCGCAGCAACGTGGTCTTGCCGACACCGGAGGGGCCGATGATGACGAGAAACTCGTGGTCGTCCAGGGTGAGGTTCACCCGCTCCAGCACGATGCGGTCGTCATATTCCTTCCAGACGTCGTCGAGGACGATGGTCGTCATGGCTCAACCCTCCCGGATCCGGTCCCAGGGGAAGCACGCGGCATTCAGCCGGCGCAGGCCCCAGTCCATGAGGAAGGCGAGAAGGGTGATCCAGGCGACATAAGGCAGGATTACATCCATCGCCAGATAGCGTCGTACCAGGAAGATGCGGTAGCCCAGCCCGCCCTCGGCGGTGATTGCCTCGGCGGCGATGACATAGAGCCAGGCCGCGCCGAGCGAGAGCCGCACCGAGTCGATCAGGCGCGGGAGCACCTGGGGCAGCACCACGCCGGTGATCATCTGCCAGGTGGAGGCGCCCAGCGTCTGCGCCTTGATGATCTGCTCGCGCGGGATCGAGGCGACGCGCAGCATCACGTCGCGGATGATGAAGGGCGCGATGCCGAACACGATCAGCACGATCTTCGACAGTTCGCCGAGGCCGAACAGGATGAACAGGATCGGCAGTACGGCGAGCGGCGGGATGAGCGAGAAGGCCGCCATGAAGGGCTCGAACATCGCGCGCAGATGGGGGATGAAGCCGATCAATATGCCGAGGACCAGGCCGAGCAGCGCCGAGATGCCGAGCCCCTGCACCAGCCGCCACAGACTGAGCGCGGTGTCCCACCACAGCAGATACTGCTTGGTGGCGATGTCCACCGTCGTCGCGAGGCGGGTAATGGAGGCATAGAAGGAGGCGAAGGCCGGCATCAGCTTGTCGGCCGGATCGATGGCGAGCCGCGCATTGGAGCCGGCCAGATAGACCAGCAGCACCACGACGAAGGGCAATGCGCCCAGCACGATGCGGGTGCCGTTACCCGGCGCGTAATTGATGATGCGGCGCATGAAGGGCCTCCGGCTCCCGTTGGTGGGGCAGGTGAGGGCGCTGGGCTCGGGAAAGTGGCCGCCGCTCCGGGCGGCGGCCATCGATGGCGCTCAGGCGCTCACAGCTTGCCGTCGGCGGCGAGCTTGGTGAACGAGGCGTTGATACGCATCTTGATGTTGTTCTTGTCGCCGAGCACGGTGCCGTCAGCCGTCTCGATGCCGATCGCATCCACGCTGGAGGCGCCCTGTCCGAACAGGCCCTGCGCAAAGCAGAAGGTACGGATGCTGTCCCAGATCTTCGCGTTCTCGGCGGCGGTCAGGAAGGCGTAGGCGTCGGCGGGCGTATAGAAGAAGTGGGTGGTGTCGAGCTGGCTCTGCAGGCCGCCGGCATCGGTGCCCATGGCGCTGGTCATCACCGCGCGCATCTCCTCGGCCTTCGGGCCGCCGGCCTTGAGGATGCCGAGCGCCTCATACCAGGCGCCGAGGACGGCCTTGGCGAAGTCGGGATTGTCCTTCAGCGTCTCGGTCTTGCCGATGAACACGTCCATGATTTCGCCGGGAATGCCCGAGCTGTCGAACAGCTTGGTGGCGCCCTTCACCTTGAGCATGTCCTCGGTGAGCGGCTTCCAGGAGACGGCATGCTTCATCGCGTCCTGTGAGACGAAGGCGGCGGAGATCTCGCTGTCGGAGATGTTCACCGTCTTGACCCCGGCCGGATCGACGCCCGCCTTCTGGAGCGCGCGGTTCAGTAGATAGTGCGAAACGCTGTACTGCAGGAGGTAGACCTCCTGGCCGGACAATTCCTTCACGTCCTTCGCGGTCTTGGAAAGGACGATGTCGTTGCCGTTGGAATAGTCGGTGATGAGGAACACGGACGTGTCGACCCCGCCTGCCGCCGGCATGGTGAGGCCGTCCATGGAGGCGACGCCGACCGCGTCGATCTCGCCGGCGATGAACTGGTTGACGCTGCCGACATAGTCATTCGCGAGAATGAGGTCGACATCGATGCCATATTTATCCGCCCACTTCTTCATGATGCCGGACGACTTCATGTAGGAGAAGGGCATGAACCCGATATAGACCGTGTAGGCGAGTTTGAAACTCTTCTTGGCCGCGGCCTCGGCGGTGCCGTGCGCGGCGATGCCGACCGTGGCGAGCGTTGCAAGGAGAAGGGCGCAGGCGCGGACGGCACGCTTCAAACGCTTCATGGTCGGGCGGCTCCTGAAAAGGGGTGCGCGGGGGCAGCGCTGGACATGGCTATTAAGCGATGACTTAATAGGGTGGAGCAAGCCTAACTATTGGGCAGCACAAAATAGCGGCGGACTGGGGGCGGATTGTTCGTATGCCATTGATTGAAAAGGCGCCGCGCCGCCGACTCCAGCCCGCTGAACGCCGCACCCTGATCCTCGAAGAGGCGCTGCGCCTTTTTGCTGAGCGGCATTATTCCGGCGTGTCCGTGCGCGATATCGCACTCGCCTGCGGCATCAATGTCGGATTGCTCTACCATTATTTCGACAGCAAGGATGCGCTTGTACGCAGCGCGCTGGAATATGCCATCGCCAACCTGATGACGGGCTACGCGGAGCGTCGGCAGGCTCTGGACGATGCCCGCGCCGAGATCGAGGCGTGGCTCGACACCCATGTCGTGATGGCCCCGATGCTGGTGCGGATGGTACAGCTCATGGGTGATTATGCGTCCTCCGGCGTGCGCGCGCCGGAGATCGACGCCCTGATCGCCGGCTTCTACCAAAGCGAGCGCGACCTGCTGGAATCCGCACTCGCCAAGGGTGTCGCGCGCGGCGACTTTCCTCTCATCGACGTGGCGACGACCGCCCGCCGCATCGGCCTGATGCTGGATGGCATCTTCTTCGCATCCCGCAGTCGCGGCGACGACCGGGTGGTTCAGGACATTCGCGACCTTGCCGGTTTTCTCGACGACATCCTGCGCATCTCGCAGCGGAGCCGGTCATGAACGTCGCGGCTGCATCGGACGCCGGCGAAGCAATTATTGCCCAAAGGAGATAGCCAGCCATGGGGCGCCCAGCGAGCCTTTCACCCTGCACACGCTCGTGCGGATCGTCCCTTCGATTCGGTTAGGCCAAGATGTCCCTGCTTCCTTCCGCTCTCGGTCTCGCCGGGCGGCGCGTGCTCATCACCGGCGCCAGCCGCGGCATCGGTTACGGCATTGCCGAAGCTTTCGCCTCGGCAGGCGCGAAGCTTCACATGCTGGCGGAGGACGTCGGTATAACCGAGGCGGCGGCCCGGCTCGGCGCCGATCCGTATCGGGTGGACATCACGGATAATGAGGCGGTCACAGCGGTGCTGGGAGCCATCGGCCCGCTCGATGTCGTGGTGAACAATGCCGGCCTCGAACTCATCACCCCGCTGGACGATGCCAGTGCTGAGAACGAGATGCGGTTCCGCCGAATCCTCGACATCAACATCACCGGTACCTTTCTTGTCGCGCGCGCCGCGTTGCCGCTGATGGGGACGGGTGGGCGCATCATCAACACCGCCTCGATCTGGGGACGGGTCGGCGAGCCGCTGTTCGGCGCTTATGTCGCCTCCAAGCATGCGGTGATCGGGCTCACCAAGAGTTGGGCGAAGGAACTAGGGCCGCGCGGTATCACGGTGAATGCAGTGTGCCCGGGCTGGGTGCGCACGGTGGCGTCGATGCGCTCGCTCGCTGCCATGGCTGTGCGGACCGGGACGGACGAAGAAGCGCTGCTCGCAGATATCGTCAGCTCGCAGGCGCTTCCGGGCCTGATGGAGCCCGCCGACATCGCCGGCACCTATCTGTTCCTCGCCTCCGACCTTGCGGCCAATGTCACCGGCCAGTCGCTCGGCGCTGATCGTGGAGACACGCCATGGTAGAATCCTCTGCAATGCTCGCCGGCCGCCGCGCCCTCGTCACCGGGGCGGCAAGCGGCATCGGGCGGGCAATCCTGCTCGCCTTCAAGGCTGCCGGCGCCCGCACTGTCGGACTGGATCTGAAGGCGCCCGCCGAGCCCGACGCCGACTGGATGCTCGTAGACCTGTCGGATGGCGCTGCTATAGGTCCGGCGGTGGAGGCGGCGACTGCGCGGCTCGGCGGGCTCGACATCCTCGTCAATTGCGCGGGGTTGCTCGTGGAGGGCGATTTGGCGGACTTCGATCCTGCGGGCCTCGACCGAATGCTGGCTATCAATGTCCGCGCGCCGTTCGTTGTCGTTCGCGCCGCGCTGCCGGCGATGGGCGAGGGTGGGCGTATCATCAACATCGCTTCCGAACTCGCCTATCTCGGTCGGGCCGGCGCCTCCGGTTACAGCGCGACGAAGGGGGCCGTGCTTTCGGCGACGCGGGCATGGGCGCGGGAACTGGCGCCCCGCATCCTCGTCAACGCCATCGCGCCAGGACCGGTCGATACACCGCTGCTCGGCTTTTCCGCGATGAACGAGGCGCAGCGGGCGTTGGAGACGAACAATCCGCTCGGGCGCATCGGCCGGCCGGAGGAGATCGCTGCTGCGGCGGTGTTCCTCGCCTCGCCCGGAGCTTCCTTTATTACCGGCCAGTGCCTCAGCGTCGATGGCGGCGCGGGTATGCATTGAGCCAGCTCATCATCATTACGGCAGGGTATCCTTATGGTCGACAGCGTCTTCATGGCCGAGCTGAGCTGGCCCGAATATCAGGCGAAGATTAAGGCCGGCGCGCCGGTCTTCCTTTCGCTCGGCGCCACCGAGCAGCACGGACCGCACTCGCCGCTCGGCGTCGACGTATACTTGCCCACGGCGGTGTGCGAGCGCGTGGCTCGCCAAGTGGGCGGTCTCGTCGCTCCCACTCTGCCTTACGGCGCCAAGTCGAAGCCGCGTTCGGGCGGCGGGGAGGCCTTCCCTGGCACCACCAGCCTCGACGTCTTGACGCTGATCCTCGTGGTGCGCGATATCGTGCGGGCGCTCGGGCGTGACGGCGTGAAGAAGATCATCGTGGTGATCGGCCATTTCGAGAACGGCTGGCCGGCTGTGGAGGGCATCGACCTCGCTTTCCGCGACCTCGCGCGCGAGGGATTCGACGACGTGAAGATCATGCGGCTGGAATACTGGGACTTCGTCGAGCCGGCGACCCATCACCGGCTCTACCACCCCAAGATGTTCCCCGGCACGGAACTGGAGCACGCGAGCCTCATCGAGACCTCGCTGATGATGCTGGTGCGCCCGGATCTCGTCGAGATCGACAAGGCTCCCGACGACGGCCCGGCGCAGTTCCCGAGCTATGACATCTGGCCGACGCCGGAAGGCTTCGCCCCGCGCTCCGGTGTGCTGGCGGATGCGCGCGGCTCGACCGCAGAGAAGGGCGGATGGCTGATGGACGATCATGTCGCGCTCATCACCGCGGCGGTGAAGGCGGAGTTCGGACTGTGAACCCGACGAACGGCAGGACTCTCGCCGATTTTCAGCCGGTCGATTCCGGCACCACGCCCCGCTATGCGGCGATCCCCACCTTCATGCGACTGCCGATGGCCAGCCCGGAGGAAGTCGATATCGCACTTGTCGGGGTGCCGTTCGACGGCGGCACCACCAACCGCGCCGGCACTCGCCACGGACCCCGCGAGATCCGCAACCAGTCGAGCCTCACGCGCCGGGTGCACCATGTCTCCGGCATTTCGCCCTATGATCTCGTCAAGGTTGGCGATTGCGGCGATGCGCCGGTCAATCCCATTGACCTGATGGGTTGCCTCGATGCCATTACCGATTTTTACACCGGCATCCGCAAAGCGGGCGCAACCCCGCTCACCGCGGGCGGCGACCACCTGATCTCGCTGCCGATCCTACGCGGGCTCGTGAAGGACAATCCGGTGCTCGGCGGGCCGGTGGGGATGATCCACTTGGATGCCCATTCCGATACCTATGACACCTTCTTCGGCGATCATCGCTACACTCATGGTACGCCGTTTCGCCGCGCCATCGAGGAAGGGCTGCTGGACCCCAAACGGGTGATCCAGATCGGCCTGCGGGGAGCGATTTCGGACGCCGCGAATTACGATTATGCGCGGTCGGTCGGCATTCGCATCGTGTTCATCGAGGAATTGGTGGCGCGCGGCATCGAGGATGTGATGGCCGAGGCGCGCGAACGGGTCGGGGACCGGCCGACCTATGTGTCCTTCGACATCGACATCATCGACCCCTCGCAGGCGCCGGGCACCGGCACGCCGGAGATCGGCGGCGTCACCACGCGCGAGGCGCAGCAGATGGTGCGGCTGCTGCAGGGCGTGAACATGATCGGGGCGGATGTGGTCGAGGTGTCGCCGCCCTTCGATCCGTCGGGCCTCACCGCCCTGACGGGGGCGACGATCATGTTCGAGCTGCTCTGCGTGCTGGCGGATTCCCTCGCCAGCCGCCGTGGCTGAAGCCGGGCGGCCGGGTTCGCCCGGTCGCGCGATGTCCTATTCCGCGGCGATGGCGAGGCGCGGGCAGGCGTCGCGGACTTCCTCGTCCACCGCCTCCTCGAAGCGCTCGAAATTCTCGACGAAACGCCCGGCGAGGCGGCGCGCGGCGGCCTCATAGGACTTGATGTCCGGCCAGTTGCGCGCGGGGTTGAGCATCTGCGGCTCGAAACCGGGGAAGGAGGTCGGCACGGAGAAGCCGAAATAGGGGTCGGTCCGGCTGTCGGCCTCGCCGAGAGCGCCGGAGATCGCTGCCTCCACCAAACGCCGCGTAAGGGCAAGCGGAACCCGTCGCCCGGTGCCGGCCGGGCCTCCGACGAAGCCGGTGTTTACCAGCCAGCACGTTACCTCGTTGCGCTCGATCAGCGCCCGGAGCTGGTTGGCGTAGACGGAGGGATGGCGGGTCAGGAATGGTGCGCCATAACAGGGGGAGAAGGTCGTCTCGGGCTGCGCGCCCTGCGGGCCGTCCTTCTCGGCTCCCGGCCAGCGAGCGCTGTAGCCCGAAAGGAAATGATACATCGCGATCACCGGATTCAGCCGGGCGATCGGCGGCAGCACGCCCTCGGTGTCGCAGGCAAGCATCAGGAGCGTGCGCGGGGCGGCGGCGCGCCCGCTCAGGCTCGCATGCGGCATGGCCTCCAGCGGGAAGGTGGCACGGGCGTTCGACATGTGTGCGCCGGCATAGTTCGGCTCGCGGGTTTCGCCGTTCAGCGCGACATTCTCCAGCACGGTGCCGAAGCGGTTCGCTGCCGTGAAGAGTTCCGGCGTTGCCGCTGCGCTCAGCCGGGCTGCGCTGACATGGCAACCGCCCTCGATGTTGAACAGGCCGGAAGGTCCCCAGCCATGCTCGTCGTCACCGATAAGCGTGCGGGCGTCGTCGACGGCGAGCGTGGTCTTGCCGGTGCCGGCCAAGCCCAGATACAGCGCCGCGTCGCCATTCTCGCCGACCGTGACAGCGCCATGGAGCGGCAGCACGCCGCGAGCGGGCAGGACATGCGTGAGATAGCCGAACACCGCTTTCTTCAGCTCGGCGGCATTGAGAGTACCGCACGCCAGAACCTCGCCACGGGCTAGGTCGAGCGCGATCACCGCCTGTGAGCGCACGCCGTGTCGTTCCGGGTCAGCCTTGAATCCGGGTATGCTCAGGACGGTCAGCGCAGGGATGAAGTCGGCCAGCTCCTCGCGCTCCGGGCGGCGCAGCATGGTGCGCAGGAACAGGCCTTGCCATGCACATTCGCAATAGGCCCGGACATTGACCCGATAGGCTGGCTCGGCACCGGCGAACAGATCCTGCGCG
The DNA here is from genome assembly GCF_023016805.1 of Ancylobacter crimeensis. Lineage (GTDB taxonomy): Bacteria > Pseudomonadota > Alphaproteobacteria > Rhizobiales > Xanthobacteraceae > Ancylobacter > Ancylobacter crimeensis. The sequence continues at coordinate 207,754 of NZ_JALKCH010000002.1, forward strand.
AAGAGCGAGCGGCCGGCGGCATAAACAAGGAGATCGGCGCGCAGTGTGTCATAGGCCTCGCGACCGATGGGCTGGTTCGCGCCCCACCACACCTCAGCCTCGCTGACGTCCTCGCGCACGATATAGCGGTCTTGCAGGGAGGTGGCGGTTGGTCCGGTCTCGACCGTAAGAGTGCCGGCAGCCGAGAGCCGGGTTTCACCACGGGCAATGGAACGCTCGTAGAGCGCAGCCTCGGTGAGGTTCCAGAACACGATTCCCGAACCGTCGAGGCCAAAAGCGGCGGCGCCCGATTCGGCATTGCGTGTGCCGGTTTCCTGCATGGCTCTTCTCCTTGGCGACCGGTCGGCCGCAGCGGGCCGCCGTTTCCTTCCATGAGTTCCCGCCAGGCGGGCACGTGATGGGTCTAGCGGATGTCTTCCTCATCACTTGTGCTGATAATGTGGCGAGACCCGCGGCCGCAGGACGCTGCCGCGCAGGTCCAACCCCATGACCTTACGCAGCGAGGCCCTTTGCCGGTGGCTCCGGGCTTCCCTTGCGCTGTTTCAGCCCCCGCAACGTTTTGCGAAGCACGATCCGTCCATTGTAGGTGGCGTTTCGGAGGTGGCGGTCAATTTTTGTGAACCATGTCCCGCAAATCGTCCTGCAATTCGGCGTGTGCGGGCCCCGTGCGTGATGGCGGGTGGCGTGCTACGCAGGGAGCGGATGCATCAGGGCGGAGCGAGATGCGGGTTCGCTGTTTCGAATGTCCGCTGAGGCGGCGGCGGGCCTTCAAGCCGAAAACCGAGACAGAAGTCGGCTTTCTCGACGCCTTGAAGCGCGACCATCTTTCCGTGCCGCCGGGCACCGAGCTCATCCAGCAGGGGCAGGAGGACGCCGACCTCTACACCCTGTTCTCCGGCTGGGCCTTCCGCTTCAAGACATTGCCGGACGGACGCCGCCAGATCCTCCACTTCCTCCTGCCCGGCGACTTCATCGGCCTGCAGGGCGCGATGTTCGATGCCTCGCTGCACGGGGTCGAGACGCTGACCGATGCTGAGTTCTGTGTCTTCCCGCGCCGCCGGGTGTGGTCGCTTTTCGAACAGGTGCCGCAGCTCGCCTTCGAGGTGTCCTGGCTCGGCGCCCATGAGGAAAGCATGGTCGACGAGAACCTGGTCTCGGTCGGCTTGCGCAATGCCGGGGAGCGGGTCGCGGCCCTTATCCTGATGCTGCACAGGCGCTGCCGGACGCTGGACCTCGTGGCGCCCGACAATTCGATCCCCTTTCCGTTGAATCAGGGCCACATCGCCGACGCGCTGGGCCTGTCGCTGGTTCACACGAACAAGACCATCGCACGGCTGAGGCGTCTGGGCCTGTTTGCGCAGAGCAATGGCCGCCTCACTCTGCTGAACCCGAAGGTGATGGAACGGCTCGCCCAGTACTATGAGGACGAGCCGGCCCCGCGGCCTATCATCTGACCGGTGCCTTCAGCCCACCGCCGGGCCGGAGCGGGTCTGCCGGGCGAGTTCGACCATGATCTTGTGCAGGTCTTCGCGGCTCTCGATGCGGCGTGGGAAATCGAGCCGGCGTACCTTGCCGTCTGCCATCAGGCAACATCCCTCCGGGTCGACGTCGATCAGCCGCCAGTCGCCTGCGGGGGCGCCGAGCAACACGGTCGCGTAGCGTATCACGGCATCGCCATGGTCCTCGTTCATGTGCTCCACCGCGCTGCTCTCCGCTGCCAGTGCGCCCTCCGCACCGGGAAGCCGGGTCAGCAGCTCGTCCGCCGCCAGATCGACGATGCGCCCGAAGCCGGCAACCAGATGTGCGCCCGACGGCTCGATCCGCCAAAAGCCGAAATCGCTGAAGCCGGCGAACATCGCCGCGTCCGGATGGCGGCGCAGGAAACGGGCATGGGCCGCCTCGTCGGTGGAAGGCGAGGCCTGGCCGGTGAGTGAGAGCCTCGCCTGCGTGAGCGCTTCGCCCGGCAGGTCACCCGAGACACCACGTTCGTCCAGCAGCAGGGAAACGCGCGAATCAGCAAGGAGATTGCGCGTGTGGCGGGCAAGGCCGGAAATCAGCAGCATCGGCGCACCATCGGCAAAGCCCGCGACCTGCACCAGCGAGACATATGGCGCGCCATCGGGGTCGAGCGTGCCGAGCGCGCCGGTGGTGGCCTCTCTCATCAGGCGGCGGGCGGTGCGCGCAGGTTCGAAGGCCTCCGCGGAGGCGACGGCGGGGCTGGTCTGCGTGCTCATGAATGTCCTCGTGCGGTCGATACAAGCCTTTGGCTGCAAGCAGCCGCTGCGTCATGTGCGCCAGCGTGCGTCGTTCGTCCAGTGCAGGCGCGCAGCGGCCGGACGATCGGCTCCATATGCCGCGCGCGCAACGGTGCGGTCGTCGAAAGACGCCGTCCGGAAACCGGATCGGGAGCGGACTGAGCCCGTCTGTGCTTCATCCGTCAACATCCTCTTGTCCGGCCAGCATGGCCACGGCTTGGCCACGTGTTGGAAAACGCGCTATTTTCCGTGCGTCGTCTGTTGCCTGTCACATTCTGGCCACGCCGGCACGGTTCACCGCGAGCCATGAATTTCGCGGCCGAACAGGAAAGCTCGCTCCATGCCGACCATCGCCCTCGTCGATGACGACCGCAACATTCTCACTTCCGTTTCGATTGCTCTCGAATCGGAGGGGTACCGGATCCAGACCTATACCGACGGCGCCACGGCGCTGGACGGCTTCCGGACCAATCCGCCAGACCTCGCCATCTTCGACATCAAGATGCCGCGCATGGACGGCATGGAACTGCTGCGCCGCCTTCGCCAGAAGAGCGATATGCCGGTGATCTTCCTCACATCCAAAGACGACGAGATCGACGAGCTGTTCGGCCTCAAGATGGGTGCCGACGACTTCATCAAGAAGCCGTTCTCCCAGCGCCTGCTGGTGGAGCGGGTCAAGGCCGTGCTGCGCCGCTTCGCTCCGAAGGACGGCACCGCCCCGCGCGAGGTCGACAGCGCCAAGGTGCTGGAACGCGGCCTGCTGCGCATGGACCCGGAGCGCCACACCTGCACCTGGAAGGGCGAGAACGTCACCCTTACCGTCACCGAGTTCCTGATCCTGCAGGCGCTCGCCACCCGCCCCGGCGTGGTGAAGAGCCGCAACGCGCTGATGGATGCGGCCTATGATGACCAGGTTTATGTCGACGACCGCACCATCGACAGCCACATCAAGCGGTTGCGAAAGAAGTTCAAGGTGGTGGACGACAATTTCGAAATGATCGAGACGCTTTACGGCGTCGGCTACCGCTTCAAGGAGTAGCGGCTTCTTGCTCGATCCGGCTTCCACGCGCACGCCCGGAGACGGGGATTCCGCGCCGGACGACCGCCCCGCGACGGTGCGCGACCCGTCGGCCCGGCGCGCCCGGCGCCGGCGCGCGGTGCGCCTCGGCCCGCTTGCCGACCTGCTCGCCTTCGTGCGGCGGGTGCGGCGCTTCGTGGTGTTCAAGAGCTTCTCCAGCCTCACCCGGCGCATCGTCTTCCTGAACCTCACCGGCATGCTGCTGTTAGTGTCGGGCATTCTCTATCTGTCCGAATTCCGTGCCGGCCTCATCGATGCCCGGGTCCAGAGCCTGCTGGTGCAGGGCGAGATCATCGCCGGTGCCATCGCCGCCTCGGCGCAGGTCGAGACCAATGCCATCACCATCGACCCTGAGCGGCTGCTGGAGCTGAAGGCCGGCGAGAGCTACGGCCCCGGCGAAGAAGGCTTCGCCCCGCTCGAATTTCCCATCAATCCCGAGCGCGTCGCCCCGGTGCTCAAGCGCCTCGTCGAGCCGACAGGCACCCGTGCCCGCATCTATGATCGCGACGGCGCGCTGCTTCTGGATTCGCGCTCGCTCTACTCACGGGGCGAGATCCTGCGCTTCGAATTGCCGGCACCCACCATCCGCAAGCCGAACTGGATGGAGCGCGGCTGGAATCATATGCAGATGTGGTTCCAGCGCGGCGACCTGCCTCTTTATCAGGAACTCGGCCCCAACAACGGCAAGGGCTACCCCGCGGTTGTGTCTGCGCTGCTCGGACAAAAGGCGAGCGCAGTGCAGGTGAACGACCGTGGGCAGGTCATCGTCTCGGTGGCGGTGCCGGTGCAGCGCTTCCGTGCCATTCTCGGAGCCTTGCTGCTCTCCACGCAGGGCGGCGAGATCGACGAGGCGGTGGCGGCGGAGCGCTTCGTGATCGTCCGCGTGTTCCTGGTCGCCATGGCGGTGATGGTGCTGCTGTCCTTCCTGCTGGCGGGCACGATCGCCGGGCCCGTGCGCAAGCTCGCCGACGCTGCCGAGCGGGTGCGCCGCCGCACCCGGCAGCGCGTCGAAATCCCGGATTTCACCCAGCGTTCCGATGAGATCGGCCATCTCTCCGGCGCGCTGCGCGACATGACGGATGCCCTCTATTCGCGCATCGAGGCGATCGAGAGCTTTGCCGCCGACGTTTCGCACGAACTCAAGAACCCGCTTACGTCGCTGCGCTCTGCGGTGGAAACCCTGCCGCTGGCGAAGTCGGATGCCTCGCGGGGCCGACTGCTGGAGGTCATCCAGCACGATGTTAAGCGCCTCGACCGCCTCATCACCGACATTTCCGACGCCAGCCGGCTCGATGCCGAATTGCAGCGGCAGGAGGCCGAGCCGGTCGATCTCAAGCGTCTGCTCGGCACCGTCATCGGCGTGCACAATGACGTGGTCCGCAATGATGGGGTGACGGTCACGCTCGCCTATGAGAACGCGCCCGGCGTGAACGTACCCTTCGTCGTGCCGGGCCATGATTCGCGGCTCGGCCAGGTCATCAACAACCTCATCGACAATGCACGCTCGTTCTCGCCCCATGGCGGCACGGTGCGGGTGACCTGCCGGCGGCTGCGCGATCACGTGGACATCATTGTCGACGATGACGGCCCGGGCATCCCGCCGCATGCACTCGGACGCATCTTCGAGCGCTTTTATACCGACCGCCCCGAGGAGCAGGGCTTCGGCCAGAATTCCGGGCTGGGGCTCTCCATCTCCCGGCAGATTGTGGAGGCCCATGGCGGACGCATCTGGGCGGAGAACAGGATCATCGAGCCGTCTTCGTCGAAGGAAACGCCAGCCGGCCGGGGCCGCCCCGCCGATGACGACAGCGAGATCGTCCATGTCGCGGAGGACATTGCCGGCGCCCGCTTCATCGTCCGCCTGCCGGCGGTGTGAACGCCATGGCGGAAGTTCCGAGCATCCATGCGAGTTGCGTCGCGGTGGGCGAGGCCGGTGTCCTGATTCGCGGACCGTCCGGCGCGGGCAAGTCGCACCTCGCTTTCGCGCTCATTCTCGCCGGGCGGAGTGGCGTGCTGTTGCCGACCCTGCTGGTCGCCGACGATCGGGTGCTGCTTGACGTCGCGGGGGCGAGGGTCATGGCTCGCCCTGTTCCCTCCCTCGCGGGGCTGATCGAGGTGCGCGGTGCCGGGGTGCGGCGCATTGACCATCGCGATGCGGTGCGGCTGGAACTCGTGGTCGATCTGGCGGCCGAGGACGCCGAGCGGATGCCGCGTGCGGATCTCGCCGCGGACCTGTGTGGTCTTCGGCTGCCGCGCCTTGCGCTCGGGCCGGGGATGGACGCGTTTCCCGCGGTGGTTGCGCACCTCACGACCATGCCGGGCCCGGTCTGAGACCGTCTTGCCCGACCGAAAGATGGGGCGAGATGAAAGATGCAGCAGGCCTTGCCAATCTGGTGCAGTGCAACGATGATATCGGCCCCTCGACCGAGGGATACGGCCAGACCGGACCCGACCCGCAGCGCGGTCGGCGGAGCAGAATGATCGGACTTGTACTCGTAACCCATGGACATCTGGCCAGCGAGTTCCGCTCGGCGCTAGAGCACGTCATGGGCCCCCAGTCTCAGATCGAGACCATCACCATCGGCCCCGATGACGACATCGAGCAGCGTCGGCGCGACATCGTGGCGTCGGTCGAAGCGGTGAACACCGGGGCCGGCGTGGTCATCCTCACCGACATGTTCGGCGGTACGCCGTCGAACCTCGCCATCTCCGTGATGAACGCCCCGGACATCGAGGTGGTCGCCGGCATCAACCTGCCGATGCTGGTGAAGCTCGCGACCGTCCGCGGGGAAATCCCGCTGGACGAGGCGGTGGCCCAGGCGCAGGACGCCGGCCGCAAATACATCAACATCGCCAGCCGCGTGCTCGCCGGAAAGTGACGGATCGCCGATGACCGACGCCTCCGAAGCCCTCACGCGCGACCTGCCGATCGTCAACAAACGCGGCCTGCATGCCCGCGCCTCGGCGAAGTTCGTGCAGACGGTGGAGCGCTTCGACGCCGATGTCCGGGTCACGCGCTGCGGCGAGACGGTGGGCGGAACCTCCATTATGGGGCTGATGATGCTGGCTGCGGCGCCGGGCACTACCATCCATGTCGCGGCGAGCGGGCGTGAGGCGGAAAGTGTGCTCGACGCTCTGGAAAGCCTTGTCTCCACCCGCTTCGGCGAAGACGAATAGTCGATCTTCTCGCAACCAACGGACATTTTTGCGCGGCGACCGGTCACTGGGGCGCGGGCGTCGCTTTCGTTCGCGGGTTTGGTTTTCGTCTTTTTCCTATTTGATATAAAGACATCTTTATATCGTTATTGCCTTGAGCATGGAGGGCTGTTAAACCCGCAGCCAACCCGTGGACAGCCTGGAAGGACGATCATGACCCTCGCTGGCGACTATATCGTGAAGGACATCTCTCTCGCTGCCTTTGGCCGCAAGGAGATCGACCTCGCCGAAACCGAGATGCCGGGCCTGATGGCGATCCGCGCCGAATATGGCCCCTCCCAGCCGCTGAAGGGGGCGCGCATCGCCGGCTCCCTGCACATGACCATCCAGACTGCGGTGCTGATCGAGACGCTGAAGGCACTCGGTGCGGATGTGCGCTGGGTGTCGTGCAACATCTTCTCGACCCAGGATCACGCCGCCGCCGCCATCGCCGCCGCAGGCATCCCGGTCTTCGCCTATAAGGGTGAGAGCCTGAGCGAATACTGGGACTACACCGCCCGCCTGTTCGACTGGCACGGGGCGAAGGACGGCGAGGTCCTGGTGCCGAACATGATCCTCGACGATGGCGGTGACGCCACCATGCTGGTGCACCATGGCCTGCGCGCCGAGCAGGGCGACACCACCTTCCTCGACAAGCCGGAATCCGAGGAAGAGACCATCTTCTTCGCGCTGATCAAGCGCCTGCTGGCCGAGAAGCCGAAGGGCTGGTTCGCCAACGTCTCCGCCGCGATCCGCGGTGTTTCGGAAGAAACAACCACGGGCGTGCACCGGCTCTACAAGCTGGCGGAGCAGGGCAAGCTGCTGTTCCCGGCGATCAACGTCAACGATTCGGTGACCAAGTCCAAGTTCGACAACCTCTATGGCTGCCGCGAATCGCTGGTGGACGCCATCCGTCGAGGCACTGACGTGATGCTGGCCGGTAAGGTCGCCTTCGTGGCGGGCTTCGGCGATGTCGGCAAGGGTTCGGCCGCCTCGCTGCGGCAGGCCGGCGCCCGCGTCATCGTTTCCGAGGTGGATCCGATCTGCGCGCTGCAGGCCTCGATGGAAGGCTACGAGGTCACCACCATCGACAACGCCTATGACCGCGCCGACATCTATGTGACCTGCACCGGCAACCGCGACATCATCACGGTCGAGGACATGCGGCGCATGAAGGACCGGGCGATCGTCTGCAACATCGGCCACTTCGACAACGAGATCCAGGTCGCGGGTCTCAAGAACTTCAAGTGGACCAACATCAAGCCGCAGGTCGACGAGATCGAGTTCCCGGGCGGGAACCGCATCATCCTGTTGTCGGAAGGCCGGCTGGTGAATCTCGGCAACGCCATGGGTCATCCGTCCTTCGTGATGTCGTCCTCCTTCTCCAACCAGACGCTCGCCCAGATCGAACTGTGGGCGAACCCCGGCAAGTACGAGAAGAAAGTCTACACCTTGCCGAAGGTCCTCGACGAGAAGGTAGCGGCGCTGCATCTGGAAAAGCTGGGCGTGAAGCTCACCAAGCTGAGCCCGGAACAGGCGGACTATATCGGCGTCACGGTCGAGGGGCCTTACAAGCCGGATCACTACCGCTACTGAGACGGTACCGGAAACGATGGATCAAGGGGCGCTTTAGCGCCCCTTTTTTCTTGCCTCACAGTTCTTTCTGCATCAGCACGAGATCGAGGCGCTGCCCGAATTTGATGCCGATGCCTTTCATGTAGCCCGTCTCCACGAAGCCGAGGCGCTCATGCAGCGCGATGGAGGCGGCGTTGCCGGCGGTGATGCCGCCGATCATCACCTTCTTGTCGAGCGCCCGCGCCGGCTCGAACAGCGCCTCGACCAAGGCCCGTCCGATCCCGCGCCCCCGCGCCGCCGCGGCGACATAGACCGAGTGCTCGACGCTGACGCGATAGCCTTCGAAGGGCCGGAAATCACCGAAGCTCGCATAGCCCAACACCGCCCCGTTCGCCTCCGCCACCAGCACAGGGAACGAACGGGCCCGCCGGTCGGCCAGCCAGTGCGCGCGATTGGCGATGTCCACTGGCGTGTCGTTCCAGATCGCGGTCGAATGCAGGACCGCATCATTATAGATGGAGAGAATTTCGGGAAGATCATCTTCCCCGGCAGCTCTCAGTTTCATGCCATTACCTCAGGACTAGGCGAAACAGGCGGAGTGACAGGAAATAGTCGGGGCGGTGATTTCTGGCGCCCAGGGTGGTTGCCGCGCGGCTAGCATAGATTCGACATGATTTAGCCACGATTCAGCACTCTTTCTGCCGGCGGACGTGACGGCGACGCTTCGGTACCAACCGGGTGGGGGGCCCATGGAAACCTGGTCGTCTCAGATCGAAGGATTGCGCGGGCAGGATTTTGGGCGCGCGGGTGCCAAAATTCCTTCACCGGAAGATCCTTCGCTGGCGGTCGCCATGCCGGTGTTGCGGGTAGGGCTCGAACTCCAGCTTGTCCGGCAGGCAAGTGATATTGGACGCCCGTTTTCGGTCGCCGTCCATCGGCGCGGGGTCTGTGTCGGCCATCTTCCACGGGCGGATGCGCGGCTGGTGACGCGACTGCTCGACGAGGGGGGACGGGCAAGGGCCTTTGTCCTAGGCCTCACGTATCGTCGCGCGCTCTTCGGGCCTCCGGTGCTGACGACCATCGCCATCGAGATCGAAACCAGCAATGCCGGCGAGCTGTGGAGCCGGGCCGAACGGGCAGAGATGGCGGGGCGCGGAACGGTGGTCGCCGCCCGCACGTTGCGCCGTCCGCGCCTGCCGCTCGGCGGGGTCTTGGCCGGTGTCGCCTGCGCCGGCCTTGTCGCGGCTGCGGCGATGGCGGCCATGCCGGCTGTCGGCCAGAAGTCGTTTGGCCTCACGCTGGCGGGCCCGCGCGACATGGTGGCGATGATTGGCCCGGCCGACCCCTCCGCCGGGTTCGAGGGAGAGGGACCTGTCGTTCCGCTCGGCAGCCGGGTTTCGACCGTGGAACTGGCCGGGGACGGCGAGGCTGTGTCCGTGGAGGCACGCCTTGCCGATCTGATGATCGCGCCAGCAGCCGAGACTGTGGTGCTTGCTATCGCGGACGAGGCAGCGGCGGTGGAGATCGTGGCTGCGAATCGTCTGGACACCGTGGCTCCGCTGCCTCCGCGCCGGCCGGTCTACGGATCCGGCTCGGACGCTGAAAGAACGCCGATCGCACCGTTCCTGTCCCCATCGGGGTTCTCTTTCGCGGGAGAGCTACGCGGTGATCGCTCGCGCGGATGTGTAGCCCCAGGCTGGAATGCCGCCTCACTCTTCCCATATGGAACGTCGAAGCGAATGATCGCGACAGGAGGAACACGACCTAGATGGACCCGTCCCACCCTTATCAGAGTGCCCGCTTTACCGTTCGGCGAATCAGCGGATGGCAGATCGCACTCGGCGTTGCCGTCATGTGCGCAATCGGCATCGCACTGGCCGCGGTGGCCGCGGGCGTTTTTCTGGTGGTTTTCCCCATCGTGTTCCTGACGGGACTGGCCTATCGGTTTTTCGGGCCGCGTCGCCCGGTCGCCCGCACGCGCAGCGACCTCACGGTGATCGATGCAGAATACCGGGAGCTGAGCCCTGAAGAAGTCGCCCGCGATGCCGCGCGCGCGGACGCCACGGGCACCCGTCCCACTGAGTCCGGCCGCTTCCGCCCGTCGCCCTTTCCGGAACGACCCTACGGTCCGTGAACAGGTTCTGAAAACGACAATGGCCGGGTTCGCCCCGGCCTTTTTATGTCAGCCGTATTCCGGGCTCACTTTTCGACGAAGGCCTTCTCGATCACGAAGTCGCCCGGCTCGGTGGTGGAGCCTTCCTCGTAATTGCGGTCCTTCAGGATGACGCGCATGTCGTCCAGCAGCTGCGGGCTGCCGCAGAGCATCACGCGGTCGTCTTCCTTGTCGAGCGGGGGCAGTCCGAGATCTTCGAACAGCTTGCCCGAGGTGATGAGGTCTGTGATGCGGCCCTGGTTCCGGAACGGCTCGCGTGTGACGGTCGGATAGTAGACCAGCTTCTCGCGCACATACTCACCCAGGAATTCGTCCTCGGGCAGGTCGTTCAGGATCATGTCCTGATAGGCGAGTTCCGCTACCGTGCGGGTGCCGTGGACCAGGATGACCTTCTCATAGGCTTCATAGGTCTCCGGATCCTTGATCAGGCTGAGGAACGGTGCGAGCCCGGTGCCGGTCGCGAGCAGATAGAGCCGGCGGCCGGGCACGAGATAGTCGATCAGCAGCGTGCCGGTCGGCTTGCGGCCGACCAGAACCTCGTCGCCCACCTTCAGGTGCTGCAGCCGCGAGGTCAGGGGGCCGTCCTGAACCTTGATCGAGAAGAATTCGAGCGTCTCCTCGTAATGCGCGCTGGCGATAGAATAGGCGCGCAGGAGCGGGCGGCCGTTCACCTCGAGCCCGATCATCACGAACTGTCCGCTCTTGAAGCGCAGCGAGCTGTCGCGCGTGGTCGTAAAGGTGAAGAGGTTGTCGGTCCAGTGGTGAACGCTCAGGACGCGCTCGTGGTTGAGATTGCTCATTTACAATCCGTCTAAGTGAAAATCGACCGATAAACCGGAGGTCGATGTAATTCTCGTCGCCGCGTGTCTAGCGCCGAAAGCCGGCGCTGTCGACCCTTTGCAGCACCGCCATTCCGTCGGGACGGATCGTTTTCGGTTGTGGCGCTCAGAAGTCTTCCTGAGAGGCGTGGAGCGGAGGATGGCCCGGACGCCGCAGCCGCCCGAGCACCGCCCCGGCAAGCCCGGTGAGAGCGACAAGGGCGGGGAAGGCGTGAACCTCCGCGCTGTCGGATCCGGCGAGCAGTGGCAGGTTGACGATGACCAGCAGCAGGCAGGCCAAAAGCCCGGCGCCGGCGATGGCGGGTGCGACCAGCCGCCGGAACAGACCGATGCCGCGTGCATCGCGTCGGAAAAAGGCAACGATCGCGGCCGTGCACAGGATCTGTACCGCTAGGATGGCGAGGCTCCCAAGCGCACTCATCCACGAGAAAACCACGGCGAAGGGATCCTGCCCGGTGAGGGCGAACAGGATGATCATGCCCGCGGCGGCAAGCGCCTGGGCAAGGCCGGCCCGGTGCGGTCCGCCGTGGAGCGGGTGGGTGACGGCAAGCCAGGGCGTGCCGACTCCGTTTCGCGCCAGCGCATACACATAGCGCGCGATCGCTCCGTGGAGCGACAGGGCGCAGGCGAACAGACTGAGGATGAGCAGCAGGTTCACGGCATCGGCGAAGGGGGCGCCGATCAGGGCCCGTGCCGGATCCGTGTAGAGCGCGGTGGGGTTGGCCCGTGCCGCCTCGCCAACCCCGACGGCGCCATGAAACACGAGAGCGGCATAGGCGGAGACCGCATAGAGTACGGTGATCAGGAGCACCGCCCCATAGGTCGCGCGGGGAATGTCGCGGCTCGGCGCGCGTGCCTCCTCGCCGAAGATGGCCGTGGCCTCGAAACCCACGAAGCAGGCAATGACGAAGACCATGGTAGCGCCGAGCCCCGGTGCCACGATCTCGGAAGGCGTGAAGGCCGCCAACGCCATTCCGTCCGGACCGGGATGGCTGAGCAGGGCCGCATCGAGCACCAGCAGCACGACGAGTTCCAGCGTCAGGCAGATGGCAAGCACACGGCTGGAAAACAGCACGTTGCGTCGCCCGCAAGCGAAGACCACGGCGAGCACGATGAGCGAGAAGGCCCACCAGGGCGGTGTCGGCACGATGGTGGGCAGCACGTCCGCCATGGCCTCCGCCAGAACCAGGCCGATCAGGCCGATCACGGCGATCTGGATCGCCTGGTAGGCGAGCAGGGCCAGAAACGCCCCGGCAAGTCCGGCGGCGGGTCCCAGTCCGGCGCCGATATAGGCATAGAATGCTCCGGCATTGGCGATGAAGCGGCCCATGGCGGTGAGTCCGGCGGCGAAGGCGAGATAGAGCGCGCCCGCCACCACATAGGCCCCCGGGACGCCGGCAGCGTGGCCGAAGGCGAAGGCACCAGGCGCGCCGCCGAGCACCGCGGTCAATGGCGCGGCGGCCGCCACCACGAAAAACAGGATATGCCCCGCTCCCAGCATTCCGGGCCGGAGCGAGGCGGCGGGCAGGGCGCTTCGAGAGATGCTCGGCTCGTCGTCGAGCAGGGCGTCCCGGTATGTGGTCTCTGCAGAACGGTTGCCGGACCGGCCAGCACCGGATGGTGTGGCGAGCGCGTCGGCGTGGGTCCGTTCCTGCTGCATGAGATGATCTCCTGCGCGGCGTCTAGCGCCGTTCTCCGGGCACGTCGTCCGCAGGCATCCGGTGGCGGACGCGGGGTCGACCTTGCCAACCTCCTACCGACTTTTCCGGGGCCTACGCCACGGGCGCCTCGCCGCAGGAGGGCCAGTGCGCGACCATGCCGCGCCTGCATTGTCGTTTTTGTGGTTTTTTGATACCGCTCCAATGCAGCGGCAGCCATTCCGACCCGGTTTCGGAAGAGAGGGGACGATCATGTTCAGCCACATCATTCTCGGTGCCCGCGACCTCGGCAGGCTGGGGACGTTCTATGATGCGCTGCTCGCCCCACTCGGCCTTGTCCGGGGGGCCGTAGAGGAGGGCGGCGATGGCGGGCCGCCCGGCGTGCTGTGGCAGGTGCCCGGCCGTCGCTGGCCGCAATTCTTCATCCAGCTACCCTTCAACGGGTTGCCCGCAACTTGGGGCAATGGCACCCAGGTGAGCTTCGCGGCTCCTTCGCCGGAAGCGGTGGACGCAGCCCATGCCGCCGGTCTCGCGGCGGGCGGGCTCGACGAGGGCGCCCCGGGACCGCGCCCGCATTATGGCGAGCATTATTACGGCGCCTATCTACGCGACCCGGAGGGTAACAAGCTTTGCCTCGTGCACGACCCGGACGTGGTGAGCGACGTATTGGCCGCGCTGGCGCCGCGTGTCGGCATCATCTGACGGCATCGTCCGGGACTGAGGGCTGCCCGGCGGGGGCCGCCGGCCAGATCGGGAAACCTCAGGCGGGTTGGTCTCCGTGCGGCGGGAAGACCTCGCGGGCCGGTCCCCCTGCCTGCCGGCGTTTCGCCGCATACATGTCGAGATCGGCGCGCTTGACCACCATTTCCAACCTTTCGCCGGGCTCGCTGGTCGCGAGCCCCATGGCGAAGCTCAGCCGGGTGGAGGAGTAGAACTGGTTGTTGATCGTGACCAGCTTCTCGATGTTCTCCAGCATAGCGAGACCCTGCTCGCGCCCGGTGGCGGGCAGCAGCAGGGCGAATTCGTCGCCGCCAATCCGTGCCGCGCAGTTCGGTGCCTCCACCGCCTCGGCCAGCACCTCGCCGGCCCGGCGCAGCAGCGCGTCACCGGCGGCATGGCCGAGCTGGTCGTTGACCGGCTTGAGGTTGTTGAGGTCGATGATGATGACGGTCACCGGGAAGGGGCCCTTGCGCTCCAGCCGGTTCAGTTCGTCGGCATAGAAGGAGCGGTTGTAGAGCCGGGTCAGCACGTCGTGCTTGCCCAGATATTCGAGATAGGCCTCGGCCTTCTTGCGCGCGGTGATGTCGGTGAGCGCGACCTGCACCAGCGACCAGTCCCGCTCATGACCGGGCAACACGGAGAACTGCAGATGCAGGTGCATCGCATCCCCGTTGAGGGCGTAGTTCACGACTTCCCGCTGCTGGAAAAGCTTGCCGTCCCACAGGTCGATGAGCTGCTCGCGAAAGGGGCGCACCATCTCGTCGCGGAAGATGGCGTCGAGATTGCTGAACAGCTCCGCTTTGCCGGCGGCGCCGAACAGTTCGATCGTGTGGCGATTCACGTCGAGCACCCGGATCTCGCTCATGCAGCGCTCGATGAACTCGGGATGCACGTCGGTGAAGGTACGGAAATCGCTGATGCCGCGCGCCCGCACATCGTCGAGCAGTGCCTTCACGCTCGAGAAGTCCTCCACCCAGAGCGAGACCGGGGAGTTCTCGAACAGGCCGCGGGCATATTGCTCGGCCTGTTCGGCCTGCCGGCGGGCGGTCTCGCGGGCCGTGACATCTTCGGTCGAGACCAGCACGCGATCCCAGATGCCCTCATGGCCGGGCAGCATTGCCCCCTTGAGCTGCACGTCGATCCGTTTACCGCCGAGGCTGTAGTTCACGGTCGTGCTGAAGAAGCCGTGATGGCCGTCCCAGAGCTGCACCAGCTCGTTAATGTGGGTGTGCAGCATGTCGTCACGGAACACACGATGCAGATTGGCGACGAGATGGTCGACGTCGTTGGCCTCGAAAAGCTCGAGCGTGCGGGTATTGACCTTCAGCACCCGGATGCAGGATGCGCAGGCGGCCACCCGGGCGGGGTCGGCCAGCAGGAATGGGCGCAGTGCCACGACACCTTCGTCGCGCCAACGGGAGAACAACACCTTGAGAGCGCTGTAATCCTCAAGCCAGAGCGCCATCGGCGCGAGTTCGAAGGTAGCGTCGGCATCCACCGCGTCGGCGGGCGCAGAATAGGATGCCTTCAGGGGCTGGGAATTCGGCATAGAACTGCGGTTTCGGCGGGCGTCGCGGGGCAGAGCAGTGGCCATGCGCGCCCGCATGGTCAAGCGGCGGCGGGGGGATCCGGCGCGGAGCCGCCATCATAACGCGCCCGAGTGCCGGATCGTTGGTGCCGTATTACCAATAATATGGCTGGAATTATGGCCGTGACCTCGATCTCGGCGGGAGAGCTGCTCTCTGTCAGGCGTTGTGAATCCCAACGCATCCCGGAGACGGTCTGGCTGGCGACACAATCAACACCTATCTGATGACGCTGGGTGAGATCCTTCGCCGGATACGTCACCTGGAATCGCCGAGGTGTTTGCAGGATGGAAGGCCGATGCCCGTGACTGCCCGTCGTCTCGACCCGGAGCCGGCTGCCGAACCCGAGCAGACGTCGGGGGAGGCCAAGGATGAACGCGTCGTGCGTGGTGCGGCGATGGCCGAAATGTGTGAAGCGACGGATCCGTGCGGGCAGGCCAGCCGCCTTTCCGCCATTCTCACCGGAATCGCCAATGACGACCGGCGCGAGCGGATCGCGATCGGCGATCTGGTCAACGAGATGCGGGAGCGCGCCTTCGGACCCCTGATCTTCCTCTTTGCCTTGCCGAACGTGCTGCCCACGCCGCCCGGAACCTCCACCGTGCTCGGAGCGCCGCTGATCTTCCTCACCGCGCAGCTCGCGCTGGGCCGCGATCCCTGGCTGCCACGCATGATCGCAGACCGTTCGATCGGGCGCAGCGAGTTCGCTCGCTTCATCAATCGCGCTGCGCCCTGGCTTGCCAAAGCGGAGCGGCTGCTGCGGCCGCGCTTCGGGATGCTGGCCCGGCCGCCGGGCGAAAACATCGTGGGGCTGATGTGTCTCGTTCTCGCCATCGTGCTGGTGCTACCGATCCCGCTCGGCAACATGCTGCCGGCGCTTGCAGTCTGTATGCTGGCGCTCGGAATCGTGGCGATGGACGGCGTGTGGATCCTCGCCGGCATGACGGTCGCCGTCGTGTCGCTCGGCGTCGTTTCCGGTGTGGTGTGGGGAATGGCCGAGGCCGGTCTTTACGTGCTGAAGAACCTGCTGGCCTGAACGGACGCCTTCAGCCGTGCTGCCGTGCGCCTTCGAGTGCGCGGCTCAGCATGTCGAGGCAGTCATGGGCCTGGCGACGGCCAGTATCGTCACCCTGCAGGCGCAACATCAGGTCGCGCAGGTCGCGAATGGCCACGTCCACGGCGGTAACGAGGTCGAGGGACAGATCTTCGTCCAGCTCCTCGATGACAGGCTCGGGGCTGCGGACCGGAAAAAGGATGACGTTACTCATGGACCCAACTCATGACGGCGAATCGCCTCGCGGCGCCTGCTCACCATGTCGGTAAATGGTTAACGCAAAGATAGACCGCCCCCACCCCTTACGCCCTCCGTGCCGCTGCCGGGCGCGACGACATGACAGCCATGCAACAGGCTTCTGCCCTATCATTGTCTGCCATCAATGATATATATTGATTGCAGTCAATATTGTCTCATTATTGGGAAGCGGGAGGGCGGAATGGGCGAGGCACACGCAGAGCGGTATGGTCATGGCCATGACTGGCCGCTGCGCTCTCCGTTCGAAACCGGCATACGCGGCCGCTGTCCGCGCTGCGGCGAGGGACACCTGTTCGACGGTTTCCTGAAGCTCGCGCCGCGCTGCGAAGTCTGCGGCCTCGACTTCAGCTTCGCCGACCCGGCCGACGGACCGGCCTTCTTCGTTATCTGCTTCGGCTGCGTGCCCGCAGTGGTGTTCGGCCTCTGGATCGAGGTCGCGTTCCAGGCGCCTTACTGGGTGCATCTGGTCACGACGCTTCCCGCTTTGCTGCTGACCTGCATACCCCCTCTGCGGCCGCTCAAGGGCTGGCTGGTGGCCAGCCAGTATGTTTACAAGGCGGAGGAGGGGAAGCTGGTGAGGCCCGATGACGCCGCGCCGCCGCCCCTCCCTGCACGGGCCGCCTGACGCGGCGCCCGATTCACGAAAAGGCCCGGCACGGTGATGCCGGGCCTTTTCGTTTTGGCGTGTCAGCGCACCGTTCCGGTCTCGCGGAACCGCGCGGGGATGACGCCCGCCGCTTCCAGATCCTCTCCGCACTGGCCGGAGGCGAGATAGGCGAGCTCCCGCTCGCGCGGATCGAGCAGGGGGTCGAGGCTGCGCAATTCGTCATCCACGATGCCGGGATGGCAATGCACGAGGATGCGCGCGCCCGGTCCCGCAAGGCTGGCGCGGAACACCTCGCGATAGGGTACGCGTTCGGAGAAGTCGTAGAGCCCGCGAAAACTGTCATTGGTCGCGATGCCGGCGCGCGCGGCGGTGCGCGCGGTGCCGGCACCGAGCGTGCCGATGATCATGGCTTTGCCGAGTCCCAGCCTGCGGCGGCGGGCCTGGGCAGGCGGCTCGGTGCAGTTGCGCAGCCACAGCGCATGGCCGGGATAGCGTGCGGAGAGTTCATTCACCACCACATCGCGGATGCCGGGCAAAGCGTGGGCATGCTGGTGGCCATCGAGGAAATCGGGCGGCGCTCCCCACGCATCCTCGAAGGCGTCGAGCTGGGCGCGCAATTCGTCGCGAATCGCATCGAGGGGAAGAGCACGGCCGAGGGCGCGCAGGATGAGCGTGCCGATCTCCGGCAGTTGGCCGTCTTTGGCGAGGCCGCGTGCCTGGGTGAGCGCCTTCTGCCCGGTGAGGGTGAAGTGCAGGCCGATATCGGCGGGTGTCTGGCGCACGATCTCGCGAAGCCCCGCGGCACGGCGGCGCCAGGCAGGCAGGGCGCTCATCGCACCTGTGGCGGAAAGGCGACCTTGCCCGATCAAAGCCTCGATCGCATCACAGACACCCTCGCTTAAACCGTAGTCATCTGCGCAGACTACTATTGGTTTAAGAACTTCACGCATGGGTATTTAAGCCTAACAAATATCGCAATTGGCCTATACATTCTCACATGCTTGAAGAAAGCGCAAATTTACGCAGCATCCTGTAACGGCCAGCCGTCATGCTTCACGTATCCAATAAAGACATCGAAGATCAGGTGGCGCCGCGCGCCCTAAGGTCAGCCCGGCTCATCTCGGTGGTGGTGCCGGTGTATAACGAGGCGAAATGTCTCGAAGCCTTGCACGAGCGTCTGTGCCGGGTGCTGGATGCCTATCCCGATCTGGAACGGGAATTCATTTTCGTCGATGACGGCAGCCGCGACCACAGCTATGCGACGCTGGCGGTTCTCGGTGCCCGCGATCCCGCGGTGAAGGCGCTGCGATTCGCGCGCAATTTCGGCAAGGAGGCCGCCATGGCCGCCGGGCTGCGCGCAACCTCCGGCGACATCGTGGTGCTGATGGATTCCGATCTGCAGCATCCCCCGGAGGTGATCCCGGAGCTCATCGAGCGCTGGCGCGCCGGGGTGCAGATGGTGATCGCGGTGCGTCGTTCCCGCGAGACCGACCCGTTGCCGCGCAGGCTGATGAGCCGCGGCTTCTATCATTTCTTCCGCGCTATGTGCGAAGTGCACATTCCCGAGGGTGCCGGCGACTTCCGCCTGTTCGACCGCCGGGTGGTGGACGCCATCAACGCGCTGGGCGAGCGCAACCGCTTCATGAAGGGCATCACCAGCTGGGTCGGCTTCCGTACCGAGGAAGTTGATTTCGAGGTGGCGGAGCGCGCGGCGGGCGTCAGCTCCTTCTCGTTCATCCGGTTGCTGCGCTACGCGATTGACGGGCTGTCGTCCTTCTCCATGGTTCCGCTGCGCGTCTGGTCGCTGGTCGGCGTCGGCCTCGCCTTCGCCTCCGCGCTCTATGGCGCCTATCTCATCCTCGAGACGCTGGTTCTCGGCGTGCGCACCCCGGGCTTCGCCTCCATCATGGTCGGCATGCTGTTCCTCTCGGGGGTCCAGCTCATCAGCCTCGGCGTGATCGGCGAATATATCGGGCGCATCTTCACGGAAGTGAAACAGCGTCCGTTGTATCTGGTCGCCGAGGAGATCGGCTTTTCCCGGTCCGGTTCCGTTCTCGCGAGCGCGAACCCGGCAGAACCCGTCGCCTTCCCGGCCCAGCCGGTCCCTGCCCCCTTTGCCCCCTCGCTCGTGCCCTGATGGGATCGCACACGTGAGCCTGCGCGTTTCGGAACTCCCCCTGGCGGGTGACGAGCCTGCCTCCTTCATCGCCCGTGCCTGGCGGTCCGCCCGGCTTACCCGCCTCGCCAGCCTCGGGCTATTCGCGGCGCTCACCGCCTTCGTGCTGCTGACCTTCCGCGATTACGGGATCAGCAATGACGAGCCGGTGCAGCATACCTATGGCCAGCTCCTGCTGACCTGGTACGCCAGCGGCTTCACCGACGACCGGGCTTTCCACTATATCAACCTCTATCTCTATGGCGGCCTGTTCGACATGATCGCCGCCGGGCTGGAGCATGTCGTCCCGCTGCCGGTCTATGAATGGCGGCACCTTCTCTCGGCGATGTTCGGCCTGTTCGGCTTCGTCGGAGTGTGGAAGCTGGCGCGGCTGCTCGGCAGCGAGAAGGCCGGCATTCTCGCCGTCGCGCTGCTCGCGGTCACGGGCATGTATGGCGGGGCGATGTTCACCCACACCAAGGACGTGCCCTTCGCGGCCTTCATGGTGTGGAGCCTCTACTGCATCACCGCGCTGGTGGTGCGGCTGCCGGAACAGCCCCGCTGGCGTGTCGTCGTCGGCCTCGGCCTTGCGGTCGGCTGTGCCTTCGGCCAGAGGGTCGGCGGCGTGTTCGCGGTGCTCTATCTGCTGCTCACCGTCGGCATTGCGGCCGTCGTGTTCCGCGACATCCGCCTGCCGTTGCGCCTGCTGCCTCGCCTCTGCGTCGCCGGGCTGATCGCGTTGGCCATCATCGCCGTCACCTGGCCGTGGTCGATGCTGCCGCCCACCAATTTCTTCAAGGCGATGGGCGCCTTCAGCAACTTCACCTTCGACCTGTCGACCCTCATCAACGGGCAGGACACCCCGATCAACGAGCTGCCGGGCACCTATATGTCCGAGTATCTGCTGATCAAGCTGCCGGAAGCGACGCTGCTTGGCCTCGTCGCGGCGCTGGCGGTGGCGATCGTCGCGGCGGCCGGGCTGGTGCGAGCCGGCGGTACGGGCGCCGCGATCCGCCTTCATCCGCGCCGGGTTCTCGCTTTCCTGCCGCTCGGCCTCGCCATCGCGGTGCCGGTCGCCTTCACCCTGATCGAGCATCCCCCGCTTTATAACGGCATCCGTCACTTCCTGTTCGTGATGCCGCCGGTCACCATCCTCGCGGCGCTCGGCTTCCGGGCTGCGTGGCGGCGGATGAACGCGAGGGCGCTGCCGCTCGGCCTCGCCTTCGGCGCCGCGGCGCTTGCGGTCTATGCCTACAACCTCGACATCTTCGTGCGAATGCACCCCTATCAGTACGTGACCTATAACGAACTGGTCGGTGGCACGGCCGGAGCCTGGGGCCGCTTCGAGGGCGACTACTGGTCCGACAGCCTGCGCGAGGCGGCGATCGACCTGCGACGCGGCATCGAGCACGAGGTGCAGGCTGCCCCGCACCGCTACAAGGTCGCGGTCTGCGCCGAGGATGTGCAGGCTTCCACCTATCTCGGCCCTAATGTCGATATGACCGAGAACTGGGACGAAGCCGACTTTCTGTTGACCGCACGCAATATCGGCTGCGACGACGTGGTCTCGGGGATGACCTACAAGACCGTGACCCGGATGGGCATTCCGCTCGCCATGGCGGTGGACATGCGCGCCCGCCACACCCCGCTCGCCGAGCCGCTGCCGTGGGACGACCGCGACGACGGCACCAGCAAGGGTGTGGATCCCGATGCGCCGGCCGTCTCGCTGAAGGACAGCGGCGGCACGGCGGTGGCCACCCAGACCAACCCCCTGAGCGCGACCCCTTGAGCGATGAGATCGTTGCGGGACGGCCCCGATGCCGCCCCGCAGCCGGTACAGGCAGGATTGAGGACACAGGCGATGACCCCCGGCGAGGCACAGGCCCGATCGGTTTCGGCAGAAGGTGTGGCGGCAGCCCTGCCGGCCGGCGGCCTGTCGGCGAGGCTGCGCCATATTGCGCTGTTCGCTGCGCTGGGCGCGGTCGGCACGCTCGCCCATTACACGGTGCTGATCGGACTGGTGCATGGCGCCGGCCTCGGGCCGGTCGCGGCGTCCAGCGCCGGCTTCGTCACCGGCGGTCTGGTGAACTACCAACTCAGCCGCCGCATCGCCTTCCGCTCCTCGAAGCCGCATGGCGAGGCCCTCGGAAAGTTCTTCATTGTGGCCGGCATCGGGCTGGTGTTGAACGCGCTGCTCATGGCGCTGCTCACCGGCCCCTTCAGCCTGCCTTATCTGCCCGCGCAGGTCGGAGTGACCGCCTTTCTTGTGCTTTGGCACTATGGCGGCAACGCGGTATGGACCTTCCGCGAGGCGCGCCGCGAGCACGCGCCCGGGGCCGGTCCTGTCCTGCCCCCGGCGTGAGCCCTGTCATATCTTTCTTTTTCCGTTGTTCTTTCGAAAGCCGCACGGTCCGTCACGGACCGCTTGACTCTTGCGCGGCACGGAGTCGTTTTAAGAGAGAACAAAACGGAAACATTTATGCGTCCGACTCCCGACATCACCGCCTTGCGGAAGACGCTGGCGAGCCACGAAGCCCCGCGGCTTTCCGTGGCCGGGCGGCGCTTCTCCTTCGGCGTGGAGGGGCTCGACAGCGCGTTGGGCGGAGGCCTTCCGGCCGGCGCGTTGCACGAGATCATCGGCGCCGCGGGAGCCGACCTGCCGGAGGGAGAGGCCTTCACCGCCCTGCTCGCGGCTCGGGCGGCACAGGGGCGGCCGATCCTGTGGATCCGGCAGGATCTGATGGCGAATGAGGGTGGCATGCCGGATGCGCGCGGGCTCGCGGCGCTGGGGCTGGATCCCGGCGCCTTCCTGCTGGTGCGGGCGCGCAATGGCGAACAGGCCCTACGCGCGGCGTCTGATGGCGCGGCCTGCACCGCCCTCGGCGCGGTGCTGATCGAGATCTGGGGCGAGCCGCGCCGACTCGACCTCACCGCCACCCGGCGTCTGGCCCTGCGCGCGGCCGAATCCGGCGTAACGCTGCTAATGCTGCGCCTCGCCGCCCGTGTCCTTCCGAGCGCCAGTCATTCGCGCTGGCGGGTCGCCCCCCTGCTTTCGGTGCCGCTGGAAGCCCGGGCGCCGGGCCCGCCGGCCTTCGCCCTCACTTTGCTGCGCCAGCGCGCCGGTCCTTCCGGCGTTGCCGGGGAAGCACCCGGACAGAACTGGAATCTCACCTGGCAGCTGGAGTGGGACCGTGACCAGCAGCGTTTCCGCACACCCGATTCCCGGCGCAAGCCCCGCTTCCTCGACGGGCCGGCGCTATCTCGCCCTGTGGCTGCCCTTCCTGCCGGCCGACCGGCTGGCGCGGGACGCGCGGACCGCAAGGCCGGGTGAAGGGCGTGCGGCATCAGAAGGGGCGCCGGAATATGGAGTCTATGCCGCTGCTCCGGTGGAGGGAAGAAATGCAGGCAGCGGAAACCATGGGGGAGCGGACGGAGCGGTCGGAGGGCATGGCGGGCACCGCCCGGCCGGGAACATGGCATCTTCGGCCAGACCGGCTCCCACTCCAACCTTTCCCCCCCATGAGGCTGACGGGGCAGGCGCGCAGCCTGCCTCCGCTTCTGCAGGGTGCGAGGAAGCAATGACCGCCCACACAGGCGGACAGGCGCGCACGGGACAGCATGCAACTCCGCAAAAGCCGGAGCATCAGGAAAAGTCGTGGCATGAGGACGAGCGGCCCAGTGCGTCTCCGCTCGCCTTCATCGAACGGGTGCGCGGGGCGGTGCGGCTGGTGGCGCTCGATCCTGCGGGGCTCGCCCTCGGTCTCAGACCCGGCCTTACCCTGGCAGATGCCCGCGCTCGCGTGCCGCATCTTGTGGCGGTGGAAGCCGACCCTGCGGCCGATGTCCGGCTGCTGGAGCGGCTGGCGGATGATTGCGATCGCTGGACCCCCCTGGTCTGCCTCGACCTCCCCGACGGACTGATCCTCGACATTACCGGCTGCGCCCATCTGTTCGGCGGCGAGACGGCGCTGCGCCAGCGTCTGCTCGCGCGGTTGGAAAGGCTCGGGTTCAGGGCCCATGCCGTCATAGCCGGCACGCCGGATGCCGCTCGCGCTCTGGCTCGCTTCGGGCGTTCCGGTCTCGTGCCGGAGGGCGAAGAGGCTCGATACGTCGCCTCCCTGCCGGTGGGTGCGCTCGATCTCGGCGAGGAGGCGACGCTGGCATTGGCCCGTGCCGGGCTCAAGACCATCGGTGCGCTCGCCGGCCGGCCGAGCCTGCCGCTCTCCGCCCGTTTCGGCGAGGCGGTGCGGGTTCGGCTTGCCCGCGTGACCGGACGAGAGGACATCCGCCTGACCCCGCGCCGAGCGCTGCCGGACCTGATCGCCGAGCACCGTTTCGCCGAGCCGATCGGCCGGGCCGAGGATATCGAGGCGACGCTGGAAGGACTGGTGCGCCAGCTGGCGACGATGCTGGAGGCGCGCGGGCAGGGCGGCCGGCGCTTCGAGGCGAGCTTCTTCCGGGCGGATGGCGCGGTGCGCCGCATCCCGGTCGAGACCGGCCGGCCGACCCGCGAGCCCGGTGCGGTGCTACGCCTGCTGCGCGAGCGGCTGGACAGCCTTGCCGATCCCGTCGATCCCGGCTTCGGCTTCGATCTGGTGCGGCTGGCGGCGAGTCGTGCCGAGCCGCTCGGTGCGCTTCAGGTGAGGCTCGACGGCCGGGTGGTGGAGGATGAGGAGATCGCCGCGCTTCTCGATCGCCTGACCGCCCGCTTCGGTCGTGCCCGCGTGCTGCGCTTCATCGCCCGCGACACCCATGATCCCGGGCGTGCCACCGGGCTTGTGCCGGCCCACGATGCGCCGGCGGGGGCCGGTTCCGCCCTCCCGCACGGCGAGCCGGATGAGGCGCCCACGCGGCCCTTCACCCTGTTCGATCCGCCCCATCCGGTGGAGGTGGTCGCCGAGGTGCCGGATGGCCCGCCTTTGCGGTTCCGCTGGCGCCGTGTGCTGCATCAGGTGATGCATGCCGAGGGACCGGAGCGCATCGCGCCGGAATGGTGGCGCTTCCCCCATGGCGGCACGCTGTCGCCCGTGCGCGATTATTACCGGGTGGAGGACCGGGAGGGCCGGCGCTTCTGGCTGTTCCGCGCCGGTCTCTATGAAGAGGCCTCGCACCCGGACGTTGGGATGGATACTGCGCCGGCTATGGATATGCCGCGCTGGTTTCTGCACGGGCTTTTCGCATGAGCGGGGCGGGGGAGGAGTGCGCGGCGGAGCCGGGCCGGGCAAAGGATGAGGCACCTGCGCAGGGAAAGGGAAACTGCGCGCCGGCAGGGCCGTGGCTCAATGACGAGGCTTCATCCGTGCTTCGTTTGCCGGGTGTCGAGAGCCGCGCGAGGCGGGCGCGGCACATTCAGGAAGGAGTCTCGGCCGGGCGTGCGGACCGGGCCGGCAAGGCTGGAAACGAGGGGCCGGCCTTCACCGCGCCGTTCTATGCCGAGCTGTCCACCGCGACCAATTTCTCCTTCCTGCGCGGGGCCTCGCGCGCGGACGAACTGGTGATGACCGCCCTGCTGCTCGGCCACGCCGCCATCGGCGTCGCCGACCGCAACAGCGTCGCCGGGGTGGTGCGCGCTTATTCGGCGCTGTGCACGGTGAGCGAGGCCTATCGCGACCTCCGCGCCGAGGAGGAAGCGGCGCGGAAGAAGCCGGCGGAGGCCCCCGCAACGGCCGACCCAGAGCCCCACGCGTCCGTGTCCCACGCGCCCGTGCCCCAAGCGGCTGCGGCCCAGCAGGCCGGGGCTCAAGAGGCTGCCCTCCAAACCGCGCTGCCCCCCGATTCGTCATTCCGCGACATTCCCCCCGAAGAGCGCGTGCGCGAGGATCGGCGCCGGCTGGAGGATCCGCTGGCGCGGCTGGGGCGGGATCTGGCGGGGCAAGCGCGCTTTGCGGGATATGAGGAACTGCCCTTCCGGCTGGTGGTCGGCGCCCGCCTTGTCTTTGCCGATGGCACGCCGGACATCCTTGCCTATCCCGAAAGCCGCGCAGGCTGGGGGAGGCTGTGCCGCCTGCTCACGGAAGGCAACCTGCGCGCGCGCAAGGGATCGTGTACCCTCCACCTCGACGATCTCCTCGCCGATGCGCGCGGGCTGCTGCTCATTCCGGTGCCGCCTGTGGAGCTGGGCCCCGAAACGCTGACGGCGCTGGCCGCCACGCTCGGCCGGCTGAAGGAGGCGGCGCCCGGTGCGCTCTGGCTCGGCGCCGCCATGCTGCGCCGGGGCGGCGACCGCCGCCGCCTCGCGCGGCTGAAGGAGGTGGGCGAGGCTCTTGGCGTGCCGCTCCTCGCCATCAACGAGGTGCTTTATGCCGACCCCGCCGCGCGCGACCTTCAGGATGTGATGAGCTGCATCCGCGAGGGGGTGACGCTGGAGAATGCCGGCCGCCGGCTGGAGCCCAATGGCGAGCGGCATCTCAAGACCCCCGCAGAGATGGCGCGGCTGTTCGGCGATGCGCCGGAAGCGATCGGCGAGATTGCCGACCTTCTGGCCCGCATCGACTTTTCGCTGGGTGACCTCACCTATGAATATCCGAGCGAGCCGGTGCCGCCCGGCCGTACCGCGCAGAGCCATCTGGAGGATATCGTCTGGCAGCGCGCGGCCTTGCGGTACCCGTCGGGGGTGCCGGAAAAGGCAGAGCATCAGCTCGTCAAGGAACTCGCCCTGATCGGCGAGCTGAACTACGCCCCCTATTTCCTCACCATTCGCGACATCGTCGCCTTCGCCGAGGAGGAGGGCATTCTCTGCCAGGGGCGCGGTTCGGCAGCCAATTCGGCGGTTTGCTACGTGCTTGGCATCACCGCGGTGGATCCCAACGAGAACGAGCTGCTGTTCGACCGCTTCATCTCGAAGGACCGCACTGAACCGCCCGACATCGACGTCGATTTCGAGCATGCACGGCGCGAAACCGTCATCCAGTACATTTATGAGCGTTACGGACGTACGCGTGCGGGCATAGCCGCCACCGTCGTCTCCTATCGCCCGCGCAGCGCGATCCGTGAGGTCGGCAAGGTGCTGGGCCTCACCGACGACATCACCGCGCGCCTTGCTTCCACCGTGTGGGGAAGTTGGGGCGACGGGCTCCCGGACCCTCAGGTGCGGCAGGCGGGGCTCGACCCGGACAATCCGCTGATTCGCCGCGCGGTGGCGCTGGCGACGCGGCTCATCGGCTTTCCGCGCCATCTCTCCCAGCATGTCGGCGGTTTCGTGCTGACTCAGAACCGGCTCGACGAGACCGTGCCCATCGCCCATGCAGCGATGAAAGACCGCACCTTTATCGAATGGGACAAGGACGACATCGACGCGTTGAAGCTGCTCAAGGTCGACGTGCTGGCGCTCGGCATGCTGACCTGCATCCGCAAGGCGTTCGAGCTGATCGCCGGCCATGAGCAGGTCGAGTACGAGCTCGCCACCGTCCCGCCCGAGCAGCCGGATGTCTATGCCATGCTGTGCCGGGGCGATTCCATCGGCGTGTTCCAGGTGGAAAGCCGGGCGCAGATCAACATGCTGCCGCGCATGAAGCCGCGGCGGCTCTACGACCTCGTCATCCAGGTGGCGATCGTGCGCCCCGGTCCGATCCAGGGCGACATGGTGCATCCTTATCTGCGCCGCCGGGCCGGACTGGAGGCGGTGGATTACCCATCGCCCGCCCCGCCGCACGATCCCGACGAACTGCGGGCCGTGCTGTCGCGCACCAAGGGGGTGCCGCTGTTCCAGGAACAGGCGATGAAGCTCGCTATGGTGGCGGCGGACTTCACCCCGAAGGAGGCCAACGAATTGCGGCGTGCCATGGCCACCTTCCGCCACATGGGCACCATCCACCGATTCGAGACGCTGATGGTCGAGCGCATGGTGGCGCGCGGCTATGAGGAGGCGTTCGCCGCACGCTGCTTCAACCAGATCAAAGGCTTCGGCGAATACGGCTTTCCCGAGAGCCATGCCGCCTCCTTCGCCAAGCTGGTCTATGTCTCGGCCTATCTGAAATGCCGGCACCCGGCGGCGTTCGCCTGCGCGCTGCTCAATGCGCAGCCCATGGGATTCTATGCCCCCGCGCAGATCGTGCGCGATGCGCGCGAGCACGGGGTCGAGGTGCGCGGAATCGACGTCAATCACAGCACCCATGACAACACGCTGGAGGGCGAGGAGGACGCGCCGGTGCTGCGCCTCGGCTTCCGCCAGATCGACGGGTTCGCGGAAGGCTGGTCGGACAGGCTGGTGACGGCGCGCGGCGCGGGCTTTGCCGATGTCGAGACGCTGGCGCGTTCGACCGGCCTGCCGGGCGAGGCGCTGCGCAAACTGGCGGATGCCGACGCCTTCGGTTCACTCGGCCTCGGTCGGCGGCAGGCGGGGTGGGAAGTGCGGCGCCAGCCGGGCGATGCGCCGCTGCCGCTTTTCGCTGCGGCGGATGCCCGCGAACTGGGGAGCGAGCCGGATATGGCGCTGCCGGCCATGCCGCTGCCGGAGGAGATCGCCATCGACTACCAGACCACCCGGCTCTCGCTGAAGGGCCACCCCATGGCGATGCTGCGCCCGCTGTTCCGGGCGGAAGGAGGTGTCTCCCGGGGAATCCGCGCCCGCATCCTGAGCTGCGCCGAGGCGACGGTGCAGGAGGATGGGGCGCTGGTCCGGGCCGCCGGCATCGTGCTGGTGCGCCAGCGGCCCGGCAAGGGCAACGCCATCTTCATGACGCTGGAGGACGAGACCGGCATCCTCAATGTGCTGTTCTGGGCGCGGGTGTTCGAGCGTTTTCGCGGCACCATAATGGGGGCGCGGCTGGTGACGGTGACCGGGCGCATCCAGCGCAGTTCTGAAGGCGTGATTCACCTCATGGGCGAGCATGCGGAGGACCACACCGCCAGGCTGTCCAAGCTGTTCGAGGGAGAGGTCGAGGAAACGCCGGCACCGGCGCTGGCCTTGCCGCTAGATGCCGGGACGGCCCGGAATACCGACGGCGCGCCGCAGCCTGCGGAAGAGAGCCCGCCGCATCCTCCGGGGCGGGGCTCTCCGCGCCACGGTCATCCCCGCAACGAACGCCTGCTGCCGAAATCCCGTGACTTCCATTGAGGCAACGCTGATCAAGCCTGTGGCGTATCGTGGGGAGATCCTCCGCCCCTCCCTCCGGATGCCATCCCGTTCCCACCGGCGCGCAACGTAGAGCCGGCATCGGGATGGAGGCGCGCCTCCAGCGCCCATGCCGCATAGGGCGACCCACGAACCACATCGGCGAGCTAACGGCGCCCGGCTCTCTGGCCGGGATGACGACAGACTCATAACGACGGATCGAAGATGGCAGTGCGGAGGTCGGTGAGTTGCGGGTTCGAATGTCGACGTCAAAATGACGTTAAGTAATATATATTTTGAATTTTACATTTCGTTTGAATGAAATCCACAGAACCATAACATGATACGTCGATTAGCATCGATTGGTCAGAAATGTTCGCCTAATGGTGAATTGGCGAGGGAAGTGGGCGCTTCTATTTCTGTAGAAACTGTCCATGCGTGAGAACTATTCTTGACGCAGCGGCAGGTGGTCGCGACCTCCAGGCAGCCCGCGCCGGCGGCCGGGCCGCCCTCTGACGCCCGCGCGGAAAGCCCGCGAGCGTTCCACCAACGCTCATCACAGCCGAGGAAGCGCCATGGCCATCCTGTCCGAACTTCGGGAACTGACCGCGCCGCAGCGCAAGGTCATCGTCGCCAGCTATCTCGGCTGGACGCTCGATGCGTTCGACTTCTTCATCATGGTCTTCGTGCTCAAGGATATCGCCCAGACCTTCGGCACCGATATCACGTCTGTCACCTTCGCCATCATGCTGACGCTGGCGATGCGTCCGGTTGGCGCGCTGCTGTTCGGTCTCGCCGCGGACCGCTATGGCCGCCGCCCGGTGCTGATGCTGAACGTTCTGCTCTATTCGGCGCTGGAATTCGCCTCCGGCTTCGCACCTTCGCTCACCGCGCTCATTCTCCTGCGCGCACTTTACGGCGTCGCGATGGGTGGCGAATGGGGTGTCGGCGCCTCGCTCACCATGGAAACCATACCGGAGAAGGCGCGCGGACTGGTCTCGGGCATTCTGCAGGCCGGCTACCCGTCGGGCTACCTGCTGGCCTCCATCGTGTTCTTCGTGCTCTACCCGTTCATCGGCTGGCGCGGCATGTTCATGGTCGGCGCGCTGCCCGCCCTTCTGGTGCTCTATATCCGCCAGCATGTCGAGGAATCGCCTGCCTTCGAGCGGCGGCGCGTGCTGGCGGCGCAGGGCGTGCGCATGGTCGGCATCTTCGAGGCGATCCGGGGGAACCTCGGCCTGTTCCTGTGGGCGGTAGCGCTGATGACCGCCTTCAACTTCTTCAGCCACGGCACGCAGGATCTCTATCCCACCTTCCTGGAGGTGCAGCGTGGCCTCTCCACCCATGCGGTCGGCGCCATCGCCATCTTCTACAATATCGGCGCCATCATCGGCGGCCTAACCTTCGGCGTGATCTCGCAGCGCATCGGTCGGCGCCGTGCCATCGTCATCGCCTCGCTCATCGCGCTGCCGGTCATCCCGCTCTGGGCCTATGCGCCCAATGCCATTCTGTTGGCGGTGGGCGCCTTCCTGATGCAGTTCGCGGTTCAGGGCGCTTGGGGCGTGGTGCCCGTTCATCTCAACGAATTGTCGCCCGATGCCGTGCGCGGCACCTTCCCCGGCTTCACCTACCAGCTCGGCAATCTCATCGCCTCGGTGAACGCGACCCTGCAGGCCGGCCTCGCCCAGTCCCATGGTGGCGATTATGCTTATGCGCTGGCGGTGGTCATCGGCGTGGTGGCGCTTGCCGTCGCCTTGCTGGCCGGCTTCGGCTTCGAGGCCAAGGGCGTTCGCTTCGGCCATGTGGAAGGCGAAACGCCGGCCGAGGCGAGCAGGCGCCAAGCCTCCTCGCTGGGATAGCCTCTCCTCCTCGCTGGGATAACCTCTTACGTCTGGGGACGGATCGTCTCAAAGACACCGTTCATCAAGCCGGCGAATTGCTCGACGGCAGGCAGTTTCAGCCCCACCAGCGCCTGGGCGGGAATATCCTGTCCGCCCAGGGTCCAGAACACGCAGCCTCGACCCCATTGGGCGTGGTCCGCGCCCTGGTCGAGTCGGGCCAGCACCTTCAGGAGCCCTTCCGCGGGTTCCGTCGCTGTGACCCGCAAAGTCCCATCGGCAAGCAGGTGCAAGCCCTCTGGTGGTTGCGGCGGCAGGATGGTGGCCGGCTCGGGCAATCCATGCAAATCCGCCAGCACGGATTCAAAGTCGCGCCCTTCCTCGAGGGTAGAGAGCAGCAGATCCTCGACCGACGCGAACCAATCCTCCCGCGGGTCGGCCTGCGGCGGCGCGAAGGCCTGCCCCGGGGGTGCCGTTGCGACGAGCAGAAGCGGAAAAGGTCGCCCCACCCCGTCGATGGAAGGCATCAGAGCTCCGAGCACGCTGGCACCGCAATAGCCCGGCGCCAGCCAGAACCGCCAGATCGGTGCAGCGTAATAGATCGCCTGCCAGCGCGCTCCGAGCGTGATCCGGCTCGCGCTGATGCCGCCCTGCAGCCACGGCTCGAAAACATCGAGGAAGCCGCGCGAAACGGATTCGGCGATGAAATCGCGCTTGGCCGTAAGCTTCCCGTAGAGACCGCAAGCCATGTTCTATTGCAGCGTCGAAGGGCAGTTGAATTCGCGCAGTGCAGGCATCGTCAGGGGATTGACCGTCGAGGTCGTGTTGTACTGGTAGCGATAGTCCCGCCCGCTTACGGGGATGGTAAGTATATAGGCGCTGCCCTGGCGCTGCACGCCATATTGGTCGGCAACGCGGAACAACGCCCAAGTGCCGGGTTTTTCCATCAAGGGAAAAATGTCGCCGGTGCTGTCGGCGACGGCGAACAGCGCGACCCGCTCCCGGCCGAGCAGCCCCGGCCATTGGACCAGCGTCGGCGTGGCCGGCTGTGGCTTGGCCGCCGGCGGGGGCGGCGGCGCAAACAGGCCGCCGGCGGCCGGTGGCGGCTCCGCTACCTTTGCGGAGGTCACCTGAACGCCATTGACCTCGAGCTTCACTGTCGTGCCGGGAATGGACGGGGTAAGTGCCAGGAATGAGAGATTGAGGTTGGGCTGGGTGCCGCCGGCGCCGAAGAAGACATCCTTTATCTGGGATGCGCGCTGGAATTCGCGCACCGAGGCCGGCGCGAGCATCGCGCCGATGCGGCTGTCCTTGAGGGGGGTCCAGACTTCGCGCGAGGTATCGATATAGCTCTTGAGTTCCTGCGTGTAGAAACGGTCCATCAGGCCGCCGGGAGAGAACACCCTGGCGAAGTCCCCCAGCGCGACGTCCTTGTCGCTCTTGTCGAACGGGTAGCGCCCGGTGATCGCCTGCCGACAAGCCTGGGTGACGTTCGCGGCAAGGCTCTTCTGCAGGTCGGCGATGACCGAGGTCGCCACGTTGCCGTCGAGTTCGTCGGCGGCATTGCGGAGCAATCGGTCGAACGGGGCGGGGAAGCGTGCCGAGCTCGCCCGCAGCGAGCGGATGCTGTCGCGCGTCGCTGCGTTGATCTGTGTCGTCGGACCACTTTCGGTCGCGGTGCCGATGAGGCCCTGGAAGATGTCGTTGAGAATACCGACGACCTGATCGACCGGTCGGTTGGCGCCGTCACCCTGCAGCATCGCATAGAAGGGGCGGAAATAGGTCTCTATGCTGCGCCCGGCCGCATTGTCGGAAGAAAACACCACCGGCGGGCGTGCGGGATTGGCCGGCGGGGGGCTGCCGGTGGCCACGTTCGAGGCGGGCTGTCCCGCGGGTGCAGGCTTGCGCTCGCGCGAGAGATCGGTCTTCTCCTTGATCTGCTCGAAGATCTGCTTCAGCGGCGAGGCCGCCGCGGAAATGGCCGCAAGCGCGAGGTAGCGTGGCTTGTCGGCCGTCAACGGCTTGATCTGCAGTCGGCCCAGCGCCGCGCTCCAGGCGGCGATGAAGTCCTTCGCATAGAGCTTCAATATGTCGTCGGCCAGCGTGTCGAACTGGCTGGTGACGATCGACTGCTGGCCGGCATCGCCCAGCACCCACCGGTCACGTTCGAGTTGGCCCGCGATGTCGGGCAGCCCATCGATCAGTCCGTATTGGAACCCGTCATAGGTGTAGAAGCCGGGCACCTCGATCGCGTCGAGCCCCCCATTGTCCGTGGAGGTGAAGACCGTCGCCATGTCACTGCCGGAGCGAGCGGGCGACCACGGCTTGATGCGGTCGCTATGGGCGCGGGACCGGAGGATCTGATAGGCACGTTCCGCAACGTTCATACGTACCAGTGATTGCTGCACCTGCCGCATCAGCGTGTCATTGAGCGGAACCATCGGTTCTGCTCCGGTGTCGAGGTCGAGCATCGCGGTCAGATGCCCTTCCAATGCCTCGCGCATGCCGGCGCGCTCGGGACCTGGATAAAGCCGATTGGTCCAATCCTGCCGCATCCAATCAACGATCATGCCCTTCTCGACAGGTCCCCGCCGACCGAGCATCAGATAGACCTTGAAGGCATCGTAGATGCCGCTGTTGTCGGAGCGCGTGGTGTCGGCATTGGCCTGCTCGATCACCTCTTCCAGTCGAAACAGCATGCGTGGGCGCAGATAGCGCTCGAGGCCGGAGCGGTAGGCCGACTGGGTGGAGGACGCGAGGCGGGGCCGCTGGGCGAGGCCGAAGCCCTCGCTGAGCGGTACGCCCTGGTCGCGCTCGGCATAGCCTGTCGGCAGTCGTGCCAGCTCCTCCAGTACGGGAAGGATCTTCTCATATTGCCGGTCGGCAATCTGGGTCTCGGCCAAGGCCGGCGCCGCTGTGGTCTTGTAGTTCGAGACACCTTCACCCGTGGCGCCGACCAGCCGGTCGTTGCGGGTGTAGCTTGTCGTCCATGCGGCCACGCCACCAGCGACCACGGCAAACAGCAGTCCGTAACCGGCGCTCTTCCACAGGACGTTGCGCCGGACCGCCGCCCGGTCAGTGGAAACCCACGCCGCCTCGCCGATGATGACCTTCCGGATCAGGTCGTTGAGAAAATAACTCTTGCCCG
The DNA here is from genome assembly GCF_023016805.1 of Ancylobacter crimeensis. Classification (GTDB taxonomy): domain Bacteria; phylum Pseudomonadota; class Alphaproteobacteria; order Rhizobiales; family Xanthobacteraceae; genus Ancylobacter; species Ancylobacter crimeensis. The sequence goes on from NZ_JALKCH010000002.1 coordinate 240,945, forward strand.
TGCCCGACAGGAAACCTTCGCCCAGAGCTTCGGCGCCGAACGACTTGGAAAGCGAGCCGATGATGCGATCGATCGGCGTGCCCTGCTGCGTCCCCGAGGTGAAGTAGAAGCCCCGCAGCGTAGCGTTGGCGTGGTAGCGCGTCGGCTCGAAGATCTGGTTGACGAAGTCGACAACCGGCTGTTTCAGCGTGGCGACCTGCGCTGGAAAGCCGAAGATGCGCAGGCGCGCGGTTGGGTCGTTCTCCTGCTGCAGCCGGTCGGGAACGAATTCGGTCAGGCGCTCGACCAGTGCGTCGAATTCCTCGCCCACACGCCCGACCTGGTTATCGTTTTTCTTCTCCGGCCGGAACGTGGTGCCCCATACCATGCGCCGTTGGAGTTCGTTCAGATTGATGAAGAACTCGGAGAAACCCGCGATGAGGTCGAATTTGGTGAGGATGACATAGATCGGAAAGTCGATCTTCAGACGCTCGTGAAGTTCCTGCAGGCGGGCCCGGATTGCGCTGGCATGGGCCAGTCGCTCGGCTTCGCTCAGTTCGACGATGTCGGCGATGTTGATGGCAACGATCACGCCATTGATCGGCTGTCGTGCGCGGTTCTTCTTCAGCAGGTCCAGAAAGGCGAACCAGCTCTTCTTGTCCGCTTTCTCGTTGGAATCCTGCGTGGTGTAGCGCCCGGCCGTGTCGACGAGGACCGCATCCTCGGTGAACCACCAGTCGCAATAGCGCGTGCCGCCGACGCCCGCGATCGCTTGCGGCGACCGGCCCTTGGCAAGCGGGAAGCTGAGCCCGCAATTCACGAGCGCGGTGGTTTTCCCCGACCCGGGAGGTCCGATGATGAGGTACCACGGCAGATCATAGAGAAAGTCGCCGTGGCCTCCGCCCGAGGCCTTCAGCGTTGCAAGCGCATCCTTCATCCGGTCGCGCAGCACATCGCCGTCATCGACCGGCTCGGCGACCGCTTCGGCGATATTGCGCGTCGATCGCAGCCGGCTGTGGATCTCATAGCCGATATAGGCAAAGCCACCCAGGCCGATCAGCGCGATGGTGAGAAGACGTATCCATTCCTCGTCGAATGGAGCAAAGCCCGCGACGGCGATGAGCGGCGCCACGAACCAGACCACGCCGGCCAGGGCGAGGGCACCGGCGGCGATAGCCGCCACTGTGAGCCACATGTTCTGACTCATCGCGACACTCTGCCTGACGTTGCGCGCAACTCAATCCACCTTGTCGATGAGGATTTCGACACGCCGGTTCTTCGCCTTGTTGGCGGGCGTCGTGTCCGGCACGAGGGGCTCGTCCTGTCCACGTCCCTCCGCGACCAGCCGTGTCGAATCCGACAGTTTCGGTGAGAGGGCGTCTACCACGGCCTTCGCCCGCGCTACTGAAAGCTCGAAATTCGACTTGAACCTTTTCGTGCGCAACGGTGTGGAATCAGTGTGGCCGATCACCTTGATGGGACCGGCCTCGCGGTTCAGCACGCTCGCGAGCTTGCCGGTCATGGCGAGGAATTCCGACTTGACCTCTGCCTTGCCCGCGTCGAAAAGCGCTGCATTGGCCAGCCTTATCGCGATATGCGTGCCTACGGCTTCGGCACTCGCTTCGCCTGCGGCGATTTCCGACGCCAGCGTGGTGCGGATGCGCTGCAACTGCGTCGGCACCGCATCAGGCGGCAGATCGGCCGGCGGAGGCGGGGGAGGGGCCGGTACCTTGCGGTACAGGGTGAGATCAACCGGGGGATGCAGCCCGGATGCCTCGCTCGCGACTGCTTCGGCCTCTCCGGAGAGCAGCGTCCAATAGGTGAGATAAAGGCCGGAAAGAGCGGCCACCGCGACCGCCGCCACCGCCCAGAAGGGCAATCGCGCGCGGCCATGGCGGGATTTGAGATCCATGCCGACCCATCGAGGCGACAGCTCGGAAGGCGTTGGGGGCTTGACGCCCTTCAGCACTTCATAGGTGCGGCGCTGCGTGTTCTGCAGCACCGCCTGGCCGTTGGACGCCGTGCGCTGGATGCCCTGGAACCCGAGGGCGAGGCAGGCGTGAAGCAGCTCCAGAAGATCCGCATTCGCCACCGGATCGGCGATGGCCTTGTCGAGTTCCTGAAAGAACCGCACGCCGCCGGTGCGCTCGCCGAAGAACCGGCTCAGCATGGAATATTGCGTCCAGACGTGGCGGTCCTCGGAGGGAATGTGCTGGACGATGTCGTCCGCTGTCGCGCACAGAACATATTTGGCGGCGGTGGCCTGCGCGGCGGGAACGCCGGCCTTGTGCACCTCGACGTCGAACGCTTTTATCGTCTCCGCCGCATGATCCATCAGTTCGGCGAACGAGGCCCGCATGAGTGCGACCCGCAGGCGCCCCAGCAACAGCAGTAGCGGTCCCGCCGCGCGCATGATCGGGTTTTTCTGGGGCAGCGTCATCAGGCTGCGTTCGAGCAGGGCGGGTCGCGGATAGGCTTGCGCCGGGGGAGGCTCGCGCTCCTGTGGAGAGCCCCAGTTGTCGCGCGCGACAGGCGCCTGCGGGGCCGCGATGTCTGGTGCAGTCGGTGCCGGGCTCGGGCGGCGCCCTCCGGGATTGGGCCGGAAGACGGTGCGGCCGTCATTGTCGTCGAATGGATCGCCGCTCATCGACGGTCCTCCAGGACCGCCCACAGATCAAGCGTCAGGCCAGGCCATTCGTCGGAGAAGTGCATGCCGATCGAAGATGCCGTGCTGAATTCGGCCCAGAGCGGCGAGGTGCGGTCCAGATAGAAATAGACATGGTTGGTGATGGTTCGGATCTGCGGCGGCGGGGTCGGGAGGTGGACCAGCGGAACGCCGGGCAAATGGGCATGCACGATCTCGTTCATCTTGGACGAGGGGCCTACCTTGAACAGCGGAGGAAACTGCAACTGGATCTCGCTCAGCGGGCGGGATGCACCGACTTCCAGAACGAAGGTGGCATTGCGAAACAGCGAGCGGTCGCGAATGACCGAAATGAACGCGTTGGGCGCGCGCTCGATGATGTCCAACCGGATGGCGCGACGGCCCAACCGGGCGCTCAGGAAGTCCTGGATGTCGCGCAGGACGGGTTCGAACACGGCTTCGAGGTCGTCATGGTTGTAGGCCGGGTAGTCGCGGGCGCGTCGTTCCGCGGAAGCAAAGGTGGCGAGTTCGCCGGCAAGCCGCAGGAACTCCTCATAGAGTCGTTCGGGATGCACATAAGTCGAGCGGCGCAGATGCCGGAACACCGGGATCGCGCGGTTGAGAAGCTGCAGCACGAGATAATCGACGCTCTGGAGGCCACCGCCGGCGGAAGGGTCGGCGGCGTAGCGGGCGAGTTCTTCGAGCTTGGTGTCGATCCAGCCGATGACGCGGTCGATCCAGCCATCAACCACCAGACTTGCCGAGGCAATGAGGATCGGCGGGATATACTTCTCGTCGAGCAAGACGGTGCGGTCGCGGACTTCGAGAATGCGGGCGATGCCAAGATTGACGTGACCCGGCTTCGGGGTCTTCCGCAGGTCGTAGCTCAGCCGCAACTGGGCAACGTCGATCTCCTCCTCCTGCCGCAGATCGGCGGTGGAATCGATGAAGATCTCGGGTTTGGGGAAATAGCGAGCCGCACTCTCTCCGTTGCGCTGGTCGATCTCGCGGACATTGACGGAGGCACTCGGCAGCGTCAGCCAGACAATCTGCTTCGCGGCTCCTGCAGGAACCGGGATGGGCTCGGGCGGAAGACAGTTGGCCGGAACGTCGAACGGCGTTCCGTCGGGCAGGATTCCGGTGGCGCGGCGAACGCCGAAACGCCCCTGCTGGGCGAGGTCGCGGTCGATCTCAAGGTGAGAAAAGCCCCAGGGATAAGGCGTTACATGGCGCACGCGTGCTTCGAGAAGCGCTTCGACGTAGCGGTCGCTTTGCTGGAAATGCTGGGGGCGCATGAACAGCCCCTCTGACCAGACTACCTTGCTATGCCACGACATGACCGGGCTCGATCCGTTACCGTCCGCCACCGGGAATAGTCGGCCGGCTGGACGGTTCACGGCGTCGCTCGCCCTCCGCACCGTGCTCGCGCTGCATCGCACCAAGCCTGTCGTAGCATTCCGCAAAGTACGTCATGAACAAGCCGACCATCCCATCGTCGCTGCGTTCGGTCTTCGCCCGCCAAACAGCGGTATATTGATCCCATAGCCGTGCCCGGCGAGAACCGCCGAGCAGCGCGCCCATCCCGCGATCGGAGGCGACGGAAACATCTATCGCCGCGGGATCGAGGTCCTCGACCACCATCGCAAGTGCCTGTTGCATGGCGGAGAAGACCCGGAGCTGGTGGTTCGCGAGGTCCTCGAAACCTTGGGCGAACGCAGCGCTGCCGGTCAGGTAGCTGCGCGTGGGCGGGCCGAACAGCACGCGCAATGCTTCATCGGGCGTCGGCTGGAACTTCATCGGATTGTTGTCCAGCGGGCCGATCATGGTGTGTTCGGCACTGCGCATCGAGCGCTTGGCGCCCGCCCTGGCTGCGAGAAGCTGCATCATGCTCTGCACGACGACGTGCAGCGTGCGGCCGATCTCCTCCATCAATTCCTCGCCCCCGCGCCGGGTGAAGGTATCGACAGACACGCCGGCGCCCCGCGCCAGTGCGGCAAGTGCTGCTTCCGTCGCCGAGGGGTGCGCAGTGTTGTCGTTCGGCGAGGCGGGAGGCGTGACGGGGTGGGGCGGCGCGACCGGGGAGGCAGCCGGTGTTGGCTCTGGAATCGACTCGGCGGACGCGGTTTCCTGACCAGCCGGTGGCTGGAATGTCGCCGGTGGAAGCTTCCTCGACGGAAATGCCGCATCCTGCGCCGGCTGGGGACGCAACCAGTCCGACTCCGCAAGATTCGGGGAGACCAGATCCCGCGAACCAGGATTGGATGACGCAAGATCAGACGCGATCACGTTCGACGATGCCTCGTCCGATGCAGCGGGTGCCTCGCGCGGCGGTTCGGGCAATGGGCTGGCCGGCGTGTTATCCGGCGGGTTAGGCCGCACCGGACGTGGCGTGCTCAGCGCCCATGCACCCGTCGGAGTCGAAGAGTCGACCCAGAAGGACCGTGACGGTGCCTCGGCCGGCTGGCCGGCGCCGCCCCGTGGCGCCCCGAAGCTGCTGTCGCCGGGGACAAAACCGCCGCCTGCAGGCGGAACGTCGACCGCCCAATCGAGAAAATCGGGCTCGGCCGACCGCTTCGCCACGCGCGCCGCAACCTCATCACGCTCCACCGGCGGCGCGGCTCCTTCGCCACCCCAGATGTCCTGTGACGGTGGCCGCGGCCACGCCGGCATCTGGGCCGCGGAGGCCGGGGCATCGACCGTTGCGAGAATGATGTAGTTGCCGATCAGGACGCGATCGCCGTCCCTCAGCGTATGGGGACCCTGCATCCGCCGGTCACTGCCATTCACGAAAGTGCCGTTGGTGGAGACGTCGTAGAGAACATAGTCGCCGTTCTGGAAGCGCACTTCGCAATGTTTGCCGGAGATGTATCGGGAGGAGTCCGGCAAGGTCCAGTCGAGGTGCGGATCGCGGCCGATGTCGATTCCCCGCCGTCCGCTGACACGAATGCTGAGAGGCCCGCCATCAGGCAGGCTGGTTTCGTTGTCGATGCGCAGCGTCAGCGCCATCCGGCACGACCTCCGGCCGACATCTTCGGCGGCATGCCGGCAAGATCGCTCATCGGCCCCGCACGCCATCCCATGTTCGATCCCCTTCGCTGCCGGATCAACACGCCGGGCACGTGCCCCTCGTGTCCTTCAAGTATTTGTTGCATGACATCTTCAGAAAGTCAGGGCACCTCCTGCGGCAAATCGTGCGCCGGCATCGACACAACATCGTGCCGAAGCCGCCCATTTCAATGGATCGGTCATGCCGAGGCCGACCATGAGCGCCGCGTTGATCGCTTTCGGGGTGAGGTGGGGCTGGGCCGCCATTGGACGGTCCTCGATCAGCGAAACGTTCCCGCCCGACCACCCGGCCGCCTGGGCACACCATACGCCGGGTTGTCGCTTGTCGCCTTCCACGGCAATCCGCAGTGCCGCACGCTGGCGGGCATCGCTGGGCTCCTTCACCCAGTCTTCCGCAGCGGCAATGCGGGCCTCTTCTGCCGGCACCGGTTCGGGCAGCAGATGGCGCACGCAGCGGCACGCCCACCAGACGGCCTCGCGCCGCGGCAGCAGATAGGCGAGGAAGGCGATCGCCTGTTCCGGGTGGCCTGCGGCGAGCCGGGTGACGAAATCGAGCGGTGGAATCTCCTCCGCCGGCGCACGGATGTCCTGCTCCGCTGTATCGAAGGCAGCATAGACATCCGAAGCATGCGCGAAACGGATGCGGGACATGGCGGGCGAGGCTCCAGCTCTCGATCGGGCGAGGGGCACGCCATGCGCCGCCGTGACCGGGCGGGCAGGGCCTGTGTCGTCTAGGTGAGTGTCACGTTCATTCCGGGATAGGGGATCATACCCGCACCCGCACCCTGCAGAAGGATCGACGGTGCGAGCACCGTCACATTGGCCGAGCCCAGCACCTGTACCATCGGCGCGACGATCGTGAGGCCCGCGGGGCTCAGCGTCAGCGACGTCGGGCCGCAAGACAGGGTAATTGACATCGGCGCAATCACCGTGACCGACATGCCGGCTGTCAACGAATCCGACATGCCGATGCTGGTGGAGCGGTTCATCCCGACCGTCGTGGTGTCGTTGACAGAGACATTCGTCGTCCGGTTCAGCCCAATCGTCAGATTTTGTTCCTGGGCAATGGTGATGTTCTGATCGCCGGTCGAGATGTCGAGCTGGTCGTCGCCTTTTTCGATCGTCGTCTTGCGCGACGGACTTCCCTTCGGGGTTTCGAAGGTCTCACCGATCTTCGTCGTTTCGGCGTGGCGGATCGTGACCTCATGGTCCTTCTCCGCATGCATCCGTATTTTTTCCGAACCCTTCTTGTCGTCGAAGACGAACTCGTTGTACCCGCCGCCGCCTATGCTGGAATTCGATTTCCAGCCGGTGATCGTCTTGTTGTCGGGCAGCGCATAAGGGGGCGTATTCTCCCCGTTGTAGACGACGCCGGTGACGAGAGGCCGGTCGGGATCGCCCTCCAGGAAGCTGACCACGACCTCCTGCCCATGGCGCGGATGGAATACGCCGCCCCATCCCTTGCTCGCCCATAGCTCCGCAACGCGGATCCAGCAGGATTGCGTGGCCTTGCGATCCCAGTGGAACTGCACCTTGATCCGACCATGCTCGTCGACGGTGATCTCCTCGCCGGAGTCGCCGACGACCTTTGCGGTCTGGATGCCGTGGACGACCGGCTTCGGCGTCACCATCGGAGCGCGATAGGGACGCGAGGCCGGCACCAGGACGTAATTGCCCTGATACGGCGTGTCGACGCCCCGACCACCTCCAGACGAGCGATAGGACTGCTCGGCAACCACATGCGACGCGCGCACGGCGAGATACTTGACGTTCTCCGACTCCGGCTGCAGGCCCGTCACGGAAAGCGTGCCGCCGGCATAGACGTTTGGCGCCTCTCCCGCGGTCACGCGGCGGTGGTCGAGCGCCTGCTCGGCCTCGAGGCGGAACTTGGCCAGTTGTTCGCCCCAGCTCCGGTCGATGTAGCGTCCCGGATAGTCGTAGACTTCCAGCTTTGAGCGCTCGTAGGGTTCATTACCCTCGCCTTCGGCCTCGATCTTGGCATTGGGTTTCTTGAAATCATAATCATTGACCACGAAGCGACCGGAGCGGAAACGGCGTTCGCTGTTCCATTGCTGGAGGTGCTCCTCATTCCGCGCGTAGCTGCCGCTCAGCGGAATATAGGCCAGCGTCCCCGGCGCGATCGCCTCATGTGCACTCATCGCATCGGCAAGCATCAACATGTGGGTGTCGTCGCTGTGAACGAAGTAATAATAGATGCCGTGCTCTTCCATGAGCCGTGAGACGAAGGTGAAATCGCTTTCACGGTATTGGACGCAATACTCCAGCAAGGGGTAGGATCCGCTCAATCTCATGCGGTAGTCATCAAAGCCGGCATCGCTGAAAACCTTGCGAATGATATCCGGTGCCGTCATGTTCTGGAAAAATCGGCAGTCGCCTCGGTGCGACAGCAGCCATAGCCAGGGTCGCAGCAGAAGCCGATACGTGTAGAGGCCGGCCCGTGTGCCGGTCCAGCGCGCCTCGACCAATATGCCGTTGAAATAGCGGGTCCGACCCTCATAAGTATCAATTTCTACGGTGCAGGATCGGCCTATCGCCTCGTTGAAATCAATGTCTTCTTCTTCGCTGACGGCATCGACGGAAAACTCGAAAACCTCGCTGAGAGCTTCTTGCCCATCGAAGCGCGCGAGCGCCAGGCGGTTCTGTCCGAGCGGCGTCCTCAGTCGCGCCATGCGGGTTTTCTGATCAAGACTCACAGCGATCGCCACCCCTTAGCGGACAAGCCTTCGACAGACGCGCCTCCGACCCGGGTCGACCGTGCTCCATGCCTGGAGCCGCATGTACCTTCGAGCCCCACAATAACGGAGGAACCGGGCACAGCTGACATCGCTGCCCGCGCCGTTCATCTGCCGGCCCACCGCCCACAACTGGCACGACCAAACGTTCCGCAGCGTTCCGATCATGCTCGATTGGCAGAAGTATTGACCTCTCGAGGAGGTAGCGCAAGCCTTGTTGCCTCTCTAGGGATCGCGAGGAGCCCATGGCCAACATCGACGTCGCCTCTCTTCTGCGTCCCGTGACGGAGGCTGCTCCCTGCGGCCCGGACCTGGATCTGGACGGTGACATGGAGTTCCTCAACTTCCTGGCGCGGGCAGAGGGGGTACTTCCGACGAGCTTTCTGTCCTTCAGGCGCGAGAGCGTCGACTTCGCCGCCGAACTCGCGACCATCGGCGACTTTTCCCAACAGACGCGGGATCTCCGGCTTCTGGTCCTGCACGCCAAACTGTCGATCCTCAATCGGGATCTCGATGGTTTCGCCAATGCGCTGGATGCCGTCGTGGCGCTGCTCGCCGAGCGCTGGGACGAGGTCCATCCTCGCGGCGAAGATGGAGATTTCGGTCTGCGCGTGGCCGTGGTGCAGGCATTGGACGACCTGCCCCATGTCGTGCTGCCCATTCAGGAGGTTCCGCTCGTCCGGTCGCGCCGGTTCGGGCCCGTCACCTATCGCATGTGGCTGATCGCCGACGAGAAGGTCGAGGCTCGCGAGGGCGAAGCCATACTCGATGCCGCGACCATCGAGCGCGTCTTCACCGAAACCGACGTGGACGTGCTTGTGGCGCTGCGCGATCGGATCGCCGGCATCGACCAGGCGGCCGCGGCGCTGGAGCAGACATCCATTGCGCGCGCCGGCTATCGGTACACGATCACTCTGCCGCGGCTGAGGGGCCTTCTCGAGCCCATGATCACCTTTCTCGATCAGCAGGTCGCTCGGCTCGCTCCTTCGGCGGCCCTCTCGGCCGTGCCCGTGCCCGCGGACGCCGACGCCGTGGAGGACGGCGGCGACCTCGCGCCATCCGCCGCGCCGGGCGCATCGCCTGCTCCCGGCATTGCCGATGCACGGCCTGGCATCGCCGTCGCCACCCGACCTCAGGCGGTCGCGGCCATCCGCGCCGCAGGTGCGTATTTCCGTCGCTACGAGCCGTCGAGCCCCACTCTCCTGCTGGTGAATTTCGCTGATCGCCTGATGGGAAAGCCCTTCTACGAGGTCCTGCGCCTGATGATGCCGCGCTTTGCCGGCGAAGCCGAGGTACGGCTGGCGCAGAACGCCTTCCGCCTGACCTACGAGCACGTCACCGAGACGGTGGTGGCGGATTCCGGATTTGAAGAGGGCATGGCGATCGAAGCATCGGAGGAGGGACCGGAGATACCGCAGGTCGACAATCGTCGCGAAGCGCTACGCCTTCTCGAACAAGTGACGATCTTCCTGCGCGGCGCCGAGCCATCGAGCCCGATCCCCTTGGTGCTCACACGCGCGAGGGACTTCGCGGAACGCGATTTCGCAAGCCTGATGAAGGACATGTTCTCCGACCCGATCCTCAAGGCGATGGCCGACGATTGAGCTGGGCGTTCCGGAAAGCACGATTTTGGGGTCGTTTTTTCTTCGCAATGCAAACAAGGTGGCTCCAGAAACACGCAGAAACGCTCAGAAACAGGAAGAAACGCGGTTGCAAACGCTCCGGCGAAGATTACGATCCGCGAAGGATAACCAACCGGCACCGGGGGGCGCACGATGGTTTCTAATAGCGGCCAGAGCTTTATCGGCCGGAACAGAAAGCCACGGGTCCACATCACCTATGAGGATCCCTACGACGCCAACAAGCTCGTCGAGATTCCATTTGTTGTCGGCGTGCTGGCCGACCTGTCGGGCAACGCCTCGCAGGTCGACAAGCCCGACATGAACGAGCGGGGCTTTCTCGAATTCGACATGGATAATTTCGAGCGACGCATGCAGGCCATCCGCCCGGCCGTCGCATTCCGGGTCGAGAACAAGCTTGAGGAAGGGGCGGGCGGACAACTGCCGGTGAGCCTCACGTTCAGCAGCATCGACGATTTCGGTCCCGCGGCGGTGGCAAAGCAGGTGCCGGCGCTCGCCAAGTTGCTGGAAGCGCGAACCCAGCTTTCCAATCTGCTTCGCTACATGGATGGCAAGGTCTCGGCGGAGGAGGCGCTGAAAAAGCTGCTGAGCGATCCCGAACTGATGAGTGCGTTGAAGAGCCGTGCCGCAAGCGCACCCGCTGCCGACACGTCCAATGACGATGAGGAGGCCCGGTGATGAGTGCCGAGCTGCGCCAGGACGTTACCTCAGCCACCGGAGCCGAACAGGCTCTTGGCGAATTCGACAGCCTGCTGAAGCAGAGCTTCAAGCCGCGGACGGAGCGTGCTGCTACGGAAGTGGACAATGCGGTTTCGACGCTGGTGCAGGAAGCACTGCGCGATTCCAGTTTGGTGAAAGATGATGTGATCGACACGATCGAGAGCATCATTGCTCAGATCGACAAGAAGCTTACCGCACAGGTGAATGCCATCATCCATGCGGACGAATTCCAGACGATTGAAAGCGCGTGGCGCGGGTTGCATTATTTCGTCTACAATTCGGAAACCGATGCGAACCTGAAAATTCGCGTCATGAATGCGTCGAAAACCGAGCTCTACCGAAATCTGCGTACCTATCCGGGCGCGAAGTGGGATCAGAGCCCGTTGTTCAAACGGGTCTACGAGCACGAATTCGGCCAGCTCGGCGGCGAGCCCTATGGGTGCCTGATCGGCGATTACTATTTCAGCCATCTGCCGACCGACGTGCAACTGATGCGGGATCTCAGCCGCATCGCTTCGGCGGCTCATGCTCCCTTCTTCGCCGCTGCCGAGCCGACGATGCTCGGCATGGACAATTGGACCGAGCTCAGCAACCCTCGCGACCTGTCGAAGATTTTCGATACGCCGGAATATGCCGCCTGGAAGAGCCTGCGTGATTCCGAGGATTCCCGCTATCTCGGCCTCTGCATGCCCCGCGTGCTCGCGCGCCAGACCTATGGCGCCAAGACCGAGCCGGTCGAGGAGTTCGCCTTCGAGGAAGAGACCGATGGTCACGGCGGCGAGAACTACGCTTGGATGAACGCGGCCTATGCCATGGGTGTAAACGTGACCCGGGCCTTCAAGGAATATGGCTGGTGCACCCGCATTCGCGGCGTCGAGTCCGGCGGCGAAGTCATCAACCTGCCGACCCATACTTTCCCGACCGACGATGGCGGCGTCGACCTGAAGTGCCCGACCGAAATAGCGATCAGCGACCGCCGCGAGGCAGAACTCGCTAAGTCGGGCCTTATTCCGTTGATCCACCGGAAGAACACCGACAAGGCCGCCTTCATCGGTGCGCAGTCTGTCTACCGCCCGAAGAAATACGACAAGCCGGAGGCGACGGCGTCCGACAACATGTCGTCGCGTCTGCCTTATATGTTCGCCGTTTCGCGCTTCGCGCACTATTTGAAGTGCATGGTGCGCGACAAGATCGGCTCAACAATGGAGCGCGATCAACTGGAACGGTGGCTGCAGGAATGGATCACGCTTTACGTGACCCCCAATCCGGCGACGGCGACCGAAATCCAGAAGGCACGGCAACCTCTGGCGGCAGCCGAAGTAAAGATCGTCGCGGACGAAGAAAACCCGGGATATTACAATGCCCGTTTCTATCTGAGGCCGCACTTTCAGATGGAAGGTATGGATATCGGTCTCAGCCTGGTTTCCCGCCTTCCCGGCAGTCAGAAATAGTCCAGAGCCGCGAGGGTGCCATTAGCGCCGTCGCGGTTGCGCCGTCCGCGCTGCCGTTGCCCGCAGGATCAGCGGCGACGGTTCAGTAAGGGCAGCATCTGTTTTCGCAGAGTAAAGGCGAGTGTGGGATCGCCTTGTCGTGTGTTCAACGTGAGCACGCCAGACAATTTTGCTCGCGTGAGTTGCGTGCCTGACGTTCAACATTGTTGGCGCATGTAGCGCCAGGGGGCAGCCATGGCAGTCGATGGATATCTCAAAATCGGTGACGTGAAGGGCGAATCGCAGGATGCCGGGCATACCGACTGGATCGATGTGCTCTCCTGGTCTTGGGCCATGCAGAATTCCGCGAGTGGCCATGTGGGCGGTGGTTCCGGCGTCGGCAAGGCCGATGTCCAGGACTTCCACTTTGTGAAGAAGGTGGATACGTCGAGTATCGATCTCTCGAAATATCTTCTCCTTGGAAAACATTTCGACAAAGCTACCTTTGAATTGATGAAGCGTGGCGGTGATGCGAAGCCGCTTCTATACTATAAAGTCGAATTCGAGCAGGTTTATATTTCAAGCCTAAGTTTTGGCGGTGCTCCTGAAGGCGGTGCATTCATGGAAAATCTCAGTTTCAATTTCGCGAAATTCAAGATCTACTACACGCAGCAAACCAAGACGGGTAGCGGTGGCGCAAAGCCGAATTTCGGCTACGACGTGGCCAAGCACGACGAGTCGTGATCGCTGTCGCGCGAACGCCCGGGGCCGAATGCCCGGGCGCGGTGGAGACCGTGGGATTGCGAAGGCAGACACGTCTTCACGCTGCGGCTATTGCGACACGAAGCGTGCGGGCTGCCCGCGGGATCCTGCAGCGACGTTGCCCCTGTCGAGGATAGCGGCCCAAGGGGCTGTCCGTTGCGTGCCGGCGGCAGCTTTGGGCGCTGGCGGGTTGTGGGCCGACGCGCAATGCCATGCCGCCACGACCACGGACCTGTGCCGACAGCATCTTGGGAGGGGACACCGAGATCATGAAGAATTCGCGAAACCTGTCGCTCACCATGCCGTTCATGCACGCTTTCCGTGCGGCGAGCGAGGCGCGTGACGCACGCCTCGCTCTCGATCTGCGCGACACGTCCGGTGAGCGGGTGATCGCCGGCCGCCGCACGGCGGCTCGCGGCGCGGTGAACGAGCAGGTGTTGATGAGCGAAATTCTGCGCGATCTCGAAACCCTCCTGAACACGGTGCAGATGGGTTCGACCCAGAATCTTGAAGGCTGCGATGAGGTCGCGCGCTCGATCCTCAATTTCGGGCTGCCGGATCTGGTCCATCGCACGGTGGAGGAGGATGCGATCTCCGAGATCGTCGGAGAGATCGAGACGGCGATCCGGCGCTACGAGCCGAGGGTTCGTGCGCGCACGCTGGATGTGCGGCGCGACACCACGCTTGATGCGGAGGACATGAAGATCCGCTTCCTCCTGTCGGCAGAAATCGTTCTCGACGAGCGCAACATTCCCGTCGAGTTCGTAGCCGATATTGCGACGGACAGCGGCAAGATCACCGTGATCCCGACCTAGCGCCATGGACCGCGAGTTCCTCGAACTCTACGATCAGGAACTTAAGCTCCTGCGCGAACAGGCGAAGGAATTCGCCGAGGAATATCCCGGCATCGCCGACCGTCTGGGCGGGCTGATGCAGGATGCGTCCGACCCAATGGTGCTGGGCCTTCTGCAGGGCGCCGCCTTCCTTGCCGCGCGCGTGCAACTGAAGCTCCGGCACGAATTTCCCGAATTTACCTCGAACCTGCTCGAACAGCTCATCCCCGGCTTCCTGGCCCCCAATCCGTCAGCCATGCTGGTCGGCGTGAAGCCGGCTTATGGAGACCCTGCTCTCATCGAAGGTCGGCGCGTACCAGCCGGTTCCTATCTCGACGCCACCTTCGTCGAGCGCGACCGGCGCATCGCCTGCCGTTATGCCCTGCGCAGCGATATTACGCTCTGGCCGCTGGAACTCACGGCGGCGACCTACAATGCGAGCACCGCCGCGATCCAGGCACTGGGCATTCCCGCGGAGGAAAATGAGCGGGCAGGGCTCCGACTGTCCTTCACGACACGGATGGCCGCACGGCCGGAAGCCGAGATCGGCGACAAGGAGGCCCTCGCCCAACCGCCGTTCCTGGCGTCCGCCTGCCGGGTAGACGCGCTGCCGCTCTATCTCATCGGGGCGGAAAGCGACGCGGCCGCGCTTTATGAGCAGGTTTTTGCTCATCGCACCCGGATATTCGTGCGCTATCTGGATGCCTTCGGCGATCCGGTCTGCTTCGAAATGGACGTCGCCGCGGTTCACGAGCTGGGTATGGGCATCGACGAAACCCTGGTGCCGAGCGATGCCCGGATCTTTCACGGGTTCACCCTGCTCAAGGATTATTTCCTGTTCGCACGCAAGTTCCTCGGCTTCCGGATCGACCAGCTGTCGCGGATCATGCCGCGTGTCCGCGCCAAGTCCTTCGACATCGTCATCCTGTTCTCGCAGGCCAATCCGCGCCTGCCCTCCAGCGTCGATCGGCAGGGTTTCGCGCTCTATGCGGCGCCGGCGGTCAACCTGTTCGAGAAGACCACGGACCGCATCCCCGTCTCGCTGGCCCAGCACGAGCATCATGTTGTGCCGGACCGCAGCCATCCTCTCGATCTCGAACCCCATCATGTGTTGCAGGTGTTCGCCCATTACGTGGGAAGCAGTGAGAAGGTGCCGGTGCTGCCGCTCTATTCGGCTCCGCGCGATCCCACGGCGGCACCGGTCCGGCTGTTCTACACCATCCGCCGGCTGCCGCGTCGTCGCTCGACGCAGGAGCGCCGGCTCGGCCGGGCGTCGGACTACACCGGCACCGAGATGTTCCTCAGCCTCATCGATACGGGAGAGGAGCCGCGCGGCCGGCCGGTAGCCGAACTCAGCCTGAGGACCCTTTGCTCCAACCGGCACCTGACGGAATCGCTGCCGGTCGGCATGGGCGGCGCCGATTTTCATCTGCTTCAGGACACCAGTCTCGATCTGCATTGTCTGGCCGGCCCGACACCGCCCACCGAACCGATTGCCGGCTATCTGCGCAGCCGAGCCGAGACCGCCTCGACCGGGTCGGTCGCCTGGCGCCTCGTCAATATGCTGGGGCTGAATCATCTCGGCCTCATCTCGCGGGGGGCCGCACGCAACGCACAGTCGCTGCGCGAAATCCTGGCGCTGTTCGCAAACCCGCGCGACCCGGTGACGGAGCGCCGCATCAACGGCATCCGTGCGCTCGACAGCCGGCCGATCGTGCGCCGGCTGCGCCGCAAGACGGGCATTGGCGCTGCACGTGGACTGGAAATTGTCGTCACCATCGACGAGAAGGCCTTCGAAGGCTCGGGAGCCTTCCTGCTGGGCGCGGTGCTCGACCGGTTCTTTGCCGAATATGTCGCCATCAATCATTTCACCCAGACCGTCATCGTCTCAGTGGAACGCGGCGAGATCATGCGGTGGCCGGTGCGGATCGGCGAAAGGAGGCCGTTGTGACCTCGCTTCCGCCCGGAGCCCATGCCATGGAGGACACCGTCCCCAATGCGGAAACCCGCTCCGGCTGGCTGGACGAGATCACTGCCGAGCCGTGGCGCTTCGATTTCCTGGCGACGTTGCGGCGGCTGGAGGGGATGCACAAGGAGAAGCCGCGGATCGGTGCCAGCGCCGCTTTGCGCGAGGAGATCGTCCGCATCGGCCAGAATCCTTCAATGGATTTTCCAGCCAGCAACATCGAACAGTTCGCCACGCGCGCGGATGGCAGCTACCAGATCATCGCCCGGTTTCTCGGCCTCATGGGCCCGCAGGGCGCGTTGCCGCTTGCCGTTACGTCCGAAGCACATGGCTGGTTGCATTCCAGCCGCGACGACGCCTTTCCGCGCTTTCTCGATCTCATCAATAATCGCTTCCTCCAGCTCTTCTTCCGGGCATGGTCCGATGCGCGGCCGATCGGGCAGCACGAGCGCCCGGCCGAAGATCGTTTCGCCACCTATATCGGCTCGATGATCGGCATGGGGCGCCCGGTCTACCAGGATCTCGACACGATACCCGACGGGCAGAAACTCGCCCACGCCGGGCTGATGGGTGCCGCCGCCAAATCCGCCGTCCGGCTGGAAGCGCTGTTCGCTGGGGTGCTCGGCCTGAAGGCGGAAGTGATCGAATTCGTCGGTAGCTGGCTGCCGGTCGACCGGGCGGAGCAGTCGCGGCTTGGCATGCGCAATTCCGTTCTCGGAGCCGATGCGATGGTGGGGGCGTCCTTCTACAGCATCACCGACAAGATCACCGTGCGGGTGACGGCGGAAGACCTCGCGGCCTATGAACGGCTGCTGCCGGCCGGCGCCCTGGCAGCTCCGATGGCCGACCTCGTCTTTTTCTATATCGGCGAGGCGCTGGAATGGGACGTCGAGCTGGCGATCCGTGCCCACGATGTGCCTGCCGCCCGCCTCGGTCGCTCCGGCGCGCTGGGCTGGACGAGCTGGCTGGCACCGCGGCCGGCGCCGGAACACGCTGTGCGCTGCGACGCACGCTTCAACATTGCGGAGCGATTGCGACGCCTGCGCAGCGTCGCCGGGACGACAGACGGCGCGCAGCCGCCCCATCGGGGCCCGCTGCCTTCCGCGCCGCAGAACTGACGGGGGATGGTCACATGGCGGATATCAGCTACGAAGCCGTTACCGGCAAGCTCAACAGGGTCGGCTATGAGGCTTTCTTCATGGCCCTGCGGCACGCCAAGAGCGCCGGGCACCGCCATGTGGAACTTGCGCACTGGCTGTTCCACATCCTGCAGAAGGATCGCACCGATCTCGGGCTCACCTTCGACCGCTTCAAGGTCGATCGGGCGAAGCTGCTGGCCGACATCGCCCGCGTGATCGACGGCTTCCGTCGCAACGAAACCGAGATGCCGGGCATCTCCAATACCATCGTGGATGCGCTGGATCGCGGCTGGCACTATGCGACGTTGTTCTTCGGCGAGACTCAGATCCGCACCGGTCACCTTCTGGTCGGCTCGTTGAAGACAAACGAATTACGGCGCGCCTTCAACAGCATTTCCCCCGAATTCGGCAAGCTGAATCCCGACACCATCGCCGCCGAGCATCGCACCCTCTGGGCAGGCTCCGAGGAGGAGACGCTGCAGCCGATGGATGGCTCGGGCGCCCGGGCGGCCGGTACGCCGGGCGCCGCACAGGCATCAAGAAGCGATACCCCGCTCGCCCGCTTCGCCCAGGATCTTACGGCGAAGGCGGCAAGGGGCACCATGGACCCTGTTCTGGGGCGCGACGACGAGATCCGCCAGCTCGTCGACGTGCTGATGCGTCGCCGCCAGAACAATCCGATCCTCACTGGAGAAGCGGGCGTCGGCAAGACGGCGGTGGTCGAAGGCCTCGCCCAGCGCATTGCCGCCGGCGACGTGCCCCCGCCGCTGCGCGGCGTGCAACTGCACGCGCTCGACATCGGGCTGATGCAGGCCGGCGCTTCCATGAAAGGCGAATTTGAACAGCGCCTGCGCTCGGTGATCGATGAGGTGCAATCCTCGCCGATCCCGATCATCCTGTTCATCGATGAAGCGCATACGCTGATCGGCGCTGGAGGCTCGGCGGGCACCGGGGATGCCGCGAACCTGCTGAAGCCGGCGCTCGCGCGCGGCACGCTGCGCACGGTGGCCGCCACCACCTGGTCGGAATACCGTCAGTACATCGAAAAGGATCCCGCTCTCACCCGCCGCTTCCAGCCGGTCAATGTCGACGAGCCGGATGTGAAGCGCTGCTGCGACATGCTGCGTGGCATCCTGGCGCCGATGGAAAAGCACCATAAGGTCAAGATATCCGATGCCGCCGTCGTCGCGGCGGTGGAGCTCTCGCAGCGCTACGTGCCGGCGAGGCAGCTTCCCGACAAGGCGGTGAGCCTGCTCGATACCGCCAGCGCGCGGGTAGCGATCAGCCAGTCCACGACGCCGGCCGCCATCGAAGACACAAAAGTCGCGATTGCGGGGCTGGAGACCGAGAAAGCCGCGCTCGTTTCGGACCGTGACCTCGGGATCGAGAGTGAGGAACGTATCGCCGAGATCGACGAGGAGATCGCGCGCCTCACCGCACAGAACACCAGGCTGGGGGACGGGTGGACACTGGAGAAGGCGATTGTCGAGGAGATCGCTGCGCTTCGGGCCAGTCTGGGAACAGAGGGTGCCGATGTCGGCGCCATCCGTGCCACGCTCAAGGAAAAGGCCGAGGCGCTCGAAACCATCGGTGCCGAGAACCGCATGATCTACAGCCATGTCGACGAGCACGCCGTCGCCGCAGTCATTTCGGACTGGACCGGTATCCCGGTCGGCCGGATGGTCAAGGACGAGATCGAGAATGTGCTGCGGCTGCCGGAGATTCTCAACCGGCGCGTGGTCGGGCAGAGTCACGGCCTGGGCATCATCGCCAAGCGCATAGAAACCAACCGCGCCAAGCTCGACAATCCGAACAAGCCGATCGGTGTCTTCATGCTGTGCGGTCCTTCGGGGGTCGGCAAGACAGAGACGGCCCTCGCCCTCGCCGAGGCTCTCTATGGCGGCGAAAGCAACATCATCACCATCAACATGTCGGAGTTCCAGGAGGCTCATTCGGTGTCCTCCCTCAAGGGCGCGCCTCCCGGCTATGTCGGCTATGGCGAGGGTGGCCGCCTGACCGAGGCCGTGCGGCGCAAGCCCTACAGCGTCGTCCTGCTCGACGAGGTGGAGAAGGCCCACCCGGACGTGCACGAACTGTTCTTCCAGGTATTCGACAAGGGTGTCATGGAGGACGGCAACGGGCGGCGGATCGACTTCAAGAACACCCTCATCATCCTTACCTCCAATGTCGGCACCGAACTGATCATGGATGCCGCCCGGGATCCGGCGAATCGGCCGGATGCGGAGGCGCTGTCCGTCGCCTTGCGCCCGGAACTGCTCAAGGTCTTTCCTCCGGCATTGATCGGCCGTCTGGTGCCGATTGCGTATTACCCCCTCTCGCCAGAGATGCTGTCGGGCATCGTGCGTCTGCAGCTCGACCGTATCGGGGCCCGCGTGCGCGACAATCACGATGCCAGCTTCGCCTATGAAGACGCGGTGATCGACCACATCGTCGCCCAGTGCAACGACCCCGATTCCGGGGGACGCATGATCGATAACATCATCACCAATACCCTGCTGCCTGCCTTGTCCCGTGAGTTCCTGAAGCGAGCGCTGGAGAAAAGCGAGATCCGCGGCGTCGAGGTCGGCGTCAGCGGTGGGGCGTTTTCCTACGCATTCCATTGAACCGCCGCGGTCGGGCCGGAGACCGCCCGAACGCCGACCGCTCCTTCCTCCAGAGGACGAGACAGACCGCCATGCCGCTTGTTTCGAAACTTCTCAGTGGTGATTCCCGGCTCCAGAACTGTCTGGTCTCCGACCCCGCCCACGTAACGCCGGGCAGCAAGGGCCCCTATGTCTCGCTCATCCAGAAGGCGCTTATCCTGCTCGATGGCCTGCAGATCGACGATGCCGAACTGCGGCAGGGCGTCTACGGCCCTTCCACTGCGGCGGCCGTGGTGGCCTTCAAGACCAGGCGCGGCATCATCAACCGGGCGTATCAGCAAACCGTCGACGACATCGTCGGAAAAATGACGATCGCCGCACTGGACCGCGAGATGGCAGCGCGGGAGCTTGCCGCGGTGCTGCCGTGCAATCCGCGTGACTTCAGCATATCGACCTGTCGGCGCTGATGCCGCCGCGAATGTCCGTCTGAGTTGAAGCGTCAGTCCACATCCGGCCCCTGCGCCGGATCCATCAAGGGCCGAGGAGACACGCATGGCATTGAGCACGGTACCGGGCTCGGTCTCGATCACGTCCGCCTTCGCCAATTTGAAGCCCGACATTCTCCTGCCCCCCAGCGGGCCCAGCGCCATCTGCCATCTCGGCAAGGGCTTCGTGTCCGAAAACAACGTCAGCTTCGCCTGGACGGCGAACGGCAGCGTCAAGATGACCGGCACGCCGGAGGAACTGTCGTCTGCCGAACTGGGGTTCATCCAGTTTGCGGAACAGTTCGAGTTGGGCATCGAATATAGCGGTGCCGAACCCGCAGGTGGGAGCATCGCCATCGATCCCGCTCAGCCGCCGACATGGACCCATTCGACACAGTTGCTGGACAGCGACATCGGTTTCCGTCCCTGGACCCGGCCGAGCCCGCGCTTTACGACGCTCAACGCAGTGTCAACGGCCGAAACCGGAGATCATCCCATGATCAAGGTGGCGCGCAAGCTTACCAACCGGACCACGCAGACCGAGAATTTCCTGCGCTCGATCACGGATTCGCGCCACTTCACGACGGTGTTCACCCTGAAGGACACATCGACCAATCCGCAGCGTCCGACGGGGCCGCGCAACCAGTATCTCGCGCATTTCACCTGGGATATCCGCTACCGTTTCGACCTCATCTGGAAGGGCGGGGTGCCGCATGTCGAGATGAACGCCAGCAAGGCGACGTTCGGGCCCATCACGATGGGTCCGCCGCCGGCGATGGCGAATATGCTGAGCGAAAACAATCAGGCCGGGCCCGATTTCAACGAAATCAGCCGGGCGGCACTCCGTTCCGCCGTGGTCTTCGGACAACCGCCGGCACGGCGTGACGAGGCAACGCGTTTCCTGTCAACGCCGAAGAATTTCTTCACCTGATGCGGATCATGCCGGTTGACCAGAACGGCCCGTATGACCGATCCGCAGGCATCATGTCTCGCTGAATTCGTAGCTATAATAGTATTTTGATACCTTTAACGGTATCACTATACCATGCGCCAAGGACGATGCTCAAGACGCTGTGCGGCGGGCAACCTGGACCCGATCGTTCAGAAGCCAACGCCCATCAGGATGAAACCCGGGCACAGCAACGTGTTGCACGGTTCAACGGCACGCATCGCCACACGGGGACGCACGACGGCCGCATCGCGCCGCGGAGCCGGAGCGGTGCTCACGACACGCTTGCGCGGAGGACGGGTCGGGGGAAGCGGTACGGCGTCAACCGGCTGCGCCATATCGGCAGAGGCCGTGACGGGTGCCGCCATCTGCGTCGGCAGATCCGATTCGGCTCTCACCCCCGGCGTTACAAAGCCGGACATGACGAGCACGCTGCATGCTGCCGTCAGGATTACGGTCGCCCGAAGCATAACCGTTGCCTCCATCTCCAGACGTCACAAGGACGGTAAGTCGAACGTCAGGCAAGCCAAAAAGTTTCCTCTCAGGCAGACCCCGCAACTATAATATCCTGACTTGAAGAAGAAGGCCAATGCCGCGCATGGTTGCACAGGCAAGGAGTGCGGGGGGGCGGATGCACGGGCAGACTGGAGCGAGCGAGCCGTCCGCCGAAATGGCCGAGCAGGTTTCTGCTGAGCCGCGGGACGCGACGCCTGACGATGCAGTTGCCGTGGCGGTTCAGCTTTTGCGCGGTGGCCGGCTGGAGGAAGCCGACCACGTGCTCCGACAGGTGCTCGCGGATTTCCCGGACCATTCCGACGCGCTGCATTTCTTCGGTCTGTTGCGGTTGGAGAAGGACGACCCCGTCGAGGCCCTCGATTTCGTCCGGCGGTCGGTCGAGATCGCCCCGGACAATGCAGGGGCGTGGAACAATCTCGGCAACCTGCTGTTGCGCCAGAGGGCGCTTGCGGAGGCAGGCGAGGCTTATAGCCGCTGTCTTTCGATCGTGCCGGATTTTCCCGAGGCGATCAGCAATATCGGCTTCCTCCTACGCATGAACGGCGAGGTGGACGAGGCCGAGCAGCTCTATCGCCGGGCCCTCGAGGCCCGACCGGATTTTCCCGAAGCACTGAACAATCTCGGCGCCATTCTGCTGGCACGCGGCGACGACATCGGAGCCGAGGTCCTGTTCCGGCGCGCCCTCGCCATCGAGCCGCTCTTCGCCGATGCTTTCACCAATCTCGGCCGGGCACTGTCGGGGCAGGGGCGAATGAGAGAGGCGTCCGACTGCTTCTGGCGCTCGATCGCGTCCCGGCACGGCAAGCGCAGTGCGTACCGGCTGCTGATCTATGCCCTGGTCCAGACCGGCGAGCGCGACAAGGCTGTCGCTGTCGCCAGGCAATGGCTGGAGGAGACTCCCGACGACCCCGGCGCTCGCCACCATCATGCGGCGGTGACCGGCGGCGAGATCGCGCGGGCGTCGGATGCCTATGTGGAGACGATCTTCGACCTCTATGCCGACAGTTTCGACGCCTCGCTGAGCCGGTTGGGTTATGCGGCCCCGCAGCTCTGCGCCAAAGCGCTGGGCAGCTTCGGACTGGAGGCCGCAGGCCGTCTGGACGTGCTGGATGCAGGCTGCGGCACCGGCCTGTGCGCTCCCATGCTGAGACCCTATGCTGCGCGTCTCGACGGCATCGACCTGTCCAAGGGCATGCTGGCCAAGGCTGCGGCGCGCGATCTCTATGACCGTCTCGATCGGGCAGAGATGGCCACCGAGATGGCGGCACGCCCAGCTACCTACGACGTCATCGTCTCGGCCGACACGCTGTGCTATTTCGGCGATCTTTCCCAGGTGCTGGCTGCCGCTGCAACCGCTCTGCGTCCGGGCGGGCATATGGTCTTCACCGTGGAATCGCTGGATCTGCTGGAGGATGTCGGCGCTGTGCCTGCCGGCTTCCGGGTTCACCCCGGCAGTGGTCGCTTTGCCCATTACCGTGCTTATGTGACCGGCGTCGCTGAGCGGGCCGGCTTCGACATCCCAATCTTTGCCGCTGCCGATCTGCGCATGGAAGGCGGCTTGCCGGTCCGCGGCTACGTGGTAGGCCTGCAATGTCGGTGACCCGGTTCACCCGCACATGCGAGGCCATCGGCCCGCGGCCGCGGGCGAGGATTCTCCCGCCGTTTCTTCTGACGATGGCGTTGGGCGTGACGGTGCTCGCCACCTTGGCGACGGTGACGGTACCGGCTGCGGCGGAGGGGGCGGAGCCACTCACCGCCGGTGGGATCGCCTTCACCGTCAATGCCGGCATAACGATCAAGACCGAGAGCGTCCGGATCTCGGTGGCCGAGATCACCATCGACTACGAGTTCGTCAACGAAACGGGGGCGGATCTCGTCACCCTGCTTGCCTTTCCATTGCCCACGCTTGGTTCCGGCGATCCTTCCATCGCCGACTCCCTGCCGCGTGGCCAGGATCCGGTGAACTTCCTGGCAGCCACCACCACAATCGACGGCAAGCCGGTCCAGCCCCAGGTCGCGCAGCGGGCCTCGGTTCTGGGGGTCGACATCACCGATCGGCTGAGGGCAGACGGCGTCCCGCTCAATCCTTATGCCGCCCCGGCGGGGCGCGCGGCGCTCGCGGCACTGCCGGCCCCCAAGCGTGCCTTCTACCTGCAGAACGGCCTCGCCCAGTGGTCCGGCAACGATCCGGTCTCCTTCGGCTGGGACGTCGCCACGAGCCTGTACTGGCTGCAAACCTTCCCGGCCGGGAAGACCGTGAAGGTCCATCACCGTTATATCCCGGTCTCGGGCTCGGGCCTGTTGGGGCTGGCCGATCTCGACGCCGCGCCGGCGGGTGGGGTGCTGTCCCGAAATTATTGCCTCGACGAGGGTGGGATTGCCGGCATACGCAAGGCGCTGAGCGGGCAGCAGGACAGGAACCCGCTTCCGACCGCGATGCTGCAGCGCGCGACGCTCGGTTATCGCCTCGGCATGGGAGCGGGATGGAGTGCGCCGGTCGGGCTGTTCAAACTCACGGTCGAAAAGCCGAAACCGGACGACATCATGAGCATGTGTTTCGGCGGCAAGCTGGACAAGGCCTCGCCCACGAGCTTCACTTTCACGGCACGGAACTATCTGCCGCAGGATGATCTCGCGGTTCTTTTCGTAAGCACCGGCACGCGATGACGGGCGTGGCGGGGGTGTGCCGCCGGAGCCCTGGCCGGGACATCCTCGATGCCGGCAGACATCCTCGATGCCGGCATGAGATGTGGTAGATTCGATCGCCATCCTGGGCTGCATCCGGTGCCGTCGCAAGGCTTCCGAAACAGCCGTTAGAGGAAAGACGCCATGCCGCTGGAGGGGGGCTTCGCGTGTGGTCTTGACGCCGGACCTGCACGGACGCGCGAGCGCCTTTTCCGGCGCTTTCCGGGCACCGCCCATCCCGTGCGCGGCGCCTTCCTTGCCGCGAGCATCTGCCTCGCCACTGTTTCCGGTTTCGTCGCCGCTTCGCCGTCGCAAGCGCAGGAGGAGGCGCGCGTGGTCAAGCGCCTTCCACAAGGGGAAGGCGGGAATTCGGTCGGCGTGGTGCCGGGACGCGAGGACATCGAGGCGGTCGGCCCCTCCGCGATCTATGCCGACGACAAGGGCGGCGTCTATCTGCTCGACCAGGTCAATGGCCGCATCCTCTCCATGAATGTCGACAACCCGTCGGCACCGCCGGAGACGCTTCACCTACCGCCCGGCCTGGAGCCCACCGACATGGTGGCGATGAAAGACATGCTCTATGTGTGGGACGGAAAGGTTCACGCCCTGCAAGGCGGCGCCACGGACAATCCTGCCGCCGTGGGCCCGGCGCCGGGCACCTCTTCCACGCTTGAGGCACGTTCGATATCGGATCCCGACGATCTCACCCGCTCGGCCTTCGCGCAGATGGGTTCGCAGACCCCGTCCAGCGACGAGGAGGTGATCGGTGCGGTCGGCCGCAGCCTGACGCCGCAGGATTTCGAGGCCCCGATCAAGCAGACCGTAGCCTCGCGCACGCTGGGGCAGGTCTCGGTCGTCGTTCTGCCGGGCAGGAACGGCAAGAGCGCCGTCGTCGAGGCCCGCCCGCTGAAGGATCCGCTGAGCCTTTACCGCTTCGAGGTCAATGTCAGCGACCGGCTCGGCTCGCTGGAGGTTCTGGACATCGACACGTCGGGCAACACCTTCGTGTTTACCGAGAATATTCCTCCCAAACCGGGTGCGCGCGCCTCGATCTTCGTTGCCCGCTATACGAGGGCCGGCCGGCTCGATCGCATCTACGACCTGCCCATCACCGCGGACCAGATCGGCTCGCGCCGCTTCGTCACCATCTCCGCCGGCGGCAAGGTGCTGTTCCTGAAATCGGATGCGACCGGGGTGAGCATCGTCGAGCTCGCCTCCCGCAGGGCGAAGCGGCAGTTGCTCGATCCTCCGCCGCTGAAGGTGGCGGGCTCGGCCATGGAATACGCCGATCCGGGCATCATCACCGCGGTGCGACCCAATTCGCGCCTCGGCGTGATCCAGATGGGGCTCGGCTTCGAGGGTTTGAAATGGCAGGTATCGCCGCAGAGCTACGGCAAGGATCCGGACATGCGCTGCACCGGCTTCGACGGACGGGTGAGGCGACCGGGCTATCTGGACGGCCAGGTCGGCCAGGAGGTCCGGGGCGTGCCCTATTGCTGGGGGTGCTTCGGAACGCTGATCCAGTTCAAGCGCAAGGTCGACGCCGGGGCGCTCGCCGGCAACTGGTGTACGCGCGATGATCCGCGCACGGATGTGGTGGGCGTCGACTGCTCGTCCTTCGTCAGCGCCACCTGGGGCCTGTCGCGACATTATACGACCGCGGAAATCCCGCGCATCACCAAGCCGCTCGATAATCCGTGGGACCTCAAGCCGGGCGATGCCCTCAACAAGGCCGGCTCCCATGTCATGCTGTTCGTGAAGTTCACGCCCGATCGCAAGGTCGAGGTTCTCGAGGCGTCGACCGGAGGATGCAACGGCCGGGTCTGCCGCAATGTCTATCCGCTGTCGGTGCTGCTGGCGCGGGGCTATCAGCCTGTCCGCTATCCGCTGCTGACCGATTGATGTGGGGATCGTGTGCCATGGCGCCACGCCGACAGGCCCCACGCTGCGCGGGCGCTTCGTCGCCGCTTGGTGTATCCTCACTCACGGTAACCGATGGTCCCGGCGCGTTCGTCCGGTGCGCGGAGCGATGTCTGCATCGATGAGTGGCTGGAAAGCATGGCTGGCGGCGATTGCAGGCGCTTTCGCGCTGCTTGCCGCTTCCATGTCCGCCGCCAGCGCCGAGCGCCGGGTGGCGCTGGTCATCGGCAATGCCTCCTACCAGAAAGTGGTCGCGCTCACCAATCCGAAGAACGACGCCGCCGACATGGCGACCACGCTGCGCGACCTCGGCTTCGAGGTCATGCTCCGCGAGAACGTGAAGCGGGATGAACTGCCCAACCTGCTCAAGGAGTTTTCCCGCCTCGTCAACGGCGCCGACGCTGCGCTGGTCTATTATGCCGGCCATGCGCTGGCCTATCGCGGCGCCTATTATCTGGTTCCGATCGATTCCGGCCTCGAGGATGAGGATGCCGTCAAATACGACATGCTGCCAGTCGAGGACTTTCAGGAGGTCCTCGACAAGGTCAAAGGCGTCCGTATCCTCATCTTCGATGCCTGTCGCAACGACCCCTTCCGTGATCCGGGTGCCGACGGCAACAGCCGGGCCGATGCTGCGCCGGCGCGACCGGGCAGCGTGACGGTCTACGCCACTGCACCTTTCGAGGTGGCCGAAGACGGCAAGGAACGCAACAGTCCCTTCACCCGGGCCCTGCTGCGCCGGCTGCGCGAGCCCGACCTCGACCTGCCGCTCGTGCTGCGGCGAGTGGCGCTCGATGTCAGCACCCAGACCGGCGGGCGGCAGGTGCCGGATATCCAGATGTCGCTTCGCGAGCGCTACGTGCTCAACCGTGCGGAGACGGATTCCAGCCATTGGGCACGCATCCGTTATTCGAGCGACCCGCGCGACTTCGAGGATTTTCTCTCCCGCTTCCCCTCTTCCGCCTATGCACCCGAAGCCCTGTATCGCAAGCAGGTGATCGAACGGGCCGCGACCTTTCTGGCGCGCCGCCGCGACGAGATCTGTACGCGCGAGGCGGGCCAGATCGACACGCTTGTCGCCGCCCGCCGGGGCAATGAACTGACCGCCTTGCAGGACCGGGTCCAATGTCCGCAGAGCGCGGGGCGCATCTCCGCCGGGCTGGCATCGATCACGCAGGCGATCGCGCGGGAAAAAGCGGTGTGCGACCGCGAAGCCGGTGACGTCGCCACATTCGGCCAGGCTGGCCGCTCCGAGGATCTGCGCCGGCTTCGTGCCGCCGCGACGTGCCCACAGACGGCGGCGCGCGTCGACGAGGCGCTGGACGACATCGCCCGGCGCGAGGAAGCCGAGCGCGCCCGCCGTGCGGAGGAAAGCGAACGCCAGATCCGGGAGGCTGCCTGTCTCACCGAGGCCGACAGCATACCCGCCATCGCCTCCTCGCGCGGGGAGGCGGGCCTCAACGAGCTCAAGGCGAAGTCGGCCTGCCCGCAGAACGGCCCGGTAATCGCCGACGCCCTCGCGGCGCTTGCCGCACAGAAGCAGGCGGCGGCGAAGGCATGCCGGGACGAGGCGAACGGCATACCCGCCATCGCCTCCTCGCGCGGGGAGGCAGGCCTCAATGAGCTGAAGGCGAAATCGGCTTGTCCGCAGAACGGCCCGGTAATCGCCGACGCCCTCGCGACGCTCGCCGCACAGAAGCAGGCGGCGGCGAAGGCATGCCGGGACGAGGCGAACGGCATACCCGCCATCGTCTCCTCGCGCGGGGAGGCGGGCCTCAACGAGCTGAAGTCGAAGTCGGCCTGTCCGCAGAACGCTCCTGCGATCGCTGACGCCCTCGCGGCGCTTGCCGCGCAGAAGCAGGCGGCGGCGAAGGCATGTCGGGACGAGGCGAACGGCATACCCGCCATCGCCTCCTCGCGCGGCGAGGCGGGCCTCAACGAGCTGAAGTCGAAGTCGGCCTGTCCGCAGAACGGCCCGGTAATCGCCGACGCCCTCGCGGCGCTTGCCGCACAGAAGCAGGCGGCGGCGAAGGCATGCCGGGACGAGGCGAACGGCATACCCGCCATCGCCTCCTCGCGCGGCGAGGCGGGCCTCAACGAGCTGAAGGTGAAGTCGGCCTGTCCGCAGAATGGCCCTGCGATCGCCGCTGCCCTTGCCGCGTTGACGGCGCAGAAGCAGGCGGCGGAATCCGCCTGCCGCGACGAGGCTGCGAGCATCGCAGGCATCGCGACCGTCCAGGGCGAGGCCGGGCTCGATGCGCTGAAGGCACAGTCCGCATGCCCGCAGAACGCACCGGCCATCGCCGCCGCCCGTGCGGCCGTCACCGCGCGTAAGCAGCAGGAGGCCGAGAAGGCCGACAAAGCCTGTCGCGACGAAGCGGACGGAATGGCCGGCGTCGCCGCCACGCAGGGCGCGTCCGGCCTGGAGAATCTCAAGAGGTCGTCCATTTGTCCGCAGAACGCGGGCGCGATCACAGCCCTGCTTGCCACCTGCGCGAACGAGACCACCCGCATTGGCAGCCTCGTCAAAGCCGACGATGCCGATGGCCTTGCGAGCCTGCGTGGAACCGCGCGCTGTGCCGAGACGGCGAGCCGAATCGATGCGGCATTGATGGCACGCGAGCAGCGTATTTCTGAACGGCGGGCTGCGGAGCAGCGGGCGGCCGAACAGGCCTGTCGCACCGAGACAGCGAGGGTGGAGGCTCTCGGTGCCTCCGGCGAAGAGGCGTCGCTGACGTCCATGCGCCCCGGCGCGGCGTGCCCCGAGAGCCTTGCCCGGATCGATAGCTGGCTGGCCGTCTTCGAGGACAAGCGCCGCCAGGCTGCCGCCGAGCGCCAGGCTGCCGCCGAGCGCCAGGCTGCCGCCGAGCGCCAGGCTGCCGCCGAGCGCCAGGCTGCCGCCGAGCGCCAGGCTGCCGCCGAGCGTCAGGCTGCTTGCACGGCTGAAGCCGCGACGATCGCGGGCCTCAAGCAGGCGGGCGATGCAGCAGGCCTCGATGCTCTTGCCGAGACGTCCACCTGTCCGGACAATGCCCGGCTGGCCAGCGCTGCCAGCGTGGCGGTAAAAAAGGCGCGTGACGACGCCTGCCGTGCCGCCGAGGCGGATTACCGAGCGATCGATGCTTCGGATCCCGCCGCGCTCGAGGCATTCGCCAGCGCGGATCGAGGTTGCCCGCCGATCAGTGAACGGGCCGAGGCAGCCGCCGCGTCGGCGCGCGCGCAGCAGCGCGTCGCGGCGCTTGTCACGCCGGCGGCACCCGATGCAGTTGACCGGCCCGAGCCTTCCCCCGCCGCCGTCGCGCCGGCAATGAACACGGCCGAGCAGGTTCAGCGGGCCCAGAAGGCCCTCGCCGGCGTTGGCTGCTACAGCGGTGCCGCTGACGGCAAGATGGGCGCCGGCACCCGGCGGGCGCTGGAGAAATATTTCCGCGTGGCCAAGCCCGGCACCGATGTGCCGGACGATATCGACGAGAACCTTTTGCTGCAGCTCGAGCAGAGCGGTACCGACCGGGTGTGCCCATTGGAGTGCGGTGCCGGCAAGGTGGCAAAGGGAGATGCCTGCGTTGCGGCAGTCGAGCCTGCCGCCAAGCCGGAAAAACCGGAAAAGCCGGCTGCCGGCAGGCCAGCGGCGAAACCAAAGCCCGAGAAGACTGCGAAGCCTTCTCCCGTCGAGGCCAGCCGTTCCGCCAAACCGGCCACAGCTCAGGCGGAGCCGGTCCAGCGACGGCAGGAGCCGGCCAAACCGGCACCGGCGTTTGACCTGCGCACCAGGGTCATTCCCATCCAATGAGAACGTGGCGTGACGGCACCCTCATGCCGGCGCACCGGTACGGTGTCCTGCGCAGCCGCAACCGTTTCGTCTTCGTATCCGTGTCTTCGAAATTCCCCTTCGCCGCAGCTCGCGGACAATTGAAGCGCCGCTGCGTCCGGGCTAGCGTCCGCAGTGGCGTGTTTTGCACGGCAGGATTGCGCATCGGCCTGCCGACCTCGTCGAGCGTATGAGCGTCGCCCCGGGCCGGGCCGGTGGTGGCGCCGGACCACGCGTGCCGGCACCGCTTTCTTCTTTCAGGGTGCATCATGAACAGGACGTCATTTGTCTTCGAAACGGGCGCCACGACCCATGAGGGCAAGGTGCGCGAAGTAAATGAAGATAATTATCTGGTGCGGTCCGGCATCGGGATGTGGGCCGTCGCCGACGGCATGGGCGGCCACCATGCCGGCCGGCTGGCGAGCACGGCGGTCATCAATACGCTCGCGACCGTGGCCGAGTACGAATCCGCTTCCGGCTTTCTCACCGAGTGCGCCCATGCGCTGGAGGCAGCCAATGCTCATCTGCGTGAAGCTGCGCGCAGCATGAGTCTCGACATGATCGGGTCGACTGTCGTGCTGCTGCTGGTGCGCGGCAGTTCTTATGCCTGCGTGTGGTCCGGCGACAGCAGGATGTACCGGATACGTGATGGCGTCATCGCTCAACTGACCCGGGATCATTCGGAAGTCGAGGACCTGATCACCCAGGGCGTGCTGTCTCGTGAGGAAGCCAGGCACTGGCCCCGCCGCAACATCATCACCCGCGCCATCGGCGCCGGTGAGCAGGTCGAGCTGGAGATCGTGAACGGCGAGGTCGAGGCCGGCGACGTGTTCCTGTTGTGCAGCGACGGCCTCACCGGCCATCTCGACGATGTGGAGATCGCAAGCCGGATGATGGGCGACGATCCGCAGAAGATGGCCGACTCTCTCGTCGAGGCGACGCTGGAACGCGGTGCCAGCGATAATGTCACGGTGGTGGTGGTGCGGTGCGCGCCCCGCGAGCCGACCGTTACGGATGTCGCCGGCTCGCCGAACTGGACGGCGGGCTAATGTGATGGCATCGCACCCGCCATCCGGCTCCTCCGGGACCTGGCTTCCACCGGGAACCCGGCTCAACGATCTCTACGAGATCGAGGAAGGCATCGCCGCCGGCGGCATGGGTGAGATCTATCGTGGCCGCGCGATCCATACCGGGGAGGCGGTGGCGATCAAGACCATCCGGTCCGACATCGCCGAGACCGACATCGCGCTCGCCATGTTCCGGCGTGAGGCGGCAGCGCTGTCCACCCTCTACCATGAGGCTATCGTTCGCTATTACGTGTTCTCGGTCGATCCGGTGCTGCAGCGACCTTACCTCGCCATGGAATATGTGTCGGGGCCTTCGCTGTCGGCGATGATCAAGGATGGTCCGCTCGACTACGAGTCGGTGCGGGTGTTCGGCATGCGGGTGGCCGATGGCCTGCACGCCGCGCATCGGCGCGGCATCTTCCACCGCGACATCTCGCCGGACAATTTCATCGTTCCGGAAGCCGACGTCGCCCAGACGAAGATCATCGATTTCGGCATCGCCCGGCAGACGCAGGCCTCGCACGGCACGGTGGTGGGCGACGGCTTCGCCGGCAAGTACAATTACGTCTCGCCTGAGCAACTCGGCATGGCCGGTGGCGACGTGACGGCGGCGTCCGACATCTACAGCCTCGGCCTCGTCTTTGCGGAGGCGGTGGCGGGTTGCGCCATCAACATGCGGGGCAATCCGGTCGAGCAGATCGAGAAGCGTCGCGTCGTTCCCGATCTGTCGCATATCGACCCCCGGCTTCAGCCGCTGCTGGAGATGATGCTGCAACCTGATCCGCGGGATCGGCCGGGTTCGATGACCGAGGTCGCGGCCTGGTTGCGACGCGGCGGTACCCGTGCGCCCGTGCATGGCAGCTTCGAAGACGACCACGAGCCGACAGTGATTTCCTCGGCCGCGCTGCCGCGCGAACGCTCGGCCGGCGAGCCGTCTTTCGCGCCGGGCCGCGAGACCGGCACCGGCAGGCGTATGGCGACCGGCACGGACGCGGGGCGGCCGACGACGGGGCGCGCGCCGACCGATCGCCCGATGCAGGGCGGCTTCTCCGCCCGGGAGACGTCGGCCTCAATGCCGGTCTCCGGGCGGGCGACGTTCTCCGCCCAGCGGGACGCCGCGCAGGACGGGGCTTTCGAGGAGCAGAGCCGCGGGCGCGGCCGTTTGCTGGCGCTTCCGCTCGCGGCGGCGGCTCTGCTGCTCCTGCTCGCGGGCGGCGGTGCCTACTGGATGCTGGCTGGCGGCAAGGTGGTGCAGACTGCCAGCACGGACACCGCCGATACCACCAGACCCTCGGCGACACCCTCGGCGACGCCGTCGATAGCCGGCATCCCCAAGCAGCCTGCTTCCAATCCTGCGAAGCCGCCGCCCATGGGAAGCGCGGCGCCGCCGAGGCCGGGGTCGGATGCGATGGCGGCGGTAAAGGACGTGCCGGCGGCGGCGTTGGGCCGCTATCTCGCCGATTATGGTGCGGGGCCCTGTGTCTTCATCAGTCCGCTGGTGATCGCCGACAATCGCGCGACCGCCGAAGGCTATGGCCGTGCGCAGACCGACTTCGACCAGCTCGACAGCGACTTTCGTGCTGCCAACGGCTTCGATCCCGATATTCTGCTGCGTCAGGTGGACCCGGCGCAGTGCCCGATGGTCGAGCTGCTGCAGAAGACCCGTACCGATGGCGCCGCGCGCCCGCGCCTCGAACTTGCGTCCCACGAGGTGAAGCCGGGCGATATGCTGCTCGGTGAGGCGGCGACGGTGGCCTCTTCCTATGTCGCCGTCGTTTTCATCCTGCGTGACGGCACCACCCGCGTTGTGATGGGGGCAACGCGGCAGGCCGGTGATCCGCTCGCCTTCGCCGTGCCGCTCGAGGCCAAGGCCGCCGTGGATTCGCCGGTGATCGTCGCGGCCATCGCCGCGCCGCGGCCGCTCGACGTGCTGAAGCAGGATCTTGCCTTGCCCGCGGGCGCCTTCGCCGAGCGGCTGCTCGGCCAGGCCTCCGATGCCGGCGTCCGTCTCGCGACCACGGCGCGCTATGCCCAGATCGCCCCCTGATCGCCGCGCTCCTGACATCGGGCGCCGGCTTCGCGGCAGCGCCCCATGAGCGCGGATGGGGTCGTGGTCTTCGAAAGCGGCTGGGGCACGATCATCATTGCCCGCGGCCTGTCGACCCGCGGCCAATTCATGAAGTCGAGCCGGGGCGCTGAACTGGCCTACGCGCTTCGCGCCTATCTGCTGCAGGGCGGCAGTATCGAAAGGCTGGCGGGGTTCTGGGCACAGAATGGCGGCACGCGGTGCAGCCCGGCTATCGCGCCGCTCATTGCCGAGGTTGCGGACGCCGTGGACCGCGGTCGGCTCAATGCCTGGATCTTCCGCCAGCCGCAGATGGGGTCGAAGGCGGATTTCAACAGCCTGGCGGAACAGGCAGAACGCGGAGTGCAGCAGAGCATGCGCTCGTCGCGACGCCCGCCACCCCCGCCAACGGCGGCGACCCTTGCTCCTGCCGCCGGCCTGGGGACGCCCCTCGCCGCCGCGCTGCCGGTCAGAAGCGTCGGCGACATGAAGCTTGCGGAACGCCTCGCGATCGTGCTGCGCCGTACGCCGGACCACCTCGCCGGCGATCTGGCCGAGCCATTCCGGGCCTTCGTCGAGAATCCGGAAACGCTGGCCATGGCGGTGCTGGCGGGAATCCTCCTGACCGAGCTTCACGCCGTGGCGGCGGGCGAGGTCATCGACGGCGCGGTTCTGACGGCGCTCATCGTCTGCGCAGTCATGCGGGGGGAATCGGGCTATGAGGCCGTGCACACCACGCTGGCGGCGGCCGAGAGCGTGGTGCGCTTCCTGATGCTGACATTCGGCGCAAAGACCGAGCGCGATCTCGACGAGGCGGCGAAGCTGCTGGCACAGGCGGTGGCGGCGGTCGGCGTGGCCGCGATCATCTTCCTGTTCCGCCGCATCACGGGCGAGCGCCAGGACGGGCCGAAGCAGAAGGCCGGAAAGGGGCGGCCGGTTGCGGCGATGACGGAGGAGGAACGCCTGAGGGCGAACCAGGGCAAGCCGCTTTCCGGCCCCGCGCCTGCTCCCAATCCCACGCCACCGCCACATCCGACTCCGCCGCAGCTATCGCAGAAACCAGGCTCTCAGGCAGGCCCGCAGGCAGGTCGCCCCAGTGCACGGGAGCTTCTGGCCGGCCAGCCGCACAACACCGTCGAGGACATCTACAAGGTTGCGCCGAAGCATCAGGCGAAGCTTGCGAAAGCCGGCCAGAGCATCGAGGCTGAACTGGGCGTCGACTGGAAGAATCCCGGTATCAAGGACCGGGAGACGGCCGCCGCCAAGATGGAGCGCAAGAAATACAGGTCCGTGAAGCAGATGAGCGACATCGTGCGGGGCGGATTCGTGGTGGATACGCCCGCGCAGGCGGATGCCGTCGTCGCCAAACTGGGCCGCCGCTTCGACATTCTCGACGAGGGGTGGAAGGCCTCGGACGTGGGATATGTGGACCGGAAAGTGCTCGTGCGCTTTGACGACGGGACGGTGGGAGAGGTGCAGATCTGGAACCGGGCCATGTATGCCGCCAAGGATCCCGGCTCGAAGCTTTATACCCAGCGTCGAAGCCTACCGGCGGGTGATATTCGCCGGCAGGAGCTCGAACGCCAGGAAAGAGCTCTCTATTCGGCAGCGGTCAGCGAATCCGGCGAAGACTGGTCGGCCATCAGCGCGGCATCCGGGACGGGCGGCAATTGACCATACTCGGGAAGAAATCGCTCACGCATCGCGGCTTCCGATGGAAGGAGCCGATCATACGCGGTCTCGTCCGGGTCGATCTCCTCCCAGTCCTCGCCCGGCCCCAGGACGGCCCATGCCCGGCGCGGAAAGCCCGATGTCACGATGGCCGGACGGTATTCCCAATCAACGAAGATCATCATGTGCTCCGAGCAAGAAAACGACCGCACACATCTGTGCAAGGCGCATCGCCCGCGCCAGTGGCCGCCAGGTGCGGCTTCCTCATTGTCCTCGATCTTCCTGACCATATAGGCTCCTCCCACACCGTGGAAAAGGCAATCCTCATGCCTCAGATCCCTTCCGACCACGCCGCCATCGATCGCCGGCTGGTCGATGCGCTCTTCGACATCGTGCCGGATGACTGGAAGGCTTTCCGGCTCAGCATCCGGCCGCCGGAAGCGGAGGATGGCCCGCTACGGCTCGCCGTCGTCAATCCCGATGTCGCGGGGGCCGATGCGGTGCCGGACGCGCCGCTGCGCGCGGCGGCGGATGAACTGGCCGCCTTTCTTGCCCGCGAAGGGCGTGCCTGGGAGGTGCTGTCCTATAGCGGCCATCTCGGCGCCGACGACGAATGGCACCTCAAGATCGTGGTGCCGTTGCCGGACTGAATGTCCGAGCCTCGGGTTTCTGGGAAAGCCGTGCCGTGGAAAGGGGCGAGCGGCGCTTCGCCGTCGCGCCACGCATGGTTGCATGCTAATCTGCCATACGAAATACGGACATGCCGGACGCTCGCCGGAGGATCCGCCCCGGCGCTCACGGCGCAGCCGGCCGGCGCGAGCCTGCCTTGGAGGCGCGGTGCCTCGATCCGGCGGAACGTCTGCATGCAGGGTCGGCGTGGCGAGGCGGTCGCCGCGGTTTTCCGCGCACCGGGATTGGTGTGGCATTGTCGATGCGGAACGACATGACGGAGATGGTCGGGACGAGGCGGGGCACGGCTCCCGCACATGGGGCACATGCCGGCGGCGCGGTTGCGCGATCGCGGGTCGCGCTCCGTGGCGGCGCGTTGTCATGGTTGCGCTTCGTCCGGGCGTGGCTTCTGCGTGCTGCGCAGGCCGGTGTGGTCGTGGCCGGCGTAGCGCTCCTTCCCGCTTCGACGGCAGTGGCCCAACAGGGGGCCGCGGCCGAGTCCGACGGCGGAACGTCCTCCGTCTCCGTCCCCAATGCGCCGGTGCCCGGCCCCGATGCCGAGCGCGGGTTGACGCGGGTGATCGGCGGCCGCAAGGCGGTGGACGGCGCCTGGCCGTCGCAGGCCAAGATCTATGTCACCGATGCCGCCGGGCGCGGGCGGATGCGCGCTCTGTGCGGTGCCACGGTGATCGGCGCCAACTGGCTGGTGACGGCAGCGCATTGCTTCGTCACCCCCGCCGCGGGCGGCGGACGGGGATCGACGGCCCTCGCCCAGGACCTGCTTGTGGTGACCGGTGGCACCCGGCTGCCGGCGCTCATCACGGCGGGCGACGCCACGGCGCAACGCGGCATCCGCGTCCGCAGCGCCATCCCGCACCCTGATTTCAACCCCGATACCTACGCCAACGATATCGCTTTGGTCGAACTCGACCGGCCGGCCAATGCGCCGGCCATGGCCGTGCTCGGCGGGCCGGATCGCACTAGCGACCATGCCGGGCTCGCCGCCACGGTGGTCGGCTGGGGCCTGACCAGCGAGGTGATCGGGGCTACGACCAGCGACCTGCCGGCCGATCTGCAGGAGGTCGAGATGCCGCTGGTCGACATTGCCGGCTGCCGCGCCGCCTATGCCGACAGCGCGCTGCGCAAGAACACCATCAGCGACAACAATCTCTGCGCCGGCTTCCGCAGCGGGGCACGCGACGCCTGCAGCGGCGACAGCGGCGGCCCGCTTATGCTGCATGGCGCGGCCGGGGGATGGGTCCTCGCCGGTGTGGTGAGCTGGGGCGAGGGCTGCGGGCGCCGCAACCGCTTCGGCGTCTACACCCGCGTCGCCAGCTATGAGCCATGGCTGCGAGCCCTCACCGCCGGCCAGATGGCCCCCACGGAACGCCCGTCGGAAGCTTTCACCCTTTCCGCCGACGACATGACGCTCGCCGCCCTTTCGACCGGGCGTTCCGCTGAGGGCGCCCCGGCACCCACCAGCGCGGCCGAGGTCGCCCGCACCGCCGCGGCGGTGCCGCCCGGCGATCGCGCTTTGGTCATCGGCATAGACCGCTATCCCGGCCGCCTGGCGCTGACGGGGTCGGCCAATGACGCGGCGTCGATCGCCAGCCTGCTGGTCGATGTGTTCGGCTATCGCCGCGAACAGGTGATGACGCTGACCGACGAGGCCGCCACACGCGCAACGCTCCTGGCGGCGTTCGACAGCTGGCTGGCGCAGGGATCCCGGCCTGGCTCGCGGGTCTTCGTCTATTACAGCGGTCAAGGCTTCCAAAGCCGGGTTTTCCCCGCGCTGCGCGACGGCCCGGCCGGGCCGGCCCTGGCCCCGGTGGATCTCGCCCTGATCCGCGATGGCGAGGACCGAGTGTGGAATGTCGGCGGCGCCATCTCTCCCGAGGAACTGGACCGGCTGTTCACGCGGCTTGCGGATCGGCAGGTCACCGCGGTGTTCGACACCACGCAGATGTCGCGCCGCGAGTTCCAGCGCCCCGCGCATGCCCGGCCGGACGAGATCGGTACGGTGCGCAGCGTCGAGGCGGTGGTCGATCTCGCCCCCTCGGCGAGCGAGGTCTCGCTGCGCGAAGCGTCGGCTGTCGGCATCGGCGCCAATGCCGTGCTCTGGATGGCCGCTGCCCCGGATCAATGGGCGCTGGTCGACCGGGAGAGCGATCAGCCGACGGGCGTCTTCACCCGCAGCTACATCGCCGCGCTGCGGGCGGGCCAGCTGGTCGGCGCCGGGCGTAGCGCCACCGTGGCCAGCCTCTATGACGACGTCCGCGGCGGGCTGCGGCGCTATTGCGAAGAGGCCGCGACGCGTTGCCGGTTGAGCATGACGCCGCAGATCTATGCGCCGGCCTCCGTCCGCGATGTTGCCATCGCCGAGCTGGCGCGTGCCACCGGCACGGCTGCCCGTCCCGCGCAGCTCATGCAGAACACCGCCGGCTTGTCGGTTCGCGCCACCGCGACGGGCGTGAGCATCACCGCCCGCAAGGCCGGCTTCCTTGTCCTGGTCGGCATAGACCCCGCCGGGCGGCCGCAGCAGATCTTCCCCGACCCGGCGGTGCTGGAGCGCCAGAGGCGCGCGGCGATGGATATCAACCGGCTGGGCAGCAATGCGACGGCCGAGGTCGCGCTCACGCTGCGGCAGGCGCAGCTTCCCGTTCTGCTGGCGGTTCTGTCCGACCGGCCGGTGCAGGCGCTCGATCTGCCCGAGCAGGCGGGCGACGGCGCCGACATGATGGGCGGCTTGGTGTTCCTCTACGATTATGTACGCTCGCTGCGCGTGCCCGATCCGGCAAATGGGCAGATCGCTGATGTCGAGTGGTCGTTCGAGGCCCGGCTGCGACCGGACGGCGCAACGAGCGCCGCCACGCCCTGATCCGATTCGAAATGAGCCCACAACCAGACGCTTCGTTCGGCGCGAGAGCTTGCAGTCATGCCGGGTGTGTCTCCGGCGCCACATTCGTGTCGGAATATCGCAGCCCGTTGAACCGCTGCCCGCGGCGGCACCGCTTCCGGCAGAGCGGGTTGTGGCTTCTTCTGGTTGTAACCCATTGATTGCACTCGCGTGGTGTCGAAATACTCCGGCTGGCGTGGCGAATGCTGGCGTGTAGCAAGGTTTTGCGGGCACTCTTGAAAGGTTTCGGAACGACCCATACGCTCGACTACGGGAAAGCTGATGTTCTAATTCTGAGCATTCGCTTGTGGGCGGAGACTATAATGACCTTATTCGTGGCGGGCGGCCGCAGGTCGGGTGTGGTGCGTGCCGATGGTGGTCTTTCCGCCGGCGTCAGCGATGGCAGGAAGATCCGGCGGACAGTGCGTGGCCGGGCTTCGGTGCTGGGACGGTTCCGGTGGCATCTGGCGGGAACGACGGTGCTGGCGACGTCGCTCGGCATCGGCGCGGCTCTCCTGCCGCAGGGCGCATCGGCGGAAACGCTGGTTCTGGGCGGCGGGGACCAGGACTTCCTGTTCGGCGCCCAAGGGTCTTCCTGGGATCGCACCTTCGAGGTGACGACGTATAGCCCCACCGTCATCGTCGTGCGCGACGACTTCCTGGTCGGCGACCAGTTCGAAGTATTCAAGGACGGCACCTCGCTCGGAACCACCAGCGTCCCGCCGCCCTTCAGCACCGGCACCTTCACGATCGGCGGCGACAGCGGGACGACCGGGGTCACATCGACCATCTCTGGCACCGCGATCCAGTCGCCCTATGGTGAAGGCCGCGCCTACATCCAGGGTTATTCGCTCTGGATCGACAAATCGCAGGCCTATTTCACCCAAGCGGACCCGGCGGCGCAGCAGACGCCGATGACCTTCAATGGCGGCATCCTCCAGCCGACGGGGGGTGTCACTGTCACCTTCAACCAGCCCGTCACCATCAAGGCGACCGGGGGCACCCTCGATACGACGAATGCCGATACGGTCTTCAACGGCGCCGTCACGGCTGCAGGCGACTTCACCAAGACCGGCACGGGCACCTTCACCATCGCCGGGGGCGGCAGTTTCCTGGGCCTCACCAACGAAGAAGGCACGACGATCGTCACCAGCAACCTCGGCGCGACCGGGGTAACCAATGCGGCGGGTGCTGCGTTCATCGTCGGTTCGACTGTGGTCGGCAGTTCCACGACCCTCACGATCAGCGGCGGC
This sequence comes from Ancylobacter crimeensis, assembly GCF_023016805.1. Taxonomy (GTDB): domain Bacteria; phylum Pseudomonadota; class Alphaproteobacteria; order Rhizobiales; family Xanthobacteraceae; genus Ancylobacter; species Ancylobacter crimeensis. Next base: position 280,464 of record NZ_JALKCH010000002.1, read on the forward strand.
ACGTTCGAGAACCAGGGCGACCTGACCGTCCGCGACACCGGGACGATCAGTGCGGCCGGTGTCAACAACACTGCGGCCGGCACGGTCGAGAATTACGGAACGATCACGGCCGCCAACGTCAACAATACCGGCACGGGTACGATCGAGAACTACGGGTCGATCAACGGGAATGGCAATAATTCGGGCTTCCGGTTCCGCAACGAGCTCGGAGGCGTCATTTCCGGCAACGCGACCAACACGGGCAACACCTTCGTCAATGCGGGCGAGGTGACGGGCAACGCCACGAATTCCGGGACGAGCTTCACCAACTCCGGCACCATCGACGGCGATGCCGTCAATACGGCGAACACTTTCGCGAATTCGGGCCTGGTCAAAGGCAACGCCAACAACATTGGCGGCACCTTTGACAATACCGGCACGATCAACGGCACCGCCAGCAATTCCGGTTTGCTGTTCACCAATGAGGCGGCGGGCATCATCAAGACGAATGCCAGCAATTCGGCCGGCACGTTCCAGAACAACGGTGTGATCGGCACCGGCGCGGCGGGCACCGGCAATGCCGTCAACACGGGTACCGGCCTGTTCGTGAACACGAACCAGATCCTGGCCAACGCCACGAACTCCGGAACCAGCTTCAGCAATTCCGGCACCATCGGTGCCAACGCCACCAATACGGGGGGCGCTTTCGTCAATGCCGGCACCATCGGCGGCGATGCCACCAATACCGGGGGCACCTTCGACAACACCAACAGGATCAAGGGCACGGCCAGCAATTCCGGCACGACGTTCACCAACGCGGCCGGCGCCGTCATCGAGACGAATGCGAGCAATTCGGCCGGCACGTTCCAGAATGACGGCGTGATCGGGACGGGCGCGGCGGGCACCGGCAATGCCGTGAACAGCGGCACCGGCCTGTTCGTGAACACGAACCAGATCCTGGCCGACGCCACCAACTCCGGAACCAGCTTCAGCAATTCCGGCACCATCGGCGCCAACGCCACCAATACGGGGGGCGCCTTCGTCAATGCCGGCACCATCGGCGGCGATGCCACCAATACCGGGGGCACCTTCGACAACACCAACAGGATCAAGGGCACGGCCAGCAATTCCGGCACGACGTTCACCAACGTGGCCGGCGCCGTCATCGAGACGAATGCGAGCAATTCGGCCGGCACGTTCCAGAATGACGGCGTGATCGGGACGGGCGCGGCGGGGACCGGCAATGCCGTGAACAGCGGCACCGGCCTGTTCGTGAACACGAACCAGATCCTGGCCGACGCCACGAATTCCGGAACCAGCTTCACCAATTCCGGCACCATCGGCGCCGATGCCGCCAATATGGCGGGCACGTTCCTCAATGCGGGCACGGTGGTCGGCGTCGCGACCAATTCCGGCACGGGCCTGTTCACCAACGATGTCGGCGGCAAGGTCGGCGCCGCCGTCAACATCGACTATGGCCAGTTCATTAATCACGGCACGATCAGCGGAAACGTGGTCAATGCCGACAACGGCACGTTCAGCAATACAAGTTTCAACACCATCGTCGGTGATGTGCTGAATACCAACGCCGCCATTTTCGCCAATACGGGCGGCATCGACGGCAGCGTCACCAATAGCGGGTCGGCAAGCTTCTCCAATGCCGGTTCGATCGGCGGTGATGTCGCCAACCTCGACGCCGCGACCTTCGCCAATAGCGGCACTATCGTCGGGTCGGTGACGAACGAATCCGCCTTCGTCAATTCCGGCAGCATCGGCGGTGCGCTGACCAACCTCTTCTCGTTCTTCGCGACGGGCGGCAGCATAGGCGGCGATGTGACCAACGCCGCCGGCGCGACCTTCACGGTCGCTTCCACGACGCCGGCCTCGGTCGGCGGCAGCTTCAGCAATGCCGGCACCATCGAGATGCGTTCCGACGGTACCACCTTCAACACCCTGAACATTGGCGGCAATTACACGGGCACCGGCGCTTCGCAAGCGAACATGGACGTCAATCTCAGCGGCGCGAATGACGGCGTGCGCAGCGACGTCATCAACATCGCTGGAAGCGTCGGCGGCTCCACCACCCTGAACCTCTACAACACCAGCGGGCAATACAGCCTGTTCGCCAACCCCATCACGGTGGTAACGGACAATGGCAGCGGTGCGGCGTCGGCGTTCACCTCCACCAACCTGCCCAGCGGCGGGCTGATCGAGTACAAGCTCCAGCGTCAGGGCGACAACTGGAACGTCGTCTCGCAACTCAATCCCGACGGCGCGGGTGCGGCGGCAGCCTCCGTCGCCTCGTCCATGCTGGCCATCGCCACCGGCTTCAACGAGCCGACCAGCGCCTTCGTCTCCGCCCCGCCGGATCCGGTGAAGGACCAGCTGTCCTTCGGCCTGTGGTCGCGCGTCAAGGGCGGTGACTACAACATCTCCGCCGACACCACGACGCACATCTCCGGCGCATCATCCAGCGTGACCAGCCCGGCCAACTACGAGTCGAGCTTCTTCGGCTTTCAGGTCGGCGCGGATATCAGCCGCGCCAACATCAACGGCTCCGGCTGGAACGCCCATGTGGGCCTGACCGGCGGCGACGTCTGGGTCAACAATACGGGCGTCAGCTACCCCGGCTCGTCGGACGTGGACGCGCCGTTTTTCGGTGCCTATGCCGCCATCACGGGCTTCGGCTTCTATGCCGACGTGCAGGTGCAGCGGAACTACTATGACGTGAAGCTGAACAATGCCGTCGCCGGCCTCAACAATTACAAGCTCAATGGCGACGGTTATTCGATCATCGCCTCGACCGGCAAGGTCATCCCGCTGTCGAGCACATGGTTCATCGAACCGTCGGCCGGCCTGACCTACGTGACCGCCAGCGTCGACGACGTCACCATCACAGATGCGTCGGGCACCGCCGGCGTGGTGAAGCAGGACGATATCGAGAGCGTATTGGGCAGCCTGCGGGTGCGGGTGGGCACGGTGATCGCGGCGTCGGACAAGCTGATCCTGCAGCCCTCCGTCCAGGCCAGTGTCTGGCACGAGTTCTCCGGCGATGCCAATGCCTTCTACCAGCCGGAGGTGTCCAGCGTCGGCGCCGATATCTCGACCTCGCGCGTGGGAACCTTCGGTCAGGTCGGCCTGGCTCTGTCCGGCCAGTTGGTCGGCACCGGCTTCCTCGGCTTTGTGCGCGGCGACTACCGCTTCGGCGAGAACATCAATGGCTACTCGCTGACCGGGGGTCTGCGCTACCAGTGGTAATGCCGATGGCCGGACCGCCCCGGCCCGAGCGCCGCGGCGGTCCGGCCGGTCGTCTTGCGGGCACAAGTCCGGCCATGGGAAGCGGCACCGGATGGCGGGATTTATGAGGTGATGCGCGGAACCCGCCCGTGCCGTGATCGTCGATGCCGCCGCCTTGCACCGGATCGGGCGCCATCTCCGCCGGCCGTGGCAGTGCCGCCCCGGTTCGCACCGGGCATGGCCCGCTGGGTTCGGAACAGACCTCACGCGCTCCGGCGTTCGGCGATGCTGTCGTAGCGGCCGAGGATCGGGTTGCAATTGCTGGCCACCCGTTCGTGCTGCCCGTCGAAGTCGAACAGCGGGCGCGATCCCCGCACCACGTTCCCGACCCAGGGTATGCGCGCGCGCTCATAGGCATCGAGCGCGGCGGCGAGATCCTCGTGCTCCGCCAGCGCCGCCTTGAGGATCCGCACATCCTCCAGCGCCTGGCTCGCACCCTGCGCCATGCCCGGCAGCATCGGATGGGCGGCGTCTCCGAGCAGGGTGATGCGCCCCCGCGACCAGCGCGGCAGCGGCGTCACCAGGTCGCGGATCTCGTTGCGGATGATGGTCGAGGGGTCCGTGGCGGCGATGATGGCCGGCACGCTGCTGCGTTCCCACCGGCTGAAGAAGGCGCGCGCATCGTCCGGTTCTGTCGTGATGCCGTCCGCCGCGGCGAACCAGTAGGCGCGCCCGCCGCCGATCGCCATGTAGCCGAAATGGCCGCCCGCTCCCCACACTTCCACGGCGGCGTGGGGATCGACCTCGACATCGGCGAGATCGAACAGCCCCCGCCAGCGCACCAGTCCGTCGGCGCTCAGCGCCTGCGGGCCGAACAGGGCGGCACGCACCGCCGAATGTATGCCGTCCGCGCCGATCAGCAGGTCACCCTCTGCACTTCCGCCATCGGCGAAGCGACAGCTCACCGTGTCGCCGTCCTGCGCGACCGCGACGACACGGCGCCCGAGCTGAAGCCGTCCGGCCCCGAGCGCATCGGCGAGCATGCGGCTGAGGTCGCGCCGGTAGACGCCCGAAAGCGCCGCGCCATAGCGTTCGGGCCAGTCGCTCACGTCATCGATCGCGACGACCTCGCCGGTCGAGGAGAAGGTCCGGTAGGTGCGCAGGCTGGCGGAGATCGCGGCATAATGGGGCCCAAGCCCGAGTTCCTTGAGGACACGCACGCCGTTCGGCCAGAGATTGAGGCCGGCGCCGGCCGTGCGCAGTTCCTCGTCGCGCTCGAAAACGGTGACGTCCCAGCCGATCCGGGCGAGGGCGAGGCCCGCCGAGAGGCCACCGATCCCGGCTCCGCACACCAGCGCACGCTTCTTCATCGTCCGGCTCCCAAGCGGCCCGCATCCGGGCCCGTGCTTCCACCCGACCGCATGGCCGCCGCGAGCCCCCGCGAGGCCGGCGACGCCATCCGCTCCCCGAAGCGGCCCCGCGCGCGTGGCGATGGGGCGGCGTCGATCGCCGGAGCCTTGCAAGGGGGATGCCGATTCGAGGCCACGGGCCTCGATTCAGTAGCCGAGTTCGGGCCGGACGACGTTCAGCAGCGGTTCGCCGGCGAGGTGGCGTCGCAGGTTGCGCAGGAACAGGTCGATGGTGAGACGCGCATAGGACGCGCCGTCATCGGCCGAAACATGCGGCGTCACGATCAGGTTGGGAACCGACCAGAGCGGCGAGGAGGGCGGCAATGGCTCCGGTTCGAACACGTCGAGGATCGCCCCACCGATATGCCCGCTGTGCAGCAGGTCGGTGAGTGCGTCGTAATCGACCACCGGGGCGCGCCCCACATTGACGAGGCCGGCACCTGGCTTCATCAGCGACAGCCGCCGCCGGTCGAGCAGATCGCGCGTCTCGCCGGTCGCCGGGGTGGCGACGAACACGAAATCAGCCTCGGGCAGTACTTCGTCGAGACGGTCCGGGGTCAGCATCAGGTCCACTCCCTCGGCCGGCCGGCCGTGGCGGGACACGCCGATCACCCGGATGTCGAGCAGCTTGGCCCGGCGCGCGACGGCCCCGCCGATGCTGCCGACGCCGATGACGAGCAAGGTGCGGCCGGCGATCGGGCTGGCATAGAGCGAGGCCCAGGCGCGGCGCTTCTGCTGCTCGATGAGGCCCGGCATATGGCTGTGCAGCATGAGGATGGCCATGAGGCCGAACTCGCCCGCCCGCGTGGCGTGGATGCCCTTGCTGTTGACCACCGTGGTCTGCGGGGGAAGCCAGTCCATGGGCATCAGGTGCTCGACCCCGGCACCGATGACGTGGATCAGCCGCAGCTTCGGAGCCGCCTGCGCCGCCGCCTCGACGCGCACGTCCCAGCCGACCAGCGCCTCGGCGTCGCCCAGCGCGGCAGGCCAGTCCTCTTCGCCGAGGCTGAAGCTGGTCTCGACGAAGGGCGCGAGGTCCGGGTGCTGCGCCAGCCCCTCGGCGAAGCGCTCGGGCGAGATCGTGAAGATCTCCGCGGCTTCCGCCGTGTTCCAGGGGGTGTTCTTGATGTGCACGTGGATGCGACGCATGACGGCCTCCCTGTACCAGAGCTACAGGTCGCGAGGACGCCGTCAATACCGCGCGCGGCCGGCCGGGCGGCTTTTGCGGCGTGTGCCGTCCGGCAGCATCAAAAGTCGTCACGATCGGTGAAAAGATCGCTCGCGATATAATTGCGCGCCGATGATCTGGCGCAACGGAAAGCCGTGCCTATATGCCTCCTCGCGGGTGACGGCCGGGCTCACGCCCCGTGCCGTAATCAGCCCCGCAGGAGTCTTCCCCATGAAGAAGAACGACCCCCGCGCCTGGATGTGGTCGGATGCCGTCGAGATGCTGAATCGCGCGGAGCGCCTGCATCGGCAGATGTTCCAGCCGGTAGCGGCCGTGCATGTCCGCCATGCCCCCGCCCGGCCCCCGGCATGGGAGCCGCCGGTCGACATCCTCGAAACCGAGCGCGAGTTGCTCGTGCTCGCGGCGCTGCCCGGCGTCGACCCGAACCGGATCGAGGTCGCCATCCACAATGGCGTGCTCACGATCTCCGGCGAGCGGGTCCAGCCGGCCGAGCTCGCCCATGCGGTCATCCATCGCATGGAGCTTCCGCAGGGCCGCTTCGAGCGACAGCTCGCCCTTCCCGCCGGCCGTTACGAAATCGCCCGTCCCACAGTGGTCAATGGCTGCCTCGCCATCGTCCTGCGCAAGGTTTGAGGGGTCAACATCATGCAGAACCAGAACCCCGTTCTCACACGTAATCCCGAAGATTCCGGCCAGATTGCCGGTACCGAAGCGCCCGTCTCGCCGGCGCCGGACGACGCCGCCACCGTGCGCACGGGCGCCAGCGGCACGGATACGCTCATCATTCTTCCCGTCCGCAGCTTCGTGCTGTTCCCCGGCGTCGTGATGCCGGTGGCGGTGCTACGGCCCGGCTCGGTCGCGGCTGCCCAGCAGGCGATCCGCGAGGGCAAGCCCGTCGGCATCCTCATGCAGCGCGACCCGAGCACCGACGAGCCCGGCGCGACCGACCTGCACCGGATGGGCGTCGTCGCCAACATCCTGCGCTACGTCACCGCGCCCGACGGCACCAATCACCTTGTCTGCCAGGGCGAGCAGCGCTTCCGCGTCGAGGAGTTCGTGCGCGAGAAGCCCTATATCGTCGCGCGGGTGAAGCGCATCGATGAGGACGACGCCATGTCTTCCGAGATCGAGGCGCGCTTCGTCCATCTGCAGGGGCAGGCCACCGAGGCGCTGGAGCTGCTGCCGCAGGTGCCGCAGGAGATGGTCGCCGCGGTGCGCGGCACCACCTCGCCGGCGGCCCTGGCGGACCTCGTCGCCGCGTATATGGATGTCTCGCCGGAGGAGAAGCAGGAGCTTCTGGAGACGGTGGACGTCGTCGCGCGGATGAACAAGGTCTCGCGCATCCTCGCCCACCGGATCGAGGTGCTGCGGCTGTCGCGGGAGATCGGCCAGCAGACCAAGGCGGCGCTCGACGAGCGCCAGCGCGAGGCCCTGCTGCGCGAGCAGATGGCGGCGATCCAGAAGCAGCTCGGCGAGGACGGCGGCAACCAGCAGGAGATCGCCGATCTCGAAAAGGCGATCCTCGATGCCGGCATGCCGGAGGATGTGGAGCAGATGGCCCGCAAGGAGCTGGGCCGGCTGCGCCGCATGCAGGACGCCAGCGCCGAATACGGCATGATCCGCACCTATCTCGACTGGCTGATCGCCCTGCCGTGGAAGCTCGGCGACGAGAAGACGATCGACATCGCTGATGCGCGCCGCATTCTCGACGAGGACCATTTCGGCCTCGACAAGATCAAGCGCCGCATCGTCGAATATCTCGCCGTGCGCAAGTTGGCGCCGAACGGCAAGGCACCGATTCTGTGCTTCGCCGGCCCGCCCGGCGTCGGCAAGACCTCGCTCGGCCAGTCGATCGCCCGCGCCATGGGACGCAAATTCGTGCGCGTCTCGCTCGGTGGCGTGCATGACGAGGCGGAGATCCGCGGCCACCGGCGCACCTATGTCGGCGCGCTGCCCGGCAACATCATCCAGGGTCTGCGCAAGGCGGGCACCCGCGACTGCGTCATGATGCTGGACGAGATCGACAAGATGGGCTCCGGCATCCAGGGCGATCCGTCGGCCGCGATGCTGGAGGTGCTGGACCCCGAGCAGAACGGAACGTTCCGGGACAATTATCTCGGCGTGCCGTTCGACCTCTCGCGCGTGGTGTTCATCGCCACCGCGAACATGCTCGACACCATCCCCGGGCCGCTGCGCGACCGCATGGAGATCATCTCGCTGTCCGGCTACACCGACAGCGAGAAGCTCCAGATCGCCAAGCGCTATCTCGTGCGCCGCCAGCTTGAGGCGAACGGGGTGAAGCCCGAGCAGCTCGCCATCGAGGACGACGCACTCACCGGCATGATCCGCGCCTATACGCGGGAGGCCGGGGTGCGCAATCTTGAACGCGAGGTGGGACGCGCCATCCGTCACATCGCCGTCGGCATCGCCGATGGCAGCGTGACCAGCGCGCGGATCACCGCGGCGGATCTGCCGGACCTGCTCGGCCCGCCGATCTTCGAGGACGAGGTGGCGCTGCGCGTTTCGGTTCCCGGGGTGGCCACAGGCCTCGCCTGGACCCCGGTGGGCGGCGACATCCTCTTCATCGAGGCGACGAAGGTGCCCGGCCGTGGCGGGCTGATCCTCACCGGACAGCTCGGGGACGTGATGAAGGAGAGCGCGCAGGCGGCGATGAGCCTGGTGAAGAGCCGCGCGGTCGAGCTCGGCATCGACCCGGCGGTGTTCGCCACCAATGACGTGCATGTCCACGTCCCGGCGGGGGCGACCCCGAAGGACGGGCCGAGCGCGGGCGTGGCGATGTTCACCGCGCTGGTCTCCCTGCTCACCGGCCGCACGGTGCGCAAGGACACCGCGATGACGGGCGAGATCTCGCTGCGCGGGCTGGTGCTGCCGGTCGGCGGCATCAAGGAGAAGGTGGTCGCGGCGGCACGGGCGGGTCTCACCCGCGTCATGCTGCCCGCCCGCAACCGGCGCGACTATGAGGACATCCCCCAGGACGCGCGGGATCGGCTGGAATTCGTCTGGCTGGAGCGGGTGGACGACGCCGTCGCCAATGCGCTGGAGACGGTCGAAGAGACCGGCGCATCTCACGCGGGGGCCTCTCAGGCGGGCGCGGCCGCCTGATCCGGCGCCGGACGAGCACGATCATCCGCCGGGCTGCAGCGCGCAGCCCGGCGGTTTCTTCATGTGAGGTCGGCAGGCGGGCGGTCTCGCCGCCCGGCGGGGCAGGGCGAAGCGCAGATCCTAGCTTGCGGCGTCGCCCATCACCCCGATGAGACCGCGAACCTGCTCGATGGCTGCCGCGAGGCGGCCGGCAAGCTCGTTATCGTCGTCCTCGGTCTCATGGATGCGGCGCTCCTCAGCAACTTCGAGGAGCAGTTCGATGGCTTTTCGGGTCGGCGTGTCCATGGCGTCTCTCTCCTGTCGTCTGTCATGAGCACGACCCGGCCGCCGTTTCTTTCCGCCGGCGGTCCGGTGAGGCGCGTGGGCCAGTCGGCCGCGTGACGCGGCAGAAAGCCTGCCCGCAAATCCTCGCATCAATGGTAGACATCCGCCAATAGTCTTATTCGCAGTCGCCCGCCGCTTCCGTTGCGCGTGAGGCGACAGGCCGCAGGCTGAAAAAGGAAGTGCCCGATGAGCGACGCCTTCAAGGACTGGGAAACCGACGGCAAGGGCCATCTGAAGGTGTGGCCGCTCTACGGCTTCACCACCGCCCTGTTCGGCGAGGATGCCGCCGGGCTGCGCGTCGAGATCGGCACCAGCGCGCCGAAGGCCGGCGAGCCGATCCCCGCCCTTCAGCTCGTGCTGCGCCCCGAGCAGGTGCGCGAGCTCGCCGAGGCGCTCACCGAGCTGGCCGATCTGCTCAAGGTGCCGGCGAAACGTACCGGGCGGGCCTGAGCTTTTCGCTCAGAGGAACCGCGCGTCCTGCTGGTCGAGCCGGCGGCGGATCTGCGTCACGACGAGGCTGTCGTCGGGCGCGCAGTTCTCATAGGTGAGGCGCTCGCCCTTCTTCACCGGGCGCAGCACCTTCGCCTTCTCGGCAAGGCCGAGCGGCAGCGAGCCGCTCTCGCGTGCCTCGCGCCAGGCCATGGTGAAGCCGCGATAGTCATATTCGCCGATCTTGCCGAGCAGATCGCCGGGGTTGAGGTCGCGCTTGGCCACCGCCGTGCATTCGGCGACGGGATGATCGAGCACCTCCATGTCCGGCATTCCGTGCAGCACCGCCCGCGCGGCCGACAGCGGCACTTCGAGGCTGGTGAGGTGGAACGGCCGGATCAGCGCGAAGCAGGGGCCGGGCCCCACCTTGAGGTCGGCCATGCGCTCGATCACCCGCTCGTGGCGCGGCTTCACGATGCAGAACACCCCCGGCGCGACATCCTTGCCCAGCGTGAAGTCCACCACGCCGGAGCGCGAGAGGATGCCGCCGTCTTGCCTCGTGCACAGCACCTGCGCCAGCACGTCGCGATCGGCGGCGGGGCCGTGCATGCCGGCGATGTCGGGCACGAGGCCGGTCGCATTGGCGAGCGCGGTCATCTCCACCATGGTCTTGGAACCATCGACGAATTCCACCAGCATGCGCGGGTTCATGTTGCGGGCCTTCGCCTCGGCGGCGAACTCGTCCGGCACCGCGTCGGTCTTGAAGGCGTTGTTCTTGGCCTTGCCGGCGCAGACGATCTCGAACCCCAGCGCCTGGGCGAGGCCGATCAGCTCGATGGTCGAGGCCGGCTCGTCGCCCGCCGCCCCGGTCAGCACCACGCCGGCGGCGCGCGCCTCCTGCTTGAGGTGACGGCCGATGGTGATGTCGGCCTCCACCGAGAGCAGCACGACATGCTTGCCGTTGCGGATCGCCTCCAGCGCCACGATGGTGCCGATGTTCGGCGAGCCGGTGGCGTCGATGACCACGTCGATCCGCCCGGCCGCGCACATGGCGTTGTAGTCCTGCGTCACCGCGATCTTGCCGGCCTCGATGGCGCGGTCGATGGCGGCGGGCGTATCGGCGTTGGCGAGGTCGCCGGCGTCATGGCCCGCAACCTGCGCCGCCTCGAAGGCGGAGTGCGGATTGCGCACCGCCACCGCGCCGATCCGCATGCCCGGCATCAGTGCGGCCTGCACCAGAAGGTCGGTGCCCATCTGCCCCGCGCCGACGAGTCCAAGGGTGATCGGGCCGTTCGCGTCGGTGTAGCGGGCGATCTCGGCGGCAAGGCCGGTAAGGGCGAGGCCGCCGCGAGCGCCCGCCGGCGCCAGCGAAGACAGGTCCAGCACGCCGCCGGCTTTGGCGGGCGAGGCGGGAGCGGAGGACGCGGGACCGATCTTGCCGAACATCTGCATTTCCTTACACGGCGCCGCCGGTGAACCGAAACGGCATAGGCCGGCCCCTTCGGTAACCGATCGGGCGCGCCCGTCAACGTTCCTGTTGCGTCCCTCCCGCCGGGATACCGTCCGGCGCCAGTCTTTCCAGTACCGTGGCGGCGGTCGCCTCGTCGGTGATGAAGACGGTAGGCCGCAGCAGGCGCAGCGCACCGATCACCGCGTCGATCTTTTGCGGCCCGCCCGATGTGAGGATGCGCTGGGGCGTCGCCTGCAGCGTCTCCATCGGGATCGACATGACGCGCCGGTTGATCGGGTGGTCGACCAGCCGACCGGCAACGTCGTGGAAATTATAGACCACGTCGCCCACGGCCCCGGCGGCGATCAGCTCCCGCCAGTCGGTGTCGGAGAAGAAACCGAAGCGCCGGGCCGTGCTCTCGCCCGACATCTCGCCGACGCTGACCACCACCGCGTCCATGCGCCGCGCGGTCTGGTAGACGGTGGCGAGGCCGCAGCGCTCGATCAGCGCGGTGCGGGTCTCGACGCTGTCCACCAGCGCCGGGGCGGCGATGAGGTGGCAATCGGCCTGGAACAGCCGGGCGAACTGCCAGGCGAACTCCGCCGGATTGTATTGCCGGGCCTTGGTGATGCCGCCGAGCAGCGAGATCACCGACAGGTTGGAGACGGTCTTCTCGTCGACGAAGCCGAGCGCGCGCATCAGCGTGCGGCCCCAGCCGAAACCGATCGTCATGTCGGAACGGATCAGGTCGGACAGATATTGCCCGGTCGCCGCGCCGATCGCGGCGGTGGGATCGGCGCCCGGCCCCGAGAGCGGGGCGACGATTGCCTCGCGCAGGCCGAACAGCTTCTGCAGGCCGATCTCCAGCCGCGGCAGCTCGGCGACGTCGCGGGCGAGGCTGATGCGCACCTCGTTGAGACTGCGGGCATCCGCCAGCAGGCGCACCACCGTCACCCGCCCGATGTCGAGCGCCTCGGCGATCGCGCTCTGGGTCATGCCTTCCACGTAATACATCCACGCCGCGCGCAGCCTGAGCCGCGAGGAGCGCCGCCCCGCCGCGCCGTTCGCGCCCGTCATCCCGACCTCCGCCGAGGGCGGCGCCATCTTCTCGTCTGCCATCGCGTTCCCCTGTACGCGGCGATCCTAGGGAGAGGCAGGCCGCGTATCAAACTTTAGGCGTAGGAAGACCGGCGCTTCGGCCTCGCCCTGTGTGAATCGAAAAGCGAAACCCTTTGCCGGCATTCTTCGCGCTACGGAAACGCATGGCCCTCATGTGCAAAATGGGCTTGAAACATATCGTATGCGATCTAATCTTGTCGTCTGTACCAACCGATGGGGCCGTGTCATGTCCGACAGCAACGATGTCCGCGAGACCGGCACTGAAACGGGCGACGCCGTTCCCGATCCGCTGAAGCTCAGCGATTTCCTCTGCTTCGCCGTCTATTCGGCGAACCACGCCTTCAACCGCGTCTACAAGCCGATGCTCGATCGTCTCGGCCTCACCTATCCGCAATATGTGGTGATGGTGGCGCTGTGGGAGGGCGACGGGCTCACGGTCGGCCAGATCGGCGAGCGGGTGCTTCTTGAGACCAACACCCTCACCCCCCTGCTCAAGCGCATGGAGGCGGCCGGGCTGGTGCGCCGGGCGCGCTGCTCCCATGACGAGCGGCAGGTGCGCGTGGTGCTGACCGACAAGGGGCGCGCGCTGCGCGGCGAGGCGGCGCGGGTGCCGCGCGAGATGGGACTGTGCCTCGAACGCGACAGCGCGACGCTGGAGCGCCTCACCAATGAACTCACCTGCCTGCGCAACGGTTTGCTGTCGCGGGTCAAGTAGCGACGGGTTCCGGCTCGATCCGCTCCATCGCGGGCCCTTCCGTGCCCTCGATGAGCCGGCGTACCTTGGTGACTTCGCTGGCCATGTAGTCGAGAAAGGCCCGCACCCGCGGCGCGTGGCGCAGGTCCGGGTGGGTCAGCAGCCAGAGGCCGGCCGAGAATTCCGGCCGGATCGGCGCCAGTCGGGTCAGCGCGGGGCGCGTGGATCCGCTGAGGCAGGGGATGTAGCCGATTCCGATTCCCGCCTCGATGGCGTCCGGCAGGCCGAGCACGGTGTTCACCTTGTAGACGATCCGCTCCGGCTCGATGTGCTCGTGCAGGAACTTCACCACATGCAGGTGCGCATAGTCGTCCGACAGCGCGACCCAGTTCTCCGCGCGCAGCTCGTCCACCGTGACGGGGCGCGGAAAGCGTTCGGCGAGGCCGTAGAGCGCCCAGTTGATGGTGGCGACGCGCCGTCCGACGAGATTCTCCGGCGGATGGTCGGTGGCGCGGATGGCGACATCGGCATCGCGCTTCGACAGGTTGAGCGAGGCGGCGGAGAGCACGAAGTCCAGCCGCACATCCGGGTAGCGCTCGCGGAAGCCGGAGATGAGCGGCATCAGCAGGTGCATCAGCAGTGAATCGGGCAGGGTGATGCGCAGGTCGCCCGTGGGCGTCGGCTCGCGGCCGGCCAGCTTGCGGCCGGCGGCGGTGATCTCTTCGTCGAGCCGGGTGGCCAGCGCCACCATTTCCTCCCCGGCCGGGGTGACGGCGTAGCCGGTGCGGTGGCGCTCGAACAGCACGGTGCCGAGCGTCTCCTCCACCTGCTTCAGCCGGCGGAACACGGTGGAATGGTTGACTCCGAGCTCGGACGCCGCCGCAGGCAGGCCGCGCGCATCCGCCACCGCCTTGATGAGACGGAAATCGTCCCAGCTCAGCCCCTTGAAAGGTTCAGCCATCGCGCGCTCCGCCGCTCGCTTTCCGTGTGTCCACCATATTCACAGAGCTGTTATTGCGTCAATGCAATAGGTTTCGTCTGGATATCGAGGATCGTTGGATTATTTGAAATGTCGAAACGGGCGGTGACGCCCCCTGAAGGAGAGCTCACCATGATCCACAGCGGCATTCACCATGTAACGGCCATCGCCGGCAATGCCCGGCGCAACGTCGAATTCTATACCCGCATCCTCGGCCTGAGGCTCGTCAAGAAGACGGTCAATTTCGACGATCCCGGCACCTATCATTTCTACTATGGCGACGAGACCGGCACCCCCGGCACGATCCTCACCTTCTTCCCGTGGGATCATGTCGCCGCAGGGCGAACCGGCATCGGCGAGACGCAGGAGACCGTGTTCCGGGTGCCGGAGAGCGCCATCGGCTACTGGACGCAGCGGCTGATCGAGAAAAGCGTGCCCCATGAGGCGCCGGTGAAGCGCTTCGGCGAGACCCTGCTGTCCTTCAAGGACCCGCACGGCATGCGCCTTGCGCTCGCGGGCGTGCCCGGCATCGAGGCCGAGGCGGGCTGGAGCGACGGCGAGATTCCCGCCGAGGCCGCGATCCGCGGCTTCCACAGCGTGAACCTGCTCGTCGCCGACGCCGCGCCGACCGCCGCCATCCTCACCGACGTGCTCGGCTTCGCCGAACTCGGCCGGGAGGGCTCGCTCATCCGCTACCGGGTGGCGGGCGAGACCGGCCTTGTCGGGGCAGGCGGTATCGTCGACCTGCACGCGGCCGGCGGCTTCCTGCCGGCGCGGATGGGCGGCGGCTCGGTCCACCACGTCGCCTTCCGCGCGGAGGACGACGCGGCGCAGGCCGAGATGGTGAAGAAGCTCGCGGAGAACCACAACATCCACACCACCGAGCAGAAGGACCGCAACTATTTCCGCTCGGTCTATTTCCGCGAGCCCGGCCACGTCCTGTTCGAGATCGCGACCGACATCCCCGGCTTTGCCGCCGACGAGCCGGTCGCCCATCTCGGCGAGGCCCTGAAGCTGCCGTCCTTCCTCGAGCCGCACCGTGCCCGCATCGAGGCGGTGCTGCCCGAGATCGCCTGAACCGCCGCCGCTCCTTCGCGGGAAGGGGCGGCGGCTCCCGCGACCGCGGTTCTGGAGGATTCAACATGACTGCAGACGTCGAGAACCTGTCCTTCGTCCACCGCTTCGTGCCGGGCGAGGACGCCTCCCGCGCGCCGCTGCTGCTGCTGCACGGCACCGGGGGCGACGAGAACGACCTCATCGCGCTCGGCCGCAGGGTCGCGCCCGGCGCGGCGCTGCTGTCCCCGCGTGGCAAGGTGCTGGAAGGCGGCATGCCGCGCTTCTTCCGCCGCATCCGCGAGGGCGTGTTCGATGAGGACGACCTGCGCCGGCGCGCCGCGGAGCTCGCCGATTTCATCGCCGAGGCCCGCGCGGCCTATGGGCTCGCGGCTCCGGTCGCGCTCGGCTTCTCCAACGGCGCGAACATCGCCGCGGCGCTGCTGCTGCTGCACCCGCAGGCGCTGGCCGGCGCCGTGCTGCTGCGGCCGATGGCGCCGCTCGCCCATCCTCCGCGCCCGGACCTTTCCGGACGTCCGGTCCTGATGCTTTCCGGAGCGATGGATCCGATCGTGCCGGAAGAGAACGCCGCGCGCCTCGCCTCCGAGCTGCGCGCCGGCGGGGCCGAGGTCCGGCACGAGGTTCTCCCGGCCTCGCACGGGCTCTCGCAGGCGGACATGACGCTGGCGGGCGCGTTCCTGGCGCGCCTCGCCTCCGCGTAACCGCCGGACATCCCTTCCGCGGGAGGAATGTCCATACGCGCCTGTTGGCCGCCTTGCGTGCAGGGAATACCGTTGCGCGAGGAACCCGACGGCCCGTGCCCGCATTGGAGAGCGCGCACGGTGCCGATCGGGCGCCGCCGCCGCGTGCGGCGTGATGCGCAGACATGAGGGGGAGCCGCCATGAGGTGGGACGATTTTCGGCGCAGCGACAATGTCGAGGATCGCCGTGGTGCCGGATTCGGCGGTGGCGGTGGCGGTGGCTTCCGCGGCGGCGGGCTCGGCATAGGCGGGCTGATCGTGGTCGGCCTCATCGCCTGGGCCACCGGCATCAATCCCGCCGTGCTGCTGAGCGGGGCGGATATCCTGTTCGGCGACAAGGGGGGCCAGAGCGAGCAATCGGCGCCCCCGCCCGGCACAAAGCAGGGCGCGCCGAGCGACCAGCTCGGCCAGTTCGCCGCCGCCGTCCTCGCCCAGACCGAGGATGTGTGGACCGATATCTTCCAGAAGGAAGGCAAGACCTACGAGAAGCCGCGCATGGTGCTGTTCTCCGGCGCCACGCGCTCGGGCTGCGGCACGGCGCAGTCGGCCATGGGTCCGTTCTATTGCCCGAACGACCAGAAGGTCTATCTCGACCTCTCCTTCTTCCAGGAGATGAAGCAGCGCTTCAAGGCGCCGGGCGATTTCGCGGCGGCCTATGTCATCGCCCACGAGGTCGGCCACCATGTGCAGAACCTCATCGGCATCTTGCCCAAGGTGCAGGAGCGCCAGCGCAACGCCTCCTCGCAGGATGAGGCCAATGCCCTTTCGGTGCGGGTCGAGCTGATGGCGGACTGCTTCGCCGGCGTGTGGGCCTACCACGCCAATGAGCGCTTCCGCATCCTCGAGCAGGGCGACGTCGAGGACGCGCTGAACGCCGCGACCGCCATCGGCGACGACACGCTGCAGAAGAAGTCGCAGGGCTATGTCGTCCCCGACAGCTTCACCCACGGCAGCTCGCAGCAGCGCGTGACCTGGTTCACCCGCGGGCTGAAGAGTGGCTCGATGCAGCAGTGCAATACTTTCCAGGGCGCGATCTGAGGCCTATCTCCGGTGCTCTTGCAGCATGATCCCGGGTACGGCCGGCAACGGCCCGGCCCGGGAAACAGGAGACGCCCGATGACCGACGCCGCGAAGCCCTTCATTCCGCTCAACATCGCGGTGCTCACCGTCTCCGACACCCGCACTCCGGCCGACGACCGCTCCGGCGACACCCTCGCCGGGCGGATCGAGGCCGCCGGCCACCACCTCGCCGCGCGCGCCATCGTGCCGGACGATGTCGAGGCGATCCGCACCCTCGTCTCGGCGTGGATCGG
The DNA here is from genome assembly GCF_023016805.1 of Ancylobacter crimeensis. GTDB lineage: Bacteria > Pseudomonadota > Alphaproteobacteria > Rhizobiales > Xanthobacteraceae > Ancylobacter > Ancylobacter crimeensis. The sequence goes on from NZ_JALKCH010000002.1 coordinate 297,523, forward strand.
CGATGCGGGGATCGACGTGGTGGTCACCACCGGCGGCACCGGCTTCACCGGTCGCGACGTGACCCCGGAGGCGATCGAGCCGCTGTTCGAAAAGCGCATGGAAGGCTTCTCGACCGTGTTCCACCTTGTGTCCTTCGGCAAGATCGGCACCTCGACCCTTCAGAGCCGGGCGACCGCCGGGGTCGCCAACGCCACCTACATCTTCTGCCTGCCCGGCTCCCCGGGGGCCTGCCGCGACGGCTGGGACGAGATCCTCGTCCACCAGCTCGACATCCGGCACCGGCCCTGCAATTTCGTGGAGATCCTGCCCCGGCTCGACGAGCATCTGCGGCGGGAAAAGGCGAAGGGCGCGACGGCGTGAGGTCCGGGGCCGCTGCCGACATCATCCCGCCCGATCCTGTCCGATCCCGCGCGGCCGTCAGCGGGATGTCAGGCGCTTAGGGGCTGCCTGTTCACCTCTTGGCGGCCCGTCGGGGATGAGGATGCAGGGCTTCGGGATGATGACGCGGAGGCTTTCCGTACGGTCGACGGGACAAATGCTCCGGGATGACGACGGGAACGGGCCGCACCGTCGCCCTCTCAATCCGGCAGCAGGATCTGCGAGCGCAGCAGGATGAGGCGGCCCCGTCCGAGGCGGGCGATGAGACCGCGGGCGGCGCGCACGCCGCCATGGTGGCCGCCCTGCGCCTCGTAGAAGCGGCGATGGATGAGCAGGCCCTGTTCCGGGCGGGGGCGCCCGGTCACCGCGTGGCGCGCCACGGCGGCGGTCTCGCGCAGGCGCGGCATCACCCCGAAGCGGTCGATGGCGAGGCGGAAGGTGGCGGCTCGTCTGTCGGCCATGCCGGTGCGCTCCACCTGCTCGATGAAACTGCGGACCTCGCGCGACCAGCCTTCCTGCAGCAGCCCGGCGGCGTCGAGGAACAGCAGCCAGTGAGAGCGGGCATGGGCGGCGCCGAGCCGCAAGCGCGCCCCGGCATCGGCAGGACCTTCCAGATAGGTGCAGCCGGCGGCCTCGGCGATGTCCGCCACCTCGCTGTTGCCCGCATCCACCAGCAGCACGTCGCGCACGAGGCCCTGGGCCACGCCGGGCACCAGGGCGGCGAGCGTGGGAACCAGCAGGCGTTCGGTGGGGCCGGTGGCAATAATGACCGAGATCACGCGCGTCTTTCAGGTCCTCCGGTTCGCGCGAGGCGCGATCCGGTCATATTCGTAGCGAAATTCTCATTCTGCCCTATAGCATGACATCTCCCCGCGTCGAGCGCCGATGCGGGTTTGTGCGGATATGTTCTTGATATGTTCTCTCGCTCGCCCTAGAACGGAGCTCTGTGAGGAGCCCCGCCATGGATCGCCCGAACGCATTCGCCGCTACATCCGTTGCCGCCTGCCCGTCGCCCGCCGGCGGAAGCGATTCTGTCGCCGCCAGCCTCCCGTCCGCGCGGTCGCGCAAGAACATCGTGGGCCGTCTTGCGGAGGACCGCCGGCTGAAGGCGGAGAAGGAGGCGGCCAGCGCGGCGCGCGACCGCTCCGCCCTCGTCGACGTGACCGGGGTGGAGGAGGTCGAGGCTCCGGGCATCGAGGAGGGCCGCCGGCGCGGGCGCGGCACTCTCTCCAACGCCGCCGGCCGCTACGAGCTCGGCGCCCGCGAGGCCTTCGACGATGGCTGGCAGAGCCTCGACGACCTGCCCGCCTTCCGCACCGAGGTGACGCCCGAGCGGGCGCGCACCATCATCACCCGCAACACCTCGCCCGATGTCGGCTTCGACCGGTCCATCAACCCCTACCGGGGGTGCGAGCACGGCTGCGTCTATTGTTTCGCCCGCCCGACTCACGCCTATCAGGGCCTTTCCGCCGGGCTCGATTTCGAGACGAAGCTGTTCGCCAAGCCGGAGGCGCCGGAGCTTCTGGCGAAGGAACTATCGAAGCCGGGCTATGAGCCGCGCACCATCGCGCTCGGAATCAACACCGATGCCTATCAGCCGATCGAGAAGGAGTGGAAGCTGACGCGCCGCATCATCGAGGTGCTGCGCGATTTTGGCCATCCGGTCGGCATCGTCACCAAATCGGCGCTGGTGCTGCGCGATCTCGACATCCTCGCGCCCATGGCGGAGAAGGGGCTGGTCAAGGTCGCGCTGTCGGTGACCTCGCTCGACCACCGGCTCGCCCGGACGATGGAGCCGCGGGCCTCGACGCCGATGCGCCGCATCGAGGCGATCCGCCGTCTGTCGGAAGCGGGCGTACCCACCGCCGCCTTGGTGGCGCCGATGATTCCCGCGATCAACGACCACGAGCTGGAACGCATCCTCGATGCCGCCGCCGCAGCAGGCGCGGACGAGGCCGGCTATGTGATGCTGCGCCTGCCGCTGGAGATCCGCGACCTGTTCAAGGAATGGCTGATCGCCCATTATCCGGACAAGTACCGCCATGTCCTGTCGCTGGTGAAGGAGCTGCATGGCGGCAAGGAATATGATTCGACCTTCGGCCAGCGCATGACCGGCTCCGGTCCCTATGCCTGGACTATCGCCCGGCGTTTCGAGATCGCGGTGGAGCGGCTCGGCCTGAACCGGCGGCATCTCAAGCTGACCACCCGGCATTTCCAGCGCCGGCAGAAGGCGGGCGAGCAGCTCTCGCTGTTCGCATGAGGAAGGGGAGGGCGGTGATGCAAGAGGTGGACGTGAAGGTCGCCGCGGGGCTCAGCCTCAGCCTGGTGACGCTGGGGGTGGAGGACATCGCCCGTGCGGCCCGTTTCTACGAGGCGCTCGGCATGGTGCGCCGGGCGCGCTCGGCGGAAGGCGTGGTGTTCCTGCAGGCGGACGGGCCGGGGGGAGCGGGCGGGGTGGTGCTGTCGCTCTATCCCCGGCATGAACTCGCGACCGATGCCGGCGTCATTCCGGGGAGGCCCGGCGCGTTCGGCGGCATCGCCCTCGCCTGCAACCGCCGTACCCCGGAGGAGGTGGACGCCACGATCGCCCGGGCCCTCGCGGCGGGAGGGCGGGCGCTGCGTCCGGCGCAGCATGTCTTCTGGGGAGGCTATTCGGGCTATGTCGCCGACCCGGACGGCTATCCGTGGGAGATCGCCCACAATCCGGGCTTCCCGCTCGACCCCGACGGGCGGCTCGTGCTGCCGGACTGATCGGGAGGAGGTAGGAGGTGGATGACTGGTCTCATCACCCACCTCACTGCACTCATCGGCCTGCGCCCGAACCGATCACTTCGTGGCGAGAAGCGGGTCGACTTCCTTGGCCAGATCCTCGGGGCTCATGGCGCCGGAGATGAGCTTGCCGTTGACGAAGAAGGTCGGTGTCGCCGAGACGCCGAGCTCGGTGCCGCGCTTTGCCACCTGGTCGATCTCGCCGGCCAGCTTGGCATCGGACAGGCAGTCGTTGAACTGCTTCTCCGTCATGCCGCCCTGCTTGGCGATCGCCAGCAGTGCCTGTGCCGGATTGGAGCCGAAGGCCCAGTCCTTCTGGTTGTCGAACAGGGTATCGACCATCGGGTAATACTTGTCCGGACCGGCACAGCGCGCCACCATGAACGCCGCCTTGGCGACGACATCCAGCGGAAACTCGCGCAGAATCAGCTTCACCTTGCCGGTATCGATGTATTTCTCCTTCAGCACCGGATAGGTGGTGGCATGGAAATGCGCGCAATGCCCGCAGGTCATCGAGGCATATTCCACGATGGTGACGGGGGCCGATTCCTGGCCCAGCACCATGTCGGGCAGCGCGCCAGGCGCCATCAGCTTCAGCGCATCCACAGTCTGCGCCTCCGCTTCGCCGATGAAGCCGAAGGGCGCGAAGCTCTGCGGGCTCACGACCGCAGTGAGGGCGGCTGCCGTGAGGGCGACGGCACCAACTCCCTGGAGGAAGCGACGGCGATCGATCATGCAAGAACTCCGATGGGCAGATGTCGACAGGATGGGATGGCACTTCATGCCGCAACTCCCATGCGCGTACAGCCACAGCGCGAACATGGCAACGATACGGCAGGCAGGATCGTACTCACCGCTGCGTGATGCGGCGAGGCGCCGCGACCCCATGTCCTGGAGCATTCTCGAGCGAAGTGGATACCCGTCCGCGTGATGAAAATGCGACCGGTCAATACGTTAGAGCCGTTCATCGATTCCGTGAAACGATGAATGGCCTCTAGCGTCGTCCCTCGCGCGCCACGCAGGCGCCGAGCCGTGCCAATGCGCTGGCGAGCCTTTCATCCTCGAAACCCGAGATACCCAGCGCCGCCATCCGGCGCGTGGCGGCGTCGCAGGCGGCCGCATCGGGTGGCGGCACCCGCCGCTGTACCGGCCGGGACAGGCCGACGGGGGCCTGACGCAGCGCCAGCCGGCCGACGCAACGCCAGCCGAAGTAACGGTTGATCCGCTCGATCACGATGGGGGCATCGTGCTGCAACTCGATGGCATAGCCGCCTTCGACCCGCACATGCAGCACCGCCGGCTCGTCGGATTCCTGCCGGGTGGGCCAGGCGAGGCGGGTGGGGAGCGCGCGCGCCGCGAGCAGCGAGCCGACGATATCCGGCCAGTGGGTCACGATCTCCACCGCCGCAAGACCGCGCCGGGCGCAGCTTTCTGCAATGGTGCCGTGGATGAAATCGGCCAGCGGGCGGGCGGCGCGGTTGCCGCGGAAGGTCGGGGCGCGGCTCATCGCATCCTTCGCCGATGTGCAGTCTGGAACGGGTCGCGTCTTGAAGTCGGTGGGTGAAGCGCCCATCACTCAGGCGTCGCGCGGCTCGGCGCGCGGCCCGAATGGAGTTCGCATGGCCCGCAGGCCGATACTAGCAACGGACGCGCTTCAGGAGAACCCGCCACAAGCGGCAATCTCCCCGGAACGGGTCGATCCCGAAGCCCTGCTCGCCTGGTATGACCGGCACCGCCGGCGCCTGCCGTGGCGGGCCCTGCCCGGTGAGAGCGCGGATCCCTATCACGTCTTCCTCTCGGAGATCATGCTGCAGCAGACCACGGTCGCGGCGGTGCAGCCTTACTTCGCCGCCTTTCTCGCCCGATGGCCGACTGTCGAGGATCTTGCCGCCGCGTCGCTGGAAGAGGTACTCGCGGCATGGGCCGGGCTCGGCTATTACGCCCGCGCTCGAAATCTGCATGCGTGTGCCCGCGCGGTGAGCGAACGCCATGGCGGGCGTTTCCCCTCGGAGGAGGCGGCCCTCCTGGAGCTGCCCGGCATCGGTCCTTACACGGCCGCCGCCATCGCTTCCATCGCCTATGACCGGCCTGCAGCACCGGTCGACGGCAATTGGGAACGGGTGCTGTCCAGGCTTTTCGCGGTGGAGGAACCCCTCCCGAAGGCGCGCCCGCTGTTCCGCCGGCTGGCGCTGGACATTCTGCCCGCCCGCCGTCATGGCGATTTCGCGCAGGGGGTCATGGATCTCGGCGCCACGATCTGCACGCCGCGCAGGCCGGCCTGCACGCTGTGCCCCTGGCAGCGGCCGTGTCGCGCGCGGATCGCCGGCACGCAGGACCTCTATCCGCGCAAGGCGGCGAAGGCCGAGCGCCCGACCCGTCGAGGCGTCGCTTTCCTTGTGATGCGGCCTGACGGAGCGGTGCTTGCGCGTTCCCGGCCCGAAAAGGGCCTGCTCGGCGGCATGACCGAGGTGCCTTCCACATCCTGGACGACCGATGGTCCGGTAGCGCCCGAGCGCGACGCGCCGCTGGACGCGCAATGGACGGTGCTGAATGCCCGGGTCGGCCATGTCTTCAGCCACTTCGCGCTGGAACTGGCACTGTGGCGGACCACCGTGCCGGACGGCACCCCCGCCCCGCCGGGTCATCGCTGGGTGCGGTCTGGCGATGTTGCCGGCGAAGCCTTTCCCAGCGTCATGCGCAAGGTGCTGGAGCACAGGCAATGACGAACGCGTGAACGGTGCGAACCAGTTGCGCGGCCAGCACGTTCTTCTGTCACGCCGCACGGAAAGCGGTTTCAAACGGAGAACGAAGCCATGGGTAGCGCAGCGGACAAGGCCAAGGGTCTCGCCAACGAGGCGATGGGCAATGTGAAGCAGGGCGTCGGCAAGATGACCGGCTCGAAGCAGATGGAAGCCGAGGGCAAGGTCCAGGAGCTGCATGGCGAAGCCCAGCAGGCGAAGGGCAAGGCCAAGGAAGCCATCAAGAAGGCGGCCGATCTCTGAGGTGCCTTATTACCCGGAGCGCCTATAGCTGCTCCGGTCGTTCGCGAGAGGCCGCCGGGAGGCGGCCTTTTTCGTATGCGTCATTCCGCGGCCAAAGCGGCTTCCGAGCGGAATTCGGCGCGTAGCCGGTCGATCGGGACCAGCCCCTCGTGGCTGGGCAGGTGCCAGAAGGTCCAGCCATTGCAAGCCTCCGCGCCCTGCGCGATGGCGCCGGCCCGGTGGATGGAGGCGACCGTGCCAAGGCCGGGCGCGCTTTCCAGCGAGAGTGTGCCGTCCGCCCGCACCATGGCACGGAACCGCTGCTGCGAATCGGTAAGCATGGCTCCGGGGCTGATGAGGCCACGCTCGATCAGGCTGGCGAACGGCACGCGCGGCGCCTCCCGGGCAGAGGGTGCCGGGGCCAGTGCCGCTTCAGGCAGCGGCTCCGTCGCGGCGATCCGGGCACGGGCGGTCGCGACATAGCCGGCATCGCGTTCGATGCCGATGAAATGCCGCCGCAGCTTCTTCGCTACCGCCGCCGTCGTTCCCGAACCGAGAAACGGATCGAGTACGACGTCGCCCGGCCGCGAGGCCGCCATCAGGATGCGGGCGAGTAGCGCCTCGGGCTTCTGGGTGGGGTGAGCCTTGCGACCCTCCTCGTCCTTCAGCCGCTCACCTCCCGAGCAGATCGGGAACAGCCAGTCAGAGCGCATCTGCACGTCTTCGTTGCCGGCCTTCAGCGCCTCGTAATTGAAGACATAGCCACGCGCATCCGGCTCCCGCGCAGCCCAGATCAGCGTTTCATGGGCGTTGGTGAAGCGCCGGCCGCGGAAATTCGGCATGGGATTGGTCTTGCGCCAGATGACGTCGTTGAGGATCCAGAAGTCGAGGTCCTGCAGCGTCGCGCCGACGCGAAAGATGTTGTGATAGGATCCGATCACCCACAGCGTGCCGGTCGGCTTCAGCACCCGGCGGGCCGCCAGCAGCCAGGCGCGGGTGAAGGCGTCGTAGGCCTCGAAGCTTTCGAACTTGTCCCACGCATCGTCCACCGCATCGACCCGGCTCTCGTCCGGGCGCTTCAGTTCGCCCTGAAGCTGAAGGTTGTAGGGCGGGTCGGCGAAGATGAGGTCCACCGATCGCGCCGGAAGCCGTGCCATCTCGGCGATGCAGTCGCCATGCCGGACCGTGTCCAGCGGCAATTCGATACCAGCCTGCCCGGCATGGTTCCGCCCCTTGCGCCCCGTCGCCGATACCCCGTTACGCACAACTCTCATGAACCCGATCCGACGCTGGAAGAACGCAACACGCATCCACAATGTCGGTGGCATGAGGTAAAGACCGCGTAAAATCGCGGCCATGCCATGTGGAGAATCGGAGCCCGGCGAGGCACATGGGCGTTTGGCGGTGAAGGCGGGCGCAAGATGCCCATCGAACGGGGTGCGGGATGGATGCAGGATCGGAGCTGCCCCGGGTCGAGACGCCCCCACGCCCGCCGCTCTGGCGCGGCGACGGCACGATCGGCCGGGCCCTGCGCTTCACCCTGGCTGTGATGGGGCCGATCGGCATCGGGCTCGTGGTCGGGCCGGCGCCGTGGATGACCTACGGTATCGTCACGACCATCCTCGCCTTTCTGCTCGACATGGGTGGTCGCTTTGCCCCACGGCTCGGGTGGATGCTCGGCGCGGCATTCGTGATATGTGCCGGCGCGGCATTCGGGACGCTGGTCCACGACCACCCGGTATCGACCTTTCTCGCCTTTTCGCTGGCTGGTATCGCCTATGCGCTGGTCGAGGCGCTGAATCCCGGCATCGCCGGCGCTGTAAGGCTGTTCTGCCTCGCTCTGGCGATCGGGGCGCACTTCGTGCAGATCACGCCGCTCAACGCGGCGGCGGCATTTGCTGCGGCACTCTACGGCTACCTCATCTCCGTGTTGTGGGACCTGCTCATCGGCGGCGAACGACCGTCCAGTGCACCCTATCTCGCTGAGATCGTGAAGCGGCTTCGGATGACGGAGCGCGAGCGCTGGCGTTTCGCCGCCGCCGTGGCCATCGTGCTGCCGCTGTCATCGGTCGCGAGCGTGGCGCTCGGCCTGCACAAGCCCTACTGGACGCTGATCGCCGTCGTGGTGGTGCTGCGGCAGGATGCGCTGTCGAGTCAACGCATCATGCTGGAGGTGATGATCGGCAGTGTGCTCGGCGTGGCGATCGCGATCGCCATAGCGCTGCTGGTGCCCGATCGTGGCTGGCTGATCGGTGCCATGCTGCTGGCGGCCCTGCTGCGCTGGCCGGCGCAGGACTACAACGGCGTGTTCGGCAATGCAGCGCTCGCTGCGTTCATTGCCCTGTTGCTGCAGGTTGTCGACCGTTCCTTCGGTCTCGCCGCACACGATACGGAAGAACGCGTGCTCGACTTCGCCCTCGGCTGCAGCTTCGCCATGCTCGGCCTGTTGCTCGACTGGACCTTCGCCCGCATCGCTGGTCACGCACCGGGGCGCTGAACGGGCCGAACGTTCTCAATTTAAGTCATTCCACCGTAACGGCGCCGTCGACATAGTCCGCCCTCCGCCGGGGATGGTGGGATGGGGTGATCAATGAACGGACGGGACGAGGTGAGGGATGCGGAGAGGGTGCGCGACGTATCGGGCCGCATGGATGGCGCGCGCGGGCGTGACCGCGAGCCGCGCGTGCTTTCCGAGAAGCGGGCGCGCTACGAGGCCTGGCACGCCAGAATCTATCGGAAGCCTCTGCCCAAGGGCCATCCCTATGCCCTGATGCCCGAATGGGTGCCCTATCCGCTGGCCTGCCTGGTCGGCCGCCTGCACGCCTTCATGCCTGGGCGGCGCTAGGAGCGTTCAGCGGGCTCCGGCATGGCCCGGTCGCGCAAGGCGAGACCTCCCGCGACCAGGGCAAGGCCGATGCCGTGATAGAGCTGGGGTACTTCGCCGAGCAATCCGATGGCGAGCCCCGAGCCGAACACCGGCATCAATTGCAGGAACTGTCCCGCCCGCGCCGGCCCGAGCACCGATGCGCCCCGCGCCCACAGCACGAAACCCAAAGTCGGCAGGCTCGCCACATAGGCGACGGAGAGCAGCGCTGTATGCCACGCCCCCGGGTGGGCGAGGCCGAGCGTGCCATCCGCCATTTCCATCACGCCGAACGGCGCCAGTGCGACGAGCCCGAAGGGGATGCTCGCGGTGAGGGCGGCGGCTGGCGAAAGCGGGCAGGGGAAGCGCTTCAGCAATACCGCATAGAGGCCGAAGGCGCAGATGCCGAGGAACAACAGCAGGTCGCCTGTATTCAGTGCGAGGCCGCTGAGGTGGGAAAAGTCGCCGCGCAGCACGATGAGGGCGACCCCGGCGGTCGAGATGCCGAGCGCGAGGCGTTGGCGCCGGCTGGTGCCGTCCCGCAGGATCAGCCAGCCGAGAATGCCGACGACGATGGGGGCGCAGGACCCGATCAGCGAACCGTTAATCAGGCTCGTATGCGCGAGCCCGGCATAGATCAGGACGGTGAACACCGCGATGTTCAGCACGCCGCAGGCCAGCAGCAGCGGCCAGTGGCGGCGCACGACATCGGCACGCGCGATCAGTTCGCGTCCCGTGAAGGGTAGCAGCAGCAGAAAGGCGAGGCTCCAGCGTGCCAGCGAGAGGGTTGCTGGTGGCAGCGTGCCGGCCATGATCCGGCCCACGAAGAAGTTGCCGGACCACAGAAGCGCGGCTGCGCCGAGCAGCAGGGCTGCGAACGTGCCGGGCGAAAGGGTGCGGGTCGCGCTGTCGTTACGGCCGGAAAGGGTGCTGAGCGTGTCTGCTACGAACGCCATGTGCAGCCTCCTCGAAGGATAAGGGGGCGCGCGGTGTCGCGCTGCCGATATAGGTAAACATAACTGTCCTATGCCAGCATGTCCTTGCGTTCTTGGCCTGCCGGATGGCGATATGCGGCAGTTTCTGCGGCTCACATGCCCTTTTGCGATCCAGCACCATAAATGCCTGCCTTTTCGGCAGCGGAATCTGCCGATTTGGGCACAGGCTTCAACTGGTCGAGCGGCAGCCGGCGATGCTCCTTCACCCGTTTCAGCGCCAATGAGGAACGCACGCCGCGTACGCCGGGAATGCCCATGAGGATGTCGTGGGCGAAATGGGCGAATCCCTCAAGATCCTCGCAGACCACTTGGAGGAGATAGTCGCTGTCGCCCGTCACGCTGTCGCAGGCCACGACCTGCGGCAAGGCAAGAACCGCCGCCTCGAAGTCGCGTGCGGCTTCCTCCACCTGTCGCTCCAGATGCACCTGGATGAAGGCGAGCACGCCAAGCCCGAGCCGTGCGGCATCGAGCCGGGCCTGGTAGCCGGCGATCAGGCCCATCTCCTCAAGCTGCCGCGTGCGGCGCAGGCAGGGCGACGGGGACAGGCCGATCCGCTCGGAAAGCTCGGCATTGGTCAGGCGGCCGTCCTCCTGCAATTCGCGCAGGATACGCAGATCGAACGTATCGAGTTCGGGTGGCCGCATATTCTGTCCTCCTTGCGCAGTCGCGCGGCGATGTCGGTCGAGAAAGCGTATTATTTCGGCAGAAGCTGCCGATACTCAAGCCGCCCAGGCCATCCGCGCGTTCCTCCCAAGAGATGCCACCGATCCACAACATCTCGTGGATCGACGCTCCTCCCCCACTTGAAGATGTGGTTACGGGCCGGCACCCTGTGGTCCCATGAAATTCACCCGGCTGCGCCTTCTCGGCTTCAAGACCTTCGTCGAGCCGACCGACATGCTGATCGAGCCCGGCCTTACCGGCGTCGTCGGGCCGAATGGCTGCGGCAAGTCGAATCTCGTCGAGGCGATGCGCTGGGTGATGGGCGAGAACTCCTACAAGGCGATGCGCGCCGAGGGGATGGACGACGTCATCTTCGGCGGCACAACCACCCGCCCGGCCCGCAACACCGCCGAGGTCGTCCTCACGGTCGACAACACCGATCGCACGGCGCCCGCGATCTTCAACGATGCCGATGCGCTGGAAATCTCCCGGCGCATCGAGCGCGAGGCCGGCTCGTCCTACCGCATCAACGGCCGCGAGGTACGCGCCCGCGACGTGCAGATCCTGTTCGCTGATGCCTCGTCCGGCTCGCGCTCGCCCGCCATGGTGCGGCAGGGGCAGATCGGCGAACTGATCGGCGCCAAGCCGGCGGCCCGTCGTCGGATTCTCGAGGAGGCGGCAGGTATTGCCGGCCTCCACGCACGCCGCCACGAGGCGGAGATGCGGCTGCGCGCCGCCGAAACCAATCTTGCCCGTCTTGAAGACGTCATCGGTCAGATCGGCACCCAGACCGAGGGGTTGCGCCGTCAGTCGCGTCAGGCGGCGCGCTATCGCGCCTTGTCCGGCGACATCAGGCGGCTGGAGGCGACGCTGCTCTGGCTGCGCTGGGTGGAGGCGGTGGGTATGCTGGCGGAGGCCGAGCGCGCGCTGGATCTCGCGGTGCGTACGGTCGCCGAGCGCACGCGCCTGCAGGCTGAGGCGACCACCCGCGCCGCCATTGCCGCCCATGAATTGCCGGGGCTGCGCGAGACCGATGCGGTTGCCGCCGCGACCCTGCAGCGCCTCACGCTCGCGCGCGGCGAACTCGATCGCGACGAGGCACGCGCGGAGGCCCGCCGCGAGGAACTGGACCGCCGGCTTTCCCAGCTCATGGGCGATGTCGAGCGCGAGCGTGCGCTTTCGCTCGACGCCGAGGCCATGCTCGAGCGGCTCGCCGGCGAGGCCGAGGAACTGTCCGTCGCGCAGGAAGAGGCGGGGCTTCTGGAGGAAGAGGCCGCGGTCCTGCGCGCCGAGGCCGAAGAGGCCCTGACGGCCGCCGAGCGCGAGTTCGCCCAAGTGACAACCTCCAGCGCCGAGCGCCACGCCCGCCGCGGCACATTGGAGCGGCGCATCCGCGAGGAGGGCGAGCGCCTCGCCCGGCTGGAGCGCGAGATCGCCGGGCTCGATGCCCAGCTTCGCGCTCTGGTTCCGCCTTCTTCCGCCGACGATATCGAGATCCGCCGCATCAACGCCGAGACCGCGCAGGAACGTCTGACGGAGGCGGAGATCACGGCACAGGATGCCGAGACGGCGCATGGCGAGGCCCGGGGCAATCTCGACCGTGCCCGTCGTCCGCTCGCCGAGGCCGAGAAGGCCCTGCAACGCCTCGATACGGAAGCCCGCACCCTTGCCAAGCTGCTGGAGCCCGGCCATGGCCGGGCCTGGCCGCCGGTAATCGACCGCATCCGGGTCGATCGCGGTTACGAGGCCGCCCTCGGGGCAGCGCTGGGCGACGACCTCGATGCGCCGATTGAGGCCGAGGCGCCGGTGCACTGGCTGGAGCGTTTCACCGCGGACGCCGACGCTGCCTTGCCGGAGGGCGTCGCTTCCCTCGCGCAGCATGTCGAAGCCCCGGCTGCGCTGGCCCGCCGCCTCGCGCAGATCGGTGTCGTCGAGCGGGGAAGAGGCGCGCAGCTTGCCGCCACGCTTCGTCCCGGCCAGCGTCTGGTCTCCGTGGAAGGCGACCTCTGGCGTTGGGACGGTTTCGACGCCGCCGCCGATGCGCCAACATCGGCTGCCCGCCGCCTCGCCGAGCGCAATCGCCTGGCGGATCTGCAGGCTTCGCTGGATGGCGCCCGCACCGAGGTCGCCCATCACCGGCGCGGACTGGAAGCCGCGGAGGCGGCGTTGCGCAGCGCCGGCAGCCGCGAGAACGCCGCCCGTGAGGCCCGCCGCTCCGCCTTGCGCGCATCTGAGGCGATGCGCGAGGAACTGGCGCGTGCCGAGCGCGCCGAGGCCGAGCGCGCGGTGCGCCGCGCCGCGCTGGATGCAAGCCGCGAGCGGATGGAGACGGACCGCGAGGCCGCAGCCTCAGCGCGCGCGGAAGCGGAGGACGCGCTCGCCGAATTGCCGCCCTCCACCGACAGCGCAGCGGAAATCGCCGGCTTCCAGGCTCGTCTCGCCGAAGCCCGCCTCGGGGTGACCCAGGCGCGTTCCCGCACCGAGGGTCTGATGCGCGAGCGCGAGCAGCGCGGCCGCCGTCTCGCCACCATCGTGCAGGAGTGCTCTTCCTGGCAGGCCCGCGCGGCCGGAACCGGCGAGCGTCTGGCGGCCATCGAGGCCCGCCGCGAGGAAGCCGCGATCGAGCGGGTGGAACTCGATGACGCGCCGAGCCATTTCGCCGCCCGCCGACGGGCGCTGCTCAACGAGACCGAAGCGGCCGAAGCGGCCCGCCGTGCCGCTGCCGACCGACTCGCCGAGGCGGAAGCCACGCAGGTCGAGGCGGATCGCGCGGCGCGCGGGGCGCTCGACGGCCTGTCATCGGCGCGCGAGGAAGCCGCCCGCGCCGAGGCGCGGCTGGAAGGCGGGCGCCAGCGCCGTGCCGACCTGACGCGCGAGATCGCCGAAATGCTCGACTGCGCCCCGGACGGCGCGCGCGAGATTGCCGGCCTCCTGCCGGATGCGCCATTGCCCGAATCGGCGGTCACCGAAGCCGATCTCGATCGGCTGAAGCGCGATCGCGAGCGACTCGGCGCCGTGAATCTGCGTGCGGAAGAGGAACTGGCCGAAATCGAAGGCCAGCTTCAGGGCCTTGTCGGTGAACGCGACGACCTGACGGAGGCGATCAAACGGCTGCGCCACGGCATCGCCCAGCTCAACCGCGAGGCGCGCGAGCGGCTGCAGGCATCCTTCACAGTGGTGGACGGTCATTTCCGCCAGCTGTTCGGAACGCTGTTCGGCGGCGGAGAGGCGCAACTGGTGCTGACTGATTCGGAGGATCCGCTCGAAGCGGGTCTCGACATCATCGCACGGCCGCCCGGCAAGAAGCCGCAATCGCTGTCTCTCCTTTCGGGAGGCGAGCAGGCGTTGACCGCGATGGCGCTGATCTTCGCGGTCTTCCTCACCAATCCGGCGCCAATCTGCGTGCTCGACGAAGTGGATGCGCCGCTCGACGACGCGAATGTCGAGCGATTCTGCAACCTGCTCGACGAGATGCGACGGATGACGGACACGCGCTTCCTCACCATCACCCATAATCCGATCACCATGAGCCGGATGAGCCGGCTGTTCGGCGTGACGATGGCCGAGCGTGGTGTGTCGAAACTCGTTTCCGTCGACCTGTCCACGGCCGAATCGCTGCGCGAGGCCGGCTAGCCGGTGCCGGGTTGAGGCTACAGGGGTGCGACGGCGCGCGGCACCTTTGCCCCATGGTCAGCCCTTCTCTGGCATGCCAAAAACATCACACCCGCCTTCCCTTGCTGCGGCGCGGGACAAAAATGGCTGCGACAGAGCGTCCGACTTTCGTTTTTATCCAATAAATTCAAAGCATTAAAAGAAGTTATCGGCTCCTTGACACCCTAAAGACCGATCACTATGGTGCCGGCGGTTTCGGGGGTTGGGAAACCTTCTCCGGCAAGGGCCGAGCGCACGAGATGGACGACCGGGACAAGACGGACGGCCAAAGCGGCGCGAGGCGGCCGGGCCCAGACGATAGCGCGCTTGAAGGACGTCTGCGCGGCCTCGGCACGGCACTTGACAAGGTGCAGGCCGAGCGACGGGTGGAGGAAAAGCTTGCGCAGCCGGACCGGACGTCGACCTCTGCCGGGTTGACGCTGGCATTCCGGTTGGGCAGCGAGTTTGTTGCGGGGGTTCTGGTCGGTGCCGGTCTTGGCTGGGTCGTCGACCAATTCTTCGGGACAGGCCCCTGGGGCATGATCGTGTTTCTGCTGCTCGGTTTCGGTGCGGCGGTGCTCAACATGCTCCGTGCTGCCGGAGAGACGGGCCGGAAGTGAAGCAATACGTGCCGCTTGCGGGCGGTGCGAAGGATGAGCCGCCGTTGCGCGGTACAAGCAGCCGGTCATGGCGGACATTCAGGCCGTCGCGACGGGTACAGATTTGAGGGGTCGGCGTCCCGCAGGGCGCCGCGATTGAGGGCAGCGACCGGCGATGGCCAGCAGCGAGATCGATCCGATCCATCAGTTCCACATCAACAAGATCGTGGATCTGGGGGCGCCGGGCGGCGTGCAGCTCGCCTTCACCAATTCGGCCGCCTATATGGTGGCGATCGTCGCCATCATCTTCTTCTTCCTCACCTATGCGACCCGCGGTCGGACGCTGGTCCCCGGCCGCCTGCAGTCGCTGGCTGAGCTCGGCTACGAGTTCGTCGCGTCGACGGTACGGCAGACCGCGGGCAATGAGGGGATGAAGTTCTTTCCGCTCATCTTCTCGCTCTTCGCCTTCGTGCTGATCGCGAATTTCGTCGGCCTCATTCCCTACACCTTCACGGTTACCAGCCATCTCATCGTCACCGCGGCGCTTGCTCTGGTGGTGATCGGCACCGTGATCATCTACGGCTTCATGCGCCACGGCACTCATTTCCTCGGCCTTTTCGTGCCGTCGGGCGTGCCGGCCTTCCTGTTGCCTTTCATGGTCGTGATCGAGGTTATCTCCTTCCTCTCGCGTCCCATCAGCCTTTCGTTGCGTCTCTTCGCCAACATGCTGGCCGGCCATATCGCCATGAAGGTCTTCGCCGGCTTCGTGGTGATGATGAGCGCCACCGGCATCGCCGGCGCGCTTGGCGCGACGCTGCCCCTCGCCATGGTCGTGGCGCTCACCGCGCTCGAGTTCCTGGTCGCCTTCCTGCAGGCCTACGTCTTCACGGTTCTGACCTGCATTTACCTCAACGACGCGCTGCATCCGGGACACTGATCGGCGCCTCGCGGGATCCCACCACCTATCGCCTCAACACACGCTTTGCGCACATCAATAGGAGAAGATCATGGAAGCGGAAGCCGCCAAGTTCCTCGGCGCCGGTCTCGCCTGCCTGGGCATGGGCCTCGCCGGTATCGGCGTCGGTAACATCTTCGGCAACTTCCTCTCGGGCGCCCTGCGCAACCCGTCGGCGGCCGATGGCCAGTTCGCTCGCGCCTTCATCGGTGCGGCTCTCGCCGAAGGTCTCGGCATCTTCTCGCTGGTCGTTGCGCTCGTCCTGCTCTTCGTGGTCTGACGAAACGCCGGTGGGGTGACGCCAGCGGCTCAAGGGCCTCCGGCGTACCCCTCCTTGTTACGATCGAGGAAGCCTGAACCATGCCACAGACCCAAGGTCCGAGTGTGACCTACGTCATCGCGCAGGCCAATGTTCCGTCGTCACCGGCTGGCGTCGGTACCGAGGACGGCGCCGTCGCGCTGCCGCAGGGCGTCGAACATAATGGCGTGGAGATCGGTGCAACGCCGGGAGAGGCGCACGCCGGAGGCTTCCCGCCTTTCGACGCGCACACCTTTCCCTCGCAGCTGATCTGGCTCGCCATCACCTTCGGCGCGCTGTACCTGCTGATGAGCCGCATCGCGTTGCCGCGTATCGGTACGATCCTCGAAGAGCGGCATGACCGCATCGCGGACGACATCGAGGAAGCCGGCCGGTTGAAGGCCGAAAGCGAAGCTGCGGCGGAAGCTTACGAGCAGGCTCTGGCCACGGCTCGCGGCAAGGCCCATGCCATCGCCGCGGAAACGCGCGACCGGCTTAGCGCCGATGCCGAGGCCAGCCGCAAGTCGCTGGAAGCGGGTCTGAACGACAAGCTCAGCGCGGCGGAAGCTCAGATCGCGGCGACCAAGACGTCGGCCATGTCGAATGTTCGCGGCATTGCCGTGGATGCGGCGGGTGCGATCGTATCCGGCCTGATCGGTACCCAGCCGGCGCCGCAGCAGGTCGAGGCGGCGGTCGACGCCGTCGTCAAGAACTGAGGGCGGGGCCATGGGTAACGCTGAACTTTGGGTTGCGATCGCCTTCGTCATCTTCGTAGCCATTCTGGTCAAGATGGGCGCCTTTTCCGGAATTGCCCGCTCGCTCGACTCCCGTGGCGAACGTATCCGCGCTGAACTCGATGAAGCGCGGCGGCTGAAGGAAGAAGCGCAGAAGCTGGTCGCCGAATACAAGCGCAAGCAGCGCGAAGCGGAGGCCGATGCCGAAGCCATCGTCGCGAATGCCAAGGTCGAGGCCGATCGCCTTGCCGCCGAGGCGAAGGCCAAGCTTGAGGACCTGATCGCCCGTCGCACCCGGATGGCCGAGCAGAAGATCGCCCAGGCCGAGGCGCAGGCACTGGCGGATGTTCGTGCTGCCGCTGCCGACGCAGCCGTTAAGGCGGCCGAGAGCATTCTCGCCGCCAATGTGGCGGGCGAGACTGCGGACCGTGTTCTTGCCGGGGCCGTGAACGAGGTGAAGTCGAAGCTCAACTGAGCGCGGCTGCATTCTACGAACCGCTGATCGTCGCGAATCCATTGAAAGCCCGGCCTTGCGCCGGGCTTTTGCTTTTCCAGTGCTTACGCAGCGGGAGGGATGCGCCTCTTCAACGACGCGCATGCATCTCGGAAAATGAGAAACGCACCGGGGTCGCGGCCCCTTAGGGTCGGGGGATGTCGAGGGTGACGAAGCGATGCCCGCCTCGGCGCCGTCCGGCTTTCAGCCAGACGGTTGCTCGATCGCGTGACGGGCTTCGACGCCTGCTTCACCTCGCGGAAAAGGTGTGGCGCGCATATGACCTGTGCCGGATAGAGACGTTCGTGGCCTGATCGCGTTTGCGCGACCGGGAATGCCCTTCACGGCAGGGGCCGGACCTTTGCCGGTGCCGGCCGATCGGTCGCCCGCTGTCCCGCTCCCGGATATCACCCCCAGCGACGGGGCCGATAGAAGGTGTGCTCGCCGATTTCGTCCAACTTGCGCATTTCACGCACCCAGCGTGGGTGAACCGACTGCGCATGATAGTGCGTCGCCTTGCCCACCTGCTCGTCCCAAAGCTTGCCGTCGAGCATGTCGGCGGCGATGCGCTGGGCCTGCTGCCACATGTCCGGCTCCGTCACCACGTCTCGCACGGTGTCGCAGGCGAAGGTGAACTGGCAGGCGAAGCGTCGGTTGGCGTTCTGGTAGACGGCTCGACAGACATCGGCTGGATAATAGCCGGAGAACACCCGGTTCATCACCACTTGCGCAACGGCGATCTGGCCCCGCTCGGGTTCGCCGCGGCTTTCGAAATACACCGCCTCCGCAAGGCATTTCTGGGCACGGTCCCGTCGCGCGCCATCAAGGCCGAGCCGCTCGGCTGGGCTGGCATCGATGAAGGGGCTGTCGGCGCCAGTGGCGTTCCCCTTGGCATAGCTTCTGCCGCCTTCATCGCCATATTCGAAGAATTGGGGTGGCAGTGTCGCGGCATCGGCCCCGAAGACGAGGGCGGCATCGCGATAGATGGGGCGAGAGATGAGGGAAGCGTCACGTTGTGCCATGGCGTCATCGGCTGCCATGTTCGGGTCGGGAGCTGTCAGCGTGGCGGCAAGGGCGGACTGAACCGCGATGGCCGTGCCCCTCGCCGCAACCGTGTCGTGGCTGCCGTCCGGTCGGTCGTCGACACCGATGCCCGCTGTCTCGGCAGGTGCGGATGCGGCGGTCTCGATGTCCGACGGATCACCCGTGGGATCTCCGAGATTGGCCGTCTCGACCTGATCGTCCGTCTGGGTGCCAACCCCATAGGACCCTGCGCGACTTAATTCGTTCGCCGTCGCAGCGGATATGCCGGTTGCTGTTCGACTGTCGGCAGCGACGCCGGCACCGATATCCGGGATGGCGATCTGCGCGAGTGGTCGGCGATCCGACTTCGATTCGCGATTGACCTCGGCGTGGAAACGGCTGGCCGGATTGATGGCGAGGCTTGGTGCCGGCCAGGCGAAGCTCGCCACGCGCAATTCATGAACGCCGCCGGCCAGGATCTCGATGCGTGCCCGATCAGCGAGCGGCAGGCTTGCCTCGTGCGAGGCGAGGGCTGTCATGCGGGAAGCCACCGCCATGTGCGGGCGGGACTGCCAGATGCCCATGACCGCCAGGCTCGCCAGCAGAACGGCCGGGACAGAAAGGAGCAGCGATCGCCGCTGCCGGGTGGGTCCACGCATGACAACGCCCATCTCGTTCCGGCGCTCCATGGAGACGCCGCGTCCAGGGTGAGCCGACGCGAGCCAGAACGGCTCGGGACGACAGGCCCGAGGGCGCCGGCGCGTGGCATGCCGAACACGGGCAATGCCGCAGACGCCGGACAACATGGTTGTCGCCCATTAACCTTGATCAGCGGTTAACACGGCCGGGAAGGCGTCGGCGGGGGCGGGTTGTGGCGCAACTGCGGCGTGGCCGGGGTAATGAAAAGCGCCGATACCGGCAGGAGGTTGGTATCTACCTCAGCGAGGCGCAGCGGCGCGCGCCAGCCGGTCGCGAATGCCTTCGCCGAGCCCGTGGCGAGGCAGCGGAACGACGGCGATGCCACGTACGTCCGCACTGTCGAGCATGCGCAGATGGGCGAAGAGCTGCGCGGCTGCCTCAACGAGATCGCCGCCCGGACTGAGATCAAGCACTCGCGGGGCTTTTTCGCTGCCGGCAGGGCGGGCGCGGGCAAAGGTGAGAAGAGCTTCGCCGGGGCGGACCTCGTCGACATCCAGCCGGACCGGCACGGATGGCGCATAGTGGGAGGCGAGCATGCCGGGCGCGATCGGCGCATCCGGATCCCCCGGTCGCTCGGCGACGGGGGCGGCACGCCGGGCGAGGGGGCGGCCGAGTGCGGCTTCGATCCGCTCGCGGGCCATGCCGCCAGGGCGCAACAGCGTCACCTCGGGGCCAGAGCAGTCGAGAATGGTGGATTCGATCCCGACACGGGTCGGCCCACCATCGAGCACGAGGTCTATCCGCCCGTCGAGATCGGCGAGGACGTGGGCGGCACTGGTCGGTGAGACATGACCCGAACGGTTGGCACTGGGAGCCGCGATCGGCCGGCCGGCCGCTGTGAGGACGGCATGGGCCACCGGATGGGCGGGAACGCGGATCGCCACGCTCGGCAATCCCGCGCGTGCCAGGTCGCTGACCAGGCCCTCGATGGCCGGCACCACCAGCGTCAGCGGGCCGGGCCAGAAACGTTCTGCGAGCAGCAGGGCTGCCCTATCGAAGCGGCCGATCCTGCGCGCGGCGTCGAGGTCCGGCACGTGAGCAATCAGCGGATTAAAGGAGGGGCGCCCCTTGGCCGCATAGAGTTCGGCGACGGCACGGGCATTGGTGGCGTCGCAGGCAAGGCCGTACACCGTCTCGGTCGGGATCGCGACGAGGCCGCCATCGATCAGGATGCGCCCCGCCTCGGCGATGCCGGCCGCGTCCGCGATATGCCGCCTGGTGGGACGTGTGTCGGAAGCCGAGACCATGGCCGGTGGAAAATCCTGATATTCGTGAAAGCCGGCTCTATGGGCGTACCGATCGGCAGGGTCAAGCACATGCGGACCAATCCGTCGACCTGCATGGCTGGAACGCGGGAAATTCATTGCCCTACGGCTTCGACGCTGGCCTCATGATTGAGGCTGGCATATCGTCCACCGTTAATTCGCGCGAAGAACAAGATGTCGCCGGAACCGGTACCGGCACTCAGACGAGGAACGTCCCGCTATCATGACCACCCTGCTCATCGCCCACGATGCCAGCCTCCTGCACCAGACGCCGCCCGGCCATCCGGAGCGGCCGGACCGGGTCCGGGTCCTCAACCGGGTGTTCGAGGGCGAGCAGTTTGCCCATCTCGCGCGCGAGCAGGCGCCACTCGGTGCGCGCGAAGATATCGTCCGCGTCCACCCAGAGGATTTCCTCGACGCCATCGACGAAGCGATGCCGACCAGCAACAATGAACTGGTGCGCATCGACGGCGACACGGTTCTTTCCTCCGGCACGGGCGAGGCGATCCGGCGTGGCGTGGGTGGTTCCGTACTCGCCGTCGACGAGGTGCTGTCCGGCAAGGTGTCGAACGCCTTCGTCTCCATGCGCCCGCCCGGGCACCATGCCGAGACGCGCACGCCGATGGGCTTCTGCATCTTCAACAATGTGGCCATTGCCGCCCGGCATGCCCAGAAGGTGCATGGCATAGGGCGCGTCGCCATCGTCGATTTCGACGTGCATCACGGCAACGGAACGCAGGAGATATTCTGGTCGGATCCGAGCGTGCTTTATGCCTCCACCCACCAGATGCCGCTGTTTCCCGGCACCGGGGCGGTCGGCGAGCGCGGCACCTCCGACAACATCGTCAACGCCCCGCTGCGGCCGGGCGATGGGGGCGAGGCATTCCGTGAAGCGATCGAGAGCCGCGTTCTGCCTCGTCTTGAAGCTTTCGGACCCGAACTCATCATCATCTCGGCCGGTTTCGATGCGCACACCCGCGACCCGCTGGCCAGCATCAACCTGCTGGAAGACGACTTTACCTGGGTTACCCGAAAGCTGATGGACGTGGCCGACCGTCACAGCGGCGGCCGGATCGTCTCGGTGCTGGAAGGCGGCTACGATCTGGAAGGGCTCGCCCGCTCGGCTTCGGCCCACGTCACCGCACTGATGCGGGGTTGAGGATGGATGGAACGCGTCAGGGCGTTCCCGGGGGCGCTTCTTGCCGTGGCGATCCTGTATAAGGGCCGTCCCTGACGAGTCGGCATCCAAGGAGCAAGGCATGACGGACGCGACCGATGTGGGCGGGCTCAGCTTCGAGCGGGCGCTCGCCGAACTCGAGACCATCGTGCAGAAGCTTGAGAGCGGGAATGTTCCGCTCGAAGAGTCGATCGCGCTCTATGCACGCGGCGAGGCGCTCAAAGCCCGCTGCGACACTCTGCTGAAGGATGCCGAGGCACGCGTGGAGAAGATCACCCACGGGACCGATGGACGTGCGACCGGCACGGTGCCGCTGGACGGCGAATAGCGGCCGTCATACCAGGCGGAGGGGATTATGACGGTGCGTCTGCGCGCCCATCATCTGCTGTGCCTGCTCACCTTCGTCGGCAAGGGTTACACGCCGGCCTTCACCGCACATTACCGGCGCATTGTGCGCCGGCTCGACGCTGGCGAGGATGTCGAGATGGTCGCCGGGCCGGACGACATCTGCGCGCCGATGCTCGCGGACGGTCATCATTGTCTCGAAGCGAGGATCGCCGATCGCGATGCGGAGGCGGCGCAGGCGGTGGCGGCCCTGCTGGGAATGTCCGTTGCCGAAGGGGCACGCTTCATTCTTGCAGCGGACGTCCTCGGCCGCCTGCGAACCGGCTTTGCCGAGGGCGTCGTCCGTCAGGCCTGCACGGCTTGCCAGTGGGCCCCGCTCTGCGACGGCATTGCCGGCTCCGGCTATGCGGGAACGCTGCTGAAGGGCGCAGAAGGCTGAACCGATGGCCTCAATAGAGGCCGGGAATGATCCGCGGCGTACGAGCCATGTAGGCGCGGTACTCATCGCCGAACGTATCGAGCATCATTCCTTCCTCCTGACCCACGCGGAAGAAGAACAGGATGCCGAAGCCGACGAGGCCGGCGGGGCCGGCGATGACGTTCGGAATCAGTATCAACTGCGCCAGCGCCCACAGGAAGAAGGCGGAATACATCGGGTGCCGCACATGGCCGTAGACCCCTTCCGTGATAAGCCGGTGCTTTTCCTTGATCTCCAGCGTCACCGACCAGTTCTTGCCGAGATCCTTGTGAGTGCGTCGGAACAGCCAGAGCGAGGCGATGAAGACGAGGGTTCCGAACACAAGCTGCACGACAGTGAAAGGGTAGTTGGCGAAACGCGGCCAACCGGTTGCGACCCAGATGCCGGGAATGATGCCGAGGCCCATCGTCGAGCAGGTGAGGAGGATGCGTTCGCGCCGGCGGCTGCGGGCGTCCACCACCCGCTCGCGCTTCACACGTCGCTCGAAGGGATAGCGGATCATGTACCAGCCGATGAGGCCGAGTGCCCAGACGATCTTGGTGGCGGCGAGGAGGCTCATCGGCGGGCTCGTTGGCATATGCGGCAGGGAAGGAGCGGCGATCAGACGGTTTCGGGGCGGATGCGGGTCCATTCGCCGGAGGGTCCGAAGTGGTCGGCCGGTCCGTTGCGGCTCAGCGCCATATCGGGTAGCGGCACCGGGCCGAGGATGAAGGCGAAATAGTCATAGGCGGCGGGCCGCTCATTCGCGAGCATGAACTGGTAGTGCAGTCGCATCATGTGCCAGCGCAGCCGGTGCAGTTTTTCGACCGAGAGCATGGTCTTGATGTTCGCGGTCCGCAGCACCGGCATCGGCCGCGCCATTCCGGCCGGAAGGTCGATGACGTCGAGCGCCGCACGCTTCAGGCGTACCGGGTCGAACTTGTAGAAATTGATGGCATCGTGCCGTGCCTGGTACTCAACCCAGAACAGCCCCGGCGTCGCCGCGATCCGCTTCGCCTCGGTGCGGACGGCACGCCCCTCGGGATGCAGGGCGAGTTTCGGAATGGTCGAGCCGCAGCTGAGGAGGCAAAGCCTGGTGCGGCCTTCGGCGAGAAACGGATCCGCTGTGAATGCATGGTCGAGCAGACGCAGCGCGAGGGTTGCGCCGAGGCTGTGACCGACCAGGACCACCTCGTCATGCCCGCCGCTGCGCACGCGCTCGGCCAGGTGGGTGGCGAAGACCTCCAGCCGGACGTCGAGCGCCGGCGTACGACCCTTCATGTAATCGCGTGCGAGATCCCAGTCGTCGAGCGCGTGGTGTACCCGCCAGCGCCGGGCAAGCGTGTGAAACAGGGTGAGGAAGGTGGCGAGCCCGGCGCCTGTGCCGACCAGCCACAGCGTCCAGTCCGGAACCGTGTCCGGTGCAAAATGGGCGAACAGCGCGGAAAGGCCGAAACCGAGGCCCAGCGTCACGATGAGCCCGGCCAGCAGAAACAGCGCAACCACGGCGATCGGAAAGAAGAAGAACAGGCCGTAGCGTATGCAGGCCCGCATATAGCGCCAGGCCGTGCCGGTGATGAGGAAGTTCCACAGCGCCCGGAAGCCGTACCAGAGACGGACGACATCGGAGCGTGCATCGAGGGCATGGACGATATCGTCCCAATGCATCACCTCGTAATCCGTCTCCTGACGCCAGTTCGGCCCCTGAGCCCAGACCCGCCAGCGGCCCGAGAGGTCGCCGGGCCGGTCGAGCCGCTCGGACGTCTCCACGGCGAAGGACCAAAGCCGCGCGCAAAGCCCTGCCTGATAGGCGAAGCGGCCGTGATGATAGTCCAGATCGGTAGCATCATGCCCCGGCAGAAACAGCACGAGCCGGCGTCGCGCCTTGGGCGGCGCGGCATGTGACGCTGTTTGCGGCTCGTCCGCATTCGACCGCATGGCGACCGTCTCGACCTTCATGGTTGGCCCTTCTATCGGAGAGCCGCGGCTTGGCCAACCCTGCGCGACGCGCCCCGGTGCCGGCGAGGGCGGGAACAGCCAATGGAGGCTTCGCGTTGCACCCGGAGGCGGCATTGTGTATGCCGAAGGTTGGCCGCGGCGATGACGCAGGAAGCTGGCGCGAGAAAGCCGGCATGCCCTTGCTCGTCAGCCTCAGCCCCGCAGACCCGTACCGGAGACATCCTTGACCCGACCTTCGACGCCTCTTCTCGATCAGGTGCGCGAGCCCGCGGATCTGCGCCGCCTGCCGGAAGATCGTCTGGCGGAGCTGGCGGCGGAGCTGCGTGCCGAGACCATCGACGCGGTTTCGATAACCGGAGGCCATCTCGGGGCCGGTCTCGGCGTGGTCGAGCTTACCGTGGCGCTGCATTATGTGTTCAATACCCCGGACGACCGGCTCATCTGGGATGTCGGCCACCAATGCTACCCCCACAAGATACTTACCGGCCGGCGCGAGCGCATCCGCACGCTGCGCCAGGGTGGAGGCCTGTCGGGTTTCACCAACCGGACCGAGAGCATTTATGATCCGTTCGGCGCCGGCCACTCCTCGACCTCGATTTCCGCGGGTCTGGGAATGGCGGTGGCGCGGGATCTGGAGGACGCCCAGCGCAATGTGGTCTGTGTCATCGGCGATGGCGCCATGTCGGCCGGGATGGCTTATGAAGCGATGAACAATGCCGGCGCGATGGATTCGCGCCTCATCGTCATCCTCAACGACAACGACATGTCGATCGCCCCGCCCGTGGGTGCGATGTCGGCTTATCTCGCCCGCCTCATTTCAGGTCGCACCTATCGCTCGCTGCGCGAGACAGCCAAGCAGCTCGCCGGCAACCTGCCCAAATTCCTCGGTCGCCACGCCGCGCGTGCGGAGGAATATGCTCGCGGCTTTCTGTCGGGCGGCACGCTGTTCGAGGAACTCGGCTTCTATTATGTCGGGCCGATCGACGGGCACAATCTCGACCATCTGCTGCCCGTTCTGCGCAATGTGCGCGATGCACAGAGTGGTCCTGTCCTCGTCCATGTCGTGACTCAGAAGGGCAAGGGCTACGGCCCCGCCGAGGCGTCTGCCGACAAATATCACGGCGTCCAGCGTTTCGATGTCGCCACCGGCGCCCAGCGCAAACCGGTGTCGAACGCGCCAAGCTATACACGCGTCTTCGCCGAGACCCTGATCGACGAGGCGCGTCGCGACTCCAGGATCGTCGCCATCAATGCCGCCATGCCGGCGGGCACCGGGCTCGATTTGTTTGGCGAGGTCTTTCCCGAACGCAGCTTCGATGTCGGCATTGCCGAGCAGCATGCCGTGACCTTCGCGGCGGGCCTTGCAACCGAGGGCTACAAGCCGTTCTGCGCCATCTATTCCACCTTCCTTCAGCGCGGCTACGACCAGATCGTCCACGATGTCGCGATCCAGAAGCTGCCGGTGCGCTTCGCGATCGACCGCGCCGGGCTCGTCGGAGCCGATGGCGCGACGCATGCCGGTGCCTATGACGTGCCGATGTTGGCGTGTCTGCCCGACATGGTGGTGATGGCGGCGGCCGACGAAGCCGAGCTGGTCCATATGGTGGCGACGGCCGCGGCCTATGATGATGGCCCGATCGCCTTCCGCTATCCGCGGGGGGAGGGCGTTGGCGTCGAGCGGCCGATCCATGGCCTGCCGCTGCCGATCGGCCGCGGGCGCATCGTGCGCGAAGGCTCAAAGGTTGCGCTGCTCTCGCTCGGCACCCGGCTTGCCGCCTGTCTTGCCGCGGCAGACCAGCTCGCGAGCTTTGGCCTGTCCACGACGGTTGCCGATGCGCGCTTCGCCAAGCCGCTCGACCGCGATCTCATCCTGAATCTGGCGCGCAATCACGAGGTGCTGGTCACGGTGGAAGAGGGAGCCGTCGGCGGCTTCGGCAGCCATGTGCTGACCCTGCTCGCCCAGGCCGGCGCACTCGACCGCGGGCTGAAGATCCGCACCCTGCAGATGCCCGACACGTTCATCGACCACGATACCCCGACCAATCAGATGGCGCGGGCCGGGCTCGATGCCCGGGGAATCGTCGGCAGCGTGCTCGCCTCGCTGGGTCGGGAGCAGGACGTCTCTGTGATCACCGCGGGTCTTTCGCGGGCCTGACTTACTTCGCCTTGGCAGTCGTCGCCGGGGCCGGTGTGGTGCCCGGTGTGACACAGGCTGCGGAAAAAGCGGCGACCGCCTTGTCAGCACCGAGCAGAGGTACGGTCTCTACGGTTCCCGGCGCCGCAAGGCGAAGCTGCTCGCCGGCGCTGAACAGCTGCACCAGCTTCGGCTCCAGCCGCACCTGCGTCTCGACAGCCTTGCGGCCTGGCGCCACGGAGGGGAACACGCTCGCGGCGAACTCCACCTTGCTCTTGCCGGCGGAGGCGAGCAGGCGGATCGCATCGCCGGTCTGGGCCTTGGGCGGCGAGACCTCGGCGACGATCTGGAACAGCGCCGCCTGCGGACGGCAGATCGCCACCAGCGTCGGGGTCGGCGCACCGGGCATGCGGAATTGAAGGAGAACGGCCTCGCCGTCCCGACTGAAGTTCCACACGCCGGCCGGCTTCGGCTTGACGGCCTCCTTGGCGGTGTCCTTCCCCTTCTTTGATTTTCTGCGCACCGGCTTTGCATCGTCGCGGGCGGCGACCTGCTGCGTCTGTTGGGCGGCTGCCGCCTGCGCCCGGCCCGTGCCCGGAACAAGCGCGAGGCCGGTGGACAGGGCAAGGAGGAGGCCGGCTCCGGCGCGCCGGAAGGAAGGGCGGAGGCAGGTCGACGTGAAACGCATCTCTTTCCTGGCGGCTCCGGGAGGTCTACATGCGCGATACGCGCTGGCGTGGCTCTCTCGTCATACTGCCATGCGGGTGAACGGGTGGTGACCGAGAGTGACGGAAACAGGCGAGCCCACGGCCGACACACGAAGACGTCAACGCGCCGACCGGCTGCTGGTCGAGCTTGGCCTTTATGAGAGCCGCGCCCGTGCGCAGGCGGCGATCGCCGCCGGCTGCGTGACGGTGAATGGCCGCAGGCTGACGCGCCCCGCCGACTTGGTTTCGCCCGACGCGCAGATCGAGGCGCAGGAGCCTTATGCCTGGGTTTCCCGCGGCGGCTTGAAGCTTGAGGCGGCACTCGAGGCTGGACAGGTGAGCGTCGCCGGGCTCGATGCCCTTGATGTCGGTGCCTCGACCGGCGGCTTTACCGAGGTGCTGCTGGCACGCGGCGCCCGGCGCGTCTATGCCGTGGATGTCGGGCGGGACCAGCTTCATCCCCGCCTGCGCGCCCGCCCCGAGGTGATGTCGCTTGAAGCGATCGACATCCGCGCGCTGCCGGACGGCGTCATCGCCAAGCCAGTCGGAATCATCGTCATTGATGTCAGCTTCATCCGGCTGGAGCAGGTCCTGCCCGCCGCGCTTCGCCATGCTGCGCCGGATGCACGCCTGATTGCGCTGGTGAAGCCGCAATTCGAGGTGGGGCGCGACAAGCTCTCCAAGGGTGGAATCGTAAAGGACCCCGCCGCCCGACAGGGCGCGCTCGATCATGTGGTCGCTGTTCTCGCGGAGCTCGGCTGGCGCACGCTCCACATCCTGCCCTCGCCCATTGCGGGTGGGGACGGCAATGAGGAGAGCCTCGTCGTCGCGGCACCCGCGGCGATCCGTGCGGGTTGAGCCGGACATCTCCCGCGCGGCACTGGTGCTTTCCGGCATGAGAGACGATATGCGGGAAGCGCCAGTGCCGGTGTGGCGGGGAAGCGCGTCCCCGCCGCGCCTGCGGACGCCGTCCTCACATTGCCGGGTCTTCCTCGATGTCCGAACGTGCCGTGCTCACCATCGACCATGTCGGACAGCGAGGCGACGGAGTCGCGTTTGCGGATGATGGGCCGGTCTATGTACCGCTGGCCCTGCCCGGCGAGCGGATCGCCATCGAGCGGGACGGTGATCGCGGGCGCCTCGTCGAGATCATCGACGCAAGCGGGGACCGGCGCGCGCCGTTCTGTCCCCATGTCGGGCCTTGCGGCGGTTGTTCGCTGCAGCAATGGGATCCCGTTCCCTATGCCGTGTGGAAGCGTGGTCTGGTGGCGGATGTGCTCGCGCGCGCAGGGATCGAGGCTCCCGTCTATCCGCTGCGCGACGCCCATGGCGCCGGCAGGCGCCGTGCGACCTTTCACGCTCGCTCCGGCGGCAACGGCCGGGCCGGGCGGGATACGCTCGCCGTAGGCTTCGCCGGTCGTCGCAGTCACGCGGTGGTGCCCATCGACGCCTGCCCGATATTGACGCCGGGCCTCGACGGTGCGCTCTCGGCCGCCTGGGCGGTGGCCGAAGTGTTGGCGCCGCTCGCCAAGCCGCTCGATATCCAGGTGACCGAGACGCTTGCCGGTATCGACATGGATGTCCGCGGCTCCGGTGCCCTGAAGCCGGCAGTGATGGCTCGGCTGGGCGAGGTGGCGGGGCGTCACGGCCTTGCACGTCTCACCCGGCACGGCGAACTCGTCATCCAGCGCGAGCCACCCACTCTCGCCATGGGCCGGGCGCTGGTGCCGCTTCCGCCTGGATCCTTCCTGCAGGCAACGGCGGAAGGCGAGCGTATCCTCGCCGAGCTTGTCGTCGCCGCACTGACCGAGGGTGGCCGGAGGAAGTTTGGTCGCGTTGCGGATCTTTTTTGCGGAGTCGGCACCTTTGCCCTGCGGCTGGCGGAAATCGTTCGGGTGAGCGCCGTGGAGGGCGGCGCAGCCGCCGTCGAGGCGCTGACGCGCGCCGCTCGTTCTACACATGGCCTCAAGCCCGTCGTCGCGGAAACGCGTGACCTTTTCCGTCGCCCTTTGGTGCCGTTCGAACTGAAAGCCTTCGATGCCGTGATCTTCGATCCGCCGCGCCAGGGTGCCGAAGCGCAGGCCCGGGAACTCGCGCGCAGCGCGGTTCCGCTGGTGATCGCCGTATCATGCGATCCGGTGAGCTTCACGCGCGATGCGCGACTGCTGATCGAGGGAGGGTATCGCCTGACCGGCGTTGCTCCGGTCGACCAGTTCCGCTATTCCGCCCATGTCGAACTGGTCGGGCGGTTCGAAAGATGAACGCCGCAGGGCAACCGATCATTGCGAGGCGGGATTGTCGCCCCCGCACCGGTTGACGACCCGCACCAGCGCGGAAAAACCCTTCGCTATCGAATAGGGCATCCAGCTTGGCAGGAAACGATAGGGATGATCGACAGGCAGGGCCTGGCTGTAGAGCCGAGCCATTTGCACTTCGTAGCGCGCGCGGCCTTTGGATTTAGGTCGACTGGATCGAGGTATTTTGGTGTTGGATGCCGTCATGAGGAGGCTGCTCCATCGCTTCCTTCATCATAGAAAATTTTGCGGCACTGCACAAATTGTTCGAAGGCAAATTACGCCAAAATGCTTGTTATTCTGGGTTGTTTGCCCGTTTATTGAAAAATGATGTCAGAATTATCGGCATATTTTTCTGATTTGTGAATTCAGTTTCCCCATCGCTCCATCCACATGCGCTCGCCAACCGTGCAGGATATCCGGTGCCTGCCCTCTGCCGGCTGCACGGTCGGGATCGTTCGTGGCTGGACGCCGGCAACCTCGAGGACGAGTTTGGTGCGGATAGCATCGGCGAATTCATGCCGAGTGCGGATCGGGATGACGAAAGCCCCTGGTCCGCCGATCACGCAGTCTTCGTAATAGATGTCGAGATCGCGGATATCGAGCATGGAGCCCGCAGGATCCTTCAGCAGGAGTGGCAGGCCGTTGATGGTAATTCCGCGGGCCACGGCGTCGTCGCGCGTGGGCTCCACCAGCGGGCCCTGATTGTTGGTTCCGTCACCTGAAATATCGATCACCCGCCGCAGGCCGCGCACGCCATTATGCTCGAACAGCTTTGCGCTGAAGGCTATAGCTCCCGAGATCGAGGTCCGATAGACCCGGCGCAGGGGGGCGGTCCGGACGGCCTCGGCAAAACGCAACGCGCTTGCTTCGCCATCAACAATGGTCCAGTCGACGACGACCTTCTGCTCGTCGACGCCGGCCCATTCGACATAGGTGACGGCGATCCGGCCGATCGGCCCCAGTTTCAGGGCGTCGAGAAACTCTTTGGAGATAACGGCCTGGCTGTAGCCTTCCCGCTGCAGGGCGAGTTCATCGAGGTCCATGGAATAGGAAATGTCGACGGCCAGGACGAGTTCGACATCGACCGGTTCGTCGGCCGCCCATGCAAGCCGTGGAGGGAAGGCCCACAGCAGGAAGCCGGTCGCGAACAGCGCCCTCGCTACCACTCGCCATGCATGGACCGCCGACACGATATTGCGCATCATCGCGACCTCCGCCGGTAGACGGAACGCCGAAGGCCGCAACGCCTTGATCGGAGCGTGGTCCGGCCGGTGACGTCACATCCGGTTCATGGTGACATGGCGTCGCGATGCACTGAAGCCGAAACTTGGTTCCTACACGTCGAGGTGTTCGGTGCCGGTGATCTCGATGCCGAAGCCGGCGAGGCCGACATAGGTGCGGGTGCGCGAGGCGATGAGGCGA
Source organism: Ancylobacter crimeensis (assembly GCF_023016805.1). Lineage (GTDB taxonomy): Bacteria > Pseudomonadota > Alphaproteobacteria > Rhizobiales > Xanthobacteraceae > Ancylobacter > Ancylobacter crimeensis. The sequence continues at coordinate 328,388 of NZ_JALKCH010000002.1, forward strand.
ATGGAGGATACGCCGAGATCCTTGAGGATCTGCGCGCCGAGCCCGACTTCATGCCAGTGCGCGTCGCGCAGGCTCTTGGTGTCCTGCGCCTCGCTGCCGACCGCCGTGGCCGGAACGCCGGCGGTGCCGTCTCGCAGATAGACCAGCACGCCGCGGCCCTCGGCCTTGATGCGCTCCAGCGAGGCGAGGATGGCCTTGCCGCCGGTGAACACATCGCCGATCGGATCCGCCCGGTGCAGGCGTACCAGCACGTCCTGCCCGTCGCCGATCTTCCCGTGGACGAGAGCAATGTGGTTCACCGACTCGAAGGGCGTGACGTAGGAAATGCCGTGCATCTCGCCGACGGCGGTGGGGGCGGCGAATTCAGCGGTGCGCGTGACGAGCTTCTCGCGGGCCTGGCGGTAGGCAATGAGGTCGGCCACAGAGATGCGGGTCAGCTTGTGCTGGGCGGCGAATTCCGCGATGCGCGGCCCCTTCATCACCGTGCCGTCGTCATTCACCATCTCACCGATCACGCCCACCGGCTCCAGGCCGGCGAGCTTGCACAGATCGACCGCGGCCTCGGTATGGCCGGATCGCATCAGCACGCCGCCCTCGCGGGCGATCAGCGGAAAGATGTGGCCCGGGCGGACGAAATCGACAGCGCCGGCATTGGGATTGGCGAGGCCGCGCACCGTTGCGGTGCGGTCGTCGGCCGAGATGCCGGTGGTGGTGCCATGGCGATAATCGACCGAGACGGTGAACGCAGTCGCATAGGGCGCGTCATTGTCCGTCACCATGGGGTTGAGGCGCAGCTTGCGGGCATGCTCGGCGGTGAGCGGCGCGCAGACGATGCCCGAGGTGTGGCGGATGATGAGCGCCATCTTCTCGGCGGTGCAGAACTGCGCGGCGACGATGAGATCGCCCTCGTCCTCGCGATCGTCGTCATCGGTCACGACGACGATTTCCCCCTTGGCAAAGGCCTCGATTGCCGCTTCCATCCGTGCGCGGAGAGTGTCGCTCATGCTGATCGCCTTCTGGATGTCGATGCCCAGGAAGTCATTGGGCGTCACCGCCCCGTCGGTAGCAGCGCAGATGCGCTCCGCCGCCTGACGCGAGACCCAGGCCTGTTCATCATTGCATAAAGCGGTAACGCTCGCGGGCGACAGGCCGGCCGATCGCGCGAACTGCACGCGCGAAGTCCCGGTCGTCTTGAGCCAGTCCGCCAGTTTCATGCGGTGAGCCTAGCGCCTTTCAACTTCGGCAGCAATAAATCGCTTCGATGAATTTCAGTAATACTGAAATCATGGATGGTTATGGATTGAAGGCGGCCGCGATCGGTTGCCAGCACGTCCTTGCCGTTGGGAAAAGCCAACCGAAGACGCTACACTGTCAGGCGCTCTTGGTCTGGTGCCGGCCTTCGCGTCCGGTGTAGGGGAGTGAGGGTGATGGTGGGGTTCTACAACAGGATGAAAGCCGTCGATTATGCCCGTCGCTGGGCGCTTGGCCGCAATCCAATGTACGCCGACTACAGCGCCAGCAAGGGAGGTGGCGGGGACTGCACCAATTTCATGTCGCAATGCGTCCTCGCTGGCGGCTGGAGCATGGTTTTGCCGAGGGATGACCTCATCCTGAACTGGTGGGCCGAACCGCCGGCGAGGGAGAACAGCCGGAGCTGGTCCAGCGTGGAGCACTTCCTGTTCTTTCTGGAGCGCAGCGGGCGCGGCCAGCCATGCGAACTCGGGCAGGTGATACAAGGCGACATCATCCTGCATCAGGGACCCGGAGGGCATCTGATGATGGTTACGGACATCGAAATCGATGGGCCGCGACGCATGCCCCTGTTGAGCTACCATTCGACCGACCGCCGCGATTACGCGTTGAGCTATGCCATGGTCGGGCCCGGGGGCAGCGGCTTTGGCGTAGAGGGCTATCAGTACTGGAAGCTGCGCGACCTCTATTGACGACCCGTTGCGCCCCGGGGCGCCTTCCTTCAGCGGGGAAACGGCCAGCTGGTGTTGTCTCCGGTCTGCCCGCGATGGCGCAGCAGATGATCCGCCATCACGCAGGCGACCATCGCTTCACCGACGGGCACAGCGCGTATGCCGACGCAGGGGTCATGGCGGCCTTTGGTGAAGATCTCGGCGTTTTCGCCATGGCGGGTCACGGTCTGGCGCGGAGTGAGGATCGACGATGTCGGCTTTACCGCGAAGCGCACGACGATGGGCTGCCCCGTCGAGATGCCGCCCAGAATGCCGCCGGCGTGGTTGGCGAGGAAAATCGGCTTTCCATCATTGCCCATGCGCATCTCGTCGGCGTTCTGCTCGCCGGTGAGCCGGGCGCTGGCGAAGCCCTCGCCGATCTCGACGCCCTTCACCGCATTGATGCTCATCAGGGCGGCGGCGAGATCGGCGTCCAGCTTGCCATAGAGCGGGGCGCCGAGCCCGGCGGGAATCCCCTCGGCAACCACCTCCAGCACCGCACCGACGGAGGAACCGCTCTTGCGGATGCCGTCGAGATAGTTCTCCATCCGGCCGGCAGCCTCCGCATCCGGGCAGAAGAAGGGATTGCGGCCGATTTCGTCCCAGTCCCACCGGTCTCGGTCGATGTCGATCTCGCCCATGCCGACAAGCGCACCGCGAATGGTGACGCCGGATAGGACCTTCGCCGCTATGGCGCCTGCGGCGACCCGAACCGCCGTTTCGCGCGCCGAGGAGCGCCCGCCGCCGCGATGGTCGCGAATGCCGTATTTCACATCATAGGCGTAATCGGCATGGCCGGGCCGATAGCTGGCGGCTATCTCGGAATAATCCTTGGAACGCTGGTCCACATTCTCGATCAGCAACGCGATCGGGGTGCCGGTAGTGATGAGGCCGCCATCCTCGGTCGGCAGCGTGCCGGAAAGGATCTTCACCTCGTCCGGCTCGCGGCGCTGGGTGGTGAAGCGCGATTGTCCCGGCCGGCGGCGGTCGAGCGCGGCCTGCACATCGGCGAGTGTGAAGCGGATATTGGGCGGGCAGCCGTCGATCACCCCGCCGATGGCGGGACCATGGCTTTCGCCGAAGGTGGTGACGCGGAACAGGTGTCCGAACGTGTTGAACGACATGCTGAGTTTCGCCGTGCCCGTATGTATTTCAATACATGGTGTCGGCGGCTTCTAGGCCTCCCGTCCGGGTCCGTCAAACCGGCGCGCTTCCTGTGGGACGATGGTCGTCTCCCACATGGCCGGCGTGGACAACGCGTCGTTTCACCGCTGCGCCTCGCAAGCTGCGTGATCCGTGCTACATAGACGACATCGAGGTCCACCATCACATCATAGATGCCATTCTTTGAAATCGCCGTCGTTGTGCTGCTTGTGCTGATCAACGGCGTGCTCGCCATGGCCGAGCTCTCGGTCGTGTCATCCCGTCCTGCCCGGTTGCGCTCCCGCGCCGAACAGGGCTCAGCCGGTGCCCGCGCGGCGCTGGCGCTCGCTGCCGATCCCGGCCGCTTCCTCTCCACGGTGCAGATCGGCATCACGCTGATCGGCATTCTGGCAGGTGCTTTCTCAGGCGCCACCCTCGGCGACATGCTGGGTACGTGGCTGAAGACCAAGGGCATCGCCCCGGGGCTCGCCGACGGTATCGCCTATGTCGTGGTCGTCGGCATCATCACCTATTTCTCGCTTGTCATCGGCGAATTGATCCCCAAGCGACTGGCACTACAGAGTCCGGAAAAGCTGGCCTCCCTGGTGGCGCCGGCGATGCAGGTGCTCTCCAAGGTGGCGGCGCCCGCGGTGTGGATGCTCGACATCTCCACCCGGCTGGTGCTGCGCTTGATGGGCGAGAACGGCGCGGGTGGCGACAACAACGTCACGGACGAGGAAATCCGCGCCATCGTGGCCGAGGCCGAAACCGCCGGCGTCATCTATCCCGCCGAACGCAAGATGATCGCCGGCGTGATGCGCCTGGCCGATCGGCCGGTCCGTGCGGTGATGACGCCGCGCACCGACGTCGACTGGATCGACCTCACCGACGACCCGGACGCCGTGCGCCAGACCATTCGCGAGACCCGGCACACCCGCATGCCGGCCTGCGAAGGCACGCCGGAGGAGGCGATCGGCGTCATCGACATTCGCGACCTTCTGGAAGCCTATCTCGACGGCAAGACGCCGGATCCGCGTCAGTTCGTGAAGCCCGGCGCGGTGCTGGTGGAAACCGCTGGCGCGCTCGATGCCATGAAGGTGCTCCGCGAGACGCAGGCGCCGATGGCGATCGTGGTCGACGAATATGGTTCGATGGTCGGCCTGCTCACGCCGGCGGATTTGCTGGGCGCCATCGCAGGCACGGTGGCGCTGGACGATGACGGCCACGCCAACCCGCATGTGACGGAACGCTCGGACGGCTCCTATCTCGTGGCCGGCTCGACCCCGGTCGACGAATTGTCGGACCTGCTGGCGCTGCATGTGCGGCGCGATTCCCCCTTCCACACCGCGGCGGGCTTTGCGCTCCACGAGCTCAAGGCCATTCCGCAGGAAGGTACGGCGTTCGAAAGCAATGGCTGGCGCTTCGAGGTGGTGGACATGGACGGGCGGCGCATCGACAAGCTGCTGGTGTCCCGCGCGGTGGCGCCGCGCCGCCGCGCACCGGTCGGCTGATTTCGCAAAAACGGGCGACGCCTTGAAGGTGTCGCCCGTCTCGAATTCCGGAACGCTGGAAGCGCGGGCGTCAGTTCATGCCGCGCGAGAGAGCCGAGGCCGGAGCGGCGCTGCTCGGTGCGCTATACCGCGCGCTGAGACTCGCCACCACCGTGACGATGGCAATGGCCAGAGCCGCGGCGATGAGGCCGTATTCGAGCCCCGTGCCATGCGGACGCCGGGTCACGACGTCACGGCGCCGGTGAGCAAACTGTCCCATCACGATATCTCTGCTTGCGCTCATCTGTAGCGATATCTGTCTTGCGGCAGATTTATTGTGAGGCGAACCTAGAGCCCCAGTCCCTGCATGGGAGTTAACGGGGCAAAGCGACTGCAGCCGTGGTTAATGCTTTGCGATCATCACAGGCACCCCGAAGGGCTTCGTCGTTCGCTGCGGGCATTGGGAGGCCGGCCATCTCAGGTTCCGCGCGGCTTTGCCCGGTTCGTGGGGACTGCATTGGCCGGGTCTTCGGGCCAGGGGTGCTTGGGGTAGCGGCCGCGCATCTCGGCGCGCACGTCACGCCAGGAGCCGTGCCAGAAAGCCGGCAGGTCGCGTGTGAGCTGGATGGGCCGGTGCGCAGGTGAAAGCAGCGCCAATGTCAGCGGCACGCGCCCGCCGGCGATCGAAGGATGCACACCGAGTCCGAACAGTTCCTGCACCCGCACCGCCAGCGTCGGCCCGCTCTCGGCGGCATAGTCGATCGGCAGGTGCGACCCGGTCGGCACCTCGAAATGGGTCGGTGCCTCCTCCTCCATGCGGCGGGCCAGATCCCACGGCAGCAGCCCGGCGAGCGCCCGGCCGAGACGATCGGCATTGATGGCGTCGAGGCTGGTGATTCCTTCCAGTTCCGGCGCCAGCCAGTCGGAAACGGTTTCGGCGAGCCGGGCATCGGAGAGATCGGGCCAGATGTCCGAGGCTGCGGCGTGCAGAAAGCGCACGCGGTCGAGCCATTGGCGCTGGGCGTTCGAGAAGGGCAGGCGTTCGATCCCGCGCTGTGCGGCACCCTGCGCGAGGGCTTGCGCCGCGGCAGGTCCGGGCTCGACCCGCGCGGTGTGCTCGTCGAGCGCCAGCGCGCCGAGCCGCCGCACCCTGCGCGCGCGCACCGCGCCGGTGGCGGCATCGAAGGCCGTTTCCACGCCCTCGGCGATGGCGTCGCCGAATTCGGCGTCCAATTCGGCTGCCGAAAGCTCGGCGGCGAGCAGGATGCGCGGCTCCTCGGCGCCTCCGGCCAGTTCGGCAACGGCGAGGAAACGGGCGCGGGCGAGTGACAGGACTGGGTCCATCGCCGCGCCGCGGCCATTGGCGAGCACGAAACGCCGCCCGTCCCCGCGTCCGCGCGCGATGCGGTCGGGAAAGGCGAGCGCCAGCAATGCGGCAGAGGACGGCCGCGCCGCGTGCGAGCGCGACGCCGACGCCGCCCGCGCAGCGCTTCCCGCCCAACGCTCGGCCTGCCGGCGGGCGTCTTCCCCGCGACGGGAACGGTCGCGCCGGAACCCCTCCAGCCGGTGCAGCAAGTCGACATCCTCGCCCCCGAGGCCGCGCTCGGAGATGACGGCAGCGATCCAGGCGGCTTCGCTCGCGGCCCCGCGGCGCGCGCCCTCCACCAGCATGCGGGAGAGGCGGGGCTCGAGCGGCAGCCGGGCCATGGCCTTGCCGTCCTCGGTAAGATGCCCATCGTCATCGAGCGCGCCGAGATTGGTGAGCAGCGTTCGCGCTTCCTTCAATGCAGCAGGCGGCGGCGGATCGAGGAAAGCAAGCGATGCGGGATCACGGATTCCCCAGGCTGTGAGGTCCAGGACGAGGCGCGCGAGATCCGCGGTGAGGATTTCCGGTATCGCATAGGCCGGCAGGCTGGCGGTCTCCGCCTCGTTCCACAGCCGATAGCAGATGCCGGGCTCGGTTCGTCCGGCCCGGCCGCGCCGCTGGTCGGCTCCGGCGCGCGAAACCCGCACCGTCTCGAGTCGGGTGAGGCCGATTCCCGGCTCGAAGCGCGGCACGCGGGCAAGGCCGCCATCGACAACGATGCGTACGCCCTCGATGGTCAGGCTGGTCTCGGCGATGGATGTGGCCAGCACCACCTTGCGCCGTCCGGCGGGCGAGGGGGCGATCGCCTGCTCCTGCGCACGGGCGTCCATCGCACCATAGAGCGGGCACAGGTCGACCGCAGGATCGCCGATCGCCTCCGCCAGCAGGCGCTCGGTGCGGCGGATTTCACCGGCGCCCGGCAGAAAGGCGAGCACCGAGCCCGGCTCGGCGGCGAGGACGCGCAGCACCGCGTCCGCAACCTGCCGGTCCACCGGCACACGCGGATCGCGGCCCAGATAGACGGTCTCAACTGGAAAGGCGCGCCCTTCGCTCTCGATGACCGGGGCGGGGGCGCTGCCTGTCGCCATCCGCCGTGCGATACGGGCGCCGTCCAGCGTCGCCGACATGGCGAGCAGGCGTAGATCCTCGCGAAGCCCGCCCTGCGCGTCCAGCGCCAGAGCGAGGCCGAGATCGGCATCGAGGCTGCGTTCGTGGAATTCGTCGAACAGCACGGCACCGATGCCGGACAATTCCGGATCGTCGAGGATCATGCGGGTGAAGATACCCTCGGTGACCACTTCGATGCGGGTGCGGCGCGATATTTTCGAGCCGAAGCGCACGCGATAGCCGACCGTCTCGCCGGTGCTTTCGCCGAGCGTCATCGCCATGCGGTCCGCCGCCGCCCGGGCGGCAAGGCGGCGCGGTTCCAGCACGAGAATGCGGCGGCCTTCCATCCATGGCTCGTCGAGCAGGGCCAGCGGCACGCGTGTCGTCTTGCCCGCGCCGGGCGGGGCGACGAGGACGGCATTGGTCTGCGTGGCCAGACGCGCGCAGAGCGCGGGCAGCACGGCGTCGATCGGCAGCGGGGACGGGAAGGAGCGCATCGGCGATCCATAGTCGCGGTGCGGCGGCGAGGCCAGTGCCGCTCACGCGCCGGCGCCCAATGAAAAAGGCCCGGCGCTGTGGCCGGGCCTCGTTCTGCTGTCGCAAGGCCGTGCCGGCCTCACATCACCGCGTCGATGGTGTTGCCGATCTTCTCGACCAGCTCACCCACCTGCGAGTCGGAGATGATGAGCGGCGGGCTTACCGCGATGGTGTCGCCGGTCACGCGGAACATCAGCCCTTCGTCATGGAAGGCGGTCTCCATCGCCTCGTAGCCGCGCTTTCCGGGACCATCGGCCTTTGGCGCCATGTCGATGGCGGCAACGAGGCCGACGGTGCGGATGTCGAGCACGCCCGGCTTGTCCTTCAGCGTCATCACCGCATCGGCGAAGGTCGGCTCAAGCGCCTTGGCGCGCTCGAACAGTCCTTCGTTGCGGTAGACGTCCAGCGTCGCCAGGGAGGCGGCGCAGGCCAGCGGATGGCCGGAATAGGTGTAGCCGTGGAACAGCTCGATCACATGGTCGGGGCCATTCATGAAGGCGTCGTGGATGTGCTTGCGCACGATCACGCCACCCATCGGCACCGCGCCCGACGTCACGCCTTTGGCAAAGGTGATCATGTCCGGAACGACGCCGTAGCGCTCGGCGGCGAAGGGCGTGCCGAGACGGCCGAAGCCGGTGATGACCTCGTCGAAGATAAGCAGAATGCCGTATTTGTCGCAGATCTCGCGCAGGCGCTTGAGATAGCCCTTCGGCGCGGGCAGGCCGCCGGTGGAACCGGCCATGGGCTCGACGATGACGGCGGCGATGGTCTGCGCGTCATGCAGCGCGACCAGACCCTCCAGCGCCTCGGCGCGCTCCGCTCCCCATTCCGGCTCGCCCTTGGAGAAGGCCTGCTTCTCACGATCATAGGTGTGGGGAAGATGGTCGATGCCGGGCAGCAGGCTGCCGAAGAAGCGGCGGTTGGGCGAGATGCCGCCGACCGAGATGCCGCCGAAGCCGACGCCATGGTAGCCGCGTTCGCGGCCGATCAGCCGGGTGCGGGTGGCCTGACCACGGGCGACGTTGTAGGCAAGCGCGATCTTCAGCGCGGTATCGCCGGCTTCCGAGCCGGAATTGCAGAAGAAAACGTGGTCCAGATCGCCCGGCGCGAGCTCGGCGATGCGGGAGGCGGCCTTGAACGCGAGAGGGTGGCCGAACTGGAAGGTCGGCGCGAAGTCCATCTCCGCCGCCTGCTTCTGGATCGCCTGTACGATGGGATCGCGATTGTGGCCGGCATTGGAGCACCACAGGCCGGCCGAGCCGTCGAGGATCGGGCGTCCTTCCGGGGTGTAGTAGTGCATGTCCTTGGCGCGCGAGACCATGCGCGGGCGGCGCTTGAAGGCTCGGTTGGCGGTGAAGCCCATCCAGAAGGCTTCAAGGTCGTTCGGCGCAGCTTCGCTGACGCTGTCGAAATCATAGGCAACGGACATGGCGGGTCTCCGGTCGGGGGGCGGGCGGCATCAAGACCCGCGAGCTTCATGTACAATAGGCGATGCTGCAGGAGCACACGAGAAAAAGTGATGGCTTCATCGTGTTCGCTTCTAGGGATGCCTGGCCTTGCCCCATATTTCCCCTGTGCAGAATGGCAAAGGGTAGTGATCCGCCATCAAGTCGCCCCATGATTGCTACATTCACCTAACGTCATCGGCTATGATGTGGCGGGATCGCATCGGGGGCGGGTGATTCACGAGGCAGAAAACGGAGCTCGCCGAGGAGTTCCGCAGGACCGACGAGCAGGACGTACACGTGGCCGACGCCGACACAGCCGAGCCCGCCTTCCCGGAAGCCGGTCTCGCCGAGGCCGAGCAAGGCACGCCTTCCTCCGAGGCGGTGCGTGCCGCACTCGTGCGCGTCCTCGATTCGGAAGAGCTGCGTTCCTCGCCCCAGCTGTCCAACATCCTGCGCTTTGTCGTCGAGGCACGGCTGGAAGGGCGGCAGGAGGCCATCAAGGGCTACACGATCGCGGTGGAAGCGCTCGGCCGCGATCCGTCCTTCGACCCGCAGGCCGATCCCATCGTCCGGGTCGAGGCGACCCGTCTGCGCCGGGCTCTGGAGCGTTACTACGCGGGGAACGGCGCGACGGACGAGATCACAATTCTGGTGCCGCGCGGCAGTTATGTCCCCCAGTTCCTTCTGCGCCACGCCGATGCGACGCCGGCTGTACAAGGCGAGGTCGAGGACGGAACGGTTGCGCCTGAGCCCGGTGCTGCGCCTTTTGTCGCGCCTCTGCTTCCGGAGAGCGGCGCTCCTCCCGTCGCGGCCGACACCGTGCCGCCCCGCGCGGATCCCGAAAATGGCCGCCGGCATTCCCGAAGCTGGATCATGCTCGGCTTCGTCGTCGTCTTCGCGCTGGTGGTCGGCCTAGCCGGGCTGATGGAGGGGCTGGATCCTGCGGGCTGGCGTGCGCTGCTGGTCGGCGCGGCGTTGCAGCATCCCCTGGAGCGGACCAACCGGCTCGGCATACCGATGGTCGAGGTGTTGCCTTTCGAGGCCACCGGCGGTTCGACACCGGCCGAGCATGGAGGCGTCGCAATACCGGCAGGCGAGTTCGACGCCCGGGCGATCGAGACGCGGGTCCGCGATGCTCTGGCACGGTTCGATCTTCTGGACGTCCTGGCGAGTCCCGAAGTGCGTCCGTCGGTCAATTGCGGCGATGGCGAAGGGCGTCTCTCCTCTGCTTTCTCGCTCGGCGGTCTCGTGGAAAACCACGATGACGGCAGCGTCGCGGTCCTGCTGCGCCTTGCAGATGTGTGCGATGGCACCATCGTATGGTCGCGCGAGTTCGAGAGCCTGCGGCGGGGCAACGATCCGACCGCGACCGAGATCGCGCTGGTGCGCGACATCATGGTGGCCATTGCCGAGCCTTACGGCATTATCCAGGCTCGCGCCCGCGCGCGCATCGCGGCAGCCAATGCGCCGCTTGAGGCTGTCGGGCCCTATGGCTGCATTCTCGTCGCCTATAATTACTGGCGCTCCTACATTCCCGCCGACCATGCCCGTGCCCGGGACTGCCTGGAGCGGGCGGTGGGGGATGATCCCGGCTTCTCGGTCGGTTTCTCGGTGCTGGCCGAACTCTATCTCGACGAGGTCCGCAACGGTGCGAACGCACGCACCGACACGCCGGCGCTCAACCGGGCGCTGGCTGCGGCCGAGCAGGCGGTGGATCTCGCCCCGACCAGCGCTTATGCGCGCCGGGTGCTGATGGACGTCCACTTCTTCCGCGGCGAACGTGGGCCCGCGATCGCCGCCGGTGATGCGGCCCTCGAACTTAATCCCTACGATGTCGACATCAGTGCCGGCGTGGGCGGGCGCCTCGTCGCCTATGGCGAACTCGACCGGGGCGAAGCCCTGCTGACCAGCGCGAAGATGATCGCGCCCGGCTCGCCTCCCTCCATCGACTTTCACCGGGTGATTGCGGCCTATCTGCGCGGCGACGTCGCTGCGGCGACGGCGGCGGCCGACCACCTCATCGGCGAGGGCTATGCACCGGGCCTGCTTGCCCGGGCATTGGCGAGCCATATCGCCGGGGACGACGACAGTGCGACGCAGGATCTGCAGCGCCTCGTCGCGCTCGCGCCCGATTGGGCGAGCGATACCGACGTGATGGTCGCCCGCTTCTTTCCCGATCCCTCGATCGCCAAGCGGGTGCGGACCGATCTCGCCGCAGCCGGCCTGCCGATCCGCCATGCACAGGCTGCGCGCGGCACGGTAACGCACGGTGCTGCGGCGCAGATCGGTGCGATGCCCGCGCCGGTGGCGGCAACGCCTTAGGCGTGCCGCCGCTCAGCCGGCGAACTGGTCGGTCGCGCGGATCAGCCGGTCGAGAATACCGGGCTCGCTATAGGCATGGCCGGCGCCTTCGATGAGGTGCAGTTCCGAGCCGGGCCAGGCCTTGTGTAGTTCCCACGCATAGCGCGCCGGGCAGGGCATGTCGTACCGCCCCTGCACGATCACGCCGGGAATGCCGGCGAGGCGCCCGGCATTGTCGAGCAATTGCCGCTCCTTGAGCCAGCAACCATGCACGAAGAAATGGTTTTCGATGCGCGCGAAGGCGAGCGCGTAATGCGCATCGGAATGATGGGTGGAGATCGCTTCGTTCGGCAGCAGGGTAATGGTCTCGCCTTCCCAGATGGTCCAGGCCTTGGCTGCCTCCAACTGCGCGACCGTATCTTCCCCGGTCAGTCGGCGACGATAGGCGGCGATGAGGTCTTCGCGCTCCGCCTCCGGAATGGGGGCGAGGAAGCGCTCCCATTTGTCGGGGAACATCTCGGAAACGCCGAACTGGTAGTACCAGGCCAGCTCCGCCTTCGTCACCGTATAGACCCCCCGCAGGATGAGTTCGCTCACGCGCTCGGGATGCGTCTCGCTATAGGCGAGAGCGAGGGTCGAACCCCATGATCCGCCGAAGACCAGCCATCTCTCGACACCGATCTTCGTGCGCAGCCGCTCGATGTCGGCGACCAGATCCCACGTCGTGTTGGCCGTGAGGTCGGCATAGGGCCGAGAACGGCCGGAGCCGCGCTGGTCGAACAGCAGGACATCGTAGCGGGCGGGGTCGAACAGGGAGCGGTGCGAAACCGAGCAGCCCGCGCCGGGCCCGCCATGCAGGAACACGGCTGGCTTGGCGCTCGGCGTACCGCAGCGCTCGTAATAGATGTGATGGCCGTCGCCGACATCGAGCCAACCGGATTCGTAAGGCTCGATGTCGGGATACAGGGTACGCAGCTCGGACATGAAAGGGGCTCGATGAGGGTTGGACTCAATGGAACGGACGGAGGAGCAAAGCAGAGCACCCCACCTTCCCGCCTGCAACGCCCGTGCCCGTTCGCACATCGGGGCAGGCTGGCCCGAACGACACACCCCGGGACAGAAGCGTCGCGGCGGCAAGGTTCTGATAACGTTCGCGTCATAACGGATGGACAGGACGCGCGCGATCACCCCCATTCCTGTGCGGCCGGAATCAAGTCATGGAGGCATACAGTTGATCGGGCGACGGACTTTCGTTTTAGGGGCTCCCTTCGTGCTGGCGGGCTGCGCGACCTCGGAGCGCTCCAGCCTCTTCGGCACCGACACCGGCTTCTCCACGCCTTACAGCGTCATGTACGGGGCCATCACCACCGAGCCCTTCCCGGTGCCGGCCGTGGATATCTCGCAGATCGACCCGCGCTTTCTGCGCCGGGAGGTCGATTATTCCAGTCCCTATCCGGCAGGAACGGTCGTGGTCGATATCGCTGATCGCCATGCCTATGTGATCCGCGGCGGCGGTCGGGCGATCCGTTACGGGGTCGGCGTCGGGCGTGAGGAGGCATTCAATTTCCAGGGCACGGCGACCATCGGGCGCAAGGCGCAATGGCCGCGCTGGACGCCCACCCCCGACATGATCCGCCGCGAGCCGGAGCGCTACGGACCCTATGCCGGCGGCATGGCTGGGGGCGCGAACAATCCGCTCGGCCCCCGCGCACTCTATCTCTATCGCGACGGACGCGACACCTTCTATCGCCTGCACGGCACCACCGAGCCGGAGACCATCGGAACCATGGTGTCGTCCGGCTGCGTCCGCTTCATCAACCAGGACATCATCGACCTCTATGGCCGCGTCCCGGTGGGTTCGAAGGTCGTGGTGCTCTCCTGACCCGGCCAAGCCCCTGCAAGGTTGCCCGTGACCGCATGGTTCCCTCCGGGTAACCAGCGCAGACCAATGTGCCGTCTTTCGGCGTGGCGATACGGTCTCTATTGTAGACCAGCATCACCGCAGAGACGAAAGAAGGAGAACATTCATGGCGAGCGAACCGAGGATCCTCGTGACGGGCGCGACCGGCCAGCTTGGCCGGCTCGTCGTCGCAAACTTGGCTCGGACGGTCGATCCGGCGCGCATCGTCGCCGGCCTGCGTCGTCCCGAAGCGGCGGGCGATCTCGGCGCGCAGGGCATCGAAGCCCGGGCGGTGGACTATGAGAAGCCGGAGACGCTGGCCGCCGCCTTTGACGGCATCGACCGCCTGCTGCTCATCTCGTCCAACGCCATTGGCGAACGGGCGACCCAGCACGCCAACGTCATCAATGCGGCGAAGGCGGCCGGCGTTGGCCTTGTCGCCTATACCAGCCTGCTCCATGCCGACACCTCGCCGCTGCCCTTGAGGGCCGAGCATGTCGAGACCGAGCGCATGCTCGCCGCCTCCGGTCTTCCGCACGTCCTGTTGCGCAATGGCTGGTATGCTGAGAACTATAACGGGTTCATCCCCTCCGCGCTGGAGCATGGGGCGATCGCCGGGGCCGCGGGCGAGGGACGTATCGCCGCCGCCGCCCGCGCCGACTATGCCGCTGCCGCCGCGACGGTGCTGGCAGGCGAGGGGCATGCTGGCAAGGTCTATGAACTTGCGGCGGACGAGGCCTTCACCATGGCCGGATGGGCGGCGGCATTGACGCAGGCATCCGGCAAGGCCGTGGCGTATCGCGACATGGACGAGGCGGATTACCGCGCCTTCCTTATCGGCGTCGGCCTGCCTGCATCCGTCGCTGAACTGCTCGCCACCTCGGATGCCGGCGCGGCGAAGGGTGGCCTGTTCGACGAGAGCCATACCCTGAGCCACCTCATCGGCCGGCCCACCACGCCGCTCGCCGACGTGCTGGCGGCGGCGCTGAAGGGCTGACCGCCTGAAACATCGGCAGTGCTGCGCAAAGGTCGTGCTGGCAGCGCCGGCGCGAAGCAGGTAAGCAGGCGCCATCGAGATGCCTGCCGAACCCGCCATCCCCGCCGCGGGTTTCCGGTGACTTGCGGAGCCTGGCCATGACGTCCGTCACCTCCGACAGCTATGACCTCGCCGTCGTCGGCGCCGGTGTCGTCGGCCTTGGTCATGCGCTGGCAGCCGTCCGGCGCGGGTTGAAAGTGGTCGTCATCGACCGCGACGCCCGCGCCAATGGCGCCTCGATCCGCAATTTCGGCTTCGTCACCGTTACCGGCCAGCAACGCGGCGAATGCTGGCGCCGGGCGATGCGCTCGCGCGACATCTGGGCCGAGATCGCACCCAAGGCCGGTATCGAGGTGGTCCATCGCGGCCTCTTGGTCGCGGTGCGCCGTCCCGAGGCCGTCCCGGTGCTGGATGCCTTCATGGCAACCGAAATGGGGGAGGGCTGCGCGCTTCTCACCCCGGACGAGGCCCGGACCCGGCTTCCCGCGCTCAATGGCGATCTGTCCGGTGCTCTGTGGAGCCCGCACGACTTGCGGGTCGAATCGCGCGACGCCATTCCCAAGCTGGCTGCGTGGCTCGCCGGGCAGGGGGTAGCGTTCCGTCGTCTCACAGCGGTCAACGGCGTCGAGCCCGGGAAGGTCGAGACCTCCGCCGGCCCGATCCGTGCGACGCGCATCGCGGTCTGCCCGGGCGATGATTTCCACAGTCTGCTGGAAGGGCGCTTCGAGCCCTACAGGCTGACGCGTTGCAAGCTGCACATGCTGCGCGTGACGGATCCGGGCATCGGTACGCTGCCGGGCTCGGTGATGACCGATCTCTCGCTCGGCCGCTATCTCGGTTATGCGGAACTGCCCGAAGCCGCCGCCCTCAAGGCGCGCCTTGCCGCGGAGCAGGCGGAGCATCTCGCCAATGGCGTTCATCTTATCGTCGTGCAGTCGGCCGATGGTTCGCTCGTGGTGGGCGACAGCCACCACTATGACGCGACGCCCGATCCCTTCGCGCCCGAGCACGTCGATGACCTCATCCTCGACGAATATCGGGCGCTGTTCGGTCGAACGCCTCGCGTCGTCGAGCGCTGGATCGGGACCTACGCCTCCGCCGACGATCGGCTCGCCTTCATCGACCGGCCCGACCCCGCGATCCGCCTCGTGGTCGTGACGAGCGGAACCGGCGCCTCCACCGGCTTCGCCATTG
This sequence comes from Ancylobacter crimeensis, assembly GCF_023016805.1. Taxonomy (GTDB): domain Bacteria; phylum Pseudomonadota; class Alphaproteobacteria; order Rhizobiales; family Xanthobacteraceae; genus Ancylobacter; species Ancylobacter crimeensis. The sequence continues at coordinate 343,871 of NZ_JALKCH010000002.1, forward strand.
CCGAGGAGGCCGTGGCCGAATTGTTCGACTGATACCGTTCCACCTGCTGACCCCCGCCTCGCAAGGGAGCCGACTGCCATGGCCTTGAAAGCGCTGATCCTGGATTGGGCCGGTACCGCCGTCGATTTCGGCTCTCGTGCCCCGATGGGCGCCTTTGTCGAAGCGTTCTCGCGCGTCGGGGTGACGATCTCCATCGACGAGGCGAGGGGCCCCATGGGCCTGCCCAAGCGCGACCATGTGGCGGCTCTGCTCTATGCGCCGGCCATTTCCGCCCGCTGGCAGGACGCGCACGGCTCAGCGCCGACGGAGGCCGATGTCGACAAGGTTCTCGCCATCTTCGAGCCTCTGAACGTCGAGGTCATCGCCGAGCATGCCGACCTCGTTCCCGGCCTGCTCGACGTGGTCGGTGCCGCCCGCGCGCGGGGCATGAAGATCGGCTCCACCACCGGCTATACCCGCCCGATCATGGAACGGCTGATGCCGCTGGCCGCGGCCGCCGGCTATAGCCCGGACAATGTGGTGTGTGCGGGCGATCTCGCGGCGGGCCGACCCAGCCCGTTGATGATGTACCGCACCTTCGCCGATATCGGCGTGTGGCCGCCCGAGCATTGCGTGAAGCTGGACGATACCGAGCCGGGCATCGCCGAGGGGCTTGCCGCGGGGACGTGGACCGTCGGCCTCGCGCTCTCGGGCAACGCTGCCGGGCTTTCCAAGGCCGAACTCGACCGCCTGCCCGCCGATGAGCGCGCCGCCTTGCGTGCGCGGGCGAGCGACCGCCTGATGCGGGCGGGGGCGCATTTCGTCATCGACACCATTGCCGATCTCTCCCCGGTGCTGGAGGCGATCGAGGCGCGCCTTGCGGCCGGGATGAAGCCCTGAGCGGCGCAACGGAGCTTTCAACGGCCGGCTTCGGGCCGCCCATGGCGCCCGAAGCCATTGCCGCACCGTCGCCCATCCTCTAAACCGCGCGCAACGACTGACATTGCAGGAACGGCGCGCATCATGGCCAAGGACAAGATCAACCGACTGAAGGCCCGGCTGCCGCGCGGGCTCGCCGATCGCGGCGAGACGGAACTCGCCGCCACCCGCGAGATGCTGGAAACCATCCGCCGGGTCTATGAGCTCTATGGTTTCGAAGCGCTGGAAACGCCCTTCATCGAATACACCGACGCGCTCGGCAAGTTTCTTCCCGATCAGGACCGCCCGAATGAGGGCGTCTTCTCCTTTCAGGACGATGATGAGCAGTGGCTGTCGCTGCGCTATGACCTGACGGCTCCGCTCGCCCGCCATGTCGCGGAACATTTCGACGCGCTGGCCAAGCCTTTCCGTTCCTACCGGGCGGGATGGGTGTTCCGCAATGAGAAGCCGGGTCCGGGCCGCTTCCGCCAGTTCATGCAGTTCGACGCCGACACGGTGGGTGCCCCCACCGTCGCCGCCGATGCCGAGATCTGCATGATGATGGCCGACACGCTCGACGCGCTGGGCCTCAACGGCCAGTACGTCATCAAGGTGAACAACCGCAAGGTGCTGGACGGCGTGCTGGAGGCGATCGGCCTCGGCGGCGAGGAGAATGCTGGCCGTCGCCTCACCGTGCTGCGCGCCATCGACAAGTTCGACAAGGTCGGCATCGAGGGCGTGCGGGATCTGCTTGGCGAGGGTCGCTGGGAGAACCCGGCGGCCAAGAGCGGCGATTTCACCAAGGGTGCGGGACTGGACGGCGCGCAGAGCGAGATGGTGCTTGCCATGCTGCAACCCGGCGGGGCGAGCGGCATCGACAACGCCGCCTTCGCCGCGGGCAGCGCGGAGCTCGCCGAGATCGGTAGCCTCGTTGCCGCTGCCGGCTACGCCGACCGGGTAAAGATCGATCCGTCCGTCGTCCGCGGCCTCGAATATTACACCGGCCCGGTCTTCGAGGCCGAGCTCACCTTCGAGGTGAAGGACGAGAAGGGCCGCCCCGTGCGGTTCGGATCGGTGGGCGGCGGTGGGCGCTATGACGGGCTCGTGGGGCGGTTCCGCTCCGAGCCGGTGCCGGCGACCGGTTTTTCCATCGGCGTCTCGCGCCTTGCCGCGGCACTCACCACGCTGGGCAAGCTGGGCAGCAAAGCCATCGCCGGCCCGGTGGTCGTGCTAGTGATGGATCGCGACCGCGTCGCCGACTACATGACGATGGTAAGCCGGCTCCGCAGTGCCGGAATCCGTGCCGAGATGTATCTCGGCAACCCGAAGAACATCGGCAACCAGATGAAATATGCCGACAAGCGGGGCGCACCCTGCGTCGTCATCCAGGGCTCGAACGAGCGCGAGGCGGGGGAGGTCCAGATCAAGGACCTGATCGAAGGTGCGAAGGCGGCCGAGGCGATCACCGACAATGCGGAATGGCGCGAGGCCCGGCCGGCGCAGTTCTCCTGCCGGGAGAGCGAACTGGTCGAGAAGGTGCGCGAGGTTCTTGCCCGGCACGATTTCGGCTGAAGACATGCGGCGCGCCGGCAGGCCCGGCCTGCCGCAGGCCGTGTTATCCGCGCTTTATGGACCCGCACCGCCGGCTTCTGCTAGAAGGCGCCGTCCGCCCGACGCCCGGCTGATCGCGTGCCGGGCGGCAAAGAGAATAAGGAATTGAGCGTGACCGCCCCCCTCTCTTCCCCGGCCGCCGGCCTTTCGCGGCTCGACGAGTTGATGGCCCTTTATGCCCGCGCCGGCTTCGCGCGGGTGGAGCCTCCGGTGCTGCAACCGGCCGATGCCTTTCTCGACCTGTCGGGCGAGGAACTGCGCAGGCTCATGTTCCTCACCTCCGACGCCGAGGGCCATGAGCTGTGCCTGCGGCCGGACATCACGCTTCCGGTCTGCCGGCACTATCTGGAGAGTGGCGCGGCGGTGCCGGCGGATTTTGCCTATCTCGGTCCGGTATTCCGGTCCAACGCGCCGGGAGGGGAGTTTCTGCAGGGCGGGCTCGAATCCTTCGGTCGCACTGATCGCGAGGCGGCGGACGCTGAGGTGATGGCGCTCGGGCTTGAGACGGCGGCGCTGTGGGGCGTGGTGGATCCGGTCATCCGCCTCGGCGATGTCGGCCTTTTCGCCGCTCTGATGGAAGCTCTCGCTTTGCCGCCGGGCTGGCGCCGCCGCCTGACCAAGGATTTCGCGCGAGCCGGCGATCTCGGTGCGGACCTCGCAGCGCTGCGGCACAAGCCGGATGCGAACGGCGTCTCCGGCCATGCCGGCGTGCTCTCCGCACTGGCCGGCTCGGACCCGGAGGCGGCGCATGCCCTCGTGACCGACCTGCTCTCCATCGCTGGCATCTCGACCGTCGCCGGCCGCACCGTCTCCGAGATTGCCGAGCGCTTTCTGGAGCAGGCGGCCTCCGGGGCCGCCGAGGGCCTGCCGTCCGAGACCGTCGCGGTGCTGGAAGGCTGGCTTGCCATCGAGGGCGAACCCGATGGTGCCGCGGCCCGGCTGCGCGCGCTGGCCCGGGAGGCGGGGCTCGATCTCGGAGCGGCGCTCGACAGCTTCGAACAGCGCACCCATTTCCTCGCCGCGCAGGGCGTCGATGTCGGTCGCGTGCGCTTCGCCGCCGCCTTCGGCCGGCCGCTCGACTATTACACCGGCATGGTGTTCGAGCTGCACCCGATGAGCGGCACGAGCGCCGATGTCGAGCCGCCACTGGTCGCCGGCGGCCGCTATGACGGGTTGCTGGCCCGCCTCGGCGCCGCTTCCGCCATTCCCGCCGTTGGCTTCGCCGTGTGGCCCGCGCGGCTTGCGGCGCTGGAGGCCGCCCGATGAGTTCGTCTGCTTTGATCGTCGCTGTTCCCTCCAAGGGCCGGCTTCAGGAGAACGCCTCCGCCTTCTTTGCGCGCGCGGGCATGTCGCTCTCGCAGTCGCGTGGGGCGCGGGATTATCGGGGCACCATGTCCGGCGTCGCCGGCGTGGAGGTGGCCTATCTGTCCGCCTCCGAAATCGCGACCCAGCTTGCGGTGGGGCAGGTGCATCTCGGCGTCACCGGCGAGGATCTGGTGCGCGAGGGCATCCCCGACGCGGATTCCAAGGTGCTGCTGGTTGAAGGGCTGGGATTCGGCCACGCCAATGTCGTGGTCGCGGTGCCGCAAGCCTGGATCGACGTGCGCACCATGCGCGACCTCGACGATGTCGCCACCCATTTCCACGCCAGCCGCGGCCGGCGGATGCGGGTCGCGACCAAATATCTGAACCTCACCCAGCGCTTCTTCGCCCGCCACGGCATCACCGACTACCGGATCGTCGAGAGCCTGGGCGCCACGGAAGGCACGCCGGCGGCCGGCACCGCCGAGCTGATCGTCGACATCACCACCACCGGCTCGACGCTGGCGGCCAATGCCCTGAAGGTGGTGGAGGACGGTGTGATGCTGCGCTCCGAGGCAAATCTCGTCGCTTCGCTGAACGCGGACTGGAACCCCGATGCGCGTGCCGCGGTCCGGGCGCTGCTGGACCGGGTGACGGCCGCCAAGCGCGCCGCCACCATGCGGGAGGTGAAGACGCGGTTTTCGGCCTGCGATTCCGATGTGGTGGCGGAGGCCGCGAGCCGTTTCCGAGCGGTGGCGCCGTTCGGCGCGCCGACCTCGTCCGGCATGGTCACGCTGCATTGCCCGCCCGACACGCTCCATGAACTCGCCGTGTTTCTGCGCGGGAAGGGTGCTGCGACGGTTTCGGTCGGTCCGCTGGATTATGTGTTCGCCGCCGAGAACCCGCTCTATGAGCGCCTCGAGGCGCGACTGGCTGCGATCGGCTGAACGTTTCGGCTCGCAGGCCGGGCAGGCTCAGGCCGTCGCGGTCCGGTCCGCCAGCGTGACGCAGGCGAGGGCCTCGTCGGTGAGGGCGTCTTCGAGCGCCTGTTCGCGGGCGTCGGCTTCCCCCAGCGCATGGCCGAACAGGATGAGGCAGGGGCCCTCCGCCCCGGCCTTTACGGCGTCTTCCAGCGCCGGCGCGAGCGTGCCGACCGTCGCGAAGACCTGCCGCTCCTCCGGCCGGGTCGCGGAGAAGATCGCGATGGCCGGCGTGACGGGATCCAACCCCGCCGACATCGCCTTGTCCGCCAGCTCGGCCCAGGTGCGTTGGGGCATGTAGACCACCGTGGTCGCGGCGGGATCCGCCAGCGCCGCCCAGTGCAGGTCGCGCGGCAGCTTGCCGTCGCGGGCATGGGCGGTGATGAATTGCAGCCGGCGCGCATGATCGCGATGGGTCAGCGACACCGCCATCCGGCTGGCCGCGCCCTGTCCGGCCGAGATTCCGGGCACCACCTCGACGGCGAGGCTGGCGGCGCGGGCGGCGGCGATTTCCTCGCCGGCACGTCCGAAGATCATGGGATCGCCGCCCTTCAGCCGCACCACGCGCTTGCCCTGCCGGGCCAGCGAGATCATCAGCGCATTGATGTCGTCCTGCTTGCAGGAGGGGCGGTAGCCGGTCTTGCCGACCAGCATCTTCTTCGCCTCGCGACGGGCGACATCGAGAATGGCGGGGGCGATGAGATCGTCATAGAGCACGACATCGGCCGCCTGCAGCACGCGCACGGCCTTCAGCGTCAGCAGTTCGGGATCGCCGGGACCGGCACCGACCAGCGTGACGGAGCCTTTCTCGATGCCGGTGCGCTCGCTTTCCGCGCCGGCGAGCAGTGACTCGCGCAGCGCGAGCGCGGGCTCGATGTCGGGCGCGGCCAGCGCACGCGCGGTGAAGCGCTCCCAGAAGCGGCGGCGGCCGTGATAGGAGAGGCCGAGCGCGGCGACCGACGGGCGCCAGCTTCGCGCGGCGTCGGCCCAGGCGCGAAAGCCACGGGGAATCACCGCCTCGATCTTTGCGCGCACCGCCTGCCCGAAGACCGGAGCAGCGCCGTCGGTCGAGATGCCGATGACCAGCGGCGAGCGGTTGACGATGGCGCCGAACGCGAAGTCGCAGAAATCCGGCTTGTCGATCACATTCACCGGTACTCCGGCGGCGCGGGCGGCGGCGGCGAATCGGGCGGCATCGTCGTCATCGGGAAAGTCGCCAATGGCGAGCGCGGCACCACGCAGGTCATCCGGCGTCCAGTCGCGGGATATGTGGCGAATGGGGCCGCCCGGCGGGGTGGCGATCAGGGCCAGAAGGTCCGGGCAGGGATCGGCGGCATAAAGCGCCACCTCGGCGCCGGAGGCGGAGAGAAGCTCCGCCTTCCACGCAGCCGCATCCGATCCTCCGGCGAGCACGACGCGACGACCGGCCAGCGCAAAGAACACAGGAAGCCGCGCGAGCGGCTCCATGCGGGCGCCGTTCCGCTCGGAAGGATTCCGCTCCGCCGCATCCGTGCCGCGGGTCTGCTCGCTCGTCGTCATGTGGTGTCCGTGCGCGGCCGGCGGGGTTCACGGCCTGTCCTGCTCATCGACTAGACTACCATGAAATCTCGTGCAATGCGAAAATCCACGAGAAAATCCGTTCAATGTCCCTGCCCGCTCATTTTGTTATTGGCGTCGTCATTCGTCTCCTTCGGCGTGTCATGCCCCTTGTCGGCGATCCGGTCGGTCCAGGCGAGCACGATGCCGGAGACGACGAAGACGATGTGGATGACGACGAGCCAGAACAACTGCTTCTCGTCGACGCCCTTGTCGAGGTTCATGAACGCCTTGAGCAGCGCGATGGCCGAGATCGCGACGATCGAGGCGAGGAGCTTCTGCTTGAGCCCGGCGAAATCGACCTTCGTCATCCATTCCGGCCACTCGGAATGGCCGGCGGTGTCAATGCGCGAGACGAAATTCTCGTAGCCGGAGAAGATGACGATGATGACGAGGCTGCCGGTAAAGGTGAGATCGATCAGCGCCAGGATGCCGAGGATGATGTCCGTTTCCGACGACCCCATCGCGTGGGTGACGAAGTGGAACAGCTCCACGCCGAACTTGAACACCAGCACCACAAGGGCGATGACGAGACCCACATAGAAGGGGGCCATCAACCATCGGCTGATGAAGATGAAGCGCTCGATGAGCTTTTCCAAAGGCATGGCTCCCACTGATCGTCAGGGACCATGGGTGCCATGCTGCGCCGCACCGTTCAAGAGGCGCGACGTAGCGTAAGGCGAGGCAAGAGCTCACCATGCGGCCGCTCAGGCCGATACGCCGACCCCGCCGGGGCACGAGACTCCGGTGCCGCCAAGCCCGCAATAGCCGCTCGGGTTCTTCTGCAGATATTGCTGGTGGTAATCCTCGGCGAAATAGAAGGTCGGGGCCTCCACGATCTCGGTGGTGATCGGGGGGAAGCCCTCCGCCTTCAGGGCCGCTTCATAGGTGGCGCGGCTCGCCTCGGCCTCGGCACGCTGTCCGGGCGTAGTGACATAGATACCGGAGCGGTATTGCGTGCCGACATCATTGCCCTGTTGCATGCCCTGCGTCGGGTCGTGGTTCTCCCAGAACACCTTCAGCAATTCGGCAAAGCTGATCCTGGCCGGATCGAAAACCACCAGCACCGCTTCGGTATGGCCGGTGCGGCCGGTGCAGACCTCCTGGTAGGTCGGATTCGGGGTCGGCCCGTTGATGTAGCCGACCGCGGTAACCCACACGCCCGGCACCTTCCAGAACTTGCGCTCCGCACCCCAGAAGCAGCCGAGTGCAAAGATCGCGGTCTCGTAGCCGTCGGGGTAGGGCCCCTTGAGCGGATTGCCGTTCACGAAATGCCGCTCGGCCGTGGGCAGGGGCGTGGAGCGGCCGGGCAGCGCCTCGGCCGGGCTCGGGATGTCGAGGGACTTCTTGAAGAAGAACATTCGCAGCTCCTCGCGTTTCTGGCCGGTAATGTGGGCATCGCGCCGCTTTCGCGCCAGAGCCGGGGAGCCGGCGGCGTGATCCGGTCAGCGCAGGACCGTCACTTTTTCGCGCGGCGTGCGGCCGAGCAACAGAAGCAGGATGCCGAGCACGGCGAGGGAGGCAGCGAGCGGCGTCATCAGTACCGGCACGCCGACATAGTCCCAGATGCGCGGCGACAACCCGGTCTCGACCGCGTGCTGGATACGGGTAAGCGAAGAGGCGTTGAGGGCGAACCACGCTTCCCCAAGCCCGGTCATCACCAGTTCGGATGAGGCAATCGAGCGCGTGCCATCAACCACCAGCGCGACAAAGCCGCCGGCAAGCAGCCAGAGGCCGATGAAGCGCAGCAGGAATCGGATCATTCGGCGTCCCTTCAGCAGGATTGGCCTTCAGCAGATCGGCCCTCGGCAGGATTGGCAACGCATCCGTCCATGCCATCTAGGCCGGCCCGGCGGCCGGCGCAACCGCGGGGCGGCCGGAGCACCCGGCGGGTTTGACAGGCGGCGCGTTCGATTTTATGTGAGTGATCGTTCACTCATTTGAATTCGGGCGAGAAGACCCGGATGATGGAGGAAGCGCCATGTTCACCCGGCTTATGGTCGCGCGCCGTTTCGCACCTTTGTTCTGGTGCCAGTTCTTCAGCGCCTTCAACGACAATTTCGTGAAGAACGCGCTTGCCCTGCTGATCCTCTACAGGATCGGCCAGGAGAATGGCGGTGCGCTCGTCACCTTCGCCGGCGCGCTCTTCATCCTGCCCTTCTTCCTCTTCTCCAGCCTCGGCGGCCAGCTTTCCGACCGCTACGACAAGGCGCTGATCGCGCGGCGGCTGAAATTCGTCGAGATCTGGGTGGTGCTTCTCGCCTCGGTCGGCTTCGTGCTGCATTCCCTGCCGATGCTGTTCGCCGGCCTGTTCCTGATGGGCACGCTGAGCGCCCTGTTCGGGCCGCTGAAATACGGCATCCTGCCGGATCATCTGGCGCGCGAGGAGCTCGTGACCGGCAATGCGCTGATCGAGACCGCGACCTTCCTCGCCATCCTCGCCGGCACCGTGGCCGGCGGCGTGGCGGTGGCGGAGGGCAGCCGCTGGACGGTGGCGGCGATCACCTTCCTCTTCGGCGTGGTGAGTTGGCTCTCTGCCCGCCTCATTCCCCGCACCGGGGAGCGGGCCCCGGACCTCGTCATCGACCGCAACATCTTTCGCGGCACGGCCGAGCTGCTGCGCGACCTCAAGGCCAACCGTGCCGCCTGGATCGGCTCGCTCACGGTGAGCTGGTTCTGGCTGGTGGGGGGGGTCATCCTCTCGCTGCTGCCGACCCTGGTGAAAGAGGATATCGGCGGGGCGGAGAGCATCGTCACCCTGTTCCTGTTCCTCTTCACCGTCGGCGTCGCGCTGGGTTCCGGCCTTGCCGCCAAGCTGTCGGGCGATCGCATATTGCTTGCCATCGTGCCGGTGGCCGGCGTGCTGATCGGCGTTTTCGCCGTCTATACCGGCTGGGTGATGAGCACGGCGCAACCCGGCCCGGAGCCCATCGGCTGGTATGCCTTCCTCACCAGCCGGCTCGGAATCCATGCGCTGATCGGCCTTGTCGGCCTTGCCGCGGCGGGCGGCCTGTTCGTGGTGCCGACCTTCGCCTATGTGCAGGCCGAGGCGGACGAGGCGAGCCGCGCCCGGGTGATCGCCGGCAACAACGTGCTGAACGCCGCCTTCATGGTGGTAGGGGCCGTCATCATCGCGCTGTTCCAGCTCGCCGGGCTCGGCGCGCCGCTCCTGCTAGGCGCCATCGGCGTGGCGACGCTCGTCGTCGCGGTGCTGGTGGCGCGGGCCTTTGGCGGCCATGTGCTGCGTGACCTGGTGAAGCTGGTCTTCCGTCTCGCCTATCGCGTCGAGGTGACAGGCTCCGAGCATCTCAAGGGTGCCAGCGGGCGCACCGTCATAGCCATCAACCATGTGAGTTTCCTCGATGCGCCGCTCGTGATGGCGCTGCTCGACAACGATCCGATCTTCGCCATCGATTCCGCCATCGCCACCCGCTGGTGGGTGAAGCCGTTCCTGAAGCTGGTGCGCGCCTTCCCGCTCGACCCGACCCGGCCGCTGGCGACCCGCGACCTCATCAAGCTGGTGAAGGAGGGCGATCCGCTGGTGATCTTCCCCGAGGGGCGCATCACCGTCACCGGCTCCATCATGAAGATCTATGACGGCTCGGCGATGATCGCGGAGAAGGCCGGCGCGGAGGTGGTGCCGGTGCGCATCGAGGGGCTGGAGCAGACCCCGTTCTCGCGCCTCACGCCGGACCAGACGCGCAAGCGGATGTTTCCGAAGGTGCGCGTCACCATCCTTCCGCCGGTGAAGATCGAGGTCGATCCCGATCTCTTCGGCCGCAGGCGCCGGCAGGCGGCTGGCGCGGCGCTCTACGACATCATGTCGGACCTCGTCTTTCGCACCAGCCACACGAACCAGACGGTCTATGAGGCGGTGGAGGAGGTAGCGGAGCGGCTGGGCCGCGGGCGCGTGGTGGTGGAAGACCCGCTCGGCACCGTGCTCACCTATCGCAAGCTGCTGATGGGGGCCAAGGTACTCGGCGGCAAGCTGGCGGCGCAGACCGAGCGGGGCGAAACGGTCGGTGTGCTGCTGCCCAATGCGGCGGGCGTCGCGGTCATGATCCTCGGCCTGCACCGCGAGGGCCGCATCCCGGCGATGCTCAATTACACCGCCGGCCCCGCCAACCTCGTCCATGCCTGCCAGATGGCGAAAATCCGAACGGTCATCTCCTCGCGCGCCTTCGTCGAGAAGGGCAAGCTGGAAAAGGAACGGGCGGCGCTGGAGGCCCATGTCCGTATCCTCTGGGTGGAGGACATCCGCGCCAGCGTGAAGACGGCCGACAAGCTGAAGGCACTGCTGCCCTCGAAGGCGCATCCCGCGGGCGCGGACGATCCCGCGGTGGTGCTGTTCACCTCGGGCTCGGAGGGCGCGCCCAAAGGCGTGGTGCTGAGCCATCGCAACATCCTCACCAATGTCGCGCAGGTCTCGGCGAGGATCGACTTCTCCCCCGCCGACATCATGTTCAACGTGCTGCCGGTGTTCCACTCCTTCGGCCTGACGGGCGGGCTGGTGCTGCCGCTGGTGTCCGGCCTCAAGACCTATCTCTATCCCTCGCCGCTGCACTACCGGATCATCCCGGAACTGGTCTACGCCACCAATGCGACGGCCATCGTCGGAACCGACACGTTCCTCGCCGGCTATGCCCGGACGGCGAATCCGTATGATTTCCGCTCGCTGCGCTTTGTCGTCGCCGGCGCGGAGCCGGTGAAGGCCGAGACCCGCAAGGTGTGGATGGAGAAATTCGGGCACCGCATCCTGGAGGGCTACGGCGTCACCGAATGTTCGCCCGTGATCGCGGTGAACACCCCGATGTTCAACCGCGCCGGCACGGTCGGCCGGCTGCTGCCGGGGGTCGATCACCGGCTCGACCCGGTGCCGGGCATCGATGAGGGCGGCCGGCTCGTCGTGCACGGGCCGAACGTGATGCAGGGCTACATCTTCGTCGACAACCCTGGCCAGCTTCAGCCGCCCGAGGATGGCTGGCACGACACCGGCGACATCGTGGCGATCGACCGCGACGGTTTCGTCGCCATTCGCGGCCGGGCCAAGCGGTTCGCCAAGGTGGCGGGCGAGATGGTGTCGCTGGCGGCCATCGACGCGATGGTGTCGACCCTGCGCCCGGACGCCCAGCATGTCGCGGTGGCGGTACCCGATGCCCGCAAGGGCGAGCGCATCGTGCTGATGACGACGGCGGACGATCTTACTCGGGCCGAGCTGCAGGCCCATGGCCGCGACGTCGGCATGACGGAACTGATGATCCCCGCCGAGGTGCAGGTGCTGGACACCCTGCCCATGCTCGGCACGGGCAAGGTGGACTTCACCACCGCCCGCCGCCACGCCTTGGAGGCGATCGCCGCGCGCACCCGGCCCCAGGCGGAGGCGGGCACATGAGCCCGGCGAAGGAGGCCCGCCGATCGGTGGCGGATCGTCCGACGACCGCCCGCCTTGCGGGTCGGGGCCGCGACGGCGCCGCCACCCGCGCCCGGATAGAGGCCGAGGCGCTGCGTCTTTTCGCCGAGAAGGGTGTCGACCGCACCTCGGTGCGCGACATCGCGCAGGCCGTGGGGGTGGCAGAAGGCGCGCTCTACCGCCACTTCCCCTCGAAGGAGGCACTGGCGCGCAGCCTGTTCCTCTCTCGTTATGGCGAGCTTGCGGCCAGGATCGGGGAGATACGCGCGGCCTTTCCTGATCTGCGCAGCCGGCTTGCGGCGATCGTCACCCACGCCTGCCGGTTGTTCGACGAGCAGCCGGCGCTCTTCGCCTATCTGCTGCTGAATCAGCACGACCATCTTGGCGCTGTGCCGGAGGCGACCTCGGGCAATCTGGTGGAGGCGCTGGCTGTGCTGCTGGGCGATGCGGTGGAGCGGGGCGAGATCCCGCCGCAGAATGTCACCCTTGCGAGCGCTCTGGCGCTGGGCTGCCTGGTACAGCCGGCGGCGTTCGTGCTCTATGGCCGTCTTGCCGGGCCGCTGTCGCTCCATGCCGAAGCGATAGCGGCCGGCATCCGCCGGGTTCTGCGGGGCGAAGAGCCGGATTGAAGGCGATCAGTTCGGCCAGCAGCGCTGAAGGCCGCGACCGAGATGATAGCCGGGCGGGCATTCCAGCACGGGCGGCATCGGCTCGATCCGGGGCCCCGGCGGCACGAAGCCACGCGGCACCTCCTCGACCGGCGCCCAGCCATTCGGCCAGCAGCGCTGGCCGCCGCGTCCGAGATGATAGCCGGGTGGACAGGGGCCATACACCTTGACCACGGCGCTGCCGGCGAATGCCGGGCCGGACGCCAGCGGCGCCGTCGCGATGCCCGCCGAGGCGGAGATGGGCAGCAGCGCCGCCATGGCCGGCAGCGTCAGGGCAAGCGCACGTGTCAGGCTTCGCATCTGGTTCCTCCCGGGGCCACGCCGGCTCCGCGGCCAGCGGAGCGGGATGGTGCCGGAGTTCCCGAGGTTCCGGAAGGAAAAAACGTGAAAACGATCAGAAAGGCAGCTTCATTCCGGGCGGGATCGGAAGACCGGCGGTGAGAGCCTGCGTTTTTTCCTGCACCAGCCGGTCCGCCTTGGTGCGCGCATCGGCATGAGCGGCGACCACGAGGTCTTCCAGCATCTCGGCTTCCTGAGGATTGAGCAGGCTGGGGTCGATGCGGATGGCCTTCAGCGTGCCCTTTGCGGTGAGGGTGATGCCGACCATGCCGCCACCGGCGGCTCCCTCGACCTCGATCATCTCCAGTTCCTGCTGGAGCTGCTCCATCTTGGCCTGCATCTCCTTCACTTTGGACATCATGCCGAGCAGATCTTTCACAGGCGACTCCTTATCGTTTCAAAACTCGATTTCATCGTCCGGACCCGGCCCTTCCGCGAGCGCGGCGACCAAGCCTTCATATTCCTCGTTCGACAGCGCCGGAGCGGCGTCTTCCGGTTCGCGCGAGCGAATGTCGACGATCGAGGCGCCGGGAAACCTGGCCAGCACCGCAGCCACCAGCGGATCGGCCCGGATGCCGGTCTCGAAGGCGTTGCGCTCGGCCAGCACCGTTTCGGCAATCGTGGCTTCGCCGGTCTCGCCGGACACTGCGACCAGCCAGCGCCGGCCCGTCCAATCGGTGAGCCGGTTCTGAAGCTCCTGCACGAGGGCCGCCGAGGCACCGGGCATCAGTGCGATCTCGATGCGCCCTTCCTCGAACGACACCGGCCGGAGCTGGTTCTCGATGGCGAATTTCAGCCGCAGGTCGCGCCGCTCGGCTGCAAGGGTGGCGACATCGGCGAGGCTCGACAGACGCGGGCCGGAAACGGATTCCGGCTGCACAATCGGGGTTGGTCGTGGCGCCGGGTTGCGGCTCGCCATGGACAGGTGTCCGCCGCCGCCTATTGCGGCAGCACGCGGGCCCTCGGGCGGGCCGCCGGGGGAAGATGCCGGACCGCCGCCCGACGTTCCGCCGGATGCGGGTTCGTCGCGCAACTTGCGCAGCGCCTCGTCTGGCGTCGGCAGGTCGCTGGCATAGGCGAGGCGCACCAGCACCATCTCCGCTGCCTGCATGGGCTTTGCCGCCTGCTGGACCTCGGAAAGCCCGCGCGTCAGCATCTGCCAGGCACGCGAGAGCACGCGCATGGAAAGCCCCTGCGCGAAGGTCGCCCCGCGCACCCGCTCGGCCTCGATCAGCGAGGCGTCCTCGGCTGTGGCGGGCAGGATCTTGAGACGGGTCACGAAATGCGTGAACTCGGCGAGCTCGGCGATCACCACCGCCGGATCGGCCCCTGAATCATATTGCTCGCGCATCAGGGAAAGCGCGTCGGCGATCCGGCCGCGCATCAGCGCCTCGAACAGGTCGATCACGCGCGCCTTGTCGGCAAGGCCGAGCAGGCCGCGGACTTCGTCCGCCCGCACCCCGCCGCCCGCGATCCCTCCGGCGCCGGAATGGGCGATGGCCTGGTCGAGCAGCGACAGCGCATCGCGCACCGAGCCTTCCGCCGCGCGGGCGACGAGGCCGAGCGCCTCCGGCTCCACGCTCACGCCTTCGGCGTCGCAGATGGCGGAGAGGTGGGAGGCGAGGACCCCGCCCTCGACCCGGCGCAGGTCGAAGCGCTGGCAGCGCGACAGCACCGTGACCGGCACTTTGCGGATCTCGGTGGTGGCGAAGATGAACTTCACATGCTCCGGCGGCTCCTCAAGCGTCTTCAGCAGCCCGTTGAAGGCTGCCGTCGAGAGCATGTGCACCTCGTCGATGATGAAGACCTTGTAGCGCGCCAGCACGGGCTTGTAGCGCGCCGCCTCGATGATCTCGCGAATGTCGCCGATACCGGTGTTCGACGCCGCATCCATCTCCTGCACATCGACGTGGCGGCTCTCGATGATGTCGCGGCAATGCCTGCCCAGTGCCGGCATGTCGAGCGTCGGGCCGGTCGCAGGCGCGCCGTCGGCGGGCTCGTAGTTGAGCGCGCGGGCGAGGATGCGGGCGGTGGTGGTCTTTCCCACCCCGCGCACCCCGGTGAGGATATAGGCCTGCGCGATGCGGCCGGAGGCGAAGGCATTGCGCAACGTGCGCACCATCGCTTCCTGGCCGATCAGGTCGGCGAAGGTCTGCGGACGGTATTTGCGGGCGAGAACGCGATAGGGCGTGGCGGAGGCGGCGGGGGAAGTGTCGGGCAGGAGGCCACCGGGCGGAAGTCCGTCCTTGCCCGTCAGCGACGGGGCGACGTCATCGGGTGCGGCGCCCTCGTTCATCCGTCGTCCATGCTTGTGAAATGCACAGGTGGGAGGCTGGACAGAGACCCGAGACCGGGCTCGTTGGGGCTGCTTCCTTCCGGACCTGACCCGGTTGGCGAGTGGCTCGTCCACCGCCAACCTCCCGCGCCCTATATCGGACGGATGGCGGCCGGATGCAAGGGGCAGCGGCCGGCTGCGGCGCCGGTGCAGGCACCGCATCCTGTGGACAGTCGGCCGCTTCTTCTTCCGTAGCTGAGTGTCCAAATACCAATTGGAATGATAAGTTATTCTTGGTCGATCGTTCAGATATTCTGGTAATTGTTTGCGAAATTTCAAGGTAAGTCTGATTTTCAATCGCCTGATCACGGTTTCGGGAACTTTCCCTTCCTTGCGCACTTGTAACGGCACCCAACCCGATCATTCCCGTCTCTGTCGAAGGAGGCAGACATGCGCAATATCACTGCTGCGGCTGTATGCGCAGCTCTTATCGCCACCACGCCGCTGCTGGTGCCTGTGGTGCCTGCCCATGCCCAGGGCTTCAACATCGAGGTCGGTCCCAACGGCGTCCGCCCGGTGCCGCCGCCGGATTACGGCTATGACGACGACCGCGGTCCGCCGCCCGGTGCCCGCATGCGCGGGGGCTGCTCGGAGCGCCAGGCCCGTGCCGCGGCCCGCGATGAAGGATTGCGGAACGCCGAGGTGGTCAGCGTAACGCCGCGTTCCATCGTGGTGGAAGGCGACACCCGCCGCGGCCCCGAGCGCATCCGCTTCGCCAACCGGCCCGGCTGCCCGACCCTCGGCTGACGGCGTCGCCCGATTAAAAGCCCGTCATGACCATGGCGGGCTTTTTTACGTGCTGGGCTTCCTGCCGCATCGTCGAAGGTCGGATGCACAATGCGGTCCGCTCGATTAGGGTGGCGCCGCCCGCCGGCCTTTCGGCGCTTCTTCCGTGCAGGATACCCGCTTATGACCAGCCTTTCCTCCGAAGCGACCGGCTCTCTCGGCCTGTGGCCGCATCTCGGCTATGCCGGCTTCCGGCTCGACCGGGTAAGCGAGCGCCGCAGCGAAGCGCCGGCCTTCCTCGCGCGGTCCGACATGGCGGCCTGCCTCATCGCCGGGGAGACGGTGATCCTCGCCCGAAGCGGCGACAGGCTTGGCGCGCTGTTCGACCGGGTGCAGGCGGAGCGTCTTGGCGGGCGTCTCGACGAGGCCTGCCTGCTCGGCCTCGAGGGGGAGGCGCCGCGCTTTGCCCTGCCAGTCGCACCCGAGCGCGCAGCGGCGTTGGCGGACGACCCGGAGCTGCGGCTCAGCGACCTGCGCACCCTCATGGTGGAGAAGCTGCTGCCGCCCGACCAGCTTGGCCTTCTCGCCTGCGCCAAGGCGATGCTGAGCTGGCACGCCCGCCGCACCTTCTGTTCCAATTGCGCCGGCCGGCTGGTGATGGCCGAGGGCGGCTGGCGGCGCGACTGCCCCACCTGCGGCGCCCAGCATTTCCCGCGCACCGACCCGGTGGTCATCATGTCCATCGTCGATGGCGAGCGCTGCCTGCTCGGCCGCTCGCCCCGCTTCGCACCGACCATGTGGTCTTGCCTCGCCGGCTTCGTCGAGCCGGGCGAGACCTTCGAGGCGGCGGTGCGCCGCGAGGTGCGGGAGGAGGCGAATATTCGGGTCGGCGCGGTGCGCTACCTCGCGTCCCAGCCCTGGCCGTTCCCGATGTCGGTGATGATCGGGCTGGAAGGCGTCGCCGAGAGCTTCGACATCACCATCGACCCGGTGGAGCTGGAAGGCGCCCGCTGGTTCAGCCGGGCCGAGCTGCGCTCCATGTTCGAGCACAGCCATCCCGAGGGGCTCACCGTGCCGACGCCGGGCTCGATCGCCCACCACCTGCTGCGCGGCTTCGTCGAGAACCGGGACTTGCCTCCCCGCTGAAAAAGGCGGTCACCGCCAGGGCAGGAAGTGCTTGGAGAGCTTCAGCCCCTGCGCCTGGTAGTTCGAGCCGAGCCCTTCGCCGTAGAGCACCCTGGGCCGTTCCATCATCCGTTCATAGACGAGACGCCCCACGATCTGCCCGTCCTCCAGGATGAACGGCACCTCGCGCGAGCGCACCTCCAGCACCGCGCGGGCGCCGAGCCCGCCGGCGGCGGCGTGGCCGAAGCCGGGGTCGAAGAAGCCGGCGTAATGCACCCGGAACTCACCCACCAGCGGATCGAAGGGCACCATCTCCGCCGCATAGTCCGGCGGCACGTGCACGGCCTCCTTTGAGGCGAGGATATAGAAGGCGTCGGGATCGAGGATCAGTTCGCGCCGGCCGCGCGTCGCCAGCGGCTCCCAATAGTCCTCGACATCCAGCGCCGCCCGGCGATCCACGTCGATGACGCCCGTATGGCGCTTGGCGCGGAATCCGAGCAGGCCACCGAAACCCTCGCCCGACAGGTCGACGCTCACCGCGATGCCGCCCCCGGCCACGTCGGCGTCGGCGCCGTCGACGAGCCGCTCGGCGCGGTTCAGCGCGGCGATCTCCTCCTCGCCGAGCCGGGCATCCCCGGCGCGGAAACGGATCTGCGAGAGGCGCGAGCCCTCGCGCACGAGGATGGGGAAGGTGCGCGGCGAGATTTCGAGATAGAGCGGGCCGCTATAGCCGGCCGGAACGATGTCGAAGGCCCGCGCCCGATCCGTGATGACGCGGGTAAAAACGTCGAGCCGGCCGGTGGAGCTCTTCGGATTGGTGGACGCCGCCAGTTCCGGGGGCAGAGACAGGCTCTCCTGCAGTTCCACCAGATAGACGCAGCCGGTTTCCAGCACCTCGCCGCCGGTGAGGTCGAGCCGATGCAGCGCGAGCCGCTCCAGCCGCTCGGCGACGGTTGCGCCGGGGCCTGGCAGGAAACTCGCCCTTATCCGCCAGGCGGTGGGACCGAGGCGCAGGTCGAGGCTCGCCGGCTGGATCTGGTCGGGATCGGCCGGCCGCGCGAGGCCGATCGCCGCGCCTCCGACCAGCGCGTGGATGGCATGGGCCGGCACGATGCCGACCGCGCCATCCTGCCGTCCCTGCAGCCCGAGATTGGCCACCCGCGCCTCCTGCGACCCTTTGAAAAGCTCTGCTGCGGTGTAGCGGAGCCGCTCTCGGCCGCCAAGCCGTAAAGACGTCAGGCTGCAAAGCTGCTGGCCCATGCGCGGACGATGCCTTGACCCAGAATCGAGAGGGAGCGGCGAGCGTTCGTTTTTCCGAACGGTGCGGTTGACGCCATAGGTTGGCGGGAGTAAGCCGCTCGCATCCGTGGTCAATTTGAGCCCGACCGGCTTGCCGCCACGCTAAACAACGTCGCTAAAAGGTCGGGGCCGCGGCGCATCCTTGTGCGATGGGCGACCCCGTCCGTATCGGAGCCGCCAGATGACCTCGTCCACGCCGAAGCTCTCCCCCGCCGACATCGCCGCGCTGAAGGCCGACACCCGGCTCGTCCATGGCGGTATCCTGCGCTCGCCCTATGGCGAGACCGCCGAGGCGATGTATCTCACCCAGGGCTATGTCTACGACACTGCGGAGCAGGCCGAGGCACGCTTCAAGGGCGACGATCCGGGCTTCATCTACACCCGCTATTCCAACCCCACCGTCGCGATGTTCGAGACCCGCCTCGCCCTGCTGGAAGGCGCGGAGGTTGCGCGCGCCACCGCGTCCGGCATGGCGGCGGTCACTGCGGCGCTGCTCTGCCAGGTCAAGGCGGGCGACCATGTGGTGGCGGCGCGCGCGCTGTTCGGTTCCTGCCGCTATGTGATCGAGGAACTGCTGCCGCGCTTCGGGGTCAGCTCGACGCTGGTGGACGGCACCGATCTTGCGGCCTGGAAGGCGGCGGTGCGGCCCGAGACCAAGGTGTTCTTCCTCGAAAGCCCCACCAATCCGACGCTGGAGATCGTCGACATCGCCGGCGTCGCCGCCATCGCGAAGCAGGCGGGCGCGCTGCTGGTGGTGGACAATGTCTTCGCCACGCCGATGCTGCAGAGCCCGCTCGCGCTCGGTGCCGACATCGTCGTCTATTCCGCCACCAAGCACATAGACGGTCAGGGCCGCTGCCTGTGCGGGGTGGTGCTGTGCTCGGAGAAGTTCCTCGCCGATCACCTGCAGACCTTCCTTCGCCAGACCGGCCCCTCGGCCTCGCCCTTCAATGCCTGGGTGATGCTCAAGGGCCTCGAGACCCTGCCGCTGCGCATCGAGCGGATGCAGGCGAGCGCAGTGCGGATCGCCGACGAACTGGCCAGCATGGCGGGCGTAACCAAGGTGATCTACCCCTTCCGCGAAGACCACCCGCAGGCGGCGCTGGCGCGTCGGCAGATGAGCGGCGGCGGCACGCTCGTCACCTTCGAGGTCGAGGGCGGCAAGGCGGGCGCGTTCCGCTTCCTCAACGGGCTGCGCATCGCGCGGATCTCCAACAATCTGGGCGACGCCAAGAGCCTCGTCACCCACCCGGCGACCACCACTCACCAGCGCTTCACCCCGGAAGCCAGGACCGAGATGGGCATCAGCGACGGCATGGTGCGGCTGTCGGTCGGGCTGGAGCATGTGGACGACCTGCTGGCCGACCTTTCGGGCGCGCTGAAGGGTCTCTGATCGTCCCGTGTGGCGGCGGATGGTGCGCCGTCCGCCGCCACATGATCCACAGCCCCGCCGCACGCGGCCGGGCGCCGCCTTGCCGTCGACGGGCAAAAGCCGTTCACTCAAGGTGACCGCATGCGAAGGAGGCGTCGATGTACCGGGCGACGACACGAGGCGTTCAGGTGACCGTGACGCCGCATTTCTCGGCCGAGCGTTCCGACCCCGAACGCGGGCAGTTCTTCTGGGCCTACACCATCGAGATCCTCAATCTCGGCGCCGAAACCGTGCAGCTCAAGACCCGGCACTGGATCATCACCGACGGTCTCGGCCGGGTGCAGGAGGTGCGCGGGGCGGGCGTCGTCGGCGAGCAGCCGGTGCTGCCGCCGGGGGCCCATTTCGAATATACCAGCGGCGTGCCGCTGCCGACGCCGACCGGCATCATGGAAGGCAGCTACGAGCTGGTTACGCCTGCGGGCGACAGCTTCGCCGCCGAGGTGCCGGCCTTCTCGCTCGACCTGCCGGACGCGACCCGCGTGCTGAACTGAGCGCCGTCGGCTTCAGCCGGCAGCGCCTGCCCGCTTTCGGCGGCACGCCATTGCCGCTATCCTGCCCCCGTCAACCCCGCCGTGCGGTGTCGTAGCTCGTGATCGACCTTCGCCCGATCGCCGCCGTGCTCGGCGTTCTCCTCGCCATTCTCGGCACCACGATGATGATTCCGGCCCTCGTCGATCTCATTGCGGGGCGGGGAGATTACCTCGTCTATGTCGGGGCGGCGGCGGTGACGGTGTTCGTCGGCCTGTCGCTCTGGCTCGCCGGCCGCTCGGGCGAGGTGGAGAAGCTCGACCGCCGGCAGGCCTTCCTGCTGACCGCGGCGACCTGGGTGGTGGCGTCGGCCTTCGCCGCCATCCCGTTCATGTGGTCGG
Organism: Ancylobacter crimeensis; assembly: GCF_023016805.1. Taxonomy (GTDB): domain Bacteria; phylum Pseudomonadota; class Alphaproteobacteria; order Rhizobiales; family Xanthobacteraceae; genus Ancylobacter; species Ancylobacter crimeensis. Next base: position 364,460 of record NZ_JALKCH010000002.1, read on the forward strand.
AGGCGCATCTCTCCTTCACCGACGCCTATTTCGAGGCGATGTCCGGCCTCACTACCACCGGCGCGACGGTGCTGGACCATCTCGACACCCGCCCGCCGGGCCTGCTCATCTGGCGCGCCTTCCTGCACTGGTATGGCGGCATCGGGATCATCGTGCTGGCCATTGCCTTCCTGCCCATGCTGCAGATCGGCGGGATGCAGCTCTTCCGGGCGGAGTCCTCCGACAAGTCGGAGAAGCTGCTGCCCCGCGCGGCGCAGATGGCGAAGGGCATTCTCGGCAGCTACCTCATCCTGACGCTCGCCTGCACCGTTGCCTACAAGCTCGCCGGCATGAGCGCCTTCGATGCGGTGGCGCACGCGATGTCCACCATCTCGACGGGCGGCTTTTCCACCCATGACGCCTCCATCGGCTATTTCCACAGTGCGGCCGTTGACTACGTCGCCATCGTCTTCATGATCGCCGGCTCGCTGCCCTTCGTGCTGTATGTGCGCGTGCTGGCGGGCGATTTCAGCCGGCTCGTGGCCAATGCCGAGGTGCGGATCTTCCTCGGCATCGTCGTGGTCTTCACCTTGCTGAGCATGGTCGAGCTGGTGCGCGCCGACATCGCCGGCGGCGAGACCGCGCTGCGCTATGCCTTGTTCAACGTGGTGTCGATCCTGTCCACCTGCGGCTTCGTTACGGTCGATTTCACCCGTTGGGGTCCGCCTACCGACACGCTCTATTTCCTGCTCCTCTTCATCGGCGGCTGCACCGGCTCCACCACCGGCGGCCTGAAGGTGTTCCGCCTCGCCATCGCCGGCTCCGCGCTGGTGCAGCACCTCAAGCGCATCGTTTATCCGCGTGGCGTCTTCCCGGTGCGCTATGGCGGGGCGCCGATACCGGACGAGGTGGTGTCCTCGGTCCTGTCCTTCATCTTCCTGTATCTCGCCTGCTTCGGCGCGATTGCCATCGCCATCAACATGGCCGGCTTCGATCTCACAACCGCGCTGTCGGCGTCGATCACCGCGGTGGCGAATGTCGGACCCGGCATCGGTGAGGTGGTGGGTCCGGCGGTGAACTTTGCCGCGCTGCCGGACGGCGTGGTGTGGCTGCTGTCCGGCGGCATGCTGCTCGGCCGCCTCGAGCTCTTCACCGTGCTGGTGCTGCTGTTGCCGCGCTTCTGGATAAAGTGATCGGCGTTGGACGCGTGTGCGCCGCACACTTATGCTCTGCGCGAGATTCTGAGGAGCGCTCATGCTGGCCGGCCGCACCACCACCGAGGAACTTCTGGCCCATCTGGTCGGGTTCGACACCACCAGCCGGAATTCGAATCTCGGGCTCATCGACTTCGTGAAGACCTACCTTGCCGCCTACGGCATCGAGAGCGTGCTGGTACCGGAGGAAACCGGGCAGAAGGCCAGCCTGTTCGCCACGATCGGCCCGGCCGGCGTCGGCGGCGTGTGCCTCTCCGGCCATTCCGACGTGGTGCCGGTGGATGGCCAGCCCTGGTCGACCGATCCCTTCGTGCTCACCGAGACCGACGGTCGGCTCTATGGCCGCGGTAGCTGCGACATGAAGGGCTTCCTCGCCACCTGCCTGGCGCTGGTGCCGGAGATGACGGCGCGCCCGCTCGCCATCCCGATCCACCTGCTCGTCTCCTATGACGAGGAGGTCGGCTGCACCGGCGTGGTGCCGGCGGTGCGCCGGCTGGGCGTTGACCTGCCGCTGCCGCGCGCCTGCATCGTCGGCGAACCCACCAACATGAAGGTGGTGGATGCCCACAAGTCCGGCGTCGCCTATGTCACCACCGTGACCGGGCGCGAGGCCCATTCCTCCATGCCGCAGCTCGGCGCCAACGCCATTTTCGCGGCGGCCGAACTGGTGGGCGAGCTCGACCGCGCCCGGGTGGAACTGATCGCGGCGGGCGATGCCAGCGGGCGGTTCGATCCGCCGAACACAACCGTCCAGGTCACGGTGATCGAGGGCGGCACCGCCGGCAACATCGTGCCGCGCACCTGCGCGTTGCGCTGGAACGTGCGCGGCCTGCCGGATTTCGACGAGGCGGCATTGCTCGCCCGCTTCGAGGGCTTCGTCAACGACACCGTGCTGCCCCGGCTGCGCGAGACCGCGCCCGAGGCAGCCGTCGACACCCGCTTCATTTACCGCGTGCCTCCGCTCGCCCCGCAGCCCGGCTCCTATGCCGAGACGCTGGCGCTGCGCCTTGCCGGCCAGAACGACACCCACACCGTCGCCTATGGCACGGAGGGCGGCCATTTCCAGGCGATGGGCATTCCGACCGTGGTGTGCGGGCCCGGGTCGATCGATCAGGCGCACAAGCCGGACGAGTTCATCGAGATTTCGGAGCTGCGGGCCTGCGAGCGCTTTCTGCGTGGGCTGGTGGAGGAATGCGCGGCCTGATCTCCTCATTTCGCGCGAAGGTCATTCAGGAAATCCGCCTCTCGTCAAAGTCTCCCGGATCTGCTCCCCTTCGAGCAACTACAAAAATGTAGAGGGAGAACGCCAATGGGGCCCAAGCCTTTTGCCCGCGGAGGCCCTGTCGCCCGCGGAGGCCCTGCCGCCGATGCAGGACGGGTGTCAGCCTGTCCCGAGGACGAAAATCTCGGCATCGCGGCCAACCTGCTCTATGGCCTGCAGCATGTGCTGACCATGTATGGCGGCATCGTCGCCGTGCCGCTCATCATCGGACAGGGTGCCGGCCTCTCGGCCGATGAAATCGGCATCCTGATCACCGCCTCGCTGTTCGCCGGAGGCCTCGCCACCATCCTGCAGACCATGGGCGTGCCCTTCTTCGGTTGCCGGCTTCCGCTCGTCCAGGGCGTGTCCTTCGCCGGCGTCGCCACCATGCTGGCCATCATCGGCAGCAATGGACGGGCTGGGCTGCCCGCGGTGATGGGCGGCGTGATGGGCGCCTCGCTGCTGGGACTCCTGATCACGCCGGTCTTCTCGCGGGTGATCCGCTTCTTTCCGCCGCTGGTGACCGGGATCGTCATCACCACGATCGGCTTCTCGCTGATCCCGGTGGCGGCGCGCTGGGCCATGGGCGGCAATCCCGCGGCGCCCGATTTCGGCAGCCTGTCCAATATCGGCCTTGCAGCCCTCACGCTCGCCATCGTGCTGCTGCTGAGCAAGCTGGGCAGTGCGGCGGTGTCGCGCCTGTCCATCCTGCTCGCGATGGTCATCGGCACGGCGGTCGCGTTCGCGCTCGGCATGGCCGATTTTTCCAAGGCCACGGCGGCGCCCGCCTTCGCACTGCCCAGCCTGTTTCATTTCGGCTGGCCGGTCTTCGACATCGCCGCCGTCCTGTCGATGTTCATCGTCATCCTCGTGACGCTGGTGGAAACCTCGGCGGACATCCTTGCCGTCGGCGAGATCATCGGCACGCGGATCGACGAGCGCCGTCTGGGGAACGGGCTGCGGGCGGACATGCTGTCCAGCATCGTCGCCCCGGTCTTCGGCTCGTTCACCCAGAGCGCCTTCGCCCAGAATGTCGGCCTGATCGCGGTGACGGGCATCAAGAGCCGCTATGTGGTGGCGATGGCGGGGGTCATTCTCGTGGCGCTGGGCCTGCTGCCGGTCATAGGCCGGGTGGTCGCCGCAGTGCCGCCGCCGGTGCTGGGCGGGGCCGGCCTCGTGCTGTTCGGGACGGTGGCGGCCAGCGGCATCCGCTCGCTCGCCAAGGTCGATTATGTGAACAACATGAATCTTGTGATCATGGCGACCTCATTGAGTGTCGGCATGATCCCGATCGTCGCGCCGCACTTCTACGAGCATTTCCCGAGCTGGTTCGTCACCATCTTCCATTCGGGCATCAGCTCGGCGGCGCTGACGGCGGTGAGCCTGAACCTGCTGTTCAACCATTTCACCGCCGGCAATTCCGACCAGCAATCGGTGTTCGTGGCGGGCACCGAGCGGATCCTGCGCTATCAGGATGTCTCGATGCTGCATGATGGCGATTATTTCCTCGGCGGCCGGCTGTACGACGCCGCCGGCAACGAGGTAAAGATCGCCGCCGACCACCATTGAGGAGCGTCGCGCGCGGGCGCCCCTGTTACGAGGCGTTCGCGACCTCGGACGCCTCGAAGGCGTAGCTGCGCCCGCAGAACTCGCAGGTCACCTTCACCTTGCCGTCTTCCACCAGGCCGGCGCGCTCGTCCGGGCCGAAGCTCATCAGCACGTTCATCACCCGCTCGCGCGAGCAGGAGCAGCGCGCCACGATCGTTTCGGCGTCGAACACCCGTACCCCGCGCTCGTGGAAGAGGCGGAACAGCAGGCGCTCGCTGGAGAGGTCGGCGTCGACGAGCTCGATGTCCTCCACCGTGCCGACCAGCGACTGCGCCTCGACCCAGGCGTCGTCCTCGTCGACGACCGGAACCGGCGTGCCTTCCGGCGCATCGCCGGGATCGAGGTCGGGGGTGGCGATGCGCCCGCCTTCGGTCGGCAGGAACTGCACCATCAGACCGCCGGCGCGCCAGGACGAGGCCTCTCCGCCGGGGCGCACATCCTCGGCGACGGTGAGGCGGATGCGGGTCGGGATCTGCTCGGACTGACGGAAATACTGGTGCGCCGCGTCTTCCAGCCCACCGCCTTCCAGCGCCACCACGCCCTGATAGGGACGCACGGTCAGGCCCTGGTCGATGGTGAGCGCGAGGTGGCCGTGACCCAGCAGCGCGCCGCTTCGGGCGGGGCCGCTCGTCGTCGCCTCCGCGAGGCCCGCCTCGTCGTAGCGGGCATAGGCGCGCACGCTGTCGGGCGCCATGAAATCGACGACCAGCAGGTCCACCGGCCCGTCGGTGCGGGTCTGGAGGATGAAGCGGCCTTCGATCTTCAGCGTCGAGCCGAGCAGTACCGTCAGCGCCACGGCCTCGCCGAGCAGGCGCTTCACCGGGGCCGGATATTGATGATGGGCCAGAACGGCGTCGAGGCTCGGGCCCAGCCGCACGATGCGGCCGCGCACGTCCAGCCCGTCGACATGGAAGGGGGTCACCCGGTCGTCGATCGCCTCGGCGCTGGGTGTGCGGGTGGGGGATGCGGGATGGGATGATGTCATGTGAACTCCGACCGCGCATATAGGAAGGCCGCGGCCCTCCCGCGAGAGGGTCGGGGCAATTGTCGTCCGGCTTGCGTCACCCGCCCCGGGGGCGGGACGCAGGCTTGGGCGCCGGCACTCAGGCGCCCGCATTCTCCAGGCACCAGGCCAGGATGCCCTTCTGGGCATGGAGGCGGTTCTCCGCCTCGTCGAACACGACGGATTGCGGGCCGTCCATCACCTCGTCGGTGACCTCCTCGCCGCGATGGGCCGGCAGGCAGTGCATGAACAGCGCGCCCGGATTGGCGCGCTTCATCAGCGCGCCGTTCACCTGGAAGGGGCGCAGCAGGTTGTGCCGGCGCTCGGCCTCGGCGTCGCCCATCGACACCCAGGTGTCGGTCACGATGCAGTCCGCGCCTTCCGCCGCCGCCTCGGCACTGTTGCCGAAGGTGACCCTGGCCCCGTTCTCGCGCACCCAGTCCAGCAGCGAAGGGCGCGGCGCCAGTTCCGGCGGGGTGGCGACGTTGAGCGCGAAGTCGAAGCGCTGCGCCGCATGCACCCAGGAGGCGAGCACATTGTTGGAATCGCCGGTCCAGGCCACGGTACGCCCTCCGATCGGCCCCTTGTGCTCCTCGAAGGTCATCACATCCGCCATGATCTGGCAGGGGTGGGACTCGCGGGTCAGTCCGTTGATCACCGGCACGTCGGCATGCTCGGCCAGCTCGGTCAGCGCGCGATGGTCGAGGATGCGGATCATAATGGCGTCGACATAGCGCGAAAGCACCCGCGCGGTGTCGGCGATGGTCTCGCCGCGGCCGAGCTGCATCTCGGTGCCGGTCAGCATGATGGTTTCGCCGCCGAGCTGGCGCATGGCGACGTCGAAGGAGATGCGGGTACGGGTCGAGGGCTGGTCGAACACCATGGCCAGCACCTTGCCGGCGAAGGGCTTGGCGCTCGCCACCGCTTTGCGGCGGCTCTTCAGGTCCTTGGACAGCTCGATCAGCTTGCGCAGCTCGCTCGCCGGCAGCCGGTCGAGGTCGAGGAAATGCTTCACCGGCGCATTCATGCGGCGGCTCCTTCGCTGGTCGCGGCCTTCAGCCGGGCCTCGATCTTCGTGCAGGCCGCGTCGATGCCCGCGAAGGCGGCGTCGATCTCCGCTTCGCCGATGATGAGCGGGGGCAGCAGGCGCACCACATTGTCCGACGCGCCGACCGAAAGCACGTGCTCCTCGCGCATCGCGGCGATGAGGTCGGTATTGGGAACGACCGTGCGCAGGCCGAGCAGCAGGCCCTCGCCGCGCACCTCGGCGATGACCGAGGGGTGGCGGTCCTGCAGTTCCGCGAGGCGCTGGCGCAGCCGGCCGGAGACCTGCTGCACGCGCGCGATGAAGCCCTCTTCGGTCACCACGTCCAGCACCGCATTGGCGACTGCCATGGCGAGCGGATTGCCGCCATAGGTCGAGCCGTGGGTGCCGACCGTCATGCCCTTCGCCGCCGCTTCGGTGGCGAGGCAGGCGCCGACCGGGAAGCCGCCGCCGATGCCCTTGGCGACCGCCATGATGTCCGGCGTGATGCCTGCCCATTCATGGGCGAACAGCTTGCCGGTGCGCCCGACGCCGCACTGCACCTCGTCGAGGATCAGCAGCAGCCCGTTCTCGTCGCACAGCGCGCGCAGTTCGCGCAGGAAGGCCGGGGAGGCCCCGCGCACGCCGCCTTCGCCCTGCACCGGCTCGATGAGGATGGCGCCGGTCTCCGGCCCGATGGCGGCCTTCACCGCGGCGATGTCGCCGAACGGCACATGGTCGAAGCCGGGCATGGAGGGGCCGAAGCCTTCCATGTATTTCGGGTTGCCGGCGGCGGCGATGGTCGCCAGCGTGCGGCCGTGGAAGGCGCCGTTGAAGGCGATGATGCGGGTGCGCTCCGGCGTGCCGGTCACGTAGTGGTAGCGGCGCGCCATCTTGATGGAGCATTCCAGCGCCTCGGCGCCGGAATTGGTGAAGAACACGGTGTCCGCGAAGGTGGCCGCGATCAGCCGCTCGGCGAGACGCTCGCCGCCCTCGATGCGAAAGACGTTGGACAGGTGCCACAGCTTGCCGGCCTGCTCGGTGAGAGCGGCGACGAGATGGGGATGGGCATGGCCGAGCACATTCACCGCGATGCCGGCGGTGAAGTCGAGATATCGGTCCCCGTCCTTCGTGATCAGCCATGCGCCTTCGCCGCGCTCGAAGACGAGATTCACGCGGTTGTAGGTCGGGAGGATGGGATCGATCACGCGCCCCTCCATTCTTTCTCGCAGGGTCTGCGGCATCTGCCCGGCCGGGGCCGGGGCGGGGGTCCAAAACAAAACATGCCGCCCTGCGGGGGCGGCAACGGATGGCGCGGATTTTAGCGAACCACGCCCGCGGGTCAACCATCCGCGAAGGCGCGCCGGTTTCCAAGGAACGGCGCGCGAGGACAAAAGGATCGCGCGCGCAAGATCATCAGGTGGTATTACCGTCCCCGGTGTTGCCGCACGGACTCTCAACTGGGGAAAACGATCGTTTCGGCTCCGGGAGCACTTCGCGGGAGTCGATGCATATTGTAGCCTCCCCGTCGTCAGATACGACATCTCGTGCGGCGGTAATATCCCCTAGTGGCGGCGTCAACCCGGCCAGCTTCTTGCTTTGGCCGGTCGGCGGGGGATTCTGTCGCTGCCGGTGACCGCGAAGGAGGCACAGCGATGAACTGGACGGACGAGCGGGTCGAGCTGCTGAAACGCCTTTGGGCCGAAGGCCTGTCCGCGAGCCAGATCGCGGCGGAGCTGGGCGGGGTCACCCGCAATGCCGTGATCGGCAAGGTTCATCGCCTTGGATTGTCCGGCCGCGCCAAGACCGTGGCCGCCCCGGCGCCGCGCCCGCGCAAGGCCCGGCCCACCGTATCCGCGCCGCTGCGGCCGCGTCCGATGGTGCAGGGCAATGTTGCCCTCGCAGTCGCGCCCGAGATGGACGAGGCCGAGCCCGAGGTGGCCGAGGAGCCGGTCGCCAATGTCGTGCCGATGGGGCAGGGCTGCACCATCCTCGACCTCACCGAATTTTCCTGCCGCTGGCCGGTGGGCGACCCCGGCAAGGCGGATTTCCATTATTGCGGCTCGCGCACCATGACCGGGCTGCCTTATTGCTCCTATCACGCCCGCATCGCCTACCAGCCGGTGCAGGATCGCCGCCGCGACCGTCGCGCGGTGCGCATCTGACGCGCCGTCCGTGCCGCATCGGACCGGTCGCGCGCGGCGCATTCCGGTGGCATGATCGGGCGCTCATGGGAGGGTGCCCGCCGCATGCTGTTCCGACCCGGCCGTCCTGCCGCGCGACCGAACCCTTCGCCTGACGTGCTGGCGCCCGTCGTCCTCAGCATTGGCGGGCGCGACGTGACCGTGACGCTGCGGCGCAATCCGCGGGCGCTGCGCTATACGCTGCGGGTGCGCGCGGTCGAGCGCGACGTGGTGCTGACCGTTCCCCCGCGCGGCTCGGTGATCGAGGCCCACGCCTTCGCCCATCGCTACCGGGACTGGATCGCGACACGGCTCGCCCGCCTGCCGGATCGCGTGCTGCTTCAGCCGGGCGCCCGCATCCCCCTGCGCGGGGTCGAGCATCACATCGTCCATCGCCCCCATCTGCGCGGCACGGTCTGGATCGAGGCCGGGGAGGATGGACCGCTGCTTTGCGTTGCGGGGGAGGCGCCGCATGTGGCGCGACGCGTAGGGGATTTCCTCAAGCGCGAGGCCAAGGCCGACCTCACCATAGCCTCGCGTCGCCACGCCGCGGCACTGGAGGTTGCGATCGGCCGCATCACTCTGCGCGACACCGCCAGCCGCTGGGGCTCCTGTTCGTCGAGCGGGGCGCTGTCCTATTCCTGGCGGCTGATCCTTGCCCCGCCGCATGTGCTGGACTACCTCGCCGCCCATGAGGTCGCTCATCGCCGCGAGATGAACCACGGTCCGCGCTTCTGGGCCACGGTGAAGAGGCTTTGTCCCGGCTATGAGCGGGCGGAGGCGTGGCTGCGCAGCCATGGCGCCAGTCTGCACCGTTATGGCGAACGTGCCGCGCGCTGAAGGTCGCACGCTCAGGATTTGCCGAACAGCTTGTCCATCAGCCAGTCGTCGAGGCCGGGGGAGGGCGCCGCCGCGGGTGTGCTGCGTCCCGCTCCCACCGTGCCGGGCGGCAGCGGGTAGCTTCCTTGTGCCGGCGCCGGGCCGCCGGTGAAGGCCGGCTCGTCGGGCGCCTCGCCCGGCGCGCGTTCGGCCACGGCGGTGCCATAGGCGGAGGTGCCGGGCAGCACCACGGGCGGCAGGCCTTCATGAGCGGTCTTCATCACCCGGCTCCAGATATCGACCGGCAGTGTCCCCCCGCTCGCCTTCTTCGTCGGTGAGGCGTCGTCATTGCCGAGCCAGACGCCGGCGATGTAGCGCCCGCTATAGCCGACAAACCAGGCGTCGCGCCAATCCTGGCTGGTGCCGGTCTTGCCGGCGATCGGCCAGCCCGGCAGGTCCGCCCGCTTGGCGGTGCCGCTGATGACGGTTTCCTGCAACATGTGGTTCATCATCGCCAGATGGGGCGGCGCGACCACCTGCTGGCTGCCGGCGGGGGCGGCATAGGCATAGAGCACCTTGCCTTTGCTATCCTTCACCTGCTGGATGACGTGGGGCGTGACCGAGGTGCCTCCATCGGCGAAAGGTGCGTAGGCCCCCACGAGCTCCAGCAGAGAAACCTCGGACGTGCCGAGCGCAATGGAAGGGTTGGGGTCGAGCTTGGAAGCGATGCCCAGCCGCTGCGCGGTCTTCACCACCTCCGCCGGCCCGACCTCCAGCGCCAGCCGCACCGCTACCGTGTTCAGCGAGAGCGAAAGCGCGGTGGTCAGCGAGACCGGCCCGCGATATTCGCGGGAATAATTCTCCGGCTTCCACCCCTTGAGGTTGACCGGGGCGTCCTCACGGATGCTGTCGGGCGTCAGGCCACGTTCCAGCGCGGCGAGATAGACGAACGCCTTGAAGGCAGAGCCGGGCTGGCGCTTCGCGGTGATCGCGCGGTTGAACTGGCTCTCCTCATAGGAGCGTCCGCCCACCAGCGCCCGCACCCCGCCTGTCATGTCCATCACCACCACGGCGCCCTGTTCGACGCCGTATTTGCCGCCGCTCTTCGCCAGCACGTCGGCAAGGCCTTTCTCGGCACTCGCCTGCACGGCGCGGTCGAGCGTGGTCTGCACCACGGCGTCGTGCTCGACCGGGCCGAGCAGCCGGCCGAGTTCGTCCATCACCCAGTCGGCGGCATAGCCGGCGAAGGTGGAGCTGGCGGTCTTGGCGACCGTGGCGGGCCTGGCGAGCGCGGTCTTCTGGGCCTCGGCGGTGATGAAGCCGGCCTCGCGCATCGCGGCCAGCACGATCTCGGCACGGTCCTGCGCGCCCTTGAGGTTGCGCGTCGGGGCAAGGGTGGAGGGCGACTTCACGAGGCCGGCCAGCATGGCGGCTTCCGCGAGCGTCACCTGTTTCGCCGGCTTGCCGAAATAGCGCTGCGCCGCAGCCTCGACGCCATAGGCGCCGGCGCCGAAATAGACCCGGTTGATGTAGAGTTCGAGAATCTCGTTCTTGCTGTATTTCCGTTCCAGCCAGATCGCGAGGATCGCCTCCTGGATCTTGCGGGAGAGGGTGCGTTCCTGCGTGAGGAACAGGTTCTTGGCAAGCTGCTGGGTCAGCGTCGAGCCGCCTTCGCGCAAGCGGCCGGAGGTGAGATTGGTCACCATCGCGCGGGCGAGGCCAAGCGGATCGACGCCGAAATGGCCGTAGAAGCGCCGGTCCTCGATGGCGACGAAGGCCTGCGGCAGATAGGCCGGCAACGCCTTGATCGGCACCGCCGCGCCGCGCATGTCGCCGCGCGTCGCGATGGTCGAGCCGTCGGCGGCGAGGATCGTGACGGTGGGCGGGCGCTCGGGAATGGCGAGGTTCTGGATCGGAGGAAGCTGCGTCACCTCATAGGCGACGAGCCCGGCGGCGCCGATGCCACCCCAGATCGCTAGCACGACGAGCCAGTAGAACAGCCGGCCGACGCCGAACCTGCGGCGCGCACGGGACGCACCGCGCCCCTGGCGTCGGTTCGGGCTTTTGCGGCGCGCGGGAATAAGGTCGTCCTCCGCCTCGTCGAAATGGTCGGAAAAGGCCTCCCCGCCGGCGTTCCGGGAGAAGCGCGATCCGCCTGAGGGCCCGGCAGCGCGGTCCTCCGGCGAGAGGCGGAGGCCGGACATCGGCGTCGTGTCGAGCACCGGCTCGCGCCGTTCTCTCCCCTGCCGTCTGCCTGCCATTCCACCATCCCATTCCACGCCGCGCGGGTAAACGAACCCTAAACCGCGCCGTTTAAAGCGCGGTTAAACGTGGGGAATGCGGCACCGCCGCGACGTCATCGGGTAAATCCCGCGGCATGGCGGACAGGGGAAGGTTCAGCCCGCCTTTGCGCTCTCCGCCTCGTCCTCGGCGTCGAGCACATGCAGCAGCGCCCGGCGGATCGCCGAATGGCGCGCGGCCCCGACGATCTTCGCCCCCATCAGGTCGGTGACGTAGAACACGTCGACCGCCCGCTCGCCGAAGGTCGCGACATGGGCGGAGGCAATGTTGAGGTTGAGGCGCGAGAGCGTCTGCGTGAGGCCGTAGAGCAGGCCGGGCCGGTCGAGGCCGGACACCTCGATCACCGTATGGCGGTTCGACCAGGCGTTGTTGAGCGTCACCTCCGGTTCCACCGTGAAGGCGCGCGGCCGCTTCGGCAGGCGGCGGGCGACCACCTCGGGCAGCTTGATCTCGCCGGAGAGCGATTTCTCGATCGAGGCGGAGATGCGCTCGGCACGCCGGATCTCGTCGGCGTCCTGATCGAAGGAGCGGGTCAGCGAGATGGTGTCGAGCGCGCGCCCGTCGGTGGTGGTGGTGATCTGGGCGTCCACGATGTTCGCCCCGGCCGCCGCACAGGCGCCGGCGATGACGGCGAGCAGCTTGGGATGATCGGGCGCGAGGACGGTCAATTCGGTCACACCACGCGCCTGATCGGTCTGACTGGTCGTCGCGAGGGCACGCCCTTCGGCCTCCGCTTCGAGGATGAAACGGGCGTGATCGAGCTTATGGTCGAGGTCGACGCGCAGCCAGTAGGACGGGTAGTGCAAGGCCATGTAGCGCTCGAGCGGCGCCTCGTCCCAACCGCTGATCGCGCCGCGGAATTCGCGTTGCGCCCGTGCCACCCGCTGGTTGCGGTTGCTCTCGGAGAACCCGCCGGTGATGACCGGTTCGGTCTCGTGGTAAAGCGTGCGCAGGAGCTGGGACTTCCAGTTGTTCCACACGCCCGGCCCGACGGCGCGGATATCCGCCGTTGTCAGGATCAGCAGAAGCTTCATCCGCTCCAGATTCTGCACCACGGCGGCGAAATTCTCGATGGTCTTGCGGTCGGACAAATCGCGCGACTGTGCGATGGTCGACATGGTGAGATGCTGCTCGATGAGCCACGCAACCGTGTCGGTATCGGCATGGGAAAGCCCGAAACGCGGGCACAGCCGCCGCGCCACCTTCGCGCCGGCGATGGAGTGATCCTCCGGCCGGCCTTTGGCGATGTCGTGCAGAAACACCGCGACATAGAGCAATTGCCGGTTCTTGATCTGCCCCATCAATTCAATGGCGAGCCCAAGCTCGGGCCGGTCGCCACGCTCGATCTCGGTGAGGGTGCCGATGGAGCGGATGAGATGCTCGTCCACCGTGTAGGAGTGATACATGTTGAACTGCATCATCGCGACGACCTTGCCGAACTCGGGCACGAAGCGCCCGAGCACGCCGGTCTCGTTCATCCGCCGCAGCACGATCTCCGGCGTCTTGCGCGAGCACAGGACCTCGAGGAAGAGCTTGTTGGCCTCGGCATCCTCCCGCACCTTCTGATCGATCAGCTTCAGCGAGCGTGTCGCTAGCCGGATCGCGTCGGGGTGGAAGGCGAGCTCGTGCCGGTCCGCCAGGTGGAACAAGCGGATGAGGTTGACCGGGTCGCGGTTATAGGCCTCGGGATCGGCGATGTTGATGCGGTCATGGTCGACGATGAAGTCGCGGCTCTCCTTCAGCGTGCGGCGCGGCGAAGAGCGCAGCCGCGCGATCATCCGGTTGAGCCGCGGCACCGGCTTGTCGTGCCGTTCTTCCAGCGCCGCTGAGACGATGGCGGTGAGATCGCCGACATCCTTCGCGACGAGGAAATAGTGCTTCATGAAGCGCTCGACGTCGCGCAGGCCGGGATGCGCGGTATAGCCGAGCCGCTCCGCCATGTCGCGCTGGACGTCGAAGGACAGGCGTTCCTCGGCCTTGCCGGCGAGAAAATGGAGATGACAGCGCACCGACCAGAGAAAATCCTCGCAGCGCCGGAAAATGACCGACTCTTCGGCGGTGAACACGCCCTTTGCCACGAGTTCGCGGGTCTCGCGCACGCGATAGACATATTTTGCAATCCAGAACAGCGTGTGCAGGTCGCGAAGGCCGCCCTTTCCATCCTTCACATTCGGCTCGACGACATAGCGCGACTGGCCGCCCCGCTTGAGCCGCTCCTCGCGCTCGGCGAGCTTGGCGGCGACGAATTCGACCGCCGTGCCCTCAACCACTTCCTTGTCGAAGCGGCGGGTCAGTTCATCGTAGAGCGAGCCCGTGCCGACCACACGGCGGGCCTCAAGCAGCGAGGTGCGGATCGTCATGTCCGCCCGGGCCTGGCGGATGCACTCATCCACGGAGCGCGTGGCGTGGCCGACCTTGAGACCCATGTCCCAGAGCACATAGAGCATGGCCTCGGCGACGCTCTCGCCCCACGCCGTCTGCTTGTAGGGCAGGAGGAACAGGATGTCGGTGTCGGAGCCGGGCGCCATGAGGCCGCGGCCATAGCCGCCGATGGCGATGATCTCCATGCGCTCGGCGGTGGAGGGATTATCGACCGGATAGAGCACGCTCACGACCATCTCATGGACAAGCGCGATGATCTCGTCATGAAGCCGGGACAGGCGCTCGGCGCAGCGGCGGCCGGAGCCGTCTTCCATGAGCCAGCGTTCCGCAACCTTCTGGCCATCCTGGTAGATGCCCTTCAAGTACTTTGCCGCCCGGGTGCGCAGGCTGATGCCGCCGCCCACCGGGTGAGCCAGATAGTCCTCGCCCATGATCCGCAACTGGGCCCTGACGGCGTCTATGTCGAACAGTTCGCGAAAGGGATGGTCGGAACGGCGGCGGCGGCGAATGTCGGTCATGAGCGGGTCCGGTCGCGGCAATCCTCCCGATGTATCCGATCCTGTCGCTTCCGTCATGTGGCGCCTCGATTCTTCCGCGGACACATGCCATGCAAAAATGCCCGGCCAAAGAGGCCGGGCATTTCTTCTTGGTGGTCGTCGGTGGCGTCTACTGGGTCTTGGTTTCGCCGCTCGCCGCGCGTGCCTGCGCGAGGTTCTTGAATTCCGGCGCCTGATTCAGCTCTTCCTTGGTGAGGGAGACCACAATCTTTTGGCCGCCATCGGTAGGGGCCATGGTCAGGGAATCGAAGGAGACGGCAACGGGTTTTGCACCAATGCCGAGGAACCCACCGACATCGATCACCGCAGCCACCGCCCGACCGTCTTTCTCCATCACGAGATCACTGATCGAGCCAAGCTTCTCGTCATTGGACGTGACGACGGCGGTGCCGATCAGTTCGCTGCCCAGCCATTGGTCCGGAGCCTGCTGGCTTACGAACCTGGCCGTGGTGGGAGCGACCGTGGCGCTGGTGCCCGGCGCAGGGGCCGTCGGCATGGCTTCGGGCGGAGCGGTGGTCGACGGGTTTTCGGGCGCCACCACGGTCGGCGGCGTGGCCGGGGCCGGAGCGGCACTATGGGCCAAGGCGACGGCCGGGCTGAGGGCCAGAGCCGCTACGGCGGTCATGGTCACGAGCTTATTGGTCATCAGTCATCTCCCAGTTTCATTGATCCGTTTCGTCGGCATGGCAGCCGATCATGAAAGACCAACGCCTCGGAGATGATGATGTTCCCTAACGTTATTTCATCGACATGCGTCAGAGAGAGGCAACACAGACGGTCAGTTCCTCCGTCGCACTGTTGGTACGCAGCGCACCGATGGAGGACAGGCAGCCGCGCGGTAGCGCATTGGTCCGCTCCCGCATTGGAGCGCTTCCCGTTGCTTTCTGGGCGACGACACTCTTCGACACGATGGATGTCTGGGCGCTGGCGATCTCCGAGACGAGGGAGGCCGAGGTGCCGGGGACATGCGGCAGCGCAAGACGATCCGTCTTTCCGGCGTGGTTCACTTCATTGATGGCCGGGCGCGTGACGACGATGCGTGGCATCTCCGCCGAACTGGTGGTCGCTGCAACCGCGCCGAGACCCGAAGCGACGAGGAGGAGGGGAACGGCTACGACAGCCATGCGCGCCGTACCCGAATGGCGGCGCAGAACGGCAGAACGGGGGGAAACGCGCAGCATGGAAGTCTCTCCCTTTCGGACCGCCGCACGTCACGTGGCTTCGCACGCGGCGCATTCATGATGCGCCGCCGGATAGCGGACGTTGGACCGGTTGAGATGTGGTGGGGCGCACGAGCTTCAGCGACCCGATCGCACCTTTAACCTTCAAGGAAAGGTTAAGTTCCACCGTCGAAAACGCAGCAATTTCCGGTACGATGAGAGGTGTGCCGTAAGCAGGTGTCAGCGCGACGGGGTGAGGTGCTGTTGCGGCACGACGACGTGGCAGGCGACGCCGTCGAGGGCGAAGTCAAGCGTTACCTCGCCGTCGAGAGCCCGCGAAAGATTCCGCTCGATGACAAGGGAGCCGAAGCCGCGACCTTCGGGAGCGCGAACGGGCGGCCCGCCCTTTTCGACCCAGCTGAGGTCGATGCCGCCTCCATCTGCGAGCGGCCGGTGCTCCCACCGGATCTCGACATGGCCGCCGGGGACGGACAGTGCTCCATATTTCGCGGCGTTTGTGGACAGTTCGTGCAGGGCAAGGCCAAGATTTTGAGCGGCTTCCGGCTTCAGCATGAGGTCCGGCCCCTCGATCGTCACCTGGCTGCCGTCCTTGTTGAGGTGATGGCCGAGCTGCGAGCGTACCATCTCGGTGAGTGAGGCACCGTGCCAGCTCTCCTGCACAAGCAGGTCGTGCGAGCGCGCCAGCGCCTGAAGTCGTGCGCTGAACTGCTCGACGAAATCATCCGTGGTGCCGGCGTGGCGTGCGGTCTGCCGGGCCATGGCCTGGATGACCGCGAGCAGGTTCTTCGAGCGATGGGTCAGCTCGCGCATCAGCAGGCGTAGATGCCGTTCATTTTCCTTGCGGTCGGTCACATCAACCGCAGCACCAGTGAGGCCGACCGTGGCACCGTTGAGATCGCGCAGGGGCTCGATATGGACGTCGTACCAGCGCTTGCCGTCGGCCTCGTCGACCTCCACCTCGCCTTTGCGGGTCTCGTTGGTGGTGAGAGCTTCGCGCTTGAGCTCGTCGAGCGGTTTTGCATAGGCGGCATCGAGGACGTCGATGTCGGTTGACCCCAAGACCTTTTCGATGGGAAGGCCGAAGATCGGTTTGCTCACCGAGGTGTAGTGCAGGTCCTTGTCCTGCGTGAAGATTGCGACATTGGAGCCTCGCAACGCCATCTCGTAACGTTGCAGAGCGCTCGCAAGTTCGAGGGTCAATCGCCGTTGTTCGCTCGCGACGGTGTCCGGCAGAGGCAGCTTTACGAGAGATTCGAAATGCGTCCACAGCACGATTGCGATGGACACCATGAGAACGGAGCCCACCAGCCGCACAGTGCTCTGCAGTCCCGCCACCACGCCGCTGTCGCCGAGCGATACCAGCACGGACAGGATTCCGAGGGTGAGGGCGAGGGCGGCAAACAACAGGGCCAGCCAGCGGGCGCGGGCCGGCAGGTTTCGGCGGATCCGGGTGAAGCGGAGAAGCCCGATGGAAATGGCAAGCGACGCGGCAGCGGTTATGAGCCGCGCCGCGTCATCTAGGTGGTTCAGTAGCCAGCCCATGCCCGGGACGCTCACGCGGTCGCGCGCTGCTCCCGGGGGCGTGCCTTGCGTTCGAAGAACAGCGCCTGGCTGATCACCGCCGCGACGGTGGAGGGCTGGAACGGCTTGGCAATGAGGAAGGCCGGCTCGGGGCGCACGCCTGTAAGGAAGCGCTCGGGATAGGCCGTGATGAAGATGACCGGCACTTCCACGCTCTCGATGAGTTCATTCACCGCATCCAGACCGGACGAGCCGTCGGCGAGCTGGATATCCGCCAGCACCAGGCCGGGCGTGCGCCGGCGGGCCAGAGCGACCGCTTCCGAATGTGTGCGGGCGATCCCGGTGACGCGATGGCCGAGGCTTTCCACCAGGCCTTCGAGGTCCAGTGCGATGAAAGGCTCGTCTTCGATGATGAGCACATCGGTCGCGATCTCGGCGGCAAGTTCGCGTCCGGCATCCTCGACCAGACCCCGCAGCCGCGGAACGTCGATATCCAGCACGGTGGCGGCGTCCTGCTCGTCGAAACCCTCGAGAGACACCAGAAGGAACGCCTGGCGCACCAGCGGCGTTATGTGACCGAGCCGCTGCTCACCCCTCACGGCGGGCGCGGCCGGATCGACTTCGTTATTGATGGCGACAGAATTCCAGAGCCGGGTCAGCAGTCGATACAGGGAAACCCGCGTATCGACATTGCGGTCGAGGGAGTCCGGTTCGGCAATAAGGGCTTCGAGCAGCGCAGTGACATAGGCGTCGCCGGCCGATTGGCTGCCGCATAAGGCACGGGCATAGCGACGAAGAAAAGGCAGGTATTGCGCGACCAGCTGCGATGTGCTCACAGACGTCTCCCCGATAGGTCGAAGGCTTAACGGGGAGCATAACGCCGCCTCGGGCGCTGTGTTCCATGGCATCGTGAAAAATCGTTCAAAAATGTTGCCGGCGCGGGAACCCGAAGGCGTGGAAGGGGTTGGAGTGGGACCTGGCGGCGGACATCCGGATCTCCGGGCGCTTGGGAGGCCTAATGTCGGGACGGAAGAGAATGGAAGACGAGCAGGCGGACGCCGGGGCCCTCGGGACCGGGGGGGCAACCATTTCCCAGTTGCGCAGAGGTGTCACGCCCGCGCCCGGAACTACACTCGGCCGCGATGTGCAGTCGAAAATCGGGCAGCATTTGCGGGCTATGTACGACGATGTCGTGAGGCAGGGGGTGCCCGACCGGTTCCTTGACCTTCTCGCACAGCTCGACGAGCCGGCGAACAGTGAAGGCAAGGATGGTAAGGCGTCGGGCGAGGGGAAGCAGCGGTGAGCACCTTCGATCCCGGCCTTCGAAAGGAAATCATCGAGGCTATTCCCAATCTGCGCGCCTTTGCCATTTCCTTGAGCGGCAGCGTCGACCGGGCGGATGACCTCGTGCAGGAAACGCTACTGCGGGCTTTCGCCAATATTTCGAGTTTCCGCCCGGGCACTAACCTCTCGGCGTGGCTCTTCACCATCCTGCGAAACCTCTTCCGCTCGGAATACCGCAAGCGGCGGCGCGAGGTTCCGGACAGCGACGGTGTGTTTGCCGCGACGCTCACCACCAATCCTGACCAGACCACGCATCTGGACTTCGAGGACTTCCGTTCCGCACTCGACCGCCTGCCGCCGGACCAGCGCGAGGCGCTTGTTCTGGTGGGAGCCTCCGGCTTTTCCTACGAAGAGGCTGCGGACATCTGCCAATGCGCGGTCGGTACCATCAAGAGCCGGGTGAACCGCGCGCGTCGTCGGCTTGGTGAGATGCTGTCGATCGATACCATCGAGGATTTCGGGCCGGATCAGCCGACCCGTGCAGCGGTTGCTGCCATTCATCGTCCCTGACGCCATTCATCACAATCTGACGCAGACTCATCCCGGAGCGCGTTGGCGTTCCGGGATGATCTTGCATGTCGGTTCCGGTAAATGAGGACTAAAAAAACCCCGGAGGTTGCTCCGGGGTTTTTCCATTTGCGTCCTTTTAAATTCCGCTCGACCGGCCTCGGACCATGCCGAAGACCGCCGAAATAAGGAAAAGGACAATTGCGACGAAGAAGATGATCTTCGCGATGCCGATCGCCGTTCCCGCAATGCCGCCGAAGCCGAGCACTGCGGCGATCAGCGCGATGACGAGGAAAGTAACAGCCCAACCCAGCATGGAAAAACCTCCGGTCTGTCTGCGGACCTTGCCGCTTCGATCAAGTAACGAACGAAACGTGCGGTAAGTTCCGCATCCGCAGCAGGAAGCCTCACGCCTGGTTGCGCGCCCGCAGGATGGGGCCGACGAGCCGGGCTTCGGCGACAAGCGCGGCGGTGATGGGCGTCATCGGGTCACGATCGAGCACGACCAGCCCGATCTCGTGCAGCACTTCCGGGTCGACGATGGGAATGGAGCGGACCTTGGTGCGGAACGCGAACACATCCGCCAGCGAGGTCGGCACCACGCTTGCCCATTGGCCGGTGCTCACATGGGCGAGGAGGGCGATGGTGGAATTGGACTCCAGCATCGGCGTGCCGGCATGGCCCGCCTGCTTGAGCTGGCGTTCCACGATGCGCCGGTTCTGCATGTCGGGGGTAAGCAGGCAGAGCGGCACCTGCCCGATTTCCTCCCACGTCACGCGCTCGCGATCGCCAAGCGAAGAATCGGCGGCGGTAAGGAAACGGTAGCCCTCCTGATAGAGTGGAACCGTTTTGACCCGGCCCAGCGGGTCGTTGTCCAGATAGGTGATGCCGGCGTCGGCTTCCAGATTCTCGATGAGCCGCAGCACTTCGTTGGAGGTAGCGGACATCAGGGTGAAACGCACATCCGCATGCTTCTGGTGGAAAGGGGTGGTGAGCTCGGAGAGCATCGGCATTGCGGTCGGGATCGCGGCAATGCGCAGATGGCCGGAGAGGCCGCGCCGAAGTGAGGCGATCTCCTGTCGCATGGCACGGGCATCGCCCACGATGCGCCGCGCCCATTCCAGGGCGCGCTCGCCCTCGGTGGTGAAGCCGATGAAGCGCGACCCCCGTTCGACGAGGCGTACGCCGAGAGCTTCCTCCAACTGCTTCAGGCCGGCGGAGAGGGTAGGCTGGGTTACGCCGCAGGCCTCCGCGGCCCGGCCGAAATGGCGCTCCTTGGCCAGCGCCAGCAGAAGTTCGAAACGATCGAGCACGCAAACGCTTCCCGGTGGATAAGCGCGCCTTTTAACAGATGCACGGCCAGTTGCGAATTGGACAGATGTCAGGTTCGGCGCCGCCCTGATTTTAGAGGCGTCAGGTCGTGCGGCGTGCCGTCGCGAGACCGGCGAGCGTGGCAAGATCATCCTCGACACCATTGACCGGCGGCGAGCGCTCGAATTCGAGCTGGTCGATGCGTGCGCCCCGTCGGGCGATCTTGTCGGCGGAGATCAGGGCCTGGGCGACATCGTCCCCGACCTGGCCGAAATGACGCTGCAGATTGCCGACTCGCTCGCGCAGCCGCACCACATCCGCCACCAGAGCTCCGCATTCCGCCCGGATGAGGTCGGCCTGCTCGCGCATACGGGCATCCTTGACGATGGCCTGGACCACCTGGATCGCCAGCATCAGCAGGGAGGGGGAGACGAGGATGACCCGCGCCCGGAAAGCACGCTGGATAACGTCGTCGAAATGTTCGTGCAGCTCGGCATAGACCGACTCGGACGGCAGGAACATCAGCGCGACGTCCTGCGTCTGGCCGCTCACCAGATAGCGTTCGGCAATATCGGTGATGTGCTTGCCGACATCCTGCTTCAGCCGGCTTTCCGCGTGTCGCCGCGTCTCAGCGCCGCTGGCCTCGCGAAAGGCTGTCACCGCTTCGAGCGGGAATTTGGAATCGATGAGCAGCGGGCGATGGTCGCCGGGCAGGAACACGGCGCAGTCCGCACGCCTTCCTCCCGGGAGGGTGAATTGGAAGGCGAAGCTGTCGCGCGGCAGTCCGTCCGCGACGATCGCCTGCAGCCGTCCCTCGCCGAAGGCCCCGCGCGCCTGCTTGTTGGAAAGTGTCTCGCGCAGGCTCATCACCTGCCCGGAGAGTTCGCCCAGACTCTGGCGGGCCTGGTCGACCAGCGCGAGGCGTTCGTTCAGACGGGCGAGATTCTCATGCGTTGCCTCGCTGGCGCGGGCGAGGCTTTCGCCCATGCGATGGCTCGTCGCGTCGAGCCGTTCCGCCACGGCGCGCGACAATTCGCTCTGGCGATGGGTGAGAAGCTCGGCCATCGACTGCACGCGGCCGACCGTCTCGGACTGGATACGCGCGAGGTCGGCGAGCCGATCCTCGAGATCGAGCGCGCGCTGGTGTTGCTCGTCCGCTTCCGCCGCCCGCAGGCCTGCCTGCCGCCGGGTCGACAGCAGGAGCGTAAGGAGCAAAAGCAGGGCGCCGCCCGCGAGTGCCAGCAGAAGCTGGCTCGTGCGGACCAGATGCGTGCCGATCGAGAACAGGGGCTCGTCCATGGGCCTGCTCTAGCGCGTTTTCCGGCGTCTGGCGAACAAAAAGCGAACAATATCGCGCCTGTGCCCTCATCTTCCTCGTTGACCCTCACCGGGCTCTCGCTTATCTGCCTGTCATGCCGCAACGCCCGCTCGTCATTCTTCCCGATAGCCGTCTTCGTCTCACCTCGGACCCGGTCGTCCGCGTGGACGCAAAGGTGCGTTCGCTGGTCGAGGACATGTTCGAAACCATGTATGAGGCGCCGGGCATCGGCCTCGCCGCCATTCAGGTCGGCGTGCCGGAACGCGTCATTACCATCGACGTGTCGCGCGAGGGCGAGGACAAGAAGCCGCTCCTCCTGATCAACCCCGAAGTGGTTGCCGAGTCGGACGAACGGTCCGTCTACCAGGAAGGCTGCCTGTCGATCCCCGAATATTACGAGGATGTCGAACGACCGGCGCGGGTCACGGTCCGCTACATGGATATCGACGGGGAGACCCGCGAGATCGAGGCCGACGGATTGCTCGCGACCTGCGTGCAGCACGAGATAGACCATCTCAATGGCGTGCTCTTCATCGATCATATTTCCAAACTGAAGCGCGATCGCGTGGTGAAGAAGTTCACCAAGCTGGCGCGCGAGCGCGAGCGGGACGAGCGCTAAGCGGTTTCCCCGTTCACCCGAGTCCTGAACAAAGCCACAGGGGTAGCATGCGCGTCGTCTTCATGGGAACGCCGGGTTTCTCGGTTCCGACACTGGCGGAGATCGTCGGCCGCGGGCATGAGGTCGTGGCCGTCTATACCCGCGCACCGGCGCCGGGAGGGCGGCGGGGCCTCGATCGGGTGCCCTCTCCCGTTCAGGCCGCGGCCGAGCGCTTCGGACTCCCGGTCTTCCATCCCGCTTCGCTGCGAACGCCCGAGGCTGCTGCTGCGTTTGCCGCTCATGAGGCAGACGTCGCCGTCGTCGTCGCCTATGGCCTCATCCTCCCGCCGGCCATCCTTGCCGCGCCGCGGCTCGGCTGCCTCAATCTCCACGCGTCCTTGCTGCCGCGCTGGCGCGGCGCGGCCCCGATCCAGCGTGCCATCATGGCGGGCGACCGGGAGACCGGCGTCGCGGTGATGCAGATGGAAGCCGGTCTCGACACGGGCCCGGTCGGTCTCATCGAACGGGTGGGGATCGAGCCCGACATGACGGCCGGCGAGCTGCACGACCGGCTGATGATCATCGGCGCGGACCTCATGGCGCGGGCGCTGTCGGCGCTCGATCGCGGGGGCCTCGTCTTCACGCCCCAGCCCGAGGTCGGCGTTGCCTATGCCGCCAAGCTCGACAAGGCCGAAACGCGGATCGACTGGAGCCGTCCGGCACAGGAAGTGCACGATCACATTCGCGGCCTGTCGCCCTTTCCCGGCGCGTGGTTCGACCTCGACGGGGCGCGCGTGAAGGTGTTGCGATCGGCGCAGGCGCAGGCGCACGGCGAGCCCGGCATGTTGATCGATGACGGATTGACGGTCGCCTGCGGCGCGGGTGCCGTGCGTCTCGTCGAGGTGCAGAAGGCCGGAGCGCGTGCCATGCCGGCAGGGGAGTTCCTGCGCGGAACGGCGCTTCTCAAGGGGATGCGACTGGGATGACCATGGCTGCGAATCAGAGTGTTACGGTGCGCCTTCTCGCCGCGCAGGATCGCGCCGCATGGGAGCCACTCTGGATCGGCTACCAGCGGTTCTACAAGGTCGCGCTGCCCCAGGCGACGACCGACACGACCTTCGCCCGGCTGCTCGATCCCGCTGAGCCGATGTGGTGCGGCCTCGGACTGGTGGATGGACGCCCCCTCGGCATCGTCCACTATATCCGCCATCGCACGACGTGGAATCCCGGCGACTACTGTTATCTCAACGATCTCTTCGTGAGCGAGGAGGCGCGGGGCCATGGGCTGGGGCGGGCGCTCATCGAGCATGTCTATGCCGAGGCGCAGGCCATGGGTTGCTCGCGGGTCTACTGGCTCACCCATGAGACCAACGAGACGGCGCAGCGGCTTTATGATGCCGTTGCGGATCGTCCCGGCTTCATCCAGTTCCGCAAGAACCTGATGTGAAGGCGAAGACGGGGCCGGTGGTGCCGGCGCCCGTCTCCTCGCATGTCGGACCGGTCAGTTGCCCGGCTGGGGAACGACGCGCAGATACGGCTTCAGCGTTTTCCAGCCATCCGGATACTTCGCCTTCGCCGCTTCGTCACTGACGGCGGGAACGATGATGACGTCACCGCCCTGCTGCCAGTTGGCCGGCGTCGCGACCTGATGTTCGGCGGTCAGCTGCAGGGAATCGATGACCCGCAGGATCTCGTCGAAGTTGCGCCCGGTGCTGGCCGGGTAGGTGAGGGTGAGCTTCAGCTTCTTGTCCGGCCCGATGATGAAGACGGAACGGACGGTCACGGTATCCGACGCATTCGGGTGGATCATGTCGTAGAGACCGGACACAGTTTTCTCGGTATCGGCGATCAGCGGGAAGTTCGGGGCATAGCCCTGCGTCTCGGCGATGTCGGCGGCCCATGTCTCATGGGCGTCCAACGGATCCACGGAAAGCCCGATCACCTTCACGTTGCGACGGTCGAATTCCGGCTTCAGCCGCGCGACCTGGCCGAGTTCCGTGGTGCAAACGGGCGTGAAGTTCCGCGGATGCGAGAACAGCACGCCCCAGGACGAGCCCAGCCAGTCGTGAAACCGGATCGGCCCCTCGGTCGTCTGCGCGTCGAAATCGGGAACGACATCGCCCAGTCGGATCGTCATCGTGCACTCCTTGTGCGTGTCCAAATAGTCTATTCAGATTGTATTATAATCGGGTATCAGGTCTTTGGAAGAGCCTTTCAAACTCACCACCTGGAACTCCGTACCGTGCTCGGCGTTAATGGCCGAGCGGCCCGAAAGCGGGCGCCGCGATTCTGTCAGTCGGAGAGCACCCATGTTGAGGATCATTGCCGTTTCCGCCCTTGCGCTCAGCGCTGCGGCCTGCACCACCACTGAGCAGCGCACCGCGGGCGGGGCGCTCATTGGCGGCGGCACCGGCGCTGTAATCGGCGGCATCGCGGGCGGCGGCACGGGCGCGGCGATCGGTGCGGGCGTGGGCGCCGCTACCGGCGCTGTCATCGGCAATGCCACGTCTCCGCGTGAGTGCTATGCCCGCGACTCGTATGGCCGCACGGTGATGGTCCGCTGCTGAACGTCGCCCATGCGAGTATGAACGGCCCCTCCGGGGGCCGTTTTCGTATGTACCGGAGATCACTGGCTGGCCCACAGGATGCGGGCCAGCCAGGCGATTTCGTTGAGCTGCAGTAACCGGTCGGGGTGATCGGGATTGAGCGAGCGCAATTCGACGGTGCGCGCGGTACGTCGCTTCAGTTCCTTTGCCATCACCTCGCCGCCCCGGGTCTTCACGACGACCCGATCGCCGCGCCGCACGGCGGCGGTGGGCGAAACGACGACGATGTCACCATCCCGGTAGAGCGGCATCATCGAGTCGCCGGAAATCTCCAACGCATAGCTGTTCTCGTCGCCCATTCCGGGAAAGGCGATCTCGTCCCAGGAACCGCCGGCGGGAAAGCCGGAATCATCGAAGAAGCCACCAGCCCCCGCCTGCGCCAAGCCGAGCAGAGGGATCGAGCGGCCGGCCGGCTTGCGCTCGCTGATGGTGTTCATGAAATCGTCAAGACTTTCCCCCGTCGCGGCGAGAATCTTGGCGATGCTCTCGGTCGAGGGCCAGCGTGCCCGCCCGTCCGGGGTGATGCGCTTGGAGCGATTGAACGTGGTGGCATCCAGCCCGGCTTTCTTGGCCAGCGCGGACGGGCTCAGTCCGTTCCGTTCGGCCAACTGGTCCACCGCTTTCCAGATCTGCGAATGGGTGAGCATGGCTTGAGGTTCCGCCAGAGGGGTGGAATATTATCTATGCATAGGAATTATGCCCTATTCGAATTCTTGTCCAGTCCCGCTTGCGCGCGGGGGCGGCTGGCTCTAGTGCTCGCGTCATGACGAGCGTTTGTCCGAAGGCCGATATCATCTACAAGATCGCCCCTGCGCCTCTGTGGTGCCGGGCCGAGGAGGCGCGGCAGTTCGATGGAGCGCCGGTCGATCTGGCGGATGGCTACATCCATTTCTCCACGGCCGCGCAGGTGCGCGAGACCGCCGAGCGCCATTTCAAGGGCAAGCCCGACCTGCTGCTGATCGCGATCCGCACCGCGACGCTCGACCCTTCCGCGCTGCGCTGGGAGCGTTCGCGCGGCGGCGATCTGTTTCCGCATCTCTATGGGCCGCTGCTCTTCGACGCCGTGCTGTGGGTGAAGCCCCTGCCGCTGGGACCGGATGGCCACCCCGTTTTCCCGGATCTCGCATGAGCGCGCTGCTCGACCTTGCCCTGCTCTTCGCGCGGCTTGTCGACCCGGAGCGCGCCCATGGGATGGCCCTGAAGGCGCTGGCCTGCCTGCCGGCTCGTCCGCCCACAGCCGATGACGCCCGCCTCGGCGTGACGGCCTTCGGGTTGCGTTTTCCCAATCCGGTCGGCATTGCCGCCGGATTCGACAAGGAAGCCGAGGTTCCGGACGCATTGCTGGCGCTCGGCTTCGGCTTCTCGGAAGTCGGGACCATCACCCCGCGTCCGCAGCCCGGCAATGCGCGGCCGCGCAATTTCCGCCTGACCGAGGACCGTGCGGTGATCAACCGCTATGGCTTCAACAGTGGCGGCCACGGGCCGGCGCTGGCGCGGCTGAAGGCGCGGGCGGGGCGTCCCGGGATCGTCGGCGTCAATGTCGGAGCGAACAAGGATTCGATTGATCGGGCAGGGGATTACGTCGCCGGCATCCGGGCCTTCGCCGGGGTCGCAAGCTATTTCACCGCCAATGTCTCCTCGCCCAACACGCCGGGCCTGCGCGATCTGCAGGAGGAGAAGGCGCTCGACGACCTGCTCGCCCGCGTGATCGAGGCGCGCGATGCCACCGCACCGGGCATCCCGCTGCTCTTGAAGATCGCGCCCGATCTTGCCCTGCCGCATCTCGACGCGGTCGTCCTGGTCGCGCGCCGGCGCCGGGTCGACGGCATGATCGTGTCCAACACGACCCTTGCCCGCCCGGCAAGCCTGCGCTCGGTCCATCGCGGCGAGACGGGCGGGCTCTCGGGCCGGCCGCTCTTTCCGCTCTCCACCCGCATGCTGGCCGAAACCTATCTGCGCGTGGAGCGCCAGTTCCCACTCGTCGGCGTCGGCGGCATCGACAGCCCCCAGACCGCATTGGCCAAGATCACGGCGGGGGCAAGCCTCATCCAGCTCTATTCCGGCCTCGTCTATGAGGGCATGGGCCTTGTCTCGCGGATCAAGGCAGGGCTGCTCGCGCGGCTGTCCGACGGCACGCCGCTCGACGCCCTGGTGGGCTCTGAGGCGGCCCGTCTCGTGGCGTCACCGTTCCCGACCGCCTGACGCCAGGACCTTCGGCACGGCACGGTCTTCAGCCGAAGGTCCGGCGCTCCAGCGTCGGCATCCGCAGCGCCTGGTAGAGGCCGCGTGCTGCAAGGAAACCGAGATAGGCGATCCACAGCCCGACATTGCCGAGCGGCAAGGTGAGCCACCAGATCAACGCGAAGGTCAGCACCGCCGGAAGCATCAGGTTGCGCATGTCGCGCGACCAGGTCGCGCCGCCATAGATGCCGTCATAGGCGAAGGCCGCGGCTCCGGCGAGCGGCGTGAGCGCAGCGAGCGGCAGATAGTCCCGCGCCAGCACCCGCACCTCCGCATTGGAGGTGAGCAGGTCCACCACCGCCCCGCCACCCAGCATGAGCAGCAGTGTTCCAGGCAGGGCGAAGCCGAAGCCCCAGCCGAGCACCATGCGCACCGCCCGCGTGAAGCCCGTCCGGTCGCGTGAGCCGACGCTCTGGCCGCAGACCTGCTCGGCGGCGGTCGAAAAGCCGTCGAGAAAGAAAGCGGTGACCATCGCGACATTGAGCAGCACCGCATTGGCCGCCAGCACCGCGTCGCTCTGCCGTGCGCCCTGTGAGGTGAAGAACAGCAGCACGCTCATCAGCAGGCCGGTCCGCACGATCATGTTGGAATTGATGGCGACCGTCTCGATCATGCGCCGCCGGTCGAGCAGGAGGCGCCACGGCGTACGCCAGCCGCCGGTCACGCGCACCATCAGCCGGCGCGCCGCGATGAGGCCCGCCAGCGTGCCGCAGGCCTCGGCAAGAACGCTCGCACTCGCGGCACCGGCGATGCCGAGGTCGAAATGTAGGACCAGCAGTGCGGTCGCGACGGCATTCACGCCGGCGATGAGGATCTGCAGAGCAAGTCCGATATCGGTGCGCGCCAATCCGATGAGCCAGCCCAACAGCGCGAAATTGGCGATGGCGAAGGGTGTCGAGAGAATGCGGATGCCGAAATAGAGCGTGGCCGCTTCGGTCACCGCCGGGCTCGGGCCCATGGAGCGGAAGGCGAGAGTGGCAATAGGCACGTGCACGAGGATGATCGCCGTGCCGATCGTGGCCGCCACCAGCAGGGCGCGAGCCAGCACTGCACGCATCTCGACCTGATCGGTCCTGCCGAGGGCCTGCGCGGTAAGGCCGGCAGTGCTGAGGCGGACCGCGCCGAACACCCAGAACACGAAGTCGAAAAGCAGCGCCCCGATCGCGACCGCGCCGAGCAGCACCGCATCGCCGAGCCGGCCGATGGATCCGGTCGCGATGAGGCCGAGGATCGGCGTCGTCATCTCGGCAAGCGTCGCCGGCAGCGCTATGGAGAGAAAGCGCCTGTGTGTGACGACAGCGTAGCCCGCCGTCGCGGTGGTAGACATGGAAAGCGTCCCGGCAACAGGTCAGGGAGAAAGGATGAAGGATCAGCGGAAGCCGCGGGCGAAGCGGAGCAGGATCCAGATCGGAATGACCACCACCGCACCGAGCAGGAAATAGCGCCAGAGCTTCTCGATGGTGCCGAAGCTGAAATCAAGCAGGTGATAGGCGAGCCGCCGGAGGCTGTTGAGGATGTCGAACGGATCAAGCCCGAGCGCGCTGAGAATGACGCCGGCCACCACGGAAAGCGCCACAAGCTGCAGCAGCACCCAGACGGGCGAGCCGCCCATGAAACGACCGATCGACTTGTCCGTCATGCTACGGCTCCGGCTGCGGCGAGGATGCTGAGTTAGCACTTCTCGCCTCGGGAGGGGAGGGCGCCTCCGCCTTCAACAGGCGCTCCAGCGTCTCCAGCCGGTCGGCTTCGGCGGGAGGCTTGTCCCAGCGCAGCCTTGCGATGCGGGGAAAGCGCATCGCAAGGCCGGAGCGGTGCCGGGTCGAGCGCGCAAGGCCCTCGAACGCGACCTCCAGCACCAGCCCTTCGCTCAGCGTGTGCACCACCTCGCGCACCGGGCCGAAGCGGTTCACCGTGTTCCGCCGCACGAAGCGATCGATCTCGGCGAGTTCGGCATCGGTGAAGCCGAAATAGGCCTTGCCGACCGGCACCAGTTCGCCTTCGGAGGTCCAGACCCCGAAGGTGTAGTCGGAATAGAAGGAGGAGCGCTTGCCGTGGCCGCGCTGGGCGTACATCAGCACGGCGTCGATGCTGTGCGGGTCATGCTTCCATTTCCACCACGGGCCTTTCGGACGTCCGGGCAGGTACGCGCTGTCGGCCCGTTTCAGCATGACGCCTTCCACGGCCTCGGCATCCCCGCCCGCCCCATGCGCTGCAGGGTCGGCGCGCGCCTCTGCCAGCTTCTCCCAGCTTGAGAAGGCGATCATCGGCGAGAGGTCGAGCCGCCCACCGTCATGGCGCGAGACGAGCTGTTCGAGCCGGGAGCGGCGTGTGTCGAAAGGCTGGTCGCGCAGATCCTCTCCCGCCTCCACGAGCAGGTCATAAGCCCGGATATGGGCCGGGAATTCGGCGATCAGCTTCGGCGTCACGCTTTTCCGGTTCAGGCGCTGCTGCAGCACGTTGAAGGACTGCACCCGTCCCTCGCGCAGCACCAGCAACTCGCCATCCACCACCCCGTCGAAGGCCAGCGCGTCGGCAAGATCCGGGAAGGCTCCGGAGATGTCCTCGCCGGTGCGGCTGTAAAGCCGCGTGACGACGTGGCCGGCAGGGTCATGGCCGCGTACCGCCTGAACCCTGATCCCGTCCCATTTCCACTCGGCGCGGTAGGAGGCGGGGTTGAGCGCGGCGAAATCGGCGTCCTCGATGCCATGGGCGAGCATCACCGGGCGGAACGGTGCGGGATCCGCCGTTTCCGGTTTCGCGCCGCGCCCTTCCACCCAGGCGAAGAGGGCTTCATAGGGCGGGCTGAGGCCGGGCCAGACCAGTTCCACCGCATCCGGCGTAACCTCCTGCGGGGTGCCTTCGCTCAGCGCCGCCACTGCCGTCTTGGCCAGCCGGGCTGAGACGCCGATGCGCAGGCTGCCGGTGATGAGCTTGAGCAGAGCCCAGCGGCCGGTCTCGTCGAGCCGGTCCATCAAACCGGCGAGCAGGGCCGGCAATTCGCCGCGGCCGAGCGTCGCGAAGGCGTCGATGACGGCGGAGAGCGTCGGCGGCTCCTCGTTCCGGCCATGCGGCGGGGTGGACCACATCAGCGCAGCGGTCTCGGACAGGTCGCCCACATAGTCATAGGACAGCGCGAACAGCACCGGGTCGGTCCGCTCGGCGATGAGCTGGCGGATCAGGCCGGGCTTGGCATTGCGGAAGCTCAGCGCGCCGGTGAGTGCCGCAAGCGCCCAGCCGCGTTCGGGATCGGGCACATGGCGGAAATAATCGGCGATCAGCCGGATCTTGCCGTTGCGGCGCGGCTCATAGACGAGGCGGTCGAGCAGGGCGGCGAAGCGGTTCATGCCTCGACCCCGCTTCCGGTCGCCCCGCTTCCCGTCGCCCCGCTTCCCGGCGCCTCGCCTTCCGTTGCCGTGGCTGCTTCAGCTTCTTCCTCGCCATAGCCCACGAGATGCAGCGGACGAGCCCGCATGCCAGCCAGCAGCGCCCAATGCACCAGCGCGTCTTCCTGACCGTGGGTGACCCACAGCTCCTGGCATCCGGTCGCGAGGATGGCGTGCTGCAGGTCGTCCCAGTCGGCATGGTCGGAAATGATGAGCGGCAATTCGACCCCGTTCTGCCGGGCACGGGCGCGGATGCGCATCCAGCCCGAAGCGAAGGCGGTGACCGGATCGGGGAAGCGGCGCGACCAGATGTCGGTCATCGCGCCGGGCGGGCAGATGATGACGTTGCCAGCCAGCTCGGCGGGTTTGGCGTCGCGGGTCAGCCGCACCTCGCCGAGTGCGATGCCTTCACGCGCATAATAGGCTGTCAGCTTCTCCATCGCGCCGTGCAGGTAGATCGGCCGATCATGGCCGGCGGCGCGTAGCAGCGCCATCACCCGCTGTGCCTTGCCGAGCGGATAGGCGCCGACGAGATGCGCCCGCTCCGGGAAAAGCTCCAGCGACGACAGCAGCTTGGCCGTTTCCTGCGCCGGATCGGGATGGCGGAACACCGGCAGGCCGAAGGTGGCTTCCGAAATGAAGACGTCGCACCGCATCGGCTCGAACGGCACGCAGGTCGGGTCGGCGCCCGGCTTGTAGTCGCCCGAGGCGACGATGCGCATGCCCTTCCAGTCGATCGCCACCTGCGCCGAGCCGAGGATATGTCCGGCCGGATGCAGCGTGATGCCGACGCCGTTTACCTCCACCCGCTCTCCGAACGCGGCCGGCTGGCGCTGCCGGGTGAAGTCGGCGCCATAGCGGATCGCCATGATGTCGAGCGTCTCGCGGCTCGCGAGCACGGCACCATGGCCGGCGCGGGCATGATCGGAATGGCCATGGGTGATGACGGCGCGCGGCACCGGGCGGGTCGGATCGACATGAAAGTCGCCGGCCGGCGAATAAAGCCCCTGCGGGGTGGAGATGAGAAGGTCTTCCGGGCGCATGCGGGAGCATATATAGGGCGCGCGCGGGGCTTTGCCCGCTTCGGACCGCTTCCCATGTCAGCCGCCGCTGTCCCGCTTTTCCTCACCTCCGGCGACGCTGCGGTGGATCGCCGGCTCGACTGGGCCCGTGCCCTGCTGAACGAGGGCAATGCCGCAGACGCCGCCGCGCTTCTTGCCGAGGCTGGCGAGCGGGCGCCGGAGTTCCTGCCGCTGTGGTTCCTGCTGGGGGAAGCCCGTGCGGCAACCGGCGACGTGGCAGGCGCGACCGAAGCCTTCCGCCGCGCGCTGGCGCTCGACCCCGAGGACCGGCTTGGCGCGGGCGCGCAGCTCGCCCGGCTGGCACCCGCTCAGAAAGGCGGCGCCGGCCTCAGCGCCGGCTATGTCCGAACCCTGTTCGACCAGTACGCCACCCGGTTCGATGCCGCGCTGGCCCGGCTGGATTATCGCGGGCCGGAACTCATCGCCGCCGCGCTGGAGCAGGCCTGTGCCCGGCTCGGGCGGGAGGTCGTCTTTGCCCATGGCGTTGATCTCGGCTGCGGAACGGGGCTCGTCGGTGTGCGGCTCGCTCCCCAGGTCGGCCGGCTGTCCGGGGTCGACCTGTCGCCGAACATGATCGCGCTGGCGAAAGAGCGCGGCCTCTATGACGAGCTCGCCGTCGGCGACATGGTGGCGTTTCTCGTCGGTCGGCCGGCGGGCGACGCCGATCTCGTCTTTGCCGGCGATGCCTTCTGCTATCTGGACGACCTCGCCCCGGTTCTGGCGGAAAGCCGCCGCGTGCTGGAGCCGGGCGGGCTCCTTGCCTTCACGGTCGAGACGCATGCGGGCCCAGGTGTCTTGTTGCGCGACACCCTGCGTTACGCCCATGCGCAGGCCTATGTCCGCTCTGTCCTCGCCGATGAAGGCTTCGAGCTGCTTCTGTGCGAAGCCGCCTCGACCCGCACGGAGAAGGGCGAGCCGGTGCCGGGTCTGGTGCTGGCGGCGCGACGGGGCGCCTGAGCCGACATCCCGCGCATGCCGGCGCCCCTGCGTATAAAGACATGGAACCTATGGTGAACCTCCGCTAGCGTCCGCGCGTGACGCCCGCATCCGACCACCCCGAACCCGACGCCGTCGGAGAGCTGCCCGCGCGCTTCCTCCGCTGGTTCGAGGCGCGGGGATGGGCGCCGCGCGCCCATCAGCTCGAACTTCTCGCCAAGGCGCGCGCCGGTCGCTCCACCCTGCTTATCGCCCCGACAGGGGCCGGCAAGACGCTGGCGGGCTTCCTGCCGAGCCTCGTGGAACTGTCGGAGGGGCGCAACGGCCCTTCGCGCCTGCACACGCTCTACATCTCGCCGCTCAAGGCTCTGGCGGTGGATGTCGCCCGCAATCTGGAACGGCCGGCGGCGGAGATGGGGTTGCCGATCCGCATCGAGACCCGCACCGGCGACACGCCGGCCTCGCGACGCCAGCGCCAGAGGCGCGATCCGCCGGACATCCTGCTGACCACGCCGGAGCAGATCGCGCTCCTGCTCGCCTCCGCCGACGCGCCCCATCTGTTCGGCGGCCTCACCCGCATCGTGCTCGACGAACTCCATGCGCTGGCGGGCTCCAAGCGGGGCGACCTGCTGGCGCTTGGCCTCGCTCGTCTGCGGGCGCTG
Organism: Ancylobacter crimeensis; assembly: GCF_023016805.1. Lineage (GTDB taxonomy): Bacteria > Pseudomonadota > Alphaproteobacteria > Rhizobiales > Xanthobacteraceae > Ancylobacter > Ancylobacter crimeensis. The sequence goes on from NZ_JALKCH010000002.1 coordinate 397,481, forward strand.
GCGCCTCACGTGCAGACCGTCGGGCTTTCGGCCACGGTCGCCGACCCGGACACGCTGCGCCGCTGGCTGGTGCCGCAGCCGTCCGGCGAGCACGCGATGGGTGATCTCGTCGTCGCGCCAGCGGGGGCGGCGGCCGATCTTTCCATGCTCGACACCGCCCGGCACCTGCCCTGGGCCGGGCACAGCGCGCTCCATGCGCTGGGCGAGATGTATCGCCTGATCACGCAGCAGACCACTACGCTGGTTTTCGTCAATACCCGGATGCAGGCTGAGCTTCTGTTTCAGGAGCTTTGGAAAATCAATGAGTTGAACCTGCCCATCGCCCTGCACCACGGCTCGCTCGATGTCTCCCAGCGCCGCCGGGTCGAGGCTGCGATGGCGGAAGGGCGGCTCAAGGCGGTGGTCTGCACCTCCTCGCTCGATCTCGGCATCGACTGGGGCAATGTCGATCTCGTCATCAATGTCGGCGCGCCGAAGGGGTCCTCCCGGCTGATGCAGCGCATCGGCCGCGCCAATCACCGTCTCGACGAGCCGTCGCGTGCGGTCATGGTGCCGGCCAACCGCTTCGAGGTGCTGGAGTGCCGCGCCGCGCTGGAGGCCGTCGCGGCGGGCGCCCAGGACGCGAAGGTCGAGCGTTCCGGCGCGCTCGACGTGCTGGCCCAGCACGTACTCGGCATGGCCTGCGCGGGGCCGTTCCACCTCGACGAACTGCACCGCGAAGTCACCACCGCCGAGCCCTATGCCCTTCTGTCCTATGAGGATTTCGAGGCGGTGGTCGATTTCGTCGCCACCGGCGGCTATGCCCTGCGTGCCTATGAGCGCTTCGCCCGCATCCGCCGCATGAAGGACGGACGCTGGCGCGTCGCCAATCCGGCCGTGGCTCAGCAATATCGGCTCAATGTCGGCACCATCGTCGAGGCCTCGATGCTCAAGGTCCGGCTGGTGAAGGCCGGGCGGGGCGGCCGGGCGCGGATGGGGGGCCGGGTGCTCGGCGAGGTCGAGGAATATTTCGTCGAGACCATGAGCCCCGGCGACACCTTCGTCTTCGCCGGGGAAGTGCTGGAATATCAAGCGATTGTCGAGGAAGAGGTGCAGGTGGTGCGCTCCTCCTCGACCGACCCGAAGGTGCCCTCCTATGCGGGCGGCAAGTTCCCGCTCTCCACCTATCTTGCCGCCGGGGTCCGCTCGATGCTGGCGAGCCCGGACCGCTGGCCAACGCTGCCCGAACAGGTCGCGGACTGGCTCGGCATGCAGCGCCTGCGCTCGCGCCTGCCGGGGCGGGAGGACCTGCTGGTCGAGACCTTTCCGCGTGGCGGGCGGCATTATCTCGTCGCCTATCCCTTCGAGGGCCGGCTCGCCCACCAGACGCTGGGCATGCTGCTGACGCGGCGGCTTGAGCGGGCGCGGCTGCGCCCGCTCGGCTTCGTCGCCAACGACTATGCCCTTGCGGTATATGGAATTTCCGATATTTCTCTGGCCGTCGCCCAGGGCCGGCTCGACCTTGCCGAGCTGTTCGACGCCGACATGCTGGGCGACGATCTGGAGGCCTGGCTCGCCGAATCCGCGCTGATGAAGCGCACCTTCCGGCAATGCGCGATCATCGCCGGGCTCATCGAGCGGCGCTTTCCCGGCAAGGAGAAGAACGCCCGGCAGGTGACGATGTCGAGCGATCTCGTCTATGACGTGCTGCGCTCGCACGAGCCGGGTCACGTGCTGTTGCGGGCCGCCCGGCAGGACGCCGCCACCGGGCTTCTGGACATTCGCCGGCTCTCCGACATGCTGAACCGCATCGCCGGACGAATCGACCATGTGCCGCTCGACCGGGTGTCGCCGCTCGCCGTGCCGGTGATGCTGGAGATCGGCCGCGAGGCGGTGTTCGGGGAGGCGGCGGAAGCGCTGCTGGCGGAGACCGAGGCGGAGCTGATCGAGGAGGCGATGGGTGCTGGCCGATGAGTGCAGTGTGGTGGATGATGAGTCCAGAGGGCGTGAGGCGGAGGATCGCATCGCGCTCGCCGGGGCCGAACTGGTGCTCGACCCTTTCGGCGCGGTCTACCTCCCGGCCGAGCGGGCGCTGATCGTCGCCGACCTGCATCTGGAAAAGGGCTCCGCCTTCGCCGCGCGCGGAGTGCCGTTGCCGCCCTATGACAGCCGCGCCACGCTTGCCCTGCTCGCCCGTCTCGTCGAGCGCTGGCGGCCGCGCGTTCTGGTGCTGCTCGGCGATACCCTCCATGACCGCCGCGCGGGCGCCCGGCTCGGCGAGGTGGAGCGGGCCGCGCTCGCGGCGCTGTCGCGCGGGCGGGAGCTTGTCTTCATTGCCGGCAATCACGATCCCGACCCGGTACCCGAGCTCGGCGGCATCCATCTCGCGGCACTGAACCTCGGTTCGCTGGTGCTGCGGCATGAGCCGGGGGCTGTCGGGGACGGGGAGGGGGAGCTTTCCGGCCATTACCACCCCGTCGCCCGGCTGGTACGGCGGGGGCGGGCGATCCGGCGGCGCTGCTTTGCCGGCGATGCGCGGCGGCTGGTGCTCCCGGCGCTCGGCGCCTATGCCGGCGGGCTCAATATCCGCGATCCCGCGCTCGCCGCGCTGTTCGCGGGCCCCTACACGGCCTATCTCACCGGGCCGGTGCGCACCTACCGCATCGCGCACCATGCCTGCGTGCCGGACGGACGGCAGCTTGCCGGGTAGAGCCACTCATCGTTTCACGGAATCGCTGAATGGCTCGAACGTGTTGACTGGTCGCATTCTCTTCGCGCGAACCGGTATCCACTTCGCTGGAAAATGCTCTGGCGGCGACGGGTAACCGCCTCAGGACCTCGACAGCGCACCGTTCGGATCGGCGCGGTCCCAGGCCGGGTCGCGGGCGGCGACGTTCGCCGGGTGGCTCGCCTGCACCGGCTGGAAGCGGGCCGCTTCGAGGCGGGCCTGCGCGAGCTGGGCCGGGTCCAGCCGGGCGGCGATCTCGTCGCGGCGGCGGGCGGCTTCCGGGTCGCCCTGTGCGGCGGCGATGGCGAACCAGCGCCAGGCGGCGGCGAGGTCGCGCTCCACGCCGATGCCGCGGGCATGGAGCACGCCGAGATTGTACTGGCTGTCGCGCACGCCGCGCTCGGCGGCGCGGCGATACCATTGCGCGGCGCCGCGCGGGTCGGCATCCGGGCCGTCCTCGCCGAGCATCACCGCATAATTGTGCATCGCCTTCACATTGCCGGCCCCGGCGGCGGCGGCATAGAGCGCGCGGGCGCGGGGCACGTCGCGTGGCAGGCCCTCGGCGCCGTGGTCGAGCAGCACAGCGAGCCGGTAGGTTGCCGGAACCGAGCCATGGGCGGCGGCGCGGGCGAACCAGCGGGCGGCTCGCGGGGCGTCGGGTGCGACATCGGTGCCCTCGGCATAGCGCAGGCCGATTTCATAGGCTGCCGCCGGATCTCCGGCGAGCGCCGCCTGCCGCAGCCCGGCATTGCCGATGTCGGGGGTGAAGTCGGCCGTGGCGGGGGACGCAATCGTGCTCGGCGCCGCGCGGGTTGCGTCGGTGTCGGCCGGCGTGGCGGGAAGCGCGGATGTCGCCGAAGCGACCAGCGGCGCGGCGCGGGCGGCTTCCGGCGTGCGCGCGAGCAAGGCGGCGGGCAAGGCGTCGCTGTCGGTCGCGGTCGCGGCGATGGCGTCGGAGGCGGCGACGACCATCCCGGCGGGGTCTGTCGCGCCATCCTGCGGGGTGGCGGCCATGGCCGTTGCGATGTCGCCGGCGGCGGCATCGGTGGTCGCGGCAAGCGGGGCTTCGGTGCGGATGGCGGGCGCTGCGGCGGTTTCCTGCGCGCTGTCGCCCAGCCAGATCAGCCGGATGTCGGCCAGCGCCCTGAGCGCCGGCTCGCCGACCGCACCATAGGTGAGGACGCCGCCGGCGCTGAGCAGCACGGCGATGAGCCCTGCGCGTCGCAGCAGGCGCACCAATGCGGAGGGCCGGCGCGGCATCTCGACGGCCTCGCCATCCGCTTCGTCGAACACCTCGACCACGGTGTGGGCCTGCACCGCACGGCGGGCGGCGGCGATGAAATCGCTGCGCGTCGGGGGCGGCGGACCCATCTCCTCCGGCGACGCGGCACGCCGGGCCGGGTGGCCGGCATCGCGCGAGGGCGGCGTTGCGACGGCGGACATCGCGCTCGCCGCGGACGCCGGCATCCTCGCCGTCGCCTCACTCGTTCCCGCGCTGCCGGGGCGGCCGGGCCGGGGAGCGCCCGAGCCGGGTTCGAGGGGCAGATCGTCGATGGCTCCGGCTTCGTCTTCACCTTCCTGCCCGCCTTCCCGAGCCGGGCGGGCGGAGTTGTGGGGCATTGGTGCGGCCGTCGGCTGGCCGGCCGCGGACATGCCGGTGATGAGGTCGGGCGGGTTCGTGGCGGGAGAGCGTTCCGGGCGGGTCTCGATCTCGTCGGCCGTGGCGCCGGCTTCCGGCCCGGCCGCAGCCTCCATGGCTTCCAGCGCCTCGATCAGCGCGGCGCGGGCGGGGCGGCCGCTGGCGAGGCCGTCATCGACATCCGGGAAGGGCGGTTGCAGCGAGGCGATGCGGTCCACCACCCGTTCCAGCGTCTCATGCACGGCTTCCAGCGTGTCATGGGTGCGGCGGGCATTGCTGTCCTGTCGGGCCTCGAGGTCGGCCAGCTCGCGGCGCACATCGGCAAGGCCGTTCGCCGGCAAGCCGGGCGGCATCGTGGCGGCGAGCGCCAGGGCCGCGGCGCGGGCCTTCTCCTCGGCGGCGGACAGCGCGGCGGCGCGGGTTTCCTCCATCTGGATGAACAGGTCGTCGAGCGCGCGCTCGATGCCGCCCAGCGCGGCGAAGCGGGCATCGGTGGCGGCCATCTTCTCGGCGATGACGCCGAGCTGCTGGCCGAGCGCGTCCAGCGCGGCTTCCCCGGCCGAACCGTCATGGGCTTGCGGGCGCGCGAGGTCTTCCATCCGCTCCATCAGGCCGTCGAACATCTTCGCCATGCCGTCCGGGGCAAGCCGGCCGAGATCGGCGAGAGCGGACTGGGCGAGCGCGGACTGGATGTCGTCGAGCCGGGCGGTGAGGTCGTCCGGCAGCACCGCGACCGGGGTGGCCGTCTGCTCCCGCACCGCGGCGATCTCGGCGCCGAGCGCGGCGAGGCGGGGCTCGATGCCCTCGACGACACCCTCGACGACCCCGTGCAGCACGCCGTCCATCACCCCCTCGACGACGCCGTCCACGATCCGGCTCTCGGCTGGCGCGATCTCGTCCAGCTTCAGCACCAGCAGCGCCACCTGCTCGGCGAGCCGGCGCACCGCATCATTGGAAAGGGCCCGGCCCACGAGGTCGCGCAGTTCGGCGACCTCGGCCTGAAGACGGGCGATGGCGAAGCCGTCCACGGTCTTGGCGTTGAGGAGGTCGACCTTGCGGACGATCTGCTCCAGCGCGCGGGAGAGGCTCTGGCCGTGCGCGGGGCGCGCCTGCTCCAGCGTGCGGCGCAGCGCCTCCAGCGTGTCGACCAGCGCGTCGCGGCCGCGGGTTTCGGCGTCGGTGCGCTCCAGCCGGTCGGCCAGCTCGAAGGTCGCATGCTCCAGCGCCTCGACCACCGGGCGCGGGGCGAGGCCGTCCAGCGTGCCGCGCAGATCGTCGATCTCGCCGCGCAGGCTGTCGAGCTCGGCATCCGGGGCCTGGCGCCGCATCTGGCTCATCTCGTCGGCCAGCTCGGCGATGCGGGCCTGAAGGCCGGCTATGTCGGAACGGGGCGAGTCCGCCGGGCGGGACGGACGGCGCGCGGTTTTCTTCTCCGGCGCGGGCGCGGCTTGCGGCTGCGGCGCAGCGCGGGCCGGGGCGGAAGGCGGCGCGGGAGGCGCGGGCGCGGCGATCCGGCTGCGGCTTTCACGCAGGCGCGCCTCATAGCTCATCGGCTCGGCGGCATAGGTGCGCCCGGTGGTGCCGGTGCCCGCGACCGCGCGGGCCTCGGCAAGGCGCTGGCGGGCCATCTCCTCCAGACGCTCGTTCAGGCGACGCACCGTCTCGTCGAGATGGGACGCAGCGGCGGCGCTGCCTTTTTCCGGGTCTTCCAGCAGCCGCTCGATCCGGGCGTTCAGAGCCTCCAGCGCCGCGCCCAGCCCGTCGCGATGGCCTTCGGCCTGCGGGCGGGTGCGGGGCGCGGGCGGACGGGGGGCGGGGGAGGCGGCCTCGCCGCGGGGCGCTGCCGGCTCGCTGCCGCCGCGCTGCTGTGCCAGACGCTCGATCTCGGTGGCCAGCTCGCGCACGCGGCGCTGCAATTCGGCCGGCGGCTGGCCGGCGGGGGAGCTCTCGCGCGCGGGAGAAGGGGGTGTCGCGCGGCGCACCAGCGCGTGCAGCTCGCCGGAAGCGAGCTTGTCGCGCAGCCAGTCGGCCAGCGGAACATCGGCCCGGCGGGCCGCGTCGCGCAGGGCCATCCAGGCCTCGGCATCCATCTGGTCGCTGTGCGATGGCGCGCCCTGCTTCACCTGTGGTCTCCAGATCCCCCGCCGTGCCGGCGGCTGCGCCGGGCACGCGAATCGCCGCCGTTCTCACGCGGATTCGTGGAACCCACTTTTCGCCGGCTTGGTAAACGCGGCGTTAAGGCGGTCGCGACAATTGGAAGGGGCGCTGTCCTCCCCTAACGGCAGGTGGCCGCGGAGGTGCGGGGTTACGCCGAACGGGCGATTTGACAGATTGCCCCTGCCGCAAGGTTAAGTCAGGGCAGCTAACCTATGGTTCGGGGCCGCGTTGGCCCAAATTGAATGCCTAATGGTAACAGAGGCTTAGGTGCCCGTTTAACAGTAACTTTCCCTAACGTCTGGTGCGACTTTCTCCCCTAGCGGCAACCGGTCTGCAAGCATGGCTCCACATTCCGACACGCCCTTCACGCCGCCTCGACCGAGCTGGCGCAACGAACCGGAGCCGATCCGATGGATTTCAATGCCTACGATGCCGACCGCGCCCTCGACGCCCGCACCGGCAGCGAGCCGCAGTACTTCACCATCGGCGATCTCGCCCGCGAGTTCGGCGTCACGCTGCGCGCCCTGCGCTTCTATGAGGACAAGGGCCTGCTCGAGCCGCGTCGCGAGGGCCTGACCCGCCTTTATAGCGGCGCCGAGCGCTCCCGTCTCAGCATCATTCTCAAGGGCAAGAAGCTCGGCTTCACCCTTGCCGAGATCAAGAGCATGGTGGCGCTGCGCGAAGGCGGCCCGGTTCCGCAGGGCGGGCTCGCCCTGACCCGCGAGAAGTGCGTCGAGCAGGTGAGCCTGCTGGAGCGCCAGAAGGCCGAGATCGACGAGGCGATCGGCGAGCTTCGCCAGATGGTCGCCGCCTTCCCGGCCCGCGCGGCCTGAGGCTGCGCACGGCCGTCTTACCTCATCTCCAGCGTTTCCCTGTCGCGGCACCGCCGGCTTACCGGCCGGTGCCGCTTTTTTTTCGTCTTGGAAGCGTCGCTGCGCGGGCTTAACTAGGTTTTCCGGCCCTCTCCGGCTGCGAGGCGATGTTCGATGTTCCGCACGCTCGACTACTATTTCTCCATCCACAGCCCCTTCGCCTTCCTCGGCAACGAGGCGCTCGCCGAGATCGCGCGCCGCCACGAGGTGCAGGTGGTCTATCGCCCGGTCCTGCTCGGCCCGCTGTTCGACGAGACCGGTGGACTGCCGCTCGGCAAGCGCCATCCCGCGCGCCAGCGCTACCGGCTGGTAGAGATGCAGCGCTGGCAGGAGCGGCGCGGCGTCGCCTTCAACCTGATGCCGCTGCACTGGCCTTTCGACCCCGCGCTGGCCGACCGGCTGGTGATCGCGGCGGTGGAGGCGGGGTTCGATCCCGGCGCTCTGGTGGGCCGGCTGTTCGCCGCGGTGTGGCAGCGGCAGGAAAATCTCGCCGAAACGGCGACCCTGCTCGCGGTGCTGCAGGAACTCGGCCTGCCGAGCGACATATTGGTGGAGGCCAGCGGTCAGAAGATCGCCGGGCTTTATGAGGAAAACCGCCGCCGCGCGGTGGAATCCGACGTGTTCGGCTCGCCCTCCTATGTCCTCGACGGCGAGGTGTTCTGGGGACAGGACCGGATCGAACTGCTCGAACAGGCGTTGTCCTCGCGCCGGCGGCCCTATCGGCCGGGTTGAGGCAGGCGTTGCCTCGTTCCGCCGGCGGTTGCTCTGGCGGTTTCTCAAGGAGGTTTCGATGCGTTGGTCCCTCGTCCCGACCCTTCTGGTCCCCGCTCTTCTCGTTTTCGCCGGGCCTGTGGCATCGGGCGCCCATGCCCAGTCCGCCGAGGATGCGCCCGGCTATGGCGACAGCAACGCGAGCCCGCCCGCGGCGGGCCGCGGGGAGCACGATCAGCAGGACGGACGTGGTCGGCAGGACTGGTACGGCCGGCGGGACTGGTCGCAGGACTGGCGCGGGCAGTTGGACGGCCATCCGCTCGGCCGTGCCGGCATGCAGGCTGGGCGCTTCACCCTCCAGCCGGTGGAAGGCGGGTTGATGCGGCTCGACGCCCGCACCGGCGCCATGACCTTCTGCGCCGCGCGCGGGCCCTCCGCGGGACCCGCCGGAGGCTGGAGCTGCGCCCTGGTGCCGGAGGAGCGCAGCGCCTATGAGGCCGAGATCGCCCGCCTCAATGCCCGTATCGCCGCCCTGCAGCGCGACGCCGTCCCGCAGGTGATGGCGCCGCCGCGCGAGCGCGAGGATGCCGCGCCCGACGACGACACGCCCGACGATGCCGGCCCGGACGGCAGGGCGACCCCGCATGCGGATGGCCGCCCAGACGATGGGACGGGGAAGGGCGGGCGAGGGCAGGAACCCTCCGCCGGCCAGTCCACTTCGCCGGACGAGGCACGAGCCCAGGCCGCCTTCGACAAGGCGATGAAGCTCGCCGAGGACGCCTTCCGCCGCTTCAGCGACATGGTGCAGCGGCTGCGCGAGGATGCCGACACCCCGGCCGCGAAGGCGCCGGACCGGCCGGAGGGCGAAGAGAAGCTCTGAGGCGGAAGCTCTGAAGGTTCAGCAGGCCGACAGGAAGGCGCCGACCCGCGCCATCGCCTGGTCGGCCAGCGTGCCGGGGAAGCCGACGAAGACGTGGCAGCCGCCGGGATAGACCGCCAGTTCCGCCCCATTGCCGGCAGCGAGCCAGCGCGGGGCCATGAACAGGGTGTCGTCGAGCAGCGAATCGCGGGTGCCGATGGTGAAGAGCGCCGGCGGCAGGCCCCGCACGTCGGCATAGAGCGGCGAGATGTCGGTGTCGGCGAGGTCGCCGCCCGCGCGCAGATAGTGGCCGACGAAGACATTGATGTCGCGCGTGGTCAGAACCAGCGGCTCGGTGCCCCAGTTGCGGGCGCTCGGGGTGAGGCCGAGATCGTAGCACCCGGCATTGAGGCTCGCGGCGCGGAACGGGGTGAGCCCGTGGCGGTCGCGCAGCCGCAGCAGCGTGGCGACGGACAGGTTCGCGCCCGCCGATTCGCCGCCGATGGCGAACCGCTTGGTGCCGAAGCGGGCAGGGCCCTCCTTCACCAGCCACAGTGCGGCGGCCTCGCAATCGTCCGGGCCGGCGGGCCAGGGCTCCTCGGGCGCCAGTGCATAATCCACCGAGACCACGGCGAAGCCGCTGCGCTCGACGATGCGCTGGTTGAGCGCATCGTTCTCCCGCGCCGAGCCGAGGCACCAGCCGCCGCCATGGATGTGGAGGTAGACGCCCTTCGGCGTCGCCCCGACGGGCGTGAGGATGCGCAGCGCGAGCGGGCCGCGCGGGCCGGGAATGTCGATCACCTGCGCCAGCGGGCTCTCCGGCGGCAGCGGGAAGCGGCCCTTCCCCTCCAGCCGGATCTTGCGGATCATCGCCATTGGATAGATCCACGGATCGGCCACGCCCTCCATCGCCTTCACGATGGCCGCGTTCACCGCCCGCGTGTCGGGCGCGATCGCCTCCGGGCGGAACAGGGCGGGGTCGACGAGCAGGGGGGAGGTCGGCTGGAGCGGAGAGCTGTCGGACATTCGCACGGGCCTTGCCGGTTCGGCGGCGGAAGAGGGGCGATGCCGTTCGGCCGGGCCGGCCGCCGGAATCGGCTGATGTTCCGTCAGCATGGCGGTATCGGGGGCGGTTCGGGAAGTGGTCTCGTCCATGGGCAGCTCCGTTTCAGGGGGCGTTGGGGCCGGGAATGGGCGGCGGGGAGGGTCGGCGGGGAAGACCGGACAGGTGCGCGGTACGGGGCGCACGGGCCCGAACGCTGGCGCGAGGCGGCGGTTTCCGCCAGATTTCACGCGGCGGGAGAGGCCGGAGGGCTCATCGCCGGCTAAGGATGTCCGCCAGACTGGCAATGGAGGATGACGAGAGCATGGCCGGATCCGAACGGCTCATCACCCGCGGCGCCCCCCGCCGGACCCCGGTGACCCGCCGCGTGACCACGACGCTCGCGGTGCGCACCCGCCCGCGCGGCTTCATCGACATCACCCGCGAGGTGGCCGCCTTCCTCGCCGAGATCGGCGCCGGGGACGGCGAGGTGAGCTTGTTCTGCCGGCACACCTCGGCCTCGCTGACCATTCAGGAAAACGCCGACCCGGACGTGCGCAGCGACCTTCTCGACGCGCTGGACCGGCTGGCGCCCACCGATGCCGGCTGGGTGCATGACCTCGAAGGGCCGGACGACATGCCCGCCCACATCAAGGCCATGCTCACCGGGCTCAACCTCGCCGTGCCGGTGATCGCCGGGCGGATGGCGCTCGGCACCTGGCAGGGGCTTTATCTCATCGAACATCGCGCACGGCCGCATCTGCGTGAATTGGTTGTGGCCTTCGTCGGCGATGGCGACTAAACCTGCACTTTAGTCGAGGTTCTCAACCGGGGATGGGTCGTCCGCGCGCCGACACCGGCTTGCCGCCCGTTTTCGAGGGAATCAGGATCGGTGGGGCGGTTCCTCGCGCGCGCAGGTGCAGGGACGCGGCAAGGCAAGAGGGTCGGTAGCCAGTGGACGCGACGACGAGTTTCCGGCTGGTGATCGCGGACGATCATCCCATGTTCCGCGGCGCGCTGCGCGAGGCGGTGGTCCGTTCGTTCCCGGACGCCGCGCTGTTCGAGGCCGGCGCCTTCGACGAACTGCAGGGCCTGCTGGAACGCGAGGACGACATGGATCTCGTCCTGCTGGATCTCACCATGCCCGGCGTGCGCGGCTTTTCCGGCCTCATGTATCTGCGCGCGCAATATCCCGGCGTGCCGGTGATCGTGGTCTCGGCGAATGAAGACCCCGGCGTCATCCGGCACTGCATGGAGTTCGGCGCCTCCGGCTTCATCCCCAAGACCAGCTCGGTGGACACCATGCGCGCCGCCATCGCCGCGGTGCTGGAAGGCCGGCTGTGGACGCCGCCCGACATCGACCTTTCGGCCGGCGCCGACAAGGAAACCCGTGCCCTCGTCTCCCGCCTCGCCACCCTCACGCCGCAGCAGGTGCGGGTGCTGATGATGCTGTCCGAAGGCCTGCTCAACAAGCAGATCGCCTATGAGCTGAGCGTCTCCGAGGCGACGGTGAAGGCCCATGTCTCCGCCATCCTCCAGAAGCTCGGTGTGGAAAGCCGCACCCAGGCGGTGATCGCGGCCTCCAAGATGGAAGCCGGCAACTGGTCGTCCTCGGTCGCGGGGTGAGCACCGGGTCGTCGAACGCGGCTGCGCCCACCACCGACGGATGGGCGGAATCGGCTCACGCCTGGATCGTCGAGCAGGGTGAGGCCGGGGACTACGGACGGCGCTTCGTGCTGGACCGGCCGATGACGGCGCGCATCGCCGGTCGCGATTTCCGCACCGCGCTCGATGTCGGCTGCGGAGAGGGCCGCTTCTGCAGGATCATGCAGGCCCTGGGCCTCGCCACCACCGGCATCGACCCGACAGAGGCCCTGCTTGCCCGTGCCCGCACGCTCGATCCCGCCGGCGACTACCGCAGCGGACGGGCGGAAACACTCATTGAGGCGCTCGAGTCCCTCGGCACAGCCCCGCCGGCCTTCGATCTCGTGGTGAGCTATCTCAGCCTGATCGACATTCCCGACCTGCCGCGCGCGCTGGAACAGATGGTGGCCTGCATGTGCCCCGGAGGTACGCTGCTGATCGCCAATCTCAACGGCTACAGCACCGCCGGCCAGCCGCAGGGCTGGACCCGCGATCCCGATGGCCGGCTGCGTTATGCGATCGACGACTATCTGGAGGAGCGGGCGATCGCCGTGGGCTGGCGCGGCATCAATATCCTCAACTGGCACCGCCCGTTGGAAACCTATATGCGCCTGCTGCTCGGCCTCGGGCTGCACCTGCGCCATTTCGCCGAGCCGGCGCCCGAGGGCGGCGACCCGGAAAAGGCGGCGCGCTATCGCCGGGTTCCCTATTTCCACATCATGGAATGGCAGAAGCCGGGCTGAACGTTCTGCGTTTCCGCCTCACTCCGCCGCGTTGCGCATCACCTGCCATTGCGCCAGCAGCGCGCGCAGCGCGGCGGGGCGAAGCGGCTTGTTCAGCACATCCATCTCGGTCTCGCGCGCGAGCTCGCGCACCTTCTTCGAGCGGTCGGCGGTGATCAGCACCGCGCGCAGATCGCCGAACTTCCAGCGCAACTGCTTGGTGGTCTCGATGCCGTCGAACTCGTCGAGATGGTAGTCGATCAGCAGGATGTCGGGGATCGCCTTCTGGTCGCGCAGCGCGGTCAGCGCGCCGGCCCCGTCGGGCGCCTTCACCACCCGGCAGCCCCAGCCGCCGAGCAATGTCTCCATGCCGTCGAGGATGGCCGGCTCGTTGTCGATGCACAGCACGGTCAGCCCGTCGAGCCCGGCGGCGGGGGCCGGCGGGGGCGGTTCGGGCCGCGCGGATTCGGGGATCGGCGGGGCGCCGGCCAGCTCCACGGAGAACTGCGTGCCGCGCCCGACGGTGGAGGCCAGCTTGATCGGGTGGTCCAGCACGCGGGCCAGCCGTTCCACGATCGACAGGCCGAGCCCGAGCCCGCGGGCCTGCCGCGCGCCCTGGTCGAGCCGCTGGAACTCCTTGAAGATCAGCTTCTGCTTGCCCTGCGGAATGCCCGGCCCGGTATCGTAGACATGCACCCGCACCCTGCCGCGCCGCCGCCGCACGCCGATCAGCACCCGACCGGAGGGGGTGTATTTGATGGCGTTGGAAATGAGGTTCTGCAGCAGCCGGCGCAGCAGCCTCCGGTCGGAGCGCACGGCGAGCGAACTCGGCACGAAGGTCAGCGCCAGTCCGCGTTCCTTGGCGAGCGGGGCGAACTCGACCTCGAGCTGCAGGAAGATGTCCTCGATGCGGAAGGGCGCGAAGTCCGGCTTCATCGCGCCGGCGTCGAGCCGGGAAATGTCGAGCAGCGCGCCGAGGATCTCCTCCACCGCCTCCAGCGAGGCGTCGACATTCTTGGCGAGCCGCGCCTCCTCGCCCTCCGGCGCGCGTTCGACGAGGCTGGTGGCGTAGAGCCGGGCGGCGTTCAGCGGCTGCAGGATGTCGTGGCTGGCGGCGGCGAGGAAGCGGGTCTTGGAGAGGTTCGCTTCCTCCGCCCCGGCCTTGGCGGTGGCGAGTTCGGCGTTCAGGTGCTCCAGCGCCTTGGTGCGCTCCTTCACCCGGCGCTCCAGCGTCTCGTTGGCACGCTCCAGCGCTTCGGCAGCCTCGACGCTCGGGGTGATGTCGGTGAAGGTCACTACCGCCCCGCCATCGGGCATGGCGTTGACGCGCACCTCCATCACCATGCCGCGCGGGGACAGCCGCTCCAGGAAGGTGGCGTTGCGCCGCGCGTAGCGGCCGAGCCGCTCGCGCACGATCTCCTCCACCGGGCCGGGGCCGTAGAGCCCGGCGCTGGCCGAGACGCGCAGCATCTGGTCGATGCCGACGCCGATCCGCACCACTTCGGCCGGCAGGTCCAGCATGTCGCCGAACTGCCGGTTCCAGCACACGAGGCGCAAATCACGGTCGAACACGGCGATGCCCTGCCGCACATGGTCGAGCGCGGTTTGCAGGATCTCGCGATTGTACTGGATGGCGGCGGAGGCGTCGTCGAGCAGCTTCAGCGCCGCCTTGGTGGAGACGGTGCGCTTCTTCAGGAGCAGCGACAGCACGAGCCGCGAGGAGGAGGTGCCGATCGCCGAGGCCAGCAGGTGTTCGGCATAGCGGATGAGCTGGAAGTCGGCCTCGCGCCCCGGCTCCAGCGACACTCCGCGCATCGCCGACACGCTGTCGAACGAGGCGCGGGTGCGCTCCTCGCCGAGATAGCGCGCCACCGTGCCGATCAGCTCCTCCACCGTGACCGGCGAGCGCCACAGCCGGAAGCTCGGCACGGCGGCGGAGCGCTCGGCATCGACGAAGAGGCTGGCCTGAAGCCGCTCGATCGGCTTCGGCCGGGTCATCAGCGAGACCGCGACCAGCAGCAGCAGGTTCACCGACAGGCTCCACAGCACCCCGTGGGTAAGCGGCGCCGCGCTGAGCCCGAACAGGCCCTGCGGGCGCAGGAAGGCGAGGCCGAACGGGCCGTTGCTGACGATCTCATGGGCGAACAGCCCGGTGTCGATCAGGCTCGGCAGCAGCAGGGTGTAGGCCCACAGCGCGGTGCCCGCGGCGATGCCGGCGATGGCGCCCCTGGCGGTGGCGCCGCGCCAGGCGAGGCCGAGCAGGAAGGCCGGCCCGAACTGTGCCACCGCGGCGAAGGAGAGCAGGCCGATCTGCGCGAGCTGGGCCTCGCCGCTGAAGCGGTAATAGGCATAGGCCAGCAGCAGGATGACGAAGATGGCGAGCCGCCGCACCGTGAGCAGCGTACCGCCCATATCGGCGCCCATGTCCGTTCCGCTGCCGGCGCGCCCGCGCACCATCAGGGGCATGACGATGTGGTTCGACACCATGACCGCCAGCGCCACCGTCTCGACGATGACCATGGCGGTCGCCGCCGAGAGCCCGCCGACGAAGGCGAGGAGCGCCAGCGCCTTGGCGCCCGACGCCAGCGGCAGCGCCAGCACATAGAGGTCGCCGTCGATGAAGCCGGGCGGAAAGGTGACCATGCCGGCGATGGCGATCGGCACCACGAACAGGTTGATGAGCACCAGATAGAGCGGGAACAGCCAGGAGGCGGTGCGCACCTCCTGCTCCGAGGTGTTCTCGACCACCGCGACATGGAACTGGCGCGGCAGCATCAGCACCGCAAAGGCGGAGAGCACGGTCATCGTCACCCAGCCCGAGAGCGAGGTGCCGGAGACGACAGCTGGCAGCACGCTCTTGACGCTCGCCTGTTCCACCAGGTCCATCGGACCGTGGAACATGATGAAGGTGACGTAGAGCCCGACCCCGAGGAAGGCGACCAGCTTGACGATCGATTCGGTCGCGATCGCCAGCATCAGCCCTTCCTGATGCTCGGTGGCGTCGATGTGACGGGTGCCGAACAGCACCGCGAACACCGCCATGGCACAGGCGATGATGAGGGCGAGGTCGCCTGCCGCCGGCTGGTTGAGCCCCAGCCCCTCGAAATCTCCCAGCATGGCGAGCAGCGAGCCCGACACGGCCTTCAATTGCAGGGCGATATAGGGCAGCGCCCCGCCCATCGCGACCACCGCCACCAGCGCCGCCACCCCCTGACTCTTGCCGTAGCGGGCGGCGATGAAATCGGCGATGGAGGTGATGTTCTGCGCCTTGGCGAGCCGGATAACGCGGATGAGGAGCGGCGTCGCCAGCGCCAGCACCAGCACCGGGCCGATATAGATGGTGAGGAAGTCGAGCCCCTGCGTGGTCGCGAGCCCCACCGAGCCGAAGAAGGTCCAGGAGGTGCAGTAGACCGCCAGCGATAGCGCATAAATATAGGGCCGCCCGCGGCCGCTGGCCCGCGGCCTCCGGCGGTCGCCGAAGGAGGCCACCGCGAACAATATGCCGACATAGGCGAGCGCGGCGGCGATGATGACCCAGCCCTGAAGCATCAGGTCTCCGGCGGGATAGGAAATGGTGCGGCACTCCGGTCAGGCGCGACACACGATGGTGTAGGACGTTTCCTCCGCGCCGTCACGCCGCTCCGGCAAAGCCTTTCCGAGCGACGTGGATACCGGTTCGCGTGAAGAAGATGCGCCCCGTCAATACGTCAGAACACGTCATCGATTCCGTGAAACGATGAATGGCTCTAGCCGGCACCGAACGCGGCATGGAAGGCGACCGCGCCGGTCGGCGCCGGCCCGCGGAAGATCACGCGCTGAAAATAGCCGGGCGGCACGCCGGGGAAGGTGAGCAGGGGATCGCAGGTGAAACCGAAGCGGCCGTAATAGGCTGGCTCGCCCAGCACGACGCAGCCCTGGGCACCCGCCGCCCGCAGAAGGGCGAGCCCGCGCGCGACGAGGGCCGTGCCGATGCCGGAACGCTGCCGGTCGGGCCGTACCGACAGCGGGCCGAGCCCATACCAGCCGGCCCCGCCGCTTTCCGGCGCGACCGGCGAAAAGGCCACGTGCCCGACGAGCGCGTCGCTCTCCCGCGCCACCAGAGACAGGGTCAGTGCATCCGCAGCGCGCAGCGCGTCGACGATGGCGGCCTCGGTTCCCGAACGGTGTGGGGCGGTGGCGAAGGCGTCACGGGTCAGCCTGTGGATGGCGGGGCCGTCGTCGGGCGCTTCGGGGGCGATGGTGAGCGGCAGGGCGGCGATGGCGGGCATGACTGGCGGCAACCTTCGCAGATCTGAGGGATCGCAGGGGAAAGGACGCCATAGCACGGATGCGCGCAGGATAAGGGCGCGGGCGGAAAAACGATGCGGTTGGGCGTGGACACGTGCGGGGGAAGGTCGCGCATTATGACCCGTCATCCATGCCAGGCGAGGTAATGGGGTGCAGCGGGTGAGCCGGCATGGCCGCCGCGGGGCCGGGCAGGACAACATGCGCCGGCGGATGACGGGCACGGCATGGCAAGGTGGGCAAAGGGGTGTGCGGCGCAGCGCTTCATCCGATCGCGCCCTTGATCCCGGTGCGCTCTCGAAGCACAGTCCCGCGAGGTGCCATGCGACATTGTGTCGGGCACAGGATGCGCGCGGCGCCCGGGCGATTCGGGTGGCCGCTGCGATGGGAGGCGGGACGCGATGCTGAAGGAATTTCGGGAATTCGCCGTTAAGGGGAACGTGGTCGATCTCGCCATCGGCGTGATCATCGGCGCCGCGTTCGGCGCCATCGTCACCTCGATCGTGTCGGACATCTTCATGCCGATCGTCGGCGCGATCTTTGGTGGCCTCGATTTCTCCAACTACTTCCTGGCGCTTTCCAAGAACGTCACCGCCGGCTCGCTGACCGCGGCCCGCGAGCAGGGCGCGGTGCTGGCCTATGGCCATTTCATCACCGTCGTCATCAACTTCCTCATCATCGCCTGGATCCTCTTCATGGTGGTGAAGGGCATCAACCGCCTGCGCCGCGCGCCTGCCGCCGAGCCGGCCGCCCCTCCGCCGCCCACCAAGGAAGAGGTGCTGCTGACGGAAATCCGCGACCTGCTCGCCCGCAGGGTGTGAGCGCGTCGGGGCGGCGCAGGCAGCGCGCCGCCCCGCGGCCCGACGACGTGCGGCACCGATCAGCGCCCGCGATATCGGGCATGAACGCTTTTCATGACCGCCCGGCGCTGCGAAGGGTTATCCTGCCCGCGCCGCCATGGCCCGCTCTTCCGGGGCCGGCGCCCTGAAACGCCTGCGGGAACCCCACATGCCGTCATCCGCCGCCGTGCCGTCCTCGCCCTTCGTGCAGCAGTCCCCGCTGCTCGACCACGTGCGGCCCGCCGCGCTCGCCCTGCCGGAAAGCGGCATCGTCGAGGTGATGAACTACGGGCGCGAACGGCCCGGCATGATCCCGCTCTGGGCAGGTGAGGGCGACCTGCCGACGCCGTCCTTCATCGCCGAGGCGGCGACCCGCTCGCTCGCCGCTGGCGAGACCTTCTACACCTGGCAGCGCGGCATCCCGGAGCTGCGCGCGGCGATCGCCCGCTACATGGCGGGGCTCTACGGCCTGCCGGACGACCCGGAGCGCTATTTCGTCACCGGTTCGGGCATGCAATCCATCCAGATCGCGCTGCAGCTCACGGTTTCCGCCGGCGACGAGGTCATCATCCCCGCCCCCGCCTGGCCAAATGCGGCGGCGGCGGCGGAGGTGGCGGGCGCGCGTCCGGTCTTCGTGCCCTTCGCCTTCGACGAGACGGCCGGCTTCTCGCTCGATCTCGGCCGGCTGGAGGATGCCGTCACCCCGCGCACGCGGGCGATCTTCATCAACACGCCGGCCAACCCGACCGGCTTCGTCGCCGACCGGGCGACGCTGGAAGGCGTGCTCGACATCGCCCGCCGGCACGGCCTGTGGATCATCGCCGACGAGATCTATGGCCGCTTCTTCTACGCGGCGGGCGAGGGCGGGCGGGCGCCATCGTTCCACGACGTGATGGAGCCCGAGGACCGCATCCTGTTCGTGCAGACCTTCTCCAAGAACTGGGCGATGACCGGCTGGCGCATGGGCTGGCTGGAGGCGCATCCCTCGCTCGGCCCGGTGATCGAGAACCTCATCCAGTACGCCACCTCCGGCGTCGCCGCCTTCATGCAGCGCGCCGGCGTTGCCGCCCTGGAGCGCGGCGAGGGCTTCGTCGCCCACCAGATCGAACGGGCCCGACGCGGGCGCGACATCGTGGCCGACGCCGTTCTCGCCACCGGGCGGGTGCGTGCGGTGAAGCCGCCGGGTGCGTTCTACCTGTTCTTCGGTGTGGAGGGCGAGACCGACATGCGCTCGCTCGCTTTGCGCCTGATCGACGAGGCCAATATCGGCCTCGCCCCCGGCACGGCCTTCGGCCTCTACGGCGAACGCTTCATCCGCATGTGCTTCGCCCGCGGCGAGGTGCAGCTCACCGAAGCGACCGAGCGGCTGGTGACGTGGCTGGTGAGGTGAGGGCGAGACTCAGGCGGAGCGCTCGCTCGCAGGATTGGCGATGATGTCGTAGGTGAAATGGGCCTCAAGCTCCGCCGCCCGGCCACCGAGGAAAGAGCAGGCGCCCGGCAGCGCCATGTCCGGGAAGCGCCGGGCCAGATGCCTCAGCCCGCGCCAGTAGCGCTCCGTGACCTTGCCGTGCGAGTAATGCTGGAATGCGAGAGGAAGAACGAAGACCGGCAGGCCGCAGCTTTCCTGCGCGCTCATCGACAGCGCCTCGGCGTAGAGGTCGAAGGTCAGTTCCTCGTCGAAGCGCAGGCCCGGATGGTTCCTCAGCACGCTAGTGTGGAGGAGAATGCTCTGGCAGTCGAGCGTATCGACCCAGACCGGGGCGGAAATCGGCAGTCCGACCTGTATCCCCCCGGTGCCGTCCTTCCGGCTGCAGCAGTGCTCGCCATGGCCGATCGGCAGATGCCCCTGCATCTTCACGCCGAACGTGCCGTAGATCGCCTCCCGCCGGAGTCCCGCGGTCTTGAAGACGGGCCCCTGCACCTCGAAATCCTCATGGACGAAGAACAGCCAAGCATCCTCGTCGAGATGGCGGCGGATGATCTCGTTGTAGAGCGTCGACAGGCCGGCCTTGCGGACGCGGTTGTCGATCAGTTCGACCTGATAGCCGTGCCAGCGTTCGTTTCGCGTGAAGAAACGGGTGGCCATCTCCTCGTTCACGAAGGGCACGAAGACGCGCAGCCCGTCGCCGTCGCGTTCGCCGGCGTCCGCCGTTGCCATGTCGATGGGAACCTTGCTCATTTGGCTTTCCGGCGCTGGTAGCGGCGTAGCGCGAGCCAGTGGCCGATCTTCAGCGGATGAGCGCGCATCTCGTTCCGCCAGTCCAGTTTGTCGAGGTCTGGCCGCACCGCCAGCCGTCGCAGATGGGAGGGCGCGATGGCCTCATAGGCCCGTACCATCACGGTGGCGCGCAAGGTCGTCTGGCTGCTTTCGCCACCCGTCAGGGTGAGTTGGCCGCCTCGCCGCAAGGCGAGCGCCTCGACCGGAACCGAGCGGCTCCAGAAAGAGCCGATCGTGGCCCATTGGCTGTGGCCGACGCCCGGCGCATGGGGAATGTCGGCGAGCGCGGCGAATTCCCGCAGGGTCGGTGCGGCGGCGAGCTGGGAGAGGCTGTCGCGCAGCATGGTGCGCAGTTCATCGGCGCGCGGCAGCATCGCCCGGTCGCGGATGTCGCGCAGGAAGTCCAGCGCCCCGGCCTCGACCGTGGCGACGGCAAGGCCGCGCATGGTGTCGCCAGCGGAATTTTCCTCCTGCGCAGGGGCGATGGTTCCGTCAATCCGGCGCAGCCCGGTGAAAGCGGGGCGGGTATCGGAAAAGACGAGTTCGAGAATCTCCAGCGCGCTGGTCAGGATCTGCTCGACCGACGCGGGCTCGCCGCGGTCGAACAGGTAACCGCTCAGCCCCTTGCGGTGGTAGCCGCCGGACTGGATGCCGACGAAATAGGCCTTGAAATCCGGGGAGACGAGCCGGTCCAGCGCACGGAAGCTGGTGAGCCCCCAGCCGACATCGACGATGGCCGTCTTCGCCGGATCCGGGCCGACCCACCCATCGAGATAGTCGGTCAGCAGCGTGCGCTCGGCGGCGGCGGCTGTCGCGAGGGGCTCATGGAAATGCGCCTTGAAAGCGGTCATCGACATGGGGCTGTCGAGGAGCGGATGACCGGCAATGGCGGCAGCGTCGAGCCCCAGCCAAGTCCAGAAGGCACGCGGGGTCGCCTCGCCGGGCAGGCCATCGAAGATGACGCGGTCAACCAGCGCCGGGTCGTCCTTGAGCAGAGGGAAGACCACGAGCCGGCGGGAAAACGGCATGACCGCATAGGGCGGCACGTCGAGCTCGAGAATATCGAGCGCCTTCGCGACGATATAGCCGTCGCGCGCCAGCAGGGTCAGTCGCTCGACACCATCGCGTGCCGCCATCTCGGCAATGTAGCGACAGAAACCGAGCAGCAGCGGCCCGGCCGCCGCATAGCCGAACAGATAGAGGTCCGGCACGCCCGGCGCGAGATGAGGCATGCGGGCGGCGATCTGACCATCCACCAGCGAATCGGCGAGCGACCCCTCGCGCCTGTTGAGATCGCAGAACGGGGCGCCCGCCTCGCGGACGCATTCCGTGCGCGAGCGCACATGCACCGCGGTGACGCCGCATTCGAGCGCGTGGCGCACGTCGGAGACCGGGTTATCGCCGAAATGCAGGATGTCGCCGGGGGCGACATTCTCCTCGCGGGCGACGAAGGGATAGATGCGGCGATTGAATTTTCCGAGCGCCGGGTCGCGATGGTCGGCGGAGGCATAGATGCGGTCCACCGCGATTCCGTTGGCGGCGAGCAGCGCGCCGATCTCGACCCCGGTCAGATACATGTCGCTGATCGCGATGATCCGCTTGCCGCGGGCGCGCGCATGCTCCACCAGCGCGACGACCGCCGGGTCGCGGTAGAGAAAGAGGCGCTCGGCGGCGAGCTCGTCCTGCGGGCCGACCGGTAGGCCGGGCAGCAGCTCGCGCAGCACGTCGTAGATCTCGACGAGCAGCACCTCCGGCGAATCGGCGGTGCCGAAGCGCCGGCGCGCCAGCCATTCCGCCTTCTCCCGTGACGCGGCGAAATCGGCGATGCCATGCGCCTGCTCGATATGGCGGAACACGTCGACCGGCCGCGACAGGCGGCGGGCCAAAAGGGTGTCGAACACATCGAAGGAAATGACCGCGTGCCGATCGATCAGCGCCTCGACGGACGCGGTCATGCGACCCGTCCGGTGGGCCAGATCGTTCGACGCTCGATCGTTCAGCGCAGGCGTCATCGAATGTTCAACCTTCTGGAACCGTCACGGCTATAGGCTCTTCGCCATGGCAAGGGCTAGCGTCGGCGGGGCTTACTACCGGTTTCGGAGCGGAATATGTCGAGCCAGCGCGCCATCGTCCATCCTGCCGCCGCCAACCGATGCAGCCACCTTCCGCAGCGGGGCCGGCGCCCGGTCGAGGTTGCGTTGTGGACGTGCGGCGAGGAGTTGCTAATTATTCCGGAATTCCCTTCATATCCCGACAAACGCATAGCTATATGAGCCGGATATGGCGAAGTGCTCCCACATCCGGGAGATGCGTGCCGGAGCGTTGGATGTCGGCGTATCGGATGATGGAAGGACAGCATCCCGAACAAGCCGGGCCGCGCGCCGCCGCGCGGGCGCGGCGCTAGCTGCTCATGGGCAAGGTCTTCACGCTTCCCCCCAGGCGCCGCGCCGGCCGCGGGCTGGTGGCCCGGCTGGCCGCCATCGCGCTCTATCCGCGTTCCTCCGCTTTGCGCCGCTCCTTCCGCAACAGCGCCTTCGCCGCACAGATCGACGCCGGGTGCGGCAAGGCGCTGTCGGATTTCCTTTTCCTGCACGCCGGCGCAGCCCTGATCGAGCGCATGGCCGGGCAGGACTGGCTGGGCGTATCCGCCCGGCACCGACTGGCGGGACTGGCGGAGCAGCGGCACGCGCGTTTCGTCGCACGTTATGGCGAACGACCCTTCGTCGCCCGACGCCGGCTCTACAGCGAGCAGGTGCGCCACCTGCCGATCGGCCCGGCCGCGGCGGCGGCGCCCGAGGGCGCGGGGCGGCTCTGCGTCGTGCTGCATGCCTATTACCTTGATACCGCCGAGGCGATTCTCGGTAAGCTGCGCCATCTCGGCCGGCCCTTCGACCTTCTCGTCGCGACCCCGGCCCAACAGGTGGATGCGGTGGCGGAACTGTGCCGCCGCCTGCTGCCCGGCGTGCCGGTGCAGATCGTGCCCGCGCGCAACCGTGGCCGCAATTTCGGGCCTATGCTGGTGGAGATGGCGCAGGAGATCCTCGGCCACGACCTGTTGCTGCATCTCCACACCAAGCAGTCGCTGCGCACCGGGCGGGTGCAGGCGGCGTGGTGCAACCACATCCTCGACCATCTGGTCGGCTCGCCGGAGGTGGTTGCCACGATCCTCGGGGCCTTCGCACGCGAGCCGCGGCTGGGGCTGGTCGGCCCCTTCAGCTTTTCCGACATTCCCTATTGGTGCCATCACTGGATGTCGAACGCCGAGGCCGCGGAGCGGCTGTTCGCGCGTCTCGGCGTCGCCGATTATCCGCGCGACGGGCTGCTGGACTTTCCCGCCGGCGGCATGTTCTGGGCTCGGGTGGAGGCGCTGCGCCCGCTTCTCGCGGCCGGCTGGGACTACGAGGATTTCGAGCCCGAGCCGCTGCCTGCCGACGGCACGCTGGCCCACGCGATCGAGCGTGGGGTGACGGTGGTCGCCAATGCGGGCGGCTATCTTTATGGCGAGACCGATCTCGAGACCCGCACCCTGCGGATCGGGGATTCGGAAAAGAACGTCACGGCCCATTTCGCCGCGACCGGGGACCAGATCCGCACGCTGTTCGAGCGTGCCGACAGCGTGTCTCTCGCCTTTGCCGGCGCGCTGTTCACGCCTCTGGCCGTGCATCCTCAGGATGTGCGCGCCGCATCGGCGTGGCTGGGAACGCGCGCGGCTGCCGGATCGCACGGCGAGGCGCTGGAACATGATCTCGCGGCAGGAGTGCTCAAGCCGCGAGAGGCGGTGCTGGCGCTGGTGCGTGGCCTTGCCGCGCAGGGCAAGCACCTGCTCATCGTGAATGACAGCGGTCGCGACGATGCCTTCGTCCGCGCGATGCTGGAGCGCCAAGGGTTGGACGGCGTGTTTGCGCAAACGCTGCTGCCCACACCCGATGGCCTCGTCCGGCCGGACGGCACGCTCTGGCAGCCGGTTGGAGAGGGGGTGAAGGGGCGCTACCGCCATGTTCATGTCGGCGCTGATCCGCGCACCGATCTGCAGTATGCTGCGAACCTCGGCTTCCAGCCCATGCCGGCGGTCGATGTGGCGACGCTGGCCGATCTGCGCGGCGCATTGCTGCCGGCGGCCTGGCGCAGCCGCTCCCACGACTGGGTGGACGGCGTATTGCTGGGGCCGTTGGTTGCCCGTATCGGCAATGATCCGTTCGGGCCGTCGCCGGCGTCGGCCTTCCGGTTCACGAATGCGCGGGAATTCGGCTATTGCACGCTCGGGCCGGCGCTGGCCGTTCTGGTGACGGCGCCGGGCACCTTCGCCGATCTTCCCGGCATGCGGCGTCTGCGTCACCGCGTCGAGGAGAGCGATCCCGCCGTCCCGCCCGTCGAGGGCGAGGCGGTGGCGGAGATCGGGGGCTCGCTCGACCGGCTGCTGCGCCTCGTGCTCGACCCGAAGGATGAAGACGGCGTGCTCGCCGCGCTGCGCGAAGGCGCGCAAGACTATGTGCTGGACCTCGTTGCTGCCTATGGCGCGCCGATCCTCGCCGCTCCGTTCGACCGCAACCTCGCCTTCGCTACCGGCCGTCATTGGCTCACCGGCCGATGGGAGATACCGGGCGAGATAAGGGATCTGCTGGAGCCGGAGCGCATGCCTCCATAGGCGAGGGGCCATGCGGCACGCCATGCCCAGTCGACCGGAATGAGGTCGGCCGCCTTGACCTCACTCCTGCTTCGGGCCATGGACCGCGCATCCGAGGTGCCCATGGCCAGTCTGCCGAAGCCGCCCTTTCATCGCCTTTCCCGAGAAACCCTCTCCCGCCTGTTCGTGACCCTCGCCATTGCCGCAGCGGGCGGAACGCTGTTCGCGTGGATCGGCATGCCGGCGGGCTGGCTTTCCGGGGCGCTGGTCGCCACAGCCGTCGCCGCGCTGGGTGGACTGCCGGTCGGCATTCCGTCGCTGGTGCGGCAGGCGACCTTCATCGTGCTCGGCACCTCGATGGGCTCGGCGATCTCGCCCGACACGCTGCGCGGCATCACCTCATGGCCGGTGACGATGCTGGTGCTGCTGGCCTCCGTGCCGGTGATGATGGCGGCGGTGGTGTTCTATCTGGTGCGGATCGCGGGGTGGGACCGGCGCAGCGCCTTCTTCGCCGCCGCGCCCGGCGCGCTGTCCGCGGTGCTGGTGATGGCCGAGACCAGCGGAGCCGACACGCGGCGGGTGGTGTTCGGCCAGTCGTTGCGGCTGTTCGTCCTCGTGGCGCTGCTGCCGGCGGCCCTCGGCGGCCTCGGTCACCAGCCGGCGGGCACGCTGCCGATCACCGAGGTGGTGCCGGACCTCGTGAGCCTTCTCGCCTCGCTCGGCGTCGGTATCGCGGGAGCACTCATCGCCGAGCGGGCGCGCTTTCCCGGCGGAGCGATGGTGGGAGCGATGCTGGCGAGCGGTCTGGTGCATGGCGCGGGGCTGCTCTCCGGCCGGCTGCCCGATGCGTTCCTCATCGTCGGCTTCGTGATTCTCGGCGCCAATACCGGCAGCCGCTTCGCCGGCACCCGCATGGAGACGCTGCGGCGTTTTCTGGTCGACGCGCTGGCGGCGCTCGCCATCGCGACCGCGATCTCGGTCGGCTTCGCCGTGCTGGGCGCCTTCCTCGCCGAGGAGCCGCTGGTGAAGGTGCTGGTGGCCTATGTGCCGGGCGCGCTGGAGGCGATGACGATCATGGCCTTCGTGCTGGGCATCGACCCGGCCTTCGTCGCCGCCCACCATCTCGCCCGCTTCGTCGGCCTGTCGCTCGCCATCCCGCTGGTTGTGCGGCTGTTCTTCGGCCCTGCGGTGGTGCCCTCGGAGAATGTCGATCCCGATCCGGGCGAGGCGAAGGATTGACGGACGCGTGCGTCGCCATCCGCAAGAGAGCGCAGGCCGGGTTGGTGGGAAGGGATGTCGTCCGGGCGGCGCGCGATCCCGGATCGGCCTTGGGCCGTCCGGGATGACGAGAGGGAACGAGGCGCGCCCTATTCCGCCGCCTCGGCGCGGGTGACGAAGGCGAGGCCGAGCCGGGTCCACACATCCACCAGCGCGTCGGCGAGCCGGGCCACCAGCGCGTCGTCGTGGAACGGGCCGGGCGTGATGCGCAGGCGCTCGGTGCCGCGCGGCACGGTGGGATAGTTGATCGGTTGGATGTAGATGCCGTGCTCGTTCAGCAGCAGGTCGCTTGCCGCCTTGCAGAGCGTCGCATCGCCCACCATGACCGGCACGATATGGGTGTCGGTCACCATCTGCGGCAGGCCGGCGGCGTCCAGCGCGGCCTTCACCTTGGCGACCTGCGCATGCTGGCGGGTGCGCTCGCCGGCGGAGGCCTTCAGATGGCGCACCGAAGCGGCCGCGGCGGCGGCCACCGCCGGAGGCAGCGCGGTGGTGAAGATGAAGCCCGGCGCATAGGAGCGTACCGCGTCCATCACCGCCGCCTTGCCGGTGATGTAGCCGCCGACCACGCCGAACGCCTTGCCCAGCGTGCCCTCGATCACGTCAACCCGGTGCATCACCCCGTCGCGCTCGGCGATGCCGCCGCCGCGCGGGCCATACATGCCGACTGCGTGGACCTCGTCGAGATAGGTCATGGCGTCGTATTTTTTCGCAAGGTCGCAGATCGCGCCGATCGGCGCGACATCGCCGTCCATCGAATAGACGCTCTCGAACACGATCAGCTTCGGCCTGTCGCCGGCGGCCTTCAGCAGCTCTTCCAGATGGGCGAGGTCGTTGTGGCGGAACACCTGCTTGTCGCGGCCGGCCTGCCTCACGCCCTCGATCATCGAATTGTGGTTGAGCGCGTCCGACAGCACGAGGCAATCGGGAATCAGCCGCGCCAGCGTCGAGATGCCGGTCTGGTTGGACACGTAGCCGGAGGTGAAGACGAGGCCGGCCTCCTTGCCGTGCAGGTCGGCGAGCTCGCGCTCCAGCTCGACCACGGCGTGGGAGTTGCCGGAAATGTTGCGGGTGCCGCCCGCCCCGGCGCCGGCCTTGCGCGCGGTCGCGCACATCGCCTCGACGACGGCCTCGTGGCAGCCCATGCCGAGATAGTCGTTCGAGCACCAGATGACGATGTCGCGCGGGCCGTCCGGTGTGTGCCACACGGCGTGGGGAAAGCGGTCGGCGGCGCGTTCGATCTCGGCGAAGGTGCGGTAGCGGCGTTCACGACGCAGCGTGTCGACGGCGTCCTCGAAAAAGCGTTGATAGCTCATGGCGCATCCTGGTCGCCCGCGGGCGAAGGCTGGCGGGAGGCGTGAAAGGGTTGTTTTCGGGCCACCTTGAACTTTGGAGACGTTCCGATCAAGGCGCGGAGCCGCAGCCCGGACCTGCGGGGCGCGATGATGCTGGGCATGGGCAGGCTGCGCCAATTCGTTAGCGCGCAAGGGGTTGCGCGTTCAATTGGTCATCTCGTCCATGGGTGGCCCGGCGCGCGGCGCGGCGATCGGGCGCGCCGGGGGCATTGCCGTGCCGGCTCACGAATGCGCGAGCAGACGGACCTCTGCGAGGCTCAGCGGGCGGGGCGCGCGGCCGTCGAAATAGACGAAGCGCAGGGTGCGGCGGCGCGACACCATTGCCGCCGGCAGCGGGTCGTAGCGGAACGAGCCGCCGCCGAGATGGGGCATGACCGCGCCCATGTCGGTCGCCTCCTGCGTCTCGACGCGCAGCAGCGCGAGCCTGGCTCCGTCGGTCGCCACCGCCTCGAAGGGAATGTTGGCGAGCCGCAGGAAGGAGGTCGGGTCGCTGGCCGAGCCGAAGCCCTCGACGAAGGCCTTCTCGACCAGATCGAGATCCGGCTCCTCGTGGACGTGCTCCTCCGCCGGCGGCTGGGCCGGCAGATGCGGGGTCTGCCACTGCGCGGCCCGCCGCGGCCCGTGGCCGTGATTGTGGCCGGGGCCGTGGGAAGGGTCGTGGGAGTGGGAATGGGCGTGGGAATGCCCGCCGTCGCCATGGTCGTGCTGGTGATGATCGTGGCCGCGATGCATGGCGGTGTCCTCGATGAAACGTCGTCCCGGCCGTAGCACCGGGATCGCGCGGCTGTCAGGGAGCGGGCGGGCGATGCCGGCTCGGCCCGCGGCCGTGCGGGCGGTGCCGGCCCTCAGAAGCTCACCGGCTTGTCGATGATGTGCTTGTGCGCGCCGAGCTTGCCATGCGCCACCATAGAGCCGAGGGCTTCCACCACCACGCGCAGGCCGAACAAAGCGGTGATGTCGGAGGTGTCGTAGGGCGGGGAAACCTCCACCACCTCCAGTCCGCACAGCCCTTCGGCGGCGACGAGGCCGAGGATCTTCAGCGCCTCGCGCGGCAGGAAGCCGCCCGGTTCCGGCCAGCCGGTGCCCGGCACGAAGCCGCAATCGATGCTGTCCACGTCGAAGGAGATGTAGACCGCGTCGGCGTCCTTCCAGGCGAGTTCGAGCGCGATCTCGGCGGTCTTCTCCAGCCCGATCTTCTCGATATCGTCGATGGTCAGCACATTGGTGCCGCGCTTCCTCGCTTCCTGCACGCCGTAGCGCGGCACCTGCCAGCCACCGATGCCGAGCTGCACGAGGTTCTTGGGCGAGACGTTCGGCAGGTTGGTCGCCCAATACCAGGGCGTGGTGTGCATCCGCTCGTCGAGATCCTTCTCCTGGATGTCGATGTGGCGGTCGAAATGGATGATGCCGATGCGCTTGGAGGTGCACTCGGCGATGCCGCGCACGCAGGGAAAGCCGATGGAATGGTCGCCGCCCAGCATGATCGGCAGCGCGCCGGAGGAGAAGACGTGGCTGACGCCGCGCGAGATCTGGTCGAAGCTCTTTTCGAGATTGGCGGGGATGGTGAACACGTCGCCGACGTCGCACAGCGTCATCTGCTCGCGCAGATCGACGCCCAGCTCGTAATTATAGGGCGTGTACAGCGCCGAGATGCGGCGGATGCCCTGCGGCCCGAAGCGGGTGCCGGGGCGATAGGTGGTGCCCGAGTCGAACGGGATGCCCAGAACCGCCGCGTCATATTTGCCGACATCGCGGACATTCTCGACATAGGGCGCCTTGAGGAAGGTGTTGATGCCGGCGAAATGGGGCAGCTCGCCGCGCGCGAAGGTCGGGATCGACCGGTCGGTGATCGAATCCGCGCCGGGCAGGCCCATGTCGAGCGCCCATTGCTGCTCCTTGCGCCAGCCGGATTCGGACAGGCCTTCTTCGGCCTCCAGCGCCTTCCAGCCCTGCATCCCCTTGATCTCGAAATTGGGATGGTGGCGGCGGCTGGGCTCGGGCCGGCGGGCGAGGCCGGCGATGCGGTTTTTGCGGGTACGGTTGAGCGGAGCGCAGTCCATGCGGGTTCTCCTCGCCAGATGCATCGGAACAGATGCCTGCGCTGCGGAGAGGCGAAGGAGGGCGACGAGGCCGCCATTCCGCCGCCGCGACCCGCCTCGCGACGCCTGCTGGGCTTGCCTCCCGGGCTTTTGTCCCGCCGTGGACCCGACGCGCCAAGGACCGTGTGGCCTGTGCTGCCGGGCTGTCCCTCTCGGACCAGCCGCGGGACGCTGCCCGCCGGAACCCTAGGAACGACGCGAGCCTAGCAGCGGCCGGCGGATGAGCGGAAGCCCCGATTTGCGGCAGAAGGCGAGGCAGGACGCTGAAAGTTTCGGCGCGCTGAAAGGCTCGGTGCCCGGAAGGATGAGGGCCCCGGGATGGACCGGGGCTCCTGCCGCTGCTCGGAGCGGACGGGCGGTCAGAGCACGCCGGTCAGCAGGCCGACGCCCGCCACGGCGACGAACGCGCCGACGATGCGGGTGAGGTGCGGTGCGCGGTTCTCGCCGATCCGGCCGATGGCGATGCCGATACCGATGCCCGCCAGATGCAGCAGGGCCGTCGCCAGCATGAAGCCGGCCGCATAGCCGGCGCCGGACGCATCCGGCGGCATCTCGGCTCCGTGGGCATGGCCGTGGAAAATCGCGAAGAAGCCGACCATCGCCATGGCAAGGCCGAGGGGCCATTCCTTCCAGTCGAGCGCGACGGCGGCACCGAGCGCGATCACCGAGGCCGCGATGCCGATCTCGACAAACGGAACCTCGATCCCGGACATGCCCAGCGCGCCACCGACCGCCATCAGGGTGACGAAGGCGGCGGGTACGGCCCACAGCGCCCGCCCGCCCAGATTGGCGGCGAAGATGCCGACGGCCACCATCGCCAGAATATGGTCGATGCCGCCGATCGGGTGCAGGAAGCCATGGACGAAGCCATGCGTGTCGCCGACGCCGGTGTGAGCGAAGGCGAGCGAGGGGCTGAGCGCGAAGAGGCCCGCGAGCGGGCCGCGCAGGCGGCGGGCGAGGGAGGACGGGCCGACAGAGGAAGACTGGCCGACAAAGGACATGGACAACCCCGTGGGTGGGCAGGCCGCCTTCGGGAGACCCCGGTGCGTACGTCTGCGGACAAGCGACTGGCGCGGGTCAGCATAGGAACGAGCCGGGGGTCGTCAATGCCGTCGCGCGAGGATGGAGGGCCGGCCCCGAACCCGGAGCCCGGCATGGATGTGAAGGCAAGCGCCGTGCCGGACAGCGGATGCCGGGGGAGCGGGGCTCTATTTGGTCCCGAAGATGCGGTCGCCGGCGTCGCCGATGCCGGGCACGATATAGCCGTGGTCGTTCAGGTGGCTGTCCACCGCCGCGGTATAGACCGGCACGTCGGGGTGCGCCTCGTGGAAGGTCTTCAGCCCTTCCGGCGCGGCGATGAGGCAGACGAACTTGATCGACTGGCAGCCCGACGCCTTCACCTCGGACACCGCGGCGGCGGCGGAGTTTCCGGTCGCCAGCATGGGATCGAGCACGATGGCGGTGCGCTCGGAAATGTCGCGCGGCAGCTTGAGATAATACTCCACCGCCGCCAGCGAGACCGGGTCGCGATAAAGTCCGACATGACCGACACGCGCCGCCGGCAGGATGTCGAGCATGCCCTCCAGAATGCCACCGCCTGCGCGCAGCACCGAGACGAGGCAAAGCTTCTTGCCGGCCAGCACCGGCGCCTTCATCGCCGTCAACGGCGTTTCGATGTCGATCATCTCCAGCGGCATGTCGCGCGTGACCTCATAGGCCAGCAGCATGCTGATCTCGCGCAGCAGCAGCCGGAACTCGTTGGCCGGCGTGCGCGAGCGGCGCATCAGCGTCAGCTTGTGCTGGATCAACGGGTGGTCGACGACGAGGGTGGTGCCGGAGGCGGTCGCGTCTGTCATGTGGGCGTCGGCTCGCTGTGATCGGGTCGGGGACGGCGACGGGCCGGGGATGTGGCCGCGGATTCGTCTGGCGCAGCATGTTCCGGCGGCAAGGCTCTTTCAACGTTTGCCGAGCATGCTTCGCGCGACAGCGTAAACGCAAGGCGACGCCGGCAGGCGGACGCAGATGAGTTGGGCCCGCGCGGGCGCGGTCCCTTTCGCGAAAGGACTGATGCGGCGCAGCAGCGTGCCCCGGTGTTTCGCCCTCTTGCGCGGTTGCGCAAATCGGGCT
Organism: Ancylobacter crimeensis; assembly: GCF_023016805.1. Lineage (GTDB taxonomy): Bacteria > Pseudomonadota > Alphaproteobacteria > Rhizobiales > Xanthobacteraceae > Ancylobacter > Ancylobacter crimeensis. Next base: position 428,658 of record NZ_JALKCH010000002.1, read on the forward strand.
CTGCTACGTCGCTTCCCTGATCCGGTGGCGGTGCCCGCGCCGCGCCGGAGAGAAGCGAGTGAGCCCATGTCGGCACGTGTCGAGCCTCTTGAGACGCCTGAGTCCGTGGCTTTCCCGGCAGTCCTGCCGGCCGGCGCCCCGGCACCCGCGACGGCGGACCTCCCGCACCCCCTTTCCGAACGTGCCCTTGCGGACTCCGGCGCCGTGCCAGACGCGACGGCGGGTGACGCCGCCACGCCCGGCGTCATCGCGGCCACACCCTCTGCCGCCGGCGCCCCGCTCGCCGGCGCGAAGCCGCCGCGCCACATCGTGCTCACCTCGCACGGGGCGGCGACCGGCGTTTCCGCCGCGGCGCCGGCGCTGCACTGGGGGGCGCCGGATGCCGCGACCCGCGGCCCGGTGGTGGCGACCCTCACCGATCCGAGACACCGCAACGCCATCGGCACCCATGCCGGCGGCTATTCGGTCTATCGCGCGCTCGCCATCGCCGCCGGCTCGCTCACCGCCGATTTCCGCGCCGACCTCACCAACACCGCCCCGTCCGACGCCATCGGACCGCATCCGCAATGGGGCGACGCCGGCAAGATCGTCTCGCTCGACCCATGGGGCCATATGGTGGGCGAGGCCTTCGCCCGCGAGCTCGCCGCGGGCATCGACGTGCGCCCGACCATCGCCATCACGCGTGCCCATATCGACATGCCGGAAATTCGCGACGCGATCCGCGCCGGGCGGCTGAAGATCGACGGGGACATCATCGGCCCCAAGGGCGACGTGCGCGTCACCAAGGCGGCGATCGACCCGGTGTGGTACCTGCCCGGCATTGCCGAGCGCTTCGGCGTCTCGGAAGGGCGGCTCCGGCGCGATTTGTTCGAATATACCGGCGGCATGTTCCCCGAGCTCGTCACTCGCGGCGACCTCAAGGTGTTCCTCCCCCCGATCGGCGGCATGACGCTGTATATGTTCGGCGACGTGTCGAAGATCGGCGACAACGTCACCCCGCTCGCCTGCCGGGTGCATGACGAGTGCAACGGCTCGGACGTGTTCTCCTCCGACATCTGCACCTGCCGGCCCTATCTCGCCCACGGCATCGAGCTGTGCGTGGAGATGGCGCAGAAGGGCGGCACCGGGCTCGTGGTCTACAACCGTAAGGAAGGCCGGGCGCTCGGCGAGGTGACGAAGTTCCTCGTCTACAACGCCCGCAAGCGGCAGGAGGGCGGCGACCTGCCCGACACCTATTTCAAGCGCACCGAATGCGTCGCCGGCGTGCAGGACATGCGCTTCCAGGAACTGATGCCCGACGTGTTCCACTGGCTCGGCATCCGCCGCATCGACCGCTTCGCCTCGATGAGCGACATGAAGTTCAACGCGCTGGCCCGCGCCGGCATCGATGTCGTGGAGCGCGTGCCGATTCCGGACGACCTCATCCCCCCGGATGCACGGGTGGAGATGGAAGCCAAGGTCTCGGCGGGTTATTACGGCGCCGGCTTCCAGAGCCAGTATGACAGGACGCAGGGGCGGGGGCTCAAGGAGTGAGCCCGTTCATCTCCGCACGCGATGCGGGGCGCCCCTTCATGAGAGCAGTAACGAGATGGCCGGCGACAACGACGATTATGTGTATGACGAGGCAACCGGCGAGTGGCGCCCGGCCTCCGAGGTGAAGGCCGAGGCGGCCGCCGCCGCTGCGGTACGCGATGCCTCCGGCAACGTGCTTGCGGATGGGGATTCCGTGGTGCTGGTCAAGGACCTGAAGGTGAAGGGCGCAGGCCAGACGCTGAAGCAGGGCACGGTGATCCGCTCGATCCGCCTCACCGACAATCCGGAAGAGATCGACTGCCGCCACGAGAGCATCAAGGGTCTGGTGCTGCGCACGGAATTCGTGCGCAAGCGGTGAGGGACGACCTCGCGAGGGGACGATGCGGCGAGAGGACGATGCGGCGAGAGGACGATGGGGCTTTCGTTCCCCTCACCCCGCTCTCTCTTCCACGGGGAGAGGGGGGCAGTCCGCGCCGCGCTCGGGGCCGGCCGGGTTGCGCCGGTGCTCCCTGAAAGCTTCTCTCCGGCGGGGCGCGAAGGCTGTGCCCCTGAACGCCCTCTCCCCACCGGGTGAGGGTGGGGAGAGGGGGAAGGCCGGTTCCCGGAGATCCCGACCCGACCCTTCCCTCCCGGCCCTTTGTCTCCCGAACCCCCATCGGGTTTTCGCCTCATAGGAACCCGCCCCGCATGACCCCACCCGAGCTTGCCGCACTCCGTTCGCCCGCCGCCGTCCGCGCTCGCTCGCACCGCGTGCTTGATCACGTGCGCGCCGGGCGCTCGCCGCATTTCACGCTGGACGAGGCGGCGCTGGGCACCGTGGCGGATTATGTGGTCGCGGTGTGCCGGCAGGATTATCCCACCCTCGATATCCCCTATCACAGCCGCTGGCGGCACTTTTCCGCCGGCGGGATCGACCGCTTCGCCGTTCTGGCCGAAGGTCCGCTCGCCGGACAGGACGCACGCGCGCGGGCGCGCACCATGGTCGATCTCGCGGTGGTCAGTGTGCTGCTCGACGCCGGGGCGGGGGATGCGTGGCGCTATCACGAGCCGCACGGCCTTAGCATCGGCCGCTCGGAAGGCCTCGCGGTGGCGAGCCTCGCCATGTTCGCGGCGGGCGGTTTCTCCTCCGACCCGGCCGAACCGCTGCGCGTCGATGCGGCCGGGCTGATCGGCATCGACGCGGCGACGCTGGCGCGCTTCTTTCAGGTGAGTGCGGACAATCCGCTGGTCGGGCTGGAAGGGCGCGTCGCGCTGCTCAATCGGCTCGGCCATGCCCTCGGCGCCCGGCCGGACCTGTTCGGCGACGGCGTCGCCCAGCCCGGCGGGCTGGTCGATGCGCTGGCGGCGCACGCGCCGCTCGGCAAGCTGCCCGCCGCCGGCATCCTCGCCGCGCTGCTCGACGGGTTGGCCCCGATCTGGCCGGCTGGGCTGGTGGCGGAGGGCGTGGAACTCGGCGATGTCGGTCGCCACCCGGCGATCCTCACCGGCGACCTTTCGGAAGGGCTGGTGCCGTTCCACAAGCTCTCGCAGTGGCTCACCTATTCGCTGCTGGAACCCTTCGAGGCCGCGGGCTTCGCGGTGACCGGACTCGACGACCTCACCGGCCTGCCGGAATACCGCAATGGCGGGCTGTTCATCGACCTCGGCCTGCTGGTGCCGCGCGCGCCGCTCGATCCGGGGCGGAAGCACCCGGTAACATCCGAGATCGTCGTGGAGTGGCGCGCGCTCACCGTCGCGCTGCTCGACGTACTGGCCGATGCGGTGCGCGAAAGGCTGGGTCTGTCGGCGAAGGCGTTCCCGCTCGCCAAGCTGCTGCAGGGCGGCACCTGGACCGCCGGCCGCCGCATCGCCGCCGAACGCCGCCCTCCGGCGGGGCCGCCACCGCTGGCGATCCTGGCGGACGGCACGGTGTTCTGAAGGAGCGTTTCTTCAGCCTTCATTCCTCATGGCCGAAGCAGGCCGGCCATCCACGCCTTCGAGCGGGCCGGCGTCCCCAGTCCGACGCATGGAGCCCCGGGCTAAGTCCGCGGTTGCGGACGGCCGGAGCCGATTCGGGATCGCGTGCGGCGGGCGGCTCCTTCATCGGTTGGGCAGGGCTGCATCGGAAGCCGATCCTGGCTCTCCGCTGCGCTGCCGCCGGCGCGACGGCGGATAGAGGGCCTCCGCAGCCGGTTCACGGCATCTCCATCCCACACGCCGTCATGGCCGTCATAGCCCGGCCATGCACGTCGTGCGGGATGGCGACAGGGGGAGGGGATAGGCCGGCCTTTCCTGCCCTATGCAGGCCTTAGTCGAGCTGCGCGCCGGAGGCCCTCACGATGGGTGCCCATTTCGCCAGCTCGGCCTTTACATGAGCGTCGAGCTCGGCGGGGGTGGAGCCGACGACGGTGGCGCTGAAGTCGGCGAGCTTGGCCTGCACGGCCGGATCGGCGAGCGCGGCATTCGCGGCCTTGTTCAGCTTCTCGATGGCGGCCGCGGGGGTGCCGGCGGGAGCGAACAGGGCGTTCCAGGTGTAGGTCTCGTAGCCCGGAATGGTCTCGGCGATGGCCGGCACGTCGGGGAAGGAAGTTGCCCTCTTGGCAGTGGTCACGCCGAGCGCGCGCAGCTTGCCGCTCTTGATGTGGCCGGCCGACGAAGGAAGGTTGTCGAACATGATCGGCACCTGCCCGGCCAGCACGTCGTTCAGCGCCGGGCCGGCGCCCTGATAGGGAATGTGCTGCATCTGGACGCCCGCCATGCTCTTGAACAACTCGCCGGAGAGATGCAGCGGCGTTCCGTTGCCGGACGAGGCATAGCTGTACTTGTCGGGATCCTTCTTCAGGAGGTCGATCAGCTCGGCGACCGTGTTGGCCGGAAACTCGGGATTGACCACCAGCACGTTCGGCACGATCGCGAGCAGCGAGATCGAGGCGAAGCTCTTCACCGGGTCATAGGGCATCTTCTTGTAGAGCGCCGGGTTCAGCGCGTGGGTCGCGACGGTGCCCATCAGGATGGTGTAGCCGTCGGGGGTCGCCTTGGCGACGGCCGCGGCCCCGAGATTGCCGCCGGCCCCGCCGCGATTCTCCACCACCACGGTCTGGCCGAGCTCCTGTGTCATGCGCTGCGCTATGAGCCGGCCGACCAGATCGGTCGAGCCGCCCGCGGCGAAGGGCACCACCAGCGTGATCGGGCGCGTGGGGAAGTCCTGGGCGAACGCGGGCGCGCCCGGCAGCAGGCCGAGCGTGGCGCCGAGCGCGACGCCGGCAAGCGTGCCGGCAAGGCCGGCAAAGACCGAACGAAGCATTGATGTTTCTCCCTGATGTGCTGTCATCTTGTCGGGTGACTATGCGTCAGGGTGCGGCATCCGGCGCGCGTGCTCAACCCAAAGCGGCGCGTCTGCGACCAATGGCCGAGAGGCCCCGCAGAATTGCGTACAATCGAAATCAGGATTGGGTGCAATGTGGCGCTTTGGAGTGCCGCGCCTGCCCAATTCTTGTGCGAAGCGCCGGGCGGCTCGCGCCGTGCGCGTCGAGCGGCTCTCGCGCCGTCGCGCCCGCCTCCGCCTTTCCCGCTTGGCACATGGCTTGCGTTCACATGACCTGCGTTTGACGCGCGAGAGGAGCCGAAGCCGGATGAGCAAAGGCGCGGATATCGAGCTGGTGAGCGTCACCAAGCGCTATGGCGCGGCGCTGGCGGTGGACAACATCTCGCTGAAGATTCCGGCGGGCACCTATTGCTGCCTGCTCGGCCCCTCCGGCTGCGGCAAGACCACGACGCTGCGCATGATCGCCGGCCATGAGAGCGTGTCGAGCGGCGACATTCGCCTCGGTCCCTCCGTGGTGACGGACCTGCCGCCGGCCAAGCGCGGCACCGCGATGATGTTCCAGAGCTACGCGCTGTTTCCCCATCTCGACATCGTCGACAATGTCGCCTTCTCGCTGAAGATGAAGGGCGAGGACAAGGCGAGCCGCCGCGCCCGCGCGCTCGACATGCTGAAACTGGTGCAGATGGATCATCTCGCCGAGCGCCGTCCCGCCCAGCTTTCCGGCGGCCAGCAGCAGCGCGTCGCGCTCGCCCGCGCGCTGATCACCGACCCCCAGGTGCTGCTGCTCGACGAGCCGCTCTCCGCGCTCGATCCCTTCCTCAAGATCAAGGTGCGCCAGGAGCTGAAGCGGCTCCAGCTCCGGCTCGGCATCTCCTTCATCCACGTCACCCACAGCCAGGAGGAGGCGATGGCTCTTTCCGACCTCGTGGTGGTGATGAATGGCGGCAGGATCGAGCAGGCGGCGAGCCCGCGCGAGGTCTTCAACCGTCCCGCCACCGCCTTCGTCGCCCGCTTCATGGGCGACCATAACGTGCTGGAGGGCCGGGTCACCGCGGTGAACCCGCAGGAGATCGCCTTCGAGGTCCCGGGCGGCGCCCGCTTCGCCGTGCCCGCCCGCGAGCTCGACGAGCCGATCGCACCCGGCGCGCCCCTCGCGATCGCCGTGCGCACCGACCGGGTGCGCCTCGCGGACGACGCTCCCGCTGGCTGCGGGCTGACCGGGCTGGTGCAGAACATCGAATATCACGGCCAGAAGGTGCAACTGGCCCTGTCGGCGCCCGGCGTCGACGAGTTCTCGGTGCAACTGCCCGAAAGCCAGTTCTTCGCCAAGCCGATGAACATCGGCGACGCCGTGCCGCTCGCCTGGACGGCGCAGGACGTCCACATCCTCCGGCCCCCGGCGGCCTGACGCCGGCCGGCCCCCAGACAGACTGCCCTCAATGCTGCCAACGCCAAAAGACGGAACCTTCGGGAGAGGCTGACATGACCAAGACGATCGACACGACCGGCGCCGGAAAGGGCGCCAAGGGCGCTGCGAAGGCGGCGACGGGCCTGAGCCGCCGGCAGCTCCTGAAGGGCGCTGCGGGTGCGGCCGGCCTTGCCGCGGGCTCCGGTGTGGTCACCGGCTTCCCCACCATCTGGGCGCAGAACCCGATCACGCTCCGCCAGTTCGGCACCGGGGTGTCGAACCTCAACGCCATCGCCGAGAAGTGCAAGGCTGACCTCGGCATCACCCTGCAGATGACCGCCCTCGATTCCGATGCGGTGTCGCAGCGGGTTGTGACGCAGGCCAACAGCTTCGACATCGCCGACATCGAATACTGGATCTGCAAGAAGGTGTTCCCGGCCGGCACGCTTCAGCCGATGGACGTGAAGAAGATCAAGTATTACGACCAGATCGTTCCGATCTTCACCACCGGCAAGCTCACCCCGGACAGCAAGATCGCGCAGGGCACGGCGCCGAACACCGTGGGCTTCGTTGAAGGCCCGGACTCCAAGACCTTCGCCAAGGCGCCCACCCAGTGGATGACGCTGATCCCCACCATCTACAATGCCGACACCCTTGGCATCCGCCCGGACCTTGTCGGCCGCCCGATCAAGAACTGGAAGGACATCCTCGACCCGGCCTTCAAGGGCAAGACCTCGATCCTGAACATCCCGTCCATCGGCATCATGGACGCGGCGATGATCTGCGAGAGCGCCGGTCTCATCAAATATGCCGACAAGGGCAACATGACGAAGAAGGAGATCGACTTCACCATCGATTTCCTGATCAAGACCAAGAAGGACGGCCAGTTCCGCGCCTTCTGGAAAACCTTCGACGAGAGCGTGAACCTGATGGCCTCGGGCGAGGTCGTCATCCAGTCCATGTGGTCGCCGGCGGTGGCGGCGGTGCGCTCCAAGGGCATTCCCTGCGTCTACCAGCCGCTCGAGGAAGGCTATCGCGCCTGGGGCGGCGGCCTCGGCATCGCCCGGCACCTCAAGGGTGCCGAGCTCGACGCCGCCTATGAATACATCAACTGGTACCTCTCCGGCTGGGTCGGCGCCTATCTGAATCGCCAGGGCTATTATTCCGCCGTGCTTTCCACCGCCGAGAAGAACATGAGCCCGGACGAATGGGCGTTCTGGATGAAGGGCCAGCCGGCCAAGACCGACATCCTCTCGCCCGAGGGCAAGGTGATGTACACCGCCGGTGCGGTGCGCGACGGCGGCTCCTTCGAGGAGCGCATGGGCGCGGTGGCGTGCTGGAACTCGGTGATGGACGAGGACCGCTACATGGTCCGCCGCTGGAACGAGTTCATCGCGGCGTGAGGCGACGGGCCATGCCGCATTGCGAGGAGGCGTCTTGGCCGCGCATGGCCCGGCCATCCACGTTTCTTCGCGGCGCCATGGCTGAAGACGCGGATCCCCGGGTCATGCCCGGGGATGACGCCCGCCCCAGGATCACGCTTGCCGGACGCCCCGCATGACGCTCTCACGCCTCGTACCGCGCCTTGCGCCCTATCTTCAGGCGAGCCCGCTGGCGCTGATCCTTGCGGCCTTTCTGGTGCTGCCCATCGCCACCATCGTCATGGTGAGCTTCTGGGACTATGATTCCATCCAGATCTTCCCGGCCTTCGTCTTCACCAATTACGAGGAGACGATCGCCTCGCCGGTGACCTGGAGCACCTATCTCAACACGCTGAAATACACCGTCATCGTCTGGGCGCTGACGCTCTTCATCGGCTTCTGGGTGGCCTATTACCTCGCCTTCCACATCCGCTCCGCCACCATGCAGATGGTGCTCTTCCTCGTCTGCACCGTGCCGTTCCTGACCTCGAACATCATCCGCATGATCTCGTGGATCCCTTTCCTCGGTCGCAACGGGCTCATCAACCAGTCGCTGATGCAGCTCGGCATCATCGACAGGCCGCTGGAATTCCTTCTGTTCTCGGACTTCGCCGTGGTGCTGGCGATGGTCCATCTCTACACCCTGTTCATGGTGACGCCGATCTTCAACACGCTGATGCGCATCGACCGCGCGCTGATCGAGGCGGCACGCGATGCGGGGGCGAACGCGTTCCAGATCCTCACCAACGTCATCATCCCGCTGGCCAAGCCCGGCATCGCCATCGGCTCGATCTTCGTGGTCACGCTGGTGATGGGCGACTTCATCACCGTCCGCTTCATGTCGGGCGGGCAGTCGGCCTCGGTGGGGCTGATGATGGCGAACCAGATCGCGTTGCTGCAATACCCGGCCGCCGCCGCCAATGCGGTGATCCTGCTCATCATCGTGCTGCTGCTGGTCGCGGGCATCCTGCGCATCGTCAACATCCGCAAGGAGCTGTGAACGCCATGAACTCCGAGCGTCGCGGTCCCGGCTTCTACGTGCTCACGGCTTTCTTCGTGCTGTTCGTGCTGTTCCTCTATGGTCCGCTGTCCACCATCTTCATCCTGTCCTTCCAGGGACCGAATGGCGGGCTCACCTTCCCGATGAACGGCACGTCGATGCACTGGTTCAACAACCTGTTGTTCGAGAAGCAGCAGGTCGGCGATTTCGGCGGGGCATTCTCCCGCTCGCTGATCCTCGGCCTGATGACGATGGCGGCGACCGTGGTGGTGTCGCTGCTGGCAGGCCTCGCCTTCCGGCGCCGCTTCCTCGGCTCCGGGCCCCTGTTCTATCTCGCCATCGCCAGCCTGATCGTGCCGTCCATCCTCATCTCGCTCGGCATCGGCCTGGCGTTCCAGGTGCTCGGCTTCGAGCCGTACTGGTATTCCTCGGCCTTCGGCGCCCATCTCACCTGGACGCTGCCCTTCGGCCTGCTCATCATGTTCGCGGTCTTCAACCGCTTCAATCCGGCCTATGAGGAAGCCGCCCGCGACCTCGGAGCCTCGTCTTGGCAGACCTTCGCTCATGTCGTGCTGCCGATCATCCTGCCGAGCCTGATCGGCGTCGGGCTGTTCGGCTTCACGCTGTCTTATGACGAGTTCGCCCGCACGCTGATGACCTCAGGCAGCTTCAACACCCTGCCGCTCGAAATCTACGGCATGACCACCAATGTCACGACGCCGGTGCTCTATGCGCTCGGCACGCTGACCACGGTGTTCTCGCTGGCGATCATCCTCGTCGCGCTCCTCACCATCGTGGTGCTGCGGCTGCGCCGGGCGCGCCGGCTGGCGGGCTGAACTGCTCAGGTCAGCTTCATACGCTTCGCCTCGGTGCGGGCGAAGGCGAGCGCCTCGGCGAGGATGGACCATACCGGATCCGGGCCGCCATGGCGGGTCACGAGCGGGCCGGCGCTCACCTCGCGGCGGCCCCACACATCAGCGGCGATCGTGAACACAAGCTCGTGCCCTTGCCGGTGGCGCACCCGCAATTGCGTCCGGCTGAAATTGACGAGCTCGAAATCACGCATCACTGCTACCTGCGGCACGCTCCGCCTCCCCTTGGTTGCGTCCGTCCTCCGATACGGGCGGCGGCTGCCGCCCAGAGAGCGGACAACGGAACGGACGCTGGAGCGTTCCCGTACGGAACAGGATTCTTCGGCATTGGCCGGGGCCGGCGGTGCGGATGTCCTCCCCGCCGGGAAAAAGGGTGCGTCGGTGCGGTCGGCAGGACGATGCGCCGCGCCTTGCTCCTCACATGGCGGTGATACGGAACGCGCAGGCACGGTCCGCGCTGGCGGTCACCGCGATCTGCCGCAATCCTTGTGCCATGGATCGCCGCCTCTTCCTCGCCGCCGCGGGCGCGCTCATCGCCCGCCCGTCCGTTGCTCGCGCGTCCCGTCACCAGCGCTTCCCGGACGACCTCGACATACGCCGCGAGGGGCGGCTCGACGATGCCTCCGCTCTGGAGCCGCTGCGCACGGTGATCGTGGCGCGCGAGGGCGCCATCCTCGCCGAGCGGGCCTATCGCGGCGCCAGCACCGCGCGACCCACCAACATCAAGTCCGCCTCCAAGGTCATCGTCACCGCGCTGGCCGGCATCGCGATCGAGCGCGGCCTGCTGACGGGAGTCGACCAGCCGATCGCCCCGCTGCTCGCCGCCGACCTGCCGCCGCCGGACCGTCGCGACCCCCGGCTCGCGCGCATCGCTCTGGGCGACCTGCTCTCCATGCAAGCCGGGCTGGACCGGCTGTCGGGGCCGAATTACGGACGTTGGGTGTCGAGCCGCAACTGGGTGCGCAGCGCATTGGCGCAACCCTTCGCGGCGGAGCCGGGTGGCGACATGCTGTATTCGACCGCCTCGACACACCTCGTCTCGGCCATCCTTACCCGCGTCTCCGGCCGTTCGACACTGGAGCTGGCGCGCGCATGGCTGGGGCCGGTGCCGGGCTTCTCAATCGCCTCGTGGTCGCGCGATCCGCAGGGCATCTATCTCGGCGGCAACGAGATGGCGATGACGCCGCGTTCGCTGCTCGCCTTCGGCGAACTGTTCCGCGCCTGCGGGCGCACGCCTGACGGGCGGCAGGTGGTGCCGGAAAGCTGGGTCGAAGCCTGCTGGACCCCGCGTACCGCCTCCCGCTTCACCGGAGACGCCTATGGCTATGGCTGGTTCCTGCGCACGCTGGCCGGGCGCGAGGTGCGCTATGGCTGGGGCTATGGCGGGCAGATGCTCTATGTGGTGCCGGAGGCGAAGATGACCATCGTCATGACCTCCGCCACCGACCAGCCCTCCGCCCGCACCGGGTATCGCGATGAACTCCATGCGCTGGCCGCCGATCTCATCGAAGGGTGACGCGGTTCAGGCCACCCCGTCGCGGGCCAGCGCCGGCTCGCGGGGCGTACGCGGGCCGTCGCGTTCCTTCCAGTTCGGTACCGGCATCATCTGCGGCATGTCGGCGGCGGGCGCGATGTGGGCGCGCAGGCGCGGCATGGCCCCAGGATGGTTCTTCTGGAGGAAGGCGATCACCTTCTCGCGCACCTCGCAGCGCAGGTCGAAGGTGCGGCCGGAACTCGTGGCGCTCACAAGGATGCGCACCTCCATCACGTTCTCCCGGAAGTGCGTCACCTGCACCGCTACCACTCTGCCGTCCCACAGCGTGGAGGCCTTGGCGATGGCCTCGACCTCCCGCCGCAGCACGTCTACCGGCACGGAATAATCGAGATAGATCATCACCGTGCCGATCAGTGCGGCGCTTTCGCGGGTCCAGTTCTGGAACGGTTGCTCGATGAAATAGCTCAGCGGTAGCACCAGCCGCCGCCAGTCCCAGATGCGGATGACCACATAGGTGGAGGTGATCTCTTCCACATTGCCCCATTCCCCTTCGACGAGCAGCGCATCGTCGATGCGGATGGGCTGGGTGATGGCGAGCTGGATGCCGGCGAACAGATTCTTGAGCACCGGCTGCAGGGCGAGGCCGAGAACGATGCCCGCGACGCCGGCGGACGCCAGCAGCGAGACACCGTATTGGCGCACGCCTTCGAAGGTCATCAGGCAGGCGGCGAAGGCGATGGTGTAGATCAGCATGTTTGCCACGCGCCGCATGATGCGGGTCTGCGTCACATGCTTGCGGGCCATCAGGTTGTCGTCCGCATCCAGCTTGAAGCGGCGCAGATAGACCGTGACCCAGATGTGCAGCGCGGTGTGGGCGAACCAGGCGAGGGTTGCAATGAGGCAGATCGAGAGGATTTCCTGCACCAGCGCGGTCTGGCCGGTGGTGAGGGGCGCCAGCGGGGCCACCAGCACCATCGCCAGGGTGACCGCGGCCATGCGCGTCGGTCCCTCGGTGCGGGACACCAGCGAGCGCCAGAACAGGTCCCAGTCCTTCACCACCTGCTTGACGATGCGGAACGCAATGGTGTGAAGCACACGGGCCAGACAGATGGCGATTGCGAATAAAACGAGGCTGATTGCCCAGCTTGGAACCCAGTAAAGCGCATCCTCGATCGAATGCAGCCGGGTTTCGATCATTTCCATGCAAAACCCCCAATCGTTGAGCCGACCGGTTAAGGCAGACTAACGATGGGGGTCGAGATGCGTTCCCGCGATGCGGGAGAAAAATGCTGCGACGCGATGCAGGCTTCAGTAATAACGCTTGGCCGGAACGGTAGCAGAGGGTGTACGCCACAGCCAGATCATCAGCAGGGCGCTTGGTATGTAGGCCGCGGCGGCTATGTAAACCAGCGTCATCATGGCATTTCTCCCGATGGCTATGTTTCTTTTGGTTTAAGTCTGAATAGCGTACCCCGTTCCTGCTTGTCCAAGGTCAAAAAGGTTAATCTTGTGGCAGCGGTTCTGACCAAAAGGCTTAATCCCAAGGCAGTAATGCTGTCTTATCCGGTGTCACAACTCCGTGACGCTGATGGATGCCGTTCGGCGGCGGCCTAGCTGTCCCCTCTGCCGGCGATGTCGCCGTGATGCAGACGTGCCAGAAGGAGGCGTCTCATGAACAAGGACAAGCAGATGGGCGGGCAGCAGGGCTCGTCCGGCAAGAAGCAGGCTGAGCAGGAAGCGGGCCGGCAGGGCCAACACGGCTCGCAGCCCGGTGGCGGCCAGCATGGCGGCAGCGAGAAGAGCCGCCACATGGACGAGAGCGGGCAGGCCGGCTCGAAATCCGGCGGCGGACAGAAGGATCTCGGCCACACGCATGGCAAGGATACGCACCGCTGACCACCCGATGCGCGCAAGCGCCGCGCCTTCCGGCCGCGGAGCGGACCGCGAACACATGCGCCGCGCCCTCACGTCGCGGCGCCGATGACGACGGCTAGATCACCACGACCCGGTCGGGCAGCTCATTGATATCGCCCGGCTGGGCCGGGGCCGCAACGGCAAGAACGCGACCTGCCTGCCGCACGCCCTCGCACAGTCCTTCGGAGAGCCTGCCCCGCGCCGCACCCTGCAGCACGGCGGCGCACACCTCCTGCCAGGCGCCGTGGCCGACCTTCTCGTGCACAGCCCCGTCCGCGACCACCTCCACCAGACGTTCCTCCAGTGCGACGAAGATCAGCACGCCGGTCTGGCCGCGGGTCTGTCCGATATTCTGCAGGAGGAACTGGTCGATCGCCGCGCTGCGCCCGGCCGCGTCGATGACGCTACGCGGCACCACGAGGCGCGACAGCGGGGAGAAGAGCAGCAGGCTGCCCACGGCGACGAACACCACGGCCTGCACCGAAAGCAGGGCGGGAACGCCGAGCCGGCTTGCCATGGCGAGCGGCCAGGGTGCCACCAGCGCGAGGAGGGCGGTCCAGAGCAAGGCGTGGAACCAGGGCGTCACCAGCGGGCGGGTGCTGAGCACCACGCGGATCTCGCCGGAGGTGCCGGCCTCCGCCGCGCGCACCGCCTCCATAACCGCGCGGTGCTCCTGCGGGGCGAGCGGGTCGAAACGGTCGTCGCGGTCGCCTGGCATCATGGCGCGCCTCACCAGCTTCCCGACGCGCCGCCGCCGCCGGAGGAGCCGCCCCCGCCGGAAAAGCCGCCGCCTCCGCCGAAACCTCCCCCGCCCCCGAAGCCGCCTCCGCCGCGGGGCCAGTTCCAGCTCGTGATGCCGCCGGGCAGCATGACCGCGCCCGGCATCCGCCGCACCTGCCGCCCCCCGCGCGCGGCCCGGAACCAGCAGAACAGGATGAAGCCGACGACCAGCAGGAGGAAAACGAGATTTGCCGCGTCCTCGGCCTGCATGTCCGGCTGTCGCGCGGCCATCTTGGCCCGACGGCGGGCCTCCTCCTTGTCCATGGACAGGATCTCGACCAGCGCGTCCGTGCCCTTCATCACGCCGCCGGCGAAATCGCCCTGGCGGAAGGCGGGCACGATCGCGGTCTGGATGATGGTGCTCGATACCGCGTCGGTGACGATGCCCTCCAGCCCGTAGCCGACCTCGATGCGCACCCGCCGCTCATTGGGCGCGACCAGCAGCAGCACGCCGTTATTGCCCTTCTGCGAGCCAAGCTGCCAGGTGCGGAACAGGCGGTTGGCGTAGTCCTCCACCGAGGTGCCCTGCAGGCTCGGCACCGTGGCGATCACGAGCTGGTCGCCGCTCTTCTGCTCCAGCGCGGCGAGCCGCTGTTCGAGCTGCAGCCGCACATTGGGCGCGAGGATGTTGGCCCCGTCCACCACTCGCCCGGTGAGTGCGGGAAAGGTGAGCGCGGCCAGCGCCGGAAGCGCGATCAGCAGGCTCGCGACCAGCGCAAGGCCGGCGAGGACGAGGCGATGCGCCGGCAGGCGACTCGGGGCGGCAGCACTGGGCATGCGAGGGAACATCGGCGTCATCGCCCCGGATGAGGGTCGTGGGATGCGAAGGCCGTGGATGAAGGGGTATCCACCGCCGGAGGGCGCCCGCGGGTCAGTTGAACTTCACCTCGGGCACCTTCATCTGCTGCTCGGAGATGGTGAAGGTTTCCATCGGCTTGTTGGCGCGATAGAGCGTCGAGGCCCAGATCACGCCGGGAAAGGTGCGCAGCTCGGTGTTATAGACCCGCACCGCCTCGATATAGTCGCGCCGGGCCACGGAGATGCGGTTCTCGGTGCCCTCGATCTGCGATTGCAGGGCGAGGAAGTTCTGGTTCGACTTGAGGTCGGGATAGGCCTCGGACACCGCGATCAGCCGGCCGAGCGCGCCGGAGAGCTGGGCTTGGGCGTCCTGGAATTTCTTGAACTGCTCGGGATCGGTGACGGTGGAGGCGTCGACCTTGATCGAGGTGGCGTTGGCACGGGCCTCGGTCACCTGGGTCAACACGTCCTTTTCCTGCTGGGCGTAGCCCTTCACCGTCTCGACGAGGTTCGGGATCAGCTCGGCGCGCCGCTGGTACTGGTTCAGCACCTCGCTCCACGCGGCCTTGGCGCGCTCCTCCTCGGTCGGAATGGTGTTCACGCCGCAGCCGGCGAGGCCGGCGGCCAGCAGCACGAGCAGGACGGCGGCGCGAAGCCGGTGGACGAGGGGAACGGGCGCGGAAAGGGAGAAAGACGGCATCGCGAACCTCCAGCTGCCGCTGTCGGCGAGCGGCCATTCACTCTTTATAGGGCCCCCGGCGGTGTCCGGCCACGGCCCCAAGCACGCGAACATGCGCGCGAACATGCGCGCGCCACGGGCCAGGCCGGGAACCGGACGGCGTTCCGCGACTTGAGGCTCGTTGCCGGCACCCGCGCTCGTGCGGCAAGTCCGAATCACGGCCGCGGGAGCGTTGCTCGTCAAGTCTTGTCCGTCGCGATGGAACGGCCCATCTGGCGGGGAGCGGGCGCCTCGCAAGGGCTGCCGGTATCGTGAATGACAACAGGTGACGCAGCCGCCCCGGCGGGCTGCGGAGTACATGCGTGACGGACATGAACAGGATACATGCCCCCCTCGCCCAGCCGGCCTTTCCCGAGGCCGCGACCCCGCGAGGGGCACTGGATGTGGACCTTCTCGAAACCTGCCTCGACACGGCGCTCGCGACCATTGCCGCCCGTCGGCCGGAGGTTCTCTCCGCCGCCGGGGAGGGCGAGCTGAAGATCAGCCTCGCCCATGCAGTGCTGGAAGGTGCGCGCCTTTTCCCCGGTGACGAGGCGCAGATCGTCGCCTTCGCGCTGCGCACGCTGCCGGCCTTCCGGTGATGGCTTTCGCATAAAAAAACCGCGCTCCGGCGAGGGGTGCCGGAGCGCGGGCGATCCGTTAGGAGAACCCCTTCGCTGAACGGACCGCCGGCGCGGGCGCGCGACGCCCGTGCCGGGAACTGTGGAACCGAAGACGTCAGGCCGCGGCGCTGTCCCGGTCCAGCACGCCGCCCTCGCGCGCATCACGAGCCTTGGCCTCCTGACGGCGGGCATGCAGCACGAATTCGGTGTAGCCGTTGGGCTGCTCGCGGCCGAGGAAGATGAGGTCGCGCGCCGCCGCGAAGGCCGGGCCCTCGAAGGCGGGCGCCATCGGCCGGTAGCCGGGCTCTCCCGCATTCTGCCCGTCCACCACCGCCGCCATCCGGCGCAGCGTCTCTTCCACCTGCCCGGTGCCGGCGACCCCGTGGCGCAGCCAGTTGGCGACGTGCTGGGCGGAGATGCGCAGCGTGGCGCGGTCTTCCATCAGCCCGACATTGTGGATGTCCGGCACCTTGGAGCAGCCGATACCGAGATCGACCCAGCGCACCACATAGCCGAGGATGCCCTGGATGTTGTTGTCGAGCTCCTGCTGGATCTCCTGCGCGCTCCACGCCTGTCGCGCGTCGAGCGGTAAAGTGAGCAGATCGCGCTGCGAGGCACGGGGGCGCCCGCGCAGTTCGGCCTGCCGGGCGAGCACGTCGACCTCGTGATAGTGCAGTGCGTGCAGCGTAGCGGCGGTGGGCGAGGGCACCCAGGCAGTGTTGGCGCCGGCGAGCGGATGGGCGATCTTCTGCTTCAGCATGTCGGCCATGCGGTCGGGCATCGCCCACATGCCCTTGCCGATCTGGCCGCGGCCGTCGAGGCGTGTCTCCAGCCCGGCATCGACATTGTTGTCCTCATAGGCCTTGATCCAGGCGGTGCCGCGCATCTCGTTCTTGCGCACCACCGGCCCGGCTTCCATGTCGGTGTGGATCTCGTCGCCGGTGCGGTCGAGGAAGCCGGTATTGATGAACACCACCCGCTCGCGCGCGGCATGGATGGCGGCGCGCAGATTGGCGCTGGTGCGGCGCTCCTCGTCCATGATGCCGATCTTGAGCGTCTTCGGCGCCATGCCGAGCAGCGTCTCCACCGCGCCGAACAGCTCGACCGCGAAGGCGACCTCTTCCGGCCCGTGCATCTTCGGCTTCACGATATAGACCGAGCCGGTGCGGCTGTTGCGCAGCGGCCCGGTGCCCTTGAGGTCGTAAAGCGCGATCAGCGAGGTCAGCGCCGCGTCGAGCAAGGTCTCCGGGATCGGCGAGCCGTCGGCCAGAGTCACCGCCTGTGTCATCATGTGGTGGCCGACATTGCGGATCAGCAGCAGGCTGCGGCCGTGCAAGGTGAGGGTCGAGCCGTCGGGGCGGGAATAGACGCGGTCGGGGCTCAGCTTGCGCTCGACCGCACGTCCTTCCTTGCCGAAGCGGGCGCTGAGCGTGCCCTTCATCAGGCCGAGCCAGTTGCGGTAGACGAGGATCTTGTCCTGCGCATCCACCGCAGCGACGCTGTCCTCGGCGTCGATAATGGTGGTGACCGCCGCCTCGACCAGGATGTCGGCGACGCCCGCCTCGTCGCGCGCGCCGATGCGGTTGGTGCGGTCGATGGCGATTTCGACATGCAGGCCGTTATGGACCAGCAGCACTGTGGTCGGCGCGTCGACGCCGCCGGTGAAGCCCTTGAAGCCGGCGCGGTCCTTCAGGCCGGTGATGGTGCCGTCCTTCAGTTCCACCGCGAGGCTGTCCCCGGTGATGCTGTAGGCCACCACGTCGGCATGGCTGCCTTCGGTCAGCGGAGCGATGGCGTCGAGGAAGGCGCGGGCGCGGGCGACGACCTGCGCCGCGCGGGCGGGGTTGAAGGTCGAGCCGCGCGCGGCGCCGCCGGTCTCGGGAATGGCGTCGGTGCCGTAGAGCGCGTCATACAGGCTGCCCCAGCGCGCATTGGCGGCGTTCAGCGCGTAGCGCGCATTGGTCACCGGCACCACGAGCTGCGGGCCGGGAATGTGCGCCAGCTCGTCGTCGACATTGTCGGTGGTGACGGCGAAAGGCGCCGGCGCGGGCTGGAGATAGCCGATGTCGGCAAGGAAGCGCTCATAGGCCGCAGGGTCGAAAGCGCCGCGGTTGTCGCGGTGCCAGCCGTCGATCGCGGCCTGGAGTGTGTCGCGCTTTTCCATCAGCGCGGCGTTGCGCGGCGCGAACTCCGCCACGAGCGCACCGAACCCGGCCCAGAACGCGGCCTCGTCCACGCCCGTGCCGGGAAGGGCTTCCCGGGCCACGAAGGCATGGAGGGCGGCGTCCACCTTCAGGCCGGCAATGGTGACGGTGCTCGTGACGTTGTGGCTCATGGCGTGTCTCTCTTTGGCGATTGGCCCTGCAAGGCGATGTTTATGTGCGAGACAAAATAGCGCACCTTTATGCTGCAGGTGCGTCGACTTTCGTTGCATTGCAAGAGGAGGCATGCAGAAAAGCGGGCCCGGACCGCGCGGTGTCCGGGCCCTCAGTCCGCTCAGTGGAACTGGGCGGTTTCGGTGGATTCGCCCATCGCGGTGGTCGCGCTGGTGCCTTCCGACAATGCGGTGGCGATGGCGTCGAAATAGGAGGTGCCGACCTCGCGCTGGTGCCGCATGGCCGAGAAACCCTGCGCTTCCGCGGCGAACTCGGCTTCCTGGAGTTGCGAATAGGCGGCCATTCCCTCGTCCCGGTAGCGGCGGGCGAGGTCGAAGGTCGTGAAGCTGAGATTGTGGAAGCCGGCCAAGGTGATGAACTGGTAGCGATAGCCCATCGCGCCCAACTCGCGCTGGAAGGTGCGCATCTGGGCCCGGTCCATGTGCTTGGCCCAGTTGAAGGACGGCGAACAATTATAGGCGAGCATCTTGCCGGGGAAGTGCTTGTGCACCCCTTCGGCGAAGCGGCGGGCGTCCTCGAGGCTGGGCGTCGAGGTCTCGCACCACAGCAGGTCGGCATAGGGCGCATAGGCCACCGCGCGGGCGATGCCGGCCTCGAAGCCGCCCTTCAGACGGTAGAAGCCTTCCGCCGTGCGCTCGCCGGTGATGAAGGGACGGTCCGCCTCGTCGATGTCGGAGGTGATGAGCCGCGCGGCTTCCGCATCGGTGCGGGCCATGATGACGGTCGGCACGCCCATGACGTCGGCGGCGAGGCGCGCGGCGTTCAGCGTGCGGATGAAGGTGCGGGTCGGCACCAGAACCTTGCCGCCGAGATGGCCGCACTTCTTCTCCGAAGCGAGCTGGTCCTCGAAATGCACCGCCGCGGCGCCGGCCTCGATCATCGCCTTGGTCAGCTCGAAGGCGTTGAGCTGGCCGCCGAAGCCCGCTTCGGCATCGGCGATGATGGGGGCGAAGAAGTCGATGTCGGTGGTCGCCTTGCCCTCGGCCTTCTCCATGGTCTGGATCTGGTCGGCGCGCTGGAAGGCCTTGTTGATGCGGCGGATGACGGCGGGAACGCTGTCCACCGCATAAAGGCTCTGGTCGGGATACATGTCGCCGCCGGAATTGGCGTCTGCCGCGACCTGCCAGCCGGAGAGGTAGATCGCCTTCAGCCCGGCCTTGATCTGCTGCACCGCCTGGTTGCCGGTATAGGTACCGAGCGTGGGCAGGTAGTCCTCGCTCTGCAGCAGCTCCCACAGCTTGCGGGCGCCGTGCTGGGCGAGGGTATGGTCGATGCGCAGCGAGCCGGAGAGCTTGGCGACATCGGCCGGGGTGAAGGTGCGGCGGATGCCGTTCCAGCGATCCGGCGCCCAGCCGGGGGCAGCGAATTCGTTCGGGCCGGGGGGCGTACCGCGCGACGTGTCGAGCATGATCTGTCCTCTATCCTAGACTTGGCCGCCGTTTTCGACCGGCGTTTGAAAGGGTTTGGCTGAAAAGGGTCCGGCGTCAGCCCGGATGGCGCCGCACATAGGTGGCGGCAACCAGCGGGCGTCCGTCGAAGAGCGTGGAGCTGTCCGCGCCTTCCGCCATGGTGAAGCGGTGGCGGCCCATGCGGTGGACCACGGCGAAGTGCTGGTCCGCGAGCCCCTGGGCCTGGAAGGCCCGGCTGATCTCTTCCGGGTTCGCGCCGATGATGGTGACGAACTCTTCTTCGATGGTAGTGCTGCGGGGATCCATGGCGGTGCCTCCTGTGTGATGTAAAGATTTAACACTCGACATCAGAAGGCAAGAACGTTAGTGAAATGAGCGTGTTAAGCTGAAAACGCCTGTAAAGACCGGCGTGTGAAGTTGTAAATCGGGCAAAGTGTAAAGTCGGGAAAAGGGTGGCTGTCGTGCAGGCAGGCGATCCGCAGATCGGGGGGCGCATCCAGCGCCTGCGCCGGAACCACAAGACCTCGCAGGCCGAACTCGCGGGCGCGCTCGGCATTTCCGCGAGCTATCTCAACCTGATCGAGCACAATCGCCGCCGCATCACCGTGCCGCTGCTGATGAAGCTCTCGGCGCATTTCGGCATCGAGCCGGGCGAACTGGTGGAGAATGACGAGCCGCGCCTGGTCGGCGACCTGATGGAGCTGTTCGGCGACGAGATCTTCACCGAGAGCGGGCTGACCAACCAGGATGTGCGCGACCTCGCCACCTCGAATCCCGCCATCGGCCGGGCAGTGGTGCGCCTGTTCGACCAGTACCGCGCCCTGCGCTCCGCCAAGCTGAGCGCAGGCGGCAGCGGCGAGGCGGTGGACCCGGAGAGCGTCGGTCACCACCCCGCCACCGATGCGGTGTCCGACTTCCTGCAGCAGAACGCCAATTACTTCGCAACGCTGGAAGCCGCGGCGGAGCGGGTGCGCGGCGACATCGATTCAGGCTCGGACAGCTTCGATTCCTTCGAACACGGGCTGCGCACCTATCTGTTCAACGTGTTCGGCCTGAACTGGCGTCTGGCCCCGCTGCCGCCCGGCATCGCCCGGCGCTACGATGCCGACCGGCGCGAGATCCTCACCTCCGATGTGCTGGCGCCGGAAACCGCGGTCTTCACCGTCGCCCACCAGCTCGGCCTGATGGCGGCGGGGCGGGAGATCGAGGAGCTGCTGGCCGCCAGCGACCTGCCGGCCGATGCGCCGGTGGTGGCACGCAACGCGCTGGCGAGTTACTTTGCCGGCGCCGTTGTCATGCCCTACGAGCCCTTCCTTGATGCCTGCCGGGAAACCCGCTACGACATCGAGCGCATCCAGCGCCGCTTCCGCACCAGTTTCGAGCAGGTGTGCCACCGCATGACCACGCTGCAGCGGCCGGGACGTTCCGGCATTCCGCTGCATCTGGTGCGCACGGACATTGCCGGCAATATTTCAAAGCGCTTCTCGCTGTCGGGCATCCACATCTCGCGCCATTCGGGTGCGTGCCCGCGCTGGAACGTCTATTCCGCGTTCCTGCATCCCGAGCGCATCAATGTGCAGATCAGCCAGATGCCGGAAGGCCAGCGTTATTTCTGCATCGCCCGCGCCACCGCCAAGGGCGGCCATCGCCACAATGCGCCGCGCCGGCACATGTCGATCGGCCTCGGCTGCCACATCGGCCACGCGACGCAGATGGTCTATGCCGACGGCATGAACCTCGCCGATCCCTCCCAGACCGTGCCCATCGGCGTCGGCTGTCGCATCTGTCCGCGCCTCGATTGCGAGCAGCGCGCGCATCCGCCCGTGGATCATCGCTTCACGCTGAACGAGGCCGAGGCGGCGGAAAGCTTCTATGCCAATGGTCGGCGGGGTTATTGAGCCCTTCGTCGCCTAACGAAGCGTCACATGGTCCGGTCTGTGCTTGCGGTGGAGGGATGCGCGCCGCATCCGGCGGGTGCCCGTGTCCGAAGCACTCCCTAACCCTGCGGGCGAGGAGATGTCGTGGCCACGAACAAGAAGAAGCTCTCACCCGCGGAGCGCGCACGTCAGGACCGCAAACGTGCCGATTTCCTGCACCGGCCGCTTCAGGCGGGACACCCTTATCGCTATGTGCCGATCTGGATTCCCTATCCGCTGGCACAGCTCGTGGCCGGCATCGCCGGGGCGTGGGAGAAGAGGGGTCGTTCGCGCTGACCGATGCCGTCAGCCGCCCGCCGCCGTCAGCCGCCCGCCGCCCTGGCCGGGAACAGCGCCGTGACCTCGGCAAGGTCGTCCACCGCAAGGTCCACCCGGCCGAATCCTCCCCCTGATGGCGTGTAGCCGACGACATAGAGCCCCGCTTCATCGGCGGAGCGCGCGCCGGTGTTGCTGTCCTCCACCGCCGCCACGGCCGGCGGGGCGAGATTCAGCCGCTCGACGGCGGTGCGATAGGGCTCGGGGTCGGGCTTTCCATTGGTCACGTCGTCGAGGCTGATGGAAAAGGCCATGAACGCGGAAATGCCCAGCGCTTCCAGATTGGCATCGACGATGCGCCGGCTGGAATTGGACACGCAGACCTGCCGGACGCCCTTGCCCGCCAGCGCCTTCACCGTCTCGACCGCCCCCGGCACCGGCACCAGCTCATGGGTGTTGGCGACATAATGGTCGTAGATCGCATGCATCCATTCGTCGAAAGCCACCGCGTCCGGCCGGCGCGGACGCAATATGTCCCACACATCATTGATGTGGATGCCGCGATAGGCCTGGTCCGGCAGATCCGAGAGGTCCATCCCGAAGACTGCCGAGCCGGCGACCAGCGCGCGGTGATGCAGCGGTTCGCTATCCACCAGCGTCCCGTCGATGTCCCAGGCGACGGCTTCGAGGTCGGGAGGCGGGGTGCACGTCATTCTCGGGCGATGTCCTGTGCGATTCGGAAGGCGGAGGAGTCGCGGAAGACGATAAACGCGATCTAGTCCCGAAGGCGCCGGTAAAGATCGCGGAAGCGGTGATAGCCTTCCGCATAGCTCGCTGCCGTCGCCGGATCGGGCTGGATCTCCTCGTCCGTGGAGACGAAGCGGGAAATGCCGTCCCAATGCGCTGCGCCCACAGCGACCGCCGCCGTCCAGGCTGCGCCCAGCGAGGAGCCGGGATGCCCGCTCAGCCGCTGCACCGGCTTCTGCAGCACATCGGCGACGATCTGCATCCACACCCGCGACTGCGAGCCCCCGTCGGAGACCAGATAGCGCTCGCAGGGGTGACCCATATCGGTCAGCACCTCGACATGGTGGGCGATGGCGTAGGCATAGCCTTCCAGCAGCGCCCGCCACACATGGCCGATGTCGTGGGAGAGGGTCAGCCCATCGATCACGCCGCGCGCAGCGGGGTCGTGCAGCGGGGTCTTCTCGCCGAGAAGGTAGGGCAGGAAGAGGACGCCTTCGGCGCCGGCCGGCTTCGCGTCGGCGAGGCGATCGAGATATTGATGAAGCGTGAGGCCCGCCGCGTCTGCCGCCGCCTTCTCGCCGCCGGCGAACTGCCTGACGAACCAGTTGAGCCCCGAGCCCCCGGTCGACATGCAGCCATTGGGCATGAACAGGCCGGGAATCAGATGGTAGTCGAGATAAAGCCGCGGGTCCGGCTTCACCGTGTCCGTCGCGGTGAGAACGTCCACCGAGCCGCCGAATTTCAGCAGCACGTCGCCCGCCTTCCGCACCCCCGCTCCGAGCGCGGAGGCGATGAAGTCCGCCGCCCCGCCGGCGACCGGGGTGCCTTCCGCAAGACCCGTCGCCGCCGCTGCGGCCGCGGTCACGGTGCCGAGGATGGCGTGCGAGGCCACCTTGCGCGGGATGGCGCTGCGCGGGACATGCGCGAAGGCGACCAGGTCGTCGTCGATCACATGGCGCGTCACATCGACGAAGCCGGCCTCCAGCGCCCAGTTCTGTTCGACCGCCTTCTCGCCCGTCAGCCGCCAGTTCACATAGTCGTAGGAGCCGAACACGGTCGCGATCTTGGCGAACACCTGCGGCTCGTGCCGTTCGATCCAGCGGAGCTTGGCGGCAACGAGCTGCTGGTTGATGCCGTTCCCCGCCTTGGCGATGAAATCCGCCTCGTCGCGCTCGGCCCGCATCTCGCCGACCTCGACCCCGCAGCGCCCGTCGCTCTGCTGGATGGAAGGGCGCAGCAGCCGGTCTTCCGCGTCCAGCAGCACCACCGCCGGCAGCATGCCGGTGACGCCGACCGCTGCGATCTCGCCCGGCGCAATCCCGCTTGCCGCGATCAGCTCGCGGCAGATCGCACAGGCATTGTCCCACCATTGCGCGGGATCCTCCTCGGCCCAGCCGGCGTGGCGCGAGGTGAGCGTCACCGGCCGGGACGCGACGCCCAGCACCTCGCCCGAAAGCCGGACGAGGATGCCGATGGTCGAGGTCGTGCCGATGTCGAGGCCGAGAAACGCGGTCATGTCAGCGCCTTGCGGGAACACGCGGGGTTCAGCGGATGGCGTTGACCACATCCATGAAGCGCGACACACGCCCGGCCTCCACCGCGTTCCAGGTGTTGCCGTCCACCTTGAAATGGGTGCCGATCACGACGCCGGAGGCGATGGAGAAGATGTCGCGGATATTGTCGATGTTGACGCCGGTATTGGCGAAGATCGGCACCTCCTTCACCGTCTCGGCGACCTTGCGCAGATGCGACTGGTCGGCCGGTTGGCCGGTGATCGGGCCGGAGACGAGGATGGCGTCGGCGAGCGAGGAGAACACCGCGCTCTTGGCGCGCAGCTCGATCGGGCGCTGGTCGAGCGAATGGGCGAATTCGGCATTGATGTTGAAGAGCATCTTCATGTCGTCGCGCTTCAGGTCGTGGCGCAGGCGCGAGGCCTCGGCGCAGTTCGGCTCCCACAATCCCATGTCGGAGGCGAACAGGCCGGTGAAGATCTCGCGCACGAAGCTGGCGCCGGTGGTGGCGCCGATGGCGACGGTGGCGACCGGATCCCACAGATAGTTCACGCCGAACGGCACCTTGAGGCTCGGCTTCACCGCCTGGACGATGGCGCTCATGGCGGCGATGGAGGCGGGCGAGCCCTTGAAGACATAAGGGCGGTCGTTCTCGTTGCCGAACATGATGGCATCGACGCCGCCGGCCTGCAGCTTCTCGACATCGGCGAGCACGCCCTCGATCAGCTTGTCGAGGCCGCCATCGGCATCATAGAGCGGCGCGCCGGGCAGGGCGCCGATATGCGCCATGGCGATGACGACCTTCTTCTTGTCGCCGAAACACTCGAAAACCATCTGGTCTGCTCCTTGGAAACAAAAGGGCGCGGCGGGAACAGCCCCGCTCAGGCGCTGGCGGCAGGGCTCGCGATGCGCACGTCGACGCGGGCGGCGGCGAGCGCGGCGGCGATCCGCGCCGGGGGTTCGGCATCGGTGATGAGCATGGTGATGTCGGAGAGCTTGCCGACCTCGACCAGCGACATGCGCTGGAACTTGGCGGCGTCGCACAGCAGGATGCGCACGCCCGAGCGTCGCAGATAGACCCGCTTCAGGTCCGCATCCTCGAAGGAATAGTCGTAGAAGCCCTCGGCCGTGAGCCCCGAGGCGCCGATCACGGCGACGTCGAACCACAGCGTCTCGAACTGGGCGATGGCGGTCGGCCCGTAGACGCTCATCTCGTCGGCGCGCACCCGCCCGCCCGCGACATAGACCTCCGGCAGCCCGCCATCGAGCAGGCCGGACACGCGCAGGCTGTTGGTGAACACCTTGATATGCGGGGCTTCGCGAAGATGGCGGGCCATCAGATAGGTGGTGGTGCCGACATCGACCGCGACGGTGCGGTGGCCGGCGATGAGGCCGGCGGCGAGCGCGGCGATTGCCGCCTTGCCGTCCGCTCCCCGGCGCAGGCGGGCCTCGAAGCGCGGCTCGTCGCTGTCCATGATGACCGGGGCCGGCCCGTCCGGCACCACCGCTCCGCCATGG
Organism: Ancylobacter crimeensis; assembly: GCF_023016805.1. Classification (GTDB taxonomy): domain Bacteria; phylum Pseudomonadota; class Alphaproteobacteria; order Rhizobiales; family Xanthobacteraceae; genus Ancylobacter; species Ancylobacter crimeensis. Next base: position 454,297 of record NZ_JALKCH010000002.1, read on the forward strand.
ATGCGCACCAGCCGGCCTTCGCGCTCCAGCTCCACGAGGTCGCGGCGGATGGTCATGTCGGAGACGCCGAGTTCGCCGGCGATGGCGGTGACGGAGACCGAGCCCGCGCTCGCCAGACGGTCGAGGATGAAGGTCTGCCGCGCCGGCAGCAAGGTGCGCGCGCGCTCGTCGCCGCGGGAGGGCGCGAGGTCGGGCGTCGCGGAAGGGATGGCGGAGCGGGGGCTGTCGTCGACCATGGCGGATCCGCAGGCAGGCCCGGAGGAGGGCGGAGGCGAACGGGAGGGGCTTCGTTTTGTTTTACCGGCCAAAATGGACAAAATCAAACAAAAGAATCCTCTTGATGTGCGATAATGTTGCGATAAGGTTCGCTTCGAACACAGGAGCACCGGACATGAGCGCGGCCGTCCCCACCCCCGTCTATCCCGAGCTGGCCGGGCGTCGCGCCCTCGTCACGGGCGGGGCGGTCGGCATCGGCCGGGCGATTGCCGAGGCCCTTGCGCGGCAGAAGGCGCGCGTCGCCATCGCCGACATCGACCTCGCCCGCGCGCAGCAGGCGGCGGCCGAGATCGGCGGCGGCGCGGTCGCGGTGTCGATGGATGTGCGGGCCCGCGAATCGGTGGAGGCTGGCTTTGCCGATGTGCTCGCCGCGCTCGGCGGCTGCGACCTCCTCATCGCCAATGCCGGCGTTTCCACCATGAAGCCGGCGCTGGAACTGACCGATGAGGAATGGGCGTTCAACTTCGCGGTCAACACCACCGGCATCTTCCTCACCAACCAGATCGCCGCCCGGCATTTCGTGGCGCAGGGCAAGGGCTGCATCGTCAACACCGCCTCGCTGGCGGCCAAGGTCGGCGCGCCGCTGCTCGCCCACTACTCGGCCTCCAAATTCGCCGTGCTCGGCTGGACCCAGGCCCTCGCCCGCGAGCTGGCGCCCAAGGGCATCCGGGTGAACGCGGTGTGTCCCGGCTTCGTGAAGACCTCGATGCAGTCGCGCGAGGTGGAGTGGGAGGCGTCGCTGCGCGGCATCACCCCGGAGGCGGTTATCGCCGACTATGTGAGCCAGACCCCGCTCGGCCGGATCGAGGAGCCGCAGGACGTCGCCGACGTCGTGGTTTTCCTTGCCTCCGAGCAGGCCCGCTTCATGACCGGGCAGGGCATCAACGTGACCGGCGGCGTCTATATGACCTGACCGCCCCGGCCATCGCCGGACCGCGTGGATACAATCGCGATCTGTTTGGTTCGCAATCCACGATGTTCGGAAATGTTGCTTCAGTTGTGCCGCTTCCGCGCCGCACCGGCAAGGAAGCGTCCAGAGGATTGCCGATGTCGTCGATCGAGCTCGATCATGTCTCCAAGCTCTACGCCAGCGGTGCCTATGGCGTGCGCGACGTCGACCTGACGATCGGGGACGGCGAGTTCGTCATCTTCCTCGGCCCGTCCGGCTGCGGGAAATCCACCACGCTGCGCATGATTGCGGGGCTGGAGAGTATCACCTCCGGCGACCTGCGCATCGGCGGTCGGTCGGTCACCCATGTGCCGCCGCGCGAGCGCAACATCGCGGTGGTGTTTCAGTCCTATGCGCTCTACCCGCATATGAGCGTGCGCGAGAATATGGGCTTCGGCCTCAAGATGCGGGGCACTCCGCGCGCCGTGATCGAGGAAAAGATCCGCGACGCCGCGCAGCTTCTCGGCCTCGCGCCCTATCTCGACCGCAAGCCCGCCGCGCTGTCCGGCGGCCAGCGCCAGCGTGTCGCCCTCGGCCGGGCGATCGTGCGCGATCCGGTGGCGTTCCTGCTCGACGAGCCGCTGTCCAATCTCGACGCGCAGCTCCGCGCCGAGATGCGGCTGGAACTGGTGAAGCTGCACCGCCGGCTCGGCCGCACCATCGTCCACGTCACCCACGACCAGGTCGAGGCGATGACCATGGGTGACCGCATCTGCATCATGCGCGACGGGCGGATGATCCAGGTCGGCAAGCCGCTGGAGGTCTATGCCGATCCGGTCGACACCTTCGTCGCCCGCTTCCTCGCCACCCCGCCGATGAATCTCATCCCCGCCCGGCTGGAAGGGGAGGGCGACGGCCTCGTCGTGAAGGCGGACGGCATCGCGGTGCCGGTGCCGGAGATGCACCGCGCCGCCTATGCCCCCGCCGCAGGGCGCGAGGTGATCCTCGGCCTGCGTCCGGAAGACCTGCACGAGACAGCTGAACCGGGCTTCGCCCGCATCGAGGTCACCGTGGTGGCGATGGAGGCGCTGGGGGTGGAGAACATCCTCGTCGGCCAGATCGGGTGGGACAAACCGGTCGAGATCGCCGCCCGCCTCAGCCGGCACTACACCGCCCCGATCGGCGCACGCGTGCCGCTTTATGTCGACGCAAGGCCGATGCACCTGTTCGACCCCGAGACCACCCGCGCTTTGCCGCGCCCGCGCCTCGCCCCGGGAGGAGGGGGCGTCATCCTGCCGGCCTCGCCCGCTGCGCCGGCAGCCTCCCTGCCGCGGGCAGCCTCCACGCTGCCGGGGGCTTCCGCCCTCGCACGGTCCTGAGGAGGAGCCCATGCTGCGGCGGGTCGCCCTTCATTCCGGTCTCCTCCTCGCCTGCGCCGTCATCCTGCTGCCGCTGCTCTGGGTGGTGCGGGTAAGCCTGCTTCCCGAGCCGCTCTCCTACTCCACCGACTTGATGCCCGGCGCGACGCTCGACAACTACGTCGCCCTCTTCACCACCACCCGCTACGGCCAGTCCTATCTCAACAGCCTCATCGTCGCGGTCGGCTCGGTGATCGTGGCGCTGCCCTTCGCGGCGATGACCGGCTACGCCTTCGCCCGGTTCAAGACGAGCGGGCGGTTCGGGCGCTTCGCCGTGCTGGCGACCCAGATGCTGCCGCCCGTCGCCATCGTGCTGCCGGTCTTCACCCTGTTCCGCATCGCCGGGCTCACCAATTCGCTGACCGGCCTCGTCATCGTCTATGCGGCGCTGAACCTGCCCTTCCTCATCTGGATCCTGATGGGCTTCTTCGAAGGCATCCCGGTCGATCTGGAATGGGCGGCGCAGACCGACGGCGCCACCGCCTGGGGCGCGTTCTGGCGCATCGTGCTGCCGGTCTCGCTGCCCGGCATCGCCGCGGCCGGGGTGCTCGGCTTCATCCTCACCTGGAACGAGTTCCTGTTTGCCCTCGTGCTCAGCGGCCCGCAGACCGCGACCGTGCCGGTGGCGCTCGCCTCGCTCCAGACCTCGAACGGCGTGCAGATCGCCAAGGTGTCGGCCGGCGTGGTGCTGGCGGTGCTGCCGCTGGTGATCGCTTCCCGCTTCATCCAGCGCTTCATCGTGCAGGGGCTCACCTTCGGCAGCGTGAAGTAGCGCAGATCGCAAGAGAACGGGCAGCGCCGGCCAACGGCGCGCCGCAACCGGCGGGTGGGACACCCGCACCAGAGACGGAACAGGAGATCGACATGACGCTGATGCGCTCCCTCGGCCTGGCCTTCGCCGGCGCCACACTGCTCGCCTCGCTGCCGGCCCATGCCGCCGGCATCACCCTGCGCGCCCTCATGGAGGACGTGCCGGAAACCCAGATCATCGAGAAGATGCTGCCGGCGTTCGAGAAGGAGACCGGCATCAAGGTTGAGTTCGAGAAGATCGGCTATGGCGACATGCACGACAAGCTGGTGGCCCAGCTCGTCTCGCCGGAAAGCTACTACAACGTGCTGGAGGTCGACTTCCTGTGGGCCGGCGAGTTTCCCGCCGCCGGCTGGCTGGAAGACCTCACCCCCTATGTGGCGAAGTCGAATTTCGATCTGAAGCCCTTTATCCCCTCGATGCTGGAGCTGCTGGGCCAGACCAAGGATGCCCTGCCGCTCATCCCGATGTACAATTACTCGATGGGCCTGATCTACCGCACCGACCTGCTGGAGGATCCCAAGCTCAGGGCGGCGTTCAAGGCGAAGACCGGGCGCGAGCTCGCGGCGCCGACGACGCTCGAGGACTATGTCGCGATCGCCACCTTCATCAAGGCGAACGGAAACGACCTCGTCGGCGCGGCCATGCAGGCCCAGCGCGGCGACCCGAACGCGATGGAGTTCTCCAACTACCTGTTCTCCGCCGGCGGCGCCTATCTCGATGCCAACCGCAAGGTGGTGCTGGACAGCCCGGAGGGGCTGAAGGCTCTGAAGCTCTATGCCGAGAACGTACAGAAGGGCGCGCAGCAGGGCGCGCTCTCCGCGACGCTGGACGACACCATGCGCCTGATGTGCGCGGGCAAGGCGTTCAGCATGGTCACCTATTGGTGGATGCTGCCGCAGCTCGACGACAAGGAGAAGTGCCCGGCCGTGGCCGGAAAGCTCGCTCTGTCGGTCATGCCGGGCGGCCATGGCGAGAGCGGCGGCTGGGGCTGGGGCATTCCGAAGAACACTTCGGACGAATCCAAGCAGGCTGCCTGGACCTTCATCCAGTGGGTTCAGAGCCAGAAGACCTCCGTCGCCCGCGCGCTGGAAGGCCATGCCCCGGTCCGCTCGGATGTCTACACGGATGAGGCGGTGCTGAAGAAATATCCGTTCTACAAGACGGCGCTCGATGTGGTCGCCTCCGGCAAGTCCTTCCCGATCTTCGCCTATTCGGCGCAGTACGAGGACGTGCTGGGCGCGCAGCTCTCGCTCGCCGCCGGCGGGCAGGCCAAGCCCGAAGACGCGCTGAAGGCGGCCGCCGACGGCCTGACCCAGCTCCTCAACAAGTAAGGCGTGGGGGTTCGCCCCCAGCCCTCCGGTGCGCCGGCCGACCCCCTCTGTGCCGGCGCACCGGTCTTCCTTCCCGATACGACAAGCGGAACGAGCAGGATGCGCTTTTCGGCCCGCCCGGCGAGCTGGGTGACGACCTTCGGCGATCGCGACTGGCGCAATGGCTGGGCCTTCGCCGCGCCGGGCCTGCTGACGCTGGCCATCGTGATGGGCTTTCCGCTGGTCTATGCCGCGCTGATCTCCTTTTCCTCGCTCACCTTGCTCAAGCCGGCCCTCACGCCCTTTGTCGGCTTCGCCAATTTCGGTCGGGTGATGGGCGATCCGCTGTTCTGGAGCGCGGTGTGGCTGACGGTGAAATATTCGGTCGTCACCGTGGCGGGCGAGTTCGTCATCGGGCTCGGCGTCGCGATGATGCTGAACCGCACCTTCACCATGAAGCCGTTCTATTTCGCCGTGCTGACCATTCCCATGGCGATGTCTCCGGTCAGCGTCGCGCTTATCTGGCGGATGCTGCTGCAGCCCAATCTCGGCATCGCCAACCATGTGATGGAGACGCTCGGCCTGCCGCGGATCGACTGGCTGGGCAATGCCGATCTCGCGCTGTGGACCATGGCGGCGATCGACATCTGGCAGCAGACCTCCTTCGTGGTGCTGATCCTCGCCGCCGGCCTCGCCGCGCTGCCGCGCGATCCCTACGAGGCGGCCGAGGTGGACGGGGCGAGCGCGCTGCAGCAGTTCTGGTACATCACCTTGCCGATGCTGCGCCCGGTGGCGGCGATCGCCGTCATCATCCAGCTCATCAACGAGTTCCGCACCTATGACCTGCCCTACATCCTCACCAAGGGCGGGCCGGGCAACGCCACCGAGGTGCTCAGCTTCTTCGCCTATCGCCGGGCCTTTCTCGGCCTGTCGCTGAACGAAGGCGCGGCGGCGGCCTTCGTGCTGCTCATCATCGTGCTGGCGCTGACGGTGCTGTTCTTCTGGAGCCTCGAACGCCGGCGGTAGCCGGTGTTCGCCGGGAAAGCCATGCCGGCGGTAGCCGGTGTTGGTTGGAAAACGCTACCCCGGCGGTAGGTTGCCTTCCGCTCCCGTATCGCGGAGTCTGCCGGCCGCCCCGCGCCAACGGATGGAACCCGCATGACCCGCGCTTTGCTCATCATCGACCTTCAGAACGATTATTTCCCCGGCGGCGCCTATCCGCTGGCCGGCACCGAGGTGGCTGCCGCCAATGCCGCGCTGTTGCTCGCCTCGGCGCGGGCGCGGGGCAGCCTCGTGGTGCATGTCCGCCACGAATCGGGCGAGCCGGACGCCCCCTTCTTCCGCCCCGGCACCGACGGTGCGGCGATCCATCAGGCGGTGGCCCCGCGTGCCGGCGAAGCGGTGGTGGTGAAGAGCGGCATCAACGCCTTCCTCGGCACCGATCTCAAGGCCGTGCTCGATGAAGCCGGCGTGACCGAGCTCACCATCGCCGGCGCCATGAGCCATATGTGCGTCGATGCGGCGGTGCGGGCGGCCTCCGATTTCGGCTATGCCGTCACCGTGGTGCAGGACGCGACCGCGACCCGTGACCTCGATTTCGACGGCCGGACCGTCGCCGCCGCCGATGTGCAGGCGGCCTTCATGTCCGCGCTCGCCTTCGGCTATGCGTCGGTGATCTCGACCACCGAGGCGTTGGCGGCTCCCGCTGCGGCCTGAGCGCGCGGGCGCGCCGCCGCACCGATGCAGGGCGAGGCGAAGAGCTCGCAGCGCCAGGCCCCGCGCGCGGTGCGCCCCGCCACGAGGATCCACAGCGCGGCGAGCGCGCCCACCAGCACCGTGCCGCCGGTGGTGAACAGGGCAAAGCCGGTGGCGTGGCCGAGCGCCAGCGTCGCCAGCGCATAGACCGCGAGCGGGAAGGTGAAGCCCCACCAGCCGAGATTGAAGGGCAGGCCGGCACGCAGATAGCGCAGGGTCGCCAGCACGGCGAGCATCAGCCACCACGCGCCATAGCCCCACAGCAGCAGCCCGCCCAGCACGCCCACGCCCGCCGCGATGCGCCCGACCTCCTCCAGGCCGTGGGCGGCGAAGGGCCCGGGCGCCGCCGCGCCGAGCAGCACGAGCGCGAGCGCGCCGGTGCCGATGGGACCGAGCGCGAGCCAGCCGGTCACGCCCATCTCGGCGGGCGGCAGCTTGTGCAGGGCAAGCCGCAGGAACAGCAGCGCCAGCAGGCTGAGCGCCAGCGGCACCGAGAGCGCCCACAGCACATAGCCGAGCATCACATAGGCGAAAGCGTCCGATGCCGGCAGATGTGGGGCGAGCAGCGCCGCGCTCACCGCTGCGACCTCGCAGGCGACGATCGGCAGCAGCCACACCGCGGTGAGGCTCTCCAGCGCGTGATCCTGCCGGGTCATCATGCAATAGGGTATGGCGAGCCCGCACAGCACGGCGAGCCCGGCATCCGCCCACCACAGCGCGGTCGCCACCGGCACCGCCGCCGCGCCGATGAAAGCCGGCCCGAAGGCGAGGACGCCGTTGAGGATGGTGGCGAGCCCCATCGGAATCGCACCGAAGAACATCGACATCACCGGATGGGCGAAGATGCACGCCGCCTCGTGCGGAAACAGCATCCAACGCGCGCCATACAGCGCGGTGAACAGTGCGAACAGCCCGATATTGGCAAGCCACAGCACGACCGCCACTCCATGAAGGACGGCGTGTGTGCCGGGCAACGCGTTCAGCGCCAGCGCCAGCGCCCCGGTGCCCATGGTCACGGTGAACCAGTTCGGCGTGAAGTGCCGCACCACGCCCTGCACCAGCCCGGAGCGGTCTTTCGCGGGCAGGGGGGGGGCAGCGGAGGCGAGGCTGGCCATGGCGGTTCTCCCTTGCGGTCGACAGGAGATAGAGCCCGCGCTTTCATGGTTCCAATAGATCATTATGCATGGAATAATCTGGTTTCACGATTGAATGATGCTTTCCTCATGACCCTCGAACAGCTCCGCATCTTTGTCGCCGTGGCCGAGCGCGAGCATGTCACCCGTGCGGCGCAGGCGTTGAACCTCGCGCAGTCGGCGGCGAGCCACGCGATCGCAGCGTTGGAGGCGCGGCACGACACCCGCCTGTTCGACCGCATCGGCCGGCGTATCGTGCTGACCGAGGCGGGCCGCGCCTTTCTGGAGGAGGGGCGCGCGGTGCTGGCGCGGGCCGAGCGCGCGGAGGCGGTGCTGGCCGAGTTCGGCAGCCTCGCCCGCGGCACGCTGAGCCTTTATGCCAGCCAGACCATCGCCAGCTACTGGTTGCCCCCGCGCCTCGCCGCCTTTCGCCGCGCTCATCCCGGCATCGCGATCCGGCTCGACATCGGCAACACCGCGCAGGCCGCGGCGGCGGTGGAGGCGGGGATGGCGGAGCTCGGCTTCGTGGAAGGCGAGGTCGCCGCGCCCGCGCTTGCCGCGCGGGAGGTGGCGCGCGACCGCATGGTGCTGCTGGTGGCGCCCGGCCATCCCTGGGCGCAGAGGCAGGCGGGCAGAGCAACGCCTGCCGGCCCCGATCTGCTGACGAAGGAAGACCTGCTGGCGGGCGAATGGGTGCTGCGCGAGCCCGGCTCGGGCACCCGCTCGGTGTTCGAAGCGGCGCTGGCCGCGCTCGGCGTCGATCCCGCCCGGCTCGACGTGGTGTTGACCCTGCCCTCGAACGAGGCAGTGCGCTCGGCGGTGGAGGCCGGGCTCGGGGCGAGCGTGCTGTCCGCCTCGGTCGCGGCCCCTTCGCTGGAGGCCGGGCTGCTGGTGCGGGTGGAGCTTGCCCTGCCGGACCGCGCCTTCCACCTGCTGCGCCACCGCGAGCGGCGCCTCAGCCGGGCGGGGGAGGCCTTCGCCGCGCTGCTCGGGCCTCGCCCGTCCGCACTCAGGGCCGCTGCGCCCCCCGCGCATTGACGAAGACGGCATAGAGCGAGGTGTGCCCGCAGATGAACAGCCGGTTGCGTGCCGACCCGCCGAAGGTGAGGTTGCCGACCCGCTCCGGCACGCGGATCTTGCCGAGCAGATCGCCGGAGGGCGTGTAGCAATGCACCCCGTCGCCGGCGCTCGACCAGATGTTACCCTCCTCATCCACCCGGAAGCCGTCCGGCGCGTGGGGCGCGACCTCGGTGACGACGGCCCCGCCGGACAGCCGGTTGTCGGCGCCCACCTTGAAGGCGCGGATGTGGCGCGGGCCCTCCTCGCGGCCGATGAGGCCGGAATCGGCGATGTAGAGCAGGCTCTCATCGGGCGAGAAGGCCAGCCCGTTGGGCTGCACGAAATCATCCGCCACCACGGCCAGCGAACCATCGCGTGGATCGAGCCGGTACACGTAGCGGCCATCCTGCTCGGGCTCGGCCCGGCCGCCCTCGTAATCGGCGGCGATGCCATAGGTCGGGTCGGTGAACCAGATGGTGCCGTCGGACTTCACCACCACGTCGTTCGGCGAATTGAGCCTTTTGCCGGCATGGGAATCCGCCAGCACGGTGATCGTGCCGTCCCATTCGGTGCGGGTGAGGCGCCGGGTGCGGTGCTCGCAGGTCACCAGCCGGCCCTGCCGGTCGCGGGTATTGCCATTGGCGAAGTCGCTGTCGGCGCGGAATACCCCCACCGATCCGGTCTCCTCGCACCAGCGCATCAGCCGGTTGTTGGGAATGTCGCTCCACACCAGCGCGCGGCTGTCGGCCATGTAGACCGGCCCCTCGCACCAGCGCATGCCGCCAGCCAGCACCTCCAGCCAGCAGATCGGCAGGATGAGGGCGCGGAAACGGCGGTCGATGATCTCGAACGGATCGGCGGGCATGGTATCGGCGGGCATGGTCACGAATCCTCACGCATTTCCTCGTGCCGGGCTCTTCAATGGCCCTTGTCCGAAAGACGCTTTGCCGCGCCGCCGGAACGGATGAGACGATGCTCCCGCATCAGGCGCTTGCGCAACTGGTATAATGAGATAATGTTATCATCATCGTGCATGGGTAGGCCCGCCACCGCGTTTGACGCATGCCGACCGATTGTATCCGGCCCCGCCAAGGGCCTCGACACCGGCCTTCGCCTATACCGGCCTTCGCCCGCCAGGGCCTGAGCCGCCGCCTGACCCGTTTGCGCGGGCCTTTCACCTGAAGAGCCCGCCCGAGCGGGCCGCTGGGAGGACATTGATGAATCGCAAGACGATGCTCGCACGTGCCTGCGCCACTGCCGCGCTTCTTGCCGCGGGCGCGCTCGCCGCCGCCGCGCCCGCCAGCGCCTCGCCGGACAAGCCGGTGATCGCGCTGGCCAATGCCTATTTCGGCAATAGCTGGCGCCACCAGATGGTCGATGCCTTCAAGGAGGCGGCCGAGAAGGCCAAGGCCGAGGGCAAGATCGCCGACTACATCATCCTGAACGGCGACGGCACCGTCGCCCAGCAGAACAGCCAGCTCGCCGAGCTGATCCTCAAGAAGGTCGATGCCATCGCCGTCGACGCCGCCTCCGAGACGGCGGTGAACGGGGTGATCGAGAAAGCCTGCAAGGCCGGCATCAAGGTCGTGTCCTTCGATTCCGTCGCCTCCGCGCCCTGCAACTGGCAGCTCAATTTCGACTTCAAGGGCTACAAGCGCGACCAGGCCGAGTGGGTGCTGAAGAAGATCGGCGGCAAGGGCAACATCATCGTCGTGCGCGGCGTGAAGGGCTCGGCCCCCGATGCCGACATGTACGGCTCGCAGGAAGCCGTGCTGAAGAACTTCCCGGATGTGAAAGTGGTCGCCACCGTCTATGGCCAGGCCACCGCTTCGGTCGCCCAGTCGGCGGTCGCCAACGCCCTGCCGAGCCTGCCCCATGTCGACGCCGTGCTGGCGCAGGGCGGTTCCGACGACACCGGCATCGCCCAGGCCTTCGACCAGTATGGCGGCGACTACGCGAAGAAAATGCCGGTCATCGAGGGCGGCGGCTCGTCGAACTTCATCCAGTGGTGGGCCAAGCAGAAGGAAGCCAACGGCTACTCCACCATCTCCATGAACACCACGCCCGGCATCGGCGGCGCGGCGTTCTGGCTGGCCTACGGGCTGGTGAAGGGCGCCAATCCGCCCAAGCTGATGATCATGCCGGTCGCCACCGTCACCGACGACAACCTGAAGGACTATGCGGGCCTTCCGGCCGGTGTCATCGTCAGCCCGTCCTATTCGCAGGAATGGGTCGAGCAGAACCTGATCAAGGCCAAGCCCTCCAACTGACGGGCCTTGGCACCGATGGCGGCGTTCCGTGCCGCGCAGGATGTACCGGGTGAGCCCGGTGCATCGGCGCCCCGCATCCGTCCGGCGCCCGTGCCGGCGGGCGAGGGCCTTCCCGATCCGGCACTGCCGGGTCGCGGCCCCTCCAACCCCGGCATCGCTTTCTTCGCCGGAACAGGACCGGCAATGCCGACAGCGGAACGTCTCATCCCCGTGCCTGCCTCCCCAGCACCCATCGCCCTGCATCCCGTGGCGCGCGCCCCGGTGGCGAAGCTCGCCGGCATCGCCAAGGCCTTCGGGCCGACACGCGCCAATGACGGCGTCGATCTCACGGTCGAGGCCGGCGAGGTGCTCGGCCTGGTCGGCGGCAACGGCGCCGGCAAGTCGACCCTGATGCGCATACTGTGCGGCGTCACCCGCGCCGATGCCGGCTCCATCGTCATCGGCGGCGTCGATGTCGATCCCACGCTCTACGACACCATGCTGGCGCAGGCCGCGGGCATCCGCATCGTCCATCAGGAACTCTCGCTCTGCGACAATCTTTCGGTCGCGGAGAACGTGTTCCTCGAAGCGCCGGAGGCGGCCTCCCTGCGTCCCGGCTGGCGGGCCGCCTATCGCGAGCGCGCCCGCGCGGCGCTGGACGAGGTGTTTCCCGGCCATGGCATCGACGTCGATGCCCGCGTCGGCCACCTTGCCATCGGTCAGCGCCAGATGGTGGAGATCGCCCGCGCCGTCACCGCCCCCAAGGTGCGTCTCGTCATCCTCGACGAGCCCACCTCCTCGCTCGGGCTGGAGCGCAGCCGGCAATTGCGCTCCTTCATCCGCGCGCGGGTGCAGCGCGGCTATTCCTTCATCTTCATCAGCCACAAGCTGGAGGAGGTGGTGGACATCGCCCATCGCATCCTCGTGCTGCGCAACGGCCGCAGTGTCTGGTGCGGTCCGGCGGGGCAGGCGAGCGTCGCCACCCTCGTCAATGCCATGGGCGGACCGACCGAGGGCGTGATGCAGAGCCGCCGCGCCGCCCGCCCGGCCATCCCGGCCGGGGCGTCCGTCGTCGCCCGCATCACCGGCGCCGTCACCGCTCCGCTCGGCCGCGACATCGAACTGCGCGCCGGCGAGGTGGTGGGCTTCGCCGGACTGGAGGGCTCCGGCCAGCGCGAGGTCCTGCACGCTCTGTTCGCCCATCCGCGCGGCAGCATCGCCCGTTCCTCGCGCGAGCTTTCCATCGCCCGCGAGGGCGGCGCCAGCTTCGTCTCCGGCGACCGCCAGAAGGAAGGCGTGTTCCCGCTGTGGAGCGTGCTGTCCAACATCGCGCTCGGCCGGCTGGAGGGGCGCAATCCGCTCGCCCTCGTCTCCGATCGCACCGAGCGCGCGGCCGCCCGCCACGCCGCCGACCGGCTGAAGCTCGACCCCGCGCGCTTCGACAACCCCATTCTCGACCTCTCCGGCGGCAATCAGCAAAAGGCTCTGGTGGCGCGGGCGCTGGTCGGGCAGGCCCGTACCGTGCTGTTCGACGACCCGACCCGCGGCGTCGATGTCGCGGCGAAGGAGGATTTCTACGCTTTGGTCGGTCAGGTCGCCCGCGGCGGCGGGGAGGCGGCACCCCGGCTGGTGGTCTGGCACTCGACCGAGGACATCGAGTTCCTCGAATGCGACCGGGTGCTGGTGTTCTCCGGCGGGCGCATCGTGCGCGAGCTGGCGGGACCGGAGATCAGCGTCGAGGCCATCGTCGATGCCTCCTTCTCGCAGGCCGGCCGCACCGAGGCCGACCACACCGCCGGATCGCGGGCCTTCGGGGAATGGCTGGTGGAACTGGCCCCCTTCGCCAGCCTCGCCGTGGTCTTCGCCCTGATGGCCTATGTGAACCCGATGACGGTTTCCCTCTTCGGACTCGACCTGCTGCTCGGGCCGGCGATCGCGCTGGTGCTGGTGGCGCTGGCGCAGATGTTCGTGGTCGGCGGCAGCGAGATCGACCTCAGCGTCGGCGCCTTCGCCGGCCTCGTCAATGTGGTGAGCGCGACGCTGCTGGTGGATTGGCCGCTGCTCGGCATCGGCGCGCTCACCGCCGGCATCCTCGCCTATGGGCTGATCGGCGCCACCATCCAGCTGCGCCGCATCCCCGCCATCGTGGTCACGCTCGGCGCCTCCTTCATCTGGGCGGGCATCGGCTACACGCTGCAGCCGACCCCGGGCGGCTCGGCGCCGGACTGGCTGGCCGCCGCCTTCGGCTGGTCGCTGTTCGGTGTGCCGGCCAATCTCGTGCTCATCGGCGTCGCCGGCATGGTGGCGCTCGTCATCGACCGCGCCCCGATCGGGGTGGTGCTGCGCGGCTTCGGCAACAATGCCGCGGCGATGACGCTGGGCGGCTGGTCGCCGCTGCGCTACGCCGTCATCCGCTACATGATCGCCGGGTTGTTCGCGCTGGCCGCCGGGCTCGCCCTCACCGCCATCAACACCGCGAGCGACATCAATGCCGGCGGGCCCTTCACCCTCATCAGCGTCGCGGCGGTGGTGATGGGCGGCTGCGCGCTGATGGGCGGCTTCATCTCGCCGCTCGGCGTGGTGGCCGGCGCGCTCACCCTCGCCCTCATCGGCGCGCTGCTCGGCGCGCTGAATGTGAGCACGGACTACAACGCCGCCGTGCAGGGCTGCCTGCTGCTGGCCATGCTGGTTCTGAGGGCGCTCGCCGGGCGCCGGGAGGCTTCCCGATGAACGCGCAGACCATGACCGACTGGCTGGAGCGCAACCGCTGGATCTGGGCCGGCCTCGGCGTGCTGGTGCTGTGGGCGATCCTCTCCTTCACCACCGGGCGCTTCAGCCTCCATTCGCTGTCCGGCGTGGCGGTGTCGGCGAGCTTCCTCACCCTCGTTGCGCTCGGCCAGATGCTGGTCATCACCACCGGGCGCGGCAATATCGACCTCTCCATCGCCGGAGTGCTGACGCTTTCCGCCTATGCCAGCATCGTGGTGACGCAGGGCTCCGACGCCCGCCTGCCGCTGGCGCTGGCCGCGGTGGTCGGCATCGGGCTGGCGACCGGGGCGGTGAACGCGCTGCTTGTGGTGACCTTCCGCATCCCGGCCATCATCGCCACGCTGGCGACCGGCTATATCCTCGCCACCGGCACGCTCATCGCCAATCGCTGGGCCGCCGGCTTCGCGGTGAGCCCGTTCCTGAAGACGCTGGCCGCCGGCCGGGTGGACGGGGTGCCGCTGATGCTGGTCATCGCGCTGATCGCGGTGGCAGGCACCGGGCTGCTGCTGCGCCGCACGGTCTATGGCCGGGCCCTGTCCGCGGTGGGGCAGAACATTCGTGCCGCCGCGCTGGCCGGGGTGGCGACCGGGCGCATCGTCGCCTCTGCCTTCCTCGCCTCGGCGGTGCTGGCCGCGCTCACCGGCATGCTGCTCGGTGCCTATGTCGGCGGCGCCTTCCTGGAGATGGGCCAACCCTACCTGCTGCAATCGCTCGGCGCGGTGGTGCTCGGCGGCTCGCTGATCTTCGGTGGGGCGTCGACCGCGCTCGGCACGCTGCTCGGAAGCTTCCTGCTCATCCTCATCGTCACCACCATGCAGATCGCCGGCCTGCCGCCCGGTACGCAGGACATCGTACAGGGCTTCGTCGTCATCGCGGTGCTGGCGCTGGCGGGCGGTCGCGCCGTCCGCCGCAAGCGCGCCGCGCCGGCGGCGGGAGCGGCGCCCGTATCGGGCGGCTGAGGGCAGGCGTAAGGCGCCCAGATGCATCGAAAGCGGGTGGACTCTCTCCGCTCTCCCCTGCCTGCCAGCTTCGTCATCCCGACTGCAGCGAAGCGAAGAACCGGGGGCGTCCGGGCTTGCGGGAGCGGGCGAAGGGCACGGCGAATGCGTGTGCATGAAAGCCCCGGATGACGTGCTCCCGCGCATTGTTTCGAGCGCATGGAAAGGCCAGGAGATGCCCCGACGGCGCCCGATCCCGACGCTGCGGCTCCGTCTCCGGCCGGGATGACGGTGCGGCGTCAACAGGCGGTGGCATGCCCGTCGCGTCCGCACCCGGCATGCGGGAAGGGAGCCGGTCGCGCCGGGGCGAAAGGGTGCCGCCGGTGTCGTCTTCAGAAGCGGGTGCATCGCTTCAGCCGCCGGCCCTCATCGTCCTCCGATGCGTCCTGTGGCGGTGCCGCTCCCCAACGGAACCTTCCCGCCATACCATTTTGTCGGCCTGTGCGATCTGGTCCCGCACCATACTGCGTGCCGGCACATCGCCCCGTAGGACACCTCACCATGACCGCCCCTGCCGACACCGCGTCCGAATCCGAACTGCGCCGTCGCCGGCTGGGCACCGGCGAGGCCGAGCCGGCGACCCGCCGGCTCCGCGCCGGGCCGCTGACGGCGGAGCTGATCGAGGGAAATCTGCGCAATATCCGCGTCGCCGGCGTAGAGGTGCTGCGGGCGATCTCCTATGTGGTGCGCGACAAGGACTGGGGCACCTATGCGCCGCTGATCGAGGGTCTCGCCATCGACGAGACGGCGGAGGGGTTCCGCCTCGCCTATCGCGCGCGCTGCACCGGAACGGGCGGCGAGCGCCTCGCCTATGAGGCCGTCATCATCGGTCGCGCCGATGCCAGCCTGAGCTTCGAGGTGGAGGCGATCCCGAAGACCGACTTCCTCACCAATCGCTGCGGCTTCACCGTGCTGCACCCCATCGTCGGCATCGCCGGTGGACCGGTGGTGGTGGAGCATGTCGATGGCACCGTCGAGACGTCGGTGCTGCCGGACCTGATCGACCCGTGGCAACCTTTCAGGGAGATGCGCGCCATCAGCCACGAGGTCAGCCCGGAGCGGCTGCCGGGCGTGGTCGCGACCTGCCGCATGGAGGGTGACAGCTTCGAGATGGAGGACCAGCGCAACTGGTCGGACGCCTCCTACAAGACCTATGTACGCCCGCTCGCGCTGCCCTGGCCCTATGTGCTGCCCGCCGGCGAGCATATGCGGCAGGCGGTGACCCTGACGCTGCGCGGGACGCTGCCGCCATTTGCCGAGCCGATGGGCGAGCCCGAGCCGGTGCGCCTCGAACTCGGCGGCGCATTCGGAAGACGGGCACCGAAGATCGGCCTCGTGGTGACGCCGGAAGAGAGCGAGGCGACAATCGCGGCCGGCCATCGGCTCGCCGAACTCGCGCCGCAGACCCTGCTGTTCCATTTCGACCCGACCACGGGTCACGGCCGGACGGCGCTCGAAGGCTTCGCCCGCGTCGCGGCGCTGCTGCCGCAGGCCGAGAGGGTGCTGGAATGCGTCGTGCCGGGGGTGGAGGCGCCGGCCGACGAGCTCGCCGCCATCGCCGCCGAGGTCGAAGCCTCGGGCCTCAGGCTCGACGCCGTCGCGGTGAGCCCGGACGTCGATCGGCGCTCCACCCCGCCGGGCAGCGCCTGGCCGGATTGCCCGCCGCTGGAGGAGGTCTATGACGCCGCGCGTGCGGCCTTTCCGGGGCTCAGGCTGGGTGGCGGCATGTTCAGCTACTTCACCGAGCTGAACCGCAAGCCGGTGCCGGCGGCCCTGCTCGATTTCGTCAGCCACTGCACCTGCCCGATCGTGCACGATGCCGACGACCGCTCGGTGATGCAGTCGCTGGAGGCGCTGCCCTTCATCCTGCGCTCGACCCGGGCGATGATCGGGGAGGCAAAACCCTACCGCATCGGTCCCTCGACCATCGGGATGCGGCAGAACCCCTATGGCTCGCGCACCATGGCCAACCCGGAGCGCCGGCGGATGACGATGACACCCGAGGATCCCCGGCAGGACGGACTGTTCGCGGCGGCCTATATGGTGGGCTATTCGACCCGCCTGGCGGCGGCGGGAGTGGAGAGTTTCATCGTGGGTGGACTGACTGGCCCGCTTGGACTGACTACCCACCCCACTGCACCAACTGGCCTCCGTCCTGCCTTTGCATCGGCGCACATTCTGGCTCGTCTGAACGGATTTGAATGGCATGATTGCCACTCCAGTGATGAAGCCAGAGTGCTCGCCATTGCAGCGTCGCAAGACAATCGTCGCCGGGTTCTCGCCGTCAACATCACGGGCGAACAGCAGGTCGTGGAGGTTCCCCTGAGCGGCACCGCGCTTCTGCTGGACGAGGCCTGTTTCGCGGAGGATGCCGGCGTGCAGCGCGAGGAATGTGCCATCGGGGCCGATCGCCGGATCGTTCTAAATCCTTATGCTGTCATAGAAATCAGAGAGTGAGGCGGTTCACGCCGGATGCGCGTAGAGCGCGTTGGAACGGTCGAGGTGCTTCACCATGGCCGCCTCCGCGGCATCCGCATTATGCTGGGCGAGATGGCGGAGGATCTCGTCATGCTCGACCAGGGTGAGGTTTTCCTTGCCGGTCCAGCTCAGCATCTCGGTGTGATACTGCCGCAACCAGCCAAGCATAGCCTCGCTCACCGCTTCGAAGATGGCGTTGCCGGAGATGGCAGCAATCTGATTGTGGAAGCGCATATCCGCGGAAATGAAGAGAACTGGGTCGTCAACGGCTCGTCTTTGCTGATCCAGCGTCGCCTGAAGGCGTGCGATATCTGCGGAGGTCGATCGTATTGCTGCTTCCCGCACCATGCCGCGCTCGAAGAAACGTCGCGCCTGTTTGAGATGTTCGAGACTGTCGGGGGAGGCGGAGAGCAGGATGGTCGCGGTCAGGTCCATCTGCTGAAACAGCGACTTCGCCGTAAGTTGCTGGACCTTGGCCCGTTCGCCATGGGTTATGGAGATCAGCCCGATATTGGCAAGTGCCTGCATCGCCTCGCGAATCGCCGGACGCCCGACGCCGAAGCGGTCCATCAGGTCGCGCTCGGAGGGCATGGCATCGCCCGGTCCGAGCTCTCCCGATGTGATCATCCCCTTCAGGCGATCGAAAACCTCATGGGAAAGCTTGCGCCGAACAATGGTTTCCGTGCCATGCACCATGCCTGAAGTCCCTTTGCCCGGCATCGGCGGGAGGCCGATGCACGCCAGGTACATTCATCATACCATGCGACGGCGCGTCGACACCCGCGATTGCTGGCGCGTGACGACGCGCGCGGAAGAAAGAGAAGCGGCTGCGAGCGCCGTTGCCGACGATCGCAGCCGGAGTGGGGGAGGGAAGAAGGGATCCCCCCCGGTGAGGAATATGCGCGCGCTGTTGAACGCGCTCTGTCTAAGGCATTGAAGTCACGCCGCTTTCGGCGGATTGCAGATCTCCTCGACCGAGCGCTGCACCGCCTGCGGATCGAAGATCCGCTCCAGCCAGCCCTCCCTGAAGATCTGCGGCCGGGCCTGGTCGATGGCGTAGAGCGCGCCGTCGGAGAAACGGCCTTCCGGGAAGATCTCGAAGGCGATGGCAAGCTCGATGGTCAGATGGCCGAGCAGGAAATCCGTTGCCGCCTGCCGCGGCACGCCGCGCCGCACCGCTTCGTCGGTCGCCTCACGCAAGGCGAGGCAGAGCGTGGCGCCGATCGTTTCCGCCAGCGCCGGCTCCATGATCGCGATCTGTTCGACCGTGCAGCGATGGGCGCGCATCACCGGCTTGTAGATGGTGCGGGCAATCTGCTCGCACTGGGCGTAATGCTCCTCCGGCCCCTGCATCAGCGCGCAGACGATGTGCTGCTTGGCGTGGACGCCGCCGAAGAAGTCCTTTTTCGCTGCCTCCGTCACCTCGTCGTTGAAGATGGGCGGGTGGCAGGGATGGGTCACGAAATAGGTGACGTCGTCGCGCTCCGGCAGTTCGCCGGCCTGCGGGGCGGCGGCATCCAGCATGATGATGGCGGTACCGGGCTTCACCTTCTCGATGAAGGTGTGGGCGATCTTGCCGATGAGCCGGTCCGGAACGGCCATCAGCACGGCATCGGCATCGGCGAGGGCGTTGTCGCCGTCGACGCAATCGAGCCCGGTCTTCTCCTTGAGGCGGGCCCGGCCGGCCTCGGTCGGCTCGACATGCATCACCTCATAGGGCGAGCCCTGAAGGTTGGTGGCGAGCCGCACGCCCATCTTGCCGCCGGCGCCCAGCAAAGCGATCTTCTTCATCTCGGGTTCTCTCCCTGTTCAGCGGTTGCTGGCGCCGCCTTGCTTGGCGGTCCAGAAGAAGTCGGGCTGGCCCATCTGGCCGCCCTTGAAGGTGATTTCGAGCCCGTCATGGGCGTTCCCGGCATGGGCGCGGCACAGCGGGGCACCGGGCGCGAGCGGGGCGAGAGCGGTGAGCGCATAAAGGCCGAGCGCCATGCCGGCATGGCCCGAGGTGTCGCCCCCGGAAATGACCGCGCGCTGCAAGCCGGCCTCGCGCACCACGGCGTCGAGCACACGCCCGAGGCCGTCGCCAAGGCGGGCATTGACCTCGCTCATCGCAACGCCGGCCGCCTCGACAGCCGTGCCGAGCGCCGGGACGGCCGGATCGTCCGGCCCCGCGGCCGTGAAGATGATGGGGTCGCGCCCCTCGCCGAGCGCCTGGCGCGCGCCGGCGATGCCGCGATCGATCTCCGCATTCCAGGCTCGCATGTCGATCGCCCGGGCGGCATCAAGGCGGATGCCCTCGAAGCCGTGATCGAGCGCGAAGTCGATCTGCCGCGCGGTGATCGGCGAGCAGGACCCCGAGACGACGGCGATGCGCTCGCACGGCGGTGCGCGCCGGCCCGGCGGTGCGGGCTCGATCAGCCCGGCCTGTCGCCAATGCGCGACAAGCGCATATTCCACGCCTTGCGAGCCGACCGCGAAGAGGCGCTCGCCGCGATGGGCCCAGATGAGTCGACCGGCCTCGGCAAGTGTTTCCTCGTCCAGCACGTCGAGCGCGAGCACGCGCGCGCCGCGCCGGCATTCTTCGGCCAGCGTCCGGTCCCCATGGCCGGCCTTCATCGACGCGAAATCGACCAGTCCGACCGGAATGTCGGTCTGCCGCGCCAGATGCAGGCGGACATCGGCCTCGTCCATCGGCGTCACCGGATGGCGTGCCATCACCGGATGGCGGTCGATCCGGTAGCCGACGCCCCCGATCGCGGCGAAGAGATTGCCGAAAACCTGATAGCGCGCCAGCGCCGGCGCCCCCACCAGCAGCGGATGCCATGCTCCGCCGAGGCGGGGTTCCGCGAGTTCGATCGCGCGTCCGATCGAGCCGATGCCGGGCGCGGAATCGAAGGTGGAGCAGACCTTGTAATGCGTGATCGGCGCCTTGAGGCCGGCGAGCACATCGTAGATCGGCGGCAGGTGCTCATCCATCCAGGCCGGCGTCTTCGAGCGCGCAATGCCGGCAATGCCGACGGCACGCATCCCCTCGAAGCGGGCCAGTTGTTCGGCGGTCGGAGGCCCGAGGAACAGCACGGTCGGCAGGCCGGCGAAGCTCATCACCTCCATCACGGCGGACGAGCCGGTGTAGTCGTCGCCGTAAAAGGCGACGAGCGTGCCCGGCGGAAGCGGAGCCGCCGTCTGGCTGGATGAGCGCCCGTCGGTCATGCCGCATAGGTCTCCAGCGCCCGGGCGAGAGCGGTGTGGTCGCGCGCATAATCGGCCAGCGGAACATCGGTCATCGCCGCATCCCAGGCTTCGCGCAGGCTGGCGACGCCGGCGGCGGGGCCGTCCGGGTGCGCCATGATTCCCCCGCCGGCGGCGAAGATGAGATCCGCGGTTCCCAGCGCCGCAAAGGTGCCGGGCGCCTGCTTTGCCGATTGGCCCGAGGAGAAGACCGGCATGGCGATGCAGGGCCTGTCGTCGAACATCGGCGTGAGGCAGGCGCGCGCCGAGGCGATCACGCTGTCGTCCGCTTCCGAGAACTTGTTGGCGAGGCCGTTGACATGCATGTGGTCGGCACCGGCAAGCCGCCAGATCTTCTGCCACGCCACATAGGACCAGCCGAGCATCGGCGCGCGTGAGAGATAGCCCCATCCGTTACGGTGGGCGTGGATCGGCAGCGCGCTGAACCGGCCCAGTTCGATCATGCCGACCAGCCCCACCGAATTGAGGCTCGCCATGACGCAGGTGCCGCCGCGTTCCAGCACGTGGTCATGACGACGGCGCATCTCGTCGAGCTCGCCGGTCAGGTTGAAGGCGAACATCACCTTCTTGCCGGTGCGGTCGGCATGATCGTTGATGACCCGCATCACCGCATCGACACGCGTATCGAACGGGCAATGCGGCCCGTCGGACTGCAATTCGTCGTCCTTGATGAAATCGATGCCGGCCGTGCAGAGGAGACGGACCAGGTTGGCGGTCTCCTGCGCTCCGAAACCGACGCTCGGCTTTACGATGGTGCCGATCAGGGGGCCTTCAGCGACTCCGGCGAGCCGGCGCGTGCCGGAAATGCCGAAGCGGGGGCCGGGATAGCGGGCGGCGAAGACCGCCGGCAGACGGATATCGAGCAGGCGAAGGCCGGAAAACTGCTTCAGTTCGAATAGGTTGCCCGCAACCGTGGCGAGCAGGTTGGGGAGCGAAGGGCCGATATTGTCGATCGGCCAGGACAGCGTCACGCGCGCGCGCCGGATCGCTGCCGCGTCGTCCTTCGGCCGACCCGCGCCGGGCAGCGAGGGTGCCTCGACCGTTCCGATCTCCTCCAGCGCTTCGATCCGCGCCGCCGAGCGCTCCTTCAACTCCGGCGTTTCACCGGGAATGGCGACGAAGGTGCCGCTCGACTGCTCGCCAGCCATCGCCTCCGCGGCGCGGCGCGGGTCGAAGGCGGTCTCGATGAGATAATCGGCTTCTATACGTTGGGGGGCGGCCATGCACGGTTCCATGCGGGCTTGGGAACATCGGCGTTCGCCTCCGTCGGCGGGCCGTTTTCCTTGGTTTCCTCGGGCGGCGTTCCGCGTGAACGCTCATATATTGATATAGTCATTATACCAGATGATGAGTGGTGACAAGGAGACTGCATCCAGTCCCCAAGGGCGTGCGCGACGCGGGGAGGTGACGGTTCTTGCCGGGAGTGCAGGGCTGAAATGCACTATCCACAGGCGAGCTTCCGGTATTTGGCGACGGGGTTGCTGTCGGAATGAGCGGGAAAGGCTGGAGAGTGCCACGTGGCCGGGCAGCCTGCGGCGCGTGCTACGGGCTGGCTTCAATACATTGAATTACATTGGAAATATGCGAACGAGCAGGAGTGACGTCACCGCTGCACGGGCCTCCAGCTGCGGGTTTCAGGGGCGGCTCCGGCCCGGTCTCTGCGTCACGCTGCCAGCATGAAGGTTATCCCCTGCGGATCGTCGCCCGTCATTTTTCTGTTTTGAGCCGTGTTGACATCGGTCCGGGGCTCCCCCTATAAAGCGGCCATCGACGACGGGTTGCCGCCGGTTGGCGGGCGCCTTGGTGTTGCTCTTTCAGGACAGGCGG